>JAXGYA010000028.1:0-1865 GCA_040772505.1 Mariniphaga sp. | reverse complement strand
TTATTTAAAAATAAAAAAAGATGAAAATACCGCACTAACGCATATTTTTGCGGTATGTTTTCGGTAAGAAAGGTTAAAACCAAGTCAGGTGCCACCGCAGTTCAGGTGGTTCAATATGTGGGGCATCGGTCCATTGTTGCCAAACACATCGGCAGTGGTAAAGACGAGGTTGAAGTGACCATTTTACGGCAGAGGGCTTTTGAATGGATTGAAGAACAATCGGCCCAATTAACATTATTCCCATCCCAAAAACAAAAGTTATTGGTAGTTGACAGAGGAGAATGTATCGGAGTAACACATCGCTTTGCCTATCAGTTCTTTATGATTTGTTTAGATGAATGTGGACTGTCCCATCTTCCCAGTCTTTTACTTGATCTGGCTATCATGAGGCTCATTGAGCCTACTTCAAAACGTCGCTCCATTGAGCTCCTGGATTACTATTTTGGGATAAAGTATTCACAGCGTATCTATCGCAATATCCCCAAGTTTGTCGACCATAAGGAAGGGATTGAGCAGTGTGCCTACAATGTTGCGCTGACCAAATTTAACGAGCCCTTCTATTTTGTCCTGTACGATGTGACGACGCTCTATTTTGAGTCTTTTAAAGCCGATGAATTTAAGAATCAGGGGTTTTCCAAAGACAACAAATCACAACAGCCTCAGATTGTAATAGGGTTGCTGGTAACTCAGTCGGGATTCCCATTAATCTCCGAGGTTTTTGCAGGCAACACTTTCGAAGGAAAGACAATGTTGCCAGTTGTTGAGAAGTTCATCATGGAACACCCACATTCCAAACCGATTATTGTGGCCGATGCTGCAATGCTTGATGAAGAAAGATTAACCGAACTCCGGGAAAAGGGAATATCCTATATTGTCGGCGCCAGATTGTCCAATGCAAGCCTGGCCATGGTAAAGAAAATCCACGGCGAGTTGAATGGTAATCCCGGCACAATTGCGCGATTCCCTTCACGACATGGTGACTTAATTTGTGATTTTTCACTTAAACGATATAAAAAGGAATCCAATGAATTAACTAAGCAGGTTCAAAAAGCGGAAGAGTTGGTTGCCAGGCAGTCCCTAAAAGTAAAAGCCAAGTTCATCAAAAAGGTTAAAAAAGAGAGGATTGAACTAAATACGGCATTGATAGAAAAAAGAAAACTACTGCTTGGAATAAAAGGGTACTGTACCAACATACCCGAACAAGAACACTCAAATACCACAATAATAGATCGTTACCACCAGCTCTGGCACGTCGAACAGTCGTTTCGCATGAGTAAGTTCGATTTGCAAGCCCGCCCGATTTACCATCAGAACCATGATGCGATTAAAGCACATGTTCTGATTTGCTTCGTAGCATTGATAGCTGAGAAATACCTGGAGCTGACCACTACATTATCCCTAAGAGAGATCCGGTTCCTGATATGGAATATCACGGAGACACACATACAGGATAACCTGACAAAAGAGGTGTTTGTTTTTCGATCAACTATGAATGATGTGTTAAAGAGCAAACTGGCTGGACTCATAGCTGAGTGGAATTTATTACCGCACTAAATGTCACAAGTCAGGACGAGTCCGCAATCGGCAACTTTTCATACCGCGAGACCGTTAAGCCCAAGCGTAAATTTTAAGAAATCAGAATCACTTTCGTTCTTTGAGCCACCTTGGGAGCTTTAAGGATAGGGGATATTTCTAGGTTACGATAATTTTTAATTTGAATAATTTTTTCGCCCGCCGGTGGGTATAAAGTTTGTCACAGCCTTTGAACAGTGGTGGCAGTCCGGCACCCTGGTTCCGTATTTTTCCTGACTTGTGACGTTTTTGGCAATTTTGAAAAATCAGTTTTTTAAGTTCCACATTATAAG
>JAXGYA010000027.1:0-2164 GCA_040772505.1 Mariniphaga sp. | reverse complement strand
CTGAATACGTTCAGGAGATTGGATTATTGAATCCTGACGTTCAAGGATCACTGCTTGTAATTGAGTGGAGAAAACTACTTAATATAAGTAGTTTAGTTCGTATTCCAGAAATATCCCAGGCTGGGGCTTATCGCTTAGCAGTGGCAGACAATGTTGATCCATATGTTCTTTTTACTTGGCTCCGAATCGCTGATTTAATGACAAAGAATCAGCAAGTGAATCACGAACTTGACATCGATAGGCTGAGGGACAATCTTCACTTAATTCGAGGTCTCGCATTTGAAGATGTGGATTCTATCCGCTTAAAGCTAAAAGGAATCTTTGCTGAATGTGGAATTAAGTTTGCCATCGTCAAGCATTTTACTGGGGCACCAGTTCAAGGTGTTATTAAAAGAAACAATGATGGTACTCTTAGTTTGATAATGACTGTTAGGCGTAAGTTTGCTGATGTCTTTTGGTTTACTCTTTTTCACGAGATAGGGCATATCTTAAACGGGGATATTGATGATCGGCTAATTGATTATGAATTTACAAAAAGTGAAATAGAAGATCGAGCAGATACCTTTGCGGCTAATATATTGATTGATCCAGAGCAGTATTGTCTCTTGGTGGAAACCGGTGATTTTTCGTTGTGGCGTATCCGGCAGTTTTGTTCTGAACAAAATATTCCCACTTTTATGCTGATTGGCAGATTACAGAGGGACGGTCATCTTAAGTATCATCAGTATTCAGATGAGAAAATCAGGTATGACTTAAACAATATTGAAAAACAAATGTAGTACACATGAGTCAAAACTTAAGATTAAAGGAAGATAAAAATGCATTCGAATTGTGGTCATGGATCTATCGTTTGTTTTGATCCCATTGTTGATAGTAAAACTAAATTTCTCATACTTGGAACATTGCCCAGCCCCGAGTCACTGAAGACAGGCCAATATTATAAAAAGAGCAATAATTGTTTCTGGAAAATCATCTATGCCTTATATGAACAAAGTCCTTCTACAAACTACGGTGACAAATGTGCATTTCTCCTGGAACATAATATCGGTGTCTGGGATGTACTTCGTTATGCTCTCAGGAATGGATCTTCTGATGCTGATATTCATAATGCTGAACCAAATGATTTTGACATGTTTTTTAAGAAGTATCCGAATATAAAAGGTATACTTTTCAACGGAAAAGAGGCAGAGGAACAATTTAGAACTCATTTTCCGGTACTAATTAAATCAATTAGATATGAAAGAGTATTGTCAACAAGTGGAGCATTGGCTAAACCATTCAATGTTAAGCTGGAGAATTGGAAAAATGCTATCAAGAGATTGAACCAATAATCAATATATTTTAAAACAGCATCTCGAAAGAGGTGCTTTTTTCATGCCCATTTTCAGGAGGAACGATTTATGAAAATACCTTTTCTTTCGGGCTTGCTGAAACCCCGAGCCAGTGCTAAAAATCGTCTGTATGGCAGCACATATAGCTTTTTCTTCGGCGGGACCGCCAGCGGCAAAACCGTCAATGAAAGAACGGCCATGCAGACCACCGCCGTATATGCCTGTGTTCGAATCCTGGCGGAAACCATAGCCAGTCTGCCATTAAATCTATATAAATCCACAGACATGGGCAAGGAGAAAGCCATAGACCACCAGCTATATTATCTGCTCCATGATGAGCCTAATCCGGAGATGACTTCATTTGTGTTTCGGGAAACACTGATGAGTCATCTTTTATTATGGGGCAACGCCTATGCTCAGATTATCCGGGACGGGCGAGGCAAGGTGCTGGCCCTCTATCCCCTTTTGCCCGACCGGATGACGGTGGATCGGACAACTGATGGACAGCTTTATTACGAATACCGCAAGGACAGCGGCTATGTAATCTTAAGGCCGGAAGATATCCTGCATATTCCCGGCCTTGGTTTTGACGGCCTGGTGGGCTACTCCCCCATCGCCATGGCCAAGAACGCCATCGGCATGGCCATCGCCACCGAAGAATACGGGGGTAAATTCTTTGCCAATGGAGCCAGTCCAGGCGGAGTTTTAGAGCATCCCGGGGTAGTCAAAGACCCGGCCCGAATCCGGGAAAGCTGGAACGCGGTCTACCAGGGCAGCGGCAACGCCCATCGGGTAGCGGTGCTGGAAGAAGGCATGAAGTTCCAGCCCATCGG
>JAXGYA010000026.1:0-2631 GCA_040772505.1 Mariniphaga sp. | reverse complement strand
CTTTTACTATTATTGACCGGTATTTTATACTTTTATTTTTTAGGACCTTATGTATTACCAAAAAGGGATGTTAAAGCAGTCAAACCTGAGCAGGAAATGTTGATAGAATCGTGGCAATTACCCAACCAGGTTCGACATTACTATATAACCGAAAAAAGCCCCCTGGTTGGCAAGACTCCCGAAGCTGCCGGTATATGGGAAAAGTATCAGCTAAATATACTGGCTTTGTCAATGGAAAAAGATATAGAATATGCCCCCTGGAGAGAGACTCACTTTAAACCGGGTCAAAAACTGGCATTACTTGGAAATGAAGAGAGAGTAAAAGAGTTTGCAGTTTTTTATAATTTGCAATTAATTGAAAAGTCAGATATTTTTCCTGATTTTCAAAATCCCCAAAAAGCCGGGTTTGCCGAATCAATTATCCCTCCCAGGTCTGAATTTGTCGGTAAAACTATACGCCAGTTAGCTATCAGGAAGAATTATCATATAGAGCCAATCATGATTTTCAGCCAGGGGAAAGCAGTGCGGGGTAATTTTTCTGATAGAACATTGGTTGCAGGCGATATTCTAATCTTTCACGGGTTATGGAAAAATATTAATCATTTAAAAGAAATAAGCCAGATTATTGTTTTAACATCTATCAAAACTGAAAGTGAGAAGAAGGGAAAATCATTCCTGGCAATAGCCTGCTTTGCTGCAGGTATTGGATTGGCTCTTGCCGGGTACCCCCTTTCTATTGCACTTCTTACCAGCGCAGTTGTTATGGTATTAACCGGAGTATTGAATATTGAAGAATTTTATCAGGCAATTGACTGGAAAGTGGTATTTTTAATTGCCGGGCTGATTCCGCTGGGTATTGCTATGGAAAAAACCAGCACAGCTGCTTTTCTGGCTGAAAAATTAATGTTTATTATGCAAGGCAAACATCCTGTCCTTATTATTTTTTCAATTGCCCTTATTTCCACTTTATTTTCCTTATTTATGTCAAACGTTGCTTCTACAGTTGTCCTGGTGCCATTGATTATAAATTTATCAGTGTTGATAAATATGGATGCCAGGCCTCTGGTATTATTGGTTGCAGTCTGTGCGGCTAATTCTTTTATATTGCCCACTCATCAGGTTAATGCTATGCTGATAACTGCAGGTAGTTACGAGAACTCTGATTATTTAAAAGCAGGCGGTATCATGACTTTTTTGTTTTTAGTAGTTGTTACTTTTGTTTTTTATTTCTTTTATTTCTAATTTACCATTAAAATATAGGAGGATACGAAATTTATGTATATTGAACAGTTTTATGTGCCAAAGATTGCTCACAGCTCATATTTGTTAGGAGGAGAAGAAAACTGTGTTATTGTTGATCCCAGCCGTGATGTTGACAAATATATTACTGCTGCTAAAAATATGGGATTTAAAATAACTCATATTTTAGAAACTCATTTACATGCAGATTTTATATCAGGGCATATGGATCTGGCTGAAAAAACAGGGGCTAAAATTTATGCACCGGCTTCTGCAGACTGTCAGTTTGAACATCAGGCATTAAAAGAAGGAGATGAATTCCAAATTGACAATATCTCAATCAGGGTATTGGAAACCCCGGGTCATACACCGGAACATATTGCCTATGTTGTTACAGATAAGTCCAGAGGTAAAGATCCTGTAGTTTTATTTTCCGGTGATACTATGTTTGTAGGAGATGTGGGGAGACCGGATTTGTTTCCTGGCAGGGCTGAGGAGTTAGCTTCCAAGCTGTTTGACAGCCTGAAAAAGTTTAAGGAACTGCCTGATTTTTGTGAAGTATTGCCGGCACATGGGGCAGGCTCTCTTTGCGGAAGAGCCATGGGAGCAAAAAGAAGAAGTACAATTGGGTATGAAAGGAGATATAATGAAGCATTACAGATTGATTCAGAAAAGGAATTTATTGCTTCTTTGACTAATGATATGCCCCCTGCACCGGACCACTTCAGCCGTTGTAGTGAGATTAACCGGAAAGGTCCAAAATTAGTACGAAAAATGGACCCCATAAAGGCTTTGTCGCCAATAGAATTTGGAAAGCTGGCAGAATCTGATGAATATGTGATACTGGATTGCCGGAGCTATGATGCCTTTGAAGGACAGCACATAATAAACTCATATGGTATTGATTATGACGGTAATTTCCCGACTTTTGCAGGTTGGGTTATTCCCCCCGAAAGCCAGATTCTGTTAGTAACACCTGATAGAGTTTCTGCTGAAGAGGTAGCGGTGTGGCTTCGGAGAGTCGGTTTGGATAATGCCTATGGCTACCTGGAAGGCGGAATGTTTGAATGGGCTAAAGATGGATTGCCAAGCCGTCATGTATTACAGGTTTCTTCCCCGGAATTAGAATCTTTGAGAGAAAATGATAGTGTTAAAATCCTGGATGTACGTGCCACAGGCGAATTTGGAGAGCATCATATAGAAGGTGCAATTAACATATCTGCTCCTGACTTGAGAGAAAGATACAAGGAACTGAATAAAGAGGAAAAATATTATGTAGTGTGCAGCACCGGTCATCGTTCAACACTTGCCATTTCCCTATTATTACAGCGAGGGTTTGAACAGCTGGTAAATGTTGCCGGTGGAATGACCGGAATGGGAGAATTTGGGGAA
>JAXGYA010000025.1:0-2785 GCA_040772505.1 Mariniphaga sp. | reverse complement strand
CCCATTCTTTTTCAAGAACAAACTTTTTCTGTTCAGGGTCAAGTCCTGAGCTACCTGAAGAAATCACAGCTTTTCCTTCGGCAATGTGAGCCTTTACGCGACGTGCCACTTCATCGTCAAAAGGAATATCATCGGGGATAACAAGCACTTTATATTTGCTCCAGTCGGAAAATGTTGTCACCACGTCAAACTGTTGGTACAATTCACTCAGAATTCTTACAGCACTTTTCAGTTTCCTGTCACCACGTATGTTGTTTATCGGTTTTGGATAGACAATGGCTATCTCGGAAATGTTTTTTGCATTGTCGAACCAGGGTTCCATGGTTTGTAATTCCTTGTATATTTTTTCAATCCTGTCGAAAACGGCATTGTTGAGGTCGCCCCGGGGATGAAAATGCCCACCAACGTTTGGGCGCATGCCGTTGGCCAGGCCATATAACAATTCAGATTTAATAGCCGCTTCGGGCCGCAATCCCCCAAAATCGCCCCAATCGTAGAATCTTCCTGTCATATTGAGTACCGGCATATCGCCAAGTGTTCGGATATAATGAGACAGTACAGGTAGGTATTCATATCCCCAGGCACCAGCAGGGAGACATTCTACTTCAAAATAGGTGCTAAAGTCAAACTGCTCTTCGTAACCCGGGTTATTGTGATAAATCAGCAAACCTGAGTTAATGGCAGTAGCGGCTTTATAAATATCCTCTGCTAACCTGAGCGCCGAAAATTCAGAGAATTTGCCAACCTCCTCCTTGTTATTGTAATCTATGCCTCTCTCTTTCATCTCCTTAACACAGATGGGGCACACACAATAAAATACCTGCAAACAGTCAATAAAAAACCCTGACACCGGATAATTCGTGGCAATTTCCTCAACCATTGCAATCAGGTGGTCGCGGTAGGGGGAATTATAGCACATAGTCCTTACATAAGGCGTAAAGCGTGGTTCACGGTATTCGCGCCCGTCAAAAGCCAATGTGGTCCAATCGCGGTTTTGCAACCCTTCGGCACTGCTGATTCCCCCATTTAAATATGCTGTAAGGGCAATTCCCTTTCGCTGGCAAGCCTCTGCCAGTTGGCCAAATAGATCATATTTCAGGGAGGGATGTTTAATGCCAATCTTTGTGTCATAATAAGCCATCCCAAGGTTACAGCGGGCATGGAATGTCAGGTAATCAACCCCGCAATCTTTTATCCTGTCGGTAAATGCTTCCACATCAAAATTTTCCCCAACATCCGGGATCGCGGGCATGGTATGGTTGTCGTAAAAAAGACAATATTTGGGCTGGTGCATATTTTTAGATTTTTCTTTTTCTTCGTTATTTACCTGAGATATAGCAGGCAAAGCGATTATAAGACAAAGAGTTCCGATTAATATTTTCATCTGATTAAAATTATTTATTCTCAAAGGTATCAGATGGAACTCGCATGGAAATTTAACCATCTTCGTAGGTGATAATTATTACCATGCTCGTTTCATACCTTATCCTTTATTGGTTAAACTTATATTTTCGTTTTCAAATAGTCATTTTTTTACTATTTTTATGAAATTTATAGAAAGTGCAAATCATTTGGTCTGTCCATAAAACATTTCAATGCATAAAGTTAGGTCATTTCAGTTACATACAATAAAAGTATTTTATCATAAAATATCCCGATATTGACATGTTGCCGATTTTTCAAAAAATAGAAGCAAACATCAACCATTCATTTTATGTGGAACACATGAAGTTTAAATACTTCTCCAATCCTTTACAATTCCACCCGGATGTTGAACTGTTACTGGTTGTCCGGGGAACCGGCACCCGGATTGTTGGAGATTCAATAGAGCGCTTCACACCCGGCGACCTGGTATTAATCGGAGAGGATGTTCCGCATGTGTGGTACAGCGATAAAGAGTATATGCAAAAAAACAACAGCCTTTCTTCTGAAATAATATTTGTTCTTTTTAAAAAAGATGTTTTCGGAGAGCAATTTTGGCAACTGCCCGAATCAAAAAATATCCTCGACCTCCTTCAGCTTTCTCAAAGAGGGATTAAGATAGAAGGGAATACCCGTCTTGAAATTACCTCTTTAATGGAGGCAATCAGTAAAGCTTCCGGGTTTAAACGAATCACCTTACTTTTTTCAATTCTTGAAATAATAGCATCAAATAAAGAATTTCAACTATTGACAGGTCCAATTGCCCAGGAAATAATAAACAGAAACGATTCAGATCGGCTCAATAAAGTGTATAAATATGCCGTCAACAATTATCATCAGGAACTGACACTGGAAAAAGCTGCGGCAATCGCTAATCTCTCTGTTCCTGCATTTTGCCGGTATTTCAAAAAAAGAACCAACAAAACATTTATTCAGTTTCTCAACGAAATAAGAATTACCCACGCCTGCCGATTTCTTACAGAAGAAGAGCTCTCGGTTGCGTCAGTTTGCTATAACTGCGGATACACCAGTGTTTCCTACTTCATAAAGAAGTTCAAGGAAATAACCGGACACACACCTTTAGTTTACAAAAAGAAGTTTAATAACAAGGTGATAGCATTGTTCTAGTAACTGTTTTTATTCTTTATACCTTTTTTGACGTACAGGCGAGCATTTTGAAATCAGACACGCTTCAATCGTCATATTGTGGCCGGTTTGTCTGGTGGTTTCGTAGCCCTGCCATTTCCCTCTGGAATATGCAGTTGAAACTGGTGTTATACTTAAAACGAGATAAATTTCCGCATTTATTTAACTGCACTAAGTTGACAACTTATGCGGTAAATGTTTGAAATAAATAAAGAAA
>JAXGYA010000024.1:0-3679 GCA_040772505.1 Mariniphaga sp. | reverse complement strand
CTTTTTTCGCAGAATAGGCGACTGCAAACCATTTTTTTTCTAAATCATCTTTAGACATCCCTTTCCCATTATCAGAAATGATAATTTCGTTTTTGGTGAAGGAAATCTTTACATAATCAGCATATGCGTCATAAGAATTTTTAACAAGCTCATAAATTGCAATAAAATCATCAGTAATTAAATCTCTACCAATGATGTTTTTCATCCCTGTTTTTACATCAAATTTTAGTTTACCCTTATCCATTTAAAACAGAGTTTAAAATTAATCCCGCCTGTTCACCAAAAAGTGGTGGAATGGCATTCCCAATTTGAGAATATCTAGGAACCTCTTGAGTTCTTCTTTTTCCTCCAGTAGTGTATTTTCCTTTAAACTCATACCAATCATTAAATGATTGAATTCTTGCATACTCACGAACTGTAAAAATTCTAGGTTCGCAATAATGAATATAATCGTCTGGTAAAGTTGTTATTGTTGGGGTAGGTGTTTGACCTGATAACGGAATTACCGTTCTTTTTTTAAGATTAAATCTTTCTTTCAATTCATTTGAAAGCGTTTTGTTTTTTTCGGCATTTTGGAGAATAAACTCGAATTTTCTTAATGTATCTTCACTATGTTTTGCAAATCTGTGGCTGTCAGGAATTTTTGAATCAACTTTACCTCTAAGTAATTTTTGATAATTTGATTGAATAGGATTGTAAAGACCTGCTGAAAATGAAGTTGTATCGGGGGATACAACTTCATTAATTTTTAGCAAGTCTGAAATAGCATCCTCCAACGAATTTGTTAACCCAATTCCTTTTTTAATTAAAAATGACTCTTTTTGCTTTTGGATTTGTTCAAAAAAACCGTTTGGCGTTACTTGATTGGCAATATCCTTTCTAATACCAACTAAAATAAATCTTGTTCGTTTTTGCGGAATGCCAAACTCTGAGAAATCAATCAGTTTACCCTCAACTTTATAACCCTGAAAATCGCCTTTTGGAGAATCGTATTCAAGTGCATTAGTAACGTATTCAGAATAGATTTTTCCCTTGATTTTGTTTTTGTCAAACTTCTGTGTAAAACCCTTTACATTCTCAAAAAAGATAACCTTAGGTTGAACCAGTCTGATAAATTTGATGTATGACTTAATTAATTCATTCCTTGAATCTCCTTCAATTCTCCGTCCTGCTGTTGAAAATCCCTGGCAAGGTGGACCACCTGCGACAAGGTCGATTTCACCTCTTAGTGATTTTAAATTGTCCTTATTATTTTTAATCACTATTAACCGACTAAACTTAAAATCAGTCGATATTTATTTTTAGTTTACTGTTTATTAATTAGTTGTATTTCTTGCTTGCCTTTTTTCAAAAAGCTACCCCCCACTTAGAACAACGACATCTGCACGTTTGCTGGACTTTTATTTCTACTTTTTGTGCGTTTAGTGTAGGCTCTGCGTCCTTCGGTTACTACCCATGTTAAGTTCAAATGGCTTATTAGGTGTATCCTGATCAAAGCAGCAATGGTTGAAAACGCTTTTTTGCTTTCGGACAAAACCCTTACAACGTTCAACAGCAAGTGTGCAATCAGCGTACACCAGATTTGCGTTTTTATTCCGTTCTCTGTTTCTGAGTAAAAGAAATGCAACTGAAAGTTTTGTTTCAGTTTCTTGAACGTCAACTCTATCGTCCAGCGGTATTTATAAATCAAAGCCACCTCTTCGGGCGTTATTTCCCAATTGTTGGTGATAAACTTGTACTTTCTGCCTTTTTCGTCTTTGTAGTAAACCAAGCGAAGACATAGCGTTTCGGGTTTCTTCTCTCGCTTATACTCCAAATGAATGTGTCCTATCTTATAAACGCCAAATTCTTCTTTTGTGAGATTTTTTTCAAAAAGAACCTCCTGTAATTGGGCTTTGGCATTATCTTTCAGGCGGCAGACGAAATTTACGCCCTCCCTTGTCCAATCGGCAAACTGCTGATAAAAGTTGTAGGCTTTATCGAAAACCAACATACTGCCTTTTGCCGGATTTAGATGTGCCAGAAACTTTTTGTCATGCATTTTGGCTTCGCTGATAGTGGCAAAAACCGCCGTGTCGGCGTGTATGTCGGTCAGCATATGCACTTTTAGCCCGCCTTTTTTCTTGCCGTCATCTTTACGGTTGCGCCCAACACCCTTCATGACTTCCGAAAACAGAGTGAATGTGCTTGAATCAAAGGCGTAGAATTCTTCAAAACTCACATCTTTTTTTCGGCTGACCGACAAAAGCGGACGAAAATAAGCTATCAATGCAAAATAATAAAGCTTGAAAAGCTCTTCGCTTCTGTCGCGCAAAGCATCGCCTGCAGTGCTTTTAGCCGGCGAACAGTCCATATTCAGGTAATTCAATTTGCCTTCCAAAGCTCGCATGCTGTCGCACACTTCGCCCATCGAATCGCAGCGTGAAAATATCCCGAATAGCATGACAATTAGCTGATCCCATGAAAAAAAGGTTTTATAATAACGGTCGCTACCGCATTGTTGTACCAATAAGTCAAACTGCTCGCGTGGCAGCATTTTTACAATTTGTTTAAAAATCGGCTGACCGACTAAATTTTTTGTCTTACCTTTGCTCATAGTTGAAAATTTGCATTGCAATACAAATTTACAACTTAGGGGTGAAACTTAGGTGGAACCCCTACTTTTTTCTAAATATTTTTGTCGGTCAGTAGTGATTTTTTTATTTTCCATGAAACGACTGACTTTCTTGCCCCTTTTACTCTTTTTCTTCGTAGCAGGCAATCATATCAAAGCGCAGGATCTGATTCTCAATGACCTGGGTTATTTTGAAACGCAGGGTGTGAACGTGCTGGCATACAGCAATCTGTTTACCGGCGGATTCAACGATGAGAAGAATGCCGGCATCGAGTTGATTCACCATGGCGTGCGAACAGCCCAGGGTGGCGCCGTGCGCCTCTCCAACACACCCGAACAATGGGATCTGGTGCCTGTGATACCATCGCGCAAGGTAGACCGTGAAGCGAAGCGTATCGAATCGCTGTTGCGCTACGAAGACTACGACTTCGAATCGCGCGTGGTGGTGACAGCCAAAGGCAAGGGCGTGGAGATATCGGTCTGGCTCGACAAACCCCTTCCCGCTCTGCTGGAGGGAAAAGCCGGCTTCAACCTGGAGTTCCTCCCCTCACAATACTGGAACAAAGCCTACCTGATGGACGGACGTCCAAACCGCTTCCCACGTTACGTGGTGGGCAACACCGTGACCCTGCCCAACAGCGGGAAACCGAAACAGTTCAAGGGATATGTGACTTCCGATGACAGGGGAACGGAACAGTTCATCGATCCGCTTCCGCTGGAAACGGGGCGCACCATGCTGCTGGCTCCCGATGCACCCGAACGGATGGTGAAGATCACCTCGCACGATGCCGACCTGAACCTTTACGACGGTCGCATACTGGCACAGAATGGCTGGTATGTGGTGCGTAGCTTGCTGCCCGCAGGCAAGACCGGCTAGGTGCTCACCTGGACGGTCGAAGCCAACGCGGTGGAAGGATGGGTACGTGAACCCAACATCGGCTTCTCGCAGGTGGGTTACATCCCCGCGCAACCAAAGGTGTCGGTGATCGAACTGGATAAGCAGGACAAGCCGCTCGAGAACGCTTCGATCTACAGGATAGGTGAGGATTGAAATGCGACCGAGGT
>JAXGYA010000023.1:0-4330 GCA_040772505.1 Mariniphaga sp. | reverse complement strand
GAATATGCAAGGTTTGAAAATAAACTTAGCGGTCACTACGTATCTTAAAATTATTGTTGCAGTAATGTCACTTTTCATATGTTTCATTTACCGTAATGACGCATATTTTTTTACTAAGGGGATCTGCGCATGAAGTCGAAAGCTTCAAAAGTTTCAGATAAATCCTCGAAAAATTTTTCAGGAAAATTTTTAAATTTTGGCATAAACGGCACTTCACAAAGCAAAAAGGCCGTACCGCCCATTCTTTTTTATTCTCTGGCATTTGTCGCTTTTGGATTGCCTAACCTGGTTTTTTCCGGGGTAAGCTGGTTCGACACCCTTCACATAATGAAATGGACCGCAGCAATGGTGCCGATAGCCCTCGTTTCTGCAATTGGCGGAATAATGATCGCTTTGTACGGCAGTGAGCGGACCGGGTTCAGGATAGATCTTTTCGGATGGCTCTGGCTTATTATGCTCGGATATATTTCTCTTCAACCGTTGTGGACGAACATAATTTCCTGGTCCACATATATGAAGGAATGGTTTTTCTTTGCCGTTCTTTTTGCATTGTATATTTTCTGCTTTAATCTTTTCAAAGATCCCCTGGCTCACAGGACGGTACTGTGGCTTGCCAACATAAACGCCGGAGTAAATGTTGTGTTTGCTGAACTCCTGATAAGGAAGATGAACGGACCATTCCCATTCATCATGAATGTTCCGGGAAACTATATAGGCAACACCGGCCAGCAGGAAATGTTTGGACTGTGGATGGCAATGGCCGTGATGAACGGCATATACCTTAATGCAGTATATGTAGGAAACGTTGGCGGTCAGCAGATCAGGGCGACCATGAAGGCCAGTCTCGCCAGGTATTCGAATATCCTGCTTCTGTCCCTAAATGCATGGGGGATGTGGAATTCCACTACCAGGGCAGGATTTTTATCACTTATTACTGGGACTCTAATAATCTCAATAATATTTATAACTGACGAGAGAAAGGAAATGCTCAGGAAAGTCAGCCAGGGAGTCTTGATAGTTATCCTTATGCTTGTTGTGAATATTGGGATGACCAGGCTGGGATTCGGTCGTGCCTATGACCTTCTGAACAAGACAATGGATATGGTCATGAATACCTCTTCTTTCGGCAAAAGAAGAGATATATGGAAGACAAGCTGGGCGGTAGCTACGGAGCAACCCCTGAAAGGGCTGGGCATTGGCCAGTACAAGTGGCACTATCTTAAGGGACAGAAAATTGCCATAGAAAAAGACCCTGGAATAAAATGGCAGTTTACGTACTGGGCACATAATGAGTATCTGCAGTGGTTTGCTGAATTCGGGATCTTTGGAGCATTACTTATGATCTCTGCCGCAGTCTGGTGGATATGGATGTTTATAAAAGCCCTGACTCAGAAAAAAATACTATCTTCAGAAGCTTCATGGGCATGTGCAATGCTTTTTCTCATATTGTTCGATGCAATTTTCAGCCGTCCTTTTCACAGGATCGAAAATATATTGTGGCTTTCCCTTGCCTTTGCAATTGCAAACAGGGAAATCCTTCCTTTCAGCTATAGTTGGTCGGAGGTAAGGCATACCGGCATTTACAGGATAATTGGGGCATTTATTTTTGTAATGTCTCTCTGCGGACTGGTTTTTCTTGGATATGGTCTTGCCGGCAACAAATATATGCGTTATGCGACCAAAACTGAGAATGCCAGACTACAAGCATATTATATCCATAAGGCAAAATCAATACCAATGACAAGAGACGAAGCTGAAGAACAGTACGCTTACCATCTCCTTGCCGTTGCGAAAGTTACTAAAACACCCGAGGATTGGTCAAAAGCTATAAATCAGCTCTACAGGTCCTTTACGATCAGGCCTCAGGCAAAGCAGCTCCTGGAGCTTTTTAATCTTGCAAGACAGACCGGAAATCAGGAACTGATAAAGATACTCTTGCCGTATCTTCCCCCTCCCGGTCATAAGCGTCCTCCGGTGACATCACCTTAAAAAACTGAAAGAAAGTTGACAGGTGGATGAATGAAAATTATTGAGATACTTCCCGAATTGAATATAGGCGGTGTTGAACGGCATGTCATCGATCTCTCCAACGAACTCGCAGAGAGAGGTCATGATGTTTTGGTTATATCAAACGGAGGACAGATGCAGGGGCAGCTCTATGACAAGGTGCTTCACTGGCAGCTTCCCGTACACAAAAAGGACCCCTTCACTGCATTTAGTTGCTCGAAAAAAATATTCTCCCGGGTAAAGGATGAAGGATGGGAAGTTATCCACGCACACTCAAGAGTCCCTGCATGGATAGCCTGGATCGTTTCATACAAAACAAAAGTGCCATGGTTATATACCGCTCATGCCTGTTACAGCCTGAATTATGGTCTGATACCATTGAAACATGCCAAGTATGTGATATCGGTAAGCGAAACAGTCAAAAAACATCTGAATGATTATTTGCCGCCAAACAATATTGTCGTGCAGAACGCCTTGCCTGCACCTTCTTTATGCTGGAGCCCAGAATCAAGTTGTGGCAAAACAGAAATAAAGTTTCTTTTTATCGGACGTTTGACCAGAATTAAGGGGCTTCAGACTGTTATTGAGGCGCTTGGAGCTGTTGATGAAGAATGTTGGACTTTGGATGTCCTCGGTGACGGCATAATGATGGATGAGCTTAAAAAACTTTCCCAGGAGATGGGGATCAGTCAGAAAGTAACATTCCACGGGTCTTCTGATCAGACTGATCAATACATGGCACAGTCTGATTGTTTGCTTTTTCCCTCCTATTCTGAAGGAATGCCGCTGACCCTTGCCAGGGCCGTTCAGATCGGTATCCCGGTCATTGCTTCAAATATACCATCAGTAGTAGAAATTTCAGGGACTGAAGAGGGGTTACTTCAGCCCGGGAATGTTGAAGTATGGAGTTCTTCAATTAGTACTTTCATCAATACAAAGAATCCAGGTCTTATCATTTCTTATTCAAGAATACCTTCCTTTGAAAAAATGGTAGATGCTAATGAATCAACATATAAAACTTTAATTTAGAGTAAACAGCCAGTTAATATTAATATGGAATACTAACAACAAACAAAGGGGTGGTTTTATGGAATTATCAATTTTAAGCAAACAATTTTCTCCTTTTGCTCGCTCAATGAAGGAATTTGAAAGAAAGGCTAATTTAATTAAGTATCGTTTGCTAAATGATAAATATAAGATATGGTCATTTTCAAATTCTACTGGAGGGCATCAAGATGTTTTTGAATCCATATTAAATGGTGCTATTAATTATAAAGATGTTAAAATAAAGATTAATCCATCTAAAAATGAAGTGATAGGTTCAATTATTTATGTTCCTGCGGGTTGGAGGGCATTGAGAGATGCTATAGATCTTAAACGCAGAGGAGAAATTAGCAAGTTGATCGCAGGTCCAAATGTTTGTTCCATGCCAGATGAACACGGTTATATAATGGCCGACCCAGCGATAGACTGTTGCTTATTTGCTTCAGAATGGGTTAAGGAATATTTTCTTTCAAAATTAGCACAAAATAACAAGACAATTAATGCTAAAATTTGGGCCGCTGGTGTTGATCATACGTTGTGGAACCCGACAAAGCTTTACCCCAACAAAGAATATCCAAATGTATTAATTTATGCGAAACTAAAAAAAGATAAAATTGTTGATTTAGTATGTAATCGGATCCAATCTTTTAAAGAAACTAAAGTACTATCTTACGGATCACATTTACCTTCTGAGTATAAGAGTTATCTTGAGTGGGCTGATTGTGTTGTTTATATTGGCAGTGCAGAAACTCAGGGATTAGCACTCTCTCAAGCATGGTCAATGAACAGGCAAACCTTTGTTTATCAAAAAGAAAAATCAAAAAGTGGCCACAATCTTTGTGCCCCCTACCTTACAAACAAGACAGGTAGAAAATGGGGGACTATAGATGAATTAGAATTTTTGTTGTCAAATATTGAGAATTTGGAGCCAAGAAAATGGATCCTTGAAAATCAAACAAACGAAATTTCTTTTTCAAATTTATATAAGATATTGGCGAATTAATAACTTATAAACTGGAATTATTTAATTTTTTAAAAAATACATCATGTCGCTCTAATTTATAAAAGCAGCTTATTTAATAATTATTTACGCTAATATTAAGCTTAATAATTAAAATTTCTATAATTTATACTTAATATGCAAGCAATATTTATTTTTAATGCAATTATTTATTTAATAAAAAATATTTCAAATATTATTTTTGTAAATTTCAGACGTCAAATTTGATGTCTAAATAGTATTTATAAACAAGTAAGGGGGGATCAAAACGAAAATACT
>JAXGYA010000022.1:0-4700 GCA_040772505.1 Mariniphaga sp. | reverse complement strand
AAAGCAATGCGATATGTAATTCTAATTGATGAAGCACACGTAATTTTTAAAGAGAAAAAATATCAAAGCATTCTTGAAAAAATGTTACGTGAAATTCGTTCAAAAGGTGTTTCAGTTGTCTTGCTTTCGCAAGGTATTGAAGAATACAATCAGCCCGATTTTGATTTTTCAACTATGTGCGAAATAGCATTTTTGCTTGACATTAAAGACAAGAATATTAAGGTAATGGAAAAATTCTTAGGATTGTCAGGTAACAACAGCAAAAACATTGCTCGTAGCATGGAAAAAATTGAAAAAGGACAAGCAATTTCAAACATCAAAGAATTTGAAGTTGCCAAATTATTTAAGGTTAAACAACATTGGGAAAGAAAAAAGTAACTTAAAAATGATATCATATGGAAGAGTTGAAAAACAGTTTTTCTTTTAGAGAAACATTGGAAATTGTATTTCCGGGTTTATATTTTATGGGGTTAATTTTGCCCTTAATGCCATTTATTGGAGTAGATAATTTATCAACTGAGTCAATAACAAATATTACCATCTATCTTATTATGTCAGTATTGATAGGTATATTCTTTTATACACTCGACATACCAAAAAAATTATGGTTTTTTAAATCAATTTTGCCTACAAATCTGATTGAAAAGGAATTAAAAGATAACACAGATAAAAATGTAAGAAGTAAGGTCGCTAATAGTTATTTTTCTTTTTATGATAAAAATGTTACAAAAGAACAGAAAAGTAAAACAGACATATACACTACTATTTATCATTTTAGTGTTAATATTTTTATTCTATCACTTATTTTATTGACCTTATATATTATTTTAATGCCTGATTTTTATTACAACTATGAGTCCACTTTAAAAAGTCGTTGACTTTTATTTGTTGTTTTTAATTCCGTTTTTTGTTGATAAAACGCTCTAAAAATCCATTGTTATCAGATAAAAAAATCGTATTTTGTATCATCTAAAAGAGAAGAAATCATGTTCAAAAAGACATCTGTAAATCCGCAATATGACATGTTTTCCACACCTTCCACCCAAATGGGTAAGCGTGAGGCAAAAAAATATGATGATCCAGGGGCGTGGCACAACCGGTTTTATGCAAACGTCACCTCCCAAATAGACGAAACCATATTTGCTCCCCTGTTCAAACAGGGTAACATGGGTGCTCCCAATGCTTCCATACGGGTGATTATCGGAATGTCCATCATCAAAGAGGGTTTTGGCTGCAGCGATGAAGACCTGTTCGATAAATGCCAGTTCGATCTCCTGGTGCGTAAAGCCCTGGGCCTTGTCTCCCTGAGTGATGTTACGCCATCGATCGATACTTATTATTTACTGAGAAGGCGTATTTGTGAATACGAAAACCAGTATGGTGTAAACCTGATGGAAAAGAGCTTCGAGCAGCTCACTAGCGACCAACTCTCCACCTTCAAGATATCAGGCAAATCTGTTCGTATGGACAGTAAGCTGATAGGCAGTAACATCGCCTGGTACTCCCGTTTCGAGATTATTCACAACACTTTCCGCGGGTTTATCAAGAGTCTGGGCGATAGGGGGATGCTTCTTTTGAACCCCAGGCTCAGGAAACAGGTACTTCTTTTTTTAGAAGAAGATGCTCAGAAGATGGTTTACCGCTTAAACAGTGAAACTCTCGGTGAGAAAATCTCTTCCCTGGGTGAGCTCATTTATCAGGTTCTTAAACGCCTTGCAGAAACCACTACCGGCTACGACCTTCTTCACCGTGTCTTCCACGAGCAATACGAGGTCGTCAAAGGACAGGCTATCCTTCGTCCCAAAGAGGATATCACGGCCAGAAGCGTTCAAAACCACAATGACCCCGATGCCGATTATCGAAAAAAAGGAGACCAAAAGGTAAAGGGCTACAGTGTGAACATCACCGAGACCTGTGATGACACGGGTCAGGAGAAAGACAAACCCAACCTGATAGTAAACGTTCAGGTGAAACCGGCAAGTGCCGCAGACAACGGCTACCTGAAGGATGCCGTTACCAACATCCGGGAGAACGTAAGCACCGATATAATAGAGAAAGTCTATGCCGATGGTGCTTATCAATCCCCTGGTAACAGGGAGTTTGTTAATATGAACTCAATTGAACTTATAACAAGCGGATTACAAGGGAGACAATCTAAATATGACCTGGAGATGAAGGAGGGTGAGCTGGTTGTCACCCATATCGAAACCGGAGAGATTATCCCTGCATACAAAACCGGAGATAAATGGAGGATTGCCACCACAGGCAAAAGCAAGTACCGGTACTTTACCGACGAACAGATAGCAACAGCGGAACTAAGACGCGAACTCGCGGCTATCCCCGGGCAGGAACAGATGAAAAGAAACAACGTGGAGGCAACCATCTTTCAGTATTGCTTTCATACAAGGAATAACAAAACACGATACAGAGGATTGCTCAGGCACAAATTATTTACTTTCGCCAGATGTTTATGGATAAACCATGTCCGCCTTGGAAATTATCTGATAACAATAGGTCAAAGAGCGCATGAAAATGGTTTAATAACCAGTTTTCGCTATATAAAGACCTCCATAATGGAGAAATTTTTCATCATGTTCGATTTTTTACTTCCTCGCTCCTCAGAAACTGGAAATGAAAAATCAACGAATTACTTTTTTAAACTTAAAATTGCCACTATTTAAAGTGGACTCATTCTTTTCAAATCAATCTCCATGATGCTGATTTTGATAAGCAAAATATCGAACTATCATCTGATATTCCTGAGAGTCGAACGAATGTACAATAAATATAGAATTCAAAACGGGTATTTGTTATTTCTACTTTGACAGATTGGGATTTTGCCTTAGATACGCGTTATTAATATCTCTTTGTCGTCGAATGTGCCTGTGGATGATTTTATGATACATCTGTTCATCAGTCATTTGTTTGTATAATTGAAAAATAACGAGCTCTTTGACATCTTTGGCACTCAACAAGGGGATCTCCTCCTTATTGAGGAGTTTTTCCTTCAGGATAAAAGAAGACACCAGGAAGTTCAAGGCCACCTGGTGCAGCCACGCGTTCCACTTTCGGGTCTGGAACTGGTCCAGCCCCAGAATCTGTTTCGATTCCTTGATGCCGTGCTCCACGAAAAAACGTTCGGCCTGCATGTAAGCCAGCCCCTCGGGGGTGTGTTGGGCCAGATTGGCGTTGGTGAACGAGAATTTTATCTCTTCCTCCCCCTCCGGGTTGAAGGTCTTTCGGATGACCAGCAGCCGGGGTTCGATCCTGTCGACGGCCTTGTTCCATATCCACACGTTGGCGAAATGATAAGAACCCGTGAGCGCGCCTTTGGCCGTGTTGCGGACCGTGAGTTCCTCCCATTGCCCGTCGGACAAGGTTTGCAGGTATCCCCTCGCGCTGACGCCCTCCACGGTGGGCCTCAGCTTTTCCGGTGTCCGTCCCCTGGCGCTTTTGCGGGGAGGGACATGCAGTTCCGGGCGGGAAAGGTATATGGTCTGGTCGGAATGTATGTCAAGCATGTACAGGTGCCCGGCCCCGTCAATGCGGCGGGCCAGTTCGGCGTCGTTCCCGTAAAAGCCGTCGGCGCTGACGAAATCAAAATCAACCAGGGAGGACTGGTGTTCAATGATCTCCCAGGCCAGTTGGCACTTGGTCTTGAAAGCCCTCTCGTTTTTGGGGATCCCGGCCTCCTGGCAGCGTCCGGCGTCGTCGCACCAATCCTCGGGAAGGTACAGGGGGGCGTCCACCAGCGAGCAGTAATCGCCGTTGCCCAGCGAGGCGAACACGGCCACCTGGCAATTATCCACTTTTCCCGCGTTGCCGCAGTATTGCCTGGCCACCCCAACGCTTTTTTTCCCTTTTTTTCTCCAGCCGCTTTCATCGATGATGAGTGCCGTGAGTTTCCTTTTGGGAAGGGTCGCGCTCACATCGCGAGCCACCTGGTCCATCAACTCGCGGGCGCTCCAGTTGGACTCGGTGATGAAATGCTGCATCTGGAAATAGTTCACGTTCATTGTCTCGCTGATTTTCTCAATGTTCCTGTCCTCCTCGAAGAGCAAGCCGTGGACGTATGTCTCCGCCTTGTCAAAGAACGACTTGGTCTTGTTTTTGAATACCCATTGATATTCAGACAGATGCGAGCCTAGCCGGCCCGCCAGGTGGGACAGTGTTTCTCCATATCTGTTGTTTGTTAGGGCTTCTGTTAAAAACTCGAGTGGACGGTAAGCATGTTCCTCATACCACCGGAAACTCGAGTCGTCAAAAGCCGGATTATTACTGATTTTATCATTCGCACAATTACTTGTTTCAAGCCACTAAATTACTAAATGTGAGTGGAGTATTAAAATATTTGTTGAGATATTTTTCAACAAAAACAAGGAAAAATTCAGACTACAGATAATCTGTCAAAGTAGAATTATTGAGTATTGTTTTATATGAGTCCAAACAACTTTCAGTGCTAAATTTCCTGCCTCGTTATCCTGTCGTATATATAAGGGAAAAATAATGAAAAATAGTATACAATTTCTTTGTTAAAAAATGTATATAGAGAAGAGTTTAACTGTTGATCCTGTTCCGTTAATCACACATTATTGCCAAAATATCCGCATGCTCCCGGAATAACAAGACTTACGTTTACTTTATACCTAAAAGTCTCAAATAAAAGTTGCATGTGTCAGATAAAGTATTTATCTTTAAGG
>JAXGYA010000021.1:0-4758 GCA_040772505.1 Mariniphaga sp. | reverse complement strand
CCGTAAGCGTGCTTTTAGCAAAGGCAACCCCTTCGAGTTGAGCAGTCAAACCACCATTCTCTGTTGGGATATAAGTAATAGGATATATGTTGATTCCAACTTTTGCGAACTAATTGGTTGTAAAAACACCCTTTATGTTAAATGTATGAAATATCCCACCCGTGCTGTCTTGATAGGTCAATAATTATTTTCTATTTCTCCAATGCTTTTTGCATTATCAAATATTTCCAAATAATTTTTACGAGCCGGTTTTCCATCAAAAGCTTTTGGACTTGGGCTGTTATCTACTTCAAGAAGTTCTTCTAAAGACATATCAAGCGCCTTTGAAAGTTTAAGAAGCGTGGAAGCTTTGCACCTTTCAAGATGGGTTTTACCTGAATGTATATCTGCAAGAGTTGCCCAAGGAACACCGCTGGTTTTAGATAAATGGTATCGTGAAATTCCTCTTTTGTGTAAAAGTTCTTCAAATCTCATACTAATCACCTTATAAATATAATATCGGTGTTCCGATATGATGTCAAGAAAATGCTGCTGTGGGAATAAAAGAACATATAAATAATTATATATACAACAGAATGGGCGATACCTTTGACATTAGCCTTTTCTATGCGTCCAACAAAATTTGCCTTATCTCGAAATTGAGCCACTACATTTTTATATCTGTGTAGTGGCTCTTGATTGTATGACGGCATGCCCGTCATACAAGTTAATGTCATGGGCTTTTCAACCCATGACATCCATAATTACCATTAGATTTGGTCGAGGTGACAGGATTTGAACCTGCGGCCTCTACGTCCCGAACGTAGCGCTCTACCAAGCTGAGCCACACCTCGCAGTCACTTCATAATGATAGCGTCTAAAGGGATTTTTGTCAACGAAAAATGAAGTTATGACGGTGTCGTTATGCAATATCGTGCAGACTGAAAAAAGTGGCAGGGATTGACGGGCAAGTTGTAAAATGAATTGCCCAAATAAATAAAAAAAGACCCATTCCATGATCAAACCAGTTATGCTTATGTTGTTGACAAAAGCGACTGGAGGGAGCCGGAATGGATCAAAAGAATCATAACACGAGCAAGAAAAAATGGAAACAGATTTCTGAAAGAGAGCGCTATAAAATTGAGGCTTTATATGAACAAGGCCTAACAGCAGCACAAATAGGGAACGCATTAAATCCCAAACGGGATCGTCGGACAATTGAAAGAGAGATAAAGATAGGACTTGTTGAACAAAGGCGGAATAATCCCAGTTACAACAAGTACGCGCCTCAGTATGTCGTAGAGCTTGTTTATAAAGCGGATAAGGCACAGGCAGTGCGGGAGGAACGGGCATCAAATAAGGGCAGAGGCCTAAAGATAGGAAATGACCAAAAGCTAGCTGACCATATCGAAGAAAAGATTAAAAAGGAAAAGTGGTCACCGGATGTAATAATCGGTAGGCTTGAAGCCAAAGGCTGGCCGTACAAAACAACAATTTGCACCAAGACAGTCTACAACTATATTGACAAAGGTATTTTCCGGGAAGTTACTAACAAAGATTTATGGGTCAAAAAGGATGGCAAGAAGAAGCGAAACTATAAGAAGATACGAAAAGTCGCATTAAACAATAAGACAGGCAAAAGCATAACAGAACGCCCGGAAGAAGCTAATAACAGAAGCGAACAGGGTCATTGGGAGATCGACTTGGTAGTAGGTAAGCAAGGCACAAAACCAGTCATTTTAACCCTTGTAGAGCGAAAAACTAGGAGATCCCTATATGTGCTGGTAAAGAACAAGACACAGAAGGAAGTAATAGCAGCAATCAAGCGGGCTCGGCGACGGGTCGGCGGAGACTTCTCAGAAGTATTTAAAACTATTACCGCTGATAATGGCACTGAATTTTTAGATAGCGAAGGAATCAAGAAAGCTGCGAGATGTGAAGAAGTCTACTATGCACATCCTTACAGTAGCTGGGAACGGGGCAGCAACGAGAATGGGAACCGTATCCTAAGGCGGTTCATTCCAAAAGGAACTGACATTGGCAAGATGACAGATGCAGAGCTGCAACGAATAGAAGACTGGGTGAACAATTACCCCCGTAAAATTCACGGATATAAAACAGCGAATGAGATGGTCGCGGCTTAAGGAGAATAAAGGAAATTACACCGGCACCCGCATTTATTCCACGGTCCTGTTGACGCGGGGCCCCTGTTCCTCTGGACACCTACAATTCGGGCAGAAATAGACTGGGTCCATTGCGTCATTTCTGCCGCCAAGAGTTTACCAGAGGAACAGCCCCACATAAACAGGCTTTCGCGGCATAAACGCTTCTGTATAGATTAATTTTGCAAAACAGCATTCCTAGTATTAAAAATAATGAAGCTAGCAAACAGAAACATGACTGGTAATAAATGGTGGGCAATTAAACTTGCAATCTTCACAAGGCCCAGCATAAACCGAGCTAATTGCGTTGTCCTGTAATAAGGTTGCTTTAAGGGTTAGGCGTATTGAAGAAAAGATATTTCTCCCGCTTTAAGATGTAAAATAGCCATTTACACGGTCAAAAAACATGTGTTCGCGAAATCGCGCCCAAGGACAATCAGAAAGCAAATAATGTTGAAATTCCAATGAAAACAATGGAAAAACCCCTTTCAAAATGGTATAATAGTTGAAACAAAACAAAATACCGAAAGGAGTTTTATCCATGGCTATTATACCACAGATTTCGATGTTTTCGTGGAAAGATGATGTAGAAAATTTAGGAGACAATAAGCGATTAAAATTCGTGCTTGATTATATGCCCGATGAAGCATTAGTAGAAAAACTTGAAAAAGAGCGTGGTCGAGGTCGCGATGATTATCCTGTCCGTGCTATGTGGAATATGTACATCGCAATGATAGTATTTGGACATGGCAGAGTATCAAACATGCTGAGGGAAATAAGGCGCAATGTTCAATTGCGATGGTTGTGCGGTTTTCAAAATGGCAAAACTCCAACCGAATGCGCAGCCAGCAGGTTCCTGTCTAAATTAAAAAACAGCCAGACGGAAATAATGGATATATTTATTACTCTTGCAGACGATCTATATGAAATCTTGCCGGATTTTGGCGAAAATCTAGCCATAGACAGTAAGTGGGTGTGGTCCACAGCAAACGGGAAAAGTACTCGTAAAAATGCAGATAATAGAAGCGAAGCGGATGCAGAATGGGGAACAAAAGTATATAGTGGTGTAGATGCTGATGGCAAAGAGTGGATTAAGAAACTTAAATGTTTCGGTTTTAAAATTCATCTAATCGTTTGTGCCAAGTATGAATTACCTGTGGCTTTTATCGTCACAGGTGCCAACGGTTCTGACATTGTTTGGGGCAAGGAATTGCTTGAAAAACTAGCAGAAAAACGGCCACATGTAATAGACAGGTGTAAATATCTAACAGCAGACAGAGGATATGATGATACCGAATTGATCCGATGGTTGCAAGATGCGAAACAAGATATCAAGCCGGTAATTGATAAAAGAACGATGTGGAAAGTGGAAAAAGAGAAAGAGGTGCCGGATTGCCCACAGCGCTACCATAACGAACATGGGGAAGTTTTCTGTTATTCAATGGGAAAAGGCGAGCGTCACTCTATGGTTGCGATTGGCTATGATAAAGAACGCAATGCCCAACGGTTTAGATGTCCGGCAGTCCATTACGGGGCAACTTGTTCGGAGTTTGCTGAATGCAAGTTACCCAAAACAATTCGTATACCTCTTTCTACTGATGCCAGAATTTTCACCGAAGTTGGCAGAACCCAGTATCAGTGGAAAAGAATTTATGCAAGTCGCACCGCTGTAGAGCGAGTTAATAGCAGACTCGATGTATCGTTTGGGTTTGAGATAAGGCGGGTGCGGGGAAAACCGAAAATGGAGATATTTTCTGCGCTGGCGTTTGCAGTAATGAATGCGCTGGCAATAGGGTGCATCAAGGTAGGCAAACCAAAACGGATGCGAAGCCTAGTACAGGTTGCCTAAAAGGGATAAATAATCAGTAAAACTCATACCATCGGCCATTGTAGAACTGGTCTTAATATGTTGCTCCCTTTTACCTCCTTTAAAGGCAGTGGAATGCCGTTTGGCGGGAGTAAATGAAGCCTTACATGGAAAAAGCCATAAAAAACATCTATGCTGGCCTTGGGTTTTGTACATAATACTGAAAAAACTTATACAGCGCAATTAGCTCAGAAAAATACCCTTGACAATATGCATTATTCCCGTTAAAATTCAACTAAACTTGAACTTAGGTCTTCCCGTCTCGTTTGAGACGGGAAGGTTCTTTTGTATTCAAGTACTATACGCATCTTCCTGTGTTGAATCCAAAATTTCCGCAGTTGCAGAACAACACGACCAACAGCAGGAAAAAGAAAAGAAGGCTGTCATCGATGCCACTGCATCTATTATGATACCCCATACAGTATTACCTCCTTTGAGATTTTGTATATAATATGAGTTTTAACACTGGTTGGTTACAAGGAGTCGAGTAATGATTTGGAATGAACGAAAGGAATGCATGTCACAAGATGAGATGCAGCATCTGCAAAGCGCCAGACTAAAAAACATAGTGGACAGAGTCTATCATTCTGTTCCTTTTTATCGGAAAAAGCTGCAGCAAATCGGACTTGAACCTGGCGATATCAAATCTATAGAAGACTTAACCAGACTGCCTTTCACGACAAAACAGGACCTCAGAGACAACTATCCCTTCGGCCTCCTAGCTACCCCAAAAAGTGAAATAGTCCGATT
>JAXGYA010000020.1:0-7341 GCA_040772505.1 Mariniphaga sp. | reverse complement strand
GTTATTCTACGTCATTGGGTTAGTGGCAATGGGCTCGGAATGATTATCGACAAATCGCTTACATATGCACAAAATAGTCCCAAATATAAAGTCCGCATTGGCGGTCAATTAATTCCTTATAATCATCAATCAATGATGCACAGAAACATCGTCATGTCGGAAACACTCCAAGCGATTGAGAGTATCGTTCTGTTCAGCTTTGCAAACTACTTTTTGAGGTTTTCAGAAGCGTACAAGCGGATTCACGGCATCGAGGGCGAGATGAACAACGATTGGTATGAATTCGTCGAATACGGTACAACAAATAAACTGACAATATTCCTCCAGCGGAACGGATTCTCTCGTGAAACAGCCCTGTTTATTCGGAAGCACCGGAGTGAGTATGTGGTTGGGTTAGACGACAGCAGACCTGTCAAAATAAAAAAAGACATCCTCAACTGCGGTAATTTCAGTGTAATTTCAGAGGTTGAGAATATGAGCATCAACAACCCTGACTTATTTGTGGATTGAGTCATCTATCTAAATACTAGATATCTCGGCTTTAATAAATATTTTGTCGATTTAGATGTCCTTCAGATATTGTTTATTGTTTTGAAATTATAAAATATTGTGGGGTGAAAGATAATATGTGGAATGATATTGAGACAACGCGGGATTTTCTTAACTTTTCCGTAGTTGCCAGGACAGTTGCTGAACTCATTTCTGAATCAGGTGATAAACCAATCTCAATTGGTGTCTCTGGCAGTTGGGGGGCAGGAAAATCGTCAATGATAAAAATGATAGGCGAAGCGCTAAAACTCCAAGATGATGGTAAAGCAGATAAAGAAAAAAATTATATTTTCTTAGAATTCAATGCATGGCTCTACCAAGGCTATGATGATGCCAAGGCAGCTTTATTACAAGCTGTTTCAGACAAGATCCTTGAAGAAAGCAAAAGGCGCAGTACTCCTACCAAGGATCTCATTGGCAAAGCTAAGGGCTTTATTAGCCGAATAAATTGGCTTCAAGTTGCCAAAATGGCTGTTCCGCTATCAATGGGATTAGTCCCTGGGGGTGTCGCTGTCGGAGGAATAGCGTCTCTACTTAGTGCCGTAACGAATCTTATGCAAAACAAAGATGGCGAAACACAAGCTGAAAAAAGCGAAGCGGTTATTGATTCAATTAATGATCTTGCTCCAGAAATAAAAGCATTACTCAAAGAAAATGCATCCAAATCTACACCACAGCAAATTGAAAAACTTCGAGCTGAGTTCGCTGAACTTCTTAAAGAGTTAAATATTACATTAGTTATCTTGGTAGATGACCTAGATCGTTGTTTGCCTTCAACTGCGATTTCGACACTGGAAGCAATGCGGTTATTACTTTTTGTAGAGAGAACGGCATTTATTATCGCTGCTGATGAGCAAATGATACGAAACAGTGTAAAGGCACATTTTGCTGATGTAGAATTGTCTGAGGGACTTGTAACTAGTTATTTCGATAAACTGATTCAAATTCCGTTATCAGTCCCTCATTTAGGTGTTGCTGAAGTTAAAATATATTTGACGATGCTATTTGTCGAATTGTTAGAACGAAAAGGCGAAATAGATAATGACACTTGGAAGAAAGTTAATACAGATTTACTGTCTCTTTTATCCAATGCTTGGCAGGGTGGAATTTCTAAAATAAAAATTGAAAAAGTTTTTGATACTGATTCCCTTAATAAAATGCAAAGATATATAGATATGGCGGAACAGCTTGCTGGAATTTTGGTTACCGCTGATCAAATCAACGGTAACCCTCGACTTATAAAGCGTTTTTTGAACAATTTAATAATAAGGGAGAAAGTAGCTCGTCTCAATGGCATGACAATTGATTTTGGTGCTCTCGTTAAGATGCAGCTGTTTGAACGTTGTGCTTCACCTGCTGCTTTTGAATTCCTTGTTAAGAAATCAGTTGAATCACAAGATGGAAAACTAGCTTTTTTACAAGACATTGAAGCCAAAGTGGCTAGTGGAGAAGATTATGAGTCAGAAGACGCAAGCTGGAAAAAAACGCCATTTATAACTGAATGGCTAAAGCTCGAACCCAAACTCGGTGATATGGATATCAGACCATTATTATATTTGAGCCGAGATCGGTCACTATCGCTAGCAGCTTATGATGAACTTTCTCAGGAGGCTAGTGAAATATTAACTGTATTAACAACTCTAGTTGATAAAGATATACTTAAGGACCTTGTAGACAGAATCAAAAAAATTGGAGAAACTGAAGCTGAGAAGCTATTAGTAAGATTAGGACGGATCGGTAGCAGAAATCAATGGGACAAGAAAGATCTAATTGCTACACTACATATTACAGAGGCTTATCCAAAGTTGGGAGGCAAGCTTGCAGATACCTTAGACACTATCCCTGCACAAGCACGGAAGGCAGCATTTATTCCACTCTTACGCGATAAGACCTGGGCATCTTCAATGTTAACCAAATGGCAAAACGATTCGAACACTCCAAAAACCGTGAAAACCGCTATTGAAGCGAAAGGAGGAAATTAAATTATGGGTACATCTGCATCACATAGTGGACCAAAATCCGGTGTCTCATTTGACCCTCCTTGGTTGGATGATATTGATGATAATCCGATGATTCCCGCAGTGCCCGAGCAAGAAGTACAGGAGACTCCAGCAACACCATTATTTGCCCCTCCAGCACGATTTAATAGTGCTCGCCGAAACTTAGGTGATTATATAAAGAGTGGCAGCCGAGACTCCTTAAAGAAATCGTTGGGGCATTACTCGCGTACTGGCATGGGAGGAGCTAGGAACGTCGCAAACCGCATGCGTCACTCTGCGAGTATTGCTTCTAAATTGTACTCCTCTTTTAGCTCACTTCGAGAGGGTAATGAGCCCACAATAAGTAGTATTATCAATAATTATCGAACAGAAAATACTGATTTGTATGTGATGATTGACGCAATTACTGGGTATATTTGCGGCAATGAAGGAAGTTTAGATGAAACTTCGTCAATAAATTCTGTTTCTGCGGCATTGAGTGATTTATTTGAGAAAAATCCAGATATTGATATTGCCAACCTATCAGATGATAATGTTTGGTCATTAGTTTCTTCATTTCTTAGTTACGAAGCTTTCAGCAGGATTCAACTTGATATTGGACAAGGTTTTGAAACAAAGAATATACCTCTTAATGATCGTATAATCAGATTGAAAGATATGCGCGAATATTTAGAGTCTGAGATTAGTTCCCAGGTAAGTATTATTCGTAGAGAATTAGTAAACAAATTACCTTCAGACCTACATAATCTTATGATGATTGCAATAGAAAGAACATTTAAAGTATTCGAGGTGACAGTATGAGAAAGATAATTTGCTATCCACGCTCATCAGTACCAAATCACTTTGACAGAAATGTTGATTATTTCGAGCTTTTTTCGAGGCCTGACAGTTCTAACACTAATGTAAAACCATTAGGTCTTCCATTATCCCATGAATTAAAGAGGTATGGTATTATACCGTCTGTCACGGCACTTGACTTTGCTGCTTTTGCATTTTCTGTCGTAGCTGCGGATAAATTGATTGCTAGATCAGATAGTCCAGACGGGTGGACGCGTATGATAGACCTTACTTTGTTTTTATCAGAACCCGAAAAATGGATATCAGCTAAAACGAAAATCGAAAAAATGCTTAAATTTCTTACTGGGGACTTTTGGACACTAACATTTCAACTCGCTAAAGAATCATCCATTCAACCAAAATACGAACCTCGTCAGCGGATGAACGATTGCGTTTGCTTACTTTCTGGTGGTATGGATAGTTTGGTTGGAGCAATAGACTTGTTATCTGAGAGACGAAATCCACTATTCATATCACAAATTATACGTGGAGATAAAAAACGACAGCAAAATTTTGCCAACTGTTTTGGTGAAAATAATCATTGCCAATGGAGTATTGGAAGCTTAAAAGGGCCAGAGGGTTCAACTCGTGCTCGCTCTATTGCGTTTTTTGCTTTTGCTCTCTTGGCTTGCTCTATGATCTCTAAATCAGATGAGTTTGCAGAAATAATTGTTCCAGAGAATGGTTTTATTAGTTTAAATATACCGTTGGATGATAATCGCATTGGAAGCTTAAGCACCAAAACAACACATCCTGTTTATATGGAACTTCTGCAAGAAATCTGGGATGAACTTGGAATTAAAGCGAAGTTAGTTTTGCCATATAAATATAAAACCAAGGGTGAGGTTCTTAAAGAATGCAAAGATAAAAAACTGATGGAAGAGTTAATCTTTAAAACAAACAGTTGTGGTAAGTTTCAACGTCATGGGCTCAGACATTGTGGCTTATGCGTTCCCTGTCTTGTGCGTAGAGCTGCATTTTTAGAGGCTGGTCTTAAAGATGAAACAGAAACGGGATATCATTATGATGATTTAAGTAAAGCAAACTCTATGGATTTGAATGCTGTTGCTTTAGCAGTGAAGCAGGTTGAGCTATTTAGTATAAACAAATTTGTTAAAGGTAATCTAGCATTTGCGTCCCCAGAGGATAGAATTGCCTATTTAGGAGTTGTTTCACGAGGTATTAATGAACTTAAAAATTTATTGAAGGGCTACGATATCTTATGATTGACATGCACTGTCACCTTGATTTATATAAAAATCCTATTGTATTACTCCCAGAAGTCCAAAGACGTTGTAAATATGTTCTAGCAGTTACCACGAGTCCACGTGCTTGGCAAAAAACGAAACAAGTGTTTGCAGGAATTGATTGTATTCAGGTAGCACTTGGATTGCACCCGGAAATTCTTTCATCCAAAATGAATGAGATTGATATGCTACTGTCAAACATTCGCTATTGTAAATATATTGGAGAAGTTGGTATAGACGGTTCTAGTAAATATGAATCTTCTTTAATGGCACAGATAGAATTGTTCAGGGAAGTAGTTTTAACAGCAGAAAAATGCGGTGGAAAAGTGTTCAGTATCCATTCAAGAAATGCAGCAAAAGAAGTATTGAATATTATTGAAAGAAACATGACCGCAAGTACACCTATTCTTCATTGGTTTTCGGGGACTATAGAAGAAGTTCAGCGTGCAAATGCACTCGGTTGTTGGTTTAGTGTTAGTCCTTCGATGCTTTCAAGTAGAAGAGGGAAAAACATCGTTTCAAAAATACCATTAACGAAAATTTTACCTGAAACCGATGCCCCGTTCACTGAAAAGCGTGGTGTTCCTTATATGCCATGGGAGGCCATAGATATAATTGATACACTCAAGGAAATTTACCACCTTGATACCAATTCTATAAGAAATGAATTAGTATCCAATTTGAAAAGGTTAACTGGTGTTTAATCCGAAGTGTTTTTGATTTATATTACGAATTACATTAAAATCAGGATTCGCGACCACTTAACTATCTAAACTTATTCCCGCGAACCGACAAAAACCGTTGACCTGTTCCCACGAACAAAAAACAGCCATATAAACCACTATTGACCTATTCCCGCGAACGGACAAAACGAAAAATACAGACCAGACATTGAGGTGAGCTTATCGTTCCAAACGATAAGAGGAAACATATCAAGTAACCTTTTAATTATAACTATACATTTTAATTATTCATCTGTTGCCAACCAAAAAGGGGGTGCAAAAAATATATGTTGGGATCAGTGGCAAGGCAGATGACCTTACATAGCATAATCTATAAACGAAAGAAAGGCCTTCTTCAGCCAGCCCATGACGGCGGAAAGCCCTTAAATCAAGCGGTTTCTGCCCTGTTGCCAACCGGCAATAGAGCAAGAACCGCTTATTTGCATTGTATCAAACTCAGTACGAACATAGATCCTGCCTGTGGCAGTGGTGGAATGTTTGTTTCTTCCAGCGACTTTGTCAATGCTGAAGGAATCAATGCTAATTCTGTAATGACTTTTTATGGACAGGAAAAAGTAGAGTTTAACGCGAAGCTATGTATCATGAATATGGCTGTACACGGACTAAATGCAAAGATCAAATCTGGTGATGAGGCCAATAGTTTCTATCATGATGCTCATAATCTGGAAGGTAGATGCGATTATGTTATGGCTAATCCTCCTTTTAATGTAGATAAGGTTAAAGCAGAATCTACTCAGAATGCAGGACGCTTACCTTTTGGGCTGCCGGGAGTAAATCAGAAAAAGGAAGTCTCTAACGCTAATTATCTCTGGATTTCATATTTCTATGCATATTTAAATGATACTGGACGTGCTGGTTTTGTTATGGCTGCTTCTGCTACGGATAGTGGCAATAAGGATCGAGAAATCAGAAAACAGCTTATTCAGACGGGACATGTAGATTGTTTAATATCAGTAGCCAATAATTTCTTTTACAAGGTTTCATTGCCTTGCTCCCTGTGGTTCTTTGATAAGGGAAAGAAAGAAGAATTAAAGGATAAAGTGCTTTTCATAGATTCGCGTAATTACTATACTGTAGTGGACAGAACACTCAATGAGTGGAGTGAATGGCAGATGAAAAACCTCAATGCCATTGTCTGGCTCTATCGTGGAGAGAAAGAAAAGTACACAAAATTATTACAGGATTATAGGACTCAAATTATCAATGATTGCAGAGAACTAGATGCTGCATTTGAAAGTGTGTCGATATTGTTGAATGGCTATGGTGAGAAACTTAAACCATTGCGAGTTCAGATTTCAGATATCGTTAAAAAATCAGATGATATTAACCAGCTGTTACCGCTGAATGATTTGTTGAAAAAGTATACTACAGAACTTAATGCATCGTTAAAAACTCTTTTTGAGTACGGTGATGGATTGGAGAAGGATGAAGCTAAGGTGTTTGCTAAATCCATCGATGAATCCGCAACAACTTGGGATCGCTTTAAAAAGTCTGTTTCTGCTAGCCTAGAGGAGGTTGTATCTCAAATCAAGGACTGCCGTACAGTGATAAAAGAAGCAAAATGGCTCACTGAGAAATTCGGAGACGGCACATATACCGATGTTCTGGGACTTTGTAAAGTTGCAACTATAGATGAAATAGAAGAAAAGAACTGGAGCCTTACTCCGGGTGCATATGTGGGAGTAGCTCCTGTAGAAGAAGATGATGAAAACTTTGAAGAAAGAATGACTGAAATTCATAAGGAACTCTTGACTTTGCAGGCAGAAGCAAATCAGTTAATGGATACAATTTCAGCGAATTTTGAGGAGCTGGGGATATGAGATACAGAGTGCAACCTTTAGGGCAATTTATAGATATAATTTCTGGATATGCTTTTAAATCAAAGGATTTTAAGTCAACAGGTATACCAGTTATAAAAATAAAAAATGTTACTCCTCCAGAAGTTTCCTTGGTTGATTTATCATA
>JAXGYA010000019.1:0-8253 GCA_040772505.1 Mariniphaga sp. | reverse complement strand
TTGGAGATTTGAGAGGAGCTGATACCAGTACGAGAGGACCGTGTTGGACATACCTCTGGTGTACCTGTTGTGGCGCCAGCTGCATCGCAGGGTAGCTATGTATGGAGGGGATAAGCGCTGAAAGCATCTAAGCGCGAAGCCCACCTCAAGATGAGATCTCTTTTAAGGGCCGTGGGAGACTACCACGTTGATAGGCTGCAGGTGTAAAGACAGTAATGTCAAAGCTGAGCAGTACTAATTGCCCGGAAACTTTCTAAATCTCAGGAGACCCCTGATATTGTACGAAAAATCCTCTTCCGGCTCATAGCCGGAAACTTCCATCATGCCTAAAGCTATTGGCTGCACAAAAAAAAAGCAGCACACCGAGTGAAAAAAACCCGGTGAAGATTTAAGGTGGTTATGGCGGCGGGGTTCCACCTCTTCCCATTCCGAACAGAGAAGTTAAGCCCGCCAGCGCCGATGGTACTGCGTAATAGTGGGAGAGTAGGCAGCCGCCAAATTTTACAAAAGCCCGGACTCAAAAGAGACCGGGCTTTTTTGATGGCTTACTGACTACCCGATTGATTTTTCTTAGCTTTGCTTTTCTCTTTAAATTCTTATTAATGGGAACATTTCTTTTCAATGAAATTATTTTTGGTCCGGTACAAAGCCGCAGACTCGGGGTTTCCCTTGGAATAAATATTTTGCCGGTAAATGGCAAAGTCTGTTCGTTTAATTGTATTTATTGTGAGTGCGGTTTCACTCCGCCAGAACATGATGAAAAGATGGCTTTGCCAACCCGGGAGGAGGTCAGGCAAAAATTAGAGGAAAGACTGAATGAAATGGGCAAATTCAATGGACTGCCAGATGCCATTACTTTTGCTGGTAACGGCGAACCCACAATGCATCCCAATTTTGCCGAAATCATTGATGATACCATTGAGCTGCGGAATCGCCTTGCACCCAACGCTCGCGTGGCTGTTTTGTCCAATGCAACAATGCTGCACAAACCGGACGTTTTTAACGCATTGCTAAAAGTGGAAGACAATATCCTTAAACTTGATTCAGCCTTTGAGAAAACAGTGCACTTACTTAACCGTCCTCAAAAAAATTTCAACTTGCAGGAGTTGGTTGAACGCTTAAAAAGTTTTAACGGGAAAGTGACCGTTCAGACACTTTTTGTTAAAGGTCAATATAGGGGAGAGACTATCGATAACTCCACTGAAAAAGAAGTGTCGGCATGGCTGAAGCTTATTCACAAAATCCGGCCCGGGCAGGTGATGATATATACCATTGCCCGCGATACACCCATTGATACGTTTGAGAAGGTTGCTGCTAAAGAATTGGACAAAATAGCCGAAAGAGTGACAAAAGCCGGATTTCAGGTGCAGGTTTCGTACTGAATTCTTTGATAAGTTTACTCAGCACGATACCATTCCGTACTACGACCCAACAAACGGATACCAGCAACAAATCCTTTCATTTTGAGCAGGTCATTATTACCAAGCCAGGCAAAACAGCTATAGGTGTTTCCGCTTTTGGGGTCATAAATGGTGCCGTCTTTCCATTCTTTCTTTTTGGCATCATATTCCAACCCGGTTAATATCTGTAATCCCACAAGAGGGCGATCACGAAGTTTCTCATCCGGATTTTTATCGTCTTTGGGAGATTTGCCATCAATATATTTCTCCGGGATCATATAAATGATGGTACCGATGTATTTCCCATCTTTCTGCTCAATTTTGAGCTTAATCTCCTTGACATCATTCCACCAGATTCCGGTGACTTTGTCAGCTTCCTGCGCAATGACGGCTATTGTCCAGAAGCTCAAGAATAAAAGAATCACAACTCTTTTCATCCAATTAAAATTAAAAGTTTTCAAAGGTATTGGATGCCTGCCTGTCCGGTAGGCAGGTAACTCCCTCATTTTAATTATGCTTGTTTGTGAAGCATTTCTACATGGTCGTTTCATAACAATTTAATTTTCAAAAATTTGTTATCTAAAATAGGGAATAATTTTAAACTTTCAATAGAATTCAGATTTTTTATGAAATCCAATTTGCTTTTTTATAAAAACAACAAACCAAACTAAAGAAAGGAATGTGATTCCAATTCCCACGGAATAGGAAATCGTTTTTGAAAGGTAAAATCCTTCGGGAGCAAGGAATAGGTAAGTTGAAACAACTGCCGTCATAAACAGTGCGGGCAAAAATGTAAGCCAGTAATTTTTCTTTTGTTTTACCAGATAGACTGTGATTGTCCAAAGCACCACTGTTGCAAGGGTTTGATTCGACCAGGCAAAATATCGCCAGATAACATCAAAATTAATTTGCGTGAGAAAGAACCCGATCGCAAATAACGGAATGCTGATATACAACCGATTTTTCATTGGCCCCTGTTTTAGGTTGAGGAAGTCGGCCACAATGAGCCGGGCGCTCCGGAAAGCAGTGTCGCCTGAGGTAATGGGCGCTGCCACCACACCCAAAATAGCAAGGAATGCACCGAATTTCCCAAGCAGCACATTGGCCGATTCATTCACTACCCAAGCGGCATTTCCCTGATGAGCCACCATAATTTCGTTCAATTCGCGAATTCCGCCAAAAAAACTCATACTGATGGTAGCCCAGATCATGGCAACAATTGCTTCGGTAATCATGGCTCCGTAAAACACCCGGCGCCCCTGTTTCTCATTTTCCATGCAGCGCGCCATCAGCGGCGACTGTGTGGCATGAAAACCTGAAATGGCGCCACAGGCAATGGTAATAAACAACATAGGGAAAATGGGAAAATCATAAGATTGAATGTGAAAGTTTTTAAAATTATCTGCTGAAAGTTCAGGAATTTGATACCCTTGAGCAAACAAGGCGATAATTAGGCTCACTGCCATAAAGAGCAAAGCAAATCCAAAAACGGGATAAATACGGCCAATCACTTTATTGATGGGCAGTAAAGTAGAAAGGATATAATAACCGAAAACAACCCAGACCCAGAAAGTCATAGTGGCATAATCGGGTGTTAGCCCGGCCAGAATTTTTGCCGGTCCCACGATGAACACGGCACCCACAAGTATCATAAGGAAAACCGTGAACACCCGCATAATCTGTTTAGCACCTGTGCCAAGATAAATTCCTATGATTTCAGTGATGCTCAGCCCATTGTGTCTCAGCGACAGCATCCCTGAAAAATAGTCGTGAACAGCACCCGCAAACACAGAACCTAAAACAATCCACAGATAAGCCACGGGTCCCCACATGGCACCTGCCACGGCACCAAAAATAGGACCCAACCCGGCAATATTCAAGAACTGAATCAGAAAAACGCGCCACCAGGGCATGGGAATGTAATCTACTCCGTCAGTCATGGTAACTGCCGGAGTTGGGCGATCTCCATCGACGCCAAATACCCGTTCGATGTATTTAGAATAAAAAACATACCCAACGATTAAAACGACTATGGAGAGAAAAAATGTGATCATGAGTAATTGTGTTTCAGTTTATGTTTCACGTGCAAAGTCCCAAAAATCGCTTTATTTAACATCCGTTGTGCTGTTTTTTTCGATCAGTTTCCTGGTCAGGTTTCGTACATAGCCATTTTCGTGTTCAGAAAGATGGTGGATGATCTGGGCAATTTCTTCGTTCTCTTTTAAGTATTCAGGTTTAACTAATCTCAATATTAAATTATACGCACCAACTCCTATATTTTGGTCATTGAACATTCGTAACAAATCAAGGACAACAGTTTCGTTTGTGTTGCCATAAGCTATATATTTCCATAGGATTTCATATTTTACATTCATTTCAGCTTCTGTCATTACTTCCACAAGTTGATGTTGTATGGAGGTGTCAGCCAATAATCCGGGCTGAAAATAATCCATTGCCTGTTTTGACAGATCAGAACTTCCAGACTTAATTAACTCTATGATCGTTGGGTAAAAAGCCTCGTGGTATTCAGGATGTTTTTGAATGGTTTTGATGGCCCAGGAAGCATAAGAGGGATTTTCGCTTGCAAACATTTTGGTCAGGAATTCTTCATTTAAGCGTTGCTCCAGAATCTTATCGATAGCATTTTTGGGTGGCCCGTAAACCGTATGCCACAGGGTATAGCAGGTGTAAACGGCATCTTTTACCACCACTTCAGTTAGAGCAGGCTGGGTGGCAGCTGTGTATCCGTCCACTTCGTATGCCTTGTAAAGATCAATTGTGTCGGGGACAATAATTAAATCTTCCGGTTTTAAATCTTTCAGAACGGAAGTGGAATCATGGAGAATATATTCCAGCTTTTCATAGTCTTCCGGTTCAAATGGGGTGTGGTCCGATTTGGTGAGCGGTTCTTCTTCGGGGGTCTGCAAACCCAGATAATTGCCGGCTCCGTCCCAAAACAACCACAGCCGAATCATTTTACATTCGCCCGAAATGCACACATCTTTAAAAATATGACGGCCAAACCAGATGGGCAACCCGTTTTCATCCTGTAATTCAAACAGCTCCGGGCCGGAGAGCGAATCGGTTTTTTCTTCAAAATGATGGGTGACCAGTGTTCCCTCCATAGCCCAGAAACCTGTTTGGGGATGATCGGAAAATGTGTAGGAAAATCCGGCAAACAGAACCATACCAAATGTAATTAGATAGGGGAGAAGATATTTTTTTCTGTATAGAATCATATGATGTTTTTCGCTTCCAATATTGTTCTTTATTTCCGATTGACGATGTCAGGTTTTTCAAACGCTGACATGTCTTTGCCTAAAATAACCTGTCAACGTCCTAAGACTTGACAGCGTTAAACAATAGATTAATAAAAATTCATTGCCCTATTGGACCTAAAGTAGAACCCTCGTTGTAATTTTGCATGTTTTCCACATCGTATTTACCAACACCTTTTTCCATCAGGGCTTTTAGTTCATCCAAATGGTTTTGATAAACCCCACGTGGGTTGGTTCCATGTTTTGTTGCAACCGAGGCAGCCATTCCAACCACTTCGCCCATCATGCCCGTGGTACGCATTACTCGAACCGTTCCCAATGCCACATGCGTTACGCTGATGTTCCGTCCTGCCATAAACAGGTTGCCCACATTGCGCGAGTATAAACATCTGTAAGGTATAGGATAGGGATGGATTTTTTTGTGAACGGCGATGGATTTGAACTCCTTTTCCGGAAAATGTTCCGTGTTTTTCGGGTCGGGATAGTGCAAGTCGATGGTCCAGGTGGTGGGTGCCGATGCATCGGGATAAATCACGTAATCGGTAATGTCTTGTTCTTTCAGAATATGGTCGCCAAGCAAACGGCGCGACTCGCGTTTACCTGCAATATAAGCCACCCAATCCAGCTTTCGATTCGTGTAATCACTTTTTACCGAACTGAAATTTTTCAGGAACGACCAGTTGGAATAGACCACCAATAACCCATAATCCCGGATCCGCTCAAATTCCGTGATCTGGTCAAAGTTCATTCCGGTTTCCCACGTCCACTCTCCCATGGTAACTTTTTCAGTGTTCTTTTCGTTGAACTCCACGCCATAGTTGAAAATCGGAAATGGCACCGGCTGATTTTCATCTGCCGAATACCATTGCACTGAGGCACCCATGGTCATCTTGTCAGCTGCTTCGGGTGCTGTGAGCTCTCCAAATTCGGCACGTGATTCACGCCCCATGGCATAGTCGGCACCTGCAAGTACGCCGATTGTGCCATCTCCTGTGCAATCAGCAAAAAGCGGGGCAGTGAAAGCAAGTTCCTTAGAACTTTCAATGTGGCGGGCAAGAACTTCGGTAATTCGCGAACCTTTTGTTTTTACTGCAAACGCCCGGTAACTGGTAAACAACGAAATGTTATCTTCAGCCATCACCATCTCCATTTTCTTTTCATCTTCGTAATAATTTGCCGGCTGCGCATTTCCGCCACGGGAGGGACCAATTTCCTTAACCACTTCGCCTAAGTTAGGGAAAGGCTCAACACTGATTCTTCCACCTAAGTGAACGCGCACTTCGGAACTGTTGTTTCCCCCTAAAATCGGGCGGTCATGAATCAGCGCCACTTGCAGTCCGAGCCTTGCAGCCGAAATAGAAGCAGCTATTCCTGCAACGCCACCGCCAATCACAACCAAATCAAACTCACCGGCATTTACCGGTTTTTTGGGAAAACCAAGCTGCTTTTTTCTGAATTTACCTAAAGCTACCGGGTCATTGAGCGGAGGTGTGTTTCCTTTTGTAAAGTAAACGGCGTCCACCCTGCCGTTGAACCCGGTCAGGTCGCGAAGCCCGACTTTCACTTTTTTTTCTGAAATATTCACTTTTCCTGCATTTTGCCATAGCCATTCAGAACCCGAAGCGCCCAAAACCGGGCTTGTTTTTTCGCCGTTTACCAAAAGCTGAAATTTTCCCGGACCCTCTCCGTCATACCACGGGGAAGTCCAGTTGAAAGTACGGACAAATACCGTGTATTCCCCGGTTGACGGGAACTCAACGGTTGTTTCCGCATCTGCAACCGGAACCCCCATGCCATGCGCCATCAGATAGGGGGAGCCCATCAAATCCATAAACTGCTGGTCAACTACCCAACCGCCTTTGTTTTCAAAGCTCTCGGCTTCGAGGAAGATTGTTTGAGAAATTCCGCATGAGAAAAATACAATTGAAACAACAAAATACAGAAAAGTTTTTTTCATTTTAGATCATTTTGTTTAAAACGCTATACTGTCAATAATCAGCAAAAGTGGTAAAACTTTACAACTTTTACAGAGTATAATCCGAATATAAATATAGTAGCAGGAGTTTGATTACTCCTCTGTTCATTTCATAAAAATATTGTAGGTTTTCACTCCCGTAATGATGGCAGTCCGGCTTGGAGAACAAACCGTTCCGGTTGAAAAGGCATTAGTAAACCGCACTCCTTCCTCAGCCAGTTTGTCAATGACTGGGGTGCTGGCATTTTCATCACCATAACACCCGATAAACTGTGGCGATGTATCTTCGATGGTTACCCAGAGGATGTTGGGTTTGGGGAGTTCTTCCTTCTGCTTGCATTGCAAAAACAGAGCAGTAATGGCTAAAAGGCTGAGAAACAGAGCTTTTTTATTCATTTTTACTTGTTTTTCTGCGTGAATCCGCGCAATCCGCGTAATCAGCGGGAGCTTTCTTTTTATTTCCCGCAGATGTCGCAGATTTTCGCAGAAGAGTATGTTAAAATCTATTCGTTTGTTTTATTTTCTTTTTATCTGCGTTTATCCGCGTAATCAGCGGGAGCTTTCTTTTGTTTTCCCACAGGCATCGCAGATTTTCGCAGATAAGATATTTATTATTCTGTTGCATTTGTTTTGTCATTTTTCTGCATGAATCCGCGCAATCAGCGGGAGCTTTCTTTTTTGTTTCCCGCAGATGTCGCAGATTTTTCATTTTAAAGCTCCACCAAAACTTTTTCGGGATTGTCTCCTTTTTGGGTTTTTCCGTAACTTTTGAACCTGAAATTTTCAGGTTATCAAAAGAAAAATTGGAGTTTCCCGGTTTTTTTAGTGCAAGAGGTAAAGGATAGAACAAATACTACAAATATGGTTAATGTTAATAATTTCATGTTGATCTGGTTAATTATTTCAATTCCAACTGTTCAATTTCATTGAATTCTGTTCCCCTGATTCTGCTATAAATTTCTATCATTTCCTTAAGTTTTTCAGGGTTTTTTTCTGCCAGATTATTTTGCTCGCCAATATCTTCTTTTAGATTATACAACTGAAAATCTGATAAATTTCCCAATTCGATATTTACCATCTCATTTTTCGCGGGTCCTTTGTAAGGAGGAATCATGGCCCAGTCGCCCTTTCTTAAAGCCGTTCGCGATGTTGCTTCAAGTATAAGGTGGTCGCGGCCTTCATTGCTTTTTCCGAGAAAAACGTCCAGTAATTCTTCACTGTCGGGGCCTTGCTTTTCGCTGTTCACCAATTTTGCCAGCGATGAAAACAGATCGAGGTGGGAAATCATGGCGTCCGAAGTGGCCGGTTCGATTTTTCCTTTCCAAAAGGTAATCAGCGGAACCCTTGTGCCGGCTTCAAAGAGGCTGTATTTTCCCCCGCGCAGCGGCCCCCAGGGCGTGTGATCCCCCAGTTTTTCAACAGCATCGTCGTAATACCCGTCATTTACTACCGGACCGTTATCGCTGGAAAAAATGATGAGGGTGTTCTCGAGCAAGCCTTCCTCTTCAAGGGTTTTTATCAGTTCGCCCACGCACCAGTCGGCTTCCACAATAACATCGCCCCGCGGGCCCATTCCCGATGAACCCACAAAGCGCGGATT
>JAXGYA010000018.1:0-8261 GCA_040772505.1 Mariniphaga sp. | reverse complement strand
TTTTCTTTTTTCATTCTTACAGCTATTAATACAGTAGTTATTTTTCAAAGCCTGTTGAATCAGTTGCCGGGTATAAGTGGCAATTCTCCAAATGATTCAGCAGCTTTCATCTCGATCTGGTTATAGAGGTCGGGATCCAACCTCACGTTAATTCTTTTTGATTCTTTTTTCTGCAGCATTTTTAAATCCCTTCGGGTATAAATAATACTCACCATTTTCAGTTGTCACCCAAAAACCACCTTTAGGGCCAACTATTTTCATTTATTTTCTATAACGTTGATATATAAGTAAATAAGAATTCATCCAAACTCGATTTTTTTGCCCTCAGCATAGACATTATCCTGGATTTTGCCTACTAACAAGTACGTACTGATTTACGATTTGAGGCTATGTATTACATTTTATGGATTGCCATCCCGAAAATTTATTTCTGCATGTATTTATCGAAGGGGGAAATTATATGGAAAACTCTGCAAATGAAATTAAAAGTCGATAGACTCGACAGAATTATCACTGTAAGGATGACTTATGAAGACTATAATGCCTTACTGAGTATTAGCGAAAACAAGCAATCAATGTTTCAAGAAGATTATCCGATTGATGCTAAGTACAGTTATCGATATGGTGAAAGAAAATAACTGCAAAAGCTATTGAGAATGGATTGGAATTCAGGGATAACATATGTTCTGTTCAATCGGAATACAAATGTCTGATCCATCTGGACAGGCTAAGTAACCTTTAAGTTATCGTCTGGGTCAACATTTCAGGACATCAGGAATCCCGTTTCATTCCCCAGGAGCAGATTTTTGGGAAGATTACCTTAATTCATGATTTTTCACCGGGACTAGGGGGCCTATTACCATACTTATCAGGTGTTTTACAATGGCTTTATGGTCGGGAAACTACATGCAGCAACCAAGTTGAAGAATGAGCTTCAATTCGATTTCTCCAAAAGGATATCTTTTATGCATTCATTCTGAGTTTTGGTATGAAGTATATGTCGCTTTGGTAACCAGTCTCGGACTCATATACAATAATATAAGGTATACCATAAGTGCTGTCGACACAAATAAGAGATACAGTTGGACAATTCGGGTCGTGCTATCAAGTTTTAGTAAGCAATAAGCTCAGGTTGGGTGCGGTACAAATTGAAAACGGCAATAGTCCATGTAATGAATAATGGGCAGTCATTGTAATTGAAGGTACTGAGAATGAGATCGCAATTTACAATAAGACCAGTCATGCCGAACTTCGGCATCAGGAGTATTTCTTAAATAACGGTTTGACGGAAGGTGAAGTCAATCGTATGTGATCCCGCTTAACATGGAATTACATTCGATATCTACGTAATAAAATGCCAGACATTAATGTTGAAACTCTGTTAGACCATGAGAAGCTGGCCGGCATTTGCGCAAAATATCGTAATAACAAGATTACCTTCAAAGATACTTCATGTACATTTGATCATAACAGAAATATGCAGTTCCAGAATATTAGTATAATTGACGATCTCAACATTGATACTGCTGGCGAAATTGGTAAATTGAATCAAGTAATGCGGACAAGCTACTATAACAGCCAATCTGTTGACGTATCATGCGACAGAACTATTACATGTTTCTACCAAACTGGCAATAAGCAGTACGCTTTAAGAATTTCAAATCCAGTAGTGGGGTGGCTGGTTATAATGTAAATCAGTTATTGAACTTTATTAACAAACACAATGCTGATGGCGGGAATCGAACCAGAAATTCACGAAAGGATGGATTTTGCTTTGGAGGTAGTATCTCAGGTAATATTTCTGGTAAAATGAGCCGGTTGTTTCAATCAATGATTAAAGAGTTGAAGTCGGCCATATGGAATCTTTTGATGAGATCCTGCCATTTCATCATCATGTTGTATTACGATATGACTGGTTTTAGAAAAACGTACTTAAATGCTGGTTTATATGTACTAAAATTCACCTTTATTGTACCCCAAACAATAGAACTACTGATTAACAAATAATTGAATATTTTAGCATGGGATCTATGCCTTGGCACTTTTGCTACTACCATTGGAATGAAAATCACTAAAGTTCAATCCATGGATTCCACAAATAAAAAATAAAGGCTATTTCCTATTTCTGTGCGATGGTCATTCGTAATATTATGATAACTGTTTCAGATCAAAGTCCACTAAAAAAGAAACTTTCCAATGATTTAACCTCGGGGTGAGCCTTGTCAGGACTTTCAAGTGTGGTCATGTGAAAATTCTTCCCGGATTCAGATTGGAGTATGATATTCGTGGGATATCGTTTCTTGCACAAAACCTTTCCGTGAGAGATTGGTAGTTTTTCTGAGATCCAATTTTATTACCAATTGTGTTCAGTATTTCCTGATGTTTATCCGGAATTGGATTTTTTCGTTCGTAAGCCATAATGAATTCTTCAATGGTGAATTACAGGGACCGAATTTCAGGATTATTTCATCAAATGACATAATTATTACCATAAAATTGAAACAATTATGTAATTATTACCATATAATTATGACATAATGCTATTTTTGTAAAATGAAAACAGATTTAAAAATATTGCAGAAGAGCATCAATGTTGATCAGGAAAGGATGATGAATTGTCTGATCCTGGTTTTTGTTGAAAACGGAATAATAAAAGGAACGAGTATCGTTCAATTGCTGAGTGGTTTAACTTCTGGTCACAAATATCGATACTATCCACCTTGTCTTAATTAAACATGAATGGCAATGACTACAAAACCAATCGTCTTGAAAACACAGCTAAATCGAAACATTCACTTTTGTCCAATAGTGAATATTATGGTGCAAGTAGCTGATATTTAATGAATAATGTTTATTGTCAAATGATATGGTGTTTCACTTTTATTATTAACCAATCAAAACTGAATATTTTATGAGCGCAAAATAATACAGCAACACCACTATAGATTTCTTAACCTGGGATCAAAACCTGAACCTGATAAGAAAATTGTTCGATGACCAAGAATATAGAATTTCATTGTTTATTGCTGTGTAGGTAGTTTCTGGGGATTACGGGTTAGTGATATCCTGAAGCTGAAATGGGAAGATATTCTCGACAAAGATGAATTTTTAATGGTGGAGAAGAAAACCGGTAAGAACCGTGAAATAAAAATCAACCGACAGTTGAAGCGGCACATCCGAGAATGTTATTCCTGCATAAAACTGTGGGTCTGATGATCATCCAGTTTTCCTCAGCCAGAAGAATACAACGTATTCGATTAACGTCTGAATACAATCTTCAAGTCCATAAAATCGAAATATAATCTGAAGGTGGGCAATTTTTCCACACACAGCATGAAAGACCTTTGGCCGTGAGGTATTCAACAAAGCAGGTACCAATGCTGAATTAGCACTTGTCAAGTTGAGTCAGCTATTCAATCATTCCTCAGTAATGGTGACTCGCAGGTATCTGGGTATTTCACGAGATGAATTATTACAAACATATGAGACTCTAACATTTTAACAGAGAGAATATCGGTTGTTTTTTAACTTTATTGATTAAGTTGAACTTAATCTTACAAAGATCTCGATTTGTGAAGAAATAACATGTAGGTATTTAGTAATCAAATATTTGTAATATAAAATCTTCATTGATACAATGCCAGATATTCTTTATAAGACAAATGGTAGAAGACAGTATTCGTAATGGCAAAGCATCAATCAGCATCTCAAATAGATACAGTAAGTGGATTAATATTCATACTGAAAGAGATTTGTTTGATTATGCTGACTATGGGGAATTTACCAAAACTCCAAATATAAATTTGAGTTGGACTTGTATTGATGGAAGAATGCCATGGAGCTTGCGTCAAGATAGATCGAGCGTCGGAACACAAAATCAACAGTTTGGTTTCTTCCCTCATCCTGTAAATCAAACAGATTATTGGCATGGTTATCCAATGACTCCATTTTCAAATAACCGATATATAATTTCGGATGATCTTCTAGAGATATGGGTTTTAGATGGTGTGCTAAGTAGATGATGTTCCAAATATTTATAAAAGAAAAAAGGCTATGATTAATATAATTACGTCTCTTCATGTATATTATTCTCATTTGATAATATCCTTGGCTAAAAGTGTAGAAATTGTCCCATTTGAGGGTTTAAACAACAAGTTGAGATAAACATCAAATGTCCCATAAGGATTGAACTTAACAAAACACTCACCGGGATGAAACATATGGACATCAATTATTTGGTGTTATTGATTCAACTGTAAACAGTTTTGCTCTGTTTCAACCAGAAAATGCTAATAAAAAACTAGTTTATCCCTGAAATAATTATCAATTATACTCGATTTCTCAAAAAGTGATTATACCTATTATCTGAAAATGAAAATTTATGAATTAAGTATACAATATCCATCTTCTCGGAAGAAGTAGAAAAATTATTCCTGAAACATTTCAAAAAATTGATCTTCAATCGCAAACATGATAACTAAAAACGAATTACATTTTACTTGCGTTTAGAAGTTGTAGACTTCACTTTATTAAAAACCAACCAAATGAGGATCCAACAAGTTGGTTTATAGGTCTGAAATGTATAGTTGCAAAAATGTTGAAAATCAAGTTGAATGGCTGTAGCGGATACCCATCGATGGTCTAATCAACTTTATAAGTCTGAAACAAATATAATTAAAGAAAAATTAAACTCCCTGATCAAGATTACAAAAATTAAAAATATTTAATAAAAATATTCTAATCAAAGGGAAGAATAGCTTATATATATATATAAATGTTAGTATAATAATTTAAGAAAAAGATCTGGGCGGATTCAGTTGGAGCTATGTCTACAATATATATTTTTCTCCAACAATGGACAAAGTAAATCTATTAGTAGAGACAACAACAGAGCTCTCACATTTAAACTACTTGAAAAAGAAGAACTGGATATAAAAATCAATAAATATTCGATTTGAAAGTATTGATCACACCCTTCAATTACCTAGTCTAGGAAATCCTTATAAAGTGTCTATCAAATAGGTGATAAATAATGACATAAGTTAATATTAATGTTTGTCAGATTGCAGGCTTTTTTGGTAGATTCGTTAAAAAAAGCTTGCAAAATGATGAGCCAAAACCAATGGACAAGAATCCGCAATTGAATGTTTTCAGAACTCCATTGGTGAGTGTGATAAATAGTCGACCCTTAAAATGTATCTATATTAGACATTAACTAATGATATAAGTTAAGGTAGTGTTCCAATCAGTGTGTCCGGGGTACTTGGGTCTTTATGGAAAGTTTACATCTTAAAATTACACTTTTCAACTCAATTTTTCTGGTTTACGAAAACAATCCAACTAAATTGTTGATAAATCCGAAAATTGCCTAGTCTTCGGGAATAACACCTTGTCCCTTTTAGTCCCGGATGGCTAACCGTCATCGTAAGCATCCGGTCTACCACGTATTTTATTAACAGGAGGATCCGATTACCTTCCCCGGCAAAAAATCAATGTTAAACAGTTCAAAGATGGCCGTTTTTATGGAGCGGCAGAAGGAGTCGGGATTAAGCGTCAGGAGTTTTTGTTCAAACGAAGGTCTTGCACCATCTTCATTTTATTACTGGAAGAAGAAGCTCCGTAAGGAGGATACTGCCGGGCGTTTTATACCACTGCTGGTACGAGCCCCGGGATCAGTTTCATGTCCGGCTTCCGGACAGAGGCCTGCTGCAGGCATGGAAAACACCCCACTTGAGATCACCTATCCCAATGGTACCACGCTTCGGATAAGACAAACCCTGGATCTGGCCGGGCTTCGCTCACTTGTGTCCCTGTTAGACTGAGGCCCGTGTTCCATCTTCACAGTACACTGCGGTATTACCTTTATCCTCTTCCGGTGGATATGCGTAAAAGCTTTTACACCCTGAGTGGTGTGGTTAACTCACTGATGAACCAGGATGTCCGCGACGGAGGGGTATTTATCTTCATGAACCGTCAGATGAATGTGATGAAGATACTTCATATGGAATACGCCGGTCTGGTCATCTATCATAAGCGACTTGACTCAGGCCGATTTAAGCTGCCGGTTTTTGATGAGACAACTGCCTCAATAAGCATTGACTGGAAGGATTTAATGTCTATGGTAGAGAGTGTCAGACCGGGGCGGTTAAAAACCCGCCGTATTGTTAATAACTATCAGTCTGTCAGTTAATTAAAAGTGATCAGATCGGGTATCACGTAGCTTTGTCTGTGTTATCTTTGGCTCAGACTTAAAGCAAGACGGACTGTGTCAAATACCCCTGATCAAAGCGCATTTATCGAGACCCTCCTCCAGGAGCGAGACGAGCTTTATCAAGAGCTGTCCAAGCTAAGACAAGCGGATGGAGGAACACTGGAACGCTACGAAGCAATAATCAGGGAAAAGGATCTCAAGATCACGCGTTTGGGTGAGAAAATAAAGAACTTTGAAGATAAGATCAAACAGTTAACCGATCAGCTTGCCTGGCTAAGGCGTAAGTTCTGGAAGCCATCGAGTGAAAAGTACATCCCATCTGATCCTGCCCAGCGTAAACTTGACTTTGACGGCATTGACATACTGCCTGAAGAGGAGACTGTCATCACGGCTTCAGCCACTGAAATCATCACCTATAAGCGCACCAGGGCAGAAAGAGAGAAGAAGCAGCCGGTTCGTATGCCTCTTCCGGAGCATCTGCGCCGTGAGGAAGAGATCATCGAGCCGGAGGGCATTGATAATCTCTGGGTGCGTATAGGTGAGGAGGTTACCGAACAGCTGGAACATAAACCCGGGGAGCTATATGTCAGAAGGATCATCCGCCCGAAATATGCTCTGAAGAAGGATCTACAAGTTATCCATGAGGTTAGTGGTGAAGAGGGTCAGGAGAAAGCTGTTAAGATCGCACCTCTTCCGCTGTTACCACTTCCAAGGAGCAATGCCGGGGCCAGTCTGCTTGCCGAGCTGATCATGAGCAAGTACATGTATCATCTTCCCTTCCACCGGCAACTGGCAATGTTCAAGCTTGAAGGAATAAAGATACCTGCATCCACTGTCAACGACTGGTTCACCGGTTGCGGGGATCTTCTCAGGGCACTGTATTACAGGTTAAGAGAGATAGTACTTGAGTCAGACTATATACAGGTTGATGAAAGCACGGTACCGGTAATTAATAGTGAAAAGCACCGGGCAGTTAAAGCCTACCTGTGGGTGGTGAGATCGGTGATGAAAAAACTGGTATTCTTTCATTATGACAAGGGTTCCAGGGCTCAGAAAGTAGTCATAGAACTACTTCGGGATTACAAGGGTGCAGTACAGACAGACGGTTACGAGGCTTATTCTATCTACGAGAATAAGAAGGGTGTGTTGCTTCTGGGTTGCTGGGCACATGCAAGACGCAAATTTAATGAGGCACTGAAAGAAGATCAGTCCGGTGCGACTTATGCACTCGAGCAAATCAGCCTGCTCTATGGTGTGGAGTCCATGGCTGATGACCAGGGGCTCGATTACCAGCAAAGAGCAGAGCTTCGATCAAGACTTGCATATCCCATCCTCCTTGGCTTTGAAAAATGGATCGTCAGCTATATGCCCAAGGCATTACCCAAAGGCCGAATGAGTCAGGCATTAACTTATACATACTCGTTGTTCCACAGGTTATCCAGGTATCACCTTGACGGTCGTTACCAGATCGATAATAATCTTGTTGAAAATACCATCCGGCCCCTGGCACTGGGACGCAAGAACTATATGTTCTGTGGCAATCATGATGCGGCAGAGAATGCAGCAATAATGTACTCACTGCTCGGCTGCTGTGATGCACAGGATGTAAATCCCCGGGAGTGGCTGACAGATGTGCTGACCCGGATCCCATACTACAACAACAATTACAGCCTTGACCTGGCAGATCTGCTGCCCCATAACTGGAAAGCTGGCCAGGCGCTCCAAAATGCTCCATTAGAAATCCAATAATTATTGGATATTGTTGGAAAAAGTTGAACACTCCATCTACTTTTTGCAAAATATCAAAGAACTCCAGCAAAGTTGTAATGAAACCTAACCGTGGCAATATAGCCCATGGTCAGGCAGCTGTCAACATGTAGCAGACCGAATGCTTACCATTCTTATCTGAGATAATTTTTGAAATAACTTCTTTATTGCTTTTTACCGTAGTTTCATGTATCAGTGGATCATGGGGATAATTGATTATTAACTTAATCATTACTTGTTGGCTAAAGTTAACTTGAGAAACCATTAAAAGAATGCAAGTAAA
>JAXGYA010000017.1:0-9845 GCA_040772505.1 Mariniphaga sp. | reverse complement strand
TAACTCTTCTTGAAAGCACTTATAGTATCATCTGAGTTTCCTCCTGGGCCCGGGGGCATCGGTCGGCATGCTGCTGATTTAAGCCTGGCTCTTGCTTTCAGGGGTTATTTTATTGATGTTTATTCTAATATTGACTATGTTGAGAAAGACAAAATATCTTCATTTGCAAACGAACTACCTTCCAATGTCAAGTTACATCGGTTCATACGTTTCGGCATTTTGACATATCCTCTCAGAATAGTTCGAGTCATTAATGCTGTAAGAAGACACAATTACTGTAGAATCATCTTTACCGGTAAGTTCCCACTTTGGACTGGTGGTGTCATTAAGATTATGTATGGCAAACAAAGAAAAGTCGAATTCTTTGTTCATGGTAGTGAGATAAACCCGGGAAATAGAATCAACAAGATTATTACACATTGGGCGCTTAGCAAAGCCGACATAATCTGGGCTGTATCGGAATTCACCAGGTCGATTCTTCCTGTTAAGGTTAGGCTTCAAAAAGAAGCACGAATTCTGCCAAACGGAATACATACAAATATATGGCCGGGACTGGATTCGATTGAACAATACTCCGACTGGAAAGGATATCCGAAACTCCTGACAGTCGGTAGTATCTCACCAAGAAAAGGACAGCACAGAGTGATTAATGCTTTGCCGCTGCTGATTGAAAGATTTCCGAATATACATTACCATATTGTCGGAATGGATTCGAATGCTGTATACCTGCGAGATCTTATCAGCACTCTAAAACTTGACAATAATGTCACAATCCACGGCTGTTTGCCTGGGAGAATGGAATTGGCAAGGGCATTTAAAACTTCAGACATTTTCATAATGTTGAGTGAAAATCAGCCTGATGGAGATGTTGAAGGTTTTGGAATTGCAATTCTTGAGGCAAATAATTACGGTTTGCCTGCCATCGGGGCTTTTGGTTGTGGAATCGAAGATGCAATCTGTCCCGGTATCAACGGAGAACTTGTTAATGGAGCCGATGTTGAAAGCATTACTAATACTGTAATAAAGGTCCTTGAACAAAATCAAAAGTATAGTCTTGGAATACAGGAATGGGTCAGACGCCATGATTGGAGTTTTTTAATAAATGATTTCCTCAAAGCAGAATGAGACTTGCTGTTATCTCACATACTGAGCATTATATTGACGGCAACGGCATTGTGGTTGGATGGGGACCAACTGTCAGGGAGATAAACCATCTCGCAGCCCATTTTGACCTAATCTATCATGTTGCCTGCTTTCATAAAGAAACTCCTCCAACAAGTTCTTTAGGTTACATTGGCGATAATATTAAGTTTGTTCCTATACCACCTTCGGGTGGCAACACTGTTCGTGCAAAACTATCAGTTTTGCGAATAATGCCTGCTGTTCTCAAGACGATTAACGATGTAATAAGCAAGGTTGATTATTTTCAACTAAGGCTACCTACAGGAATGGGTAATTATCTCCTGCCATGGCTGATGTTTAAGAAGCCTCAGGCGAGATTTTGGGTAAAGTATGCTGGGAACTGGACACAGAAGAATCCACCACTAGGATATGCCTTCCAAAGGTGGATCTTGAAGGAGAATTTTCTGAAATGTAAAGTAACGGTCAATGGTCAATGGCCGGGTCAGCCTGCGCATATTCATTCTTTTGAAAACCCATGCTTAACGGAAGAAGAACGAAAAGATGGAGCTCTAATTCTAAAAAATAAGAGCTATGGAGGTAAACTAAATTTTATTTTTGTTGGAAGGGTCGAAGAAGATAAAGGAGTTGGAAGGATCATAGATGCCTTTAAAAAAATTTTGCCTAATGATAGGGTTGGAAGAATTCGTATTATAGGAGATGGTCTTAGTCGGAAAAGTTTTGAGAGACGGTCTGAAGAATGTGGTCTGGATTTCTCGTTCATGGGATTTAGGAGTAGAACTGAGTTAAATGAATTATTTAAAGAAAGCCATGTCCTTCTTCTTCCTTCATCTTCCGAGGGTTTTCCAAAAGTGATTGCTGAGGGTGCTAACTATGGTTGTATTCCTATTGTATCCAAAGTGTCAAGTATTCCACAATATATAGAAGACTGTAACAATGGGTTTTTAATGGATTCTATAGATAGTCAGGGACTTTCAGCTAGTCTTGAAAGGCTGCTATCAAAGTCGGCAGGTGAATTGTCAAAAATAGCTCACACGGCTCAATCAATGGCACGCGTATTCACATATGATTATTACTATGATAAAATTGAGAAAGAGATTCTGAGAGTAAGTAACTAGTGGATAAATGCTTAAGTATCTGACAGGAAATAATCACCGCCTATATTGGATAGTATTTCATTCCATACTTGGTGCCTTTAGCATACTTACGCCATGGTTGCTTATAATATGGTTCTATTTTGTTCTGCTTACCTCTATCCCTTTATTTCTTAAAAAGAGCGAAGACCATTTCTTCAAGTTTACTTCACTGATAGTGTATGTAGTTTCTTTTGAGCTATTGTCAAGAATGTCAAAGGCTTACCCTTTGATCCCTTGGGAGATGGGTAAATATTTACTATTTTTATTGCTGACGGCGGGTATCTTAATGAAGTATCGTCGGGGCACAGTTGGGTGGATTTTGTTGGTATTAATTCTCCCATCCTTATTTATTGATGAGTCAGATCAGGTATGGTTTAAAAACATCATTTTTAATCTTTTAGGTCCTGTTAATGTTGCTCTTGCAGTAGTCTATTTCAAAAATCAGATAGTGTCTGCTGAAGAATTCATATCTCTGCTGAGGCTCTTTGCTCTTCCTGCTATATCGGTTCTAACATTTGTGGTCATTAAAGCGCCAAATTTAGAACATATTGAATTTACACTAGGAACAAATTTCGAAACTGCAGGAGACTTTGGATCAAATCAGGTTTCAACAATATTGGGTCTGGGAGTATTTCTGGCATACCTTTTTTGGCGAAATAGATGGAACCTATCAGGTTATCGATGGCTTGATTTTGGTTTGTTAATCCTTTTCACAATAAGAGGATTACTCACTTTTTCAAGAGGTGGCATGATTGGCGGCGCTTTGGGGATTATCATATTTCTATTGCTTGATCGAGAAATGACCGGAGATAGAAGGAAGATAAAACCACTTAAGTCAATATTAACAGCCATTCCAATAATCATTATACTTGCAGTTACATTTACTTATGCAAACAAGGTAAGTGGAGGTCTTCTCTCAAAACGTTATCAGGGCGAAACACCCGGCACACTAGCAGGTCGAAAGGAAAAGACTTTGAATGTTTTTACCTCAAATCGACTTCAAATATTCAAAGATGATCTGGAGTTATGGAAAGAAAACCCATTATTAGGTGTCGGAACAGGCGCTTCGTATTATCTCAGGGAAAATACGCATAGGATTGCAGCTCACGTTGAGCTTAGCAGGCTGCTTTCAGAACATGGACTGTTTGGATTGACATATTTTTTTATATTATGTGTTCTTGGGTATAACGTATACAGGCGTGCTTCGTGGACTCTATCTGGACCGGTTCTGTTTGCCATATTCATCCTTGCGCTGTTCACGACCTTTCATTCAGCCATGAGAACATTTGTTACGCCATTATTAGTTGGGTTGTCTCTAATTGTTGTTTCAAACCATGAAGAAGTCATTGAATGAAGAATATTTTGTATGTAGGTAATAAGCTGAGCCATCATGGTTTTTCACCGGGAGTAATAGAGACTTTAGGCAGTCAGCTTGAGGAGGCTGGCTACAAGGTTTATTATGCCGGCACTATAAAGAACAAGGTGTTACGCCTGTTGGAAATGCTTCTGAAAACAATATTCGTTGGCGGAAGGCTGATTACATAATGATTGATACATATAGTACTAATGCATTTTGGTTTGCATATATGACGGGCCAGCTGGCACAGTTTATGTGCAAAAATATATCACCATCTTGCACGGAGGTGACCTGCCGGAAAGGATCAAAAGATCAAAAAAGCTTGTGACCTATTATTCCTTAATTCTTATGCCAATGTTGCGGTTTCAGGATATTTGCAACATGCATTTAAGTTAAATAATTACTCTGTTGCTCTAATTCCCAATGGTATTCAGTTGGAAAGGTATCCTTATAAGATAAGAAATAGTCCGGCACCAAGGCTTTTGTGGGTCAGGGCATTCAGTGAAATCTACAACCCTTTAATGGCCGTTGATGTAATAGCTGAACTGATAAAAGACTATCCTGAAGCAAGTCTTTGCATGATAGGGCCTGACAGGGATGGCAGCGTCAAAGAATTCATAACCTATGCGTCGAATAAGGGAGTCAAAAAAAACATAATAATTACAGGAAAATTAGACAGGGAAGAATGGATTAAACGTTCAGAAGACTATGATTTTTTTATTAATACAACAAACATTGACAATACTCCGGTAAGTGTCATTGAAGCAATGGCACTTGGATTAATCATTGTCAGTACTAACCCCGGAGGAATACCATTTTTATTAAGCAACAATATAGATTCAAAACTCGTAAATAGAAATGATGCGAAAGCAATGGCCTATGCTATTAAGGCTATTATAGAAAATCCCTCAGAAGTCTTCAGGTTGACAGATGCTGCACGAAAAAAAGCCGAATCATTCAGTAGCAAGAATACTATCAGTCTTTGGCTTAAACTCCTCTCATAACCTCTTGTTTATATGTCCATTCTTCAGGATAAGATTTATTCAATTATGCCTTTTAGAGTACAGAATCTGATGATCTCAGCTTTCGGGTACCATTGGCAAAGGCGAAGGTTCGGTGGAGTTTTTGAGCAGGCACTTAAACAATTTAAGGACAGAGAATCTTTTACCTCACAACAATGGAAAGATTATCAGGTTTCCGAACTAAGAAAATTGCTAATTCACTCGTTTGAGACAGTGCCTTTGTATAATAAAAGGTTTAAGTCTTCAGGATTTACCTTGTATGATCTGAAAAAAGTTGACTTGGATAGTCTTTATAAAATTCCAGTTCTTACAAAAGATGATTTGCGAAAATATGGAACAACCTCTCTTCTTTCATCAAGGAGAGAAAAAAACGGCAGGTTCTTTTCAAGCAGCGGAAGTACCGGAACGCCAACCAGTATACTGTTCTCGGATCAAATGCATCAGAGATGGAGCGCAGTATTCGAAGCACGGATCCGTAACTGGGCAGGCGTTACGCATCAGGACAGCCGTGGGATGATAGGTGGGAGAAGGATAATCCCTGACGCAGTGAGTAAAGGTCCGTACTACAGATACAATAAGGCAGAAAAACAAATATATTTTTCTGCTTATCATATTTCCCGTACCACAGCTCACGATTATGCAAGTGCCCTTATTAAGTACAAGCCAGTCTATATGACTGGTTATGCAATGTCAAACTACATATTGGCTAGTTTTTTTCTTGAAAATAAAGTTAAGATCCCGGGTTTAAAAGCTGTCATTACGAGCAGCGAGAAGCTGACACAAGAAATGCGTGACATTTTCAAGGAAGTTTATGGATGCAAAACCTATGATAGTTACAGTGGTATTGAAGCATGTGGATTAATTTCTGAAAATGAGTTTGGCCAATTATTAGTAAGTCCTGATGTAGGAATTATAGAAATATTGAACGATGAAGGGAGACCATGTATACCAGGAGAAGAGGGAGAAATATATTCAACAGGTTTTCTGAATTATGATCAGCCATTAATTCGATACAGAATAGGCGACCGGGTAAAATTAGCGTCTGACCAGATAACTATGTGTGGAAGGAGTATGATGGTCATTGATGAAATAGCCGGACGAGTGGAAGATATTATTCATGGCCCGGACGGTAGACAAATGGTACGCTTTCATGGAATATATTTAAATATCAACGGACTAATTTCGGGGCAGATTATTCAGCACACTCTTTATGATTTTAAACTACGGTTACAAGTTGACCAAACGATATTCAACAAAGTAGAGTCAGAAAGGCTTATTGTTAGCCGCCTTAAATCACAACTTGGAGATATTAATGTTCAATTTGAATATCTTGACGAGATTCCCAGGGGACCTGGCGGTAAATTCAGGGCGGTTATTTCAGAGTTACCTCGTTCATAAAAAATGAGAATTCTATTTCTTACGCAGTATTTTCCTCCTGAAACTGGCGCTCCGCAGAATCGTCTTCATTCTCTGGCTCTCTATTTCGCGGGATATAAAAATGATGTTACTGTTCTGACTGCAATGCCGAATTATCCACAAATGAGAATTTTTGAGGAATACAGGCGCAAGGTTTATATTCACGAGAGGGAAGGACCACTTACTCTCCACAGGAGTTGGATATATACTGGGGCAAAAAAGGGAGTTCTTCCAAGGCTTTTGAATTATTTCTCGTTTGTTTTCAGTGCGATGTTTATCGGGCTGATGAAAATCAAACGCCAAGATATACTGATCTGTGAATCTCCACCTCTTTTTCTTGGGATTACAGCAATAATCCTATCCAAGTCAAAAAGAGCAAAATTGATCTTTAATGTATCAGATTTATGGCCGGAGAGTGTTGAGAAACTCGGAATTATTCGAAATAGAATACTTCTGAAAGGTGCATATGGTATTGAGAAATGGATTTACCATAAATCTGTTCTTGTTACAGGCCAAACTAAGGGGATTATTGATAACATCAGAAAAAGATATCCCGAGATTTCAACCTACTGGCTACCGAATGGCATTGATTTCAGACAGTTTGATATTGAGGCAGACAGAAGAGGTATACGTAAAAGTTGGTTGGCTCCGAACGATACCTTTGTAGTGTTATATGCAGGCATATTAGGTCATGCACAGGGTCTTGAAGTAATTCTTCTGGCCGCAGAGATACTGAGGGAAAAACAGAATATTAAATTCATACTGGTTGGAGATGGTCCTGAAAGGTCAGGTCTTGAAGATTTGGCTAAAAAAAAGCACCTTACTAATACTCTATTTATATCAAACAGACCCAGGAATGAAATGCCTAGCATAATATCAGCATGTAATGCATATATAGTTCCACTGAAGAAACTTGATTTATTTCTTGGCGCAATTCCAAGCAAGATATTCGAACCTCTGGCAATGGGGAAACCCATAATTCTGGGAGTTGATGGTGAAGCAAGGAATCTGTTTATTGAAAAAGGCCAATGCGGATTATTTTACGAACCTGAGAATTATTCTGAACTTGCACAATGTATTTTAACACTCGAACAGGACAGGAATCTTGCATATCATCTTGGTGAAAATGGCAGAAATTATGTCAGCGAAAATTTTGACAGAGCAAAAATTGCAGATGAATTCCATACCAAGTTAATCCAGCTAAATAAATAATATTGTCTATGCATTTTGTACAAACAGGAATAAACGATTTGTCTGGAGTTGCACATTGTCACATGACAGCATTTCCTAAGTCACTATCAACCAGGCTTGGAAGATCATATTGTGCAAAGATGTTGTCATGGTATATCGAATCTGAAAGAGGGATATTGTTTCATCTTGCTGAAGGCAATGAGGTTTTGGGTTACTGCGGTGGAATAATTAAAAGATTTCAAGGAGAGCCAGGTTCTGCTACAAGTATGACTCAGCACACTTTCAGTTCACTTGTACTTAAACTGTTGTTCAGACCTTGGCTGTTATTTCATAAGGAGATACTGGCGAATTGGCCACTGATTATTAGGAATATCAGACTAAGATTTTTAAGTAGGTCATCAAAGCAAAAATTACTGAATAATACCACAAACAGCAACTTTATTCCTTCAATTGGATTGGTTGTTATAGGAGTATGTCCATCACACCAAGGTAAAGGTTATGGATCAGCTTTACTTAAAGAGTTTGAAGCCAGAGCACTCAGGGAAGGATTCAAAAAGATTACTCTGAGTGTTCATAAAGATAATTACCACGCCATTAAAGCCTATTTAAAAAATGGCTGGATTAGAGGTAGCGAAGATGCTACTGGGATATATATGTTTAAGAAGTTGTAAAGATTTCATTAACAGCTAAAAAACACTTAATGGATTATAAGATTCTGCTTTTTGATCTGAACTTTGACCAGGCTGAAGAGGATGCCGTGGTTGAGACCGTACGCTCTAAGTGGATTTCAACTGGTCCGAAAAATACCGAACTCGAAAGGAAATTTGCAGAGATGACAGGTGCAAAACATGCAGTCTCACTTTCCAACTGCACCGTAGCTCTTCATATGTCATTGGTTTTAAATAACATCAAGCCCGGAGACGAGGTTATCTGCCCTTCTTTGACATTCGTGGCAACAGTCAATGCAATCCGATATGTCAATGCTGTACCGGTGTTTGCTGATGTTAAAAGCCTTGAAGACCTCACCATTGACCCTGATGACATTGAGAGAAAAATCACTTCGCGCACCAGAGCAATAATGGTTATGCACTATGGAGGATTCGCCTGTGACATGACCCGCATCTCCGCAATTGCAGAAAAGCATAATCTCATAATCATTGAAGATGCATGCCATGGTCCCCTTTCGGAATACGAAGGGAAAAAGCTTGGCACCATTGGCAAAGTTGGATGTTTCAGTTTCTTCTCAAATAAGAATATCAGCACCGGCGAGGGTGGAATGATAATCACTGATGACGATGCTATTTACGAAAAGGCAAAACTGCTGCGCTCACATGGAATGACCTCTATGTCATACGACAGGGCTAAGGGACACTCAACTGAATACGATGTTATTGAACTAGGGTATAATTACCGCATGGATGACATCAGGGCATCGATAGGAATAGTCCAGCTTGATAAACTTCATAAGGACCTTGAGATTCGCGCAGAGATAAGAACACTTTATGAAAAGAAACTGGAGGGATTAGATGGGATAACGGTTCCTTTCAGGGGGTACAAATACTTTTCTTCAAATTATATCTTTCCTATAATCCTGAATGGTTCTACAGTTGATAAACGCAATCGTATCCGTGAGCACCTGGCTGCTGCAGGCATTCAGACAAGCGTCCACTATCCTGCCGTCCACCGGTTCTCAATCTACCGTGAATTTGCAACACCGCTTCCACTTACAGAGTATGTGGCAGATAATCTTATAACTCTTCCGATGTTCTCAAAGCTTTCAAATGAAGAGGTAGAGTATATCTGCGCTTCGTTGAAGAAAGCACTATTGGCTTGCTGAAGACATCTTTTGATGAGAAGACCCGTATTGCTTTTTCTCCTTTCGGTTTTTATCCTGCTTTTTCTGTATTCAAATGGTTGCAGAAGGGTTGGGCATTGGCTGGTCAGTAGGGATCTACCATCAAATGCAGATGCCATTGTGGTGCTTATGGGAAGCTTCCCGGAAAGGGTTCTTCAGGCATACGACTCGTGGAAAACAGGCCTGGCAGGCAGGATCATCATTGTCGAGGAGAGTATGGGTCCGTTCAGGAGTCTGGAAGAGAGAGGGGTGAATATCGTCAGCAACAGTGAACAGGCTGCCAGATCACTTACAGAATTAGGAGTTCCGGCAGACAGCATCATATTACTACCAGGTGATGCCAGGAGCACAGTTGACGAAGCTCTGGCAGTGAAGAGATATCTGGCCTCAACCGGTTTTGCTGATACTATTGTTCTTGTTTCTTCCCCTGCTCACATGCGGCGGGCATCCATGATCTTCAGAGCTGCTTTAAAGGAAGGGAGAAATTCTGTATACATTGGCAGCGTTCCAAGTGATTATTCGAGTTTCAATCCCGATAAATGGTGGAAAAGGAAGGAAGATATTCAGTCGGTTATAAGTGAGTTAGTTAAAATTGGTAGTTTCAGGCTGTTTGAAAAGAGAAAACTAAAATGAAAATTACGATTGTTGCCGGCGCCAGGCCGAATTTCATGAAAATTGCCCCGCTGATAAATGCCATTGAAAAACAAAAAGCAAAAGGCAATGGGCAA
>JAXGYA010000016.1:0-10474 GCA_040772505.1 Mariniphaga sp. | reverse complement strand
CTGTAGGCTTAAGAAACGTTCTGACGCCTAATAAGTATTTTTTGATTTTCCAAAATGGAGTGCATTTTTAATAAAACAACAGTTGAGCATGGAGAGAATCGGCTCAGGTTTCGAAAAAAACTGTAGTAATAATTCTTCAAGTCCTGTCTTATTCTTTTTCAAAATCATTGGAATTTTCCTTTTTATAAGTTATCGGTGACATTTAGCTGAAAAACCCCTAGTAGCTTTGATATATCTTTTTTTCAACAAAGTTGCAAACTTGATTCTACTATATCTACTATTTCAACAACTGTCCTGAAGAGTATTGTCACGCTCATTAATAATATTTGTGAAAATTTACATAAAAAAGCTTGGGTAGGAAGAAGCACCCAAGCTTATATTTCGAATACATCTTTTTAGATCTTCTAAAGCTATACACAAAACCAAAGACTCCTTAAGGATTCATCTAAGGCTTCTCAAAAATGGACTTAACAGATTCAAAATTAGCCAGCCATTACTTTTATGTCTTACAATGATTTACATAGCTTAACTTTTATGTTAATTCCATTTGGTTTAGATAATTTTTAAAACATTGAACATCTAAAAATTTTAACTTCAACTAAATGTTTACTTCAATAGTTCTTTTGCAGTTAAAGCAAGACCTTCAGATAGCTTTTCAAGCAATTCATCAACCTGATCTTCATTAATTATCAGCGGAGGCGCTACCAAGAAAGTATCACCTTCGTGGCCATCTATCTGTCCAGATCCAGGATAAACGATCACTCCTTTTTCTGCACATAAGACACCTGCCAATGCAGACGCTGTTGCTTTTTGTGCAAAAGGCCTTTTGGTAGATTTTTCACACACAAGCTCGATGCCCCACATTAGTCCCTTACCTCTTACATCACCAACAATAGCATTCTCCGTGGCAATTTTTTTGAGTCCAGCCTCTAAAAGCTTTCCCATTGCGACAGTATTTTCAACAATTTCATGTTCCTTCATATATTTAAAAACCGCGCAAACAGCAGCTGCACTAACAGGATTTCCATTGTAGGTATGTCCGTGCATAAATGAACCACTGCCTGATTTTATTGTATCAGCAATACCATTACGCACAACAATACCACCTGTCGGAACGTATCCAGCGGCAAGTCCCTTTGCTGTAGCAATCATATCAGGAACAACATTCCAATGCTCTATCGCAAAATTTTTCCCAGTTCTGCCACACCCTGACATGACCTCATCTGCTATCAAGAGAATGTCATACTTAGTACAAATATCGCGAACCATCGGCCAATATTCATCAGGAGGAACAACAGCACCAACCATTGATCCGCTTACTGGCTCTGCAATAAAGGAAGTTATGTATTGAGGGCCTATTACTCTTATCATATGTTCAAGATTTTTTGCACAAGCCATGCTACAGGATGGATACTCAGCATAAAATGGACACCTGTAGCAATATGGTGGCTCTGCCTTAGGTGATTCTTTGAAGAGAGGAGTAAAAATCCTGCGTTTGGCCATGGATCCACTGATCGACATTGTTCCAAGAGTGCTTCCGTGATATGAATTCCAGCGACCTATTGTGATACTCTTGCTTGTAGATATTCCATCACGTTCGACATAATACTGGCGTGACAATTTAACAGCTGATTCTACTGCTTCGCTGCCCCCGCTAACAAACCAGACTTTATCAAGATCACCTGGTGCTGTTTCTGCTACCGCGGTAGCAGCTTCTTCCACAATATTACAATGCCACCGTGATGGATGAGCAAACTCAATTTTATCGTATTGGGACTTTATTGCAGTTATAATTTCTGAATTATTATGCCCCAGATTAGAAACAAGTGCTCCACAACATCCATCAATATAACGCTTTCCTTTACTATCATAGATATAGATTCCATCTCCATGGTCGGCTTCTATGTACTTTGTTTTGTAACTACGCGGGAAAGCATGCTCTGTCATAGTATAGTTGCCCCCTCAATTGTTCTTTATTTAAATCTTTTTATCTGTTTGTTTGTGTGTTTGTGTTTGCGTTTGTGTGTTTGTGTGTTTGTGTGTGTGTGTAAGACCTGCATTTAAAATATTACAATGTGTTGTCTACAATTTTTTGAAAATCTAAATAAAAGTAATTTTTAGCCATACATACAATAAATTATATTTTTGTATGTATGGCTAATATTAATGCTATCTTTAATTGCTTATTTTTTTAAGTTCTTTTATTATTTGATCTTGCATATCTTTAGGAACTTCGTCATAGACCTTTGACCAAGTTTCTTTCACTACGCGGTCGCGTATTTTCATAAGATCTTTTTGATCATAGGTAATTACTTTAATCCCCATATCCGTAAGTTTTTTGCGATAGTCAGCTTCGTCTATTGCAATCTGCTTCCAACGCTTTGCTTCCATCTCATCACAAAGTTTAAGAACAGTTTTTTGATCTTCGGGGGATATTTTGTTCCATATGTCCTTGTTAACTACAAAGTAAAAACTCTCGTAGTGATCAGGGTATGCAAGATAGTATTTCATAACATCCCTAAACATTACATATGCGCTTTCTGCACTAGCACAGCCCTGTAAACCATCAATAACACCCGTTTGCATAGCTGTAAATAGTTCTCCCCAAGCCATTCCAGTTGCAATACTTTCCATCACATCTCCGTAGACATACTCATTAACCTTATTTGCCATGACACGGATTTTCAGGCCTTTTAATGCATGATAAGGATCATTTACATCGTTTCCCCTTGCGTTAGAAACAACAACACCACCGATTCCTGCAGGCCATGTCGCAATTGTTACTAGATCTTGTTTTTTTAAAAGATCTATTAGCATATTCCGCACAAGACCGCCTTTTCCATATAAAAGCTGTGCTTCTTTTAGGTCAAGTACAAGATATGGGAACCAAGAGACGCCAAGTTTCCTGTCTGTCTGCATTGCTAGAGGGGCAAACTGACTCGCAACATCCCCAATCGAAATTCTTTCCTGGACAACTTCATAACCTCCAAGCTGGCTTGCAGGAAAGACATCAAAGGCAACTCTACCGTTAGTTGCTTTTTCAATACTTGCTGCTAGTGCTTTAACGTCATTGTCAAGCGGAGAATTTGCAGCACGGTGATGAGAAAGTTCCAATCTTGCAGCCGCACCTGCTACTGAAGCGCAAACTAGGACTAAAGTACATATTAGTAAAATTGGTAGAAATACTCGTTTCATAAACAATCACTCCTCATTTTTTTTCAAATAAAATGCTTTCCAGATTTTCATTTTTTGATATTGAATGCCGTCCTCCCTTCTAAAATTGAAAAATTGAAATGTTATTAATAACCAAGCATACGAGGCAGAGCGAGAGATAAACTAGGTACTAAAGTCGTTAAAACAATTACAGGGAGGTATGCAAAAACAATAAAAGACATTACTGGGGCGAATATTTCAGAGAATTCACATTTACCAACCTTCATCCCAAAATAAAGAATACTGGCATAAGGTGGCGTTATCCCTCCCATTGCTAGGTTAACTCCCATAATTGCCGCAAAATGAATCGGGTCAACACCTATTGCTTGAACCAAAGGGAGGAGTAATGGTGCACAAATTAGCATGCCCATTGTGTCGCTTACAACCATGCCGACAAAAAACAGGAATATATTTAGAAGTAAGAGCAACATATATTTATTTGTTGTCAAAGAAAAAACAAGGTCAGCAACAACTTTAGGAACTTGAAGCATCGCATATATCTGTCCAAGCATGAGTCCAGTAAAAATCATTGCCATGATGGAGCCAACCATTATTCCAGATTCATGTAGAAGCGCATATAACGATCTGACTTTTAAATCTTTGTAAACTAATATCCCTATTGGTATTGCATAAATTGCGGCAACTGCGGCTGCTTCTGTAGCTGTAAATACACCACCATATATACCACCTAATATTATTACTGGCATAAGTAATGCTGGGGTAGCTTTTATTGTTATCGGTATTGCCTGCTTTCTCGTCTCTAGAATTTCTGAACGAGATACGACACTAAGATCAAAACCGCGACACCACCACATATTAACAATTGACATTAATATGCATATAAGGACACCCGGCACTAATGTTGATAAAAAACAAGCTAGTATTGAAGTATCTGTTACCCACCCGTAAATTACCATTATTACACTTGGAGGTATTAGTAACCCTAAAATGGAAGCGGACGTAACTAATGCAGTAGCATAACCTTTGGGATAACCTTGTTCAACCATCCTGGGAATAAGCATTGGACCAGTAGCAGCTACTCCGGTGAATCCGCTCCCGGAAATTGCCCCAATAATTGCGCATGTAACACAAGCAACAATACCAAGTCCCCCTCTAATATGCCCCACAAATAAATCTACAAAATCCAAGAGCCTTTTTGCGATCCCGCTTCCTCCCATTAGTGTTCCAGCCACAATAAACAACGGGCTTGCTAGAAGTACGAAACTACACATTTGAGGAAGAGCCCAAAGCATTAAGCTTTTCATTCCAACAGTTGTTGTCGCAGTCATGTAGCCAACAACAGAACCAAAAACAAAAGGAATTGGAATGCTAATTAACAAAAATAGAAGTAAAATTCCCAAACCAATAAAAAAGCTAGTCAACATCTTCTTCAATTCCTCCTATTGGAACAAATTTGATTTCTTTTTTCCCAATCAGGATTAGAAACCAATCAAATAATTCAACAAATGTGTAGATGGTCATAAACAATATTCCATAGAAAGCTGCGGATTCCACATATACCATCTTTATGTATCCAAGAGAGCTTACTTTATCAACTCTCATTAAATATTGGTAATACCACCAACTCCATTTTAAGAGCCATGCGCAGACAGCAAAAGAAATAACACTTCTTGCAAATTTTAAAACTTTGTAAGTAGTTGGCCTTTTTATGTAAAGCATAATAATGCCACAGTCGATATGTGCCCTGTGATAAGAAGCATATGCTGCGCCAAGTAAATACAGCCATGCTATCGGAAAAAGGAGATAGTCTTCAATGCCCATAAGCGGGGCATTAAACACATATCTCAAAACCACCTGTACAAAAACCAGAAGCATTACTGTGACCAATAAACAAACGACAAGAAAACCGTGAAGTTTACCTAATAAATTCCAACAGTGAAGAATCTTAGAATCAGAAGATTTCATGTTTTCACCTACTCCCAATCTGAAACGCAAATGATTTTAAGGATGATAAGATCCTTCTGAAAAGCTCATCAAGCTGTTCTTCGTTTATTATTAACGGAGGTGCAATGATAGTGTTATCTCCGTTAATTCCGTCGACCATGCCTGTACCCGGATATACGGTAAAGCCTTTGCTAAGGCAGAAATCCCTGAATTTTGTCGCGACATCATCTTTGCGAGCAAAGGGTTCTTTAGTTATTTTATTTTTTACAAATTCAATACCCCACATTAGACCCTTACCACGAAAATCCCCAACAAAATCACAATCAGCAACTTCCTTGGCATATTTCGTCTCAATAATGCCACCCATTTTGTATGAATTTCCGCACAAATCATTTTTCACATAGAAATCCATTACAGCAGAAACTGCAGCAGATGCCGCAGGCATACCGTTAAATGTATGACTGTGAGCAAGTACTCCGCTTCCTTTTGCGAATACATCTGCAACTTTTTTCGTTACAAGGGTAGCTCCAACGGGGAAATAACAAGCGGCAAGTCCCTTTGCAGAGGCGATGATATCCGGTTTAACACCCCAATGATCAACACAGAAATTCTTGCCGGTCCTGCCGACACCTGTCATGACTTCATCTGCAATGAGCAGAACATCATATTTGTCACATATCTTACGTACTTCCTGCCAGTATCCATCGGGCGCAACAACCGCTCCGGCTGTAGACCCAATAATAGGTTCTGCTATAAATGCAGAAATATACTTCGCACCAATCCTGTTGATTTTTTCTTCTAACTTTTTTGCACATTCAATGCCACACGATGGGTATTCTTTGTTGAATGGGCACCTGTAGCAATAGTGCGTATCGATTTTAGGGTGATCTAAGATCATAGGCATAAACAATTTTCGCCTGTTGACATTTCCGCCTATCCCAAGCGTTCCAAGCGTGCTTCCGTGATAACCATTTTCTCTGCCAATAACAAGTGATTTTTCAGATATTCCGTTATTTTTTTCCAAATGATATTGATGAGCTATTTTAATTGCAGCTTCTGTGGCCTCACTGCCTGCATTTACAAACCAAACATGGCTAAAATCTTTTGGCGCAATATTAAGGATTTTCTGAGCTGCAATTTCATTAATTTCTGAATCCCAGATCGAACCATGAGCAAACGAAGTTTTACAAATTTGTTCATATATAGCTTTTGCGACTTCCTTGTTTCCATAACCAATATTCGCTGAAACTGCTCCGGAAGCGCCGTCAATAAAGCAGTTGCCTTCTGTATCATACAAATATATTCCTTCACCATGACTTATATGCATAAATTCTTTTTTAAAATTTCTCGGGAAAACACTCATCTTCAATACCTCCTTTTCGTCAACTTAAAAATGTTTTAATTCATCAGAAACAATATATTCTGCGGGTGTGATGCCCTTAAGCTCTTCAAGAGTTATTTTTGAGCTGATCTCTTCGAGATACATTTTTCGTTCTCTAAATCTGAACAATGCGTATTCAGTAACAACAGTGAATACTTTTCCGTATCCTGTGATAGGCAACTTACACTTCGTCAAAAGTTTTGGTACTCCTTTTTTACTTACGTGCTGCATCGCAATATAAACTTTCTTTGCACCTGTTACTAAGTCCATAGCACCACCGACACCAAGCATTTTTCCGTTCGGAATTATCCAGTTTGCGACATTTCCTTCCTGATCGACCTCAAAAGCGCCGATGACCGTGGCATCGACATGACCACCCCTTATCATTCCAAAAGAGGTACTACTGTCAAAGTAACTGCATCCTGGTGTCTCTGTTATATTTATTCGACCTGCATTAATAAGCAAAGGGTCACACTCTCCTTCACAAGCTGCAGGCCCAACACCCAACATGCCATTTTCCGCCTGAAGAAAAACCTTTTTACTTTCAATGTGATCAGCAACCATAGTTGGTATGCCGACACCCAGATTTACAAAGAGATCCTTTTCTTTGCTCATTTCCGAAAATTCCCTGGCTATTCTTTGTGCAATTCTTTTTTTAGCAGTTTCTTCATCAAATAAATTCATTACTAACAACTCCTTTTAACAAGCACATCAACAAAAATATGCGGTGTAACGATAGATTCTGGGTCTAAACTGCCAACAGGAACAATTTCTGATACTTCTGCAATGACTAATTTTCCTGCCATTGCCATTAATGGGTTAAAATTACGTGCCGTTTTGTAATAAACTAAATTACCAAGTTCATCTGCCTTACATGCTGAAATCAAAGCAACATCAGCTGGAATAGCCTCTTGAAGCAAGTATTTTTCCCCGTTGAATTCCTTAACTTCTCTCCCGTTTTCAAGACCTGTCCCAACAGCTGTTTTTGTATAAAATCCTGCAACTCCAACCCCGGCGGCACGTATTCCTTCTGCAAAAGAACCTTGAGGGATCAGATCGACCGTGATATTCCCCGCATTAAATTCATCTGCAACTTCTGGATTCCAGTTATAATAGTTTCCAATAAGCCCTTTAACTTTGCCTGCAGTCAACAACGTTCCGAGGCCTTCATTGGGAGAACCCAGATCGTTGCTGATAATGGTAAGATCCTTTGCATCTACTTTAGTAAGTGCTTCAACAAGCATTTTGGGATCCCCGGAATTACCAAAACCACTCACCATTATTCTGTCTCCGCTTTTAATTAATTTCATGGCATCTTCGATTGATTTAAGTTTCGTGCTTTTTAAAACATTATTCATTCTTCAACACTATCCTTTTAAAGATTTTCAAACGCCATAGACATTCCAAGTCCACCGGCAATACAAATAGTAGCTAAGCCATACTTCACTTTGCGCTTCTGCATCTCGTGCAACAGCGTTGTTGATATTCTTGCCCCAGAACAACCAAGCGGGTGACCAAGAGATATGGCTCCGCCGTTTACGTTTAAAATACTCTGATCAAGATTCATATCCTTGATGCAACCAATAGACTGGGCAGCGAACGCTTCATTCAATTCAATTAACCCAAAGTCTTCCAATTTAAGTTTGTCTTTTTTTAGCACCGCAAGAAGCTTCTTTGTTGCAGCAACCGGTCCTAGCCCCATATATCGCGGATCAACACCTGCAGCAGCGCCTGCTATTATTCTTGCCATAGGAGTACAGCCTAACTGTTCAGCCTTTGACAATGACATCAAAACAAGTGCAGAAGCACCATCATTCCGGCCTGAAGCATTGCCGGCACTTGTAACGCCATTTTCAAAAACAGGTTTGAGTTTGGACATTTTTTCCAGGTTGGTATCTCTTTTTGGGTATTCATCGGTGTCAACGCATAGCGGAGACTTTTTTCTTTGAGGAACATAAACAGGGACAATTTCATTCTCAAAGCGCCCATTATCTATGGCTGAGATTGCCTTTTGTTGGCTTCCGAGAGCAAAAACATCACATTCTTCACGAGTTATGCCATATTTCACAGCAATGTTGTCTGCTGTTTGTATCATATTGAATGTTCCATAAATATCATTGGGCTGACTTCTGGGCTGACTTTCAGTATTAGGATCTATAAAAAATGTACTGCCATTTCCCACTCCAAATCTAGCGTTTCTGACATAAAAAGGCGCAGTGCTCATACTTTCAACGCCACCCACTAATACAACATCCGAATATCCGGTCTGTATTTGTTGCATCCCGGAAAGGATCGCCTGCATACCAGATGCACATTGACGATGTACCGTATATGCCGGTGTTGATTCAGGAATTTTAACCATCAATGAGACTAATCTTGCAATGTTGGGTTGGTCTGTTGATTGTTTTGCCTGTCCCATAATTACTTCATCAATTATTTCCTTCGCAATTCCGGCTTTTTCAATTGCTGCATTCATAACAACAGAAAGTAGGGTTTCAGGCAAAACATCCTTAAATACACCCCCGATATTGCCTCCCGGAGTCCTTACCGCTGAAACTACAACCACCTGCTCCAAAATTTACTACCCCCAATTCATTTTTCGACAGTATATTTTCTGCGAAATAAAAAGTTTAATATGTTTGCATTCAATATAAGTTGAAAATTCACAATCGTATATTACCAAAGCACCTACATATACTTAGCTTCACAGTTAACTATTCTCCTTAAATTGCCATTTATTAGCATGTATAATTACAGTCGTTAATCTTGAGACTAATTATTGTATTTTTATTTTTACAGCATTACTTGAAAATTATTAGCTACAATAAATTTGGACCTTGTGCTAAAATGCATTTCACACACGTCAAAATTTTAATTTTCTGAATATTGTTAGTGGGGATAATAAACAAGACTGGAGAATTGATATGGACTTACTTCAACTGAAATACTTTAATTTATTAGCAGAAAACCAACATTTAACAAGAACTGCTGAACAGCTTAAAATATCTTCTCCTTCATTAAGTGCAACAATAAAAAGATTAGAAAATGAATTAGGAGTACAATTATTTGACAGAAAAGGAAGGAATATTTTTCTTAATAATTACGGGGAAATATTACTAACTTATGTTAAAGAAATATTTATATTACTTGAAAATGCTCAGAAGGAATTAGAAGATATAAAAAATACAGGAGAAATGAAAATTTCTGTAGCAACAACAAGCCCTTTAATTTGGCATGACTTATTTATGGCTTTTGTGAAGAAATATCCCAACGTTAATTTAAATCATTCAGTTTTAAGATTAAATGGGCTGTATGACTCAAATATTTCTAATAAATTCGATTTTATAATAACCGCACATAACGATCTTTCATCTAATCCACTTTGGGTCTCAGAAATATTGAACATGAATGACAAACCCTTTCTTGCTGTTTGGCAAGGACATAAATTTTCATCAAAAAAAGAAATTAGCTTTATTGAGGCAAGAGAAGAGAAATTCATTGCACTTCCTAAGGGATTTTCAGGAAGAAAGTTATTTGATGATCTTTGCATGTTGGGTGGCTTTGAACCCAAAATAGTGATTGAATGCGACTATTCACTTAGAAGCACTTTATTGAAAAATAAATATGGGATCGTCTTTACAACTGAATCAGTTAAAGCGGCAGAATCACTTGGAGATGCAGTTTTTATTGAGATAACCGAACCTAAATATGTTAGAACTCAATCGATTTTTTGGAAAAAAGACAGGTATTTAAACACAACAAATAGTAATTTTTTAAATTTCGCAATAGATTTTTATAAAAAAAAATAAATTTACTGTAATTTTTTTACTATTTTATTAAAAACCCAACAAACGATCCCCCTTAGACTATAGATTTAAGGGGGATCGTTTGTGTTTATTTGGCTTCATGTAATATTAACGATACAATAATATTTTATTAATATTCATTTTTGAAATAGTTTATTTCAAAAGTCTT
>JAXGYA010000015.1:0-19321 GCA_040772505.1 Mariniphaga sp. | reverse complement strand
ATCAGATGAGCAGTGCGTTTAAATCCAAGTTCCTGGACAGCCTCAAACGTGCTTTGCGTAAACAAAACCAGTTGGTGCTCTTCAATGACCAGATTCAGCGTGCATATGGCACTCCCTGGGTGGTCCATTGTCAGCCCTCTATGGCAAGTGCTGAACATGTGGTGAGATACCTGGGGCAATATACCCATCGGGTCGCCATCACTAACCAGCGTATCGTGAATATCACTGATGAAAAAGTGACCTTCATTGCCAGGGATTACCGACAAGGAGCGGCTAAAAAGTGCATCACTCTCGGTGGTGTGGAGTTCCTGCGCAGATTTGCCCAGCACATTCTCCCGCGTAGATTTGTAAAGATCCGACGTTACGGTATCTACAACCACACGGCAAAACGGAATCTGGAAATCAAGTTCAGGGTAGAAGATAAATCCGAAGGCGACAACAAGTCAAGATCCCGGAAAAAGATTGAATCGAACATAGAACGTTTCGAAAGACTTACCGGTATCAATCCTTGTCGTTGTCCGGTCTGTAAGACGGGTCAAATGATTAGAATCAGAAAACTGCCTCCCATACGCTCTCCACCGGGAGCCACCTGCAAACAGACTCATCCCCAACTTTAACTATCAGACCTAAATGCGCCTAAAGGTGCACAGGGTAGGATATGTCATCTTGTTAAGAATAAGCGATCACAGAACCTTCCTTTAATCCTGATTCATCCGAAAAACTTATACCGGAAAGCACAAAAACCTGCAAAATGTAAAAGATCGCTTGTTTATTTTTCTTTCAAAAAGCACAAAAACCGTCGTTAAGTACATAGCACTAAAAAAGCGGTGGGTGTAGTTCAACACCGACTCATCGCTGGGTCGTGCCGACCGCTCAGAGTCCTATTTATTAGCAACTGGGCGTTGATTCTTCCAGTCTGTTTTTCAGTCATTTAAGGTTTTGTTAATTGTCTTTTCTGTCCGCACGAAACTGTCAACGGAGCACAAATTTATTTTGTTTTTTTTGTGGGAGGGCAACCCTAAAACCGCCCTTAAAGGCGGTTACTTGGGCTGGCTTTGTAAGCTCTTTGGCAAGCTTTGGTCGTGCGGCGGCTCGTGGGGCTTGCCAATGTGCTTACAAATAGGGTGGGCTTTTCCATCAGCTTCTCACTGTTTTACCCAATGCTTCTAACAACTGCGGATTATCCTCTAAACCAATCTTTGCTACTGCATAGAATTCACTCATCCAATCATCTATTTTGGCAAATGCAGCATCTTTTATTTTTGTTGCATCTTGTGATTCCCCTTTTTCTTTCAGATAAATTGCTCTTGCTGCTTCTAATCCAGATATTAGGGTGTTTGCTGCTGTCAAGTCGTCAACTGATATTTTTAAACGTGCTAATTTACTTTGAATAGCAGAATCGGCAGATGCAACACTGTAAAACTTTTTTGCTGCTTCTAACCATTTTATATATGTCCGTGGCATTACGCCTGAAATGGCTAATTTATCTGCGGTTAATGAATCATTTCGGAATACAACTTTAGCTTTTTTTCGATGGGTGTTAAATGTGTCTTCTAATTGCTCCTTTTTACTTGAAAAATCTGCGTAAGCGGCAGATGTTTCATCATCTTCGGTTTTGTTTGCATCGTATGCAGTCCGGGTTTTTGTAAGCAATGCTTTACCTTCTGCGATAACTACTGAATCATAACCTAAATCAGCCATAATAGCCGCAATTTCAGGTTGGGTCTCCGCATTTTCCAAAGCTACCCGGTACAATTCCAAAGTTGCTGTGTCTGTAAGTTTTGTTCGTGATGCCATAATTAAATTTTTAAAGGTTAATAATTAATTACATTTGGTTTTTTCGCTTTTACAATTCTGTTTTTCAGTCTTACAATTGCGTTACCCCCACCGACATTTTCTCTATTCGGATTTGAAATTGATTTTTCCGACCGTACTGCAATATTTCCCCTACTTGCCAGTCTTTTTTTCCTTTCTACTATTGCATTTTTCAAACTTACAACTGCTATTTTTCAACTTGATGTTGTATTTGTAAAACCAAATGTTAAATATAATGAAAATACTTTTTGTAGGAACTCAGTTGCATTTCCGTTTTGTTAAAAAATCAGCAACAACTTTCATTCTTTTGTATCGAAGGGCATTTTACCGAACCATATGAACAATAAACGCAGCAATCGCCTTTTTTGGGTTTTATAACAGCTTTGCACTTTTCACACTCATAGAAGAACTGGCATGAATCTTCAGGCATTTCTTCTTCTTTTTGATGCCCGCAATTTGGGCAGGTTATGATTGAGTGGTATTGAATTTTCATATCTATAAAGTTTTCAACAATCAGTTTTACATTCCTTTTCAATCCTTTCATTCTCAATTTGAAAGGTTGTGTGTCCAATTCCGAATTCGTGTTCAAGTTTCTTCTGCAGTTCAGAAATAAATTCATCGTTAAACCCTTTTGGCATTATCAGGTGGGCGGTTAAAGCTATTTGGGTGGTACTCATTGCCCAAACGTGTAAATCGTGAATATCGTTAACTCCATTTTGGGATAAAAGAAAGTTGCGTACTTTATCAAGTTTTATTTGTTTGGGTACTGCATCCAGCGCTAAATCAATGGAATCAGTAAACAACCGCCATGTACCCCAAAGAATAACCAGAATAATGATAAAACTCATTACCGGGTCAATCCATTGAATTCCGGTGAGGTTAATCAATAGCCCGGCAGCTACTACACCTAACGACACCCCGGCATCGGCAGCCATGTGCAGGAATGCCCCTTTGATGTTCAGGTCGTCTTTTTGGCCTTTCATAAACAGCAAAGCCGTAATGGTATTGATTACTACGCCTATCCCGGCAACAATCATCACTTGCGTACCTGCCACGGGTTCTGGATTTTTGAATTTTCCTACAGCATCCCAGCCAATTGCTATTACTGCTCCAAAAAGCAATAACGCATTGAGTATCGATACAAGAATGGTTGTTTTGCGAAGTCCGTATGTGTACTTTCCTTTTGGTTTTATGGAAGCGAGCCTGATTGCAGCCCAGGCAAAAATCAAACTCAGTACGTCGCTGGCGTTGTGGCCTGCATCGGCTAATAGTGCTGATGAGTTGGCTAACAGACCGTAAAATATTTCAACAGCAACAAAGGCGATGTTTAAACCTATGCCAATGGCAAAAGCTTTTCCGTAATTTTTTTGAGTTGTATGTTCATGCGAATGTGCCATGCTCTGTCTATTTACCAAGTTTCAATATCCTGAAAGCCCCCCTGACCACGATTAAAAATACAATTGCCCCAATGATTAAATCGGGATATTTTGATTGGGTCAACAATACCAAAACACCTGCAAGGATAACGCCCGTATTGATAATAATATCGTTTGATGTAAAAATCATGGTAGCTTTCATGTGTGCTTCTTTGCTCTTTGACTTTTGCAACAGATATAGACAAACTGAATTCGCAATCAATGCCAGTATTGATACAATTATCATGGTTTGAAAATCCGGCACCTCTTCAAAACTGATAAACCTACGTATTACTTCTACGAGGCCTATCAGTGCCAATGCCAGTTGAAAATAGCCACTTAGTCGGGCTACTTTTTTCTTGCGGGTTACAGTTGAGCCAACTGCCCAAAGGCTTAGGCCATAAACCAACGCGTCTGCCAGCATATCCAGTGAATCGGCAACCAGGCCCATAGATTTTGAAATAAAACCTGTGGTAATTTCAATGAGAAAAAAAGCAAAATTGATAATCAGAACTGTCCAAAGCAGTTTCGATTGTACTGATGAATCGTCCTTGAATTCATCCTGTTGGACAACAATGGTTTCTTTGTGTTCCGTGCCCAATTTGAGTTCTTTAAGGTGTTTTTCGATTTCCTCATTTTCTTCGGAATGAAACACGGTGAGCTTCCGGTTTTCAATATCGAACACCAAACTTTTAATTGTGGAAAGCCCTTCCAGCTTCATCCTGATAAGGGATTCTTCGGAAGGGCAGTCCATTTTACTGATGGTAAATACAGATTTGAACATGTGAACTAATCTTTATGCAAAACCACATTTAAAGGAATAAAAGCGCCCACTTTCAAGCCCCAGTCAATATTATCAACAGGGGTAAACAGAAATACAAACGCATTTCCCACGTTCCCTAATTTGAAATTGGGGCCAGTCTGGACTATGAATTTATTTTCATCTATCATATACTCTTCCGCCAAAACCCACGATACCGGGATTTTTTTGTCGAACCCTACAAACCAGTATTCGTTAAAATTGTAGATGGTATTGGCAAAGGGCGTGTATCCCACCGACAGGTAGGTTTTATTATTGAACATGGCGCCCAACTCGGCATGGATACGCGTTATTTCCGTTTTGTTACCGTCAAAATCGTACATCACAAAAGGGTTAACACGTACCCCTGTGATTACTTTTAACCGTTCGCCTTCCTGGGCATTCGCTGTGAATACCCAGAAAAGTACGAAGGTTAATAACAACAGTTGTTTTCTCATTTCCAAAGATTTTTTAAATACTTTAGGTTAAAATACTGGCCGTATTATACGTTTTCAATGACCTTTTCAAGTTTTGCCCTTATTTCGTTGGCGATTTCCCCTAATTTGTCATTTTCAACCGCCAGCATCGAAGCCATTGGGTCAACGGCAGCTACTTCTGTTTTGCCATCATCCAGTTCCTGCACAATCACATTGCAGGGAAGCATGGCTCCGATTTTGTTTTCGGCCTTCAGTGCTTTATGTGCAAATGGCGGATTGCAAGCCCCTAAAATTTGGTATTTTTTGAAATCGACATCCAGTTTCTTTTTCAATGTGGCCTGCACATCAATCTCTGTCAAGACCCCGAATCCTTCTTTTTTAAGTTCTTCGGTTACTTTCTCAATGGCTTCATCGAAACCGTACTCTGTTGTTTTTTCAATGTAATACTTCATGATTTTTTATTTTACATTAAATTTTTTTTCGTTCTTCAAATTCTTGTTTATCAATTTCTCCCTTGGCATAACGCTCTTTTAAAATATCGAGCGCCGACTTACTTTCGGGTAGGTTGCCGGGGCGGTTATTTTGACTCATTCCTTTAACAACCATCCAAACAACGGCAATTACGATAATGAGCCCTATAACCCACCACCAGCCCATTCCCCATCCGTGGCCTCCAAATTCATTCATCATAACATTCTCCTTTCTTTTTACCGCTTATTTTTAATTTATCCCTTTAGTGATTAACAAAAAACCGAACTGGTGTTTACCAACAATTGCTGCGACGCGACATCATCATCTGTTTACGAGAATTCATTCCCATATTACCTGCATGCCAGCAATTTTCCGACATATCCCACCAATTGTAATTGTTGTTGTTAAAGTAGGTAAGCTGCTTTTCAGTAAGAAGTTTTTTTACCTGAACTTTTGTCTCCAGGTTGATATCCTCAATTTTTTCTTCTTTATCGCGGATAGTGCTTCTCAGTGATTTCACCTTTTTTACATCGAGCTCGGGATTTGAATTAGCAGCCCGGTATTCCATTCTCAAACTGCGAAGCTCATTTTCGATTGGAAGCTTTTTCTCGTAACTGTTTTTACGTAGCTCATTGATTTCCGTAATTTGTTCGGCTGATAAGGCATATTCCGCCGGGGTGTTGTTGTTCCACCATTGGGCATTAGCGTTTACCGACCAGTTTGAGTTACAACAATGAGGTTGTGCCATTGCCTGCGATGCAGAAAAGATAATTAATCCTGCAAGTAAAAAAGCCATTTTAAATTTTCCAGTTTTCATAATTAATAATTTTTAATGTTAGACATTCTAATAATTTCAACATCAAAATTACCAATAAGTTAGTGCAACACTATTGCAAAGTTAATCGCAGCGAGGACACACACCGTTAATAATGAATTGAGCATTATCGTAGGTGTAGCCTTCAGGAAGTTTAATGTTGGGAATTGGAAGTTCTTTCATACAACGTGTTCTGCCACAACGTGTACAATAAAAATGAACGTGCAGGTCATGTATATTACATGTGCATTCATCATCGCAAACGGCATATTTAACCGAGCCTGAACCATCATCAACAGGGTGGACAATGAAATTTTCCTCGAATGTTTTAAGCGCCCTGAAAATGGTTGAACGCTCCACTTTTTCAAATCGTTGCTCCAAATCCGCCAGGCTCAGCGCTTTCCCGGTTTCGGCAAGTGTTTTATAAACCAGGGTTCGCATGGCTGTTGGTTTAACGTTTTTCGATTCGAGTTTTTTGTCGATTTCCTTGTTTTCCATATCGTCAAATATTTATGAGAGAAATATTATTCAGAACTTTCATACCCCAAATTTACATAAAAATGTTTAATAACCTTACGGGATTTATCTTTACAACTTCAATTGCTGTACTACCCACATCTTTAATTACTTGACTCCTTCAAATACTTCAAAATAATTGGAATTGTTCTGAATTGTAAATTTGAAAATACATGAATTCATTTTTGGATTAAATCCCCCAAAATGATTGTCATTTTGATTGTGTTGGGTATTCATGTGATTGGTCCAGGCGTTCCATTGGTCAGTTCCCGCCCAGTTGCTGTTGCCCCAACCTTGATTCATATTTCCCCAGCAATTGCCATCGTTCATCCAGGCGTTATTTGTCCAACCGGATTGGCGGTTTGTGCAAAAATCATAATTATTGCGATTATGTCCATATTCAGCAAAAAAATCTTGTCCGGTATAACACACCATAATGCTGTCATAGTTTTGGTATAGTTGCATTGTAAAGGTTGAATCAAAATTGTAGGACAAACAATGCATACTAACTAAGCTATCGTTTATTAGCGTTACATTTAATGTCGCCGGACTGGACTGATTAGTAGCTGTACTCTTAAGAGTACCTGTATATGTGCCGATTACGCTGGAAGCTAAAGTATTATCCAAGGGTGTTTCTTCTTCCTTGTTACATGAATAAAAAAGGAATCCAACTACTGCTACCATTAAAAAAATAACTTTTGTATTTTTCATGCCAGTAAATAATTTATTTCGTTTCATTTTTCTATCCTCCTATTTTATTCCAATATAAATCCTGCATTTTTAACTTTTGCCTCCAATTCGCTATACGCAATTTGTTTTGGATTGTATTCAATCAGTACCTGGTTCGATTTACGATATAACTTAAAATCTTCAACACCTTTAATTCCGTTTAACAAAGTCGTCAATTTCTCGTTATCACCTTCTTTATGCTCAACAAAACAGATTACGGTTTTTCTTTCATCAATTTTAATTGTAGTGATTTTATTATTATCATTAAGTTCAGCTTCTATATAGAGGGCAAAAGGTAAATCTGTCAATTTTGTTTCCTCCCCGTTGTATTTAACAGTCATGTTTTTGTCTATCTGAACCGGCATGCAAGCCTGTGTTCCTAAAACACATATTACAATTCCGTCGTCACCTAATTTTTCACCACCGACTGTTCCAATAATTTTTTCTGTTTCCTGCGCATAGATGTTCGCAATTGATACACCAAAAATCAAGACTGTTGCTTTGATTACATTTAATATCTTGTTCATTTTGCTTTTTTTATAAATTTTAAATTATTGTATGCGAATTTTTTGTTTGATTTCGCTTTTCTGAAAGCGGGCAAGTTGCCTTGCCTGCCTTCAAAAAAAGCATCTAAATCTGTTACAATCCTTTGCTATTCAGAAAGGAATTGATTTTATATGAACCACTTGACTGGTTGTATGCATGTAAGGCTGAATTTGAAGTAAACAACAATTCCATTTCAGAATAAAGTGGGTCGTCAGCGGGAATAACATCCTTAAGGTTGCTAAATGTCAGGCTTTTAATTTCCCCACTTCCGTCTTTGCTGAAATAGTATTTTGTTCTTTTTTTTGTGCCTGTAAATGGAGAATGAGATACTACTTCTTCTCTGGTGTAAATCCATAAACCACTTTTATCTGCCAAAGTTAAGCGGTCATTATTAAAAAAACGGAAAAATTCTCCATTGCAAAGTTGATAACCAAATATTTCGTCCTTATTCAAATCAGTTTTTTCACCATTTTTAATTACTGTTACGTAATCTTTTTTGAAAAAATTGTTTGGTTTTATTTTTCCGTCTTTTGTTGCACAGTTAATTGAAACTTCCATTTTGCCATTTGTGTAATCTTCATAGGTTTTGTAAACCCCACATTTTTGTGCGCTTACAGTTAGCCCCATTACAGCAAAAAATGCTGCTATTATTATTTTAAAATTATATGTTTTCATATTGATAATATTTAATTGAAACCTAAATTGTTATTTTAATATTTTGCTTTTGGGAGGAATTAAATACTATCTCAGCACAAAAACACCTGTAGTTGTGCCCTGTTTAAAGCAAACTTAGGTGTTGAAAATAAATTTAAAGGGTTATTAATTTTTTTGCCATTTTTACCTTGTTTGAAGTATTGAATTTCACATGTAAAAAATGGGCATTTTACGAATGGCTTGGTATTGTTACTAACTTTTTTTGAAGTGTTGAAAAAAGTATCGGTTATTTTAAATGTTACAACCCGAATATGGCAATCGGAACAAGGATTATCACAACATTTATTTGAGGTTTTATCAAAATAAATTGAAAGTAGTTTGCTGTTACAAAAGTTCTCCTGTATGGTCACCCCTGTGGTAGTTAAGGTGAAAAACACGGCAAATGTAATATGAATCACTTTTTTTAACACGCGAAAATTCATTATATTAAAATTTCATTTCTCCGATTCATTCTATGTAAATAATGCTTAGCGTCACCTGCTTCTCCAAATGCAACTTCGCCATTTGCCAGTGTTATCCTGGCTGCCGTACAACTTTTACATTCAACCGGACTTTCGGCAATACAGGGTTTGTTGTCATATAAATTGTAATTTTTCCGGTATGATTGCGGGGTAATATTCGGCATAAAAACATTGGCAGCTACCTGAATAGCTTTTTCCCTGCCCAATTTATCTATCGATTGCAGTGCTGTTGAAGCGGCAATGTTTATGTCTTTCATAATAATCCTTAATATTGCCAACACTTTTAAAGTTAGTTCAAATCGGGCGTTCAAAGGCATTAATGTAGTACGCTGTTCAAAGAGTGGTGTTTCATGGTGTTCAATATAGGGACCAACGCCACACATATCAATATCAATATCTTTCATAAACAGAATATCATCTGCAATATGGCTCAAGGTTTGGCCGGGTAACCCAACCATAACCCCGGTACCAACCTGGTAACCTATATTTTTTAATACCCGGAGAGAATCAATTCTTTTTTGAAAGCTGTGTAAAGAATTGTTTGGGTGAATCTGTTTATACAGCTCTTTATTCGAGGTTTCAATCCTGAGAAGATATCGGTTTGCGCCACTTTCAAACCATCTGGAATACGTTGATTCCTTTTGTTCGCCACAGGACAGGGTAATTCCAAAGTTGTTACCTGTAATCTTACGGATTTGTTTGAGCAATCTATCTACACGGTTTTCAAACTCCCTGGATTTAACTTCGCCCGACTGCAATACAATGGAACCATAATGCTCATCAAAAGCGAATTTAGCTGCCTGGATTATTTCCCGGTCTGATAAAGAATATCTTTGAACGTTCTTATTGCTTTTTCTTATCCCACAATAAAAACAGTCTTTGGCACACAAATTCGAAAATTCTATCAAACCTCTTAAATATACTTTATCTCCTATTTTATATGATTTTACTTCTTTCGCCTTTTGATATAATAATTTTGCTTCCGATTGATTTGTATATAATAGTTCAATTATATCATCTTTAGAGAAATCATTGTTTTGTAATATGTTTTTTATGGAAGTGTTCATCTTTAATAGCTTGATATCAATTGAAAGTATGCTTATCCGTTTAATTTTCAGCTAATTTCTCATTACTCTCATGGCATTAAAAACAGCAATCAAAGCTACGCCCATATCGCCAAAAACCGCTTCCCACATGGTGGCAATCCCAAAAATTCCCAAGGCTATAAAGGCTGCTTTAACCGCCAGGGCAAAAATGATATTCTGCCAGACAATGTTTCGTGTTCTTTTTGCAACATCAATAGCTACTGCAACTTTCGCAGGTGAATCGGTCATTAAGACCACATCGGCGGTCTCGATAGCCGCATCGGAACCAAGCGTACCCATTGCAATACCTACATCGGCACGGGCAAGCACAGGGGCATCATTTATGCCATCGCCCACAAAAGCTACTTTGCTGTTCTTGTTCAGCATTTTTTCAATATGCTCAACTTTGTTTTCAGGAAGCAATTCGGCATAATATTCTTTAATGCCCAGCTTTCGGGCGAAAATACCCGCGGCATACTTGCTGTCGCCCGTGAGCATTACCGTTTTAATACTTTTTTTGTTTAAACGTCCGATGGCTTCAATGGAATCCTCTTTCAAACTATCCGATATAACAATATAGCCAGCGTACTTCCTGTCAACCACAACATGCACAACCGTACCTTCAATTTCACATTTGTCATGCGCTATGTTTTCTTTATGAAGAAGCTTGTCATTTCCAACAAAAATTTCTTTGTTATCTATGTACGCTTTAACCCCATGCCCGGATATCTCTTCCACTTTCCCGATTCTCGAATTGTCAATATCCAACTTATGTGATTCGAGTATAGATTTTGCAATCGGGTGATTGGAATTATATTCGGCATACGCCGCGTATTCTGATATTTCTTCCTTTGAAAAGCCATTCGAGGTAACTATTTCTGTTACCTTGAACTCTCCTTTTGTAAGTGTGCCTGTTTTATCAAACACCACAGTTTTAACCTGGGTAAGTGCATCTAAAAAGTTGGAACCCTTCACTAAAATGCCCTTGCGGGAAGCCCCGCCTATTCCTCCGAAGTAGCCAAGCGGAATGCTGATTACCAGTGCGCAGGGACAGGAAATAACCAGAACTACCAATGCCCGGTAAATCCAATCGCTAAAAGTTGCGCCGCTTAGTAAAAGCGGAGGTACAACGGCAATCAAAAGGGCTCCAAAAACCACTACGGGCGTATAATATTTGGCAAACGTGGTGATGAATTTTTCGGTCTCAGTTTTTTTGGATGTGGCATTTTCAACCATCTCAAGAATTTTTGAAATAGAAGAATCCTCAAAAAGCCTGGAGACTTTAACCGTAATTAAACCGGATTGATTTATCATGCCCGCTAATACTTCATCGTTTGGATTTATTTTACGCGGTACACTTTCCCCTGTAAGCGCTGAGGTATCCACAAAGGAATTCCCGTCAATTACCAGTCCGTCCAACGGAACTTTTTCACCAGCCCTAACTATTATTTCGTCTCCAAGATTCACATCTTCCGGTGAAACTTTTATTATATCCCCGCCATCTTTCAGATTGGCATAATCGGGTTTAATTTCAAGAAGCGATTTTATTGACCCGCGGGAACGGTTTACAGCGATATCCTGGAACAGTTCGCCAACTACGTAAAATAACATAACAGCAATTGCTTCGGGCATTTCATGTATTGCGAAGGCGCCCAGGGTTGCAACCGACATTAAAAATTGCTCGTTAAAAACCTGTCCCCGGTTGATGTTTTTAACAGCCGATGCAAGAACATTCCAGCCCACGATAAGGTAGCCCGTCACGAATACCGCATATTCGGCGATGTGAAAAGGCGTATTATGGAACTCCTCTTCAAAAATCAGTCCTGCTGCCAGGAGAAGGATGCCTGAAATTGCTTTAATAATTGTCCATTTGTTTTCAGCAAGTTCACTTGACGAAACAATTGTTTTTTGATTATTATTATCTTCAATTTCAACTTCCGGTTCAATCTCTTTAATTGTGCTTTTTACCTTTTCAAGGTCATCGGTATCTATTGTCATTGAAGCAGTGGCGAAATTAACGCTCACAAATTTTACTTCCTGGAGTTTACCGACGCCGTCTTCAATCTTTGCCGCACAGGAGGCGCAGTCCAGGTTTTTTAATTTATATTTTTTCATACCATTGTTTTTAAAAGTTTTCCCAGAAGAACGATAAGTTGTAAAATAGCAGGTCACTATTCATTTCATAGCAACCTGCCGTTCACCCGCCGATTATTATTCGCCGTTTTCCAGTCCCGTTTTTACCCGGTAAGCTTTTTCAACATTGGAAACATAAATAATCCCGTCACCGGGGTTTAATGTTTTTCCAAATTCCGAAATGATACTTACAACCGTATTAACTTTTGCTTTCTCAATAACCATCTCAATTTTGGCCATTGGACTATCGGTAACAGAAAATTTCTGCGACACAAATGCGGCTTCATCCTGCAACTTCCCCGTTCCCTCTGCCGATGAAATGGTCATATTCTCAAAACCTGCATCTTTTAAATGGTGAACAATGTCGTTCACTTTGTTGGGACGTATAAATGCTTTTATTTCTTTCATAATTCAATCATTTTAATGTTCGTGTTCTGTTTCTTCTTTTTTCATATCGGCCAGCAGGTAGTAGGCTGCATTCAAAACTACCTGTGTGTTATCAGGCAACGAATTTATCAAATGTATTTCCGTATATCCATCGTCTTTCAGTCCGGGAATAACTTCGACCATTCGGAAGGCCATACTATTTTCTTCCGCATTATCTTCATTGTCGGCATGGATTTCTTCATTTGCAGGTTCGTCCTTTTCTCGTTCTTCAAGAGCCTGATTGTCCAGTATAAAAATGTATGATTTTGTCCCCTCCGTAACAATAGCATCATTGGGCAAAGCCCTGGTATATTTTTCATCTGTATGCAAATGCCCCGAAATGTACATGCCGGGTATAAGCCCAGAAACTTTTTCATTGATTTTTGCATGGATATGAACTGCCCTTGAATTGGCCTCAAACTCTTTTCCAATGGCAAAAACGGTTGCTGTTAATTCTTCATCGGGGCGGTTCGAAACCGTAAAATGAACTTTCTGGCCTTCTTTTACCAAATGCACATCTTTTTCATAAACCATAAAATCGGCATGAATTGCGGTGTTGTCAGTTATTTCAAGCAGTATGTCTTTTGCATCAACATAAGAGCCTACTTTTATATTAACTTCATTTACAAAACCGTTTATTGGTGAATTAATGTTTATGGTATTTGAAATATTGCCCTGCATAATTTTATCGGGCGAAAGATTCAGCAATTGCAGGCGTGATTTTAATCCTTCGTATTTTGCTTTTGCCGTATTGTATTCCGCTTTTGCCTGTTGGAAGTCTCGGCCTGCACCAACATTGTTTTCAAACAATTCTTTTTGGCGTTCAAATTCCTGTTCCAGAAATTCAAGCCTGTTGGCAACTTCGACAAAACTTTCCTGTAAGGCAATGTAATCCGGATGTTCAAGTACTGCCAATAATTGCCCCTTGCTTACCCGGTCGCCATGGAATACTTTTATCTCTTTTACATTCCCGCCAATAACGGCTGTAATATCGGCGCTGTTTGCAGGAGGTACTTCGAGTTGCCCGTTTGACTTTACTACCGTGGTTAGGTTGCGCATTTGAAAAGACCCCAATTTTAATTTCAGGGCTTCCCGTTGGTTTTTATTTAATATCACAATGCCTTCGGGGCTATGTTCTTCGTGTTCTTCGCCTTCTCCGGCTGTTTTGTTTTTTGTGTTGCACGATATTAATGTGGCGATTGCCATCAATGCTATAATTATTTTTGTATTCATCGTTACTATATTTTGTTGATTATTTACCTGTTATGAATTTTAATTGGGCAGACAATTCGAAGTATTCTGCCTGTTGCATTAAAAAGTCTTGTTTTGTCCGTATGGCTGCTTCTGTGTTCTGAATAAACTGGACATAGTCGATACTGCCTAAACGGTACGCCAGGTTGGAAGCCTGAATTTGTTCGTCGGCCAGAGGCAATGCTTCTTTTTGATAATAGTTGATAACCTGTTGCAAAGTAAGGTAACGGCTGATTTGCTGGTTGTACCCGGCTTTCAGTTCCAGTTCCTTTTGCTCGTACTGTTGGTTTGCAATTTGGAAGTCAATTTTTGAAGCTTTGGTTTTGCCCGATTGTGAAAAGAAAGCCAGCGGGACAGAAATACCTACTTCCCATCCATAAAATCCTGAATTGCCGTCAACCGATTGCCATTTATAACCCAAGTCTAACTTTGGAAGGAAATTGGCCTTTTCAGCTTTCCACGCCGATTCTGCTACATCAATTCCGGTTGAATAGTAATCAAGTAAAGGGCTTGCACCCAAAGAATCAGTTCCTGAAACAAGTTCAAAAACATATTGTCCTAAATCCTGAGTATTCACATCAACAGCCCCCGGATATAGCAGGTATTGGTTAAGGATTTGCAAGCTTGCCAAATAGTTACTTTCGGCTTTCCTTAAATTCACCTGCAATTCTTTGTATTTGGCCGATGCCGAAAGATATTCGATTTTTGAAGTTGCCTGTGTATTGTAACGCAACTCCGCAGCTTTCTGAAAATCGGTGTACAAGGTGTCAAGGTCTTTAAATAGCTGCCATTGTTGTTTGGCATGTACAGCATTGTACCATGCGATACTAACATCACGGATTAACGAATATTCGGTAAGGTACTGCCCCGAAATAGCTTGTTGGGTACGTGCATTTGCTAACTTGCTTTTTGCCGGAATACCAAAAACATCGATATCCGACTGACCAATCCCAATTCTGTTTTGAATACCCGGTGCGTTGTTGCCTACTTCTTCTTTCCCGGTATAAATCGAAGTCGTTCCCAGTTCGTATGCCGTAGCTTTTAATGCTTCCTGTTTGTCAACTTCCAATTTGGCTGCCTTAATTGCCGGATAGTTTTCTTTTGCCCTTTCAATGGCTTGTGGCAATGTTATCGTAGAATCCTGCGCATTGGCATTTCCTGAAATTCCCAAACCTGCAATCACAACAAGAACGGTAAACATCCCTAAAGCTGTTTTTGGCATTTTTATTTTTTTAACGCCACTTTCAACAAATTTATAGAGAATAGGTAGCACAATAAGCGTCAACAAGGTTGATGTCAACATTCCTCCAATCACCACAGTAGCCAAAGGGCGTTGAACTTCTGCTCCTGCCGACGTGGAAACCGCCATAGGCAGAAAGCCCAGAATATCGGTTGAAGCTGTTAATAAAATTGGACGGATACGCCGGATTGAACCTTTTTTAATAATGTCGTTTATATGGAGTTTGCCTTCTTCTTTCAATTCATTAAAACCGCTAATCAACACTAAACCGTTAAGTACCGCAACGCCAAACAGGACGATAAAACCTACGCCAGCCGAAATACTAAAAGGCATATCACGCAAATAGAGCGAAAATATACCCCCAACAGCGGCAAACGGCACAGCCACATAAATCATTAGCGTTTGTTTAAACGACTTTACAGCGAAGAAAACCAACATGAAAATTAATGCCAAAGCAAGCGGAACAACCAGCGACAAGCGTTTTGATGCCCGTTCGAGGTTTTCGAAAGCGCCGCCGTAGCGGATATAATAGCCCGTAGGTAAATCCAGCTTTTCATCTAAGGTGGTTTGAATTTCTTCCACAAGTGATTTTACATCCCTACCCGAAACATTAATCCCTACATAAGTTCGCCGGTTGGTATTGTCGCGGCTGATTTGCATTGGCCCCGGCTGATAACTTATTTCTGCCACTTCTTTTAAAGGGATTTGATTACCGTCGGGCAGGTTGACAAAAAGGTTTCGGATGTCGTCAATGCTCTGTCGATGTTCCTCGTCCAGACGCACAACCAGGTCGAACATCCGCTCGCCTTCGTATATGCTTCCGGCAACGCCACCACTGAAAGCCGATTCAACTATGGTATTTAGTTCTTTAATTTTCAGGTTATACCTTCCAAGTTTGTTACGGTCGTAATGAACGGTTATCTGCGGCAATCCGCGTGTGGCTTCAGCTTTTACACCTGCCACGCCTTCAATTCCCGAAACCAGCCCGGCAATTTCTTCGGATTTGGCTGCCAGAATTTCTAAATCGTCGCCATAAAGTTTAACCGCAACATCTTCACGTATTCCGGTCAGCAATTCATTGAAACGCATTTCAATAGGCTGCGTAAATTCAAAATTTATACCCGGCAAAACACTTACTTTTTCCCTTACTTTTTCAATTAATTCGGCTTTCGATTCGGCTTGTGTCCACTGGTCTTTTGGTGTCAATATCACAAATATATCTGCAATGTCCAAAGGCATTGGGTCCATGGGTAAATCTGCCACACCAATCCTGCTTTGAATACTTTCTACTTCATCAGGAAAGTTTTCCAAGACAATTTGTTCCAGTCGGGTGGAAGTTTTTGTTACTTCGGTTAATGAAGTTCCCGGCTTTAAAAATGCCTGAAAAGCAAAATCGCCTTCATCGAGTTTTGGGATAAATTCGGCTCCCATTCTGGTAAACAGAAAACCACCGGAAATTAACAGCACGAATGCGATGGTAATTACAATCCAACTCCTTTTAAGCGACCATCCGATTACAGGAGTATAAGTATTTTCGAGTTTTCCAATTATTTTATCGCCCCAGGTTTTTTTGTCTGTTTTTGGTGGTTGGAGGAATAAGGCTGCCATCATCGGAATGTACGTGAGGCACAAGATAACTACGCCCAAAACAGCAAAACCAAAGGTCATAGCCATCGGGATAAACATTTTGCCTTCGACACCTTGTAAGGCCAAAACGGGTATAAATACAATCAAAATAATCAGTTGTCCAAAAAATGCCGAGTTCATCATTTTGCTTGCCGAATTATAGGCAATTTCGTTTCGTTTCGCCTGGTCAAGTTTTGTTCCGATAAGGTTTTTACGATGGAGGTAAAATATCATGGCTTCAACAATAATTACTGCACCATCTACCAATATCCCGAAATCGAGTGCCCCCAAACTCATCAGGTTAGCCCACACCCCAAACAGGTTCATCATGATAAATGCAAATAGCAAGGCCAGCGGAATGGTTGATGCCACAATTAAACCGCCCCTTAAATTCCCGAGGAAGATAACCAGCACAAAAATAACAATCAGCGCACCCAACGACAGGTTTTCGGCAACGGTAGATGTGGTACTTTTAATGAGCTTACTGCGGTCAAGAAAAGGTTTAATTTCAACACCATCAGGCAGTGATTTTTGAATTAAAGCCATTCGCTCTTTTACATCCTTAATCACATCGTTTGAGTTTTCGCCTTTCAGCATCATCACGATTCCGCCAACGGCCTCTCCCTTTCCATCTTTGGTAAAAGCACCATAACGGACAAAACTTCCGAATTTCACTTCTGCCACATCCCTGATGAAAATGGGTTGCCCGTCAATGTTTGCGACCAAAGTGTTTTTAATATCATCCAACGAACGCATCAACCCTTCGCCACGGATAAAGTTGGCCTGAAAATTTTTCTCGATATATGCGCCGCCTGTGTTCTGATTGTTGTCGTCAAGTGCTTCAAAAATATCCGAAATGGCTAAACCCATACTTCTGAGTTTATCAGGATTAACAGCGACTTCGTATTGTTTACCCCTGCCCCCAAAAGAGTTTACTTCTACCACTCCGGGCAGCATAGCCATTTGTCGTTTTACAATCCATTCCTGCATGGTGCGCAGTTCCATGTCGTTATAAACGGTATCGTAACCGGGTTGCACTTCAAGCGTGTATTGATAAATTTCGCCTAATCCGGTGCTGATTGGCGCCATAAACGGTTCCCCAAATCCCTGTGGAATTTTTTCTTTCACTTCGGCTAAGGCTTCACTTACCAACTGCCGGGGAAGATATGTCCCGGCGCTTTCTTTGAAAACAATGGTTACAACCGAAAGCCCAAAACGTGACACACTTCGTATTTCGGTCACGTCGGGCAGGTTCGCTACTGCCAATTCTACCTGATAGGTTACAAACTGTTCAATGTCTTCCGTGCCCAAATTGGGTGCGGTGGTAATTACCAAAACCTGATTGTTTGTAATGTCAGGTGTGGCGTCAAGTGGCACTTTCGTCATGGAATATATTCCACCGATAATCAGTCCGATTGTCATCAGCCCGATAAGTGCCTTATTCTTTATTGAAAAGGATATTATACTATTTATCATTTCATCTAAAATTTATTTGTTTGAATCTTGATTTTATTTTTAATATTTCGTTTCATAATATCTATTGAAATTTTCTTTGTTTTTGAAATAGACCACGTCCTGTTTATTCCTTGTTTTAAGTCCGATAATTGCGTCAGCTTTGTTTATTGAATCTCCCGAAAATGCATCGGCAACCATTGCCACTTCCTTGAAATGTTTTGCGAGATGATTAAAACATTGTTGGCTACAGAAATAGTAAACTTTATTCTCAAAAACTGCTTTAGTACTTTCATGAATCTGTAAATTATCCCCATTCATACATATCCAGTTTTCAGGCATGTTCTGACCATACCATACAATTTTACGCCATGCGAACCTGGTTTCGCAACGATAGGTATAGAAAATCAGAATTGACATAAGACTCAGAAGAAGGATGCTGAAACTTATCAGCATGGTCCTGTTAAATTTTTTATTATCAAGCTTTTGCTTTTCAAGAAGCTCCTGCTTGCTTAATCTCTTCTTTTTCATACTTAAAAGATTAAGTGATTAATATTGCCGATAAAAAATGTGCTATCGGATTTATAAGAAAATCTAAAAGAAATTAAACAGCGAAGGGAGGTGCCCTCAATGAATAGTTGGTGAGAAATATTTGTTTGGGAGGAGAAAAACAAAAATAAATAATGCCAATTACCTCGTCAACATTTAATGCTATATCTGACTTTGATTCACTTCTAAAAAGGTCGAAATGTAGTTGCGTTACAAGCGGTAATTTTACATCAACATCGCCAGATTTTTCTGAAACGACAATATTTAAGGCATGGCAATGCGTTTCAGGATTTTCTCCGTGCTTTTCAGATTTTGATGTTTTACACTCCGAACTTTCCGAATGTGATTCAACGGAATCGAAATGATGATGATGAGGAACAACAGCATGGGCAAAAATAATTATCCCTGCAATCAGCACAAGAAATTTACCCGTATGTTTTTCCAATAAACTCAATCTCTTACAGTTTTAAAATGTTGATACAAAGTTATAACGACAAATATACACCAAAGTTCATGCAACCGGGTTGCAAAGTTATTTTTTACAATTTGAACAAACTCCTTTTACTACCATATTTACGCTTTCGAGGGAAAAACTACTGGGGAGGTTTATAGTTGGAACAGGAATGTCGTTTAAACAAAAGGTTTGATTGCAATTTGTGCAAAGAAAATGAACATGCAGGTCTTCGGGGTCGCACTCGCAATTGTCCTGACAAAGCGCATATCTCAAAGAACCCGAACCATCTTCTATCGAATGAATCAGTTTGTTTTCCTGAAATGTTTTTAGTGTTCTATAAAGAGTTGCTTTATCGGCTTTTTCAAATTTTTGTTCTAATTCAGGCAAA
>JAXGYA010000014.1:0-31575 GCA_040772505.1 Mariniphaga sp. | reverse complement strand
CACGCAGGTAATTTTATCACGTTGCTATCCCTTGTCAACAGATGACCAGGCACTGTTGGTCATGTATGCCTACTCTGTTGCTGTTTTTTCCTTTTTGCTCTGTACCGCATGTACTAAAAATGCGACCGTGATGCCGGTGAAAAGACCCAGCAGAGAGGCAAGCAGCAATATCTTTAGTTTCCCCTGCGAAGCCGGCTCAGCGGGCAGGATAGGCTTTTCAATTATCCTGACAGTATCATTCGCCTCAACGTTTGCAACTTTTGAAGCCTGATATTCATCAGCCAAAACAAGATATGATTTTTTCAAAGTATCTCTCTCAATTTTCAAGCGATCCGTCTGGCTCGTAATCTCGGCTATCTTAGCCTCAGTCATTTCAGATTCTTTTCTGATTGAATCAATACGTTTTTTTGCATCAGCGATAAATGCCTTCAAAGTTGCCAACTCAAGTTCATCATAGTACAGGTTAGATTTTAAACGAGTGTTGTGTTCGTTAAGTACTTCGTCGTCTATATTCATGCTTTTTAGCTGCTTAAGTTCTTCGGGGCTAAGTTCTTTGGCGAGGAAATTCCAAACCGCTTCAGTTGACATCCCTTTGCTTAGTGACAATTTCTCCGGTTCGGCAGACAGTAATTTTTTTATGGCCTTTATCCTTGCCTCTAAAGGAGCAATCTTCAATGTTTCATTGTTGTATTGTTCCATTATTTCGCCATAAAGGATATTCAAAGTCTTTAGTTTTGCTTCGAGGACTTGCAGAGGATTGGTTTTCTGATATGAAAGCAAGGAGTTCTCTGCATTATCCAGATCGCCTTTCAATGATGACATTGAGTCTCTGATGTAAGTATATGAAGTACCAGCCCTGTCCATGAATAGTGCTGAATTTTTGTCTATAAAAAGCTTGCCCCAAACTGTCAGCAGTTCAAGAGCTCTTTCAGGGACAGCATCTTTCATGGTTACTGTAAGAGTCAACTTTTCAGAGGCAGCTCCTGATTTTTCTGACGACTTATTGAGCTCGACTTTCATTTTTCCCCGTAATTTTTCGGGGGTCGGCATGCTGACGTTTTCTTCATTTTTAGGGTTAAAGACTGATTTTATGGTGTCGTAGAGAAGGTCATCAGCTGTGGCAAGAGACAAATATACATCTGGCGGAAAGAGGGGGCTAGTGTTCCCCTGCGGTGAGTCTTTCCTCATCTCCGCGCTCATTTCAGCTGGAACAGGAGGCATGAATAGCAGCGTTGTCCTGCTTTCGTAATATGGTTCCATCATTTTTACGTATGCGAAACCGGCCAGTGAGAAAAGCAATACGAATGCAAGTATAAGAAACTTCTTTGTCCAAAAGATCATAAGTATGTCAACAATGTCTATCTCAGTTGCGTCATACTCTTCGTTATAGTTCATATAAAGTCTTTTTTCCTGATTGGGTTGGCAAGGGTCTTTTTGATTGTTTTCCATGATATCCTCCATGAGTAATAAAATCTTAATTATCATTATAGATTTTTGCTTACCAATTTGACCGACAAATCAGCTTGATAATTATACTATGTAAGAGGCAAATTTAAAGATATCAAAAATTGTCCGGGAAGAAAGACCGGACGTGCATGTCTGTGATATCCTATTTACTCAAACAGCATGAGTGAGATCCCGGATGATGTAAGAAATTTTTCGCCCGTATAAATTTTTAGAATTTAACACCATATTTCTTATTCGAGAATATAATACATCTTGTCTTAACATGTTTACACTTACGAAGCCGACACCAAATGTTGCATTTGGCATAAAGACTAAAGTATAATTTTGTGCTAGAATTACAACACTTTAGAGTATTCCTAAAACTAGTAGTATTATGACTTTATTCAGATATTTCACAAAGTTATTTTTAAATAGTTCTCTATTATATGTTTATTGCAAAGGACTGGCTTTATTTTGATAAAAGAACATTGCTTTCTGAAAAGTCTTTTGTCTATTTATCTTAAAGTTGCGTCAAGGAGGAGATATGTGCTCTTCCTTGACTTTATTTCACTTGCCCTCGCGGTCTACTTCGGATACGCCCTCAGGCTCACTTTCTTTATTGAAATGGGCTACGCCGGAGAACTTGTTCAGACTATTTTCATCTTTTCCGCCTGTATTCTTATCCCCCTCATTTGGGGTGGGGTTTACAAAGTCGTGTGGCCAAGGGCGAGTATAGAAGAATATACGATCCTGCTAAGATGGTATGTTGTAGGCACAGCCATCTTCCTGGTCCTCTTCAAGATAAGCGATGAATTGAGGATCCCCAGATCTTCCCTCTCTATACTTATTATCCTCGGTCTCTTCTTCCTTACAACGACTCGAGCTTTCTGGAAGCTTGCTTTTGTAACTCGTTCCGGCAGGACCTGCCGGCAGCAGCGTGCCATCATAATAGGAGCGGGGGAGGCGGGGACTCTCCTTGCAAGGGACCTTCTAAGAAATGACACGGAACTTACTCCCATCGGCTTCATTGACGATGAACCCGGACTTCAAAACATGAAGGTTGCTTCTCTGGACGTGCTTGGCAATACAAAGGACATCCGCAGGATCGTCATGGAAAACGACGTCGAAGTTGTCCTTATAGCCATACCGTCAGCCTCCGGAAACAAGATAAAAGAGTTCGTCAGTTCCCTTGAAGGGCTCAATGTTCGTGTACGTATACTGCCCAGTCTCATCGACCTTGCCGACGGGCATGTAAGCGTCAAAAAGCTCCGCTCGGTAAAGCTCGAAGACCTTCTCCGCAGAGAGCCGATAAGGCTTGACGATCCCGGTGTCGAAAATCTGATAAAGGGCAAGCGTGTCCTCGTAACGGGAGCGGGAGGATCTATCGGATCTGAGATCTGCAGGCAGGTCGCTGCAAAAGGGCCTTCCGAACTGCTCGTCCTCGGCCATGGGGAACAGTCCATATACAACCTGCTCGAATCATTCGCCCAGTCCGGAAACAAAGTCCCTCTGGTGCCGATAATCGCTGACATTGCAGACAAAGTAACGCTTGAATCGATATTCAAAAAATACAGGCCTCAGCTTGTTTTTCACGCAGCAGCACACAAGCATGTCCCGCTTATGGAAGACAACCCAAGGGAGGCCCTTCGCGTCAATTCCTACGGTACAATGACACTTGCGGAAATGGCTGGGAAATACCGGGCTGAGAGAATGGTAATGATATCAACGGACAAGGCGGTCCACCCCTCGAGTATAATGGGAGCGACAAAGAGGATCGCAGAGCGCATGTTATTCTATGTTCAGAAGAGATACCCGGATACATCCTATATGGCTGTGCGCTTCGGAAACGTCCTGGGAAGCCGCGGCAGCGTTATTCCGAAGTTCGAACAGCAGATAGAACGGGGTGGCCCTGTAACAGTAACGCACAAAGACATGAAACGCTACTTCATGTTAATACCTGAGGCAGTCAGCTTAGTCCTTCAGGCAGGCACGATGGGAAGCGGTGGAGAACTCTTCGTCCTCGACATGGGAGAGCCCGTAAACATAGCGGAAATGGCCGAGACCCTCATAAGGCTTCACGGCCACGAACCATACAAGGATATTAAGATAGAGTTCACAGGCATCCGCCCCGGAGAAAAGCTCTACGAAGAGCTTTTCTATGATCCGGATCATGTAAATACGACGGCCAGCGAGAAAATATATCTGAGTAAGTTATCTGCTGAAAAGGAATCGCTGTTGCCCAGAGTCGAAAAGCTTTTGGCAGACTCGGCAGAAGGTACTTTATCTGAAGCAGAGTTAAAAGCCGCAATATTCCAGCTGGGCGGAAATGGTGCAGCGGAGCTGCCGGGAAGTGCTGGAGATGACAGCTAAGCTATAGCTAAGCAGTCGCTAAGCGGTTGCTAAGCCGTCGTTAGATCTTAAGTACCGGAAGTGCAGAGTTATTAATGAGGATTTTATACAATTGCTTAGCGATTGCTTAGCCATTGCTCAGCAACAGCTTAGCATCTTTAAATGGCATTACAATTGCTTAGCAACCGCTTAGCGAAGGCTTAGCCATTGCTTAGCTATATTTAATTTAATATAAGGCGGATAATTCAATGGATAAATGCAATATGTTTCATTTTGAAAAACTTGAGATTTATCAACTGGCTAAGGAAATTGCAAAAGACTGCTACAATATGGCACAAAAATTTCCAAATGAAGAGAAATATGCCCTGGTCCCGCAGGTTTACCGTGCTGCAATATCTGTTCCTTCTAACATTGCAGAGGGAGTATCAAGAAAAGGTAAAAAAGATCAGGTGCATTTTTTGAATATATCTTACGCATCATTGATGGAACTGGTATGTCAGCTAGAAATATCACAAGAAGTGGGCTATATAGAAAATCAGGATCTGAGCAAATTTAAACAAAAAGCAAATAATCTTGCAGTTAAAATAAATAACTATGCAAATTATGTAAAAAGACTGGCGGAATGAGGTTAGCACAACAACAAATAATCGCTAAGCAGTCGCTAAGCAATCGCTGAGCAGTTGCTAAGCCATTGTAAGAAGGTAAAAAAACGAAAGTAATAATATCAATAGCTAAGCGATTGCTTAGCCGCATTAAGATGTTTAAGGTTTTACAATTGCTTAGCCACTGCTTAGCGACGGCTTAGCCATTGCTTAGCAAACATCAAAAAAACAATTTTGAAATAAATAACAGACAGAAGGCGATCAACTTGAACTCACCAAACCCCAAACCGCGCATCTACCTCTCCTCCCCTCATATGAGTGACGAGGGTTATGAGATGGCATTTATAAAAGAGGCATTCGATACCAACTGGATCGCTCCGCTTGGGCCTAATGTTGACGGGTTTGAGAGGGAATTTGCGGAGAAAGTAGGGTCAAAGCATGCGGCTGCTTTAAGCTCCGGTACTGCTGCAATACAAATGGCCCTTATGGCAGCGGGTGTGGGGGAGGGAGATGTCGTATTTTGTCCAACTCTTACTTTCTCTGCGACGGCAAACCCGATCATTTATCAAAGAGCGATCCCGGTATTTATCGACAGCGATTACGAGACATGGAACATCGATCCCGTTCTGCTTGAAGAAGCATTTGAAAAATATCCGAATGTCAAAGCCGTGATAATTGTTCATCTTTATGGCATTTCTGCGGATATGGACAGGATCATGGACATCTGCAGAAAGCACGATGTGGCTATAATAGAAGATGCCGCTGAATCCCTGGGGTGTACTTACAAGGGGAAATATACAGGTACATTTGCTGATTACGGAATCTTCAGCTTCAACGGGAATAAAATAATCACCACATCCGGCGGGGGTATGCTCGTTTCCGACAACGAGGAGAAGATCGCAAAAGTACGTTTTTGGGCGACCCAGGCAAGGGATAAGGCAAGACATTATCAGCACAGTGAGCTTGGCTTCAACTACAGGATGAGCAACATAGTTGCAAGCATAGGCAGGGGACAGCTCAAAGTCCTGGATCAGAGAGCGGCAAAGAAAAAATACATCTTTGAGTTTTATAAAAGAGAACTTGGAACCATTCAAGGCATATCCTTCATGCCGGACAACGATTGGAACAGACCCAATTACTGGCTGAGCTGCATTACTTTAAACGACATCAAAGTCCGCCCATTGGATATAATGGAGGCGCTTGAAGCAGAAAACATCGAGTCAAGGCCGATATGGAAGCCAATGCACATGCAGCCCTTTTTTGAAAAATATGATTATATCGGAACAGACGTAAGCCAAAAACTCTTTGAAAACGGAGTCTGCCTCCCGAGTGACACTAAAATGACAGACGAAGACCTGTTCAGGATATGCAGGATAATAAAAGGACTATTTATATAAAGTAATGGCGAGGGATAAGAAATTCCAGAGATTTTTAAAAAGAGTAATGGACATATTGGGCAGCGGGGCAGGTTTGATAATTCTTTCCCCGGTGATTTTCATTACAGCCCATAAAATATCCAAAGAAATGGGAAAACCTGTCTTCTATAACAGCATGAGGGCCGGGCAAAACGGAGAACCATTTAAATTTTACAAGTTCAGGACAATGACAGATAAAAGAGACGAGCATGGAAATTTGCTGCCTGACGGTGAAAGGCTTACAGAATTGGGCAAAAAAATCCGAAGCTCCAGCCTGGATGAGCTGCCGCAACTGATCAATGTTTTTAAAGGCGACATGAGTTTGGTAGGTCCCAGACCGCTGTTGCTTGAATATGTGCCGCTGTATGACAAAGATCAGAAGCGCAGACTGGATGTCCCTCAGGGCATAACCGGCTGGTCGCAGATAAACGGCAGGAATTCGCTTACATGGGAGCAGAAATTCGCAAACGATGTCTGGTATGTAGACAACTGGTCTCTGTGGTTGGACATAAAAATTCTTTTTATCACAGTATTAAAGGTTCTCAAGCACGAGGGAATATGCGCTGAAGGCGAAGCAACAATGCCAAGGTTCGAAGGGAGCGGCACAAAAGATGCATAATGGTCCTGTCTACATAATCGGTGCCGGCGGACATGCAAAAGTCGTCATCGCCGTCCTTCTTGCAAATTCAGTAAGCTGTGCGGGTGTTTTTGACGATGACAGTTCACTGTGGGGAAAAAAGATCCTAGACATCCCGATACTTGGCGCTGTCGAAGAATTGCGTGATTTACCCTCTACATTAGCAGTAAACGCTATTGGCAATAACTCTACCCGCCGGGCGATTTGTGAAAGATTTGAAAACGTAAACTGGCTGACCGTGATCCACCCGCATACATGGATACACAGTTCGGTGAAAATTGGATGTGGATCTGTAGTCTTTGCCGGATCTGTAATTCAGCCTGACACGGTAATTGGAAAACATTCAATAATCAATACATCTGCTTCAGTCGATCATGACTGTTTAATTGGTGATTTTTGCCATATAGCTCCCGGCTGCCACATTGCCGGAGGTGTTCAAATCGGAGATGAAGTATTTCTTGGTATAGGAACAGCGGTAATTCCATGTGTAAGTATCGTTTCTAATACTGTGATTGGTGCAGGGGCAACAGTAATTGAAAATATTGATAATGCAGGAGCATACATAGGGACTCCGGCAAGGAGAATGGATTAAAGTTTTTTATTAGCTATATGTTATAGAAATATTATTGTTTATTGTTCATTGAAAGGGAGAAAATATATGTGTGGAATATTTGGGTCTGTGTCTATTCGTGAAGTTGATGACAAAAAAGTACTAAGCCTGGCCAAGCATAGCAAGCAGCGGGGCTGTGATTCAAGTGGCTTGGCTGTCAGCGATTGTAAAATGTACAAGATAACAAGGGCTGACTATGACATTACGAAGCTTTTATCAAAATACAAATGGTCCGGATCAAATGTTGTCATGGGGCACAGTCGCTTGATTACCAATGGGTTATTAGATAATCAGCCGGTTGTTCGTGATGGAATGTTTGTTATACACAATGGAATAATAGTTAATGAAGATGATATTTGGAGTTCAATTAATGTAAAACGACTCTTTCAGATAGACTCTGAAGCAATCATTGGTATAGCAATAAAACATTTAGATGACGGTGGAGATTTTTCACAATTGCCGCAACAGATTTTCTCTAAATGTCAAGGTACTATTTCAGCGGTATTGGCAATTCCTCGTTTGGGGAAGGTCTTGCTTTTTTCAAATAACGGCAGCCTTTTTGTTGGAAAAAATAATGATAATTATTATTTTGCCTCTGAAAAATATGCACTTAAAAGTATTGCCTGTCATGATATCGAACAAATATGGCAAGAAGGCAAGATATTAGATATTCCTAAATCAGAAATTATTGAAGTTGTGGATGATCAGCAAAGAAGGAAAGATAACCTTATCCCAACATTTAAGAACATATCTGAAGAAGAAGCTCTGTTGCAGTATCCACAGCCCGAGATCAAACGCTGCACAAAATGTCTTTTGCCCGAAACGATGCCTTTCATAAATTTTGATTCAGATGGAGTTTGCAATTACTGCCGTAATTATAAGCTCCGCAATACACCTAAGCCCAAAGAAGAATTGTTTGAACTGGTAAAACCCTACAGGAGAAATAACGAGCCTGATTGCCTCGTACCCTTTTCAGGAGGGAGAGACAGCAGTTATAGTTTGCACCTTATTGTCAATGAACTAAAGATGACCCCTATTACTTACACATACGACTGGGGTATGGTCACTGACTTGGGACGCAGAAATATTAGTAGGATGTGTTCCAAGCTTGGAGTGGAAAACATAATAGTAGCCGCCGATATTTCAAAAAAACGCATGAATATCAGAAATAATCTGATCGCTTGGCTTAAATCTCCTCATCTAGGAATGATCAGCATATTGACTGCAGGAGATAAACATTTTTTTCAACACATAGAAACGGTAAAAAAACAAACAGGGATCGATTTGAATTTATGGGGGGTCAACCCGCTGGAAGTAACTCATTTCAAAGCGGGTTTTCTGGGAATAAAACCTGATTTTGAGGAAGATAAGGTTTATATGACAGGATTTCATAAACAACTAAGGTATCAGTATCTCAGATTTATGACGATGCTAAATAGTCCGGGATATTTTAACAGTTCGCTTTGGGATACTTTATCAGGAGAATATTATCGTAGCTTTTTGAAGAAAAATGACTACTTTCATGTTTACGATTATTGGCGTTGGGATGAGAAAAAAATTGATGAAACACTGAGTCAGTATGATTGGGAGTTAGCTCCTGATACTAATACGACTTGGCGTATTGGAGATGGTACCGCAGCATTTTATAATTATATTTATTACACTGTGGCTGGCTTTACAGAACACGATACTTTCAGAAGCAATCAAATTAGAGAAGGCCAAATAACACGGGAAGAAGCACTGGAGCTTGTGAAAGATGAAAACAGGCCGCGGTATCAAAATATACGTTGGTACCTCGACACATTAAATATGGACTTTACTGAGGTTGTAAGTCTAATTAATAATATCCCTAAACTTTATAAGAACGATTAATTCTCAAAGTTACCGAAATCAATAATGATTCTTTAGAAGTAAAAATATCATGTGGTTAATATGCAAATTACATTGTTTCAGTAAATATTAGGAGAGATAAAATTGGAAAGTATAAAAACAGTTTGGTTCATTTCTAAATATGCTTCTCCACCCAAATATGGAGTCGGTGCACGATTATTTTACATAGCAAGGGAATTTTCTCTAATAGGTTTTGATGTTTTGTTGGTTAGTTCTGACTCAAATCATTTGGCTAAGTATCCTGAAAGTGAAGATATATATAATTTTGAGAAATATGGAAACCTAGCGCATGTTTGGATCAAAACACAAAAATATACACGAAGTGCCTCAATTCAAAGATTAATAAGCTGGATCGATTTCGAGTATAAGCTGTTCAAACTCCACAAATTGAAATTGAATAAGCCTGATGTAGTTATCATCTCTTCGTTGTCAATATTATCGATTATTTATGGTATTTTTCTTAAGAAAAAATATAAATGTAAATTAGTTTTTGAAATTAGAGATATTTATCCGTTGACTTTGACAGAGGAGCTAGGTGTTAGCAAATGGAATCCGTTTGTTTTATTCCTTGGTTTAATAGAAAAAATAGGTTACAACAATTCAGATCTTATTGTTGGCACGATGCCAAATTTAAAGCAACATGTGAAAGAAGTAATTGGAATAGAAAAAGATGTTTTTCATTCACCATTGGGAATCCATGAACTATGGTATAGAGAACATAAAGACAACCCCGTAGTAGATTCGCTGTTCCCGTCAGGAAACCTTTTTGTCGTTGGGTATGCAGGAAGTATTGGTACTACTAATGCTATGATTCCGTTAATTAAAGCAATTCAGAAGATGGAACCAGATAAGGATATTTACTTTGTGTTAGTAGGAGATGGAGATTTAAAAGAAGAGTTTGTTAATAAATTATCGGGGATGAGCAATGTAAAAATTGGGCCCAAAATCAAGCAAAGTGAAATCCCCTATTTTTTGGATAAATGCGACTTGCTTTACTTGTCAACGCACGACTCAAAAATTTGGGATTACGGGCAATCATTGAATAAACTTATTGATTACATGATGTCAGGGAAACCTGTAGTTGCATCATATTCTGGCTATCAATCAATGCTTAATGAGGCAAATTCAGGATTTTTTATTCCAACAAATAACGTTGTATCAATTGTTAATGCAATAAAATATTTTAAAGACATGGATCCGAGCGAAAGGGCTTGTTATGGCAAAAGAGGAAAAGCTTGGGTTGAGGAAAATCACAACTATAAAAATATTGCACTGAAATATTGCAATAAGATTTTGGAATTATTTATTGATGAACGTAAAACATCTTACTAAGATAGGGATGATGTTATGCAACTAATAGATAAAATAAAACAGCACAGTGCGAATATCGGAGTAATTGGCCTTGGATACGTGGGCCTTCCTCTTTCTGTTGAAAAGGCGAAGGCGGGATTTGTCGTTCTTGGCTTTGACGTACAGTGCGAAAAAGTTGATATGGTAAATAGGGGAGAGAACTACATCGGAGACATTGTTCCCCAGGACCTCAAGGACCTTGTATCTAGCGGTCACCTCTCTGCGACCTGTGATTTTGACAGGCTGATTGAGTGCGATGTGATTGCGATCTGTGTCCCTACACCGCTGGATAAATTCAAACAGCCGGACCTTTCATACATAGTCAACTCCGCAAAAGAGATCTCAAAAAGAATGCACAAGGATATGCTTGTCGTTCTCGAATCTACGACATATCCTGGAACAACCGAAGAGGTAGTCAAGCCTATACTCGAAGAAAGCGGTCTTAAGGTTGGGAAGGACTTTCATCTTGCCTTCAGTCCTGAAAGGGTAGATCCTGGGAACCTGCGCTACAAAACACATAACACCCCAAAAGTGGTAGGGGGCTGTACTCCTGAGTGTACGGAGATAGCAAAGACACTTTACAGCATAGTGCTTGGGGCTGAGGTCTTTACTGTCTCTTCGCCTAAAGAGGCAGAGGCAACCAAAATACTCGAAAACACATTTCGCATAGTCAACTGTGCCCTTGCTAACGAAATGGCGATCGTTTACGACAAGATGGGGATCAACGTCTGGGAGGTAATAGCTGCTGCGTCAACAAAGCCCTTCGGTTTCATCCCTTTCTATCCTGGCCCCGGAGTTGGTGGTCACTGTATACCGCTTGATCCCTTCTATCTCACATACAAGGCCAGAGAGTATGACTACCACACCAAACTTATTGAACTTGCCGGAGAGATCAACGACGGAATGCCCAACTATGTGGTAGAACGTCTTATGGACATTTTGAATGAACATGGAAAAGCCCTGAGCAACAGTAAGATAATGCTCCTTGGCTTGGCCTACAAGGGCGATATCGACGACCTGAGGGAATCTCCGGCGTTAAAGGTGTGGGAAGAACTGGAGAAAAAACATGCACAGGTCGTATTCCATGATCCATACTGCAAAACAGCGAAATGGAAGGGCAAGGAAGTCGCATCAGTTGAACTTTCAGAAGAAGAGATAAAGTCATGTGACGCAGTTGTAGTTACAACATGGCACAAATATAAGGTCGATTATAAGCTGATCCTAGATAACGCCAAGGTGGTTTTTGACACCAAAAACGCCATATCCTCAGCACTGGGTCAAGAAGCCGTAGAGGCGGAGAATCTTTATAGGCTTTAGCGCACGTAAGTGCGGGCAAGCATTAGCCAGCGGTAGGCAAGCAATTGGCAAGCGGTCGTAAAGGGCAGCGGCTCCGCCGCGGGAAGCTGCGACAAAAACGGTCGCGGGAAGCAGTTGTAGGTAAGGTCAAACGGTAGTCAAACAATTGTCAAACAATAGTCAAGCGGTTGTTAGAACATGCGAGGGGATTCACTACGGTGAATTTGCGACTTTACAATGGTGAAGCTGCCGGAAGACCTCCGGCGTGAAACTGTTGTGAAACAATGGTTAAGCGGTAGCAGAGTCTGTCAAAATATCGTGAGATTCAAAATCTCCGTCATTCCCGTATGCAACTGAGCGGGAATCCAGCGACTTAAGGCTTAGAGTTTAAACGATAGAAATAGATTTAAGCTTGGTTATGTTTTAAACAACAGCTTCACTACTGCTTCACCACGGCTTCACGCAGCAAGAATCTTGCTGCAGCTTCACAAATGTTACTACAGGAGGTTTTAAACATGACAAACCATATATCTGAAAAAGTCCAAATTGGCGCAAACGTAACTCTCGGTCACAACGTGATAATCGAAGACGATGTATCCATTGGAAACAACGTTGAGATAGGTCATAATGTCATAATCAGAGAGAATGTGCGGATCGGAGACAACTGCAAGATCCTTGACGGCGCGATCCTCGGCAAAATGCCTGCAGTTGCTTCTATGAGTGCGACTACAGGTGCCTCTAGGGAACTTTCCCCGCTGGTTATCGGCAAGGCTGTTACAGTCGGAGCGGGATGCGTAATATACAGGGGAGCGGAAATAGCTGAAAGGGTCTTCTTCGGTGATCTTGCCACAGTGCGTGAAGATGTTAAGATCGGGGAAGGAACTATAATTGGGCGCGGAGCAACTGTAGAAAACAAGGTGGCTATCGGCAAAAAGACAAAAATAGAGACCAACGCCTATATAACAGCATTCAGTACGATAGGGGACTATTGCTTTGTTGCCCCATGCGTAGCATTTTCAAATGACAACTATGTGGGACGCACGGAAGAGAGAAAGAAACATTTCGGTGGCCCGATTTTAAGAAGTGGAGCAAGAATTGGAGTAGGTTCGGTCTTGCTTCCGGGAGTCGAAATAGGAGAAGATGCCCTCGTAGCAGCCGGTTCAGTTGTAACCAAAAATGTCCCAGCAAGAACAATAGTTCTTGGATCACCGGCAAAGCCGTGGCGCCCTGTCCCAGAAGAGCAGCTTATTGAGAAACAGCTGTTCTTCGAAAAAGAATAGCTGTTTCTCAATTTTACAATTGGATAATCTTGCGATGCTAACTTAGCAAGGCTTGCGCTCCTTCGCTTCGACGTATGCCCAATACGCCTTAGCTTGAACCGCTTCGCATTGCGTCGTTATCATTCGCAACCTAACCCAATTGTTGTATATGTTGTGATAATCATTTTTAGTTCAGTCGTTCCCGTGTGCCATCGAGCGGGAAACCAGGTCCACCGATTTAGAAACTGTTTAATATTTTTTATCCGTCTTCCCCGAATGCCTCAATCGGGGATCCAGAGTCTTAGGGGTAATATCTTGTAAAATAAGTAATAGTCAAATTTATAGCCACTTGATCCCCAATCTAAGTACTTGGGATCGACGAAGGATGGTAGCCACTCAGACTATGACGATCGTTTGACAATTGTTTGACCATATTTCATAAAACAATCGCTTGCCAATTGCTTGCCTACCGCTTGCCAATTGCTAGCCAAAATCCCGGGGGGGTTTTAACCATGCACAAAGTAGCACTGGCCGGATGCGGCCGTATCAGCAAAAACCATATTGAATCGCTTCTTAAACTTAGGGAAGAGGGAATCGCGGAAATCGTATCCTGCTGTGATGTTATTCCGGAAAGATCGCAGGAAGTGGCAGAGAAGATTGGAAATGGGTGCAAACCGTACACTGATTACTCACAGATGCTAAAAGAAACCGAGGCTGATTTGGTAACGCTCTGCACGCCATCAGGCCTTCATCCATATCAGGCTATCGAAGCTGCACAATCGGGGAAAAATATCCTCTCCGAGAAACCGCAGGGATGTTGCCTTGAAGCTTGTGACAAGGCTATCGAAGAGGCAGAAAAAGCCGGAGTCAAATACATGGTCGTGAAACAGAACCGCTTCAATCCCAGCATCCAGCTTCTGAGGAAAGCCTTTGAAAAGGGTCGGTTCGGCAAGGTCTATATGATACTGGCAAACGTCTTGTGGACCAGGCCCCAGGATTACTATGACATGGCAAAATGGCGCGGGACTTATGAACTTGACGGGGGATGTCTTTCTAACCAGGCAAGCCACTACGTTGACCTTGTTCAGTGGTTCGGCGGAGATTTTACAGATGTCTCAGCACAGCATTCCACACAGAAGATAAAGATGGAAGCCGAAGACACCATATCCGTAGCGATCAAGTTTGCCACGGGTGCGATCGGCAGCATAAACGCGACAGTTCTTACATATCCGAAAAACCTTGAAGGAAGCCTTACTATACTTGGCGAAAAGGGAACTGTCCGTGTCGGAGGATTCGCTCTCAACAAAATTGAGCATTGGGAATTTGCTGATGAAGATCCAATGGATGAAGAAGCAAGAAAAGCAGATACGGTTCCACCATCAGTTTATGGTTTTGGCCATCTTCCCTATTATAGACATGTATTTGATGTTCTTGAAGGTAAGACCGAGCCGATGTGTACGGGCGGGGAAGCGAGAAAGACAGTTGACATAATAATGAAATCTTATGGTAAGGCGTAAAATGAAGAAAGTAGTTTCACTAGTTGGAGCCCGCCCGCAGTTCATAAAAGAAGCTGTTGTAAATGAAGCGGTCCGTAAGGCAAATGCATGGGATCATGTGTTGGTTAATTCCGGGCAGCATTATGATTTCAACATGGCCGAAACATTTTTTGATGAACTTAATATTCCTGTACCTAAGTACAACATGGGTGTAGGTTCAGGGACTCATGCAGAACAGACAGCTGACGCCATGAGCAAGTTTGAAAAGATACTTATAGATGAAAAACCTGATCTGGTGCTTCTTTATGGTGACACGAACACGACCTTGGCTGGTGCGATCGCTGCTTCAAAATTACACATCCCAATTGCTCACGTAGAGGCGGGGGTAAGATTTTACAATAAATTGTATCCGGAAGAGGTCAACAGAGTATTGACCGACCATATATCGGACCTGCTCTTTGCCTGTACGAGCCTTAACGTTGAAAACCTTGCAAAGGAAGGCATCGTTCAGGGAGTCTATAATGCAGGAGACGTTATGTATGACCTATATGTCAAAATGAGAGCGAAGCTTTCTCCTGAAGCTGAAATGGCGAAGCATTCTCTTGTCGAAGGGAAATTTATAATTGCTACTATTCACAGAGACTTCAACACAGACAACAGAGATACATTGCAGTCCATACTTGTCGGGCTTAACATTGCAGCAAGAGATTTCGGTTTGAAAGTTCTTTTGCCCCTGCACCCACGTACAAGGAATAAGATCGGCCTTTTCGGATTAGAAGAAATGTTGGATAGAATAACGCTAACAGACCCCTTGGGTTATCTGGAACTTATGTCACTTACGCAAAACGCATCTTTTGTAATAACTGACAGCGGAGGATTTCAGAAGGAGTCATACTGGGCAGGCAAAAGAGGTATCCTCACAATGCCCCAGGGATGGCAGGAGATAACAGATACCGGCTGGCATTTGTTGCTTGAAAATACACAAATTGCTGACTGGAGATCGCTGATCTCAAAGATCATGAAACCATTTGATTATCCCGCCAATATATTTGGTGACGGGCATGCTGCAGACAAGATATTCAAAACACTAAAAACTGAATTGAATTAGAAGTTAAGGTGAATATATAATGACGATAAAAATTTGTCATATAACTAGTGCTCATCCAAGACATGACACAAGAATATTTTATAAAGAATGTTCATCTCTTGCCAATGCTGGATATGAAGTAACGCTTTTGGTTGCAGAAAGTAATGGATCACAGTCAGAAATAAAAAATGGAGTATTGATTATCCCGGTACACTTTGAGCCTAAAAACAGGTTTGACCGCATTTTCAATTCCCCAAAGGTGATGTTGAAAAAAGCATTAGAAGTAAACGCAGATATTTATCATTTCCACGACCCCGAGCTTTTACAAATAGCTTTAAAATTAAAAAAAAAAGGAAAAAAAATTATTTTTGACAGCCACGAAGATATTTGTGGTCAAATATTGGGAAAACAGTGGATACCCAGATTATTAAGGCCTATTGTTTCTTTTTTATATAAATATTACTCAAACTTTGTTTTATCAAAACTTAATTATTTAATTGGAGTAACGCCCCATTTGGTAGAAAAACTTAAGACAGTGAATCCTTGTACTGAACTAATAACCAATTACCCTATACTAAATTTAGAAGACAACAGTTTAGAAAGATCAACATACAAGCTAAATTCTTTTTGTTTTGCCGGTGGAATAACGGAACAATGGAATCATGAAATGATATTGACAGCTTTAGAAAACATAGATGCAACTTATGATCTTATGGGTAAATCGACCCCTGAGTATATGTCGAGACTGCAAAAACATAAAACATGGAATAAAGTAAAATACCGCGGGATTGTGCAACCGGAGGAAGTTAATAAAATACTAGGTTTATCTGCTGTGGGTCTTGCTGTACTTAGTTATTCAGATAATACTAGTGGTAATGTTGGTACTTTAGGTAACACTAAACTATTTGAATATATGTTGGCTAAGTTACCTGTGATATGTACAGATTTTATTCTTTGGAAAGAGATAATAGAGCGGTGGAATTGTGGGATATGTATCCATCCAGAAGACGTAGTCGGTTTAGAAAAAGCAATGCAGCACATGATCGACAACCCTGAAAGGGCAAAAGAAATGGGCGAAAACGGCAGACGAGCGGTATCGGAAGAATTTAACTGGGGGATAGAGGAAGAAAAGCTAATTGATCTTTATAGAAAGACGGGGATGGATAATGAACAATATGCAATGTAAGCGTTGTGTTATGGACAACTCTTCTGATCCTACAATCAGTTTTGACAGTAAAGGTTATTGTAATTACTGTTCTGATGCACTTAGGGCAAAAGAAGTGGTTTATTTTCCTAATGAAACAGGGAAAAAGAAATTGGTAGATATCTTTGACGATCTTAAGACAAAACGAAAAAGTTATAAATATGACTGTATGTTAGGGTTGTCAGGTGGCTTGGATTCGTCGTATGCAGCTTACATAGGATATAGTCATGGCTTAAGGATGCTTGCTGTACACATAGATGATGGTTTTGATACACCGGTAACAACTGCAAATATAAGAAAAATATGTGACAAGTTTTCTATAGATTTAATTATTGAAAAACCTGATCCAATTTTATTCGCAGACCTGACAAAAGCCTTCATCAGAGCTGGAGTGCCCAATATTGCTATCCCTCAGGATAACGTTCTTTTTGCCTGTCTGTACAAGTTTGCTAAAGAAAATAAAATTGATTGTTTTTTAAACGGAGGAAATTTTGCCCTAGAAAGTATTTTACAACAAGGCAATTCTTATGATGCTTCAGATAAAAAACACATTCTATCTATATGGAAACGTTTTGGTGAAAAATATGATCCTGGAAATCTCCCAATTTTTTCAGTTTTTGAAAAAAAGTTTGTCTATCAGTATTTACACAAGATAACGTTTTTCAGGCCACTCAATTTCTTAGACTACAATGCAAAAAATGCATTTGAAACGTTAAGTAAGTCCTGTGGTTTTGAATATTATGGTGATAAACATTGCGAGTCTATTTTCACCAAATTTATGCAGCGCTACTATCTGCCAACAAAATTTAGAGTAGACAAAAGAAAATCTCATTATTCAAGCATGATAGTTTCTGGTCAAATGACAAGGCAAGAGGCATTGGATAGGCTTAAAGAACCTCTCTATGAGAAAGATGATTTTGAGTATGATTTAAATTTTATTTTAAGTAACCTTAAAATGAGTAAAAACGAATTTGACAGAATAATGTATGAATCGCCGAAGTCACACTTGGATTATCCAACATCTCGAATAAATAATACCGCTAGATATTTATTAAAATTCCGTAAATTGATATTAAAATATTGACATTTTCTAGTTGAATAAATTATAGTCAAATTAAAAATAATAATTAAAAAACATTTAGCTATTAATTAGTTTAAAGAATGCGAATTATAGATTTTGCTAATTTATTGTATGTCATAAGGAATTACCTGGTATTTTAGTTCAATAACCATCTATTTATCTTATCTCTATCGACATTGACACGTTGGAGAGACTGGCTGATAGCGGAGTTTGTGTTGCAGAATGCAGTTCCAGCGAGATATGCGCGTTAGTGAGAGAGAGGTTCGTGTAAAACCGATGATTACGCTACAGGATATTCTCGAGATAGAAAATGACGAAGGAATCCTCAACTTCAGATGCCCCGAGACAGGGTATTTAATGTGGCCCTTGATTCGTGATGTCTTTATCTGCTTTATCATAAGCGATCTTCTTTACGAGGTGCCCTTGCAATCTGAACAATGCACACCTCGTCCTCAAAGTGCTTATCTTGCAGTATTGAAATCCTGCGCTCACAATATTCTTAAGGGGCGGGATCTTAAGGGATCTATTCTGATCTCTGCTTCCGGGAGTCACGTGTTGCGTAACGAACTCTATTTAAACCGCCTATCGGACCACTTCGCGTTTGCTGCAGCAGATAAAACTATTACGTTGGAAGCTTTGTTTGTCGACTGGCACTGGCCTTTTCCACGGTATAACAACAGAGTTTTATTCGACGCTCCTATTTTGGGGATATCCTCGCTTTACGGCAAGTTTTTCACCAGTGTAAAACACCGTGAGTGTGCTAAGGCCCTAATAGAATTCGTAACACGAAGAGCCCGAAATCTGCTCGATTGGTCGCTTTCGGAGGAGCGGAGCAATTTTTTAACAACTATTCTTGCAAATAATATAGCGGCTCTTCCCGTGAGGAGGCACTTGTACTCACGTCTCTTCCAACAAACTGGGACGCGGATTCTGATTCGAGAGGAGGGGTGTTATGGTTGCTCCTCCGTTATCAATACGATCGCTCATGACAGTGGCATCATTACCGCCGAATATCAACACGGTATGGTCACTGCAGGGCACTATGCGTATAACTTCGCTGAAGCCTTGCGATCGAGTGAAGAGTATAAAAAAACGCTTCCCCAATACTTTCTTAGCTACGGGAAGTGGTGGACCGACCAGATAAACGCCCCTGTTATGAAATTGAATATCGGTAACCCTGATCGCACAGAATCTTTGAAGCGTATAATGAGTTCAAATCGGCAGAAAATAGACCTGATTGTGCTCGGAGACGGAATTGAAACGGAGAAGTATCTATCCTTTTGTACTGTTCTGGCAAAAGAGCTTGGATCAAATTATCGGACTGTGTTTCGTCCTCACCCACGGGAGAGAGAGCGCGTGCTTCGGTCATATGGTCGAAAAGCTGGTGATGTCATTATTGAATGGGATAAAGAGCTATTAGAAGCCTTTGAAACAACTGATATTGTCGTTAGCGAAGTTTCAACAGGGCTGTTCGAGGCAATTGGTTTGGTGAATAGAATCTTTTTATGGGACACTCCCAAGGCGAAATTTTCTTATCCAACTCACCCTTTCACTGTCTTTTCAGATGCTGACGACCTCGTAACGAAGATTCAGGACTGTAGTAGCGGCAGAATTGATCCATTAATTGCGGAAGAATTTTGGACTCCGAATTGGAAGCAGAACTACCTGGCTTTCTTGCAGAGTGTCTGTCCGGGAATTCTTGACTCCACTAAATGTTGAGATGGGGTTTATTAAAGGAAAGAACAGTAGGTTTTATTGGTCGATTTGAATGATAAGATCTATCGATAGTTACCTTAGATCGGAGGGACAATGGAAAGTGCAGACAAAACAAACGCACTTATTTTCGATATACGTTGCATTATTATATGTAAGCATGTTTTTAAATTTTTTTTCCTACCCTATTTTATGGTATTTACTGATAGCTCTTTCTCCGTTAATTTTTCTAGCTTGTAATCAGAGGCTTAAGTTTAAAAAAAATATTTATATACTTATATTTTACATATGTTTATCTACTTTTTTCATCATTGCGTCTGCCTTAATTCAAAATAGAGAAATAAATTTATCTGTACTTAATATCATCTCGATATTAAGTAGCTTGTTAAATGGTTATCTTCTGAGTCAGCAAAAAATTAAGTTGAAAATAATTGCAACTCCAATAATATTATTTATCCTATTTTCGTTTTTTATAATCATTAAGGGAACTGATCCAGATTTTGTTTTTACACAATCTAGCCGGAACACTTTTTCCTGGCTTGCGATTTTCGGTAGTAGTTTGTTTTATATATGTCAATTAAAAAAAGGAATTAACTGTAAAATCTCAATTTGGCCTGCTTGTTGTGGATTCATTATTTCTGTTTTGAGTCTTGGGAGGTCTGGGATTATATCTTCTGGAATAATACTTGTAGGGATTATCATGTATAAATTAAAAAATCACAAGGTAAAGGCAATTCTATTCTTTTTTTTGATGGTTCTTTTTTTTCTTTTATCCTATCATTTATTTAAGCCGCAAATAGAATTTATAGTTAAAGTTACTATGCGTTTTACGTATGAAGATATTAATAATAACCCTAGAATTGAAATAGCTGGTAACTACATGAAAAATATTGCTTCTATGAAAGGGATATTACTTGGCGCTAAACTATCTACAATAAATTATATGGAGCAATGGAGTTTTAATTTACATAACTCTTTCCTTAATTTCCACTCTTTCATGGGTATTGGGAGCATAATTCTAATAATGCTGATTATAATCGGCATTATTAGGAAAGCATTTCGAAGCATCTTGCTTGGGTTTATTGGCATTGCCCTACTACTTAGAATCAGCACAGATACAGGAGCATTTGTAGGTCCTATGGATTTTCTGTTGTTTTATTTTCTTTTTTCGGAGATGTTATTTTATAAAACAAGTAACGTGCCTAGATGTTAAGAAAAGGTGGTGAACATAATTATCTTTTTTGGTGTATCTTTATAAATTAATACCGGGATATTTTACATCTTTTTTAAAGTGAAACTTGACCATTTTGGATATAGCAGTGATTTATAATACTGTGTAATGCAATCTGAAACGCAAAGACACAAGTTTTTACTAACTACTCCTGAAACTTATTATATTTTTGCTATTCATAAAGTAACTTGCCATAACATTTTTGGGGGTCTTAAAGACATGCAGATTGTAAAAACATTTAGAACTATCTCCAAAACTGATTTACTTCGTTCTGCTGGAACTTATGGCATTTTCTCTCTCATAAACAGTGCTATCCCTTTTTTTCTTCTCCCTGTTTTGACCAGATATCTTTCCCCAGAAGATTATGGTTATGTTTCCGTATTTAATATAATTCTATCTCTAGTGATTGCAATTAGTGGATGTAATTTAGCCGGTGCATATTCAAGGGCTTATTTTGCAGAGGATAGGTTCCAGGCCCCGCTCTATTTTGGAACGGTTGTTATCGCGACGGTGTTTATTGGAACCATTTCTATGTTCGTTGTTTTTATGTTGCGATTCCCTATCTCAAATCTATTTTCCTTTCCCTCTTCGTGGTTATGGTTAGTGCCAATTACAGCTTGTGCAAGAAGCATTGTGGACATTACGCTTGTCCATTGGCAAGCCCGTAATAAACCATTTCAATATGGACTTTTTATCAATACGAGAACTATATTTCAAGCAGGGATGTCAATAATACTGTTAACTATTATTAATCTGAAATGGCAGGGACAAGTTTTTGCTATGGTAGCTGCACCTTTGTTATTTGCACCTATAGGACTTTTCATCATGAAGCGCCATGCGAGCATTGTTTTTTCGATAGATAGAACATATTTAAGACATGCACTTTATTTTGGCGTTCCTTTGATTCCACATGCACTTGCTGGTATATTGAATTCTTCAATCGACAGGATCTTTATTTCTAAAATGGTTGGAATTGCTGAGACGGGAATCTATACTGTCGGATTTCAAATTGGCGGTATAATCTTACTTTTAGCAACTGCGTTCAATCAGGCATATTCTCCATGGCTTTTTAAAAAACTAAATCAACGATCTGAAATAATTAATATTAAAATTATAAAAATTACATATTTATATTTTGTTATTATCTTGATAGGAACTTTTGTATTGGGTGCGATAGCGCCTTGGTTGCTTTCTTTCTTTGTTGGTAAAGAATTCCAGGCTTCTTATGTTTATATTATTTGGATAGCGTTGGGTTTTGCATTTACTGGAATGTACTATATGGTGGTAAATTATATTTTCTATGCAGAAAAAACTCAATATTTAGCTATGGCAACGATATCGATGTCACTGGTTAATGTTGCATTAAACTATGTTTTTATAAAGTTAAATGGACCGATTGGAGCTGCTCAGGCAACGACTATAACATCATTTTGCACGTTTTTGCTTGTTTGGTACCTGGCTTCGAAGGTTTATAATATGCCTTGGAACATTTTCAAGTTATTAAGAAAATAGTAAGATAGTTTAAGTCGATATTATTAACAAAGGAGAAATAGTCATGAAACTTCTTGTTACCGGGGCAGCAGGTTTTATCGGATCACACCTGACAGAGAAATTATTAAGTGAAGGTCATGAGGTCAGGGCATTTGTCCGTTACAATTCCCGTAATGGATGGGGATGGCTGGAAAACAACCATCACCCCAACCTGGAAGTCTATAGCGGAGATATAAGGGATTATGACTCAGTCCACACGGCAATGAAGGCTGTGGATGCTGTTTTTCACTTAGCAGCTTTGATAGGTATACCTTATTCATATGTTTCTCCCATTGCCTATATTAAAACAAACATAGAGGGCACATACAATGTCTTACAGTCTGCCAGGGAATTGGGTGTCCGTGTAATACATACCTCCACCAGCGAAATTTATGGAACCGCTCAATACGTTCCAATAGACGAAAAACACCCGGTCAACCCTCAATCACCTTATGCTGCAACAAAATCAGGAGCGGATCAGCTTGCACTTACATATCATCGTTCCTTTGATACTCCGGTAGTTGTTGTCAGACCATTCAATACTTATGGGCCTAGACAGTCTGCCAGGGCAATTATCCCTACAATCATTTCACAGGCTCTTTCGGGTGCAAAAGTTATCAAGCTTGGCAACCTTACACCCACAAGGGATTTAAATTATGTTACAGATACAGCCAGTGGATTCATTAAAGTTGGGATGTCAGATAAGGCTATCGGCAAGGTAATTAATTTAGGGACAGGAAAAGAAATTACAATAGGCGATCTAGCAGAAAAGATTTTAACTCTAGTAAGTTCAGATGCTAAAATAGAATGTGAAACACAAAGGCTTCGTCCCCAAAATAGTGAGGTAGAGCGTTTGTGTTCGAATGCGGATATGGCGAAAGAAGTTTCCGAATGGAGTCCTGAGGTTTCTTTAGACGAGGGAATCAAAAAAACAATAGAGTGGATCAAAGCTAACTTAAGTACATATAAACCATCCATATACAATGTGTGAGGGACATAATGATGAAAATAGAGTTGGACTCCCCAAACCTGGGTGAACTGGAAAAAAAATATCTATGCGAGTGCGTTGATTCGTCCTTTGTTTCAACGATAGGACCTTTTGTTACAAAGTTTGAAGAAGAATTTGCACGATATTTGGAAGTTCCTCGGGCTGTGTCTGTTCAAAGCGGCACTTCAGCTTTGCATATTGCTTTAATAGAACTGGGGATCACATCCGGAGATGAAGTTATCCTTCCTGCCTTAACATTTGTGGCGTCCGCAAACCCGATCAGGTATGTTGGCGCAACTCCTGTTTTTGTAGACGTTGATCCTGTAACATGGAACGCTTCACCTGAAAAAATTGAAAAAGCTATAACAAAAAAGACAAAAGCAATAATGCCTGTCCATCTTTACGGCAATCCATGCGACATGGATTCCATAATGAACATAGCAAAAAAACATGACCTCTTCGTGATCGAAGATGCTACTGAAAGCCTGGGAGCAACATATACGGAAAGGTACACAGGAACGATTGGAGATATCGGCTGTTACAGCTTTAATGGAAATAAAGTTATTACTACCGGCGGCGGAGGCATGGTTGTTGCAAAAGATGCACAAAGGGCTGAACATATCAAGTTTCTTGTTAACCAGGCAAGAGATGCTTCAAAGGGGTTCTATCATACAGAAGTAGGCTATAACATGCGTATGACAAATCTTGAAGCATCGCTTGGTCTGGCACAGATGGAAAGGCTGCATACCTTTATTGAAAAAAAGAATAGCTTTAACAACATATACAGGATAATTCTTGCCGAAATACCATTTATAAAATTTCAGGAGGAAGGTGCTCAGGGGAAAAGTGCCTGGTGGCTTTCTTCTGTTACGATAGAACATCCGCATAAGGATATTTCAGCAATACAGGAAGATCTAAAAAGTAAAGGCATCCCGTCAAGAAGGCTGTTTGTTCCTATCAATAAATTCCCCCCATACAAAAATTACACACCTCACGAATTTCCAACCTGTGAATACCTGTATGAATATGGAATGAATCTGCCTAGTTCCACTGTAAATAATGAGGATGATATCATCTTCGTTGCTGAAGCTTTGAAGGATATATGTTGCAATGTATAGTAATAAGAAAATACTAGCAGTGATACCGGCCAGAGGTGGATCTAAAAGACTTCCGGGTAAGAATATTATGATCTTGGGCAATAAACCTCTGATTACATGGACAATAGAAGCTGCTAAAAATTCGAAACTTCTTGACAGGATCATCCTGTCTTCTGATGATCAGGAAATAATTGCTGTCGCGAAACAATATGGTTGTGAGGTTCCTTTTGTGCGTCCTTCTTTTCTGGCATCTGACGAAGCTTCAAGTGAGGATGTGTTGGAACATGCCATTACCGCCATTGATCAAGAATACGATTACGTAGTTCTTCTTCAGCCAACATCTCCCTTTAGGACAACGGAAGATATTGACACTGCCATACGTATTTGCATAGATAATCGGGCACCCTCTGTAGAATCAATTATAAAAATATCAGAAAATCCAGGATGGATGTTTTGCTTAAATGAACGCGGGACAATGACAAAAGCGTGCAAAGAAGTCATTGATTCTGCGAAATACATACTAAACGGAGCTGTTTATGTTCTTGAAACAGAACTTTTCTTGAGGAACAAAAAGATAAGATACCCAGATTCGCTGGCTTATATTATGCCAAAGGAAAGGTCGGTAGATATCGATACCAGGGACGACTTTGAATATGCGGAGTTCCTACTATTAAGGAGATAACAAATGACCTTTAAAATAGCTGTTGTGACAGGTACCAGAGCAGAATACGGGCTTTTGTACTGGTTAATGAAAACCATACAAAACGATTCCGAAATGGAACTGCAGCTGATCGTGACCGGGGCCCATTTAAGCCCGGAGTTTGGATCGACTGTGAATGACATTGAAAAAGATGGATTCATTGTTGACTGGAAAGTAGAGATGCTGCTCTCCTCTGATTCAAGTGTTGCCGTAACAAAATCATTAGGTCTTTGTATTATTGGTTTTGCCGATGCTTTTGATCACCTGAAACCGGATATGGTTATTTTGCTGGGGGACAGATATGAGATACTTGGAGCAGCAGAAGCAGCTGTTATAGCAAGGATCCCAATAGCTCATTTACACGGCGGAGAAGTTACACTTGGTGCATACGACAACGCATTTCGCCACAGCATCACACAGATGAGCACATTGCATTTTGTCGCACGTAAGGAATATATGGATAGGGTCGTTAATATGGGTGCGGATCCTGACCGGGTCTTCCTCGTTGGATCAATGTGCATTGATGCGATGATCAACATGGAATTGCCGGATAAAACAGAACTTGAAAATGACCTGGAAATTTCTTTAGATCATCCTCTCTATATTGTTACCTACCATCCGGAAACGCTCTCTGACCAATCTTCAGAAGACCAGATCCACGAACTGCTTTGTGCGTTGGATTCTTTTCCCGATGCAACAATGATCTTTACCGGGGCCAACGCTGACACTGACGGCCGGATAATTAATAAAAAAATAGTTGAATTTTGTGAAGCCTCACCTAAAAATAGGGTTTTCAGGCTCTCTCTCGGCATGAAACGTTACTGGGGGCTGCTGAAGATCGCAGATGTGATGATAGGCAACTCTTCAAGCGGAATTATCGAAGCGCCTTTATTGGGTGTGAATGTTATTAATATTGGTGACAGGCAAAAAGACAGGATCAGCGACAGGCTTGTTGTGAATTGCCCATGTGAAAGAAATGCAATCGCATCAGAGATATCAAAATTGAAATCATCATCTATGAAAGAATATAAAGATAGTTTCAACTATTATGAGCCTTCAAAAAAGATCATTGCTGCAATTAACGATTTTTTGAGGAGGGGCAATTGATGCGGACTTATATAATTGCAGAAGCCGGCGTAAATCATAACGGGTCACTGGAAATAGCACTGGAATTAGTTGACAAAGCCAAAGAAGCAGGTGCTGATGCGATTAAGTTCCAGACATTTACAGCGGAAAACCTAGTAAAAAAGGACACGCCTCAGGCAGATTATCAGAAAGCCAATATGAATTTAGAGGAAAGCCAGTTTGAAATGCTGAAGAAATTAGAATTATCCAAAGATGATCACTTTAAATTGCTCAGTTATTGTTCTCAGAGAAAAATAGATTTTCTTTCAAGCCCCTTTGATGATGGCAGTTTTGAATTTCTTGCAGATTCGCTAAAGCTTACAAGGATAAAATTAGGCTCTGGAGAAATAACTAACGGACCTTTGTTGATGAAAATCGCACAAAGAGGTATTGAACTGATATTATCGACTGGGATGAGTACTTTAGGGGACATTGAGACAGCATTGGGATGTCTGGCTTTCGGGTATCTCAGGATAAATACTCAACCAACAATTGAGAATTTCCTAATGACATATTCAAAGCCGGAAGCCCTTGAAATATTGAAAAAGAAGGTAGTCTTGCTTCACTGTACCTCTGAATATCCCGCACCAGTCAAAAATGTTAATCTAAGAGTCATACCTACACTTATCGACGTGTTTGGTATTCCCGTGGGCTATTCTGACCATACACAAAGTACTGTCATCCCATCAGCAGCGGTCGTGTTGGGCGCAGAAGTTATAGAAAAGCATTTTACACTGGACAGAGAAATGAAAGGACCGGATCACAAAGCCTCAATTGAACCTGACGAGTTTAAGAGTATGGTCAAAAACATTAGAGATGTTGAAAACGCGCTTGGCGGTTCGAGAAAAATAGTAACATCAATGGAATGTGGCAATAGAAAATTAGTGCGAAAAGGTTTGTATGCTAAAGATAAAATAAAAATCGGAGAGACGATCACAGCGGATAATATCATGGCAAAGCGCCCTGCTGATGGTCATTCACCGATGCTATTCTGGACCCTTATCTATAAAAAAGCGGAGAAGGACTATGACCCGGATGATTCTATCAGATAACTCCAGACCATACGTAATAATTGGCGGAGGCGGACATGCAAAAGTCCTGATAGATATGCTGCAGGAACATAATGTTAATATTATTGGCTACACAGAGATAAACGAAATCCATGAAAAAATAATGGGAGTACCGTGCATAGGAAATGATGATGTAATATTTAAATATAAAGTTGAAGAAATATATCTTGTTAACGGACTTGGATCGACCGGAGACAATACATATCGTAAGATGATATTTGAAAAATATAGAGAGAAAGGGTATCTTTTTCCTTCAGTTGTATCAATGGCAGCTTCCTTGTCAGGAAATATCACAGTAGGTTTTGGGGTTCAGATAATGCGTGGAGCTTTGATCCAGCCCTGCGTTGCCTTGGATGACAATACAATTGTGAATACCGGTGCAGTGATAGATCACGATTGTATCATTGGAAAACATGTTCATATCGCACCCGGAGTAACAATTTCCGGAGGAGTAACAATAGATGAGATGTCTCACATTGGTACCGGTGCTAAAATAATACAGGGTATAAATATTGGCAGGGAAGTATTGGTTGCAGCAGGAGCTGTCGTGATAAATAATGTTCCTGAAAAAACTTGCGTTAAAGGTGTCCCGGCAAAGTAAGAACTAAGGATGGTTTGATATGAATAAAGATGAGTTGAAGAAATATACTGTTTCTATTAAAACAACAATATACGAGGCTCTGAGTCTTGTTGATCAAAATTCTAGACAAATGGCTATTTTGGTTGATCAAGATCAATGTATTATTGGAGTAATTACTGATGGGGACATACGCAGGGCAATACTTAAAGGTATTCCACTGGACTCTCCAATTATCAGCGTGGTAAACAGGAACCCTTTGATTGGTGGTAAAAATGAACCTAAAAAAGCGTTAATTTCGAGAATGCAGGATAGGTCTGTCTCATTTATCCCACTTGTAAATGATGAAAACAAGTTTGAAGATATTGTTTTTTTATCTGACCTCCTGAATATAAGCAGAAAAAACAATTCAATAATAATCATGGCCGGAGGGAAAGGAACAAGACTCGGTGAGCTTACTAAAAATTGTCCAAAACCCATGCTGAAAATTGGCAGTAAACCAATATTGGAGACGATAATAACTCATCTTTCTTTGTTTGGATTTCATGATTTTCACATATCCGTGAATTATCTGAAAGAGCAAATAATGGATTATTTTGAAGATGGCGAGAAAATGGGAGTAAAAATCTCATATTTGCATGAGAAAAAACCATTAGGGACTGCAGGGGCGTTGGCTAACTTTGAGCCGCAGAACTCTGATCCTGTCATCGTAATGAATGGCGATATTTATACGGACATGGATTTTTCTGCTCTCATCGATATTCATAAATCGAATAATGCTGCAGCAACTGTCTGTTTGAGAAAGTATGACTGTCAGATCCCATACGGAGTTGTCAGGACCAATAACAGACAAATCACGACCATAGAAGAAAAACCCGTTCTGTCGTATTTTGTAAACGCGGGAATATATACTTTCGATCCAATGATCCTGAAAATGATCCCCAAAAATACATATTACCCAATGACAAAATTTCTGGAAAAATTGTTAAAAAATGACAAAGCTGTCTATAGCCATGAAATTGAAGGAATATGGATAGATATTGGAAGGCATGACGATTTTAAAAACGCTTCACAGATAGCAACGATGGGAATTTAGAGGAAATTATCAGAAACAGATAGATATGAATTTTTTCAAAATGTGATTATAACAAAACACCAGAGCATTAGGTAACGTTGATCGTTAAAAATGTTTCTTTTATTGCGATGCTCGTTATTATAAATTAATGGGCTTGTTACTGGAAGCAGTACCAAGCCCACGCTTAAAAAGGGTTTTGTTATACTTGCGTTAAAACCTTAAAAAGAGAGACCCCTTAAAACAATTAGGATTACTAGTATTATGGTATTAGGTTAACCCCATACAGGTTCTTTTAGGACCCACCTGCCGAAGGGATCTTTTTGGAAGATCTCTCTATTGTAAAATTTATCCACAATGGTCCAAAATTCTCTTTCCGAATAACCGCAAAATTCACAAAAATCCCTGACTGCAAATGGGTCGAGTGCATGATCATGTTTCTTAACAGCTTGTAGGGCCTCTTCCCTTGTCATCAGACCATATCTTATTAAACGTGATGAATAATCTGTAGCAGCCTGATGGCCAAATTTAGGATATTTTAACCAGTAATGTACCGTATATGCCCTGGAGTCAACCTGGTCAAAGTTTTCTACGTTATGAGTCCTTGACCATTCGTGGGTTAGATCATGAAAACCGACAGATTTTGCAAATGTGTAATTTAAGTAACTATTCCAGGGAACAAAATAGCTTAAGTATATAGGATCAATTTTGCTCATTTCCATTTGTGTCGGTGGCTGACATAGCGTTAGGTCTTTTAATGTTACAGAGGGACCAATTAATTCGTTAGTGTCAATATCTGAAGCGACTCCATTAAAAATTTGCTCTTTAGCAGAAGGAGTTTCTATTCCTCCTGACCCACCATATTCGTAACTTACATTCTCACCATATACTAAAAGTGGGATATTGAATTTTATTGCCATATGCAATGGATATGTGTATATCAATCTGTCGATATACCATGTTGGTTTACCATAATTCTCAAAAGTTTTTTTCATTATACTTTTTTGAGCTTTAATGTTGGGCTTTAAAGAAATAATTTCACATCCGAATGTCTCAGAAATATTTCGTATGTTATGCTTGCCTGCTTCTGTCATTGGGAAATTATCTTCAACTGAGACCAACAGTGGGGTCATACCAAGTACTTCTTTCATAATGTGAGTTTGGAAATGACTATCCTTTCCACCGCTGACAGCAATAATACAGTCATAACCAAATTTATTCTTATTTCTATGTTTATCGCAAAGTTTTTTTAATTCTTCAAAGCGCTGATCCCAATCTGTTAACTGTTTTTTTTCGTGTGCTCTGCATGCACAACAAACTCCTTCTTCATCAAAAGTAATTCCGGGACGAGTATCAGGCATCACACATTTTTTACAATACCTCATTTTATTCCTACCTTTCGTAAAAAAATTAAATGACGTGCAACGATCTTTTTTAATGATTATAGCATTGTAATATAGTCGTTACTGAAAAACATCTAAAAGATCAAATATACGAATCGTTCTGCCTGATTTTTGTCGTCCAGTCTCAAATCGGCCAAAATCAAGTGCATACGCCGCGTCAAATTGAACACTTTGACCGCGTGAGTTGAACATCCTCACCGCTCCAAACTGAACACTGCGACCGGACGAGTTGTACACCCCTCCACCTTTCAATTACCTCACTGAACTTCTATCAATATAATGCATTAAGCATCCAGGTGATGCAAATACATTATTTGAGGAGGGGTCATTAGAGATGGCCAATTACAGGGAGATCCTAAGGCTTCACAGCCTTGGGATCAGCAACAAACAGGTCTCCGCAGCATGTCACTGTTCACGGACAACTGTCATAGACGTACTCAAACGTGCCACGGAAATCAGCCTTGAGTGGGGATCCGCAAAAGACTTAAGCGACAAGGAGATAACAGACAGGCTTTTCCCGCCGGGGCTGCAAAAAACTTGCTACAAAATGCCGGATTACGGGGAGATACACAAGGAAATGGGCAAAAACGGTGTAACGCTGAGCCTGCTCTGGGCTGAATACTACAGCCAGTGCAGGGAAACAGGCGAGCTTCCATATCAGTCCACTCAGTTCAACAAATACTACCGTGACTATGTCATTAAAAACAACGCAACCATGCATCTGGACCACAAGCCCGGAGAGATAATGGAGGTCGACTGGGCCGGTCAGAATGTTTGCATAACGGATACCGACACAGGCGCGTCCATCAAGTCTTATGTCTTTGTGGCAGTGCTGCCGTACAGCGGTTATGCATATGTCGAAGCTTTCATCTCCCAGAATCAGGAAAGCTGGACCACCGCACATGTCAACGCGTACAAATATTTGGGCGGAGTAACGCGAATACTCAGGCCGGACAACCTTAAAACCGGAGTAACGAGTGTATCTAAAAGCGAAACTGTGATCAACAGGACATATCTTGAACTTGCCGAGCATTACGGCACAGCGGTAATACCTGCCCGTCCAAGGTCTCCTCGGGACAAGGCCACAGTTGAATGTTCTGTCGGGATCGTTTCAACATGGATACTTGCATCTTTGCGTAACGTCCAGTTTCTCTCCCTGTATGAACTGAATGAGGCGATAGCTGAAAAGCTCATTGAATTCAACAACAAACCCTTTCAGAAGAAAGAGGGCAGCAGGGCAGCGGCATTCTCCGAAGAAAAGATATTCCTGCTGCCTCTGCCGCCGCACCCATATGAACTTGCGACCTGGAAAATAGCCACCGTACAGTATAACTACCATATCAGCAC
>JAXGYA010000013.1:0-90972 GCA_040772505.1 Mariniphaga sp. | reverse complement strand
TATTTCTCGGCCGGGCTATTTATTTAACGCGCCATTTAATTGCGCCCAACGTTTTGCGGATAAAAGAAGTTGCCGAAGGCAATTTGGAAAATCTCTGATTTTCCTTTTATCCGCTGTTATATGAAGTTGCGGCATGATTAAATTACTCCCCAGATAACATGCCATATTACATCTGTCCAAAAATGTATACCAACTGCAGCCAGAAATCCAAATTTCCTGAAGTAATAGGCAGCAAATAGTGAAATTACTCCATTGAGAAGAATAACCTCGCTCATAAGAGCAAGTGGAATTTCACTAATATTATTCAAACCCAAAAGAATCATTACCGAAGGGATATGCCCGAAAGCAAATGCAAGAGCTGAAAAAACAGCGACAAGCCAAAAAATCTGATTTTGCCATCTTTTTTTTAGGATCACATGAGAGATAAACCATGCCCAGAATGGAATGAAAAATAAGCGGAATATCACTTCTTCTCCAATACCGGCAGTTGCTGAAGCTACAAGAGAAGTAGGAAATGGTGGATGAGGAAGTGGTCCTAAGGTATGAAATTGACTCAAAATGGCATCGGCGAAAATGAAAAATACACCAATGACTATCCCAACAAGCGCAGGAATCAAAAACCTTTGATTATTATAAACTTTCGAATCCCAAATGTCAGCGAAGCCAAGTTTTTGTGAGAGCTTTAATCCAAGAAAACCCAGGCCACCATATAGAATAAGCATAATGGCTGCATTCACAAGGGCGAGCACTGGTTTAGAAGCTGGAAGTTCTTGTTCTGGCAAAATTGGTAAGAAAGGACCTTGGGGTAAAAAAATATTAATTGCTGCCAAGATTGCGAGAGTTATGATGAGACCGATATAGATTTTGATTGATAATGATAGTTTTCTCATGATTTATTTTACTCCATTTTATTTTGTCATTCTAATCGCCATTTCATATAACGTTTTGCGGCTTGGCGTAGTGGCGGATTTTTAGCACAAAAGTTCAATCGAAGAACTGCACTTGAACCTACCACAAAACTGTCATACGAAGCACTGCACCCGCCATTACGCCAAACCGCTGTTAGCTGCTGGCGTTCTTGTCCACCGTGTTTGTAAACCATTGTCGTTGTTGGGTTTCCTATCATTTGTCTGTCGGATTGTGCGTGGCGTTTTTTATTTTTTTGAAGGGTCGGAAAATTTTTTAAAACCATTTTTGTCGTGCGGTTGGACAGACACACTCTTTGCCAAACTTGGGCTTGAGGGGCGGCTTGAGCGGTTTGGCAATGTGTGTGGCTGTATGCGTTGGCTTGTCCTTTCATTTCAGATTAATTCTTCATATTGTCAAAATGTAGTTTGTCTTTGTCTTGAATAAGTCTCATTAGATATTTTGCTGATTTATGAATTTCCTGTGGATTCATTGAGCCATTTATTGAATGAGAGAGAATATTACAAACCTTAATCAATACACCAAGTTTTGCTTTTTCGCTGTTGCTTGTAATATTAAAAACACTCGCAATTTGATTTTGAATGTTACTTGTAAATTTTACATTTTTCCCAACTTTAAAACTGTACCATTCTTCAAAAATTCGCCTCATTACATTTGGATAGTGATATATCTGACACTCATTTTTTATATCCTCTTCACTTTTCACTGAAAAATCATAAATCTCTTTGAATAAATAGTTGTATGGCTTTTCTTTACTACTTAATTTCACCAAATTGCTTATACCATTGGTTTTCCTTAATTCAAAAGTTGCAACATCTTGTTTGTTTTCTAAATTGTATGAAAGATTACAATAGTCATCCCAAGAATGAGTCAATACAAAGATTTGTTGATTTGGGAGCTCCAAAAGGTTTTTCATAAGTTCCAAAATGTAAAACTTATTTGAATCATCCATACTTGAAATTGGGTCGTCAACTATGATAAGTTCAATTTCAGGTTTTACGTTCTGTTGTTTGTTGTCTGCGAAAAGTTCGTAATAGAAAAACAACAATGCTAAAAGATTTTTTTCTCCTTCGCTAATATCTTTAAGGGTAAGAGTAGCGTTTTCGTTGGTGCTTTTGATAATGTAATTTTTGTTGTCAGTATCAAGTTCAACCTTTAATGAAATATGTATGTCATTCAGAATTTGAGAAACAAAATCAGCAAAATCTTTTGTTAGACTTTTCTGTTGCTTTAAATCTTGAATTTCTTGTTGCTTTTTCTTGTTGTTCTCTCGCTTTTCTTTAAGGTCAATTTCCTTGTCTTTTACCTCTTGTAGCTTATCTTTTATAGTAGCTGATTGTAGTATTTCCAAGCCAATAGCACCTTTTACTAAAGTAGTCAGGTTGTTTAGCTTCTTTCTTAACTCAAATAATTGGTCGTTTTTGGTTTTAGAGATATTTGAAATTGACTCTTCAAGCTCTTTCAAAGTTCCTGCTAAAAGTTCAAAGTCGAAATTTTCTTGAATTTCAATGTTGTCAATTTTGGATTGACAAGAGGTTATAAGGGTTTCAATAGTGTTTTTCTTTGCAGAAATTGCAGTAAAATGTTGCTCTATATCATTGCCAATGTTGGTGGTGTACGTTTTATATTCTTTCTCAATAGCTTTGATACTCTCTAAAAGACTTTGAAGTTGTTCTCTGAATTGCTTTAGCTTTTCAGTTGCCTTATGTCTTTTGTTTTCTTTGTATTGAGTTATTTTCGATTTTACATCTGAATAATCTAACTTACCATCGCAGAATTTACAGTTATCGCCCTCTTTGTGAAGTTTCAAACCTGTTTCAATCCATTGAACAACTTCAAATTCTGGGATTGAAATATCTTCTCCAAACTTTTCTTTGAATATTACTTTTACTTCTTCGATTAAATTTGTTTGAATTTTAGATAAGTTTAATGGTCTCAAATTTTCATTCTGTGCAATTTGTTTTTCAATTGCATTATCGCCATTAATCTTTATCAGTTTTTCTTCATCTGCTTCTATTTTTTTAGCATCCTGAAAATCCTTTTTGTAAAGTTCAATTACTCGTTCAATAGATTCATCTTTGGATTTTCTTTGAATGTTAGCTTCGCCTTTTCGACTATCGTGAATTTTGTTAATTTCAGTTCTAATTTCTTTGCGTAATTTGGCGATACCTGTGTCAAGTTTTCCAATTTCATCTTCTTTGATAATTAGCTTTTCAAGTTCTTTAATCTTGTTTTCTATATCAACTCCACCTTTACCAAAACTTGCTTCAACGCCTTTAATCTTATCCTCAGAATTTTCAAGTAATAATGAATTTGAAATGTAATCTCTATCGAAAATTCTAAGATTCTCAGGCTTTTTGGTTGTGTCTTTTAGAAATTCATCTTTTATGCCAATAGCAATAGCACTTTTCCCTTTACCATTGTATCCAAATAGAATGTTTTTGGCACGAAAAAGTAAGTCGTTGGGATTTGTATAGCCAACAAAAGATTTAAGAGTAAAGTTATTTAGCTTAGTTATCATTTTACTTCAATTTTGCTAAAACACAATCTTCACATCCTCTTTATAGTTCTGCAATGTTCCGTTTAGGCTGGCTGTCCAACCGTCAATGAATACTTTGCCGTTTTTAATGGCGTTTGAATAATCGTCACTCGTAATTTTCTCGCTGTTGGTTATGTAATAATGATTGCCGATTTTGTAAATGCAATCTTTTACCACTTCTTCGGGAACTTGTGTTGGCTCGTCTAAACCAACGGTGAAAATCATATTGTAAATACGACTTAAAGTATCACTTTCATTTACTGTAAATGAAATTTGTCCTTTGTCATCTACTTTCAATTTTGGTGCTTCTACACTATCAAACACTTTAAAGCCAATATCAGGACTTTGTTTTTTATCATCCTCAAATAGTCCTACTTTGCTGTTTTCTGCTTCAATGTCATTAGCAATTTTTTCTCCTGCTCGCTTCAGACGTTCTATGGTAATGCTTGAAATTACTGGAAGGAGATTATTGTCTATACAAAATTGATAAGCTGGTTTGTCTTCTTTTATTGGCTCGTCTATTTGGCACAGAATAAATTTACGGCTTCCGCCATCTTCTGCATTTAATTGCATTACTGCGTGTCCTGTTGTGCCTGAACCTGCGAAAAAGTCAAGTACAACCGCAGATTTATCATTTATTGAGTTAAGTAAAAATTTTACTAATGAGACTGGCTTAGGATGTTCAAATACTTTGGCTTGAAATAATTCACTTATATCCGAATTTCCCTCCAATACATCACCAACTTCATTGTTTGGAATAAGGGTGGTTGGAGCTAAGTCTGACGTTTCCATTTTCTTTGAGTAGGGAACAAAGCCACTTGTTTTAATTACAATTTTTGTCCCTTTTTTTATTTCATCTTCAAGGTAGGATTGCGACCAAATTACTTTACCCGATAAATCAAAATCATTCTGTACTTCTCCATTTGAAACAATAACATCATTATGAAGAATGTAACCTGAATTCAGTTCGCCTGCATTATAAGTACCATCTGGGAGATTTGTTTCAATCCATTCCTTCTTAAATGACAATTTTGATATATTGGTGCCAGGCTTGTTTTTTGTCAAACTTGGCAAGCCTTCAGTTTGTTTCTGTTGACCGATTAATTTTTTTATCTTTTGTTTGTTTCTGCTATAACATAATACGTATTGTGCATTTTCTCGCTCAACTGAAGAGCTATTGTCTGGTCTAAAGTTGCTGTGCCATATGTAGTTCTCAATGAAATTTTCCTCACCGAAAACATCATTATCGCAAAGCAGTTTAAGATTTGCTTGTTCGTTATCGTCTATGCTTATAAAAATAATACCATCATCACTTAGTAAATCTCTTGCCAATAATAGACGAGGATACATAAACGCCAACCAACCATTATGGCTCTTTTTAGTTTTGAAGCTAAAATCCATTCTTGCAAAATCGCTTTCGCTCAAATTTGCTAATCCCAATACTTCTGCCTCTTCTTTGTCAAATTTGTCGGGATAAACAAATTCATCGCTTGTTGTATTGTAAGGCGGGTCAATGTAGATACATTTGACTTGACCACTATAATGATTTTTCAAGATTTTTAAACTGTCGAGGTTGTCGCCTTTCAAAACTAAATTTTCGGTTGTGTCAATATTTTTACTTAACGTATTATTCAGGCGTAATTCCTTTTCTGTCTTTTGAGCATATTTAGCTCTGGCAAAGTTTCTGCCCACAAAGTTTAAACCGTAACCGTTTATCTTTTCATCAATAGGCAAACCCAAAACGGTTTTTAGTTCTTCTAAATTTATTTCGGTGTCACGTATTACGTTAGGGTAGTTCTCTTTCAGAAAACGCAACAATTTGTTTTCGTTGTTTTCTGTGCCAACAACCGTAAATCCTGCTTTTATAAAATCTTGTTCTGCCATTGTCTTATGCGTTGTTTATCAATGCCGCTAATTGCGTTTTATTGATACGTTCTTTAAATGAAATTTTAATGTTTTGGTCTTTGTAGTGTTCGCCTAATGCCTCAAAATACTTTTTGGCAAAGTCAATCTTTCTTTTTTCATCTACAGGAATAGCAGTTGACGATTTATAACCTTTGGCTTCCACTACAAGGAATATTTTGTTGCCTTCGGTGCTTTTGATAGCATAGCAAAAATCGGGGTTGTAATCTCCCAATGGTGTTTTGATTTTCAGGCGTGGAAGTTTGCCGAAAATTTCAATGCTATCAATGTCGGGGTCTTGCTCCACAATTTCCAATTCAAAATCACTATCGTATTCAATCACTTCTTCAAATACCCATTTGGTTTTTAAACTGAAATCGCCTGCAATGTCTTTTTGAAATTTGCCTACGCTTCCTGTGTCTAAATAGGTTTTCCCCCGTGTTGAGCCTGCCGAAACATCGGTTTTGAATACATTGGGCAAACCTGTTCCGTTAATACCGTCATACTTAATGTTTGCCTTGAGCATAGCAATTAAGTTCTTGTTGATTATTTCGGAAATTTCTCGTTGTGCCTGTTCAGGATTGTTGCAGAGCATTTTGGTTTTGAAATCATCACTCAAAGCGTTGAAAACTTTTACCACAAATGAAATAGGTGTTTTGGTGTTGTTGCTCAAAGTGCGAACCAATTCCAAATAATCAACTTTACTTTTGTATGAAACTGTTCCTTTTAATTCTCTGGTAATTGCGTCCTCTTTATCAAGTTTATTAACACTAAGTTCGGCACGCATCGTTTGCAATAGAATTTCAGTAATGGGAACTTCTTCTATTTGCGTTTTTATATTTTGTATCAGTTGGCTTTCTTGTTCTTCGGTCAAAGTATCTAAAACATAAAAAGCATTTTTATTGATAGCGTTCCAAAGGTTTTGAAACTCTTGCAAATGCGTTGCCTTTATAAAAACTTTCTTTTTCTCTTTTTTCTTCTCAGCTTTCTGAACGTATGTGTTTGTATCGGTTGCAAACAAGCTTTCTATTGCTTTCACTTGTTCTTCGGGCAAATTTTGTTCTTTTAGAATAGCTGAAAACTCAGGCGATTTTTCGTAAATCTTTTGTCCGTCAACAATTGCTTTGCGAACAATCATTTTCTTTTCCTTCAAAATATCATCAACCAAAGTAATTACCGTGTCATCATCAAAGCCCGATTTCTCTTTGAGTGTTTTAATCAGTTCTTGTTCGGTGAATGTTTCCGAAATCAGGAATGAGTTACTTAAAATCTCGTTTTGAATTGCCTCAACAAAACCGTGTTCTTTGCTTGAAACCACTACATCAAGGTTATTGATTTTCCAAAATGCTTCTTGGTCGTCATTCAGATTTTTAAGCGTGTTACGCTGCAAGTTTTGATTTACGCAAATGCGTAAACCTCTACCAATCTGCTGGAGTTTTGATATTTCGCTTCATCTAAAAGGCACTCTAAAACAAAAAACGTTCTTTTAAATCATTGTACATCTTATAGTTAAGCACCCTTCTGTAGCGTGACGATTTGAATTGAGAACTTCGTTTTAACTTTGACTAAAAGTATAAAACAATGAATCAAGGAGATATATTTTCGCTCAGCTTACAGATTTTTTACCAAGACGCGTCTTTGACACTATTGTAGCTAAGTATGATGGGAATAAGAAAGTTAGAACACTTACATGTTGGAATCAGATGCTCTGTATGATTTTCGGTCAGTCACTGCGCGACAGCATGCGACTAATGCTTGGTTTAGAAGCTCATAGCAAAAAGTATTACCATCTTGGTTTGGGTAAAAGCGTGACTCGCTACCCAACCTTGGTAAGGCTAATCGCAATAGGGATTACAGAATCTTTGAAGAGTTTGCGTATGTTCTTATCGATGAAGCTCGTCATAAAACGATAAAGATGACTTTGAGATCAAAGTAGATGGTGAAGTTTATGCTTTCGATTCGACTACTATTGACCTCTGTTTGAGTGTTTTTTGGTGGGCAGAGTTTCGTAAAAATAAAGGAGGCATTAAATTGCATACTCTTTATGATATCAAAACATCTATCCCTTCACTCGTGCTTATTACAAACGCAAAAACTCACGATGTGAACATGCTTGACGAGCTTATTTATGAAGCAGGGAGTTACTACATAATGGACAAAGGTTATATAGACTTTACTAGACTCTACAACCTGCACCGTAGCAAGGCTTACTTTGTCATGAGAGCAAAAGAGTAATATGCAGTTTCATGAGAATTTACTCTAAAAAAGTGGATAGAAAAACAGGATTAATATATGATCAAATGAAAAACTGGTAACAATTAATTCTTTAAAATCGTATCCGAAAAAACTTCAGTAGAATTAAATATTATGATGCAAGAAACTGACAAGCTATTCATTTTCAATTACCAATAACATAGAGCTTACAGCACTGGAAATAGTTTTGTTATACAAAAAACGTTGGCAGGTGGAGTTATTTTTTAAATGGATGAAGCAGCACTTAAAGATAAAATCCTTTTGGGGAACTACCATAAATGCTGTAAAGATCCAGCTTTATTGTGCAATAATAACATACTGCTTAGTGAGCATAGTTGGTAACAAACTGAAAGTAGACCGTTCAATATACGAAATATTACAAATTCTAAGCTTCTCTCTACTCGACAAAACTCCTGTAAACGGATACTTAATAAAAACGATTACAAAAATGTCAAAGAGCTCAATGATAAACAACTAAGAATCAAGTGGATCTAAGTGCCCACGTATGATTTCGCTTCCGATTGAAAAGTTTACAGATTGTAAATACATTCGGATTGTCCCAACCTTCCTGTAATGCCTAAATGGAGAAAATGAAGAGTACGACTTTCAAACGAAAGCAATTTCTTTTTGTCTTTCAGAATTTCGTCAACACCTGCTTTTACTTTTCGTCTGCGTTTCCTTTGTCGCCTGAAAAATATCCTTTATGAACTTGCAGCGTATTGTCGCTGTCAAAATCGTTTTGCAAGAATTTATAATAGTCGCTTTCTTGGTCAAGTTTGCTTACAATTTCAGTGTACGTTGCTTTTGTATTCTTCTTCAAAAAAAGTTCTTGATTTTGGGATTGCTTCCACGAAATAAACTGGTGTCGCTTTCCATAAAAAACAAGGTCAATGCTTTTATGCCTTGCTCAAACAATCCCTTTTCTTTTTCAAAATGAATTTTTGATTGTTTCCTTAATCATTGCCCGCAATGATTCGTCCGACAAAGAATAATCAACTTTTTTCAATCGTATCGTCCGCTAAAACAATCGTGTCTTTGTTTATTTTCTTTATGTTTTTCCCGTTGAAAACTGCTCCAATTCCTAATTCTCGTCTGGCAATAATTCCGTTGGTTAAAGTGCTTACAATGGCTTTTTTGTTTTCAATGCCAATTAGTGTGTCTGTATTCTCAACTACATCTTGCGTGTAAACCACAATTTTCTTTACCAAACTTTGTCGGAATGAAGAAATGCTGTCTAAAACATAGGCAACATTGGATAAAGGCAAACTGTCTTTCTTTTTTGGAAACGTGGCTCCAAAACGCAAATAATAATTGTCAAAACCCTCAAAATAGGTTTTGAACGCATTACCTTCAAAACGGTGAGGTTCGTCCATTATCACAATTGGATGTAAGCGTTTCAAACATTCCAAATACGATTTTGGAGGTTCTTGATTATTCACAAATAATTCAGGTGCGTTCATCTCTCGTTCTAACGGACGATTCAAAATGTTGTCACGGCTGTTAAACGAGCTTGGTGTCATTACCAAAACCGATAAATGCGAAGTGCCAATAAATTGTTTTACCGCAGAAAGGTTTCCGCCTTCGTAAACAAAAGTTTCAATTTCTTTTTCTCTTTCGTTGGCGTAAAAGCTCTTAAAGTAATTTTTGGTGTCTTCTAAGTTTGTTTTTGTTCCCTCACGAATTGGAACGGTTGGAATAAGAACGATAAATTTTTTGTAGCCAAAGTTTTTGCTCAGTTCAAAAATGGTTTTGATAAACGTGAACGTTTTTCCCGTTCCCGTTTCCATCATTATATCAATGTTATTGTTGTCTTGAACTGGAAATTTGTATTTGTTTTTATTATGATGTGCCGTCAGCACATCGCTAAACTTTTCCTTTTGGCGAAGGCTTTCAAAAAGACTGACAATATTGTTTACACAGTCCTCCTGATAGTCTTGAACTTCATATTGGAATTGTTTTGTTTCTGTTTTTGTCGTCATTTAATATTTCAATAATTTAAATCGCTAAAATACCAATTTAACTTCGTTATTCTTTCTATTTACTTCAATTCTTGGCAACGAGTTTTTAAGGGTGGTGGGTGGGCTTGGGTGTGTCGGCAAGAAAACAGCTCTTTTGCATGCTGAAGCATCGGCTTGTATGTTGGAGCTTGCAAATGTGCAGTTTTGTGCGTTGCTTGTTCATTAATGCTGATGAGAGAGAGATAATAATCATTCATCCTAAAATATATCAGACAACACTTTTCCTTTCATTAGTTTTTCATAAGTAGTATAACGGGGAGCTTGGGGAGCGGTTCCTTTCTTTTTGGTATCCAACTTAATGGGATTGATTTCTCTTGCAGAATCTTTAAAGTAAACGATGTACTTGTTGGTGTCTTTGTATTTTTCAATCGTGGCAACCTCCGCCAGATGTGTTATTGCAGAAACGGGTGCTACCTGATAGGCTGCAATATATTTGATTCGATTTAACATGGAAGAGGAAATTCTTATGGCCCACCATGCATTTGTTTCTATAAAAGCCGACTGGAAACCTTCAGCTTGTGCAGGAACAACAATGGTGTCTAGTTCCTCGGGGCGTACATTTAATTTTACACCTTCCTCGATGTCTCGAATTTCTTCATTAAAGGGCATGAACTTATGGATACGTTCATTATCGTTAGTGAATGTTTGAAATTCAATAATGTCGGTATCCATTGTAAGTTGGCTTAATACATTTTCAAGCTCTGTAGAAGCTTTGTCAATAATAACAATTGCAGCTACAGGAATATCGAAAATCAGAGCATCGAGAAATGCGTCAATATTTCGATATCCTGCTTTTTTGGAACGGTTTTCAACAAAATCAAAATAATTTTGGTTTTGCTCCAAGAAGTTTAAAATAAACTTTTTGATATTCCGGCCACTGGCTTTATAACTAATGCCAAATTTCAAAAGCTGTGAACCAATGTGTTTATATGGATCGTGTGTACTTATTTCATTTTCGATTATATAGAGCCGCGGTTTTTCAGTAAATGAAAAGTCAATCAGATATCCATCGGGAATTGTAACAATATTATCCCCAATTTTCTTTTTAATATCAATGTAAACAGTGTTTTTACCGAATATGTGGTGGGAGTTGTCAACAATCACCTTTTCAAACTCTGTTTCCTTATTATATTCATAATATTTGTATGTTTTGTTTTCAGTGATTAGTCTTTCCATAACATTTAATTTTGATTGTCAATAGGTTATCAAAAATAGTTATTTTTTTGTAGGACAGGAATTCAATTTAATTGAATTTAATATTCTCTTGCTGTAATATTGCTTTTTTCATTTTCCATGTGCTACAGTGTGGCTGAATATGAGGAAATTGGAAATGCGTTCACTTTCTCGGGCCTAAAAATTCCCCACAGTTTTTGGTTTATCTTCAGCAACACTAAAAAGGAATTAAATCATTTTTTCCCTGATTTTTTATTAATGGGCTATTCATAACCTTTGTAATTTATAACCTCCTCAAGTGTCTTCCGTGGTGAAGCTGCTGATACAGCATCAACATTTTTATCAATATTACCGATTCGTAATGCAACCACAGCTTTGTAACCAGATGGAATTTGAAACAGTTCTTTGTTTGAATTTATACTCTCAACGGGACCACCATATATTCGGGCACCTAAACCAAGACAATGAGCTGCAACAAACATACTTTGTGTAGCCAGTCCGCAATCAAAATCTGGAGTGGTTCCATCTTCCCGTTCAATCCCTGAAACAACAATCAACACATTCCCGGGAACTATGTCGGTTACAATTTCCTTCATGGTAGGTTCATCTTTGATTACCGTAAACTTCCATGGCTGCATATTTCTTGCACTGGGCGATTTTATCCCGCAATTTAAAATAAATTCCAGCTGCTGGTCAGTTACAGGTTCAGGGGTATACAATTTTTCAGAATAGCTGGTGAGCAGTACATCGGAACAACAACAAGTGTCAGTAGTTTGAGCATAAATTTTTGTAACTGAAAACAATGCAATTGCGAATAAGAATAGTTTCATGTCTTTTTTATTTTACAAGGTTTGATTCAAAAATACGTAAAATATTTATTGAGAACAGGCGCCATTATCTGTATGATTAGGATTGTTCTTATTTGGAACAACCTGATGAATACGAGTAAATAATGGAACATGCATCAATGGCGCTGATGATGGGAAAATGATATATCTGGAATTTTTTGGTCTCCCTGTTTACCCGCATTTTATCTATGCATATTTTGGCACAACAACAAAAGCGTTTTTCAATCTTTCCTACGAAGGGGAGAAGCCCACCCTGGAAGAGGCAGGCTTCTAATATTAAACGTCCAAACCTTTAACCGTTGGTCGTTCAATCTGTAATATTTTCTTACAGCTATCCTTCCACCTGATTTTCGGGTTATCAGCAAGCTTATCAGCCAATTCATAAACCCACGCTTTATTTTGCAACTTCTTTAGGTTATCTGCTTTTTCCCATGTTTCCGGATTACCATGTCCATTTAGTTTTAAATTTCCTTTCAACCGGTTTGCAAGTCCTATCCAAATTGAATCAGTAACATAAGGAGAAAGCTGTTGCACCAGTTCATATGTGTTTCCATCAAGCGTTGGCTCACATGATACGCTTGTTTTATAACCCTGAGAGAAGGCATATTGTAAACTGGCCAATCGTTCTTCAAATGAAGGTGCGTTGGGTTCCCAAAATTTCAGAGTTTCATTGCTGGTACTACCAATAGTGAACCGGAATAAAATCTGTTCTCTGTACTGCTGAAGATGATAGCATATTTTTTGAACAACCTCCAAGTGGGGTTTTGAAACCACCAGAACATTATTGTCAGCTTTCAGTAATTTTTCCAGAATATTGATTGCATAATCAGCATTCTCCGGGCTAATATCATGGCTGGAAGGAAACATTGTTATACCATCAACTTTCCCAAACTTTTTAGGAATTTTATCCTCTTTCACTTCCTCAATTTTCCATGTTTCAGGTGTTTTTCTGCCGAAACGAATGGCCATACTTTTGGCATAACAATACAGGCAGTCATTTTTGCAGCCATTTATGAAGTTCACATTCTGCATTGCCCATTCTTTTGTTCCAAAGGCGAGCATTTCTTTTTTTGTTTTTAATAATTTTTCTTTTTCCATAATATTTAATTTTTATTGATTGCTTTTTCGTAAATTATTCAAATGAATTCATGTTAAATGTGAAACTGTTTGATGCTTTATGGGTTTCTCTGTTTTATTATTGGTTGTTCTGTAAATTCGATTCCCCTTATAATCCCCTTTTATAATATGTTTCGATTTTTTTCCATTTAATTTTTTAAGTTTTTTCCGGTTTCTCAGCACCAAATTAGTTGCAACTTTATCCGGTAACTGCTCACAAATTTTTCCCTTCTTTATAATTGTACTATTTAATTCACTGTACTTTTTAAATTGTGGAAGAAATTCTGGTTTGATTTTAATTTCCCGATACTCTTTGTGTATCCTGATAAATCGTTGTCTTTTCGCCAGTTTCTTCCATTCCCATGCTGTTGAAACTGATACTCCCAAAATTTTTGATAATGCTTCATTCGCAATAGGATAAAAAGTAGGCGGTTTGTGGATTACTGTCATGGAACCCCTTTTTTTTCGTTCGGTAATCCACTCCCGCCGTTTTTGTACACTGATTAAATTTGTAATTATTGCAGCAACCAAAAAACCCTTGAAATTCTTAATATCAGAGAAATAGAACTCTGCTCCTGTTCGTGCTTTAAACCCTTCGATTTGCCGGATAGCTTCAAAACCTTTGATGAAACAGTATCCCGATCTTTTGCTCACAGTTATCCATTTCCTGTAGATCAAATATTGAATAGCGGTTTTCACAGTTTTATTTGACTTTATCCCAATATCCTGGGTTATCTGGCTTTTTATTTCCGGTGTAATTTTTATTTTACCACTACAATTCATCTTGAGCCAAATGAACACCTGCATCGCCCGCACTTTTTTTTCGGAAAGAGCATATTGGCAAATTTCAATCGGAATCAAAGTGGTTTTTGCAATCATCAGCTCCTCCTTTTTTTACCCATAAGGTCTGACAAATCTTGCCCTTCGATTTCATCAATAGTTTTCCTGCGTCCGTGTTTTATATATTTTAATAGTTCGCTACGGGAAAAGTATAAACGCTTGGACCTTTTCATTACTGGTAATTCCCCGCGTGAAACCTTGCTGTAAATAGTTGGAACTGAAAGGTTAAGTAATTCCGCTGCTTCTTGAATTGTTAAAAAATTTTCAGATTGTTCGGATGATTGTTGTTTCCTATTTTCCAATAGCAACCTCTCAATGTTCTCTAGTTTATTACTCAACTCGGCTACAGCTAAGGGTAATTGCTCAAATGTTATTGTTTCCATCTCACAAAGTTTTTATCATTACTTTGCGAAGTTCGGAAACGGGTTTTCGCTTTTTTTACGGGATTCTTGCGTGTTTGCGGGAAGTAGGGGATTATTTGTTTTTGTTTATTAAATCAGAATAGTACGGTGGTTCTTTCGTCTTTTTAAGGTTCTCTACCTTATCATCTCTATATTCAAAGAAACATTTTCTTATGAGTTCAAAGAGGCTGTCGGGTCTTGTGTTCGTGGGATATTCGTCTTTGAAGAATTTCATAAATGTATAAACGATGTTCCCTTTGCTGGTATTTACTTTTTTAATTGGTTGATCAATTTTTGGCAGGGAAAAATTATTCTCGAAATAATATGTTAGCCAATCAACCAGCTTTACAAAGTCGCTATTATCCAGTATCAATTTATGTTTGCGAGGATCGTTACCTTTCATCCATTTAAAAGCAGATATAATTTTATCGCGCATCGTGTCTTGGGATAAAACATCTGTTTTATTACCTATCTTTTCAACTAAGTGCTCATCGTTCCTATGCCAAATCTGCCAACCGTTTTTATGTTGAGTTTCTATTATGTCAATACCGAAGTTACAACATATCGAGTTTATTCGGTTGAAAAAATCTTTGTATGCCCGGTAGCATAAAATAACATATTGTTGTAGACTGGTTAAGTCATCAAAGTGTTTGGTATATTTTAGTTCATGTCTGACGATTAAAGCGTGGCAGTCATCAATGCAGCCGGGAAATGTCTTATCACCAATTTTCACGACTTTTTTGCCATACTCATTGCCATATACTTTATCTGAGGTATAATTCAAATAAGGCGCTATATCGACAAAGTCTTTCAACATGCCTGTCAAATATGATTCCCTGTTTTCTTTAGCTATACTGTATAGGTTTCGTTCTGTTTCATTAATGACATTTTTCAATAAGTCACTTCCCCGTTCATTCAATTGATTTACCAATTGCTCTATTTCCAGCCTCATTTGTTTCACCCTTGGTTTGTAGAATTCTCCAGAGAGAATTAATCCTGCATTTTTCAAATACCTGAAATAACTAAGGAATTCGTGATAATGTTTTTTCTTCATTGGATTAGCAGATAAAGTTTTTAATCGAAATTCATCAAATTATCGGTAAGGGCTCTCATGGCATCATCCTCAAATCCGGCAAAGTAGCTTTTAGTGGTTGAGAGATTATGGTGGTTTAAGGCCTGACTTATTTGCTCAAGGGTGGCACCATTTCTTATAGAGTTTGTAACATACGAATGGCGAGCCCAATAGCTCGAAATTTCCTCTGGCAAATCATTTGCTTTTGCTAATAACTTTAAATGTTGATTTAGGAACCGCGTGAAATTATGACTTTTCCGATAACGCTCTTCTTCTGACATTTCTTTCGTAAAAATATCGAAGATCAAGTTGGTTTTCTTTTTCTCTTTATTTCCGTATTGTTCAATAAATTTTTTTGAGTAATCATTCAGATAAACGACAACAGGTTTTAAGTTAGTTTTGCTAGTTCGTTTTGTTTTTTCTCGCGTATATATCAATTTGTCACCGTGTAGATTTTCATATTTAAGGGATGCTAAATCTTTCACATTCAGTCCTGAGCAATTAAATAAAAAGAAAAAATAATCTTTGGCAATTTGCTGTTCATTTGTTTTCGGTATTGCTTCATAAAGTTTCTTTAGTTGTTTTCTGGTTAATGCCTTTTTTACAGCTTTTTGTGCAGGAACCTGATACTTACCTCTGCCAAAAGGGTACATATCTTTTTTTATAATATTGTTAGAAATAGCCTGATTAAACAATGTTCTTAGGGTACGAACATACATAGAAACTGTGGTCTGACTTCTGCCATAGTTGGATAAGTAATTTTCAAAATTATTCAACCATGTTGGTGTAATCTCCCGAAATAATAATGTTTTTGGTTCATCCAATTCTTCTTCGTTTTTTTTGTTACTCAGGTCTCTTTTTAGCAAAAAATTGATAATTGCTTTTTTACTTAATTCGTACGTTGAAGCTGTTCCAACCTGTTTGTTATTTTTAAATTTTTTAATTGCATCATCGTACTGAAAGAAAACATTCTCATCCTGTCCTTTAGTTTGGTATAACTGCTTTTCAAAACCATCAATTGTAAAAGTTGACAAACCATTTGCTAATTCCTCTGCCTTGTTAAGAACAGATTGTAATTCCGCTCTTTTCCTCATTACTGTAAGTCTGGGCTTCTTCGTTTCCCAAATACTGAAAAAGTCTTGCTCGGTAAATTCAAATTTTGTGGGGTATAGTTTTTGTTTACGTGGGCGAGGGGTAAAAACCCTTAGTTTTACTGGATATTTCCCATTTCGCAATGCCCTTCTTTTATCTAAAAACAAGGACATAAACACTTGTTTTTCCATTACTTATTCTAAATTTGCATATGATGTTGTTTTTATCTAAATTTAAAACATCATAAATCATTGATTAATAATAACTTTAAATTCTGAAAATTTGCATACAATTTGCATATAAAGTTACAAAATAAATCAAAATAAACAAATATTAAATATAAGCTGATTATTATTAAATTATTGAATTACAAAGTAATACATTAAATGTGATAAATAAAAGGATAGCTATTTTTCTGCTTTGGGAGCAGGGGGTCGCAGGTTCAAATCCTGCTACCCCGACTTGAAAATCAAAGAGTTACAGAAGTTAAATTTTGTAGCTCTTTTTTATTTGCATACAATTTGCACAAAGAAAGAAGGACTATTAATACTTCTAAAACTTCGGTCAAATTATAATAGTAAAAATGCTGTGTGAAATTTGTGCAACAATCATATTTATTATAGATATTTGAGTTTTTAAATTACCATTTTAGACCTAAAAATAGATACACATGACAAAAAAGTAAGTCTATTGGCTATTTCGGTTCGATTTGTGCCAGTGTTTTCGGAGTTGTTAGTGCCAGTGATTCCGGTCCAAACTGTGCCATTATTTAATTAAATGGTATAAGATTTTCCGGTTCGATTTGTGCCATTCATGGCCGGTCGGTTACATTAACGGTTCGTTTTGTGCCACTTTGAGAGATCAGGAAAATAAGACTATATCGCACAAAAATTTTAGCGATATGGCAAATAAACTTGATTCGATGGATTTGAAACAAATTATTACACTGCACAAAGATGGCGTTAGCAACCGACAGATTGGCCAGTTGCTGGGTATATCCCGCAATACAGTCAACAGTTATATCAAACAGGTGATGGGCAGCGACCACAGCCCGGAAGAACTGCTGGCAATGGACAGTAGCAGTCTGGAGGAGCTTTTCACAGCCCACACAACGATTGTAAATGACCGCTACAACCAATTAATGGTTTACTTTGACCGTATAAACCAGCAGCGCAATCATCCCGGTTTTACATTCAGTTACCATTACCTGGAATACCGACAGGAAGTTTCCAACCCCTACAGCTACACCCAGTTTATGGAGCATTACAACCGCAAGTACAGCAAAGCAGAAGGTTCGATGAAACTGGAGCATGAAGCAGGGAAAGAAGTTTATATTGATTTTGCGGGTAAAAAGCTGCATATCACCAACAGAGAGACAGGGGAACTGGTTCAGGTTGAGGTTTTTATTGCTATTCTTCCCAATAGCCAGTACACATACGTGGAAGCCTGCGTGAGCCAGAAACGCGAGGATTTGGTAACCTGTATGGCTGGTGCACTCTCCTTTTTCGGCGGTGTGCCCAAGGCCATTGTTTCCGACAATTTAAAATCGGCAGTAACCAGGGCAAGCAAATACGAACCGGACATCAACCGCACGTTCAAAGACTTTGCCCGCCATTATGGTTGTGTTATCAACCCCACGCGCAGCTATTCGCCGCAGGACAAAGCTCTGGTCGAAAATGCCGTCCACCTCGCTTATCAGCGTATTTACTATCCCATGCGGAACATGACCTTTTTCTCACTTGCCGATTTAAACCGCGAGATAAGAAAGTTACTGGAAGGATATAATAATTTACTTTTTCAGCGCAGGCAAGCAAGCCGCAGGGAGCTTTTCCAGTCAGTAGAACGCGGCTACTTAAAGCCACTTCCTGAAACAACCTATCAGCTTAAAGATTACCGCAGAGCGAAGGTGCAAAAAATCGGGTATGTTTATTTCTCCCCCGACAAAAGTTATTACAGTGTCCCATACCGCTATATCGGGCAGCATACGCTTATTCACTATACCAAATCGATGGTAGAGGTGTATTACAACCGCCAGCGTATTGCCCTGCACAAACGTAATCCGGCAACAGGGAGCTACAACACCAACAAAGACCATTTAAGCAGCACCCACAAAGCCTATTCCGACTGGAGCCCGGGGTATTTTAAGAACAAGGCATCCCGGCACGGTGAAAACGTTCTGGCAGTAGTTGAAAATGTCCTTAAAGAATGTGATTACCCGGAAACCGGTTATAAGCGGGCTATGGGCATCATCCAACTCCACCGGGCGTATGGTTCCCAAAGGCTGAACGATGCCTGCCAGAGAGCATTGCATGCTGGTACCAGTTCCTATAAACGCATCAGCAATATTCTTAAAAACAATCTGGATAAAGAACCTATAACCACTGAAGATGAAAACACACCACATATTCCGGAGCACGCTAATATACGTGGCTCAGGAGCTTATAATTAACATTTTAAAAATTATTTTATGAACAACAATCAGACAGTTGAAAAACTAAGGCAGATGCGTATTGGCGCAATGGCCGAACTGCACCTGCAGCATGTAAAAAACAACACAATGGACAGTTGTACTCCCGATGAGTACCTGGGCCTGCTAACCGACCATGAATGGGAAAGCAGGCAAAACCAAAAAACCGAAAGGCTTTTAAGACAGGCAGCTTTCCGGCAAAAGGCAAGTGTGGAAGAGGTGGATTTTTCACCTGCCCGGAACCTTGACAGAAACATGTTCTCACGTCTTGCAACCCTAGATTTTATCCGACGCAAAGAGAATCTTATTGCTACCGGTGCTTCGGGTGTGGGGAAAAGCTATCTGGCACAGGCACTCGGGCATCAGGCTTGTTTAAATGGATTGAAGGTGTTTTACTCAAACACTGCCCGTTTGTTTACGCGGTTAAGGCTCTCAAAAACAGATGGTACTTACCTCAAAGAATTAAAAAAACTTCAAAAAACAAATTTGCTGATTCTCGACGACTTCGGGCTTCACCCGCTGGATAACCACTGCCGGGAAGCACTGATGGATATTATTGACGACAGGTATAATCAGGCATCCACAATCATCGTGTCGCAGATTCCGGTTTCTGTTTGGTATGACATCATCGGGGAAGGAACAATTGCAGACGCAATCCTGGACAGAATTGTCAACTCTTCGCACCGGATTGACCTGAAAGGAGAATCGATGAGAAAGGGAATTTTAAAAAATGTGAACTAAATTTTTTGTATAATTGTGCATCTTTTAGAGTGGCACCGTTTCAACCGAAAAGGCTGGCATGGTCAGACCGAAATCGCCATCTATCAGAATTGGTTGAAAATAATAACACTTAAAAACCAGAAACATGAAAATTTTACTCTTATATTTTTCTCTTTTATCAGGTTTTGTCCCCAGCGAAAACCCTAAATTGACTATTAAAATCCAAAATATTGAAGTCCTTAAAGGTGATATTAAAATTGCTATTTTTAACAAAAATGAGAAATTTTTAAAAGAAGGTTTTACCTTTAAAAAGTGTAAAATAGCTGTTAAAAATAGTACAGAAACAATAATCATTGATGATTTACCAAAAGGCGAATACGCATTTTTGTTATATCACGATGAAAATGGTGATGGTAAAATGAACCGTAATTTTCTTGGAATCCCTAAAGAACCTTTTGGATTTTCAAACAATGTGAAACCTAAATTTTCGATGCCCACTTTTGAAGAATGTAAGTTTCTTTTAGACGAAAATCTTGAATTGCAAGTTAACCTGGTCTTTTTTTGATTGAAAAAGCTAGGATTTTGAAGCATTCAGGCTTTTTTGGCCTGTTTACAGGAGAAGTTGGGAATATTTTATACGTAGATAATATCGGCATTGCATAAGAAGAAGATTAATGTGTTGAAATCATGTCAATTTTAAAATACAGAATGCCAAATAGTTATAACTATAGATATGAATTTTATCCTTAGAGTTTTAGAAGAGGACTACAATACTGTTCTTATATCGATGTCTATTATTGCAGTAGTTGTGTTTATTGCCCTGTTTTTTATAAAGGCAGGATATGGAATATTTAGAACTAAGCAGTGGGGGCTGTCAATCAACAACAAACTGGGTTGGGTGCTGATGGAGCTCCCTGTTTTTATATTAATGCTCCTTTTTTGTATCAGCTCGGAAAGGGCAATCTTAATCCCACACATAATATTCTTCTTGCTGTTTGAACTGCACTATTTACAAAGGTCTTTAATATTTCCTTTTTTAATGAAGGGAAAAAGCAAAATGCCACTTACAGTTATACTGTTGGGAGTTATATTTAATTCAGTAAATGCTTTTATGCAAGGGGGCTGGATTTTCTATGTCTCCCCTGATAATTATTATACTCCTGAATGGTTGCTTTCGCCTCAGTTTATAATAGGTACACTACTATTTTTTGCAGGAATGATTATAAATATGCAATCGGACCATATCATCAGAGAGCTGAGAAAACCGGGTGAAACTAAATATTATTTTCCTAAAGGTGGAATGTTCAAATATGTGACATCTGCGAATTATTTTGGAGAATTTATTGAGTGGCTGGGATTTGCAATACTCACCTGGTCATACGCCGGAGCGGTGTTTGCATTATGGACTTTTGCAAACTTAGCACCTCGTGCAGATGCAATACTAAAATTATATATGCAACAATTCCCGGAAGAATTTGAAACGGTAAAATTAAAACGTATGATACCCTTTATCTACTAATTTCAGTAACAGATATGGAAGAAAAAAAATTATTGATAGTTACTGGAGCAACCGGTGGGCTTGGGAAATCAATCTCAATGTACTTTGCAGCTTTGGCAGCAAAAGACAGCACCCTATACCCTATCTTTTGTTGCCGTGATAAAAATAAAGCAAAAGAATTAGAAGAGTATGTTGAACCATCGGGATTATCTAAAGATAACTATGCAATTTTTCTGACCGACCTTTCGTCATCTTCTTCAGTCGATAAATTAGCTGCCAGGATAAGATTCTTGCAACTTCCCATAAAAGCTCTTGTCAATAATGCAGGCTCTATGTTTGGTAGTTATCAGACAAATGCAGAAGAGATAGAGATGAATATGGCAGTCAACTTCTATGGCCCCGCAAGATTAGCCGAGATGTTAGCGAGCAATATTGCTCAAAAAGGGTCGATTGTCAATGTAGTCTCACTCACCAGAAAATTTGTGGATATAGAGTCAGATTTTCTAAAAGGTAATCCTGATTCTTATACCAGGGTAGGTTATTATTCCAAGTCCAAGCTGGCACTGTCGATTTTTACAGCTGATATGGCAGAGCGCTACCCCAACATTTATATCAACGGAGTTGACCCCGGTGTTATGAATACAAAAATGCTGAAAATGGATAAATGGTTTGACAGACTTGCAGATTATATATTCAGACCATTTACCCTGGAGCCTTCTCAATCACTGGAAGCGATACAAGCTGCTTGTGAAAATAAGGACGGTGTAAGGGGATCTGTTTTCACAAGAAAAAAATATTTTCCGATAGAGAAGAAAATTGCAAATCACCCCTTAAGGCAACTAATCCAAACAACTATTTGTAATTCAGTGAAATATATTTTAATAAGTCAAGTAGTGTCATATAGAAAATTGTGAAAACTTTTCCATCACCTTTTCATAGTAAGTTTTTGAAATGGGCATTTCGGGTGCATTTGGAGCATCAAATTCAAAGAAAATTCCGGTTTTGGTTTTCTTCAATACTTTCACCTTATCCAAATTGACAATAAATGATCGGTGGCAGCGAACAAGGGGAGTCTCTTTTGTCAGATTCTCATCAAAATGTTTCAGTGAATTTCTTATCAGATAAGTTGCAATTCTTCCTTTGTTTACATAATGAATAGTAGCATAATTATCGCTTGCCTCAATGAAAATAAGGTTATCCAACAGTATTGAAATTTTCAGTTCTCCCTTTTCATCATGAAACCCAATTAAATGTTTCTTTGGCTTATGTTGAACAGATGCTTCGAGATTTATTTCATTCAGCAACCTGTTTTTTTCTTTCCACGATAAATACAAAAAAGACATGGTATAGGGCAATAATAACACTAAGCTGGTGTTTATTGCCGATTGCTGAAACAAAAAAAAGAAATCCTTTGATTCGCCTCCTTCAGGAACGTACTTGGAGAAGAGAGCATAAAAAAGCGACATCGCAATTATTTCAGAAAACACACAAAAGCCATACTGAAAATAGGTAACGGCATGTTTCCTGGTGTATAAACCTAAAAACGACCTGCTTATTACAACCACAAGCATTCCTGTCAGGATAATTAAACTTGAAAAGAAAAAATATTTGAAATCTGAAACCCCTTCATACCACTCTCTTGAACCAAATGGTTGAAATATATTTATGAATAGCAGTGCAAAAAAAGCTGTAAACAATATCAGATTTATGGTATTGCGTCTCTCCAGAAGATAATATGGAACTTTCTTATCCAAGTAAAATAATTTTATCTGTTAGCTTATGCAAAGCTAAATTTTTAAAACGGTTAATGCAAAAGGTGAAATTTTAAAATAATTATTTTGCCACGCCATTCATGCTTTAATCCCACCCTCCCGGCTTTTATCCCATGAAAGCGTATGATTCCACATTAAATTCTGCAGAAAAAATGTCTTTTGTTATTTTGTAAAAAAAAGGAGTATGGCATATTACGATAGTTTCCAACAGCTTTCTTCAGCCTTTAAAATAGGAGAAGACATTGACATTGAACAAGCCGGTGTTTTTGTTCGAAATTATTCTTTTAAAAGCCAGTTTCCTTTTTCAGATTTCCCTGAAAAAAATAATTCATTTATTGTATCTGATGCCGTTAAGGAAAATGGAAAATTCACATATCCTGTTTTTATCAATTCACCCGGGAAAAAGTACAAGGAAGTTATAATCCTGCTGCACGGGCTGAATGAGAGGAGCTGGCATAAATATCTGCCATGGGCAGAGTATTTGTGTAAGAAAACAGATAAACCGGTTTTGCTTTTCCCCATTGCCTATCACATGAACCGGTCTCCCGGCAGCTGGTCAAATCCCCGGATTTTACAAAAAATATTGGATTTCAGAAAATCGCTGTTTAAAAATGACCGTTCCATCAGTTTTGCCAATGTTGCATTGAGTATCCGGCTAAGCGACAATCCTCACCGGTTTTACACATCGGGACGACAGAGCGTAAATGACATTGTGAAACTGGTCAGAAAAATTAAATCGGGCAGGCATGGTTTATTTGAAAAAGATGCAAAAATCGATTTTTTTGCATACTCTATCGGAGCATTTTTGTCTCAGATACTTTTCCTGGCAAATCCAAACGGATATTTTTCTGAATCTAAACTGTTTATGTTTTGTGGAGGAAGTATTTTTAATTCAATGTTCGGACAGTCGCGAAATATTATGGATAAGAAAACATTTGAAATACTTCTTGAATATTATCAGGCAGATTTTTGGACCGAACAAATTGAAGCAAATTCAAACGACGATCTCATGACCTCTTTTTATAGTATGCTAAGACCTGAAAATGAAAAACAGAAGCGTATTTCAATTTTTGAACAGATAAAAAGCAGAATTAGCGGAATATCCCTGTCCCGGGATAAAGTTATGCCCTATAGCGGCATTGTAGAGGCAATGGGGCAGAATTGTGCTTCAGAAACAATAAATTTAATTAATCTGCCTTATGAATATACACATGAAGCACCCTTTCCCATATTTAAAAACAAAGATAAAGAGCATGTAGAATCTGCATTTGTTAAAGTATTTGAGCAAGCTTCAGGTTTTTTAAGCAAATGATTTAACCAAAAGTGATTTGTGCTTTTTTGCTACTAATTCCAAGATTATATTTACTACGCAAAATCAAACCTCCTGCCGCCCTGGTTTCAATCCTCAATCCAGTCAATTAAAAATCCTCAATCCCACAAAAAAGGTTCTTGGTTTTGCGGGGCCGTAGATATAGTTGCTGTCGCGATTTTTTCCGGAATCGAAATCATTTTGATAATGATTCAGCATATTGCTGATTCCGCCAAAAAGCTCCAGAGAAGAATCCAATCGCTTCACATTAAAGATATATCCCAGTTTGAGATTCATTTCCATAAAATCGGGCGAGCTGAACAATTCATCTTTTTCGGGAGTTCCCGCATCGCCTACCAGTCCATAGTGCGGAACAAGCATTGATCCTGTATAAACTCCCGACAATGAAGCACTGAAACGGTTTCCCGGTGTCAGAGTCAGTGTGTAGTAGCCATACGCTTCGGGGGTGCGCAAATATTCTTTCGTCCCGGGCAGCTGTTCTGACCATGCAACGGGCTGATCATATAAACTTTTTTGAAAGGTTACTCCGGCTTCTACCTGAAAAATACGATTGTAGTTGGCTCGCGCTTCAAAAGTTGTCCCATACACGCTGCTCAGCCCCCCGTTTCTTTTTTCCATCAGCGAATTTCCCGAATCATCTTTACCAATTTCTTCCAGAATAAAAGCATTTTTCAACTTTGTGTAAAAGCCTTCCAGCGTAATCCCGTAGATATGCTTTTCGGTTGGTTTATCCCAGTTCAATGAAGCGCTCAAACTGTGTGATCTCTCTTCTTTTAAATCATCAGCCAGACTAATTGTTTGTATTCCGCCACCGGCAAAGGCAATGTGCATATCTGCATCAAAAGCTTGCGGCGCCCTGAAGCCGGTTGACCATGAAGCACGCAGTTGGGTGTTTATATGCGGTTTAAAGAGCATTGAAACCCGCGGGTTTACAACCAGATTATCGACAAAATTGTGCCTGTCTGCACGAAGTCCTGCCAAAAAGGTAGTTTTTCGGCTGATTTCCCAGTCGCTTTGCAGGAAAACTCCTAAATTTTGTGCATTCTGGTCAATGAGATAATTATATGTCTCAATTTCATCAAAAACGTCATCTACGATAAATTCTGTTCCGAAAGTAAATGTGTTGTTCCCTTTTATAAAATCGGCAACAGTGTGATTCACCTGTGCGCCAAACTGTATGGTATAACTTTTTGAATCCCCGTAAGGCGGATTATTGTTGTATTCCTGCAACTCTGTGGGATCGTCGGGAGCAATTCCGGTGAAATGGTCTCTTGTGGTGTATTGTCCGGCGGTATAGAGAATAAAAGTGGTTTTGTCATCACTGCTCGAAATTTCATAATCGGCTCCGCCCATCAGCACATCGTGGGTGCGTTCTTCCGATTGTTTTGCCAGATATGCCGGCCCGGGAACCATCTCTCCGCCGTAGCGGTATTCGTGCATGCTTGAGAAATTGAGTTGCAGCATCTGCCTCTCGTCAAGCCTGAAAAATGAATTTAATCCGAACGAATTGTTTTTCAATGTTGGCATTTCAGAAAAATTATCGCCGTTGTGATCGTATGAATCGCGCAACCGGTGAGAGGTGTAGAGCGCAACTCCAGAGTTGCGTTTTTGAGAAAGGGCGGTCAATGTACCGTTCAGATTGAAATCTGCTGCTCCACCGCCAATCACCGAATGGTTTGATGTGATTTCATAGGAGTTTCGCTCCGGCATTTTCGTAATAATGTTTACTGTTCCGCCAATGGCACTTGAGCCATAGAGCGCTGAAGCTCCGCCGCGAACTACTTCGATGCGCTCTACCATTTCAGAAGGTAATTGTTCTAATCCGTAAAGACCGGTGAGCGGACTGAAAACTGCCCGGCTGTTCACAAGAATCTGACTGTAAGCTCCTCCCAGCCCATTCATGCGAAGTTGAGAATAGTTGCAAGTCTGACAATCAACTTCCATACGCAATCCCGGTTGAAAATTCAGTGCTTCGGAGACCGTTTGCGCTGCAACATTTTTTATGGTCTTAGAATCTAAAACATTCACAATTACAGCGCTTTCTGTTTGGCGCTTAAATGTTTTTGTTCCGGTTACCACAACTTCGCCCACACGCTGCACTTCTTCTTCCATCTCAAAATTAATTTCAATGGTTTCCCCGGCTTTTAAAACAACCGCCTTTTTTTGAAGCTTAAACCCTATCATCCGGGCTATTAAAGTGTATTCTCCTTCAGGTAAATCCACCATCATATAATGCCCGGTAACGTCAGTCGTGGTTCCGTAATTGGTATTTTCTAAATAAATATTTACAAACGGAATGTGTTCACCTTTTGCAACCACATGCCCGATAATCAAAGCATCGGTGCGATCTTGAGCACCGGCTTTTGCGAAAACGAATATAAATAAAACAGTGAAAATTGTTCTGCTTTTTTGGACAATTGAATGTCTTACGTTTTTAAAACTATATCTCATTTCAAAAAAATTAGCTGTTGTGTTTTTTACCTTGCCAGTTCAGGTTTTCTTGTTGATGAGGTCAAGAATCATTCAGTTTGACCAGCAATAATAGATAAACTTTATTTATAAACATTCTAAATACTGATATGTTCCCTTTTTCTTAACGATGAGATGAAAACAGGTTTTGTTAATTGCAACTTTTTTATTTTCGGATTAATTTCTACTTTTATTCAAAATTCAGATATGAGTGACTGGGCAAAACAGATGATTTCCGAGATTGACGAAAAGCTGGAAGGCGTAAAGCTGCGCGATCAGCGGTTTTTCAGGACTGACGAGTTTAAACGAAACATTGAGCGCATTGCGGATTTTTCTGAAAAATGCCCGGTGTGCAGCGCTGAAAAGCTGAACATTGAAGAGGTGTTGAAAACCTTTGAACAGGCAATAAAAGTTCCGGGGAAGGCGCGCCGCGAATACGACCGGCTCATTGGCAGATTGTCGGGGCATTTACAAAAAGAGCATGGCTTTTTTCCACCTTTTTACTTCACATATCTTTTCTCCTTTTTCGGGATGCTTGCTGGACTGCTGATTGGATATTTTCTGATGAAAATTTTTCCGGGCTGGGATTATGCCATGCTTACTGCCGGATTTGTTGTCGGTCTGATTTCAGGATATTTTTCAGGAAACAAGAGAGACAATAAGGTGAGATTGGAGAAAAAACTCATGTAACAACAAAACATGCGCTTTTTAGTCATTGAAGGAAATATCGGTTCGGGAAAAACATCACTTGCAGAAATGTTAGCCCATGATTTGAACGGGAAACTCATTGCCGAACAGTTTGAGGAGAACCCGTTCCTGCCCGGATTTTATGAAAATCCCGAACGCTATTCCTTCACTCTGGAGCTCTCTTTCTTAGCTTCCCGCTACAACCAGATGAAAAAGGATGTACTGAACCCCGACCTGTTTCATTCGCTGCTCATTGCAGATTATCATTTCTCTAAAACTGCAATTTTTGCCCAAAACACGCTAAAGAAGGATGAGTATCTTCTGTTCAGGCAGCTTTTTAACATGGCTTCGGACACTTTTCCCAATCCCGATTTATACGTTTATCTGCACATGGATACAAAACGACTGCTTGAAAATATTAAAAAGCGGGGAAGAGAATATGAAAAGCATATTTCCGGCGAATATCTTGATAAAATCAGTGAAGGATATTTTTCTTTTCTTAAAGGGATATCATCATTTCCTGTCCTTATTCTGGATGTTAACAAATTCGATTTTGTACAAAACCGGGAGCACTATCGGTCAATAAAATCACTTTTATTCAAAAACAAATACAGTTTGGGCATAAATCGTCAGATTTTGTGTTGAAAAACCGCTTTTCTATTTTCTGATGTTAAAAAACCTTACTATTTTTGTATTCTAATGAAAATAATTTATTCAACTTAAAATAATTGTGTGATATGAAAAAAACCAATTTTAATTTTTTACTTCTCTTTACAGTTTTTGCTCTGTTTTTTTCGAGCTGTGCGGGTTTGAAAAAGATGAAAAAAAATGCTGATCAAATTCAGTTCAGGGTTACCCCTGAAGTTTTGGAAACCCATGCCGGAAAAGTGGATCTGACGGTTGACGGAAGATTCCCGGTAAAATATTTTGCCAAGAAAGCAACATTAACCGTAACCCCGGTATTGAAATATAATGGTGTTGAGAGCGAATTCAGCCCCGTCAGCCTACAGGGTGAAAAAGTGCAGGGAAACAACCGGGTTATCAGCTATAATGCCGGTGGAACATTCAGTTATAAAGATGCCGCAGATTTCCAGGAAGCGATGAGGAAATCGGAGCTTGTTGTTAAAATGACCGCTTCTCAGCGAGCCAAATCCCTTGATTTCACTCCGGTGAAAATTGCAGATGGTGTGATTGCAACCAGCACTATGGTTGCCAATTTCCCGAAGCCAATTCTTGGTGTTCGCCGCGAAGCAAACACCAGCGGCAAATATGATCCGAATATTGACCCGTTCCAGAGAATCGTTTCCGATGAAATGATGGCAGATATTCTCTATCTTATTAATCGTGCCAACCTTCGGAATGAAGAGTTGACAAAACAGGAGATTGTTGAGTATTTTCAATACACGAAAAAGGCAAATGAAAGTGACCGTATCGATTTAAGAAATATTGAAATATCAGCTTATGCCTCACCCGACGGGTCTATCGATTTTAATACCGAACTTGCCAGCAAAAGGAAAGATTCATCTTCGGACTATGTTGCAAAAAAGTTGAAAGACCTTGGTGTTGAGATTAATCCTAAAACCCGTTATACTCCGGAAGACTGGGATGGATTCAAAAAATTGGTTGAAGCATCAAATATTCAGGATAAAGACCTGGTATTGCGTGTGCTTTCCATGTACACCGATCCGGAAGTTCGCGAGCGTGAAATCAGAAATCTTTCAGAAACTTTCACCGCCCTTGCCGAGGATATCCTTCCGCAGCTGCGCCGTGCAAAACTGCTCACCAGCGTTGAGCTGATTGGCAAAAGCGATGAAGAGCTGATGGCGCTTGCAAAATCTGACCCGGCATCGCTGAATCCGGCAGAATTGCTTTATGCAGCTACTCTTTTTGAAGACCTTGACGAGCAGCTGTCAATCTACAACTCCTTTATCAGGGTCTATCCCAACGACTGGCGCGGGCCGAATAATGCAGGATATGTTCTTGTAAATCAGATGAAGTACAATGAAGCAAAACCACTGTTTGAAAAAGCTGAAACTTTGAAAAACAACGAACCGGTTATTAAAAACAACCTTGGAGCCATTGCATTGTATGAAAATAGGATTGCTGATGCAGAAACCCTCTTCGGTGCTGCTTCGGGAGCAGGAAAAGAGGTGAATTACAATCAGGGAATCGTAAGCCTGAAAAAAGCCAATTATGAGCAGGCTGTAAGATATTTCAGCGATTTTCAGGATGTAAACACAGCCCTTGCCAAAATTCTTGCCGGCGACAATAACGGAGCCCTCAGGGATCTGGAAGCCTTTGAACGCCCCAACTGCTTTATGAAAGAATACCTGAAAGCAGTTATTGGCGCACGCACTGCACGTGAATCCCTTCTGTTTGAAAGTTTAGGTGCAGCAGTTCAATACAATCCGGACATGAAAGCTAAAGCAAAAACAGACCTGGAGTTTGCAAAATATTTCAACAATCCGAAATTCACTCAGATTGTTGACTGATTTTATGATATTAAGTTGATATTCAAAGAGGGCAGCCGTTTTCGTCTGCCCTTTTTGTTAATTTTTTAATTCATACTTTGAGTCTGCTTCGAAAAATAAAAATTGTACATCATGGAAATCATTTCAAATTATATTGAGAATAACAAGAATCGTTTTTTAGATGAGTTATTCGGTTTGCTTCGCATTCCCTCCATCAGCTCAGTGAAGAGCCATAAGCCGGATATGTTCAAGGCTGCGGAATATTGGAAGAACCTGTTGTTATCCTCCGGTGCTGACAGGGCTGAAATATTTGAAACTGACGGGAATCCGGTTACATGGGGCGAGAAAATTATCGACCCTCAACTGCCAACCGTTTTGGTATATGCCCACATGGATGTTATGCCGGTGGACCCCATTGAAAAGTGGTATTCTGATCCCTTTGAGCCTGAAGTGCGCGATGGGAAAATATGGGCACGCGGAGCAGATGATGATAAAGGACAGGGAATGATGCATGCCAAAGCATTTGAACTGATGGTGAAGACCGGCACATTGCCCTGCAATGTGAAATTCATGATTGAAGGTGAAGAGGAGATAGGTTCCCCAAATTTAGGGAAATGGTGTATTGAAAACAAAGAGAGGCTGAAGGCTGATATAATTCTGGTTTCAGACACTTCCATGATTGCTGCTGATATTCCTTCAATTACAACGGGTTTGCGCGGACTTGCATACTGGCAGGTGGAAGTTACCGGGCCTGACCGCGATTTGCACTCCGGCCTTTTTGGCGGAGCAGTTGCCAATCCCATAAATGTGCTTTGCGGCATGATTGCCGGCATGACAGAAAAAAACGGCAGGATTACCATTCCGGGATTTTATGATGATGTGCTTGAGGTGTCTGCAAAAGAGCGTGAACTTTTAGCGGGCGCTCCCTTTGATGAGGAGGAGTACAAAAAGGCTATCGGGGTGGAGGAGTTAGCCGGAGAGAAAGGATATTCGCCGGTAGAACGCACAGGAATCCGCCCATCGTTTGATGTTTGCGGCATCTGGGGAGGATATACCGGTGAAGGCGCCAAGACTGTATTGCCATCCAAAGCATTTGCGAAAATTTCCACACGCCTTGTTCCCAATCAGGACCACGAAAAAATAGCAGAATTATTTAAACAGCACTTTGAGAGTATCGCGCCAAAATCTGTTGAAGTGGAAGTAACCCCGCTGCACGGTGGTCCCAGCTATCTCTGCCCGATTGACATACCTGCATATAAGGCAGCTGAAAAAGCTTTTACCGAGGTTTACGGGAAACCCCCTGTGCCGGTGCGTTCAGGCGGCAGCATTCCGATTATTTCCGCTTTTGAGGAAATTTTGGGCATAAAATCGGTCTTGCTGGGCTTTGGACTTGAGTCTGACGCCATTCATTCGCCCAATGAAAACTTTCCGTTGGAACAGTTTTATAATGGAATAAAAACAATCCCACTGTTTTATAAATATTTTGCGGAACTGAGCAAATAATAGCAAATTGGTTTATAAAACAATTCAGCTATCAGAGCTATAACTCCGCAGAATAATTTAAAACAGAGTATCAAAATCTGAAATAACCAGGTCAGCCTGTGAATGATCCTGCGAACCGGTGCTGGGCCCTGCAAATGCAATGCAGTACATTCCGGCAGCTTTGGCAGCAATGATTCCGTTGGTTGAATCTTCAATTACGGCACACTTCCCGGGGGCAATTCCCAGTTTTTTTGCCGCCAGAAGAAATATGTCCGGATCGGGCTTGCTCGATTGTGCCTTGGTGTTGTCAACCACTACCTCAAAGTACTTTTCCAGCCCGGTGCGCCGGAGAATAATCCGGATAACCTCAAGATAGGATGAAGAGGCTAATGCAATGGGAACATTTCTCTGTTTCAGCCGCTTTATTAAATCCTCAACTCCGGGCATCGGCTCAATTTTTTCCAGAGCGCTGAAAGAGCTGGAAATATGGTTTATCGAAAACTCAACCAGCTCATCCACAGTTTTAGCAATTTCATGTTTTTCCTTTATCATTTGCCACATCCGGTCATAGGCAGTACCCTGATATGTGAGGTGCTCCTCTTCGGAAATCATCAGTCCCAATTCTTTAAAAGTGGTTTGTTCCACCTCCATGTAATAGGGTTCTGAATCCACAAGAACTCCATCCATGTCGAAGATAACGGCATCAAAAGAAGTAAGTATTTTATTCATTATTTTTCAGTTAATTCTAAAAGTGATATAATCGGCGGTTAACTCTTCCTGTAGCGTTTCACCCAGTTTTTGAGCAGTTAAAAACTCATAATCCCTGAAAGATTTTGCCAGACTCACAGCCTGCTTATTCAGTTTTCCTGAGCGGGTTCCCAAGGCAATGAGCGTGCGGTAGGTCACAGAATATAAACGCGGGTCTTTTCCCAACACCGCAAGTTCTTCAAAGAAAGGCTCAAACATTTCATCGATGGCATCTTTTTCGGAAATGGCAAGCCGTCCCATCAGATGAATTCCGGTGAAGCGAACCAGATGCTTTTTACCGCGCCCCCATTCAATGGCTTTTGCAAAGGCAAATTTTGTTTTAACCCAAAGGTTGAATGAAGCCTGCTCTGCAATTTCATGGTTTTGAAAACTTTTCGTCCAGAAATCCATTTGCTCTTCAGTAACTTTTTCCGGCTCATCCAAAAGTGTGGCTAAAATCATGGTTTCACGCCATTGCTTATTCCAAAGCTTCAGCGCCAGGAGATGGTCAGCTTTGAATTCTCTTGCAAGCTCCCGCAGTTCAGTGAGCGGAACACCCAGATTTCGTTTGTATTCAATTCCCTGATTTTTCAGCAAAGCGGCAGTTTCCCCGTTTTTTCGGAGGTTAATCAGGCGGAGCAGCTGCTGAAAATTATTCTCGCTTTCAGGATTATCTAATAGAAATTCCATGTAAAATTTGGTGTTTTCACAAAAGTAACAATTAATAGCGATAATACATTTGGTGTAAAATCATTTTTATCTCTATTGAAGTGCCGCCCATTTTCTTATTTTTACTCAATATTTAGGAATCTTAAACATGCATGGTTTTCGCAATTCAATAAAGAACTTGCTTAACAACGATTTTTACAGGGACATTGCAAGTCTGTTTTCGGGAATGTTCCTTGCCCGGTTGTTTCCGGCGGTTTTTGCGTTGATAATTGTTCGTATCTACTCGCCCGAAAATTTCGGGCTTTTTGTATTATACCTCACCATTGCCTCGGTAATCTCCATTTTAGCCACCGGAAAATATGAGAATGCCATTATTTTGGCTGAAACCGCTGAAGAGAGAAAACATATTTTCAGGCTCTCCCAAAAAATCAATTTTGCGGTTAACCTTGCAGCGTTAATTGTTGCCGGGCTGTACATTTTTTTGTTTCGGATGAGTGGCTTTGAGCATTTAATCATGCTGCTGATGATTCCTTTTTACTCTTTTTCATTGGGCGCTACTCAACTCATACGGAACATTCTGATTGGAACTAAAAAGTTTAAAATTCTTTCGGGACTTGAAGTATGGCGGGCGATTACCATAGGAGTTTTTCAGTGTGCTTTTTTCATTTTTCCTGTTTTCGGGCTATTCCTTGGTGCAGTTGCCGGACAGCTGATTGTATTTTTCCTGTATGCACGAACCCTGCCTGAAACTAAGGAGTTTAAATTGTCGGTGCTTTCTCAAGAAGAAAAGCGATATGCCCTACGCTATATTGATTTTCCAAAATACTCTGTAGCCTCCGAAATGTTTAACTTCATCAGCAGCCAGCTTCCTGTTTTTATGGTTAAGCCCTTTTTCGGGGAAACCATGCTGGGACTTTACTCTTTTTCGCACCGGTATATCAGTGTGCCCATTCAGCTGATGAGTATTTCAATTTCAAGAGTTTATATACAGAAAGCACAGTCGCTAAAAAACGACTTGAAAGCTTTGGGCGATTTAACCTTTTCGCTTTTCAAAAAGCAGTTTTGGACAGGCATAATTCCATTTGCTGTTCTCGGATTGTGGGGCGAATGTTTGTTTCGTTTTATTTTTGGTGCCGAATGGGAATTTTCCGGGTTTTTAGCCCAGATTCTTGCACCGTGGCTGTTTTTAGTCATGTTGAGTTCGCCATTGTCATCCATTTTGATTGTTTTTGAAAAACAGAAATTTTCAATGGCTTTCAATGTAGTGCTGCTGACAGCAAGAGTTTTAAGTCTTGCAGCGGGTGGGCTCATTTTCAGAGATATTACCACGGCTATTGCCTTGTACAGTCTTACCGGGTTTGTTTTTTTTGCAGCGCTTGGTGCCTATTCCCTGAAATTAGCCGGGGTTAAACTATCCGGTATATTGTTTTTCATGTTAAAAGCATTATTAGTGACGCTTCTTCCTTTAATTATTATTAAAATATGGCTGATTCCCTGAAAAATCTTTTTGGAAAGTATGACTGGACTACCGACATGAAAATTTTTGTTGCCGGATTTATCTGGCTTAATGAAAAGTGTATTTTCGGAAAAGAATTTCTCGAACTCATTTCCCGACACACACAACGGTTTGATGACTTTAAAAAGCTGGCAGGGCAGTTAAATGGTCACTACTCCGTTTTTGTCGAAATGCCTGCTGAAAAATGGGCAGTTTGCAGTCATACATGGAGCTTCCCGTTATTTTACAGGAATACCGGCAATGCCATACATATTAGTGATAATCCGGAAAAACTACTGAATGAAGAATCGAAACTGCAAAGCAGCTCCTTATCAAGAAATTACTTTCTCACTTTTGGAGTCACTCCTGCCAACACCACATTGATACAGAACATATTTCAAATCCTCCCCGGAGAGCTTATTCGCTTCAGAGGGGATAAAAAAGAATCTTTCCGGTTATTCCCCTATACTGAAAAGTATAGAAAAGAAGATGAAAAATCTTTTGACGAAAAGGAGTTTTATAATTTATTGTTTGAAGTATTTCAGCGCTACTCTAATCACATAAAGGAGAAGCAGGTGCTGCTTCCCTTAACCCGCGGATACGACTCAAGGGTTTTGGGGTGCCTGCTGAAGGAATTTGGACATCGCCGTGTGATTTGTGCTACCTGGGGACGGAATCGGAACAATGAAGTGAGAACTGCAGAAAAAGTAGCTGAAAGACTGGGATACAAACATTTTTTCATTGATTATTCCAAGGAGGTTCCGAAAGATTTTACCAGGGTAAAAGAATTTGAACCTTATATCCATTTTACAGGCCATTTTTCCTCAATGCCGTTTCTTCAGGATTATTTTGCAATAAAATCGCTAAAGGAGAGAAAGATAATTGACAGCCAAACGGTCGTTTTGCCGGGGCATCCCGGCGATCTTCTGAGGGGCTCGCATCTCGACAACCACCTTTTGTTGAAAAGTGAAAAATATGCAATTTCAAAAATTATCTCTTCATTTGGAACCTCCTACCCTTTAGCCTGCAGTGAGATAAAAGAGCTTGAAGAATTTATTTCCCAAACATTTTTCTCATCCCCGCAAACGCCGGCATGGATGCAATACGACGAGTGGGATTATCAGGAACGGCAGTGTAAGTTTATTGGAAACTCAACCCTTGCTTTCTCTTTTTTTGAAACAGAGGTGCTAATGCCAATGTTTGACATGGAACTTCTAAAATTTTTCAGGAGTGTGCCATTTTCCTTGAAGCTTGGCTCTCCGCTATACAACCAGACACTTGAAACAATTTTTGAAAAACACAAGGTCGCTTTTGATTTAAAAATCCCGCAAACAGACGGGCAAAAATTTAGCCCTTTAAAGAATATAATTTTAAGAAATACCCCGCATTTTCTGAAAAAAAGATATTATCCAATGGAGGATTCCATTTATTACCAGGAAATTACCCGGGAAATCAGAAATTCAGATAAAACTTTCGGATATAAAATTCCGTTTAAGCCCAATAATTACAACAGCTACATCATACAATGGTATTTACAATTTGTCGGACAACAGATTTCAGCAAAAAAATAATTGCAATATTTATAATCCAATCACCCTTTTTTTGACATTTTACTTTAAATTTGCTTAAAACGGATAAGATGATACAACTAAAAAGCAGAACTCAAAACATTCTTCTGATAGCAGGAGGGATTTTTCTGATTTTCCTTGTATGGTATTTTAGCACCATTGTTACGTATATCCTTATTTCCCTGATTCTCTCTTTTTTGGGCAGACCCCTTGTTGTTTGGCTGACAAAGCTGAAGTACAAGCGATTCAGAATTCCAAAAGGAATCGCTGCTCTTATCACGCTCATTGTCATATGGCTTGTGTTTTTTTCATTTTTCCGCTTTATAATTCCATTACTGATAAAAGAATTTGAAACATTCTCGGAAATCGACTTTGTTGCAGTTTTTGACTCTTTTGAAGAACCGCTGAAAAAAATCCTGAGATTTTCCGGGAATGAGCTGAAATATTCGGAAAGTCAGACTTTCACCGATATTGTAATTGAAAAGCTCGCTTCAAAAATAAATTTTTCACGCCTTCCCGATGTTTTTGTTGCCATAGCAGGAACTATCGGAGAGCTGTTTATTGCCATTTTTTCCATCACTTTCATCACCTATTTCTTTTTGAAGGAGAAAAGCATATTTCGTGAAACCGTTATATTAATTGTTCCCACTGACATGGAAGAGAGAGTTTCAAGGATTCTCAGCTCAACATCATACCTGCTGCGAAGATACCTGATTGGAATCACGCTTGAAGTTTTTATGGTCATGCTGCTTGTTACCGTTGGGTTGACTCTGGTGGGTATAGGATTTAATCATGCGGCAATAATCGGCTTTTTCTGCGGTCTGTTTAACGTGATACCCTACCTTGGTCCATGGATGGGAGCACTTTTGGGATTACTCATTGGAGCGGCTCTGAATATTCATGCCAATTTTATGCAGGAGACCCTTCCCTTGCTTGGGCTTATGACTGTTGTGTTTTTATCAGTTCAGATTATTGACAATATTCTTTTTCAGCCATTCATATATTCAAGCAGTGTGAAGGCACATCCTCTTGAAATTTTCCTTGTGGTTATTGCAGCGGGAAGCATTGCAGGAGTTTTGGGGATGTTCCTTGCAATTCCGGGCTATACCGTGGTGAGAGTCATTGCAAGAGAATTTTTTGATAATATGAAAATTGTGCGCAGGCTTACAGACAACTTGAGCAATAAAAAAACGTAAGCCAATGAAAACATACACTTAAAGACTGATTGTGAAAATTATTTCAGAAGACAATCCGGTGTTTTTTGTTAAGTTGAATAAATTTTATTTTATTTAGAAACCTTTAGAGCAAATTTTTGTTAGCTTTTATTGAAAAAGCAAAATTGTTTTCACACTAATCTGAACAGAATGAAAGAGGTTTTCAACTATTTGAGCAAAAGAACCCTTTTCGGGTTTAAACTACTTTTATTTTATTTTGTTGGTCTTTTTTTAATGCCTGCCTATTCCAACGCTGAAGAGCCGTCAGTTTTGCCTGCCGGATTTTCCAGGGAAGAGGTGAACCGTGGCAAGCGCTTTTTTATGGGACTGCTGCCAGTGGGCAGGGAACATCAGGCATGTGTCTCCTGCCACAATGTTGTTCCCCTTGACACGTTGAACTGGAATCCGTCGGCAATGGACATTGCATTGAAGTATGCCGGAAAGGATGTTGAGTCCCTCAGAAGTGTAATCCTGCAGCCATCGGGTAAACTGATGGAAGCCTCACATGTTGATATTAAAATTGATGATGAAGATATTCAGTTGATAAAAGTGTATCTTGATTATATGGCTGCAAACGGATTGCCAGCCGCTAAACCATCCGTGAACAGGCTAATTTTGTTTTTTCTTTTAGGCATTCTGATAACCTGGGCACTTCTTGATCTGATTATCTTCAAAAAAGTAAAGTATAAGTTTATCCCACTTCTCATTTTCCTTGGCGCTTTCGGCTATCAGCTTGCAATGATTTATGATGAAGCGGTTAAATTAGGCAGGAGCCAGGGTTATCAGCCCGATCAGCCAATAAAGTTTTCACACAAGGTGCATGCTCAGGATAATCAGATTGACTGCATGTACTGCCATCACACTGCTCCGGTTTCGCAAACTGCTAATTTCCCTTCAACAGAATTGTGCATGAACTGTCATATTATTGTTCGCGAAGGAACCCATTCCGGGAAGTTTGAAATTGATAAACTGATACAGGCTCACGAAGAGGGGCGCTCCATAGAGTGGATTCGTGTTCATGAGCTTCCCGATCATGTTTTCTTTTCACATGCGCAGCATGTGGGCGTCGGGAAGCTGGATTGTGCCCAGTGTCACGGGTTGGTTGAAGAGATGGACATTGTCCGTCAGCACAGCGATCTCTCCATGGGGTGGTGCCTGCAATGCCACCGCGAAACTAAAGTCGATTTTCTCGGTAACGACTACTATAAAACTTTTGAAGCTTTTCACGAAGAGCTGAAAAAAGGAAAGAAAGATTCCATTGTTGCTGCCGACATTGGTGCAAATGATTGTCAGAAATGCCACTATTAACATATAATATAATTAAGATCAAAAGTTTACCTGATGAATAGAGAAGAAAACACTTACTGGCAAATTTTACCAGAATTTGATCCGCTGAATCCCGTAAAATCTATTCGCGGGAAGGAAGAAGTTGTCAGTCCCACTTCACGCAGGAATTTTTTAAAAATTCTTGGTCTTGGCACCGCTTCGGCTGCCCTTATTGCATCCTGCAAAAGACCTGTAGAAAAAGCAATTCCCTATTTAATCAAGCCTGAAGAAATTACACCGGGGAAGTCAGTATATTATGCATCTTCATATTTCAACCAAAATGAATTCGGCAATGTGCTGGTGAAGGTTCGCGACAACCGGCCAATCAAGCTGGAGCCCAATCCCGCCTCGGTGATTACACCGCGTGGTGCCAGCGGGCGTGTGCAGGCATCGGTTCTGGATGTGTATAACGTAAACCGTTATAAAGGTCCGCAAAAAAACGGCGAATCCATTGAGTGGGAAACAGCCGACAGCGAAATCATCGCGAAGCTTAATGAATTTTCGGAATCGAGTCGTGCCGTTCTGCTTATAACCCCGACGATTATCAGCCCTTCAACAAAAAAGCTGATTGCCGAATTTTCAGAAAAGTTTGGTGCACAGTGGCATCAATACGATGCCATTCCAATGGACGGATACCGCGAAGCGAACAGGCGTGTTTTTGGAACAGACGCTTTGCCGGAATATGATTTTGAAAAAGCCGACTGCATTGTCTCCATAGGGTGTGACTTTTTGGGAACATGGCTCTCTCCGGTTGAGTTTTCGGCACATTATGCCAAACGGCGCGCACTGCACAACGGAAACCGGAAATTGAGCAAACACTGGCAGATTGAGGCAGGCATGTCTCTGACCGGCAGTAATGCAGATATCCGGATTCGGACAGAAAGAGCGGATTATGGAAAAATCCTTGCATATATATATAATGTGTTGGCAACCAAAAAAGGAGTTCCTCTGACAGATGCTTCGCTGCAAAAACCGAAAAAAGCAGATGAACTGGATAAGATGTTAGCCGAACTTACAGAAAATGAGGGCAAATCCATCGTGGTGTGCGGTGATAATAATCCGGATTATCAGGTTTTGGTAAACGGTATCAACCAAATGCTGGGAAATATCGGAAACACAATCAGGTTTGAACGTACCTACAACCATTTTACGGGAAGCGAACAGTGGAAAGAAACTTTGCTGGCAACAGACCCTGGTGCCGTGATTATTTGGGACATCAATCCAATTTACAACCATCCGGAATCTGAAAAAATTAAATCGGCTATTGAAAAAGCTCCGCTTTCCATAGCAATTGGCTCACTTCCTGATGAAACATCCGATTTGTGTCAGTATGTGCTTCCATCACCCGGATATCTGGAATGCTGGGATGATGCCGAATACAAAAGTGGCATTTTTTCCGTTTTGCAACCAACACTCCACAAGCTGTTTGATTCCCGGCAAGCACAGGAGTCTTTGCTGACATGGACTGAAGGTGAAGCCAATTGGCGCGATTATATTAAGGAGAACTGGATTTCAAAATATTTTCCAAAATATAAAGAAGCAGGCGACCCCGACCGCTTTTGGATTGATATGCTACGAAAGGGGGAACTGGTTTTAGACACTAATGGAATATCGGTAAGTTTTCATGGCGATGAAGTAAAAAACTCTCTTTCAAAAATCGCTGCAGAAACTCCTTCAGATGGCTTTACGATTGAGTTGGTAGAAAATATCAGCATTCGCACCGGTGATGGACCCCTGAATCCATGGCTTCAGGAATGCCCCGATCCCGTTACGCGGGTAGCATGGGGAAACTATGCATCCATAGCACCATCCGTAGCACGGCAAATGAATCTTAAGAATGGGGATATCATCCGTTTGGGAAGTCTTGTGATTCCTGCATTTGTTCAACCCGGGCAGGCTGACAAAACCATTTCTATTTCTCTGGGATACGGACGTGTGAAAGGTGTTCCGCAAGAGCTGATCACAGGTGTTAATGCTTATCCGCTCACAAAAATTGAAAACGGTTTCCGCCACTTTGCCATTTCAGGTTTTTCCATTGAAAAAACAGGAGAGTTTGAGCAGCTTGCGTTGATGCAGGGGCATCAGTCAATGGAGGGACGTGCGATAATTCGTGAGTCAACTTTCAATGAATGGACAAAAAATCCTGCAGCAGGAAATGAACTGCACGAAGAGATTGAGCGACATCAAACTACTTTATATAAAAAACAGGAATATAAAGGGCATAAATGGGGAATGGCAATTGACCTGAACACTTGTATTGGCTGCAATGCCTGTGTTTTGGCATGCAACACCGAAAACAACATTCCGGTTGTTGGCAAAAAGGAGACTATCCGCCATCACGAAATGCACTGGATTCGCATTGACCGCTACTACAACGGCAGTGAGGAAAATCCCGAAGTGGTCAGGCAGCCGGTTATGTGTCAGCATTGCGGAAATGCACCGTGTGAAAACGTTTGTCCGGTGGCTGCCACCACACATTCCGATGAAGGGCTGAACCAGATGACATACAACCGCTGTATAGGCACACGCTATTGCAACAACAACTGCCCATATAAAGTGAGGAGATTCAACTGGCTTGATTACACCGGTGCAGACTCCATTCCCAACAACAGATATGACCCGGCAGGCATGACAGTTGATCTGACCAGAATGCGTCACAACCCAGATGTTACGGTTCGTGCAAAAGGAGTGATTGAAAAATGCTCATTTTGTGTTCAGCGCATTCAGGAGAAAAAGCTGGAAGCCAAGCTTGAAGGGCGTCAGCTGGAAGATGGAGAACTGCAGACAGCATGTCAGCAGACCTGCCCAACAGATGCCATTGTTTTTGGCGACCTGAATGATCCCAACAGCAAAGTTTCCAAACTGAAGAGCGACCCAAGAAATTATCACTTGCTTGAAGAGCTGCATACGCTCCCAAGTGTCGGATATCTGACAAAAATTAGAAATAAAAGCTAAAACTGACCTTTTATGATGCATGTATCACCGGCAAGAGAGCCGCTTATTAAAGGAGAAAAATCCTACAGGGATATCACAGATGATGTGCTGGCGCCTATCACCGGGAAGCCCGGGAGAACCTGGTATTTGGGATTTGGCGTTTCATTTATTGTTATGCTGATTGGCTTTGGCATGATGACCTATACTGTTTGGTTCGGTATAGGTGTGTGGGGATTAAACAGAACCATTGGCTGGGGCTGGGATATCACCAACTTCGTGTGGTGGGTTGGTATCGGCCATGCGGGAACTTTTATTTCAGCCATACTGTTGCTGTTCAGGCAGAAATGGCGTACCAGCATCAACCGGGCTGCAGAGGCAATGACCATATTTGCCGTGATGTGTGCCGGTATTTTTCCACTTATCCATTTAGGGCGGTTGCCGCTTAGTTTTTTTATTTTTCCATATCCAAACACACGTGAATTGTGGGTGAACTTCAACTCGCCTCTGGTCTGGGACGTGTTTGCCATTACCACCTATCTGCTGGTTTCCATACTATTCTGGTATATGGGACTTATTCCCGACCTGGGGACAATCCGCGACCGGATGAAGACCAGTTGGAAGAAAAAAGTGTATAACTTTTTTAGTTTTGGATGGAAAGGCTCTGCACGCCACTGGCAGCGCCATGAATCCATGAGCCTGATTCTTGCCGGACTTGCTGCTCCCCTCGTTCTGTCGGTGCACACCATAGTTAGCTTTGACTTTGCCACTTCGATAATTCCCGGCTGGCATACAACCATTTTTCCGCCCTATTTTGTTTCGGGCGCAGTTTTTTCGGGGTTTGCCATGGTGCTCACATTGATGATTGTTACAAGAAAAGCACTGAATCTTCAGGAATATATTACCGTCGGACACGTTGAGTCGATGAACAAAGTGGTTATTGCCACCGGCTCAATTGTTGGAATTGCATATATCACCGAACTTTTCATATCATGGTACAGCGGAGTGGAATATGAGCGCTATGCATTTATGAACAGGGCATTTGGTCCTTATGCCTGGGCATACTGGATTATGATGACCTGCAATGTGATTTCTCCCCAGTTATTATGGATTAAAAAGTTGCGCCGCAACCTCACCTTTACTTTTATTTTGTCAATTTTCATAAATATCGGGATGTGGTTTGAGCGGTTTGTCATTGTTGTGACCTCTTTGCATCGTGATTATTTGCCTTCAAGCTGGTCAATGTATAAACCAACTTGGGTTGAAGTAGCCATATTCTTAGGAACTTTCGGACTATTCTTCACACTGTTTTTTCTTTTTATCAGGGTATTTCCTGTTATTGCAATTGCTGAAGTGAAGACGATAGCACGCTCTTCTGCCCGGAAATTTATTCCAAAGCCTGTTAAAACTCAACTTACTGAAAAAAATTGATTATGGGAACAATAGTATATGGACATTTTACTGACGAGCCGGATTTGCTGAATGCGGTGAAAGCACTTCAGGCGAAGGATATCCAGATTGCCGACGTACGAACGCCTTTCCCTGTGCACGGACTCGATACAGTCCTGAAATATCGCCGTTCTCATCTGCCCAAGGTTGCTTTTGTTGCTGGAGCTGTTGGCGCAATACTAATGTTTTGGTTTCAGGCATGGGTGAATACTGTTAGCTGGCCACTGATTTTTGGCGGGAAACCCTATTTTTCCGTTCTGTCATTTATTCCTCCAACCTTTGAGATATCGGTACTGTTTGCTGCATTCGGCTTGGTGTTTGCCTTTCTGATTAGTTCAAATCTTGGGCCGGGTTCAATACCCGATATTTTGGATGAAGAGGTTACCGATGATCACTTTCAGATTATCCTTTCGGCAAAAGAGAACCGGTTATCCGAAAACGAACTCGCCGAAGCGCTTGAGGCGACCGGCGCACTTGATGTTAAACAAGTTAATCCGAAAAAATAATGGAAAAACATAGCATACCGGAATATGTTCCGTTTACATTCACTAAGAAATTAAAAATATGGCTCGGAGTTGCAGCGGGGATAGGGCTATTAGCGCTGCTCTGGGCAATTTTTGTAAGTCAGGTTCCATCTTCACGAATATGGGCAAACCTCTGGATGAATGCTTTAATGTTTCTGTTTATTGGATTGGGTGCGCTTTTTTTCTGGACTGTCAATACTTTGGGCGAATCATCCTGGCAGATTAATATTCAACGGATAATGGAATCCATGTCATTGACCATTCCATTTGCAATTATCTTTTTTGTGGCTGCTTTCCCCGGACTTAAAGAACTGTTTGAATGGGCAAATACAGAGCATCTCGATCATGTGCTACGGGAGAAGACGCCTTATTTGAATCTCCCTTTCTGGTTGCTTCGTCTTGTGATTTATTTTGCATTATGGAGTTTCTTTGCACTCTATCTGCGTAAAATATCTGTGAAGAATGATTTTGAACCAGACGAAAAATACCTTGTCCGCCTGCGGAGAGCTTCAGGATGGTTTATGGTGGTTTTTGCCATCAGCAGCTCCACATCTGCATGGGACTGGCTCATGTCAATTGATGGACACTGGTTTAGTACCCTTTATGGCTGGTACACTTTTTCAGGAATGTTTGTGGCTGCCCTTGCAGTAATTACAATTATCACGATATTTTTCAAACATTTCAATATCCTCCCTAATGTAAATACGGAGCATTTGCATGATTTGGGAAAATATATTTTTGCTTTCAGCATTTTTTGGGCATATCTCTGGCTGAGCCAGTATCTGCTCATTTGGTACAGCAATATCCCGGAAGAGACTGTTTATTATGTTCAGCGGGTGGACCATTTCAATACTCTGTTTTATGCTAATTTGATTATAAATTTTGTTTTTCCATTTTTTGCACTGATGACTCGAGGTTCAAAAAGACAGCCGCTCTATTTGGGAGTTATTTCGTTTATTGTATTAATTGGACACTATCTTGATTTATATTTAGCCATTATGCCGGGCGCAGTTGGAAATGAAAATTCAAAGATTGGATTTCTTGAAATTGGTCTTCCGTTTTTTTATCTGGCTGCGTTCTTAGTGATATTTTTAATATTTTTTGAAAAGGCAAAGCCTGTTCCTTTAAATCATCCGTATGCAATTGAAAGTTCGAGCTATGAAAATATTTAGAAGTACATATTTTATTGGCACCCTTTCCATGATTTTCCTGCTGATTTCCTGTGATGAAAATCGCAATGACCCAGGATGGAGTTTTTTTAATGATATGGAAAAATCGGTTGCTTACGAAACATGGAGTGCCAACCCAAATCTTCCGGAGGGAAGAACGATGACCGGCCCGGTGGAGGGAACGGTAGCTACCCATGAATATGCCTATCGCTTTGAAAAAACACCCGAAGATGAATTGAAGGCAGCAACGATAATGAATCCGTTAGCCGGCGATTTCGATATTGACCGGGCAAAACTGATGTATGACCGGTTTTGCCTGCTGTGCCATGGCGACAAAGGAGATGGGCAAGGCTTCCTTTATACCAGCGGAAAATACCTTATGCCACCTCCAGACTATGGTGCAGAGCGGGCTATGGCAAAAACCGACGGAGAATTGTTTCACAATATTCGCGCCGGGTTTGGCGTGATGGGCGCTTACGGTGCACAAATTTCAGTTGAAGATAGCTGGCAGTTAGTGAACTATATCCGGCATCTGCAAAATGGAAAAGAGTAGATGTGCAACCACCTCTGGCTGCATTCGAGACTCATTTCTAAATTATCTCTTCAACACTTTTTCTTAAAAAATCGCGGGTATAATAATCCTCATCCACAATTTCACCATCCCACACCACCAGATCAAGGTCAATGGTTCTGGGACCAAATTTGGCAACAGTGCGGTCGCGCCCCAGGCGATCCTCAATACTTTTTAGCAGAAGGGTTAACTCCTGCTTATCGAAAGGTGTTTTTAGCTTCACAGCACCATTGGTAAAATCGGGCTGGTTTTTTATTCCTATGGGTTTTGTTTTCATCAAAGAAGAAACTTTTACCACTTTAACCTCTTTCTCCAAAATCTTTATCATTGAGGAGATATTTTTTTCGGGATCAATGTTTGAACCGATACCTATTATTGCGATATGCTCCGACATTTTAAATTAATTTCTGATTTTTTGCATTTCCAATGAAACTGAACCGGCAAAACGCAGTGCATGTGGTTTATCCACTTCAACCTTTGCCCATTTCACTCTTTTGTCTTCCATGATCAGATCCAAAATTTTTTTTGTTAGCACCTCCAATAAGTTAAACCGTCCGTTCTGTACCAGTTCAATAATCTTTTTTGTAATTATTTTATAATCCAGAATGTCGTCCGGCTCATCCGTCTCAAGCGCTTCCTGTGAAACTTCGGTTTCAATTTCAAAGTTAATAATAACATCCTGCTTGTTCTCCTGCTCTTCGGGATTAAACCCGATATAGGTGCGGAGCAGCAGGTTCTTTACTTTTATCCTGGTCATACTGAAATGATTATTTGTTTCTATCTCTTTTAATCCTTACGGAATTTTGATTGAAAGATAAACAGTTTATCCATTTTGCCCAAGGTTTTCTCCACCATCGGCATATATCAACTGCCCGGTGAGGTGATCATTTCTCAAAATAAAATCGACACTTTTCAGGATTGGTGCCACTCCGCCCGGTTTTTTCATAGGAATATTTTCAGCCAGCTTGTTCAGATAATTTTCATCTTTATCTTCAGGTGGAAGCGTCACTCCCGGTGCAATGGCATTGACCCGAATTGCGGGAGCAAACTCCAGTGCCGCCATTTTAGTAAGCTCCCAAAGTCCTTTTTTGGAGAGCGAATAAGCAGCATGACTGCTTTTGTTAGTGGAAATCCGGGTGTCCACGAAATTGATGATGTTGCCTTTTTTGCAAAAAACGGCAAAATCACGCATGAGCAGAAACGGAGCTTTCAGGTTTATGTCCATTTGTTTGTTGAACAGGTGATTGTCAGTTTCCTTCAGCCGCCCCGGAGTAAAAACAGATGCATTGTTCACCAATAGTTCAAAGACACCAAATTTTGATACCACTGATGGAATGAGCTGCCCCACTTCATTTTCGTTTGAGAAATTGGCTTTGATTCTATGGAATTTCTGATTGGGATACTTGCTGCTAAGTGAATTTTCCAGCTCTTCTGCCGGTTGTTCCGAAGAGTTGAAATGGATAATAATATTCCATCCGCTGACTGCCAGATGTTCGGCTAAAGAACGCCCCATACGTTTTGGAGCTCCGGTTATGAGCGCTGTTCTATTCATTGCATAAAGTTTTTATAAAAATACAAAATCTGTAGCAGCAAAACATCGGTTGTGAAATTTTGTTTGGGAAGCAGATAGCTTCTGAACAGCTCATTTCTCAAATGGACTCTAAGATTTATTGTATGTGTTGAGCTTGCTCAGGTATTTTCCAATAATATCAAATTCAAGGTTTACCACCGTTCCTTTTTTGTAGGTATGAAAGTTCGTTACCTCATAAGTGAAAGGTATAATGGCTACCTGAAATGAATTGTCTTTTGAGTTTACAACCGTGAGACTGACGCCATCCACTGAAACAGAGCCCTTTTCAACGGTCATGTAGCCTTGCCTTGCCTTTGCAATATCAAAGTCGTATTCAAAGGTATAGTACCAGCTTCCGTCTGCTTCCTCCACTTTTGTGCACACAGCGGTTTGATCCACATGCCCCTGAACAATATGCCCGTCAAGCCGGCCATTCATTACCATGCTGCGCTCAAGATTCACCTTTGAACCAACTTCGAGAAGCCCAAGGTTCGACTTCATCAAGGTCTCCTTTATGGCGGTTACTTTATAGGTTTTATTTTCTTTATCCACTTCCACCACCGTTAAACAGACGCCGTTGTGTGAAAGGCTCTGGTCAACCTTCAACTCGCTGGCAAATGAGCAGGTGAGCGTGAAATGAACATTTCCCTTCTCCTTTTCTATTGCCGTTACTGTCCCAAACTCTTCAATTATTCCTGAAAACATATTTAAACTCCTAAAGCTCCCTAAATCCCCCGAGAGGGACGTGAGGAAATATTATACAATTATTATCAATTATTCGCTTATATTTTAAAACGCCTTGCTATATAAAATTTGGCACTGTCCTAAACTCCCTTCCCTTTTGGGGAAGGGCCGGGGATGGGGCTTTAAATTTTCCACTCAAACCCTTCCTTGGTGTCTTTTATCTCTATTCCCAATGCATTCAGACCTTCGCGGATTTTATCGGCAGTTGACCACTCTTTTTTGTTCTTTGCATCAAGCCTGAGATTCAGCAAAAGTTCAACTGCTCTGTTCAGCGTTTCGTCTGTTTTTTCATTCAGAGAACCTGTGTCCGGTACTAATCCCAAAATATCCACTGCAACCGTCTGAAACAATTGTTTCAACTCATTCAGGTCATTCTGACTGATTTTTTCCTGTCCGGTATTGATTATATTTACCATCCGAACACTGTCAAACAGATGTGCAATGGCAATTGGACTGTTTAAATCATCATTTAGCGCTGCAAAACACTTCTCCCTGAGTGCGGCAACATCAATGGTTGATTTTTCTGAAACGGGCAGTTTATCAAGCAATTCCATTGCAGCCCAAAGGCGCTCCAATCCTTTTTCAGATGCCAGCAGCGCTTCGTTTGAAAAATTGAGGGTGCTCCGGTAGTGTGCCTGCAGAATAAAAAAGCGCACGGTCATTGGCGACCACTCCCTTTCTAATATTTCATGATTTCCCGAAAACAACTCATCCAAGGTGATGAAATTTCCCAATGAGCGTGCCATTTTCTGCCCGTTGATAGTTATCATATTGTTGTGCATCCAGTAACGTGCAGGTCCTCTCCCGTGACCGGCAGATGACTGGGCAATCTCGCATTCGTGATGCGGGAAAATCAGATCCATCCCACCTCCGTGAATATCAAAGACTTCACCTAAGTACTTATTACTCATGGCAGAGCACTCAAGATGCCATCCTGGAAACCCTTCGCTCCACTTCGAAGGCCAGCGCATTATATGCTCAGGCGACGCCTTTTTCCATAACGCAAAATCAAAGGAGTTCTTCTTCTCATCCTGCCCATCCAGCGGACGGGTGTTGGCTCTTAAATCTTCGAGATTTCTTCCCGAGAGTATTCCGTAATCATATTTTTCATTATACTTTTCTACATCAAAATAAACCGAGCCGTTCACTTCATATGCATATCCATTTCTTAAAATTAAGTCTATATATTGCTGTTGCTCAATGATATGCCCTGAAGCACGCGGCTCAATGCCGGGCGAAAGAACATTCAGCTGCTGCATGTTTTTGTGGAAGGTGTTCATATATTTCTGAACAATTTCCATAGGTTCAAGTTGTTCGATACGTGCTTTTTTCAATATTTTATCTTCACCGGACTCTTCAGCTTCATTTTCGAGGTGTCCCACATCTGTTATGTTGCGCACATAGCGAACTTTATACCCAAGAAAGGTGAGATAGCGGTACAACACATCAAAAGTGATGTTTGGGCGTGCATGCCCCAGGTGAGAATCACTGTAAACCGTAGGCCCACAAACATATAGTCCCACTCTTTTTTCAATCAGTGGTTTGAACAACTCCTTTTTTCGTGTGAGCGTATTGTAAATAGTCAGTTGATTCTTCATAGCAGCTGAAATGTTGTATCAAAAGTAAATATCATGTGAAATGCTCAGACTTGCAGTTGAGTTTTTTCTTCAGTTTTCAAGCGTTGCATTTTCAGAAGAGCCATCAAATTCTTCAATTTCATCAATTTCCTCCTCATGTTTTTCTTTGCCGAGACTGTTGAATTGTTTCCGGTAGAACAGAATTAAAGAGAAAATACCAACAGTGATTGATGAATCGGCAATATTAAATACCGGTCTAAAAAAGGTAAAGTTATTTCCTCCCCAAATGGGCAGCCATTGGGGCAGCGTAGTCTGAATAATTGGAAAATAGAACATATCCACCACCCTACCGTGGAGTAATGATGAATACCCGCCATTTGCAGGCATAAACTCAGCTACTCGACCGTAACTGTCGCTGAAAATTATTCCGTAGAACAGGCTGTCGATAATATTACCAACGGCTCCCGCAAAGATGAGTGCGATGCACACTAAAAAACCGAAGGGAGACTCCTTGATTCGGGCAAGCCTGAAAAGATACCAGCCAATGGCAATGACTGCAATAATTCTAAAAATGCTTAAAAAAAGTTTTCCATATTCGCCGGCAAACTCAAAGCCAAATGCCATTCCGTTGTTCTCCACAAAATGGATGATGAACCAATCCTTGAAAACAACGATCTCTTCGCCCAATGACAAACTGGTTTTTATCCAGACTTTAAGAGCCTGGTCTGCAGTTAAAATAAGAAAAATGATGCACAGCAGCTTGCGCGTACGGTTTTTCATGTTAAGTAACAAATTTTTCTGTTTTTAACTTCAATTTCCGCGAAACATTAAAGTTTATCCTGGCAGCTACTTTTGGTTCTTTTTTGCATCAATGCTCAAAGTTGCATGAGGCACTGCGCGCAAACGCTCTTTAGGAATCAGATTCCCGGTTTCGCGACAAATTCCATAGGTTTTGTTCTCAATGCGAACAAGCGCTGCCTGCAAATGCTGAATAAACTTCAATTGCCTTTGAGCAAGTTTGCCTGCTTCTTCCTTGGAAAGGGTAGCGGCGCCCTCTTCAAGAACCTTAAATGTAGGCGAAGTATCCTGTGTATCGTTACCATCGCCAAGAGTAATGGAATTTCTGTACATCTGATAATCATCCTGTGCTTTTTTTAATTTTTCCAGAATAAGCTCTTTAAATTCCATCAGCTCCTTATCCGAATATCTGGTCTTTTTCACCATAACAATAGGATTTAAAATTTTCAAACTTCCATTTGTAGATTTGCTCCAAAATAGCAAAAATTATTACTATTTTCAAGCACTACATGAATTCTCAAACCTGTTTTTCAACAATAATCTTTACCAATATATCCTTATCAATCTCAACCTCTCTGGCATTCTCCGTATTCAGCACTTTTGCCAGACGGAGATCAGTTGCCAAAGTTTGAGTGCAAATATAACTTTTAAAATTCATCACTGCACTGTTTATTTCATCATGCTCCTGAATCACCAGTCTTATTCTGTCTGTTACTTCAAAACCGCTCTCCTTCCTGAGATTTTGAATTTTATTGATGAATTCGCGGGCAATGCCTTCCTGTTTCAGCTCTTCGGTTAATTCAATATCCAGCGCTATGGTCATTTGTCCCTCAGTTGCTACCACCATGCCCGGGATATCTTCGGTGAGAATTTCAACATCCCCCAGTGCAATTTCGACCTGCCGGTTGCCGGCTTCAATATTTACAGAACCATTACTTTCCAGTTGTGCAATTTTGTGCTGATCAAACTGTGCAATTGCTGCTGAAACTTCTTTCATCAGCTTTCCAAACCTTGGTCCAAGCTTTTTAAAATCAGGTTTCACCTTCTTTTTGATGATACCCTCTGTGTCTGTGATGTATTCCACATTTTTTACGTTCACCTCTGCAAGAATAATATCTTTCACTGCCTCAAACTGCTCCCTGAAATGTGCGTTGAGAACAGGAACCATGATTTTTGCCAATGGTTGCCGGACTTTCAGTTTCTCTTTTCGGCGCAACGCCAAAATCAGGGAAGATGCTCTCTGCGCAATGGTCATTTTTTCTTCCAGATTCTTATCAATCAGCGCCTCATCGTATTTCGGAAAATCGACCAGATGAACACTCTGAAGCGGCTCCTTTCCGGTTATATTATTCAAATCGTTGTAGAGCAGATCGGCATAGAACGGAGCGACAGGCGCCATGAGCTTCGCAACGGTTGTCAATGCAGTGTACAATGTCTGGAAGGCTGAAATTTTATCTTCGGAATAACCGCCGCCCCAGTATCTTTTTCTGCTTAATCTCACAAACCAGTTGCTCAGATTTTCAGTAACAAATTCCGAGATGGCACGTCCTGCCCGTGTGGGTTCATAAGTTTCATAACTTTCGCCCACTTCTTTCACCAGTGAGTTGAGCAGTGAAATTATCCAGCGGTCAAGCTCCGGACGCTGAACTATGGGAATATCTTTTTCTGCATATCGGAAATTATCCACATTGGCATACAATGCAAAAAAGTTGTAGGTGTTGTAAAGCGTTCCGAAGAATTTCCTTTTTACTTCCTCTACACCATCCATATCAAATTTCAGGTTATCCCAGGGCTGGGAGTTGGTAATCATATACCAGCGCAACGGGTCGGAACCGTAATTTTTGATGGTTTCAAACGGGTCAACGGCATTGCCGAGGCGTTTCGACATTTTGTTCCCATTTTTGTCCAGCACCAGACCGTTAGAAATAATATTTTTAAATGCTACCGAATCGCTTACCATGGTGGCAATGGCGTGCAACGTAAAAAACCATCCGCGGGTCTGGTCCACACCTTCTGCAATAAAATCGGCAGGGAAAAGGGAGGGAGCCCCTTCCCCGACCCTTTCCCTTAGGGGAAGGGAGTTTAAGACAGTGGTTATTTTGTGAAGTACTCCTTCAATATCATTGATAATTTCCTCATTTGAAAAGCAAATTACCTCAAAGCCTAATTCATTCAGAATTTGGGTGCTTTGTTCATCAGAAATATGATTTTCAGGAAGTGAATGATAACCGCCATCTACTTGAACAATTAATTGTTTTTCCAGACAAACGAAATCAGCAATAAACTGATCAATAATATGTTGCCGCCGAAATTTATATCCATCCAATTGTTTCTCTTTCAAATTCTTCCAAAGAAAAACCTCAGCATCAGTCAGATTTTGTTTTTGTTTTTGAGCCAACTCTTTCAAGAGACCATAACTTGAATCCCTTGCAGTTTGCCAGTTCGGAGCCTGCACTCCCCCTTTGGGGGAGCCGGAGGGGGCTTCTATTCCTCCCCCTTTGGGGGAGTTAGAGGGAGCCTCAAACGGATAGTGGTGCTGTGCATAAGGCATCGCCCCCGAATCAAACCAAACATCAATCAGATCGGGTTCGCGGAACATTTTTTTGCCCGTTGGTGAAACCAGAATTATATTATCAATATAAGGTTTGTGAAGGTCAATTTTTTCATAATTCTCTTTCGAGAGGTTACCGGGCTCAAAATCTGAATAGGGATTTTCGGTCATTACACCTGCTTCCATTGACTTCCCGATTTCAGCCATCAGCTCTTCTGTTGAGCCGATGCAAATTTCTTCTGTTCCGTCTTCTGTGCGCCAGATTGGCAGCGGAGTTCCCCAAAAGCGCGAGCGGCTCAGGTTCCAGTCCACCAGATTTTCCAGCCAGTTGCCAAATCGCCCGATTCCGGTTGATGCAGGTTTCCAGTTAATGGTGTTGTTCAGTTCAACCATCCGTTCTTTGACCGCAGTAGTTTTAATAAACCAGGAATCGAGTGGATAATAGAGCACCGGCTTATCGGTTCTCCAGCAGTGTGGATAGGTGTGCACATATTTTTCAATCTTGAAAGCTTTATTTTCCAGCTTCAGCATCACGGAAATATCCACATCAACGGTGGGGTCGGCTTCAGTCAACTTTTCGTCGTATTCGTTTTTTACATACCGACCGGAAAAATCACGGTATTTATCAGTGTTTACATAATTTTCAACAAAACTTCCTTCCATTTCCGCAATACGGAAAAAACGTCCTTTTCGATCTACCAGAGCTTGTGTTTTACCGTCAGCATCTTCAACAATCAACGGGGAAATGCCGGTTTGTTTTGCCACGCGGTCGTCATCTGCACCAAAAGTGGGTGCAATGTGCACAATCCCGGTGCCATCTTCGGTAGTTACAAAATCACCGGTTATCACTTCAAAAGCCCTTCCTTTGGGTTTCACCCAGTCAATGAGCTGCTCATAGCTGACACCTGTCAGTTGATTTCCTGTATATTCAGCCAATATTTTGTAGGGTATGTTTTTGTTGCCGTGTTTATATTCATCAAACGGGGCGTTTTCGTTAGCCGCATCAAAATATACTTTCAGCAGTTCTCTTGCAAGAATCAGCGTAACCGGAGTTCCTGAATAGGGGTTGAGAGTGAGAATTTTCACATACTTAATTTGTGCTCCAACAGCAAGGGCAGTATTTGAAGGCAGTGTCCATGGAGTGGTAGTCCATGCCAAAAAATAGAGATCAGTCTCAACACCTTTAAAAAGAAATTCAGAATTCTGATTGCGAACAGCCTTAAACTGAGCCACTACAGTGGTGTCTTTCACATCGCGGTAGCATCCCGGCTGGTTCAGCTCGTGGGAGCTGAGCCCTGTGCCTGCGGCAGGTGAATAGGGCTGAATCGTGTAGCCTTTGTAGAGCAGTCCCTTGTCGTAGATTTGTTTCAGCAGCCACCACACCGTTTCAATATATTTGCTTTCATAGGTAACATACGGGTCGTCCATGTTTACCCAGTATCCCATAATCCGGGTGAGTTCTTCCCATTCGCGGGTATATTTCATCACCTCTTTCCGGCAGGCAGCATTATATTCTTCAATGGAGATTTTCTTCCCAATATCTTCTTTTGATATGTTCAGTGATTGCTCAACACTCAGTTCAACAGGCAGCCCGTGGGTGTCCCATCCCGCTTTGCGATATACCCGATGTCCCTTCATGGTTTTATAGCGGCAGAAAATATCCTTGATAGCGCGTGCCATCACATGGTGAATTCCCGGCATTCCGTTGGCAGAGGGTGGTCCTTCATAAAAGATAAATGATGGATGCCCTGCGCGGGTGGAAATACTTTTATGAAATGTATCGTCTTCCTCCCAGCGTTTTAAAACCTCATTGTTGACTTGTGATAAATCTAACTGCTTGTATTCCTGAAATTTATTTAACATAAAACTCTCCTTATCTGCGATATTTCTAAAAAAATGCAAATATAGGAATTTTTTAGGGTGGATGTTTTTATATGTAAGGCTAAATCAACAATCTGTACTTTTGCCTGACTTGAATAATTTCCATTAGTTCGTAAAAAAAATAAAGCAACAAAGTTTGATAACCCTATCCCGGATAAACCAGAAAGGGCAAATGACAAAAAATACCTGACCATTAAACATTTTCCACATTCAACCGTTACAATATTTTTGTTGTGCGTATATTTGACCAGAAATTCATATTAGAAACTAAAATCTGTAATTTATTTAAAATTCTTAAAAAAAAAATTATGAAGAAACTTTACTTTTTCCTTATTTTATTCTCAATTCCCCTTATCTCCTTTGGACAACAACTAAATCAGAAAAAACTTCCTTATGCATCGTACCAGGAAGGAGTGCAAACCAATTCTTTAAAGGCAGCCGGCATTCCAGGCAAGGTTCCCCAAATGAAGCAACCCAATGGCACAGGTTACCAGATTGATGCTTTATTTGTAGAAACAGGTCAGAAAAATAACTCCACTAACCCTGATGCCAAAGATTTTTACAGTACCTACAAAACGGTATCTGTACCAGGTCTTAAATCTGCAGGAACAGGAGGAAAGGCATTGGTTTATATTGATTATGCATTCGAAAATGACGGAGTAGTTGACGGACTTGAAAATTTGGGATACACCGTTACCTTTGCATCAGATTGGGTTGATTTTAATACTCAACTGGCATCCGGTACTTTCGATCTTGCAGCAGCAATGAAACAAGATTACGCAGGGTCATCATTTGACATTACAACTGCTCAAAACTTTATTGCTTCAGGGGGAAATATGATATTTGCCACCTGGGAGCAAGATGTTGCCGAAGCTGCCTTATTTGAAGCATCATTTACCGGCAATGAAAATTGTACAGAGGTTTCAATTTCCGATCCCGAGCTTGCAAATGGAATTACCAATCCGCTTACAATCAGTAGTGAATTTTGGGGAATTTTTTCTTTGGGATTAGAACCAATAGGCTCAGGAGAAGTTTTAGCTACTTTTTCTGATTGTAGTGGAGATGCTGCAATAATCAGAGGAAATGGAGGACAGACAATTATGCTTGGATATCTGTCAGATTCTCCACCGTTCGGTGAACGGCAGAACTTATTTGAAAATGTTATTAACAGCATAACAAATAATGATATTATCGTTGACAACGACCCCGGCATTTGCGGCGCAGTTGTAAATTATACAGCTCCAACTGCCGAAGGCGCAACAGTTACCCAGATTGACGACAGCGGGCTCACCAGTGGCGATGAATTCCCGGTGGGAACCACTCTTCAGCAATATGAGCTTGATTTTGGCGGGGGTATTATAGATACCTATACTTTCAATGTAACTGTAAACGACACTGAAGCTCCGGTGGCGGTTTGCAAGGGATCTGTAACTGGCAGTGCAGCTTATGTTATTTCAACAGACGGTAAACCCTGGGGAGAAAACACCAATGAGGAGGCTATGGATATGGTCTTTGGAAGCGGAAACTGGGATCAATTGTATTACGAAACACTAGATGCCGGCACATTGTTCTCAAATGCCTACGATTTTATTTTCATGGAAGGAGGAGATGAAATCGCCAATGAAATGGAAGCGTTTGTTGATGCAAATATTTCGGCTATGGAAACGTGGGTTGCCAACGGCGGACACCTGTTTTTAAATGCCGCACCCAATGAAGGAGATGGAATGGATTGGGGGTTCTGGGGAGTAGAACTCGTTTATAATGGAGGAATATATACTAAAATTGCTGAAGCAACAAATCCGGCACACCCGATTTTTTCAGGACCTTTCACTCCGGTTATTACAGGTCCGTACCAGGGCAATTCATTTGCACATGCCATTATCCCTGATGAATTAAACGTTACTGTATTAATGCATAATGTTAACGACCCGGCTCAATATGTTTTATCTTATGCAGAATGGGGCTCAGGGAAAGTTTTATTTGGAGGTATGACAACCACGAACTTTCATTCCCCACAGCCTGAAGCAACAAACCTAAGGGCAAATATGATTGACTTCCTCTCACAAAAAATGCCTGAATTTCAACTGGATGAAACCGGAACGGTTACCATAACTCCCGGAGATATTGACGGTGGAAGCACCGACAATTGCGGAATTGCCAGTATGGAACTGAGCCGGACTGAGTTCACCCGGGACGACATAGGCACTCATGAGGTTACGCTGACCGTTACCGACATGTCGGGAAATACATCCACCTGCACTACAACTGTAAAAATTACCGGCGATGAAGAACCTGTTGTGGTTGCCAACCCCATTGAAGTTTACCTTGATGAAACGGGTAGATATGTGCTGACCCGTGAAGACTTAGATGAAATGGCAGCAGGAACAACCGACGACAGTACACCTTTTGAGGAACTTAAACTCAGCGCATACCCACGCATTTATACCTGTTCACAACTGAATGATGAAATCATCCATGCCAGGCTTACCGTTGAAGATGCAGAAGGCAACATAGCACGAGCATGGACCACTGTAATGGTTCACGACACCTTCCCGCCGGCTTTTGTTCCGGTTGAAAATATTGAAATCGTTCTTGAACCCGGTCTGGCAGAATCTGCAATTGATTATCCGGTTATTGAAGTGCTGGACAACTGCCCGCTGGTTCCTGAACTCATTGAAGGCATGGGAGCAGACGGAATATTCCCTGTGGGCACCACCACCGAAACATGGGTTGCTGTTGACGGCAGGGGAAATAGAGACACGCTTTCGTTTACCGTAACCATAATTCCAACCAACGACCTGCCCACCATCGACCCGATTGCCGATGTAACCGTTGACGAGGATGATTCTCCGGTAACGGTTGAGTTAACTGGCATTTCGTATGGAAACGATTTGGAAGAACAAACGGTAACCCTGACTGCCGAAAGCGACAACGCTGAACTGGTTAGCGCCATCACTGTAAATTACACCTCCGGAAGCACCGGTTCGCTGGAAATTGAACTGGCGCCCGATGCACATGGCACAGCTCTAATCACCGTTTCGGTAGAAGACAGCGAGGGAGGCATGGTTTCCGAAACATTTACCTTAACGGTTAACCCGGTAAACGATGCGCCCTATCTGGTAAATCCGATTGGTGACCAGACGGTAAATGCTTCTTTTGTATTAGAGGTTCCGGTTAGTCCTGAATTGGGCGAACTTTTCGACGATGCTGATGGCGATGAACTTACAATCAGCGCCATGCTTGAAGGTGGCGATCCGCTGCCGGCATGGGCAGAACTGATCAACGATTTGCTGGTGTTCAGTCCAATGATTGCAGATACCGGTTGTGTGAACATTGTTGTTATGGCCGCTGACCCTGAAGGGGCAACAGCAACCGACACGTTCCAACTGTGTGTGGAGGGATACCCGGTTAGCGCCGGAGATATTGCATCCTTAGAGTTCAATGTCAACCTCTACCCAAATCCGGCACGCGATATGGTTAACCTAGAGATAAAAAGCAGCAGCTATGGCCCGGTTGACCTGTCGGTTTACACCATCACCGGCAGGCTGGTACTTCGAAAAAACTTCAGCAACAACCAGCTCGTTACCTTTAGCATGGCAGACCATGTTTCAGGGTTGTATTTTGTTAAGTTACAAATGGATGGAAAATTAGCCGTGAAAAAACTGGTGTTAGACAGGAGATAATCGAAATTATCCACCATTTCTCCTAAGAGGGTGTGTCTTGTCCGGGAAACAGAAGTTATGTCAGCTAAAAAAGGCAGACACGACGTTATGCTCTTCCTTTTGTTTTTTTCCTGAAAATAAAATAGCCGCCTGCCAAAAGCAGCAAAATTCCGGGGAGAAGGAACAACCAAAAACTTGATTGTTGTTTCAAATCTATTGGCGAAATATCGCCCATGATTATAAGCCCTGCCCAATACTGTGGGGCAAGCATCCTGCCGTTTGTATTTTGCAGGTACGAAAGTTTTGCCTGGCGGAGCGCTTCGTCTTTGGAAAACCCATTTGCGAGGTTTTTGTAGAAAGCCTCCAGCAAAATCGCACTTGCTTGTTCGTCAACTTTCCACAAACCGGTGAGCATGCTTTCGCTGCCGGCATAGTTAAAGGCATGTGCCAGCGAAATCATCCCCTCCCCTTCCTGAAAGCCGGGCTTGCCCGTTTCACATGCTGAAAGTGTGGTAAGGTTGGAGGTAAGGTTGCAATTGTAAATTTCACCCACAAAAAGCGAATTGTCCTCGTCGGAAGTGTTCTTTGCAAATATGAGCCTCGAAAATTCGGGCCTGTCGTTGTTTGATTCGGCATGGGTGCCAATGTGGATAATTTTATGGTTTCCGGCATTGGCTTTAAACGTGTTTTCGGTTGACTGGTGCGATAAAAAAGCGTTTCCGCCCCATTGTTGTTTTATCTTTTTTGCCAGCGAAAACGAAAACGGCTGGGGCAATAAATAGAGATAACTCCTGTCCATTTCCATTGAATCCTTTCGCGAAGAACCATAATCCGCTTTAAGTTCGTCGAAAAACCCCGGGGCAAATGCCACAAAGTTATTTTCAATGTTTGTGACCGTAGCTCCATTATCCATTAGCAACATGCTGTATTGGTAGGAAATGGTGTATTCAGCCAACAGGCTATGCCTTGCAAATTCCTTATACGTAGTAATTCTTTGTGGTGTTAGTATTTCAAAATTTAAGTTGAACAAAACACCGTCGGGGATGATAATTATCTTCTTGTGTTGAATATTGGCGGAAATTGGATGCCAAAGCTGATTATACAAATCGAATAAGAGAGCCGATGTTTGATTAACAGTTAAGTCTGGTTCCGTTAATGACGAAATACTCTCCTCCAAAGAATCACTCTCAAGTGGAAAAATGCTACGCACCTGTTTATCGGCCACCAAAGCATAAAGCTCTTGGTCAATAAATAAGTAACGTACTACGGAAGTATTCTCTGGAAGTGTTTGCAGAACGTTTTCGAAATTCTTAATAATCGTTTTGTAGCGTAAATTGTAATATCGAGGATATTCAACTCTTAATTTCTCGAGAAAAAAGTTCCACTCTTCTATTGCATTTAAATATTCCTTCATTTTTTCATCTTGGGAGTTGGCACCACCCAAGGCGGATGAAATAGCCGTTTTCAATTGCTTTTCCCGACTTTGAATTTCATCAGGTAGATGGGCAAATTGCAGCGAATCATTTTTGTCGAGCCGCGAGCGGATGCGGTTGTAAATTCCAGATTCGTGAAGACCCAACACACGATCTACATATTTTTTGTCACCAGTTAATTTATACAGTTCGTAGCTTATTTTCTTGGTAAATTCTAATAACCCCGAATGCTCGCTCATGACCAACTCAATGTCATCGACATCGGTCAGCACTGATTTTCGTCGTTCCAGAACTGTTAATGCTTCGTTCAATTCATCATAAAGAGGAGTAAGCCGGGCAACATTTTTTCTGAGAAGCAGTTGGTATTGGGCTTTTGTTTTCGCCAAAATGGCTTGAGGTTTTTTCAATTCCATGCGAATTGAATCCAACAGACTGTTTCCTGAATCCATAATAACAGCAAGCGATTTCAGTCCTTGTTCGCCATACGACAATGCTTTCAGGTAATCTCCTGTCAAATAATACACCTCTGAAAGGTTTAACAATTGTTGAAAAGCCGGAAGCGTTTGAGAACCCTGGGTTTTCAATATATAATTATACCCTTTTAGCGCTTTTGCAATGGCAGTTTTCGAATCGCCCTGTTCGGCATAAAACAGGGCTGAATTGCTTAAAAATCCGAGGTAAATGTAGTCGTATTCGCCTTGCAACGACACTTCATATAAACTGTCGGCCTTTTCATAAAAATACTCAGCAAGTTTGAATTGTTTTCTATCATCGTGCAGCATAGCTAATGTGTGGCAGGCATCGGCTTCCCAAAAAGAATAATTAGTGCCAGACGCGCTGATTTGTTTTAATCCTCCGTTAAGGAACAAAACAGCTTTGTCGTAGTCGCGGGTGGCATAAAAAAGTTGTCCCAACAAAATTTTTGAAATAAACAGGGCCGGGTCATCGGGCGTTAAATGCTTTTGTTTTTGCTGGTAGGAGAATTCTAACAGTTCCCTCACTTTTTGCATATCGCCAAATTCTTTGTATAAGCCGGCCAGATTGTCAATCGCTTCAAATTGCAAGGTCATTGCGGCATTTTTTTTATTGAGCGGCGCATCGGAATTTTGAAAATGTTTGAGGTTGGCAATCGTCATCTTTAAAGCCGAAATAGACTTAGTAGATTGTCCCTGCATTTGATAAAGGCCCGAAAGATTATTCAGGATTATGGCAGGCCGGTAATACTGGTTAATAGGATTTCGTTCAGTTTTTTCAAGGGTTTGCAATGCCAGATTGTAGTAATGCAGTGCACTGTCGGTTTTTGATGCGTACCACATGGCACTCCCCAATCCGTTGTAGGTGGCATAAAGTGTTTCGTTATTCGGTATGCTGTCGCGCAGGTTGTGGATTAGCGCCTTTCGCGAATGTGCCTGTGCCTGTTCAAAATTGCCCATTCGTTGGGAATAAGCAGCAAGGTTGTTTTCAATGATTCCCACATCAGCTCCGGTTTTATCAGTAACCAACATTGCGTATTTGAGGGCTTGTCTGTTGTATTGATAACCCAATTCGTTCTGTCCAATAGACCCCAAAAAGTCCCCGCCTTCAATATAACTTTGCCTAATAGTTGCGGGGTTTGAAGTCAATTTTTTTATGTTTTCGATGATGAGTTCAATCTTAGCTGCACTGACTTTCCTGCCCGATTTTGCATAGTTAACCTTTCCGAGAAGATAAATGTAGTTTACAAGAGAATCGGGCTGTTTGGCGGAAATGAAAAATTCAAGTGTGGATTGTAAAAGTGAATCGGCCGTTTCGATTTGGTCGCTGGCAAGTGCCTCATTCATTGCAGCAATGTTTTGAGTTTGCCCCTGTGCTGCAGAAATGTGCAGCACAACGAAGACTAAAACCATAAAAAGCTGAATAAATTGAACTCGCATGTTATTCACTATTCTTCAATTCCCTTAATAATTCTGCTTTGTTTTCATGTTCAGCTCTTTCAATAAATCCGAGCGCTTCGGTTTTCCGGTTCGATTTTAACAAAGCCAGACCGGTGTACCACATTGCATCATTCCTAAAAAAGGAGTTTTCGTTGGCTATTACTTTTTTGAAGTGGGCAATGGCCGTTTCTTCCTTTTCTTTCATTAAATACGCCGAACCGATAAAATAATTCAGGGTGTCGTTTTCAGGTTTTGATGTCAGCAGGCTTTCCCAGGTTTTTATTGCCGCATCGTAATCGCCAACTTTGTAATCCACCATGGCACGGTCGAACAAATAATTATCGCTTGTACCCATGGCGCTAATCAATCCCGGTTCGGGTTGAAAGTAAGCGGCAAATAGTTTTTCCTCTTTTGTATCCCTATTCAAAAACAACCAGGAACCCAAAGCAACAATAACAAGTACCGAAGCGGCTACCAGCCATTTTTTTAATGCAAAGGTGTTTGTGTGTGGTTTAATCCTATTTTTTTTTAATAGATGTAAACCGTTATGGAATTCTTCCAGTTTCTTCTTCAATTCAGCCTCCTGAATTCCCACCAAAAGCAGCATTATCGTTTCCAATTTATGCTGAAGCGCTATATCGGTACTCAGTTCTTTTGTGAAAGCCGCTGTTTCTTCAGCATTCATCTGCTGAAAAATAAATTGTTCAAGGGCTTCCAATTCCTCTTGCGCTATGTTTAAATCTCTCTTCACTGGGTTTGTATTTTCATGATTTCACGAAGGCGTTGCAGACAGCGGTATTTGTTGTTTCTGGCGGTGGCATCAGTCCAGCCAAACCGCTTTGCAATTTCCTTCATCGATTGTTTTTTATAGTAAAACCGGGTAAGTACCTCCTTGCAATTTTCGCTTAATTTTTCAAAATGTTTTTTAACGTCGTCTATAAAACCATTATCCTCTTCATCTCTGTCTTCCTCCGGCAGTTTATGCTCCAAATCATTGATTGGCCTGTTTTTCTTGTAATGTACAGAGCGCAAATGATCCATCCATTTATTCCGGGCAATTTGGCACAAATAGGCTGCCAGTGCATTTTCGCTTTCAGGATAAAATTTACCCAGTTGTATGTTCCGCCAAACTGCAATAAACGCCTCCTGATAAATATCTTTCGCCTGATCGACACAACCGTTGTTTTTTAATACATACTTTTCAACCGTGTGATAATTACTTTCGTATAAACTTTTAAGCGCACCCTCATCATTCGCCTTAATGGCGTTTGCCTGTGCCGTAAAATCTGTTGCCTTATCAAAAGCTTTTTGTTGCATGCCGCAAAATACAACAAAAACTGAAGATTTATAGCTCTCTTTAACGCAATTTATGCAAGTAATTTTTATCCTTTCAAATCCAATTAAGTATTTGCTAATCGTGGGTCATCGTAAAAATCAGTAGTAAGTTTTGGATTTTCAAAATATGATTCGCCTAGCGGAACTTCTTTTTCAACCTTTTGTCCAGGGCTTGTTTCATTATAAATGTTGTTATAAAGAAAACGAGTTGATGTGATTTTAAAAGTTCCGGTTTCGCCGTCGGGCTCTGCATCGTCCAAACGTTTGGTAAACTTTGAATTGGCAGAACTGTATTCCAGTGTGTTGGAACTACCTTTATTGCTGGGATTACAGGATGTATTGATGTGATGGCATTGCTGCCCATCGTAAATGGTTAGTGAATGAAATAGCTTCTTGGCACTGCTAGAAATCATCGTAAGTTTAGCACCATCGGGAAAAACAAATGAACGCCTATCGATTTCCCAGTCCTTAATGTGTTTGCCATTCAGGTTTTCATGCCCCTCGCCCCAAAACTCTATTTTGAACTGCGGATAATCCTTGTGCGTTATCGTAATCGTAAAACCATTTATATGAATTGAGCCACCTCCATTCGTAACATAGGTGAATGTATTATCGGTGGCGGATTGGCTAAGTCTGCCATTCACCTCTACGACTTTGCAAGTTCCAAAAACGGGTAATTGTTCAAGCGGCTCTTGTTCGTCTTCATTTTTACATGAAAAATTTATTACTAATAGAATCATTGCAATCATCACAACTTTTGTGAAATGCAAAAAACAGGTGTTATTAAAATTCTTCTTCATCTACTTTTCCATTTAAAATTATCATTCTAAAAAACTCTCTTCCGCCTCAATAAAACCAGGCGGTTTATTGTATATCGGAATTTTGAAAAAATGTCATCAAAAAAAATATATAAAAAAGCATGATGACATTTTACTGCATACTTCGATATGATAATAGACTTTAAACTCTTTAATTATTCAATGCATTATTATGAAATCAAAATTTTTACTTTTCACGGCCACATTATTTCTTTTGTTCAACTTTTCACATGCCCAAACTCCTGTATTTGTAATAGGTAAAGTAAGCTATCTGGCAGTTTCAAACGGAAAATTATTTTTAGAAGCAGGAGATAACGAAGCTCAAGCCCAAGGATTATGGATTTCGGATGGGACTACGGCAGGCACAAAACTGTTAAAAGTACTCGATATAAGAACTCCTTATTTTACAGAATATAATGGTAAAACCTATTTCCTTACTAAGGGTGCTGAATCCTATGCTGAGCTTTGGCTTACTGACGGGACAGAGATAGGAACACGTTTGGTCAAGAATTTAAAACCTACAAACGACGGTTCGGCAATTATTATGACAGCTTTTAATAACAAGCTCTATTTTGTTGCCATGGATGCCGAACACGGAAAAGAACTGTGGGTGAGCGATGGAACCGAAGGTGGCACAAAATTATTTAAAGATATTAATCCCGGGGTTGGGGATAGTTTTGGATACGGTTATGTAATTGTGTTTAAAAATAAAATGTTTTTCAGCGCAAGAGATACAAAAGGTAATGAAGAATTATGGGTGAGCGATGGAACTGAAACTGGGACAAAGTTATTTAAGGACATTAATCCTAAAGGGAGTAGTTCCCCAAGTGGGTTTAGTGTTATTAATGATAAAATGTATTTTAGTGCGACCACAGAGGGCGAAGGCAATGAACTATGGGTAAGCGATGGCAGTGAAGGGGGAACGCATTTAATAAAAGATATTGCCCCAATTGATGAGCTTTATGGCCCGCACAAAGCTGTTGAATTTAAGGGGAAAGCATATTTCATAGCCTATGGATACAAGAAACCTTATCAACTTTGGTCAACTGATGGCACTACAGCAGGTACTACTATGGTTGAAGATAGTGTTGGAAATAATTTCTATGTATTTAAAGGAGAACTATATTACACTAAAATTGTAGGGAAAAAAGTGCCGCCATTTGACTATGCAATATGTAAGACAAATGGCAAACCAGGAGAAGGTGTCTTATTAAAACCCATTGCTGGCGGTAACAGCACAAAAAGCCCTTTTTATATGCGGGCAGCAAATGGCAAATTGTATTTCGCCGGCTTATATAATAATATCGGGACTAATTATGAACACATGGATCTTTGGGAAACAGATGGAACCACTGCAAACACAAAACTTGTTGAAATAAGCCCAGGGAAGTTGGTTGACGTAAACTGGACACATGGATTAACTGAATACAACAATGCTTTGTATTTTGTGACGGTACGCCCCGGCACGGGACTTACGCTTTATCGAATTGGCAACCCGAACACCGCCATTTCTGAATTCGCAGATAATGGTTCAAAACTTGTTCTTTTCCCTAATCCAACAAACCACCAATTATCCATAAAAGCCGATGAAAAATTAATCGGCTCCAATTTCACCGTCCTCAATATTATGGGGCAAACGGTGCGTTCAGGAAAAATAACCAGCGACAATACTTTAATTGAAGTTGGGAATTTTCCAAGCGGAACTTATTTGGTTCAAATACAATCGAAAGATGGTGGTATTACTTCGCTGTTTATAAAAGAATAAACGTTTAGTTAACGCTGACAGGTCTATGGACGCTGTCAGGTTACCTAAGCCTGGGACTTGTCAGCGTGCGAAGCTCCTGACAACGTCAACAAGAATAGAAAATATTTAATAAAAAACAAAAACACATTATTATGAAATCAAAACATTTACTTTTCACAACAGCCTTATTTATTCTATTCAGTTTTTCAAACGCCCAAACTCCTGAATTTGTAGCCAATAAAGTAAGCTACATGGCAGTTTCAAACGGAAAATTACTTTTAAAAGGAGGAGATTATAAAACTAATACCCAAGGATTATGGATTTCGGATGGGACTACGGCAGGTACAAAACTGTTAAAAGTACTCGATATAAGAACTCCTTATTTTACAGAATATAATGGTAAAACCTATTTCCTTACTAAGGGTGCTGAATCCTATGCTGAGCTTTGGCTTACTGACGGGACAGAGATAGGAACACGTTTGGTCAAGAATTTAAAACCTACAAACGACGGTTCGGCAATTGTTATGACAGCTTTTAACAACAAGCTCTATTTTGTAGCCATGGATGCCGAACACGGAAAAGAACTGTGGGTAAGTGATGGAACGGAAAGTGGTACGAAATTATTTAAAGACATTAACCCGGGAGTTGGTGATAGCTTTGGATACGGTTATGCAATTGTGTATAAAAATAAAATGTATTTCAGTGCAAAGGATAAACAAAATAATGAAGAATTATGGGTAACCGACGGTACCGAGGCAGGCACAAAATTGTTTAAAGAGATCAACCCAGATGGAAGCAGTTATCCTTCTTCATTTAACATCGTCAACGGTAAATTGTACTTTAATGCAAATACAGCAAATGAAGGAACTGAACTATGGGTAAGCGATGGAACGGAAGCAGGAACACATTTGGTAAAAGATGTTGAGCCAAAGGAGGAAATTTATGGGCCTGGAAAAACTGTTGAATATAATGGAAAAGCGTATTTTATAAATCATGGCTACAAGAAGCCTTATCAACTGTGGTCAACTGATGGCACTGCAGCAGGCACTGTTATGGTTGAAGATAGTGTTGGAAATAATATGGTTGTTTTTAATGGGGACCTTTATTATAGTAAGATTGTAAGCAAAAAAGTAATAACCTATAATTATGCACTTCACAAGACAAAGGGAAAACCAGGCGAAGGTGTTTTGGTAAAAGTCATATCAGGAGGAAACAGCACCGATAGGCCACTTTATATGGTGCCAGCGAATGGCAAATTATATTTCTCATGTATGTATGATGATGGCGGGGCTAATTATGTGCACATGGACGTTTGGGAAACCGATGGTACTGCCGCAAACACAAAACTCGTTGAAATCAGCCCAAGCAAGTTGGTTGACGCTAATAGATTAGTTGGATTAAAGGAATACAATAATGCGCTGTATTATACAGATCTTACCAGCAAACTTTATCGAATTGGCAACCTAAACACCGCTGTTTCAGAAATAGCTAATAATAATTTTGAAGTACTACTTTTCCCCAACCCTGTAAGCAATCAATTGACCATAAGAACCGATGTAGGGCTAATCGGCTCAAATTACACGGTTCTCAACATTATGGGGCAAACAGTACTTTCAGGAAAAATAAACAGCGATCATACTTTACTTGAAGTTGGGAATTTACCCGGAGGTATTTATTTGGTTCAGATACAGTCGAAAAAAGGTGGTTTCACTTCGAGGTTTATGAAGGAATGAATACCAATAATTATTAAAATAATTCATAATTGTTGATGACATTTTGCACCTCTTTCCGATATTGTAGTAGAGATTAGGGTCTTTTTATTTCAAAGCTTTACACTATTTATTATGAAACGACCATGTAGAAATGCTTCACAAACAAGCATAATTAAAATGAGGGAGTTACATCCAATACCTTTGAAAACTTTTAATTTTAATTGGATGAAAAACAGAAATTTACTTTTTACAACAGCTTTAGTGCTGAGCTCTTTCGTTATGAACGCCCAAAATACCGAACAGGGCGACAAAATTCTTAACCTCGGTGTAGGATTAGGGAACAACTATTTTTCGGGAAACGGTTATTCCACCACATTTCCTCCGGTGGCGGCTTCATTTGAAGTAATTGTGAAGGATGGTCTTTTCGACGATGGAAAAGGTGCCCTTGGTGTTGGAGGGCAATTGGGGTATGTAGGTTATAAATATTTCTATGAGGGACTTGGAGGTTCTTACGAATTTGATCTCGGCCTTGGGAATGGAATTGGTCAAATTGTCGATCTATCAGGGATAGGATCAACTGTTGTCACAAACTCCTCGAAAAGTAAATGGAAATACAACAGTTTAATAATTGGTCCCAGGGGTTATTTGCATTACAGCTTTCTCGATAAATTGGACACTTACACCGGTGTGATGCTGGGCCTGGAGTTTTTGTCGGCAAAAGGCGGCTGGAGCGATAAGCCGAAAACCACCAATTCTTCAACCGGTTTTGTTTGGGCGTGGTTTGTTGGGGGCAGGTATTATTTTAACGACCAGTTTGCCGCAATGTTGGAATTAGGCTACGGCATTACTTATGCAAACATCGGTATTGCCTATAAATTCTAAAATGCACTCAAAGTATTTCTTAAATATTAATAAAAGTGGAGGTCAGAAACCACTTAAATAAACGAGCCTGCCCTGCTCAGGAAATTTTAGTGGGGGCGAAACTGAAAAGCCTTATGAGTAAGAATATTTTAAACAAAAGAACTATGAAACGACCATGTAGAAATGCTTCACAAACAAGCATAATTAAAATGAGGGAGTTACATCCAATACCTTTGAAAACTTTTAATTTTAATTGGATGAAAAATTTAATTAAAATTTTTGTTTTTGTTTTAGTGCTGGCTATGTCTTCGGAATCATTTGCTCAAATTTTTAGGGCAAAGGCAGGTTTGAATTTGTCAACCATGCTATATAAAGATGATGATGGTGTTTATAGTGATGAACTTAAAATGAAACCTGGTTTTCTTTTAGGTGCTACTGCTGAATTTCCAATAGATGAAATGTTTTCATTTGAAACGGGTTTGTTGCTTTCAACAAAGGGTTTTAAATATGATGAAGACTACGTGCAAAAACTTAATCTTACTTACCTTAATCTTCCTTTAACCGGGAAAGCGTGGTTTGATGTTGGAGGCACTAAGCTTTATGGTTTATTTGGCCCATACGTAGGTGTAGGTGTAGGTGGAAAATGGAAATCTGAAGATAACGGTAACGGAGAAATGGGAACAGATGAAGATAAAGTAGAATGGGGATCAGATGCTGAGGTATCTGATTTCAAAAGATTTGATTTTGGTTTAACCATTGGCGCCGGAGTTGAAATAAGTGCTATTCAAATTGGCTTATCTTATGATTTGGGATTGGCAAATATTTCACCCGATACTGAAAATGGAAACAAAGTTCATACTCGAGCTTTAGCACTATCCGTTGGTTACAAATTTGGAGGGAAATAGAGGTCTGTTGTTAGTTGATGGATTACCAAGCTGATTTACGACTGACACAGAAAAACGAACTCTTAAATTACTTCAAACACCATAAAAAGAAATTTAGCCAAAGGCTAAATACAGCAGCGTAAGTAGAAATAGTTTTTATCGGTGGGGAATTTTTGTCCCCACTGATATTTCAGCAAAACCATGGCCACCTCTCACTATTACTTTGAAACATTTATAATTAACGGATGAAAACAACAATTTTACTTTCAATATTATTCGCAAGTTTCCTACTCGATGCAAACTTATGCGCACAAACCCCAACTTTTGAATGGGCCTCTAACTTAGGAGCAAACGGAAATGTATATACACGCTCAATGATTTTAGATGACCTTGGTAACATATATACAATAGGCAGTTTCAATGGTGGACCAATAGATTTTGATCCTGGGGCGGGCTCTTTAGAATTAACTTCGGCTGGAACCACCGACATTTACCTTAGTAAATTGGATGCTTTCGGGGATTTTATTTGGGCAAAACGGTTTGGAGGAATTGATAAGGAGGATGGTGCTGCCATTGCAGTGGACGTTTCTGGTAATGTTTACTTTACGGGTTATTTTAACGATGTGGTGGATTTTGACCCGGGTTCCGGGGTTTATAATCTCACGTCTTCTGTTGGTGGTTCTGATATATTCGTGTGTAAACTTGATGTTAACGGCGATTTCCTGTGTGCAAAGCAAATAGGTAATATTGGTAGAGGTTCGTCTAATGCAGGTAAAGGCATAGCTATAGATGCTGGCGGTAATGTGTATGTTTCAGGCAATTTTGGATATACAGTTGATTTTGATCCTATTGGCGGAACCGGTACGCTTACATCCAATGGGTTAAATGATATATTTCTTTGCAAGTTCAATGCTTCAGGTGTATTTCAATGGGTAAAGCAAATTGGATCTACCGGGCAGGATTATGGCCAGGCACTAACTATTGACAAGGCTTCTAATCTTTTTTTAACCGGAAGTTTTACTGACACGGTAGATTTCGATCCCGGAGCTGGCGTTTTTGACCTTATGGCATCAACTACAGGCTCCAATGGTTTTGTCTTAAAACTGAACGCTTCGGGAGACTTTGTTTGGGCCACAAAATTAGCAGACGGTATAAGTGGAAACGCTATAGCACTTGATGCACCCGGAAATATCTATATTGGTGGTGGAGGTGCAGGTATTGGCGTGGTCAAACTGAGCGCCAAAGGTAATATCACATGGAGCAAGTTATTGGCTGGCTCAAATTCTAATGCATATTCTATTACAGTTGATGCAAGTGGCAATGTTTATACTACGGGTGCTTTTCGAAATGCTGTGGACTTTGATCCTGGTGCAGGTTCTGTCATTTTTGATTCAGGATCCGGGTGGGACTCTTATATTAACAAATTCGATGCTTCCGGTGATTATGTCTGGGCTTACCAAATCGGAGAACCCCAGTTTCACGATCATGGTACGGCAATCGCTTTGGATGCTTCTGGAAACATTTATTCTTATGGTCATTTTAGACAAACAGTTGATTTTGACCCGGGACAAAATACTTTCAATCTTACGGCATGGTCCTACGATTCTTATCTGCTTAAATGGAACCAGGCAACAGTTGGGCTATTAGAAAAATCCTTATCTGAAAATTATGTTGTTTACCCAAACCCAACAGACGGAAAATTCTCCATCAAATTTGATAACACACAAAAATCAGTTACACTGCGGATTCTTTCTTTAACCGGACAGTTGATTCTGCATAAACAATTTCAAAACACGAATAATATTCAATTAGAAATCAACCAACCCAATGGAATTTATATGCTCGAAATAAGTGATAATAAAGGGAATAAGTCTGTCATAAAAATTCTAAAAAATTAGCCATGAAAACAAAAAAAATCATTTTAACCACATTCGTAAATCTTATGTTAATCGCCTCAACATTACAAGCACAACAACCAACTTTTGTATGGGCTAAACAAATTGGTGGAAATTACACCGATTTAGCACAGTCCATTACTACTGATGCCAATGGAAATGTATATACCACTGGCTATTTTGGTGGTACAGCAGATTTTGATCCTGGTGCCGGAACAGTAAATCTTACTTCCAATGGTGGTCGGGATATTTATGTTCAAAAATTAGATGCCAAGGGAAATTTTCTATGGGCCAAACAGATGGGCGGAACGGACTATTGGTCAGGGATTACTAACAAAGGGAATTCTATTGTAACAGATGCGAATGGAAACGTATATACTACCGGAGCTTTTGGAGGTACAGTAGATTTTGACCCCGGTGCTGCAACCACTAATTTAACTTCTGTAGGTGGGAATGACATCTTCATCCAAAAATTGGATGCCAATGGGAATTTAATTTGGGTCAAACAAATAGGTGGAGGATATAATGATAATGGTCTTGCTATCGCCACCGATGCCAAAGGGAATTTATATATTACAGGAAATTTTACAGGCACAGTAGATTTTGACCCCGGAGTTGAAATCACCAATTTAACTTCTGCGGGAAGTTTTGATATTTTCATTCAAAAGCTCGATAACAATGGCAACTTACTTTGGGTGAAAAAATTCGGCGATAAAAATAATGATTGGGGAAATTCCATCACAACCGATGCGAATGGAAATGTATATACTACAGGGTTTTTTGAAGGTGTAGTTGATTTTGACCCGGGAGCTGAAACTGCCAATTTAACTTCTGCAGGTTTGTATGATGCCTTCATACAAAAATTGGATGCTGACGGAAACTTGCTTTGGGTAAAACAAATGGGCGGAACACGCTATGATAGGGGAAATTCAATTACTGTTGATGCGAATGGAAATGTATATACCATCGGTGAATTTGAAGATACAGCGGATTTTGATCCCGGCACCGAAACCGCAAATTTAACTTCTGCCGGTAGCGAAGACATATTTATCCAAAAACTAGATGTCAACGGTAACTTTCTTTGGGTAAACCAAATAGGCGGAAAAAAAAGTGAAGTTGGAAATTCAATTACTGTTGATGCGAATGGAAATGTATATAGCACAGGTTCTTTTACAGGTACAGTAGATTTTAACCCCGGAACAGATATTATCAATTTAACAGATGAAGGAGGTGGGGGTGCTTTCATTCAAAAACTTGATGGCAACGGTAACTTGCTTTGGGTAAAACAAATAGGGGGAACAGCCACTTCCATTACCAGTGATGTTAACGGAAATATATATACAACAGGGTATTTTTTCAATACAAAAGATTTTGACCCTGGAGATGGAACTGCCAATTTAACATCTACCGGTGAAAGTGATATTTTTATCCATAAACTGAGTTCAACAATCGTGGGTTTATCTGAAAGCTCCTTTTCAGAGGACTATGTTGTCTGTCCCAATCCAACAGATGGAAAATTCTCTATCAAATTTGACAATACACAGGAATCAGTAACAGTAAGAATTCTTTCATTAACCGGGCAGGTAATTGTGAGTAAACAGTTCCAAAATACCAACAATATTCAATTAGAAATCGAGCAACCAAATGGTATTTATATACTTGAAACTATTGATGAACAGGGAACTAAATCTGCATTGAGAATTGTAAAACAATAAGTTATGAAAACAAAACTTTTACTTTCAACGCTATTTGCGAGTTTTCTGCTCACATCAAACCTAAGTGCCCAAAACCCTACATTTGAATGGGCAAAACAAATGGGCGGGACTTCATCTGCAACTGGCACAGCTATGGCCATGGATTCCTCAGGAAGTATTTATATCATAGGGAATTTTTATCAAACAGTTGATTTTGACCCGTCGGCAGGGACGTTCAACCTAACTTCAAATGGAGAATCGGACATCTTTATAACCAAATTGGATGCACAAGGAAATTTCTTGTGGGCCAAACAAATTGGAGGTACTAGCATTGATTATCCTGGAAATATTGCTGTGGATGCCAACGGAAATGTACTGGTTGGGGGCTCCTTCCGTGGAACTGTAGATTTGAATCCCGGTGCAGGTGAACAGACCGTTACCGAGCCAGGGCAAGAAGCCTTTTTGCTGAAATTGAATTCGGACGGCGATTTTATGTGGGCAAAACATTGGGGCGGTAACAGCAACAGTACAACCAATAACATCCATTCTATAGCTTTTGACAGTTCGGGCAATATTATTATAGGCGGGAGTTTTGAAGGAACCAACGATTTGAATCCCGGGGCTGGAACATTCAATGTAACACCAATAGGCAGTGGCGATGCCTATATTTTAAAATTGGATGCAAGCGGTGGGTTTTTATGGGCTAAGGCTTTTGGAGGAGACCTTATATACTCTCGAGATGCGGTAACAACACTGGCTGTGGATGGTTCTGACAATATAGTGGCAAGCGGCAATTTTTATGGGACATATACACCTTTTGACTTGCAAGGCAGTGGCAGTTTTTATATTAAGCTGGATGCATCCGGCAATTTAATTTGGTCAAAACAAACTTCTGCCGCTTCGGGCGAAGTTAATACCCGTTCTCTAAAATTAGATAAGCAAGGGAATGCTTACATAGTGGGAAGATTTGGAGGAACGCAGGATTTTGACCCTGGAGCCAGCGTTTATAATTTAACCTGCAGCAGTGGCTATTATGATATATTTATCTTGAAACTTGATGCCTCGGGAAACTTTGTTTGGGCAAAAGGGTTTGGTGGCAGTGCTTCCCTTGGGGGCGATAGCGGAAATTCCATTGTTTTAGACAATCAAGGTTACTTATACACCACGGGGACCTATGTTGGACAAGGCGACTTCGACCCAGGTGACGGAAAGTTTATCTTGCCCGCAGTGGGTAGAATTGATATGTTTATTTTAAAGCTGGATACAGACGGGAATTTTGTGTATGCAAACTCTTTTGGTGCCACGCCCGATGGGTACTCAGGCGAAACTGTTGGCAACTCTTTAATTGCGGATGCTTCAGGAAACATTTTTTGTACCGGTTCCTTTCAAAACACAACAGACTTTAATCCCGGCAGCGGGGTGTTCAATTTGGTCTCGAATGGAAGGGACGATATTTTCATCCTAAAACTAAGTTATACAGCAACAGTTGGAATACCACAAAACACTTTTACAGAAAACATACAAGTCTATCCCAATCCTACCACCGGAAATTTTGCTATAAAATTTGAAACCATACAGAATGATTTGTCTATTCGGATAATATCAATTTCAGGCCAAACCATTGAAACTAAAACTTTCCAAAATACTGATTTTGTTCAGTTGAAATTGGAGCAACCTAATGGAATTTACATCGTTGATGTGCTGAATGAAAAACGCAAAAGAGCAGAATTTAGATTAATTAAAAAATAAGCATCATGAAACGAGTCGCGACAAATTTTAACAAGTTCTTAAATAGTGATACTTGTAGAGAATACTTTACCTTAAAAACAAACAATTTTAACAGTATGAAATTTTTATTTACGATTATTTTCATTGGAATTACCATCCTTTCAAGCGCACAATTTGGAGTAAAAACGCTTTGGCAAAAAGATTTTGCTAAAAATGCCGGACCTTCAGAAATCGAATATAAAGGAGTAAAAGCCATACCGACAGGTGCCTTTGTGGGGGGTATGCAAAGTACGGGAGATGGCTTGTTTATGTCAGCAGCATTCTACTCCACTACAGGCACCCTGATGTGGGATACAATTATTAAAACCGTGGACAGAGCATGGGTAAATTTTGTAGATGCCGATGCACAGGGTAACTTTTATATGGGAGGCGTTGAAACTATTGGAGGTAATTATAATGCCAGACAGGTTCATATTGTCAAAATAGACGAAAGTGGCAATGTAATATGGCATCAGGTTTACGCCGGGAATAATTCCGAGGCCGATTTGTTTAGCATGAAAGTGGTAGGAAATCATATCTATTTATGTGGTGATCAGAATTCAACAAAATATGCTATTGCATGGCTTGGAAAATACGATTTGGACGGGAACCAGGTGTGGGTAAAGACTTTTGATCCCGGCGGAGAAGCGTATTTTAATGATGTAACGATTGACGGTTCGGGAAATGTTACCACTGCCGGAGCAGCAGATTATGGTGAACGTTATTTGGCGGTACAATACAATTCTTCAGGAAATAAAAACTGGGAATACCCTTCTGTTTTAACTGGTGATTTCGAACAGTACTACACTGGGCTAACACACGATAGTATCGGAAATATTTACATGGCAGGAACCGAAGAGGCAGGCTCTTCTTTCGACTTTGACATTACCACCACCAAACTGAACAGTTCAGGGGAATTGGTGTGGAGCAAATCCTTTCCAACCGGTGATGGCTACTCATCGGAAATAAGGATAGGCCCCGATGGAAACATCCACACTTTTGCTACTACCGAAGAAAACTATGACGATTTTGCAACTGCCCTAAAGTATGATGTCTCCGGAACGTTGCTTTGGGATACCAAATATTCCATTGATGGAAGTTCTTCAGGCATGGGTGGCCGTATTGATAATAATGGGAATATCTATATGAGTGCCTCGGAATATAACTCGGTTGGGTTTGTCAAGCTAAACCCATCTGGAAAAGTTATAGCAAAACAAACATATAGTAGTGATATAATCAAAAACATATATGATTATTCTATAGAAGGAAACGCTTTAATTATAGCAGGCGCATCGTATAACCCCAGTCAGGGTAAAATAATATCGTTGCAAACAGAAGATTTTACCGAGAACTACAACCAAAGTGCATCTGGCGAGAAGCTAAAAATATTAACTCCATATGCAATAACATCGGATGCAAATTCATCCTGGTTCTCTGCTGGTACAAAGGATGAAGATACCAGCGATTATTATGTTACAAAATTGGACAATTCCGGGAATGTTGTCTGGCAAGCAAAAGATACTTACCCCGGTGGTTTTTCAGGTTTTTCCTACCTTGAGCATGATGGATCGGGGAATGTGGTCGGTTTCTATTCCAATCAAAAAACAGCCGGCGAATATACTTCTTCCCTTGTAACGGATTTTACTTATACAACTTTCTGTCTATCAGCCAAAAGCTTCATATTTCTTGACATCTGTAGCAACTAATATGCAATTATTATTAACAATCAATTGTTTATATATTAATTAATTAGATTGCATAAATGTTACTTTAATGTAGGGACTATTATTATCTTTGCGGCATGTATGTGCAAAGGAATAAATCAACAGGTAAAAACGGCAAGGTGTACACTTCCACCTTGCTGTGTACCAAGTACCGCCAGGACGGGAAAATAAAGACAAAAGTCGAGGCAAACCTCTCGCGTATGCCGGAGGAACTTGTCCTGACCATTGAGAATGTGCTCAAACACGGCAAAGGTGCATTGACTGCAGCCAAAGACATTGTCGCAGAAAGCGCCATTGACTTCGGGTTGGCGTACCTGTTGATACACCTTATGGATAAATTGCGGATTAGCCAAACCCTCGAAAAAGTACTTCCCACGCAGCAGGCTGCACTCTTAAAAGCAATTGTTATCGGAAAAATAATTACAAGAGGCAGCAAACTGGGCATCTACAACTGGCTTGGGCGCAACAAAAACATTTGCTCACAACTTGGAATTGACATTAGAAACATAAAGGTTGACCATCTGTACTCTGCGCTGGGACAAGCCAGCAATGTGCAGCAAACAATAGAGCGCAAGTGGTTTTTATATCATAAAGCCAAACACAAGGAAGTCTATTTGTACGATATAACCAGCACCTATTTTGAAGGTACACAAAACGAGCTTGCCGAATTTGGCTACAACCGCGACAAGAAGAAAGGGAAAATGCAAATCAACATCGGGTTAATTACCGATAGCGGGGGGTTCCCTTTAAGGTTGAGGTTTTTGAAGGAATATCAGCGATTACACCACCGTACTGGAGCAAATAAAAAGCATAAAGGAAGAATTTAATACCAGCCAGGTTATTTTTGTGGGAGACAGGGGGATGAAAATCCGCTATAATTTAGAAGGGCTGGATGAGGCAGACAGGCAGGAGGTCCACTACATAACGGGACTGACCAACCAGAAATAAGAAACCTGTTGGATAACGATATCATACAGTTAAAGCTGTTCAGCAACGAACTGGCAGAAGTGGAATACGAAGGGGAACGGTACGTGCTGTCGGTCAACGCGGCGCTCCAGGAGCAGGAGCTGACTTACCTGAAAACTATGCGCGGGATTGCCGATGATGAGATATCAGAAGTAAAAGCATCGTGGGAGAAACGCCACAGGCAGAACACCGAAAACATTCAAAAATTAAACGAAGGGCATAAAAACAAAAAATTAGTTACAAGTTTTAGCGAAAAGAAACTTGACAACTACAAATTGCGCGTCGAAAGGATACTCTCGAAACGTGGCATGAAACAGTACTATGAAATTACAGAAATAAGCAACCAGGCATTTGTAATTGATTTCAAAGCAGAAAAGTACCAGCAGGCAAAACAGCTTGCCGGGAAATATGTTGTATGCACCAATGTTGAAAAAGAACAAATGGAAAAAACAGAAGTCAGGCAGCAATACAAAAATTTGCAACATGTTGAGCATGCATTCCGCGATTTTAAAAGCGATAATATCCAGGTACGCCCGGTTTATCACCGCAACGAAGCCCAAACCCGCGGGCACGTGTTGCTTTCCATGTTCTCTTACGCCATTGTCAAAGAGATGGAAGACAAAATTTTCCCTTTCCTGGCATCGTGGAACAAGAAGACAAAAAGCAGGCTCTCATTTTCTGACATATTGGAGGAACTCAAGGATATTAAACTGGTAACGTTAAATTTAGGGAGAAACGTCGAGAGCATAAAAATAACAGAGCTCAACGAGCTGCAGCAACAGGTTTTAAAACTTTTTAAGATGAAGAAAACAGACTTAGAAAAAAATTTGTAGCAACAAAATCGAAAAAATATCAGCTTATGTTGCTGAATATCTGTGTGTTGTTAAAGTAAAATCCGTTGTAAAATACGATGTCTTGGGCAACCAACTGTATAAAGTGATGCTCGACAGCGCCGGAGCTTATGAAGCAAGAGGTTTAGCCATTGCAACAAATGGGGAAATCTTCATCTCAGGGCTCAACACAAAGGAAAAGAAAATGTTTGTTTCAAAATATACTTCGACCGGAACGCGTACCTGGAGAAAGTTTTACCAAAGCCCGTATGCTTCGTTTCCGGTTTCTGTTCCTTTAGGAATGAAGATTAGTCCGCAGGGGAAAATAGTGATTTTAGCATATCACCGCGGAACAAATAACGTAAACGACCTACATATTTTCCAATATGCAGATGATGGAACCTTAGAGTGGCACAAAGATGTGGATAATGCGGCCGGAAACCTCGTTAGCCTCGATGGCTTTGAAATTGAGAGCAATGGGGACATCGTTGTTTTTGGTAAATCGGGGGGCACTTTTTATGTGTTAAAGAAATACGATTCCAGTGGAAACGAAAAATGGAGCGAAAGAAAAATATTGGCATCCCGTACAGACAGCCGAAGTATGGCTATAGATGATTTAGGGAATGTTTATACAGGTTTTTCAACCCCGAGTAGTCTAATCATAAGAAAACACGATGCTAATGGCAATTTTTTGTTGCAAAAGTCACATAGTTTTACATCGCCGGGTTCCTTCTTCTATCCACAGGCTCTTGTTGCGATGAACAACCAAATTGTAGTACTCGGCCAGCACTATATGCCCACAACAGCAATTCCGTTTGAAATGTTGTTAGACGACCAGTTGAATGAAGTCTCCAACACAATACATTATAATACGGAATACGCCAATTTTACTGATTATTCAGTCGATGGAGCCGGAAATATATACGAATTGTGGCAAACTCCTACTTATAAAGGTGCATATATTTACTATTCCGGCGTGAAGAAGATGGCACTCAACCCTGTGGGTATTTCAAATGTTGAGTTGCTAAATAATATTATCCACTTGTATCCTAACCCCGCTTACGATCAGTTACATTTAAGGACAGAAGAAAAGGGGGAGTTTCGAATCTATAATGTGCGTGGTCAGTTGGTGCTGAATAAACAGATAACATCAACCCATAACTCCATTGATATTCAAAAAATCAAACCCGGCTTGTATATTTGGCGCATAAATAATAATCAGGGGAAATTGATAATCAAATAGATTGCATTTGTGTGGGGTAATGCCAATTTCAAGGCAACCCATTGAAACCCAAACTTTCCAAAACACTGATTTTGTGCAGCTGAAATTGGATCAGCACAATGGATTTTCTTGATGGATATGCTCGTTAACACTAAAACTTTGTAAACTGAAATACAAAACTTTACGTTCGCAGGCTAACAAGTTGAGCTAAACAATTATTAAGCTTCCTGCCGCTTAAAATATTCCACTTTGCCCGCGAGTGCAAAATCTTTTACTTTTTCAATGAGTGCCGTTTTTTGTTCTTCGGAATACTTACTGAACGACCGTGCCAACGCAATTTTTTCGCGCATAAATGTGGCATTTTCATTTCCCGAGATAATTACCGAAACGGGTAAGGACCACACAAAATACATGGCTTCTTTTATGCTCAGGTAGTTTGGTATGATGGGATCGTCGCTGGTCCAGTTGGCTTGTTCCTTTTTGGCAAAGAACCGTCCGTCGGCAAGCGATTTAATGGCCATAATACCCAGGTTGCGGTCGAGCGCTTTAGGTATGACATTTTCAGTAAAACTAAAGTAAGACGGATCAAGCACATTAACAGGCATTAACACACCGTCAAACAGATCACTTTCCGCAGTTTTATCGAGCATATGCGCATGGGCGAATGGATTTTGGTGCCCGGTAAACCCGATGTACTTTATCTTGCCCTGGTCTTTTGCCTTCAGTAAAACTTCTAACACTCCATTTTGAATGCGGTCGTCCACATCCTGAGGTGTTCGGATTGAATGTACCTGAAACAAATCAATCTGATCGACCTTCAGCCGGCGCAGTGAACCGCCAAGATGTTCCTGCACGGTTTTGGCATCGGGCCCGGTGGTCTTGCTCATCAGAAAAATTAAATCGCGGTATTTTGGGGTGAGGTATTTCCCGTAGCGTTCTTCACTTACGCCACGCGAATAGCTTTCAGCCGTATCGAAAAACCGCACGCCCCCTTCAAGCGAGGCTTCAATAACCTCCTGCGCGTCGCGTTCGGTAGTCCAGCCCACATGAAAACCGCCGGTTCCCAGCATGGTCACATATTCGCCGGTGCGACCAAATTTCCGCTTGGGAAGCACTTCCCCCAGCCGGTCAGTTTCTGCATTTTTCCCAAAAGCCGAACTACTCAAAGATAAACCGGCAGTTAAACCCGCCAGCGATTTTAAAAATGTTCTCCTGTCTGCCATCTTATTATTTTTTATTATTCAGTATAATATACCTCTAACTCAGAAAATTGTTTACACTTTTCGTGCTTTTTTTCAATCTTTTTTTTAAATGTGCAGTCACCGTCGGTGTCGTTTTAAACTCACCGTCGGTGTCGCTTTGAGAGACGCCACGATTCCCTCCCAGTAACGCCGACAATTTCTTTGGCAATCGCTCGAAAACGGAAAAGCGATTTTCTTAAAATTCAAACAACAAGGTTGCCCAAAACGATCTGCCAAAACCGTCCACTCCCGAACCGTGAATCCGGTATGCCTGGTTGAAAACATTTTGCAATCCTGCGTTTACCGAAATGCTTCGCCAGACGTAGCCGGCTTTCAAATTTAAAATATTCCAGCCGGGCGTTCCGCCATCAGGAATCCGGTGATCGTCGATATCGCCTCCCGAAAGCCGGTCTTGTTTGGCGGCAAATAAAAATTCGGTTTCGGCAAAAATTTTCGATTTTGAATATTGCAGCGCCAGTTTCCCGTTCAGCGGCGGAATCCGGCGCATCGGTTTCCCGTTATCAAGGTTTTCTCCGTACAGCCAGGTCAGGTTATTTATGAACGAAAAGAGCGGATTAATTTTTATGCCCGACTCAAATTCAACTCCCGAAACATTCGACCGTGCCACATTCTCTTTATGGTAAACCCGCTCGCCATCAATGGTTTCGCTTCCGTTGTACGTGGTTTCTACGCGCTCAATCTGGTCGGTCAGCCGGGTGTTAAAGGCAAAAAGCGAGAACGATAAAATATCTGCCGACCGTTTATATCCGGCTTCCACTGTAAACGATTTTTCAGGCGATAATTTGGTGGAAGGAATCTCAATGCCATAGTCGAAAAGACCAAAAGTGCTGATGTCGTTGATGTTTGGGGCGCGGAACGCCGAATATACCGACGCGATAAGCTGCTGGTTGGGTGAAGTGAAATATTGCACGGCAGCGTTCCCAACTAATGAATTTGGGGTTAACGTTACTTCGCCAAATTCTTCATCTACCGAATGGATATGAAATGTGTTAAAACGTCCGCCGAAATTAAAATGAACGCGCTCAAGTTTATACGTATGCTGACTAAAAACAGCAAGGTTTTTCATATCCGAATCATTGGGATACAAACCGCGCATTTCAAGCGATTCACCGGTTTCGGTGTGGGTTTCGGTTTTGCCCGATTCAACCCGGTCGGAATAAAACTCTGCCCCGGTAACCGCTTCCCAGTTGTTGCTGATTTCAGAATTCATTTCAAAAGTAACCCCGTTTGTTTTCACGATATCTGTTTCCTGCTGAAAAATGGCAGAGCTTTCTTTTTGTACTTTTCGCGTTTCATCGGAAAGTTGGTTTGAAAGGGTAAAGCTCATTTTACGGAACAACGGGTTTTTACCAAAATGTTCGGCCCTGGCATAAATCAGCCGGTGAACCTGCGGGTCGTAAGAATACAATTGATAACCGCGTTGCGCCACCTGGTCGTAGCGACCCACATCATTTTGAATAAGGGATTGAAAAGCAGAAGTAAGCTGCCAGTTTTGTGCCAGCCTGAGCTTGGCTTTCAAATTAACTCCTGTTTCGGTATATCCCGAGGGGCGCTCAAAACCGAGGCCGCCACCAGCAAAAATATCGCCAAAATCCTTGTAGTTAACGTTTCCCAAAACGGCGAAGTTTTTCGACTGAAACGACAACTCCCCCGATGCCGACTTTTCCATTTCCTTGTTCATGTATCTTAACTTCCCCCTGCCCTGCAAACGGGGCTTTCCCGAAAAATAGTCTGGCGACCGGGAAATCGTATTTATCACGCCGCCAATGGCATCGCTGCCATAAAGCACCGAACCTTTCCCGCGGATGACTTCCACGCGGTCAACCGAAAACACATCGATGGTATTGAAATACTGGTTGGGGCCATACCGGAAAGTGGCATTGTTCAGCCGGATTCCGTCGATTAACAGCAGCGTTTGGTTTCCGGTAAAACCGCGCACGAAGGGCGATCCTCCGCCGTGGTTGGTTTTCTGCATCCAAACCCCGGCAACGCCAATCAACGCTTCAGCCATAGAGCGGGAAACGTTGTTTTTCAGTTCCCGGGAGGTTAAAACCGAAACCGCATCGGGTGTTTCAAACGAAACCAGCTCTTTTCGTAAAGCTGAAACCACAATGCTTTTGTTCAACTGAATGGAAACGGGGCGAAGTTGAATTTTTAGTTTGCCGCCCGTTTCCCTTGTTTTCAGATCAATTTCCTGCGTCTCGAACCCCACGCATGAAACCTGGATAACAGGGCTTTCCGTATTTTTTGTTTCAAGCGAGAAAAAACCGTTGCTGTCGGTAACTGTTCCGATAGTTGTGTTTTTTACCACAACGTTCGCATCCATAACCGGATTTTTGCTTTCAGCATGAACAACAATTCCCTCAATGGGCCGCGCAAAAAGCTGCACCGATGAAAGTACAGCCATTAAAAACAGGTAAAATGTTTTCTTCATTTTTGTAAATATTATTTTTCTGACAACGCCGGATAAGGCCGGTCATATCCTTTCATGGCATGCCAGATGATTCGGTTAAACGTATCTTCGTCAATGCGATCGTAGTTATCCAAATCCTGTTCCATTGACTTTTCGGCCCAATACCGTTTTTTCCCGTTCAGGCTCTCCAGCGGGGGATTTATCTCATCCAGCGGAATATTGTTTTTTTCAGCTTTATAAGGAGTAAAATCCGGGGATTCGGTAAAACAGTCCAACATCGGTTCTGCCATAAGGTCGAATTGGTTCATTGGCGGAATACCAAGTATATTTTCCATTGTACGAACCATATTGATTTGGGAATAATATGTAGAAACTACCTCTTCCCGTTTCGTATAAGGGCTGATAACCATGCCAACTGTCCGGTGACCGTCAACATGATCGAGCCCGTTCTGCGGGTCATCTTCGGTTACAAAAATGCAGGTTTCTTTCCAGAATTTACTTTTTGAAATGGCTTCCACAATTTGTCCCAGCGCCAAATCATTGTCGGCAACTGCCGCACGTGGTGTTGGTAACCCGGGCCGCGTACCCGAGGTGTGATCGTTTGGCAGCAACATGATTATGAAGTTGGGAAAGTCATCGTTCTGCTCAAATTCGCTCAGCTCTTTTAAAAATTCTGCTGCACGGTAAACATCCGGCACTTTATTCGGAAACCCGATAAATGTCGGGCAAATGTAAGGTTCAAGTTGTTCGAGATTTACCTTCGCTTTTATCGAAATTTTTTTTGTGCCGTTTTTGAAGTCGTTGTAAATTTCTGTAAACGTTGCGTTTGCAGGCTGGATAACGGCATCCACAAATTCGCCGTAATTGCGGAACGTAAGTCCGTTTTTTAAAACATTGTCCCAGATAAAACCTGAACTTGCATAAGCCAGCGCATCATCGCCATCGTAAGGATAACTGCGTGTAAATCCGCCAAACGACTTTTCAAGATAATCGGTTACAAAAGCTTCGTTGGTCCATTGATGCCCGTCGGCACTCAGCACGCCGCTACAATAATAATTGTCCATCAAAACAAACGTTTCGGCCAGTTTATGGTGGTTTGGCGTAATTTCCCTTCCAAAATGCACGAGGCCCGTATCACCATTCCCCTGCGATATATCGCCAAAAACCTGGTCATAAGTCCGGTTTTCTTTGATGATATACACCACATGTTTAAAATGCGACGAGTGGTCGGGCAAAACCGGAACCGCAACTTTCTTTTTACTCTTCCCTTTCTCAGATTGATTTGAATAGAGGGTTGTAAATGAATTATTCCGTAAAACAACCTCTGTCATTTTTGAGAGTTCATTTTTATCCGGAACAGGAATAATTGAAATGCTTCCCAAATGATCGTGCGAGTTCAATCCCTTTCTGTCAGTTCTTTGGTTGCGTGAACCAATCCCTTTTACATTGGCCACGAATAAAAAATTTCCTGAGTTGTTGACGGCAACTGCTCCAGGATACCAGCCGGTAGGAATGTATCCGGCAATCCGGGTTGGATTGGCAGTTTCAACCACACAAACAGCATTGTCAGTTCCGTTGACGACGAACAAAAATTCACCATCGGGCGAAATAGTCAGGGCATTTGGCGAACTTCCAAAAGGAAGGTCGTCATTCATCCGGACTGAAATCTCATTCACCACCTCATCTGTTTCAGTATCAATCACTGAAATAATATCGCTGTTTGCACATGCCATAAATAAAAGCGATTTATCCCTGCTAAAAACCATTCCTGACGGATGCAAGCCAACTTCGATTGATTTTTCTTCCGTTTTTTCCTTCAGGTTGATAACCGAAACTGTTCCGTTGCTGGCAATGCCCGTAGCCGGATCAACCAGTACCTGGCTGCCTGAAGAATTGTAGGATGGTTCTCCTTCCTTGGGTTGCCGTCCGCCTCGGTTTGAAACGTAGGCTTTGGCGCCCGACTTTAGTACAACATCATAAGGCGCGATCCCTACCGGGATTTCAGTAACCGAAGTGTCAGACAAATTTATTACTGCCAAAGAATTACTCCGGCTAAGCGTTACGAACAGTTTGTCTTCCGTTTCGTTTAAAAAAATTCCCCCGGGATACGGGCTGCCGCCAATGGATGGAACCGGCATTGTAATTGGAAATTGCCAGTTCAGGATATTGTTTTTACCGAGACGCGCAATCAGAACCTTGTCTTTGGCATCGGTTACATAAATAGCGCTGTTTTTTTCTGAATACCAGATTCCTTTAAAAGATGAACCGCTTTCCGGAAATGGCAGCGATTGCAGAATCGTCCGGTCTTCCAGCCGGATAAGTTCAAGTGAATTTTTGTTTTTTACTGCAAGAAGCCCTTTGTCAGGAATTTCAACGAGATCAACGGGCCGTCCGGGCATATAAACCTGCAACCCTGCCGGCCTTAACAACTGGTTTGTAGGCACTAAAATGCTGCCATCTGCCTGACTCCCGACTTTTTGAACGCCGAAATTATTTTGGGCCTCAATTTTTGTTACTGATGCAAAAACAATCAGAAATGCTGTCAGCCAGATACCTTTAAAATTATTTTTCATTTTTTTGAGCTTTAAAGAGACTGTTTTATTATTTTTTCAATCCTGTTTATAGTCCATATTCAATTCTTCATATTCTTAAGGGAACGGTTCTTTTTAACGGTTCCTTCTGACTAATGTCGGCAAAACGAAATGTGCATGTTTGCACGTTGTTTTTTTTTGTATGCCGCATAACGGTTGGCGGTATGTGTATAGTCCTAAAATACGGCTACAGGTTAAGCCATAAATTAAACAGCATTTTCAAATACCGTATTTGGTGTTTTGTACCCTAAAGATAGGTGAAGTCTTTTAGAGTTGTATATGTCAATCGCATTTTCTGTTGCCTTTTTTGCGTGGCTCGTGGTAAAAAAGCATTGATCGAGATAAAACTCATCCTTTAGTATCCCGTTAACCCGTTCTGCTATAGCATTTTCATAGCAGTGGTTTTCTTCCGTCATGCTAATTTTTATCTCCCGCTTATTTAACTCTTTCACGTACTGATTGCTGCAGTACTGAATGCCCCTATCCGAGTGATGCACCAAGCCGGCCGCTGGACGGGCTGTCCGCAGAGCTTTTTTTAGGGCTCGCAAACAGCCCGCCAGCTCTAGGGAATTGCTGATATCGTAGCCCACAATTTTGCGGGAGAACATATCCGTAATAAGGGCTAGGTAGCAGAACCCCTTCACCGTGCGTATGTAAGTAATGTCAGAGACCCAAACCTGATTGGGGGACCCAACGGTCATATCCTTAACCAGGTTGCTGTACTTGTGAAAACGGTGGTATGAATCGGTGGTTCTGCACGAGGCCTTCTTCCGTTTTACCAGCAGGTCGTTCGCCCTGAGGATGTCAAACAGCTTGTCACGACCTACTTTAAACCCTGAGGCCTCAAAGGAAAAATGCAGGGCTTCGTATAGCTTTCTAGTTCCGACCCTAGGCTGTTCTATCCGCTCTTCTTTCACAAGTTTAATCACCTGATGGGTCACTGCTTCCCGTTTAACCTGACGTTTTTTTGTCTTGTAGTAAGCATCCCTGTGCAGGCTGAAGCACTGGCAGGTTCGCTCGATGCTTGCCTGCCCTGTGCTTTTTGTGATTTCAACGGCCTTCATAAGCGCTGGATGTTTAAGTTTTTTTTTAACTCCTGCACATTTTTATACCCCATCTTTTCTGCTGCAACCTCTAGGTAGGCGTCCTGCGCCAACCTGTCCAGATCCTTCTTGATTAGCAGGTCTTTGAGCTGCTTAATCTCTTTCTGTAAGGCCTTAAGCCTTGTTGTTTCATCCTGAGTTTCCACTAGTATTCTGGTATTCATTAAATCTTTCCGGTCGTACTTCTTAATCCACTCATTAATGGTCGTCCGGTTAATTCCGTAAATCTCACCAAGTTTTTTCTTGGAGTAGTTTCCTGTACTAAGTTCGGCTAAAATTTTGAGTTTAAAACCCTCGCTGTACCTTCTAACAAATCCATCATTTTTATACATAATTGCTACGTGTTGTGTAGCCTTTTTTTAGGACGAGTCAGTATGCCACACAACGGTTGATTGTATGAGTAGTGGCAGATTGCGTGGTACTGACCTATCAAACCGCTACACAGTTTGAGCGTGCTAATTGCTTTCAAATACGCACTTTCCCTGCCATTACTTATACAAAATTGTTATTTTGTTACTTGATTATTTCTCCCGGTTCTCCAGCCGGTATTCGTCTTTTTCCTTGCTTTCGCGAATCATATCTTCCTTATTGTCCATCACCGGCGATTCTTCCAATGCTTTCCAGTCGAAGTTTTCATCAAACGGGTCTAATGCTTTTTGCGGATCAAAAACCCGGGAATCTACAGGAATTGCATTGTAAGGAGTGTAATCCGGTTCGTCGGCAAAAAAATCGGCCAGGTCGGATGCCCCGGCATCGTATTGGTTCAGGTAGGGCAGTCCCAGAATGTTCCAGAAAGTTTTAAAAATACTTCCAAAACTGTAATGGACGTGGCTCACATAATCTTTTTTCACCCAGGGCGAAATCACCATCAGAACACTGCGGTGGGCATCCACGTGGTCCACGCCATTTTGAGCATCGTCTTCGGTAATCACAATCAGCATGTTTTTCCAATACGGCGTGTGCGACAAGTATTCCACAATCCGCCCCACAGCCAAATCGTTGTCAGCCATATAACTTTCGCGGAACGGATATCCTGCTTCAGGACGATCGCCGGCGCCGTGGTCCTGGGGAATAATTACTGTTATCAACGAAGGCATCGTATCTTTCCCGTTCATCCATTTTTCCTGAAATTCCTTTTGAAACTGGTCGATGCGAAACTGATCGGGGATGGCCGTATTGTATGTCGGGTATAATTTTGAAGTGCGGCTCCATAGCGGTTGCGGCAACGGAAAATTAACATAATGCCTTATGCCTTCATTTTTAAACTCCTCTCTGTAAATTGCCGGCTCGAACATGATACCGAAGCCAAAGTTAAAAAAGTCGATTTCGTGCCGTTCAAGGTGCTCCCACATGGAGCCGGCTTCGTTGTAATCTTCCGGATAAATGGCTCCGGCCGAACTGTTCATCCCGTAAACACCGGGTGCTTTCGAGTCAAACTTAAACCTTCGATTCCCGCCATAACTGGCTGCAGTGCTGGTTTCCACCCACTCATTCGGATAGGTATTCACCAGCCAGCGATGTCCGTCGGCAGAGACATCAGAATCCACGTAAAAATTGTCGGAAATGGCAAAGTCGCGGGCAATTTTAAGGTGGTTTACCATCACATCTGCATTTTGCACCGAGTTGGTTCCGGCGCTGTTGGTAAACGAGACATTGCGTCCGTAGCGTGCCAGTCCGGGATCGCCCTTCCCTTTTTCAACCTGCCCGAAAACTTCGTCATACGTACGGTTTTCCTTCGAAATAAAAACAATGTGTTTAATCGGACTCTCCTTTTCGCCCGGGTAAAGCGGCACCGGATTGTTTTTGCGCCAGTCGAATTTTTCGGAAGAGGATTTATTGAAATCAAAATTGTTGGCAATTACCTGTTCGGTCTGATTTTTAAGTTCTTTATCGGAAGGGATATCCAAAACCTGAACTGTACCTTTCATCAGTGCGCCAATATAGCTGCCTTCGGGGCCCCGCTCAAAGGTATATCCTCCGTTGGGGCCGCTTCCAAAACCTTTGGCGTTGGCAACTATCAATTTTTCTCCGTTACTGCTTACCTGCAGTTTTGCCGGAAACCAGCCGGTTGGAATGTATCCCAAAACTTTCAGGTCAACGGCATCGACAACAGCTACTGCATTGATTCCCGAGCAGGCAACATAAAGCCGCTGGTTGTCGGGCGACAACGCCAGTCCAAAAGGAATGACCCCGCGGAATTGTTTCATCCGGCTGTCGGGTTTCAGATAAATGGTGTTCACCACCGTATCTTTTTCGATAGATAAAACTGAAACATTATCGTTGTTCCCGTTGGTTACAAAAACATAATCGCCGGTTGCCACCAAAGAGTTGGGGCTGGCGCCTCCAACAGCAGGGATGCCTTCAACCAGCGCACCCACTAAGTTGCCGGTTTTGGTTTTGGCAATCACTTCCGGTTTTTCCGGTTTTTCCAAACTTACTGTAAAAACCGAAAAGGCTTCAGGTGCATTCATCTCTCCCAGACCCGGAACTGAAACGCTGTCGTTTTCAATTCCTTTCTTCATTTCTTCACTTCCATAAGCAAAAGGAGGGTATTTCAGTGCTTTTTCCGCTATATTATCTACGGTAATCCCGCCAATTAAACTGTACTGAAACATTCCCACATTAGCCACATACACTTTTTGCTGGTCGGGCGAAAGACAAATCCCAAAAGGGTATCTGCCAACAGGCACACTGTGTTCCAATTTTCCGGTTTCAGTATCAACAATCACCATCCGGAACCCAATCTGATCGACGGCATACAGTTTTTTTCCATCTTTTGAAAGAACCAGGTCGCCAATGTAACCATGCGAATAATCCACATCGTCTGAAACATAAGCACAATCAATAAAACCTTGCTTTTCTCCCGTTTTTAAATCGAAAATATATATTTTGTTCTCCTGTCCGCCGGCCACATAAACCACGCTGTTGTCGTTTGAAACAGCCAGTCCCATAAAAACAGAAGCCAGTACGCCGCGGTCAGTCGAAGGCCCTGGCGGAACCTGTTGAACTTCAGGATTTTCAGATAAAATATTCCGAATAATGGTAATGGAAAGCGGGCTCGTTCCCGAATTTGCTGTGACTACCGTATTGCCGTCCGGGCTTAACGTGAGTCCGTAAGGATGTGGCGCCACCACGATGCTTTTCCCGGCTGGCGTCAATATCCGTCCGTTGGGAATAACAGTCTCTCCGGTTTTGCTGATTTCAACAAAACGATTGCCGGCAGGAGCGTTTGCCACCCAGGGATCGGGCTGGGTGTCTGTTTTACAGGAAAAAAGAAACAGAAATAGGAAGAAACTCAGACATGCAGTTTTCATCTCAAAAAATTTATTAAAGTTACAGACTCTTTCAGAAAAATGTATTGTTTAACACAATTCTTAACGAAGTTAATCAATTTCTTTGATCATTTTTCCCTCCTGTTGATTTTTAATTTATTCTAAAAACCAGCAGAAGTACTAATAATCAGTGGAAAATAAGTGATGGTTTGTTTGCGAACCCCAACTGTCCGTTTTCAGCAAGAATCACTGTCCGCTTTACTCAGGAATTGATATCCGCTTTGGGCAGGATTTTGTAACCTTAAAACTAAAACGGGGATTGTGAATAGACAAAAACCCGATGCCTCCATGGGAAAACTGAAGTTTGCACCAAAAGGGATTTCGACAAAGGATTCATTTGTGGAAAAATAGTGCAAGAAATATTAATATTTTTTTGATATTTGAAAAATTAGTAATTGTAGGAAAATAATTATGAAACATAAAATAATATTTGGCAATAGCATGAGTATGGAAGAATTGCAAGATAAAAGTGTTCATTTAATTGTAACATCACCACCATATTTCAATGCACCATTTGATTACAAGGGGCTTTTTAAAAACTATCAACAATATCTTGGAGTAATAAAGAGAATGGCTAAAGAATCATACAGAGTTCTTCAAGAAGGTAGAATTTTCGCTTTGAATATTGATGATATGTTGGTAGATGGAGAAAAATTCCCAATAACAGCAGATGCAACTAAAATTTTTCAAAATATTGGTTTTAGATATAGAGATAAAATTACTTGGAAAAAACCAGATGGATATTTAAGAATCAGTAAACGAAGCGGAGTCTTGTTACAAAACCCATACCCTATGTATTTTTATCCAGACAATCTTTTAGAAAGTATTATTATTTTTCAAAAAGGAAAGTTTAATTATCGTTCAGTTTCTAGTTCTGTTAGAGAACAGTCTAAAGTTGATAAAACAGAGTTTCAGAATAATAATTGGCATAAGACAATTTGGGAAATGACAAATGTACTGCCTGGTTCAAATCTTGAAAAAGGAGTTGCAGCATTTCCCGAAGAATTACCATACAGATTAATAAAACTTTTTTCTTATAAAGGTGAAATTGTTTTAGATCCATTTCTTGGAAGTGGTACTACATTAGTCGCTACAAAAATGCTTAATAGAAAAGGGATAGGAATAGAGATTGATCCTCAGTATTGTGCCTTAGCAAAAAAGCGAATAAACGATCTCCCTAATATGCAACAACAGGAGTTACCAATAGGAGAGCTCCATGAGTGATAAGACAGTTAGCCAATTAATCAAGGATTATTTTTATGCACATCCAAACGAAGATCTCAAGCATGGGCCGATCGTTGATTGGGTTACAGAAGAATGGTTAAAAACCCATAAATAGCCGCCCCGAGATCCATGGCGCGCAATCAGAGCATTACATCAGCAAGGTTTTCTTATCAAAGTTAAAAAGGGTGTTTACAGATATGATCCTGCTTCCGTCAACCAAAGAGAATTGGAAGATTTTACCCCAGAGCAAAAAGAAGAAATCTTTAGAAGAGATAATTATCGATGTGTAATTTGTGGCCGTGGTCCACAAAATGGTTATGAAATACATGCAGACCATATTATTCCAAAAGATTTAGGTGGAAAAGCAGAAATCAGTAACGGACAAACGCTTTGCTCCATCCATAATTTTAGGAAAAAGAACTATAAACAAACCGAAACAGGCAAAAAGATGTTTATCCATTTATATGAATTATCAAAAGAACTAGGGGATAAAAATACGATGCAATTTTGCGAAGAAATTTTAGAAACATTCGAGAAACATCATATCAATGACCATATTGAATGGAAGAGATAAGCATATATAAATTTAAATCCTTTGGTTTAGGCGGACAAGTGCATAAAGGTTAGGGGGTCGTATTTTTGATTTTGACTCTCAAAATAAAAACAGAATTATAATAAATAAGGAAATCCAGATTATGATAATCCTGATTTCCTTATATAGATCGT
>JAXGYA010000012.1:0-100230 GCA_040772505.1 Mariniphaga sp. | reverse complement strand
TTCTTGCGCATTCCGGATGCTGAAAATCCACTGGATAACTCTGCGGTTCACCCCGAGTCCTATCATATTGTTGAAAAAATTGCCAAATATCTGCATTGTGAAATCCGGGAGCTGATTCAAAATGAAGCTTTGGTGTCAAAAATTGATTTTACGGAATATGAAACCTCGGATGTAGGTCTTCCAACTTTAAATGATATTAAAAATGAGCTGCTCAAGCCCGGACGCGACCCGCGAAGACCCATTAAAGTTTTTGAATTTTCAGACGATGTTTTTTCAATCAATGATTTGAAACAGGGGATGATACTTCCCGGAATCGTGAACAATATCACTAAATTTGGTGCTTTTGTGGATATTGGCGTGAAGCAGTCGGGGCTGATTCATATTTCTGAACTTGCCGACCGTTTTGTGTCCGACCCCAACGAAATTGTGAAACTGCATCAGCACATCAAAGTGAAGGTGAAAGAGGTGGACATCGCCCGTAACCGGATTCAGCTTTCGTTAAAAGGAGTTTCGCAAAATAGCTGATTTTTATTCCGGAAAAGAAAAATAAAATGAACCTTTCGGAGCAAATAAAAGCACAACTTTTGGCTGAAACACAGTTTTCTGCCACTCCCGCTGGTGGTCCCGGTGGTCAGCATGTGAACAAAGTGAGCACAAAAGCGGAGCTGCGCTTTCCGGTGCAGGATTCAGCAGTTTTGAATGAAGAGCAGAAGCAGTTAATTTTGCTGAAGCTTAAAAACCGCATCAATCTACGGGGAGAACTGATAGTTTCTTCAGCTGCCGAGCGCAGCCAGTGGCGCAATCGCAAACAGGCAGAACAGCGTTTTTTTGAACTGATTGAAAAGGCGCTTAAAAAACCCCGCAAGCGCAAGAAAACACGGCCCACGGCAGCTTCACAGCTGAGACGGCTGGAAAGCAAAAAACTTCATAGCCTTAAAAAACGGCTAAGAAAGCCACCCGAAGTGTAAAATTTATTGTTTCTTTGTTTCTGAAACTGAAAATTTCTTAGCCAATGAGGAGTTTTTTACATAATTGCCGTGTAATCATTATCCGGATTGTTGATAGCCTCTATTTTCCGTTTTTAAGAAGAATACCCCTTGAGGTTTTCAGATATGGCGTCACCGGTGGAGCAAACACAATATTTGATATTTTCCTCTACTTTATTTTTTATAATTACCTGTTGAAAAAGCAAATCCTCCACCTTGGATTTGTTGCAATCAGCCCCCACATTGCAGCATTTCTGCTGGTTTTTCCAATAACTTTCACCACCGGATTCATCCTTGCAAAATATGTTACATTCACTGCATCGGAGCTTGGCGGGCGGGTACAATTGCTCCGGTATGGCTTGATTGTGCTCACTTCCATACTGCTAAACTATATTTTTCTGAAACTTTTTGTGGAGTATGTGGGTTTGGATGCTGTTTTATCCAAAGTGCTGACTACTGTTATTGTTGTGATTTTTAGCTATGTCTCACAGCGGTATTTCTCTTTTAAAACGGCTGCAGTTTCTAAACAGACAAGAGGCTGAACTGAAAAAGAATGTTTATATTGTCGTGGATTTTTAAAAATGCAACAATACAAACAGACATATTATCCTACAATTTTACAGGCGGTTCACCTGATAATCCTCTATCTGTTTATTCAGACCGTTGTGGATTTTCCCCTGGCGCTGATTGATTATTACAAAGACACTGAATATTTGTATAATCCGCTGAAGAAAATTTTGCTGAACACCGGGTCAACGCTGTTTATACTTTTTTATGGTTTTCGAAAGACAAAAGCGTCACTTTTAGAAGTTTTTCCCTTGAAGATATTCAATCCGCTGGTTGTCATTCCTCTGATAGCTTTTTTCTGGGGCGCTCACAATTTGCTTGAAGTTGTGAATGAAGCGGTGGAAAAAGCTTTACCTGCTCCCTACTGGTTCTGGGAACTTTTCAGCAAAGTGTTTGAAAGCGATTACGGCTGGTGGGGTGCCTTTATGAAAGTTGTAATCATTGCACCGGTCATTGAGGAACTCATTTTTCGCGGAATTGTACTGCATGGATTGAGAAAAAATTATTCGGCAACAACCGCTGTTTTGGTTTCAGCTATTCTCTTCTCCCTGTTTCATCTGAATCCCTGGCAAATGCCCGCCACTTTTGTGCTGGGCGTGCTGCTGGGCTGGCTGATGATCCGTAGCAATAATATACTGCTGGCCATTCTGGGACACTCACTAAATAACCTCATGGTGCTTCTGACGATTACTTACTGGCAAAAGATAAATACCCATGCGATATATCTGATGAATTTAAAAGATAAATTAATACTCAGCGCACTGGTTGTACTCTTTTCTGTTATATTAATTTATCTGAGTACGTTGTGGCCTTCAAAAAAGCTTCAAAAAAGATAAACATTGCTTTAATCTTATTGTTAATACTATTGAAATTAAAAAATAATTATGAACTTAATTTCAAAACTTATGTCTATATTAGAGACTTAAAAAAGTTATTAATTCAAATAATAAAAATTATGGAAGAATTAAATGTTACATCAATGCCTCGCATTGGAGATCAGGCACCCGATTTTTTAGCTGACACCTCTTACGGTCCTCTTCAGTTTTCTGAATTTAATAAGGGAAGCTGGGTCGTATTGTTCTCACATCCTGCAGATTTTACTCCAGTTTGTACTACCGAAATGAGTGGATTTGCAATAAGACATGATGAGTTTAGAGAATTGAATACTAAACTTCTTGGTTTGAGTATTGACAGTATTCACTCACACATTGCATGGGTGAGTAACGTAAAGAAAAACACAGGCGTTTTGTTTGATTTCCCGATTATTGCCGACATTGACATGAAAGTATCAAAACTTTACGGCATGCTTCAGCCCAATGAAAGTGAAACCGCAGCAGTGCGCGCAGTTTTTTTCATTGATCCGGAAGGAAAAATCAGACTGATTATGTACTATCCGCTGAACGTGGGCAGGAACATGGATGAAATACTGAGAGTTTTGAAAGGATTGCAGATTTCGGACAAGCACAAAGTCGCTCTGCCTCTGGATTGGCAGCCGGGTGACAAGGTTATTGTTCCTCCGCCAAAAACAGTTGAGGGCATGATTGAACGTGAAGCAAGTGATTATGAAATGGTGGATTTTTATCTTGCCAAAAAAGAGCTGTAATTTAAAATTTACAACTCATACAAAAGGCGCTGAAATCTTCAGCGCCTTTTGTATGCTCAATATTTTGATATTCATTCAAACTTTTATCAGATTTTTTTTTAAATCGGCTATCTTTGTTTCACATCTTAAAAATCTTAATACGAACCGGTGATGAAAATCAGGGAAATAAAAACTTTCAGTGAAGAAGAGTATAAAGCCGTCTTGAATTTGTTGCCCCGTTTGGGTGCTCATGTAAAACTACCGTCGGAGGAAGATTTCAGGAAGATTCTGGAATCGGAAACCAGTCATCTTTTTCTGCTTGAAGCAGAAAGTGGCGAAATTGCCGGAATGCTGTCCATAGGAAAATATTTTGTGCCTACAGGAATGAAAGTTTGGATTGAGGATGTGGTAGTTGACGAAAAATATGCCGGCAAAGGCTACGGCAGGCAATTGATGGTTTACGCACTGGACTATGCGGAAAAATTTGGAGCGGAGAATGTTGAACTCACATCGCGCCCGGCACGTGTTGCCGCCAACAAGCTCTATCAAAAGCTGGGTTTTGAATTGCAGCAAACCAATAAATACCGGTTTGCCATTAAAAAGGATTAACTCTCTATTGCCATTTGGCGAGCAGTTTTAAATACCGGTTGCGTATTGCCCTTAAGATGTCAATATTAAGGTTTTCCCGGTAAATCCGGATCATGTCATTGATTTTCGCACCTTCGTAAAAGTATGCCGTCGCAGCATCAAAAAACAACAGGTTTTTCTCGTATTTAACTGTTTTGGTCAGCTCCTTAAAGCTTTTCCATTCAATCAGCCGGGGAATTATAAAATAGCCATGGTGTGGCTGCGACTGGTCAACAAACAAACCATCTCCCAAAGGACCTAAATAGAAAAATTTCTCCAGTTGAATAATTCCGGACGCATCGGTAAATTTTTTTGTTTTTCGTTTGAACTGAATCCCAAGGTCATGATAGTGCTGCTGAATGGATCGGATATCTTCGTACTTGTTCAAATTCCTAACCCTGAGCATCTGAACAGTTTGATTTAATAGGGTTATCCTTCCGGTAACCACATCAATGGGATGATCAAACAGTTCCCTCACTTTCAGCGTTGTCCGCGTAATGGTTTCAAAAGTGTAAGCCTCTTCAAGGATTAGGTATAAATACTGTGGCTTTGGGCTGGATAAAACATCGCAATAATACCCGGAAAAAGGGGCGACCGATTCCAAAACACAGCTGTCAGGCATCAGGATATTATCGTCGATGCAGGCAAGCGGCTCTACTTTGGTTAATCCGCCAAATCGTTCTATAGTTTTTTTGCTTTTCATAGTGGCAAGATTTTGATTATGAAATTATCCTAAATATATGAATTTTTCAGTAAACTTTCAAGCATTACATCAAATTGATTTATAAAATATTCCAAACATTTGTGACACGATGTCAATGTAACATCCGTTTAGACCAGTTTAACTGGTCTAAACAGCTGTGCTACCGGTATTATTACTAAAAAAGTCAGAATGAAAAATCAATTCCTGCCATGAAATGCCGCCCTGCCTGCGGAAAATAACCGTCGATTTTGTAGTGTTTGCCGCCTAATATGTAAGAATAGACCCAGGCATTGCTTTCATACTCTTCGTTGAAAATATTATTTACCATTAAATGAAGCGTGATTTTTTCAAAAATGCGGCTGCCTATTGAATAGTCCACTTTCAGATTGTTGACAAACCATGCATTCAGGCTGCGCTCTTTGTCGGAGGTGTTGTCAATATACTGTCTCCCCACATGAGATGAGATGAAAGCAAAATTCAGGTTTTTTACCGGTTCATATATAATCTGGCTGTTGCTTACGGAGACGGGTGAAAAGGCTATATCGGTGGTTCCCCGCTCAATTGTATTCTGTGCACCGGTATCCCAGTTATCAATATATTCCGTGAAATTTTTAATTTTATTCTGACTGAAACTGACATTTGCCATCCAGTTCAGAGTTCTGAAAATCCGAAGAGCAGTTTGAAATTCCACTCCCCGCCGGAAACTGTTGTCAACATTTACCATAATTGGCCTGCCCGTATTGTTAATCTCACCGGTGAGTATCAGCTGGTCTTTGTAGTTCATTGAATAAAAATTCACTGAGCCCGAAAAGGAGGAAGACCTGAAATCATAGCCTAACTCCCAGTCGCGCAACGTCTCATGCGTTGGAAGTTTCCTCTGCGGGTCGGCATCAATATAGGTTGAACGGTTGGGCTCGCGGTTGGCAATGGCATAGGAAAGGTAGAGGTTCTGATTTCCCGATGGCGAATAATAAATGCCAAATTTTGGGTTGAAAAAATGGTACTCATGTTTTTGCGACACGTCATGCAAATCATCATCAATTCCGCTAAGTACATAAGATATTCTTCGGTATTGCAGATCGGCAAACAGATTGATTTTTTCGGTTATCTGATAATGCTCCTTTGCAAAAAAGTTAAAGTCAGTTTTTAGCCCATTGTTGAAATACCATTGGTGATTATATTCTGCATTGCCCGAAAATTCTGTCCAGATTACATTTCCGTAATGGTCACCGTCATATTTATTCCACCCGCCGCCCAGTGTGAAAGCGCTTTTTCTTTTGTTCCAATTCAGCGAGAACACGTTTCCATAGAAATGATTGTCCAGCCATTTTCTCTGTATCAAATCGGTCGATTTGATTTCTTTTCCATCAATAATAACCGGGGGAATCTGATAGTTTTTCAGTTTTCTGTTCCGCTTAAAACTTTCATAATGTCCAATTCCACGCACATAAAAACCAGAAACATTCAGATTGAGTTCCGGGCTGAATTTATGTGAAAAAAGCAGCTGATACTGGTCTTGCTGATAATGATCCACCTGGTTTTTATAGTTGTAGAGGTTGTAGGTGCGGCTGTCTGAACTAAGCATTTCCTGTGCCTCCTCCGGTGTGTAATGTCCGTGCTCTTCATAACGTTTCATGCCTTCAACATCGTTGTTCAGCCGCACAGAAGGGACTCCGTTCCACGCCTGATAAGAGGTTTCTATTCCCGAAAAAACATTGGCTTTCAGTACGGTATTTCCCAAATAATAACCTCCCGAAATAAAAAACGATTTCAAGTCGGAAAAAGCCCGGTCAACAAAACCATCTGATGAAATTTTGGAGAGTCTTGCATCCAACGTAAACTTTTCATTCAGCAGTCCGGTTCCTGCGGAAACCGTGTTTTTGAAAGTATTGAAAGAACCGGCGGATGTGTTGTACTGTGCGTAAGGTTCTTTTTTTGGTGCGCTGGTTTGCAGGTTGATGGATGCGCCAAAGGCAGCAGCGCCATTTGTTGATGTGCCTACGCCACGCTGAATTTGCACCTTTTCAAGCGAGGAGGCTAAATCGGGCTGATCAACAAACAGCGTGCTATGCGATTCGGCATCGTTCAGCGGAATTCCGTTTATGGTAACATTAATGCGGTTAAGATCGGTGCCGCGTATGCGAAAGTTGGTGTATCCGACTCCTGCGCCGGCATCCGAGGTAACCACAAATGATGGAGAGAGTTGCAGCAGATAGGGAATGTCCTGCCCCATGTTTCGGGCAGAGATTTCCTCTTTGCTGAGATTGGTGAAAGTCAGCGGAGTTTTGTTCCCCGCAAGGGTGGCAGAGATAATTATCTCATCAGTCATAATGGTGGATGGCTGCAAATCCAGAACTAACCGCTGATTTACAGGCACCTCCGTTTTTAATGTTTTTGTTTCAAAACCCATGAAGGATACTCTTATTTCGTATTCCCCTTTTTTCAGGTTTTTGAACTCAAAACTGCCGTCGCTTCCCGACGACACGCCATAGTGTGTATTAAGGATAACTACACTGGCACCGGCAAGTGGTTCTCCACTTCCGGTAATAACTCCTTTTAGCTGATGTTGCCCCAAAGCTGCAACAACCAGCAACTGCAAAAGCAGTGAAAAACTTAAACGTCTCATTTTTAGAAATTTTGGTTATTAAACTAACCAATGGAGTGGGACGAATCCCTTTTGCCCTCCCTTCGCCGGCATTATCCGGATCAGGTTCTGTGGGTATATTCTCAGCCTTTATTTTCAGGCACCCCCATTGCGAAATATCGCGGCAAATATAATAAATATTTTTTATTCCCGGAAAATGAGTTTAGCGTTTTCGGAGCACGGAGCGGAAAAGAGAAAGTCTGTATTAAAATTGGAATTGAACAGAACCTACGGTTGCTTCGTGCTGCTCAGAAACTTTTCAAAAGCTTCGCGGTGTTCCGGTTTTAGACGGACAGGTTTCATGGTGTTGCTGTCAACGAATAGCCCTTTTTGGTGCGCGGTGGCGCACAATTCTCTCTCTTCATTGTAGAACCGGAATTCCATAATCATTGAGGCGTTGTATATGTGTGAAACCCAGACCTCAATGGTTACCCTGTTTTGCAGGAAAAGAGGTTTTTTGTAGCAGATGTGTGTTTCAGAGAGTATGGGCAAAATTCCCTCTTTTGAAGCGACTTCAGTTACGGGAATGCCGGCAGTTTCCAGTAGTTTTACCCTTCCGTTTTCCATCCATGTTATGTAATTGATGTTATTAACATGTCCCACAAAATCAATGTGGTAGGTGTATATTGTCTCTTCAAAAATTACTTTTTTCATGCTCGTTTCATTTGTTACTTTTTTTTGGGAACCCTAATTGTGAGTCCGCTGCGGAAAGTGTTTTTGCCAGAAAAACCTGCCCGCCGGGCAGGGAAGCACAAAAATTCACTAAAAGCCTCAATGTTGATTAACAACTCTTTGTGCGATTTTGTGATGTGTTGATTTTGTGGCATTTCTACAATATTTTACTTCTTTGAGCAGACTCAATTATTAAAAAAATCAAATTTCAAAGCTGAAAATTTTCTTTTTTTCTCAATAAAAAATTTCCACATAATACTATTGGGATAGATTTCAGCATGTTCCGTAACAACCATCTGTTTGAGCAGCTCTTTTCTTTTTCGTGAAAGGCTTCTCAGGTTCCGGTAAAAAGAGGCATGTGCCCTGCCAACAGAGTAAAAGCTGTTGAACTGAAAGCCCAATAAAAATTTTATCGCTGCAACGCCGTCCAAAATCATTCTCGCAAAAAATATCCGGTGAAAACGCTTTGGCGAAAGATTTTTGAACAGCATAAACAGGTTATTCCTGAAGTTGAGATAATCTTTTTGGGGGTTATTGTAGGGCAACGTTCCGCCACCTAAGTGAAAAACGACACTGTTGGGCTGGTAAGCAATTCTATATCCTCTGCTTTTGAGCCGCCAGCAGAGATCTATCTCCTCCATATGTGCCCAGAAATCGCCGTCGAAACCTCCTGCATTTTTAAAGCTGTCTGCTTTGATGAACATGCAGGCTCCGCTTGCCCAGAAAATAGTGGTGGGGGTGTTGTATTGCCCTAAATCGTGCTCAATGCGGTTTAGAATTCGTCCACGGCAAAACGGATAGCCAAACATATCCGTAAAACCGCCGGCAGCACCCGCATATTCAAACTGATGCGGTTTTTCATAGCTCAGTATCTTTGGCTGAACCGCAACCAGGCTTTCATCATTTTCCAACATGGAAATACATGGGGCAAGCCAGTTGGGGGTCACTTCGACATCGGAATTCAGCAACACAAAAAATTCCGCTTCTACCTGTTTCAGCGCCTGATTGTATCCTTCGGCAAAACCATAATTTTTATCCAGCTCAATAATTTTAACCTCCGGAAATTTTTCTCTTAAAACCTCCAGAGAGCTATCGGTTGAGGCATTGTCGGCAACAATTATTTCCGTATCGGGGAAATTTGAATTGCGAATGACAGATGGCAGAAATTCACCAAAAAGTTTTTCTCCATTCCAATTGAGTATGACAATAGCAATTTTAGGTTTTCCGGACATATAGGAGACTTACGAAATAAGGAGTTTAGCAATCATTGTAGCCAGATTCTCCTTTGGAAGTATTTCCAGCGCCTTGGTGATTTTGTCAACTTTATCCGGATCATCCGAATGCAACAAGTTATCAATTTCGCGCATCTGTTTTCCTGTAAGCTCATCATCAAGCAGCTCCATAATTTTGAGCTGCTCTTTTTCATCTTCAGGTAGTCCAAGGCTCTCTATCTCGTCAATAATCGCTTCAAGAATCTCTTCAGCCTGTATTCTCACCGGGTCCTTGTCTTTCACTGAACCTCCTGCATAGGTGTCGCGCAGGCTCCAGCTCGAATAATCATAGTGCAGGTTTTGAATCATTTTCAGTTTTGGGCTTTCCTTCCCGAAAATACGCTCAAGAAAAATTTCGGTACGATTTTTCCAAGCATCCAAATCGAACATTTTGTCATTTAAACGGTCGATTTGTTCCCTGAGTAAAGCAATCTCTTTTTTTGCCATCGGTGATTTTTTTTGTTTTGGTGCAATTTACGAATTAACCTTGAATTTCCTTTTAAAACTGAACCGGGAAGATGAATTTATTGTGTGCTCCCCAAATGTTTATGCACAGTTGCATAAAACTCGTCAAAGAAGTTGCCGCTTGCTGCAATCAGCTCTCCGCCAAAAAGCCAGTTTTCGCCGCCGTTGAAATCTGAAACTTTGCCTCCTGCCTGTTTCAGAATGAAAACTCCTGCAGCCACATCCCACGCATGAAGCCCATGCTCAAAAAATCCGTCAAAACGGCCGGCTGCCACATAGGACAGGTCCACTGCGGCTGAGCCAAGTCGTCTTAGCCCGCGGGTCTGTTCCATAAAATAGCGCATCGCATCAATATAGTTTTCAACTTTGTCGAAGTTGTAATAGGGGAAACCGGTACCAATCAGTGCGTTTTCAATTTTATTGTTTGGAGAAACTGCAATTTGCTCTCCGTTTAAAAAAGCAGGACTGTCTTTCCATGCATAAAACATTTCGCTTTGTCCGATTTCATAAACAACACCAAGTGTGATTTCTTCCTCTTCTTGCAGGGCAATGCTCACAGAGTGGGGGGCAATGTCGTGAATGTAGTTTGTAGTTCCGTCCAGCGGATCAACAATCCATATGAGTCTCTCTCCCGAATAGCCGGATGTGCCTTCTTCAGTGATAAAACCACTTTCGGGAATAATCTTTTTCAGCGCCTCCACAATTTTTCTTTCCGCCGTTTTGTCAACGTAAGTAACCAGACTGGCAGAACCCTTCAGTTCAACATCCCGGTCGGAAAGTGTTTTCCGCTCATTGCGGATAAACTTGCCTGTTTCGCGGGCAATTTCCTGAACCTGACGACAGATATCCTTGTAATTAAGTATTTTCATTTTTAATCTCCTTTATTCAAAATTTATTGTTACATGTCCGTTGGGAAGAATGGTTTGTAATTTCACATCCCTTAGTTCATTAACTAATTCTTCTTTGTATGGGGTTTCCACACGGATATAATTGTCGGTGAAACCACTCATAACCTCGCCGGATTTCAGAGGTTTTTCAAACAGTACGGTATGTTTTGTTCCTAAGTACTTTTCGTAAAAAGCCCTGAGTTTTTTTTCAGAAAGGTTGATGTACCTTTGCGTGCGGTGTTTGCGCTCTTCTATGTCAACTTTCCATGGAATTTTCAGTGCCTGGGTGCCGCTTCTTTCTGAATAGGTGAACGCATGCAGCTGGGAAATGTCAAAACTGTTGATAAAGTCGTAAGATTCCTGAAAGTGCTTGTCTGTTTCACCGTTTGTACCTGCAATAACGTCAACGCCGATAAAAGCGTGCGGAACCAGTTCTCGAATACGCCGGATGCGTCTGGCAAACAGCCCGGTGGAATATTTTCGCTTCATCAGCGACAAAATTTCATCGGACCCCGATTGCAGCGGAATATGAAAATGGGGCATAATCACCTTTGAAGCTGCAACCCGCTCTATGATTTTGTCATGTAGCAGATTTGGCTCAATGGAGCCTAAGCGCAGACGGTGCAGTCCTTCCACCTTTTCCAGCGCCATGATGAGCCCCAGAAAATTTTCACCGGTTGATTTTCCAAAATCACCAATATTAACCCCTGTCAGCACCACTTCTTTAAAACCTCTTTCAACAGCTTTTTCCGCTTCGCGCACCGTATTTTGAATCGTGTCGTTGCGGCTACCTCCCCGTGCATAGGGTATAGTGCAAAACGAACAGTAGTAGTCGCATCCGTCCTGAATTTTCAGGAAACTGCGCGTTCGGTCATCACGCGAAAATGCCTGATGAAAGCTTCTGATGTCGGCAAGCCGTGTGGTTTTTATGTCAGTGGTTTTCTGTTTCTCGAGATTTCCCAGATAGGAAGGAATGTTGAATTTTTCCTGTGTCCCCAAAACCATATCAACACCTTCAATACTCCCTACCTCGCCGGGTTTGAGTTGAGCATAACAGCCAATTACTATCACCATTGCGTCAGGATTATTCTTTACCGCCTGGCGAATGATGTTCCGGCTGGATTTATCACCCTGATTGGTAACCGAACAGGTGTTTATCACATAAACGTCTGCTTTTTCCTCAAATGCCACCCGTTCAAACCCCACATCTTTGAAAGTCCCTGCAATGGCAGAGGTTTCAGAAAAGTTGAGTTTGCATCCCAACGTATAAAAAGCAGCTTTCTTCCCTTTGTAGTCCATTTAAGCCCATTCTAAATAAACTGCAAAAATAGGAAAAAGCTGCTGAACGCAAAAGGGTTAAAGCAGGTTGCTTGCCAGTTCAGCCAAAAAGCTGCGTTCTCCTTTCACCAGATTGATATGTGCAAAAAGGTTTTGATTACGCATCCGGTCGGTCATATAGGCCAGTCCGTTCGACTTCATGTCGAGGTAGGGAGAGTCGATCTGTTGCAAATCTCCCGTAAAAACCATTTTTGTTCCTTCTCCTGCGCGGGTGATAATCGTTTTCACCTCATGGGGAGTCAGGTTTTGCGCTTCATCAATGATGAAGAACGAGTTGGAAAGGCTTCGTCCGCGGATAAATGCCAGTGGCGTGATAATTAATTTATCGGTTTTTTGCAGCTCTTCAATTTTCATGTACTCCTGACTTCTGGGTTTGAGTGCATGTTTGATTACCGACAGGTTGTCGAAAAGCGGCTGCATGTAGGGGCTGATTTTTTCTGATGCATCGCCGGGCAGAAATCCCAGATCACGGTTACTAAGGGCAACAATTGGGCGGGCAAGCAAAATCTGATCGAAGTATTTATGCATTTCAATGGCTGCGGCAAGCGCCAGCAGTGTTTTTCCGGTTCCGGCTTTCCCGGTGAGTGCAACCAGTTGAATGTCAGGGTCCATCAATACATCTAAACTGAAAGTCTGTTCAGCATTTCGGGGTTTGATTCCGTAAGCCGGCTTTTTTTCCACTTTCATGATTAGATTGTTTTCTGCATCGTAGCGCGCCAGGACGCTGGAATTGTTTCCTTTTAGAATAAGACACTCGTTTGCATCCGGTTTGAATTCCAGATTCAGTTTTTCCAGCTCCAGTGTTCCACGCTCATAAAGCTGGGCAATCAGGTTGTCATCAAAGTTGTTAAGTGTCCTGAGTGTTTTGTCTAAAACATTTTCATCGGTAACCTGATCGGTTTTGTAGTCTTCTGCCGGAATGCCCAGCGATTTGGCTTTCATCCTCAGGTTGATGTCTTTGCTGACAAAGATTGTTTTCCGCTGTGGATAAGCTTTGAAAATATATTCTGCTATTGCCAGAATCCGGTGATCGGGAATGTCTTCACGGAACGAAGCTTTCATTTCATCAGAAAATGGCTTTCCGGTTTCAATACGCAGTTTTCCTTTTCCTTGACCCAGAGATTTTCCGCCATTAAAGAGCTCATCACCAACTATTTCATCAAGTATCCGCACAAATTCACGTGCCTGGTAGTTGAGCAGTTGGTTACCCCTCTTAAATTTGTCCAGTTCTTCCAATACGGTGATTGGCAGGATGATATCGTTATCCTGAAACTGATAAATACTGGTGTGGTCGTGTAAAACAACATTCGTGTCAAGAATGAAAATTTTACTTTTGCTGGTTTTACTTAACATGTTATTAAAATTGAATTGGCGAAAAGTAGATAATTTATTGCAGAATAAGTATAGTTTTGCCGTTTTTTAATAAACTTGCACTTGTTAATAAATATATTTTTCACAGATTGAATTACTCAGACGCTATTGATTTTTTATTCAACAGACTGCCTGTTTTTCAGAGAATCGGGCCTGCTGCCTATAAGGATAACTTGGACAATACGGTTCTGCTCGATAACTTATACGGTAATCCTCATAAAAAATTTAAGACAATTCATGTCGCCGGTACCAACGGTAAGGGTTCTGTGTCTCACATGATTGCGGCTGCATTGCAGGCTGCTGGTTATCGTACCGGACTTTATACTTCACCCCATTTAAAAGATTTCAGGGAACGCATCCGGGTGAATGGCGAAATGATAACAGAAGAGGAGGTTTCAGAATGGGTTGAGGATTTCATTATTAACAATGAATTGTGGAATATTGAACCATCCTTTTTTGAACTCACAGTGGCAATGGCATTCGATTATTTTGCAAAGGAAGCTGTTGATGTGGCTGTAATTGAAGCAGGGCTGGGCGGACGGCTCGATTCCACAAATATTATTCAGCCCGAATTGTGCGTTATCACAAATATTGGAATGGATCACACCGATTTGCTGGGAAATACTCTGGAATTGATTGCCGGTGAAAAAGCGGGCATAATTAAGGATGGCGTTCCGGTTGTGATTGGTTCGACTCTGCCCGAAACAAGGCACGTTTTTGAAGAAATAGCAGCAATAAAACTGGCTCCGCTGTTTTTTGCAGATCGGGAATATTCGGTGGTTTATGGAACCACAGACCTGAATGGAAACCAGTTGCTTCGTGTGGATAAAAACGGAAAAAGATACTTCGATGCGTTAACACTTGATTTAAAAGGGATATACCAATGGCTGAATATTCCAACAGTTTTAAAATCGGTTGATTTGCTCAGGGAAATGCAGTGGAAAATTTCTGACGAGCAGTTGTTTTATGCACTGGCAAATGTGAGAAAAATAACCGGCTTGACGGGGCGCTGGCAAATTTTGGGATATAATCCCCTGCAGGTCTGCGACACGGCTCACAATGCCGAAGGGATGAAAGAGGTGGTTGCTCAGATCAGACAAACTCCGCACGATAAACTACACTTTGTTCTTGGGCTGGTGAAAGATAAAAATCACAAAAAATTAATACAGCTTTTACCTGCAGATGCAGAATATTATTTTACAAAGGCAGATATCCCACGTGCCATGGAAGAAAACGAACTTGCTGATTTCGCTGCTGAATATGGATTGAAAGGCACTGTATATTCTTCTGTCTTAAAAGCTTTTGATGCAGCACGCGAAAATGCAGGAGTAAATGACATGATTTTTATTGGCGGAAGTACGTTTGTTGTTGCTGAAATTTTATGAAATAGTTTTGCAGAACCCAAAATAGGTTTTATATTTGCAGCGCTTTTTTCCAAAAATTGGTACGTTCTACAGAAAAATGGGAGCATAGCTCAGCTGGTTCAGAGCACCTGCCTTACAAGCAGGGGGTCACTGGTTCGAATCCAGTTGTTCCCACTTTAAAAAAGGAGAAAGGTTGTAGCAATTTTTGTTACGACCTTTTTTTCTTTTGTATGTCAGATGAATCTTTGTGAAAATTTTGAAAAATTTATTTACAGAAAATAATTCATTTAAATCTGAGTTGTTACAATTTAAAACCACAACTATATTTTTTAAAAGAAATTCGATGAAAAATATTTTTTTACTACTTATAATTTTCCTTAACTCCTTTCTCTCATTTTCTAAAGAAATAGAACCCGAAAAAGATGATACCCCGCAGGACACAGTGAAAGCATATTATTTGGATGAAGTGGTTGTCAGTTCTACGGTTAAGGAAACAAACAGATTGAAAAGCTTACCAACAGCAGTTTCTGTTCTTTCACCCGGGCAGCTGACGAATCAAAGGGTTGAATCACTTCCCGGGCTGAGTGGAATGATTCCAAACTTCTTTATTCCCACTTACGGTTCAAAAGTGTCCACTCCCGTTTATATCCGCGGAATTGGTGCGCGGCTTGGCTCGCAAACCGTAAGCATGTATGTTGACAATGTTCCGAGTTTTAACACTTCGGCTTTTGATTTTGAATTTCAGGATATCCAGCGGATTGAGATTTTGCGCGGAGCACAGGGTACTCTTTACGGACGAAATGCCATTGGCGGCATTGTGAATATCTATACCCTTTCGCCGTTAACCTATCAGGGAGTGAATGCAATGGTGGGTGCGGGAAACTATGGACAGTTCGTCGCCAAAGCAGCTGTATATGATAAGCTTAGTGATAATTTCGGGCTTTCCGTTACAGGTTATTACAAAAAAGATGATGGTTATTTTATCAATAATTTTACCGGGAAAAATGCTGATGCCTCTGAGAATGCCGGAACCCGCATGAAGTTTGAGTGGGATATTACCCCGGCGCTAACTGCAAAACTTTTCACACATTATGATTATGTTTCGCAGGGAGCTTTCCCCTATATGCATGCAGATTCAACTGCAGTAAATTTCAATGAACCCTCTTCCTATAAACGACATTTGCTGACAAATGGCTTATCCGTCAGGTATTTAGGGGATGGTTTCAGCGTGAACTCAACCACCGGGCATCAGTTTTTGAAGGACGATATGAAGATGGATCAGGACTATTCACCGCTGTCTGTCTTTTCCATTCGTCAGCAGCAGAAGGAGTATTCAATAAGCCAGGAAATCACAATGAAATCTGAAAATCAGCGAAATTATCAATGGGTGGTTGGTGCTTTCGGTTTCAGCAACCACCGAACAATTGATACTCCGGTGGCTCTGAAAAAGGATGCAATGACTGCTATGCAGTCTAAACTTGACGCTTTGGCAAACAACCCGAAAATACCGGTTATTATCACCTATCTGAACAATCGTATTGACTTGCCGGGTGTTTATGAAAAACCATCACGCGGACTGGCTTTGTTTCATCAATCCACACTGAACCATCTGTTTGGAATACACGGATTGTCGGCAACCGGCGGAATTCGTTTTGACTATGAACATACGGGAATTGATTTTTTTACCGAAAGCCAGGGTGCAGACGTGAGTATCGAGTTCAAAAATCCGCCTCCCGGGATGAAACCTTTTACTGTAAACGGCGATACCACAATGCAGGGTAGCTTCAGCAAAACCTACTGGGAAATTTTGCCAAAGTTTGCCTTAAAATTTCAGCCTGTGCAAACTGCTTTTGTCTATTTATCAGCTTCAAAAGGATATAAAACAGGCGGTTATAATGAACAGGCATTTTCAAAATTGCTTGAAAATTCGCTGATGGAATCGCTGATGAAAAATGCAACGAAAGGTATGGCACCTCCTCCCGGCGCCGGAGGTGCTCCCTCAACGGTGACCGCCCCGACTCTTGAAGAGCAGTTGGCTTATGATCCGGAGCTGAGCTGGACTTATGAGTTGGGCGGAAGATGCGAAATGTTTGGCAGGAGACTATCTGCCACATTTGCCCTGTTTTATACCCGTGTGGATAGTATTCAGATTGTTAAATTATTAGATACGGGAACTGCAGGACGTATTGTTACCAATGCCGGACAATCGGAAAGCAAAGGTGTTGAGCTGAGCCTCAGATACAACCCGACACAAAACTTCACACTTTATACAGAATATGGATTTGCAGATGCCCGGTTTATAAACTACCGTATCGGAGACATTGATTACTCAGGCAACTACATTCCTTTTGCACCGCAGCACACGCTTAGCACAGGGGCAAGTTATGTGTTTAACTTTACAAACGGTTCGTTTGTGAACAGGCTGATTGCCAATATTCAGCATACAGTGGCAGGCAAAATATACTGGATGGAAGACAACTCCGTTTATCAGCCGTCTTACGGACTGACAAGTGCCGGAGTTACTGCCGAAAAAGGCTCTTTTGCGCTTGAAGTCTGGGGAAAAAATATTTTTGAAACTCAATACAATTCATTTTATTTTGAGGTTTCCGACATGGTGAAAGGTGGCATTAACCCGATAGTGCAGCGGGGTTATCCCGTGCGTTTTGGTGTCTCCCTTAAATATTCCTTTAGCCGATGAGAATACCTCACTTCAGATTTTCCGGGATAATCGGAAACTTCTGCTATTTCAAAATCTTTTATCTTAGCGGCGTTTTAAAAATTGAAAATTATGAAGGCATACGTTTTCCCCGGACAGGGAGCGCAATATCCCGGAATGGGAAAGGAGATCTGGGAAAATTCAGATTTAGCCCGCGAGCTTTTCGATAAGAGTAACAAAATACTTGGCTTCAGCATCACCGATATTATGTTTGAAGGATCGGCAGAAGATTTAAAGCAAACGAAGGTTACCCAGCCTGCAATTTTTCTTCATTCAGTATTGCTGGCTAATTCACTAAAAGATTTTCAGCCGGATATGGTTGCAGGCCATTCTTTAGGCGAATTTTCGGCGTTGGTTGCTACCGGTGCGCTCACCTTTGAAGACGGTTTGACTTTGGTTTCAAAGCGTGCAATGGCAATGCAGAAAGCCTGTGAAAAAGAACCTTCAACCATGGCAGCCATCGTTGGTCTGGATGATGAAATTGTTGAGGAAGTTTGCAATTCCATTGATGATGTGGTTGTTGCTGCCAATTATAACTGTCCCGGGCAGCTTGTGATTTCCGGAACAATATCGGGAGTTGAGAAAGCTTGTGAGCTACTTGCTCAAAAAGGGGCAAAACGCACATTGAAACTCCCTGTAGGCGGCGCATTTCATTCACCACTCATGGAGCCCGCGCGCGAAGAGCTGGCTGCCGCAATTGAGTCCGCTTCGTTTAGTGTTCCGGTGTGCCCTGTTTATCAGAATGTGAATGCTTTGCCGGTTACCGATCCTGCCGAAATTAAGAAAAACCTGATTGCGCAGTTGACAGCGCCGGTGAGATGGACGCAAACCGTGCGCAACATGATTGCCGGAGGAGCTACTTCATTCACTGAAATCGGGCCGGGAAAGGTGTTGCAGGGGCTTGTTAAAAAAATTGATCCCACTATGGAAACTGCCGGAATGGAGAGGCTTGGTGAATAAAATGACTCATTTCGGCAAAGTTTCATTTTTTAGCAATTCTCATCACTTCCTCCGTGATTATCAGATGAGCACACTTTTAAACCATTGTTTGTTTAGGAATCATTTTTTTAAAGTTCATTTATTCTCTGTAATTTTGTGTCAAATTTTCAAGAATGGGAAGAATTTTAGGTATAGATTACGGGAAAAAACGGGTTGGACTTGCAGTAACCGACATGAACCGGATTATTGCAACTAAGCTCGCTACAGTATCTACTTCTAAAATCTGGGAGTTTTTGCACACCTATTTTCAAAATGAAAAAGTGGATGAGGTGATTATTGGTTATCCCCTGCAAATGAACAACACCGCTTCCGAAGCTGTTGCATACATCAATCCGTTTATTAAAAAGTTTCAGGTGAAGTATCCGGAAATTCCAATCATTCAGGTTGACGAACGATTTACATCAAAAATGGCTTTCCGGGCTATGATCGACGGAGGAGTAAAAAAAATGGCAAGAAGAAACAGAAATCTGGTTGACACCATTAGTGCAACCATTATTTTGCAAAGTTATTTGGAACAAAAACGAAACAGATTATGAAGTATCCTATAACAGTATATGGCGATCCGCTGTTGCGGAAAAAAGCAAAGGAAATTGAAGAAAACCATGAGGGATTGGCAGAAATAATCGAAAATATGTGGGAAACCATGTATCATTCCGATGGGGTGGGGCTTGCTGCTCCGCAGGTAGGATTGTCAATCCGGCTCTTTATCATTGATGCATCACCGGCAGCGGATGAAGATCCCGGGCTTGAAAATTTCAAAAAGGTTTTTATCAATCCTGAAATTATCAAACTCACCGGCGAAGACTGGATAATGAATGAAGGCTGCCTAAGTCTTCCCGAAATCAGGGAAGATGTAAAACGACCCGAAGCTGTGCGCCTGAAATATTACGATGAGCATTTTGTGCTTCACGAAGAGACATATACCGGTTACGCCGCAAGGGTGATTCAGCATGAATTTGACCATCTCGAAGGAGTACTTTTCATCGACCACCTTTCACCACTTCGGAAAAAACTACTGAAGACCAAACTCCGGAATATTGCAACCGGAAAGGTGCAACCCCACTATCGCATAAAAACACCTGTCTGATTTTTAACCTTTTCTTCACTTTTCTGTTTTATCAGGTAGCATTGCAGGCTGAGTTTTCTGTTTTTTATCCGAAATTACAGGCGGATGTTGAAAAAGATTATTCATAATATTCCATTGATACGACCTGCCACTGCCCTGATATCTGGGATAATGGCGGGCAGCCTTTTCAATTTTAATCTCAATTTTCTGATTCTTGCCCTTCTGGTTGTCGTAGTGCTTTTGCTCATCGCATCACTCTTCTATAGCTTCAGGATAACCCTGTTTTTTGGCGCAGGAATATACATTTTGTTTGCTGTTGCCGGAATTTGGCGCTTTCAGGCTTACAACAGGAGACCTGAATTATTTACAGAAGGTAAATATTCGGCTACAGTGCTGGAAATTTTGCAGGAAAAACCAAAATCTTATCAATCCGTACTGAAAATCAGTGCATTTTTTCGTAATGATTCGATTTTTAAAACGAATGAAAAGGTGATGGTTTATTTTGCCAAAAGCGAAAAAGCAAGTCGGTTGAAACCGGGCGAACAGATTGTATTTGACAAAACCCCACAGCCTGTGGAAAACAGTATTGACCTTAACGGGTTTGACTATGCAGGTTATCTGGAACGAAAAAGAATTTACCGGCAGGTTTATCTGCCGGACAGTCGCTGGATAGAATCCGGCATGTTCACACATAACTTTCTGATTTTAGCTGAGCGCACCCGGCTTCAGATGCTTGAAATATTCCGTAATCAGGATTTGGGAGAGAAAGAGCTTAACGTATTGTCGGCACTGACGTTAGGCTATAAACGCGGGCTGGACCCCGAAACAAAAAGAGTTTTTTCAGCGGCAGGTGCCATGCATGTGCTTGCGGTGTCCGGGCTTCATGTAGGCATTGTATTTATGATTCTGTCGTTTTTTCTCAGTTTTCTGAAAAAACGGAAGAGAGGAGAAATTGCATACCTGCTCGTCATGATTACTTCCCTGTGGTGTTTTGCCTTTCTCACCGGACTTTCCCCCTCTGTAAGCCGGGCTGCGGCTATGTTTACAATAGTTGTGATTGCCTCTGTTTTTAAAAAGAGCAGCAATATTTACCAATCGCTTGTTGCATCGGCTTTCGTACTTCTGCTGCTCAATCCTAACAACCTTTTTGAAGTCGGCTTTCAGTTGTCCTACGCTGCTGTTTTTGGTATCGTGTTTCTGCAGCCGCGATTGAATAAGATTTTTACTTTCCGATTTAGGGTGAGCCGTTACTTTTGGGCACTGCTCACCACTTCGGTTGCCGCACAAATTGCCACTTTTCCCCTTTCGGCATTCTATTTCAATCAGTTCCCCACATTTTTCTGGGTTTCAAATCTTGTGGTCATTCCTGCTGCCGGAATTCTGATACCATTGGGAATCTCATTGCTTTTTTTCGGTGGAATTCCGCTGATTGCCGTTCCTTTAACAAAAATTACCGGTTTTGTTCTTCAGCTTGTCATTCAGTTTCTTGAAACTGTTGAAAAGTTTCCATTGTCGGTTTTGGAGTTTTCAGTTCACAGAATTGAATTGATTTTTTTGTATTTAACAATGTTTTTTTCTTTTATTTTTATTGCAAGCAAAAAGAAGGTTTTTCTCAAAAGAGCCATTTTTCTGCTATTTATTCTGCTTTCCACTTCATTTGCTATTAAATTGACTCAATTCGCAAAGAAACAGGAGATTACAAATTCTTTCCGCAATTATCCCGGACTTTATCCGGTTCAGGAAAAAGGAAATGATAATCTTTCGCAAGAAAATTTCCAGTAAAACCGGAATGGCATGTTTGTTTAAATTGAACGATGAGGTGAAGAACGTAACGTAAAAAATGATAACTTTATTCATTTTTAAAATTTTCCTTTTCTCTTTGAAAGAGCGAACAGGAATAGTTTGTAATCGTTGGGTTATTACTTAATTTGCATCGTGATTTTAATTTACATTAAACAGAAATGAAAGTTGTAATCGCCGGAGCTGGGGAGGTTGGTACCCATTTGGCAAAAATGCTGAGTGTTGAAGATCATGATATTGTCTTGCTGGATGATTCACCGGAGCGGTTGTCTGAAATTGGCAGTGATGTTGATTTGATGCCGGTTGCCGGTTCTGCACACTCATTCTCAGATTTGAAACGAACAGGAATATCGAAGGCGGACTTGTTCATTGCAGTAACTCCTCTGGAAGAGCGGAATGTGTTAGCCTGCTCCATGGCTTCTTATTTGGGCGCAGCCCGGACAATTGCCCGGATAAACAATGCGGAATATTTGCAGAATAACTACCGCGAAGAACTCAAAAAGATGGGAGTTGACCAGCTTATATATCCTGAAAGCCTTGCTGCAAAAGAGATTGTTGCATCCATAAAACAGACAGGTACACGACAGCTTATTGAATTTTCTGGTGGAAAGCTTTTGTTGCTTGGTATTAAAGTTCGTCGCGACGCACCCATACTGAATAAAACTTTTGAAACTCTTGCTGCTGAAAATGAAAATATTCTTGTGGTAGCCATTAATCGCGATGGAGTAACTATCATTCCCAACGGCTCAGATTGCATAAAAGATAACGATATTGTCTATTTTGTGACCACGCCGAAGGAACAACTCCGGCTTTTTGAACTCACGGCAAAAAAAACTTTTGAAGTTCGGAATATCATGTTCCTGGGAGGCAGCAGGATTGCAAAAAACACCCTTGAAAAGCTGGGCGAGCAATACCGGATAAAAGTGATAGAAGAAAACATAGAAAAGTGTGAGCAGTTGGCAGAAAGGTACGGAAATATCCTTGTGATAAACGGAGATTGCCGGAATTTGGAACTGTTGCAGGATGAGGGTATCGAAAAAATGGATGCCGTGATTGCGACAACTAACAGTTCAGAGATCAATATTTTGGGTTGTCATCTTGCCAAAACATTAGGCGTGCGTAGAACAGTTGCCGAAGTGGAGAATATCGCCTTTATGGGGCTTGCCGAAAACATGAACATTGGAAGCATTGTGAATAAAAAGCTGATTGCTGCAAGCTATATCTATCGTTTTACGCTGAGCGCAGCCATTTCGAAAGTGAAATGCCTAACCTCTTCCGATGCTGAAGTTTTTGAGTTTATCGCAAAAAATAATACCCGGATTGTTCAGAAACCAATAATGGAACTGGATTTTCCGGATGAAGCCAAAATTGGTGGAATCATCCGGGGAGAAGACGGTTACATTGCCCATGGGAATACTCAGATTCGGGAGGGCGACAGAGTTGTTGTGTTCACCTTGCCTTCGGCAGTGAAAAAGCTGGAGAAATTTTTCAAGTAAGCCGGAGAAATTCTATTTTAACATGAATAGTAAAATCATTTTCAGGGCATTGGGTTTTCTGCTTTTGGTTGAAGGCGCTGCCATGTTTCTGACATCGCTGATTTCAGTTTTGTATAATGAACATGATTTTGCTGCTTTTTTAATTTCATCAGGCATTAACATTGTCATTGGTCTCGCACTTGTTTATTTTTCACGTGATGCCAGGCATGATATTGGGCGGCGTGAAGGTTATGTTATTGTCACATCGGTGTGGGTTGTTTTTTCAATTTTCGGCAGTTTGCCATATGTTATCAGCGGCGCAATACCGAATTTCACAAATGCCTTTTTTGAAACTATTTCCGGCTTTTCAACTACCGGTTCTACGATTATTGCTGATATTGAGTCCATGCCGCATGGGGTTTTATTTTGGAGAAGTATGACCCAATGGTTAGGCGGGATGGGTATAATTGTTTTGTCACTGGCTATTTTACCTGTTTTCGGGATAGGAGGAATGCAGCTTTTTATGGCAGAAGTACCGGGCCCAACACCCGACCGCATCAGTCCGCGAATTAGACAAACAGCAAAAGCACTTTGGGGTATTTATCTGATGTTTACTCTCTCAGAAATAATTTTACTTTGGATTGCAGGAATGGGTTTGTTTGATGCAGTGTGTCATTCATTTGCCACCATGTCAACTGGTGGTTTTTCAACCAAACAAGCCAGTGTGGCTTACTGGTCTTCTCCGGCAATACAATATATTGTTGTACTATTTATGTTTCTGGCAGGTACAAACTTCGCACTTGCCTATATGGCCATTAACGGAAAATTCAAAACAGCTATTAAAGATGAGGAATTCAAATATTATGGACTTTTCATACTTGTTTTCACACTGGTAATTTTCATCGGATTGCAGATTACCGGCGGATCAGGTATTGAGCAAACATTCCGGGATTCCCTGTTTCAGGTTGTCACAGTCATTACCACAACAGGATTTATCACTTCCGACTACCTGACATGGGCGCCTATGCTAACCATTGTTCTTTTCGGATTGTTTTTCTTTGGCGCCTCAGCCGGCTCCACAAGCGGAAGCATAAAAATCATGCGGATTGTTTTACTGATGAAAAACAGTTACCACGAACTTCGCCGCATCGTACACCCCAATGCCGTTATTCCTGTAAAGTTTAACAATCAAATTGTTGAGCCGAAAATTATAACTAATGTGCTGGCTTTCTTTGTGTTATATATAGTAATATTTGGTATAAGCACTACCATCTTCTCTTTTATGGAACCTGACCTCAATTCAGCAATGGGGGCCGTAGCCACAAGTTTGGGAAATATTGGGCCCGGATTGGGTAATGTTGGGCCAGTTGAGAATTTTCTTCACATCACACCGGGCGGCAAATGGTTTTTATCATTTTTAATGCTGCTTGGGCGGTTGGAGCTCTTTACGGTACTGGTTCTTTTTACCCCTTCCTTCTGGAAAGAATAGAAGACAAAAGGCATCAAGATTGTAAATTTGTAAAATCGTAAATTCCTGCTTGTCGCAGGCGTTAACGCTGTCAGGTCTGGCGACACTGACAGGTTTACGGATGTAGTAACGACAGCAGACTTGTCAGCGTGCGAAGCTCCTGACAACGTCGGATAAGACAAGAAGAAGAAGCCCCTCTGTCCTGCGGACATCTCCCCAAGGGGAGAGAGGAAAGAGGTAGAAGTTAGAGGTGAGAGGTGAGAGGTGAGAGGTGAGAGGTGAGAGATGAGAGATGAGAGGTGAGAGATGAGAGGTGAGAGGTGAGAGATGAGAGACGAGAGGTGAGAAGTAAATGGTGAACGGTGAACAGTAAAAAGTGAACAGTAAAAAGTAAACTTTGAACCATGAACGGTGAACGGTAAACAGTAAACAGATACTGCCATCAGTGAAAGAGCGGCAGCGCCGCGAAATCTTTGTAGCTTAGGTTACCGCCCATCAGACATGAAGGTGCATAGCACCGAAATATTAAACCGGAATAAGAAATACCGGATAAAAAATGAAGATGCAGAAAGAAATACTCAATAAAACGAACAATTAATAAGGTAAATTTCTGCCGTTTTTGAGTCAGCAGGTCTCATCAAAGCTCGTCCCCCTTGGCGAAGGGGGATTCAGGGGGATTGGTTCCCATGCAGGCATAAATTCTCACTAAAGAAAAACCCGAAGAGGCGCAGTCAACACTGGCCCTCCGGGTTTTAACTACGAAAAAGTCAGAAAATCTAATATTTACATAGTGTCATAAATGTGAATTTGTGCCTGCCTGCCTGCCTGCCGGAATTTATGCCTGACCGGCAGGCGCAAAGAACTTCCTATAACCCTCTCAAGCACTACCGAAATTTATCCCTTCGGCTTCGCTCAGGGCATCGCTCTCATCACTCATTCATTATTCATTATTATCTGTCAGTTCTTGACAAAGTTAGTGCTTCCCATATCCAGGATGGTGAACTCGGTGCGGCGGTTCTGCCGGTGCTTCTCCTCGGAGCAGGGCACATCATCGGCGCACTCGTTGACCAGCTGCCTCTCGCCGTACCCCTTGGCTATGATCCGCTCCTGGTCTATCCCTTTGGATATAATGTAGCCCACTGCCGAATCGGAACGCTTCTGGCTCAGCCAGTCGTTGTATTCAAACGTGCCGCGGCTGTCGGTGTGGGAGCCCAACTCTACCTTCCACTTTGGGTTGTCCTTCATGATTTTTACCAGCTTGTCAAGCTCTACTGCCGATTCCGGCAAAATATCCCACTTGTCAAAGTCGTAATATATGTTCTCCATTACAAACTTCTGTCCCACTTCCACCTTTTCGATGCTGATGGTCTTTTTGATGGTGCCGTAGGGATATTCTCCGGTGTTGAAGGCAACCGACTCGTTCATGTACTCTTCCATGTCGGTAGTGGCGGTGTAGGCGGTACTCTTCTCCAGATCGCGCCGAATTACCCCCTCGCTGTCGGTAAACAGGGTTTTGCCGTCATTGAAGTCAACTTTCACATTGGGAATGGGAGCCTGGGTGGCTTTGTCAATCACCAGCAGCTCCAGGTCGTAATTGCCTTCGAACCGCACTTTATAGATATCATCGCTACCCATGCCGCCTTCGCGCTGGGAGGTGAAGTAGCCGATCTCTTCGCCGGAGTGCACCACCAGCCCGAAGTCATCTGCCGGGGAGTTGACCTGCTCCAGGTTCACCGGGGTACCGAATCCGCCTGCGGTCAGCTCACAGTAGTAGATGTCCAGTCCGCCCTGTCCGCCGGGAATGCCGTCGGAGGCAAAGAAGAGGTATTTGCCCTTGTGCAGGTAGGGAAACATCTCATCGCCTTTGGTGTTGATGCCGGCGCCTAAGTTTTTCATATCGCTCCACTTTCCGTTTTTGCGAACGGCCATGTAGAGGTCGGTGCCGCCAATGCCACCGGGCTTATCCGATGTGAAGATGATGGTGTCGCCCGTTACCGACACGGCAGGATGTCCCACCGAGTAGGTCTGGTTGTTGAAGGGGAATTCTCCGGCAGGTGTCCAGGCGGCTCCTGCCTCCTGCAGAATGAGAATCCGCAGGGGAAGGTTTGCTTCCTGAAAAACAATGTTTTCTACCAGTGGGTCTTCATAGTTGTTCACCGTTACAAACAGCTCGCGTGTGGATTGGCAGAACGACACCGGCCCGGCGTTGTATCCCGCACGCTGATCGTCCAGCTGCAGGCTCTTGCCGCTCTGCAGTTCGCCCTGCCCGTCAACGGGCGAGGCAAACAGCTCGTAGTACTCAACCCCCTTTTTCTTGCGCTGCCTCTGGGTGGGCTGCAGGGTGTAGGTGGAATACCACAACTCCCCGCGCACAAAGGCAGGACCGAAATCACTGGCAGGGGTGTTGATGCCGGTCTTTTCCACACTGATGGTGGAATTCTCAATAAAGTTTTGTCCGGGTTGTGCCAAAGCAAAGAGCGGCAGCAAACCCAATATAAAAATTAATGTTCGTTTCATGATTACTGATTTTGAATTTCTGTTCTTTTCCATAGCATTAGAAGTATCGTGGTGAAGTGACAAGCTCTTTGAGCGTGCGCAGCTCGTAGGAGACCATAATCTCGTGCGTACCGCTGTTGTAGTTGTGCAGCCTGGTGGTGGAGTAGTCAAACGAGTAGCCCACCCGCAGGGAGTTCCGGTAGATGAACTGGGCAATTATCCCAACGGCATCCTTAGTGCGGAACATAGCGCCAATCCAGAATTTTTCCAAAAACAGAAAGTTAGCGGAAAGGTCAAGCTGTGCCGGCGCCCCCTGGGTCACCTTTGTGATAAACGTGGGTTTAAACTTCATATACTCATTGACATTGAAAACCATCCCGCCCTCCAAAAAGTAGTGCCGCCTTTCGGCTTGCACTACAAAGTTGTTGGGATTGTCCTCGGTGATGTCATTGTTCAGCATCTTGGGCACCGACAAGCCGACATAGTACATCGGATTGAACAGGAAAAGCCCAACACCGAAGTTGGGGATAAACTTGTTGACCAGGTCGCCCTGAAAAAGCTGATCGTTGGGATCGATAATCCCGTACTGGGTCAGATTGTTGGAGTAGTTGGTAAAACCTCCCTTGAGCCCCATCCGAAGGTTTGTGACATCGGTCATCTTTACCTTGTAGGAGTAGTCCCCCCATATGCCAAACTGATTGGTCTTGAAAATCTTATCACTGATGACGCTCAGCCCTAAAGCTACCTTGTCGTTTCGCATCGGAGCCTGCATCATAAAGGTATGCGTCCGGGGGGCGCCGTCCCAGCCAACCCACTGCTGGCGGGTCAGCGCCATAAAACCTAACGCATCCCATGTTCCCACATAAGCGGGGTTTATTGTCTGTGTACTAAAGAAGTACTGAGTGTACATGGGGTCCTGCTGTCCGAAGGAAACATTGGTTATGATCACCAGCGCCAGAATCCCCAACCCTTTTTTGATATTTAATTTGAATTTCATTGTAATATATTTTTCAGAATTAAACAACTCTAATTATTTGTTAAGGAATACTGAGCCGGTTATCGGCTTGCTTCCGTCATTTAAATGCAAGATATAGAAGTAGGTGCCCATGGGCAGTTTCTCCCTGCCAACGGTCCACTTCCGGTTGGATGTACCATCCCACCAGGCGTCAATGCTGTTCCAGCGATCCTGGTTTCCGTAGTTCTCCTGTTCGTAGAGCAAGTTCCCCCAGCGATTATAGACTTCAAACTTCGCATTGGGATATTTCTCAATGCACAGAACTTTGAAGTAGTCGTTGCTGCCGTCGTCGTTGGGCGAGAAGGCATCGGGAATGTAGAGTTCACAATCTTCCTCGGTAACATCCAGCAGAATGGTTACGCTGCACTGGGTTTCGCAACCCTGGGCATCGGTTACCGTTACGGTGTATGTTCCGGGGGCAAGTCCCATGGCATTGGCTGTTGCCTGACCGTTGCTCCAGTGGTAGGTGTAGTCGCCCCAGCCGCCGTTGGCAAAGACTACCGCCTCGCCGTTGTTGGCATCAGCTATGGTTACGTGGCTGACCACTTCGGCTGAGCATTCCAGCGCGGTTGCCGGTCCGGCAATCTCTACTTCGCGGGTATCCTCACAGCCTTGTGCATCAGTTACGGTTACGGTGTAAACTCCGGCTTCCAGCCCGGTGGCTGTGGCAGTAGTTTGTCCGTTGCTCCAGCTGTAGGTATAGCTGCCCCAGCCGCCGGTGGCTTCTGCGGTGGCTTGTCCGTCGCTGCCGTCATAGCAGGTGACAACATTCAGCGCCTCAGCCGTGAGTTGCAATGCACTTTCGGGCTGGGTGATAATCACTTCGCAGGTGCTCTGCGCACCGCTGGCGTCGGTTACCGTTACCGTGTGGGTTCCGGCATCCAAACCGATAGCTGTGGCTCCGGTTTCGCCGTTGTCCCATGCGTAGGTGTAGGGTGTAACTCCGCCGGTTACCGTTACCGTGGCTTTGCCGTCGGCTCCGCCGTAGCATACAACCGGGCTATCCATCTCTATGGAGCAGACCAGTTGGTCGGGACCGGTGATGGTTACCTCGCATGTGGTTTCACAACCCCTGCTGTCGGTTACCGTTACCGTGTAGGTTCCGGCTTCAAGCCCGGTGGCTGTGGTTGTAGTCTGTCCGTTGCTCCAGATGTAGGTGTAATCGCCCCAGCCGCCGGTGGCGGTTACGGTGGCTTCACCGTTGCTCTGACCGTACTCGGTTACCGGTTTGGTCATCTCCGTGCTGCAAGCAAGCGCTGCTTCGGGCGATGCAACAACGATTCCGGAAAGCTCTGCGCTGCAACCGTTTTCGTCGGTTACAACAACGGAGTAGATGCCGGCTGCAAGAGCGCTGAGGCTGTAATTGTCCTTGGGCGTGAAGGCTTCGCCATCTTTTGTCCAGGTGAAGCCGTATTTGCCGGTGCCACCTGAAACGGCAATGCTGATTGCACCATTGGAATCGCCATAGCAGATTACGTCGGTAATCTCTCCTTCAAGGCTGACAGTCAGCTCGTCGGGCTGCGTAATTACGATGTCTTCCAATTCAGATACGCAACCGTTTGCATCGGTTACTGTTACAGCATAGCTTCCGGGTTCTAATCCGGTTAAATTGTAGCCATCTTCAGCGACGAAGGGTTCGCCGTTTTTTGTCCAGACAATGGTGTATTCACCGGTACCGCCGGAAACAGCAATACTGATAGCACCATCGGCTGCGCCGAAACAGGTTACGCTTGAGGCTTCTCCCTCAAGGCTGACAACCAGCTCGTCGGGCTGCCCGACAATGATGTCCTGAACCACGGCTGTACATCCATGGGCATCGGTTACCTCTACCGCATAGGTTCCGGCTGAAAGACCGGTGAGGTTCTGCTCTGTGGAGAAGATTTCGCCATCTTTTGTCCATGTGAAGCCGTATTTTTCGGTGCCGCCGGAAACGACAATGCTGATAGCACCATCGGAACCGCCGAAGCAGGTTACGTCGGTAACTTCGCCTGCAAGGTCAGCTACAAGCTCCTCTGGAGCTTCAATGGTAATGCTGCATTCTGTCTGCGCGTTCATGGCATCGGTTACCGTTACGAAGTAGGTGCCGGCACCCAGATTGTTGACTGTCGGTACAATATGACCGGTGCTCCATTCGTAGGTATATGGTCTGTAGCCACCGCCTACAAATACGCTGATGACAGCATCCTCTTCGCCGGCGCAGGAGATGGGAGAAGATAACCTGACGTTGCATTCAAGAACATCGGGCTGGGTAATCTCTACTTCACAGGAAGTTTGACACCCCTTGCTGTCGGTTACAAGCACAGTGTGGATTCCGGCTGACAGGTTAATGGCTGTCTGAGTGGTCTCGCCGTTATCCCACAGATAGGTAAAGTCGCCTTCGTTGCCGCCAGAAACAATGACCGTGGCAGAGCCGTCATCCAGTGCGTTGATGGAAACATTATTGTTTACCTCAATATTGCAGCTAAGCAACTCGGGCTGTGTAATGACGATGTCTTCCAATTCTGCTACACATCCGTTTGCGTCGGTTACTGTTACAGCATAGCTTCCGGGTTCTAATCCGGTTAAGCTGTATCCGTTTTCAGCAGTGAATGTTTCACCATCTTTAGTCCAGACAATGGTGTATGCTTCAGTTCCGCCTTCAACAGAAATGCTTATTGTTCCGTCTGCTGCATCATTACAGCTAACATTGGCAGGTTCGCCATCAAGTTCGACAACCAATTCGTCGGGCTGTGTAATGACGATGTCTTCCAATTCTGCTACACATCCGTTTGCGTCGGTTACTGTTACAGCATAGCTTCCGGGTTCTAATCCGGTTAAGTTGTATCCGTCTTCAGTAGTGAATGTTTCACCATCTTTAGTCCAGACAATGGTGTATGCTTCAGTTCCGCCTTCAACAGAAATGCTTATTGTTCCGTCTGCTGCACCATTACAGGTAACATTGGCAGGTTCACCATCAAGTGCAACAACCAGCTCGTCGGGCTGTGAAATAACAACTGTGCATGTTGTTTCAGCACCGTTGGCGTCCTTAACTAAAACTGAATGAGAACCGGCATTAAGCGCTGTTGCGGTTGCACCGGTTTCTCCATTGTCCCAGGTATAGATATATGGTGTAACACCGCCACTAACTTCAACTTTAGCTTTCCCGTCGGCTTCGCCGTAGCAGGATACATTACTGATTAAATCAATACTGCAGCTAAGTTGCCCGGGCTGGGTAATGGTAACCTCACAAGTGGTTTCACAATTATTATTGTCGGTAACGGTTACGGTATGAGTCCCCGCATTAAGAGCAGTAGCTGTCTGAGTTGTTTCGCCGTTATCCCATGCATAAGCGTAAGGTTCAACTCCACCGGTAACATTAACAGTTGCAACTCCATCGCTTGCTCCATATATAGTTACGCCGCTGACCTGACTTGCTGAACAAATAAGCTCTTCCGGCTGGCTAACCACAACTGCATCAGTTGTAACCGTACAGCCATTGGCGTCTTTCACGGTGAAAGTATAACTGCCGGGAGTTAATCCGGTAAATTCGTTTCCAGCCTGGAAGTTTGTTCCATCCTTGCTGAATGTGAGTGTTCCGGTTCCGCCAATTGCAGTTACGCTAATAGTGGCAGTGCCTCCATAGCAAAGAATTTCTGAAGTAATTTCGGCAGAGGCAGTAATTTGTGTTGGCTCACCAACCACAATGTCTTCCAATTCTGCTACACAACCGTTCTCATCAGTAACAGTAACAGAATAGCTTCCTGCTTTCAAACCTGAAATATCTTCAGTGGAAGCTGTGAAACTATCCGGTCCTGTCCATGCATATGTGTAAGTTCCGGTTCCGCCTGAGGCTACAATATTAATTGCTCCATCGTTTCCGCCGAAGCAGCTGACATCTGTAACTCCACTAACTGCATCTAAGCTGATACCTATAGCGTTGGGCTGATTAACAGTAATAATTCCTGTTAATGTTTCGCATCCTTCGCCGGCTTCGCTTACGCTCCAGTTATAAGTTCCGGCAGCAACATTCTCAAAAACTCCTGTATTATTTGTGCCGTAATTTTCTAAAACAAATGTGAGCTGTCCGCTGTCGTCATTTACTGTTATTGTAACCGTAGCGGTTTCATCTCCAAAGCATTTAATTTCTTTAGTAACATTTGCTTCCGCAGATTCCAGTGTGCAGCATTTCTCAACGGTTACCTTTACTTCTGCCCTGTTGGGGCTGATGCACTGTGCAGAAATTCCTTCGGCAACCCAGTAGCTGAATTCTCCCGCTTGGGCTGTGGAAGGGGTGGGTGCAGTTGTGGATGCAGTACCTCCGGTTTGAACTGTATAATAATATAAGATGTAGCTACTATTGGTTGGTTGAACATGGCTTGAAATCGGCAATGCCTCATCACCAATACAATAGGTAATCGGTTCGGCTTGCACTTCCGGTATTGATGTAACCACGTCAACCGTAATTTTAAACTCCCACCAGCATTCGGTGATTCCCGGAGGAACGGCATAATAGGTGGTTGTACCTTCTGTTGCCGGAAAACCGGTAGAACTGGTGTATTCGGTTGAACTTTCAGTTACCGGATGTTCGTTATAGAACCGGGTGCCTGACGGGAAATAGCCAAAGACATCTCCAAAAGGAATTTTTCCATCTTCAATGTTGCAATAGGTGAATTCACGGGTGTAATCTCCTTCACAATCCAGATTTGTCCTGTCGATTTCCAGTGCCAGCGGGTCATAAATGGGTTCTCCCTCGCAGACTCCGTCCATCTGATAGCCCTGGATGAAATCATGTGTGGCTATTGCCCCGGATTGCGCTCCCACTCCGCTGATGGTTCCGTTAAGGGTTACAAGCGGGTTACAATTGGGATTGGCAAGAATGAAACAATCTTCCGTAACCTTCACCTTAAGGGTAAGATTGGCAAGAAGCGGATTGCCGCTAAGAAGCGGTAAGTTCCCTAAATTCCAGATGATGGAACCTGTGGCTCCGGCATTTGGATCGAAAACCGGCTGCGGTCCGCTTAATCCTTCATAATATACTCCGGAAACACTTGCAAAATCTACGGTGTATGGCATCGGAATGGTAGCCACAGCGTTATTTACCGACTCAGAGCCCACGTTTCGTATTTCAACCGAATATTCTATCTCTTGTCCGGGCAGCACAGCGGGTTCGCTTCCCGGAATAACAGGAGTTCCGCCAACTGAAACAACCAGTTCCGTCCCTTCCGGTTCAGGCACATAAGCATCCACTGCCATGGCAATGGTACAGATGATATAGGTGTCTTGCGTGCTGCCGTAACGAAATTTGGTTGAGGTCTGGTTGTTTGTGATAATGCTGTTGTTTGGATTATTAATGTCAAACATTGCGATATCCACACCGGTGTTGTTTATCAGATTGGGATTGCGTGGTGCAGGAGATGGGATAGAACTGTTGAAGAAGTTGTTGGTTGTGTTGCCACTGTGTGAAAGTCTCTCCCAACTGCTTGTATTGAGCTTTTGAATTTCAAAATAATCCCCTCTGATATCGACATCACCTTCGCCGGCAATCAAGCCCAGCTTCATGTGAACATCTCCGTTTTGCACGGTGTTAAATCCGCTGACTTCCAACACTTCATTCGCAGCAGTGCTTCCTAACATATAGGCGTGCCCATCAAAAATGGTTATATCGCGCCATCTCATTTTGGAGTTTTCATACACCACAATCATCCCCCAGCCGCCGTAAAAACCAGTGCCGCCACCAGTACCTTCCCGAAGCGCCATGTCGGCAACAAAGTATTCGCCTATTCCATGTGTTTTAACATAGTCGGTTACTTCCGCATAAGCAGAATACATCTGACCCTGGGTAGTTTCCGGGTAATAAATATCATTAGCATTTGCTGTTACTGTTTGGTAAGTGCCGCTTGCATGCTTTAGTTTTACCTGTCGCTTATTTAAAGTCTTCGCACCATATGTGACGTTTGCACGGAAATCATTAGAAATGTTGTTAGTATCACGTCTTTTCGTTAAGCTGTTAACCAGTAGAGTGGTACTGCCGGTATTTATGATATACGGTGTGCTGAAAGTTACTGTCCTGGTGGTAGAACCAGATTGAGTAAAAGAAACAGGAACAGCAGAACCGCTACCTACTTGAACTGTTACTTCATCGTACCAAGTACTTCCCCAACTCCGGCTGCTATAGGTCTTGTATTTAAACACCACGACATCCCCTCCTCCTAAAGGTGTGAAAGTGTATGTCGCAGTGCGCTCATTATATTCATTTCCCGGTCCGTCTGCGCTGGTAATGCTTAAAGTATATCCATTTTTTTCGTTGTTATTGTATTGGTCGGAAGTTCCACCAATCTCAAATGAATTGGGGCTGGTTCCTCCATCATGCGCCCTGCCTGTCCAGTAGAGTCCTGCATAGATGATGTTTGTACATTCCGGATTGGCATCATTCTCCTCTGAAAACTGAAGTGTTGCAGATGAAGAATTTATGGTATTGGGATCACCATCAATATCCACATAAATTGATGAATTGCCGGTTCCGTTATTGTTATTATCTCCGTAGTTCTGCAATGTCATATTGGTATTCCCGATCATCTGGAAATCCCCTTTGATGTTATAGATTTTTTTCCCCGGAGTATAAGTTGAAGTGCGCTGGGTAAAGGGAACTACCACTTCCTGCGCTTGCGCAAAGCTTCCCAGTAAAAGGAAAACCACCATAAAGGCAATTGTTGTTTTTAACCGGTTTTTCATTTTGGATGTCATGTAAAATGTTTTCATTACAAAATTTTTAGGGTTTTGTTAATTTAATTGGGAATAGAGAGCTGGTAGTAAACCGCCACATCTTCCCGTGCCGTAACTAAATTTTGCACCAGTCCGGCAAGGCATTGTTCGCTATTGTTGCCGCAGGCATCGTAGGCAAAAACCACGACCACATATTCCAGTGCTTCAAAACTTCCCATTTGTCCCAAATTGAGATTCCCGGAAAGCTGTTCCGCATCGGAAACGGTAATTTTCAGAAGCCTCACAGAGCTGAATGCTTCATTGTCAGAGGATAAAAGAGAAAAGCTTCCGGGTGCGGCAAAAGCCACAACGGGCGCTCCGTCACCGAAAACTTTCAGTTCACCGTTTTCAGCGTAAACTGAAGGGTTCAAATCCGAGAAAAGCCTGCTTAATTGCTGGTTTTCATCGGACTGTTCATTAAGCTTTACGTTCAGACTCTCAACTGTTTGCGCTGAGACCTGAGCGGTGAAAAATAAAAAAATCACCACGGCAAAAAGCACCCATGCCCTCTGCCATTTTTTTAAAAAGAAGAATTTGTCCATATCTATTTGTTTTAAAAATAATACAAGATTAATACACAGCGCCTTACGCTGTGCGGAAAAATATTTAAGGTTAAAATGTCTTTTATTTTTGCGTCCGAATTTCATAATTCCAAACTTTTTCGTTGTTACCTACTTAAGCAATGAGTGTGCCATACCGTTTAATCAACTGATTGTCAGTGCTATACAAAAATAAGAAAAGTGAATTTTGTCTCAAAATGGGACAAATCGTTTCAAAATGAGAAAAACAGGGTTTTATTAGGAAAATGTTGAAATAATTGAAACCGCTGACTGCTGTTTTTAGTCACGAATGCATGAATGGAAAACAATAAAATGTGAATTTGTAAATTCGTAAATTTGCGAATTCGATGAGGAATCTATTTCTGATTTGCAGTAACGTATCCAAAGGATTAGTGAACACTATTCAGTTTTACACAGTTGAACCCCTTTGGGGTTCTCGGTGGAGATGTGATGCGTTTTCCCCGGATTGCACCTACGGCTTATCCGGGGTTATTCATATTATGCCCCGTCGGGGCATGCTTTTGACGTGCGCAAGCAGTGACGTAAATTGTCAAATAACCAATAGCCAATTTAAGCTAATAACCTTGTCAAACTATTTATTCTCAATCAACTCCCTAATCCTCGGGCTTTGTACCTCAGCCACCTTCTTTATACTGTAAATTCGCAAATTTGTAAATTCGTAAATTTGCTGATTCCTGCTTGTCGCAGGCGTTAACGCTGTCAGGCTTGACGGCGCTGACAGGTCTACCAACGAAGCAACGACAGCAGACTTGTCAGCGTGCGAAGCTCCTGACAACGTCGGATAAGAAATGAAGAAGAAGCCCCTCTGTCCTGCGGACATCTCCCCAAAGGGGAGAGAGAGAGGAAAGAAGTTAGAGGTGAGAGATGAGAGGTGAGAGATGAGAGGTGAGAGGTGAGAGATGAGAGATGAGAGATGAGAGGTGAGAGGTGAGAGATGAGAGGTGAGAGATGAGAGGTGAGAGGTGAGAGGTGAGAGATGAGAGGTGAGAGGTGAGAGGTGAGAGATGAGAATTGAGACTTGGCGACTTGGCGTGAAATTTTGAGAGGGCTCATCAGCGCTCGTCCTCCTTGGCGAATGGGGATTCAGGGGGATTGGTTTCCGGCAAACAGAAAGGCGGGCGTTAACGCTGTCAGGTCTGGCGACGCTGACAGGTTTACGGATGTAGCAACGACAGCAGACTTGTCAGCGTGCGAAGCTCCTGACAACGTCGGATAAGAAATGAAGAAGAAGCCCCTCTGTCCTGCGGACATCTTTCCAAAGGGGAGAGAGAGGAAAGAAGTTAGAGGTGAGAGGTGAGAGGTGAGAGATGAGAGATGAGAGGTGAGAATTGAGACTTGGCGACTTGGCGTGAAATTTTGAGAGGGCTCATCAGCGCTCGTCCCCCTTGGCGAAGGGGGATTAAGGGGGATTGGTTTCCGGGCAGGCGTAAATTCCTGCCGAAGGCAGGTGCCAATTCACGAATTTACAAATTTGCGATTAATTCAACATAACCTTATTGGTTTATTGTTGAACATGATTCAGTTTTCCACAGTTGAACCCCTTTGGGGTTCTCGGTGGAGATGGGATGCGTTTTCCCCGGATTGCACCTACGGCTTATCCGGGGTTATTCATATTAAGTTCCAACGGGGCATGCTTTTGATGTGCGCAACCGGTGACAGAAATTGTCAAATAACCAATAGCCAACAGCGTATAGCCAACAACAAACATCAAATAATCAATAATCAATAAACATTTGCCTACTGCCAACTGCCTATTGTCATTCTCCATTCTCAATTCTTTCCGTTTCACGCAAAGAGCTTTATCGAACCATATCGTACCAAATTGAATCATTTCAAACCCTATGGAACCTTTTCCTGTCAAAATCCATATATTTGTTAAAAAATTCAATTTATCAGGAATGAAACTTTGGGAAAAAGGGATTGCAGTTAACAAAGCCATTGAAAAGTTTACGGTGGGTAAAGACAACGAACTGGATTTGCATCTTGCAGAACATGATATATTAGGTTCAATGGCTCATGTTACGATGCTTGAATCAGTTGGTTTAATCGAAAAGGAGGAGCTTCCTGTTTTGCTGAACGCTTTGAAAAAACTCTACAAAAAGGCTGTTGATGGCGATTTTGTAATTGATGAGGGAGTAGAAGATGTGCATTCACAGGTTGAGTTTCTCTTAACAAAAGAGCTGGGCGATTTAGGCAAAAAGATTCACAGCGGGCGTTCGCGAAACGATCAGGTTTTGCTGGATTTGAAGCTCTTTGCACGACAGGGGATTCGCGAAACAGTTGAAGTTACAAACCGGTTTCTGGACACTCTTCTGAATCGAAGCGAGCAGTTTAAGGAGGTTTTGATGCCCGGCTACACACATCTTCAGGTGGCAATGCCGTCATCGTTTGGATTGTGGTTTGGCGCCTACGCAGAAAGCCTTGCCGATGATCTGGAGCTGCTGCTTTCGGCATTCAAAATTACCAATCAGAATCCTTTGGGTTCAGCCGCAGGCTACGGTTCCTCTTTCCCTCTCGACCGCCAGCTGACTACCGATTTGCTTGGTTTCAGCAATATGAATTATAATGTGGTTTATGCCCAGATGGGCAGGGGGAAAATGGAAAAAATTGTATCGTTTGCTCTGGGAAATATAGCCGCTACCTTATCCCGATTTGCAGGAGAAATTTGTCTTTTCAACAGCCAGAACTTCAATTTTGTTACACTTCCTGCTGAGTTTACAACCGGCTCAAGCATTATGCCTCACAAAAAGAATCCCGATGTTTTTGAACTGATTCGTGGAAAATGCAATAAAATTCAGGGCGCCAATCAGCAGATTTCATTGATTGTAAACAATCTGCCGGGCGGATATTTCCGTGATTTACAGATTATAAAGGAGATTTTCATTCCGCTTTTTGGCGAACTGCACGATTGCATTTCCATGGCTACCCTTGCACTGGAAAAGCTGCAGGTGAATGTAAACATTCTGGACGATCCCAAATACGATTTTCTTTTTAGTGTGGAAGAGGTGAACAAGCTGGTATTGCAGGGAATTCCGTTCCGGGAAGCCTACCGGCAGATTGCCGAAAAAATAGAAGCAGGCGACTTCCGTCCCGAGAAAACGGTTTGCCACAGCCACCAGGGAAGCATCGGAAATCTGTGTCTGAGTGAAATCTCAGAAAAAAAGAACAGAATCATTCAGGAATTCCGGTTTGAAAAGATTGATGAAGCCATTTTCGGACTGCTTAATTCGGATGGAAATGAGTGAGCCGGCATTTCCGGTTAACTCTTAGCCGGCTGGGCAGGGTTCTTAAAAATGAAATTTCGTTTTATACATTTGAGAAAACTGAAAAATGCAAAAGAGACTGATATTTATTCTTTTATTAATTATTGCGCTCCCGGCTTTTTCTCAGTCGAAAAAACGCAGCAAAGTGAAGCGAAAATACCGTGATGTGGAATTTGCCGCCCAAAAACTGCCGCAGGTAGTTTTTCGTGGTCTGGTGCGAGACGTTGCCGGGAATCCCATACCCGGGGCTGGTGCTGAGGTGGAGGGATTAAAAAAGCTCGTTCATTCCAATGAGTCGGGGCAGTTTATGTTATCTGATCTCCCAACCGGAATACAAAGAGTGAGGGTTTCCAGTCTTGGTTTTCAGACGAAAACCATTGATTACATGCTGCATGTGGGAAACAACGACCACTATATCACTCTCGAACGCGGGCAGGTCCCGCTGGACAAAGCCGTGTCGTCGGTGCAGAAGCGCGAACAGCAAATTTCGGATATTCCGGCAGCAATTGATCTAATTTTGCCTTCACTTATCGAAAATCCGGGAGGAACAAATTTTCAGAGCAGGCTTTCAACAATTCCCGGTGCCGATTTTGAAAAAACCGTCACCGGAAGCTTAGCAATATATCTCCACGGAACAAACGGGCAATCCGGATTCCCCGAGTTGTCGCCTTCGGTGGCTGTTTTTTCCGATCAGGCGCCTGTATCCCGTTTAAATGGTCTTCCCTCCAGGTATTTTGATCTGGAACGGATTGAAATTGTGAAGGGACCCCAAAATGTGCTTTTTGGCAGAAATGCACTCAACGGCGCCGTGCATCTGATTGGCAAAAAACCTGAAAACAAATTTGGAGGTTTTGTGAGCGGAGGCGGCGGAAGTTTTTGGAGCAAAAATCTTGAAGCAGCTGTGAATTTACCGGTGGTGGAAGATATGCTTCTTGTGCGCGCTGCCGGAATTTATCACGACCGGAACGGTTACGTGAAAAATAGTGCGGGAGGAACACTTAACGGTGACAATTTGCTGGGAGGCAGGTTCTCTGTGCGGTTTATGCCCGCATGGAATCACAAAATCGATTTGCAGTTCAACTACCTCAAGAGCGATGAACCCGGCATGGCTTTCATCAATCCGGATATACCCGGTGAAAATGGAGAAAACACCCTATTTGACTACCGCGCTTCGCTCAACAGAGGAACGGAGCTTGGCTCGGAAGTTTCATGGATGGATGCCTCAATAACCTATCAGCTTTTCAGAGACGAGCACAACCACTGGACTTCGGTTACTTCTTTTCGAAAGAACAACGCCGCCTCGCGTTGGGATGCCGACGGAACTTTTCTGCCTGCGCTGGATTTGGACAACGCGGCAGAAAACCGCCTGTTTTTTCAGGAGCTTCGGTATAATTTTGTGCGCAGAAGCCGTACAAATGGCTCAATCGGAGTAAATTTTCTTCTGGAAAAAGAAAATTCAACGCTTTCATTGGCTTCAAATGAACAGCTGATTTCCTATATACAATCCGGCTCGTACAGTTTTTTGCCAATCCTCGATGATGTTTACGGAGCTGAACATAATGAAGATGTGTCTGGTACCAGAAGGACACAGTCGGCACAGGCTTTTATGCATGCAACCCACCAGTGGTCGCGACGGCTGTTTTTAACCTTGGGAGCACGCACTGTTCTTGACTGGCTAAGCTATTCACAGGAATCGATTTTCTCAGGCGGAGAAGCTGTTGGCGAAGGGAGTGCAGTGCCCAATTTTTTCTATGCACCCGCTTCGCTGAAAGAGGTAACAAAAAGCAGTTTGTCGTTTACCGGTCAGGCAGGAATAACCTACCGGCTGAAAGAGAACTTCAATTTTTACCTCAATGCAGTGCGCGGAAGGAGGCCACAGGTTTTGCAGTTTACCTGGAACAGCACTCCGTTTGTTACGGGTGCTGAGCGGGTTTATGGCGCCGAATACGGCTGGAAAACCATCGTAAAAAAGCGGATTTTCTGGGATGTCAACAGCTTCTACCGAAAACATTTCAATGTGCAAACCCTTCAGTTGGACAGGGCACAAAACGCTACACAGCTGGCTGCCAACGGCAAGGCAACTTCATTCGGAGGGGAAACTTCGCTGAAGGTTGCCATTATCCGGGAGTTGGATTTGTTTGGCAGCTATGCCCGCATGCACTCCGTTTTCGACTCCACCGCCATGGATGGCAGTGACTACTTGTATGCAGGCAAAAGTTTTGCACGAATGCCGGAAAACAGCTTTTCCGCAGGATTTTCAATGAAGTTTTATGTTGCTCACCGGTTGAAGTTTTTTGCCACCCCCTGGTATTCATGGAAATCGCATTTTTGGCTCACTGAAGCAAACTCTGCCGGACTTGAGCAGCCGGCGTACGGGCTGTTGAACATTAATTTCGGAGTGGAAATGACTGAACCGAAAGTGAGCCTGGCAATCCATGCGTTCAATCTGCTGGAAGAGAAATATCTTTCAGGTGTCGGCTACATGGGTGGTTTGGCAGGCACGCCAACGGTTGTTCCCGGGCAGCCCCGGATGGTAGAAGCCCGGCTGATTTGGAGCTTTTAGAAGGTTATACAGTTCGACAGACTGAAATTTATTTCAGAAAAATTTCACCGGAAGGAGAGGAAATCAGCCATTTCGGTTTTGATTTTTTCCACCAGCTGTGTGTTGAAATCCATGAGCATTGCATTCATGTTCCAGTAAATGCACCAGCAATAGGCATCTGCCGAGAAATCATCGTTGTATTCCTTATAAAAAGTGCCGAAATCTTTCACAAGAGTTCCATCTTTTTTGTAAAGCCGGATATCGGCAAGTTCAATGACTATCTCCCCCGGAGTTTTTGCACCCGATGTTGCCATTGCTCCAATCAGTCCGAACTGTGCGCCTACCGCCGCACGTTTGGAAAATTCCTGCTTTCCGTAAAAACTGTTCAGGGTGCCGGTTAAATAGTAATCGCTTTGATTGCTGTTTCCGTAAAACGCCTTTTCAAACAGTTGTGCCTGATTGAAATGGTCTGTCATTAATCTGGTGAGCTGCGTAACTACCGTATCTTTTTTAGCATAATGCTTTTCTGAGTTGATACAGTAGTTCTTTTTCTCAATCACGACCTGACGCGGTTTTTCAAACAAAATACCGTTTGCTTCGAATGCCGTCCTGTTATCTTCAAAAATCCGGATATCCACCCGTATGGGGATAGTTTTTACCGGTTGTTTTACCTCCAGATCACTGGTTTTATATCCAATTTTCTGAGTAGCTGTGCATCCCACAAAAGGGAGAAGCAGAAATAAAAAGAATTTTCTCATGGCTGACGATTAATGATTTTTAAAATTTTATACCCAATTCAAGTTTTAATCCCAGGTCGTTTTCATAAATCCTTGATGTGAGCAGTTTCTCATATATGGAAGCACCAAAGGTGATACCGAATTTGCTTTTGGGAATAAAAAGTATTCCCTGCAATGGGTTAATCCCGATAATGAAACGATCCGTTTCGGTTCCGCCGAATTCCGTTAAACTTTCCTGACCAAAGAGGAGATTCACTCCCAGATTCAGAAAAAAGGAGTCGGAAAGTTTGTACATCGGACTGATTCCGGTGCTCGCATAGCTGAACATGGCTGAATAGTATCCTGACTGGTCAAAATAATCCTGATTCATATTGATGCCTTCAAAGCCAATAACAACGGGCACAATCCATTTGGAGTTGCTGTTCAGAGTGAATCCGTAATATTGCAGAGACCAGCCGGTTGCATGAATGCCAAATAACCTGGAGAAGGTAATCCGGTTAACCCACTGCTGAACTATCTTCTCATATTTTGTGGTGTCAATAACCACCGTGTTGCCTTGATTTTCCGAATTCTGAAAATTATTTTCGCTGCGGTCTTTCTCATCTTGAATTGTGTAGCTCCTCACTTCGGACATATTGACAAAGCTGGATAACTTCCGGCCATCTTTGATGAAGTCATAATAGATGGTAGAATTGTCGGTTTTGGTGATGGTGCACTCAATCTGTTTGCCGTTGCGAAGCAGAATTACATCCTGTGAAGTCCCTGTTTTCGACAAAAAAATGAAACCAAGCAGGAAGATGAATCCTGCAAAATTTTGCATGGTGAATGCAAACTTGCGCCCGGTTATTTTTTCCATGACTGTTGTGGTAATGATTTTTGGTTACAAAAGAGCTGACATCAACTCTAAAATTTTCGGCAAAGGTATTTTTATTTTATTTATGAAAACCAAACACGTGAAAAAAACATGTGGAAAAAATATGTATGATTAATCCGGTATTAAGCACAATTTGCTCAACAGTCCGAAGGAGAGGGTAAAACTGAAATCTACTCTAAAATGCTCACGCCCTTTCAGGGCTTGTTGTGCATTTTAGCATGATACACAGGTCATTGTCCTGTGTGGAAGAGTATGTTTAATACTCAAAGCTCTGAAGGGATGGAAGAGTTCTTTTTAAAAAAATCTTTTACGATTTCCAGATGGTCAAATGCCAGGTCGGGCAGGTTGTTCAGCGGAAACCATCGGGCGCCGTCGGCATCGTCGGCACCTTTCACCACTGTTTTTTCAGGTAGTTTTGCCGAAAACACAAAAGTGACGGTTCGCTGGCGCGGATCGCGGTGAATGGCATCAAAGGCTTTGAAAGGTGTCATTTTTTCAATGTCTAACCCGGTTTCTTCCTTAAGCTCGCGCCTGCATGCTGTTTCGAGCAGTTCGTCAATATTCAGGAAGCCTCCCGGAAGCGCCCAGCTTCCCTTAAACGGCTGGGTTCCCCGACGGATAAGCAGAAGATAGTCCATACCGTTTTCCTCTGTGTGAACCAAAGCATCAACCGTTAATGCTGCGCGCGGATATTTGTATTTGTACATGTTGTTGTTTTTTAATGTTGTTTTCCGGTCATTTCCGGTGTTAATACTAAAACCCGGAAGCTTAGTTTTTTCTTCCTGTTTTCCAGTATTTTGCAATTAAGAAGAGCACAAAAACAAAAATGATTATATATATGAGTAATTCAACACTTTTCATCAGTTCCAATAATTCTTTTCATTACCCGCATTTTGTGCGTATATCTCTTCAAATCTACGTTAAATATTCCGAATTGATCCACATTGTCGATACGAACCTTGCCTGATGCATGGATAATTTTATTTCGTTTCCAGATGATTCCCACGTGCACGATGTTCCCCTCTTCGTCATCAAAAAAGGCTAAATCGCCAGGCTGCGCCTCATCCACAAACCCAAGGGCAACCCCCACTTTCACCTGCTGACTTGCATCGCGGGGGATGGGTATTCCTGTCATTTTATACACTACCTGAGTTAATCCGCTGCAATCAATTCCAAAAGGAGAGCGCCCTCCCCACAGGTAGGGGGCGTTAAAGTATTTTAGCGCCTGTGAAATAACCACATCCCGGGGGGCGGAGGGTTTTTTGTAGAAAATTTTTCCGCCGGCTTTGTGCGTTTCCTTTCCGATGGTAAATTCTTTGAGATAGGGGCGCCAAATTGGCAGCGTACTTCCGGCTACCAACATAAGGTTCTGCCCATTGTATGTTGGCACAATGTTGATTATGTCGCCGGTGACTGCAAAAGGTTTTTTCTTTAGCTTTTTAAAGGTGCGCTCATTCAGCGAAGTAATCATTTTGCTGTCAACCCATCCTTCATAATCATCCCAGGCAAGTTTTACATGGCTCCAGCCAACCATTTGTTCGAAAATCTCGAAAAATTCGCCAAATAGAATCTGGGTAACCATCTCGCTTTTTTCAGAAGGTTCTCTTCGCACCGGAATGAGGCTTAGCCCCGATATACCATAATTCATCCGAATAAATACTTGTTTTTAGAAAAAGCTGCTCAATTTTTGCATGAGTGAACACAAATCTATAAAAAAACCGCTTGTTTTTAAGAGAATAGGATTTTATTTGTGAATTTTGCAAGTTTGTTCCTGTTTTTGAAATTTGAAAACTATAGAAAAGTATCTGTAATGAATAAATACATTAAAAAGCTTAAAACATATTCCCTGCCGCTCTATTGGGCAATTGTTTTTGTGGTGGCTGCCGTGCTGCTCTATCTTATTTTGCCCGGGGAGCACCGTTTTAAGTATGAATATCAAAAAGGATTTCCCTGGAATCACGAAAATCTGCTGGCGCCTTTTGATTTTGCTATTTTGAAAACTTCGGCAGAAATTGAAAAAGAGAAGAATGAACAGCTAAAAAACTTAGTGCCCTATTTTACATTCGACACTGCAATGGCTGCAATATCCATAAACCGGCTGAACAATGATTTGAAACCATTTGCCGATTCTATTCAGCATGTGAATCCGGCAATTATTTCTGAAATAACATCAACTCTTGAGAAAATATATCAGATCGGAATTTTACTTAATTCAATAGAGACCTACCCCGAGCTGACAGACAAAAAAGAGTTGAAAAAGCGCACCGGCAACAACACCTCCCGGATTAAAACAGAGTCGCTCTATTCTGAAAAGAGCGCCTACAATGAACTTAACAACCGGATTCACGAGCTGGCTGTGAAAAATCCTGATGTGGCAGATTTTTTATACACCCTTCAACCGGAAAAATATGTTGAAGCAAATCTGATTTACGATGAAGTAACCTCACGAAAAGAGCAGGATGAAATATCCCGGAGCATTTCATCCACGCGCGGAATGGTTCAGTCGGGCGAGCGGATTATTTTATCCGGGGAAATTGTCAATGATGAGAAGTATCAAATTTTGGAATCCCTGAAATTGAGTTATGAATCGGAGCGCACCGAAGGGCTGAGCCGTTATACCGGCATTGTGGGCAAGGGAATTCTGATAGCTGTTTTTACGGCACTTTTGTTTACTTTTCTTTATTTAAACAGGCGGGATATACTCACCCAGTTCAGCAAACTCTCTTTTTTGCTTCTGTTCATGTTGGGAATGATTTTTTTAACGATTGTAATCAATTCGTTTCCCGATTTGCATATCTATCTGGTACCATTTGCAATATTTCCAATTTTAATCCACACTTTTTTTGATTCGCGCACGGCTGTGTTTACGCTGGTTATCACCACGCTGCTGATAGGCTTTTATGCTCCAAATAACTATGAATTTGTTTTGCTGGAAACTACGGCAGGGATGGTAGCCGTGTTCAGTTTGAATAAAATGTACAAGCGCGGACATTTAGTTTGGGCGGCTGTGTGGGTTTTGTTAACCAGCCTGCTGGTATTCACTGCGCTTGAATGGATTTTTGAAGGCTCGTTTCTGGCAGTTGATTATAAAATGTTTAAATGGTTTCTATTCAGTAGTTTGCTCATTCTGCTTACTTATCCGCTGGTTTTTGTGTTTGAGAAAATTTTCGGTTTTGTTTCTGATGTTACCCTGATTGAATTGTCGGATACAAACCAGCCTGTTTTGCGCAAGCTGGCGGAGGAAGCACCGGGAACTTTTCAGCACTCCATGCAGATTGCCAATCTGGGGGAGGAAATTATTCTGAAGATAGGCGGAAATCCCTTTTTAATTCGTGCTGGGGCTTTGTATCACGATATAGGGAAAATCGGGAACCCCGGATTTTTTATCGAAAATCAGATGATGGGTATAAATCCGCACGATAAAATGGACTATCTGAAAAGCGCTGAGGTGATTATTAATCACGTAAAAAACGGGGTGAGCCTTGCCAAAAAATACAATCTCCCCGAAGCAATTATTGAGTTTATTGCCACCCATCACGGCACCACAAAAGCGAAGTATTTCTATCTGAAACACAAGGAGGAGAATCCCGGAACGGAGGTTAATGAGCAGTTGTTTACCTATCCGGGTCCATTGCCAAAATCGAAGGAGGCAGCCGTGGTTATGCTTGTTGATGGAATTGAAGCAGCATCCAGAAGTCTGAAAGAAAAAACGCACGAAGCCCTGGAAGAGCTGATAAACAACATGGTTGATCAGAAAATTCATGACAAGCAACTGGAAGAATCACAATTAACATTCAGAGATATTAAAATCATTAAAGAGACATTATTGAGTAAGTTACTGAATATTTATCATGTGAGAATAGAATATCCAAAAGAGACGAATGAAAACAGAAATTGACTAATTTTGTTACATAAAAAGATGTAATTTTACAGCATGAAAAAAAACAAAAACATATTACTGCTCATTTTGCTTGCTTTTTCACTGTTGATTAGTTGCCGCGATGCTCCGCTGCCCCTTCCTGAACCGGAAAAAGAGCAGGAACAGGAAAAACCTGATGTTGATAAAGCAGATAAACTGACACAGGAAATAAATAAGTTCATAAAAGCAGTCATGGAAGATGTTTATCTGTGGAATGACAAAATGCCAAAGATCAATATATTAAGAGAAAAAGACCCGAAAGCATATTTTAAGAAATTACTCTACGAAGAAGATAAATGGTCCTACGTAACCGATGATGTGGAAGCTTTGGTGAAGAGCTTTGAAGGCGAGGAAACTTCCTTTGGCTATTCGCTGGCATTTGGCCGCTTTAGCGACACTGGTAAGGTTTTTGCCATTGTTGAATACGTTTATCCCGCCACACCGGCAGCTGAAGCGGGCTTGAAAAGAGGGGACATCATTGTTTTAATGAACGGAAAGGATATTACTGATAAGAACTATTTGGATTTACTTAATGCCGGGAGCCTGTCAATCAATCTGGGTGTTTTGGGTGAAGATGGAACTAATCGCACTCCCATTCGCATGACAGCCAGGGAATTGGTTCTTGATCCGGTGCTCATCACAAAAGTGATTGAGCATGAAGGCAGAAAAATCGGATACCTGTTTTATGCGCAATACATTCATAATTTCAACACAAGCCTTGATACTGCTTTTAGTTATTTGAAACGCAAAGGAATAACCGATTTGGTTCTTGACCTCAGATACAATCCCGGAGGAGACACATATGCTGCTCAGCATTTATGCAGCTCCGTGGCGCCACTAAGTGCCGTAAATGATCAAAAACAACTGGTTTCCTTTCAGTGGAATAAAGATTATCAAGCCTACTGGGAATATAAAAATGATACAGAACAGTTGGGAATTTGGTTTAATAATACCACACCTGTCAAAATGGATTTTGATAAAATGTATATTTTGACAGGACCCGGGACAGCTTCCGCCTCCGAATTAACCATTACGGGACTGAATCCTTATATGGATATTCGTACGATAGGCGAATCAACCTACGGGAAATATACCGCATCAGTAACCCTTAAACCCGAGAATCTATACAACAATCCGTCAGAATACGAGGACTTTAAAAACTGGGGAATTCAGCCGATAGTGCTTCGCTATGCCAATTCGCTGGGAGTCACTGATTTTAAGGATGGTTTTGCCCCGGATATTCCTGTTGAAGAAGATATTTTTGATGGAATTCCTTTGGGCGACGAACAGGATCCGCTTCTGGCAGCTGCCATTGAAGATATTACCGGCGTTCCGGTAATAGCCATGAAAAAAGCACGGATTCCGGTTTCCTATACTATTTTCGACAGGGGTTTCTCAAAATTTGATGCCAACAAAAGGGAACTGCCTCTGGGCAAGCCGGATAAAGAGAAGTTTTTCCGAAAAGAAGTGGTCAATTAGATGCAAGACTTTTAGTGTTGAGAGTGTGAATTCGCTAATTTGCGATTTCGCGATTCTACAATTTTTCACTCCTGAACGATGGAGCCTAACCCTTCAATATTCTGAACAACCTCAGGATTTCCCAGGTATCTTATTTTGCCGGCGCCTTTGATGGAAGCATTCAGTTTGTCTGTTGCAAAAACCCTTGCAGTGCCCACGCCTTCAATTTTGAAATTGACATCTTTTGCTTTCAGTTCTCCGGCATTGATGTGTCCGGCACCGGCAAGGCGGGCATTCAGCATGTCTGCTACACCGCTCAGCTCGCACAGCAAGCCTCCTCTGTTCTCTAGGGTTATTTTTTTTGCTTTCAGTTGTAAATTCACTTTTGCTCCGCCTTCGAGAAGAATATTCAGGTTGTTTAAATCAAGATAACCCCTGGTGTCCAGTTTGACACCGCCAAGAATATGCAAATCATCCAGTTTCTTAAATGTTACCAAAATAAGTACCTTGCTGAAATCAAACAGCTTCCTGCTGATGTTCAGGTGCAAAAGCCCATTCTCATTGGTGATGTTCAGGGATTCAAAAGCGCGAATATCGTAGGCGCGAACTTCAAGAGATTCCTCATCTCCCTGAATCAGTTGGACACCAAACGAACCATCCAAAAACAGCGAGGAAAAACTGCCGGTCTCATAATTTCTCGAAAGCATTTCCTCAGTCTGAGCCGAAGCAACCAGAGTGGAAATTGCTGTGAGTGAAATAAATATAATGAAGAATGAGATTAACCTAAATTTACTCTTTTTATTCATGGCGATAGTGTTTTTAATCTTAAAAATATTTACGCAAAGTTAGTTTTTTGCATCATCTTTATCATGTTTTCAGCCGAAGAAGAAACAGCAGGCCGTAAAAGAGAAGCAGATAGAAAAAGCTGACTGCTATTTTGTCAATCAGGTTGATTCCTGGCTGCCCGGCAAGCAGCCTGATGATATAAAAGAGGGAGATGCCTGCCAAAATCAGCAAAAAACAGATGATATTTCTTGAAAAGCTTTTCATGAGCCTAAAGGAAAATGCTGACCAGATTAATCCGAAAATTAAAATCAGTGCTGCTTCATTTAAGTTTCCTGACTGTATTCGGATAGCTCCAAATATAAATGGTAAAATACCGGAAATCAGCAGGGAACGGGAGATACTTTTTCTGATTTTTACCCGTAAATGTTCATTTTCAATTTCAGGGAAGAGTCGTGTTTTCAAGGGCTGAATCCTGTATTTTTCTGAAAGTAAGTCCTCTTCTGAATTTATCAGTCCTCTTCTAATTGCCTCATCAATAGCGCTGCGGGCAGCCTCCGGCTGGTATAAATTTCTTTTTCTGAGCACTTCGGTGAGCGCTTCATCATTCAATTTGCCCATCACTTCTTTAAAATCAGGTTTGGAAATATTTTTGCTACCTTTTGATTTTTTCGTCATTTTAAGATACTTTTATGCTTTTTGATACCAGAATCAGAAATTGAAGTTTTATAAAATTTAACAATTACAAATTAACACGAATATGTATAATTTCGAGTACAAAAATCCGGTAAAAATTATTTTTGGCAAAGGCACTATTTCCAGCCTTGCAGATGAAATTCCTCAAAATTCAAGAGTGCTTGTCCTGTATGGCGGCGGAAGTATCAAACACAACGGTGTTTATGATCAGGTCGTAAAAGCTTTAGCCGATTTTCAGGTTTTTGAGTTTGGTGGCATTGAGCCCAATCCGCTTTATGAAACCTGCATGAAAGCTGTTGAGCAGATTAAGAAAGAGAAAATTGATTATTTGCTGGCAGTAGGTGGCGGTTCGGTATTGGACGGCACAAAGTTTATTGCAGCCGCAGCGCTTTATGAAGGTGAAGAGCCCTGGGATTTTCTGACTAATCAGGAAATTAAACCTCATGCTGCACTGCCCATAGGAACGGTGCTCACACTGCCCGCAACCGGTTCAGAAATGAACGGAACAACCGTCCTTTCAAGGGCTTCCACGAAGGAGAAACTAGCTTTTGCCTCGCCGCTGCTGTTCCCGCAGTTTTCTGTTCTGGACCCCGAATGTGTCTTTTCACTTCCCGACCGGCAGGTGGCAAATGGAATAGTGGATGCTTTTATTCATGTATTGGAACAGTACCTCACTTTTCCTGTAAATGCACCTTTGCAAGACCGTTTTTCCGAGGGAATCATGCTGACCCTGATTGAGGAAGCTCCAAAAATTATGGCTGACCGGACAGACTACGATGCTGCCGCAAATTTCATGTGGAGTGCAACTATGGCTTTAAACGGATTGATTGGTGCCGGAGTTCCGCAGGACTGGTCATCCCATAAGATTGGGCATGAGCTTACCGCTTTTCATGGTATCGACCACGCCCGCACCTTAGCTATTGTGTTTCCCGGTATAATGGACGTGATGAGAAGTTCCAAAAAAGATAAAATTCTGCAATATGGCGAGCGGATTTGGGGAATTTATGATGGCACTCCTGAGCAGCGGATCGATCAGGCTATTGAAAAAACAATCACCTTTTTTGAATCCCTGGGATTGCCGGTTCGGCTTTCAGATTATGGAGTTACTTCTAAAACGATTGAGAAAATCAGGGAACGCTTTAAGCAGCGCGAAACCAGGATGGGTGAGCATAAAAATGTTGACTTCAATGTTGTTGCTGAAGTTCTTGAAACAAGGCTATAGCTGTTTTTTAAGGAAAAGTATAAATGTTTTTGAGAAAGCGGATTAACGCAAATTGAATCGGAAATTTCACATAATATTGGTTCTATTTCTGTTTTCCGTACAGCTCTACGGGCAGCAGACCGGTTCTGCGGATTTTATCTGGGGGAACGGCTTTTTTTATAACCTCGATATTGGAGAAAGTATTACGTTTGGCGGACTGGAGATCAAGATCATAGAGGTTGAGAATCATTATACGCAGCTAAAAGTGGGAGCGGATACGCTCTGGCTGAAAGTAGCAAGGCGCTCTGTTCCCGAAAAGATTGGGGCTGTTCGTGTTTACGTGGCTGACAATAAAAATGCCGGCGCATTGTCATCCGATTCATGCGGGAAAAGATTGTTGAAAAAAGATGTGCTGCTGTGCCTCAGCGATTCTTACAAACAGTTACTTGACCCTGAGAAGTTTACTTTTCCGGTGAGTTTTAACGATGGTTTCTCCTGGCAGGCAGAAGAAGAGACTTATATGTTTTCCTACTATAACCGTGATAAAACCGGGAGAAAAAAAGATTATCATGTTTCTGAAGGGATTGGATTTGATTTGCAGGATGCCCGCGGACAGATGAAGCATTGGCTTGTGGCGCCTGAAAATTCGCGGGTGGTGTGGATACGAAACAATGGAAATACAAAAAACCAAGCCTCCGTTTTGCTCGAAAGCGAATCGCAACTGGGAATTTACTACTATTTCAGCAAACTTTTCCCCAAAAATGTGAGTCTGAAAAAAGGACAAAAGCTCCTTCGGGGTGATGCCGTGGGAACGGCATGGGGTGATGAAGAATGGGGCTATGCTCAGTTTCAGGTAATCTATTCAGAAACAGAACCGGAATATGATGATTGCATGCAAAATTCAGTGAATTGTTTTCCACAGCTGTTTGGGCTCTATTTCAGGCAGGCTGAAAATATTTCGCGCTCTTTTTCAAGGGGAAAAATTACTTTTGGAAGGCTGAGACAACAGAATGGCAATCAGAAAAATATCATGGCATTTGAACCCTATTCGGGGAAAGGCTGGATTTTAAGCAGATGGTGTGTTGCCGACAAGGTGGAGTGGGTAACTTCCGGCGGAGAGGGTAATGCCCGGTTGAAAAAGGTTATGTTTGAGGGGACACTGGCAGAGTGTGAAAACCCCGTTAACTTTTTTGACTACCGGATAACAGTTCCCAATGGAACCTACCGGATTCGCGCAAAAGTTGGCGATGTTTATCTGCCTTCGTGGCAAAAGGTTGAATTTGAAGGAGTTGCGTCTGTAACTAAATCTTTGGACGCCGGCGAAACCTACTGGACAGGTGAACGGATTGTTGAGGTTAAAGACGGTTCCTTAGATGTGCGGATATACATTGATGCAGAAAACAAAAAAGTTGCAGGCTTGAGTGAGATTGTGTTTCAGCGGGCTTACTGAAAATAGCTGTGAATATTTACAGATGACATAAATTTTTATCAAATGAAAAGAAAATCCTTTAAAAGAGTATTCTGGCTGATAATTCTGATTGCCGTTTCAGCCGGCGTTTGGTTTGTCTGGCCGCGTTTGCCCATCATCACAGCCTTTGCTGCCAAGGGGATGTGCTCCAGTGTGTTTCTGGCAGACAAGGAGCCCGCCAGAATTGAGGCTGAAGACCTTTCGTTTTTTCCAATCAGCTTAGCCAGAACAAAAGTGGATTACGAGGAAAAGACAGCCACTTCAACCGTGTTCGGACTTGCAAAACGAAAAGCAGTTTTTCGGGAAGGAGCCGGGGCGGTCATTGTGCTGAAAACGGATGTGAATGAGTTGAGAAAATCGGGCTTCCGGTTGCCCGATCCCGGATTTTTGCAGGATACAATTCCCTGGCCCAAAGGGAACATCCTCGCAGACACCATGCCTTCGGGAGTCAACTTTGCACGTTTGCATGAACTGATTGATACCTGCTTTGATGCACCGGGAAGTGAACCATTTAAAAAAACATTGGGAATCGCCGTGGTTTACAAAAATCAGCTTATTGCTGAGAAATATTTTGATGACTATGATTTCAATACAAAATTTCACGGATGGTCAATGACTAAGAGCCTGACCGGTGCGTGGGCCGGGATTTTAGCGGATAACGGTCAGCTTGCCATGGAAGAACCTGCCGGAATAAACGCATGGAAAAATGATGAACGCAGCAATATTACCGTGAAAAATGTATTGCAGATGAGCACCGGGCTCAAGTGGTACGAAAACTATTTCACCATTTCCGATGCCACCGTGATGCTCATGCAAAGTGAGAATATGTTTGAATATATAATCCGGTGCAAAGCTGCACACTCTCCGGGGACTTTTTGGAACTACTCTTCGGGCGACGCCAATCTTCTTTCGGGAATTATTCGCAACCGGCTGAATGATGATGCGCAATACCATGAAGGGCTGTATAAGAATCTGCTGTATCCTCTTGGAATGCTGAACACCAATGTGGAAACCGATGCCGCAGGCTTGTTTGTTGCCTCCTCCTATTGCTATGGAACAACCCGCGACTGGGCACGCTTCGGACTGCTGTTTTTGAACGACGGCGTTTTTGCCTGCGATACTCTCCTTTCAAAACCCTGGGTTGATTTTATGAAAACACCTGCCGAAGCATCAAATAGCAAATATGCCGGAACTTTCTGGCTGAAAGAGCCTGAAGAGAAGAACCGGCTGACTGATGTTCCCGGCGATATCTTTTTTGCCGACGGATTTCAGGGACAGCGTATATATATTGTTCCTTCAAAGGAATTGGTGGTTGTCCGGCTGGGATTTGGCATGGGAAATTTCAGCATGAATGATTTTTTAAGGGAAGTAATAAAGACTTTGCCATAATATTGCATAATCGCCCTGGCTGTTTATGCTTTTTGTTGAGTTTATCCTAACAGAAGTTATCGGTTCTGTCTATTCTGTATCATTAAACATGATAACCGGTTCAAAAACCATATACCACTATTTTTGTTCTATCGGTAAACAGAAGCATGAAAGAATTCATTAAAAAAAGAAGGCTTACACTTATTTTTACGCTGATTGGCGCAATAGGCGGTTTTTTATACTGGAGATTTGTAGGCTGTCTGAGCGGTACCTGCCCGATTAAATCGGTTTGGTATTGGAGCACGTTGTGGGGCACTGCTGTTGGTTACCTGGCAGGTGATATCATTCAAGATTTTGCCCGGAAACGAAAAGAGAGAGCAAATGCAGAACACGAATAAGCGTTTTTTACGAATCATAAATTCTTCAAAACCGGTGATGGTCGATTTTTATGCCGACTGGTGCAAACCCTGTCAAAAGGTTCAGCCCATTTTGAAAGCGGTGAAACAGGAAATCGGCGATGTCAGGATTGTCAGGGTGAATGTGGACAGAAACCCAATGATTGCAAGAAGTTATAAAATCGGGAAAATTCCGGCGTTGATAGTTTTTAAAAACGGGAAACCCATCTGGATGCATGAAGGTATCTTTTGTCCCGAGAAGTTAAAATCTGTATTGCATAACGCAATTGCAGAATGACAATTTTTTATTCCCAACAATTTTCTTTTCTCGTTTTATGTAACTCTTTGTTGTTTAGTTTTTTACTCATGTTCCCCATTAGGAATTATTCCGTATGTTGACTTTTATACCAAATTGATTGACGAACTAAAGTTGCTATTATTATCTTTACCCGTCTGAATAATCAAATTCGAAAAAAATGAGAACATATTTTTGCTTTTTATTGTCTCTTTTTCTCTTTTCAGGTGCCAAATATGCAGTTTCACAGGAACAGAACGACCCCAATCTTTGTGTTGGAAATTATTACACCGAAGAAGAAGCGCGGTCAGTACTCAGGCATTTAAAAGAGGAGTATAAGACTAAGAAAGAGTGGCTTCAGCGTACGGAAATTATCCGGCAGGGAATTTTGAATGGCGCCGGACTTGTTCCTTTTCCTCCCAAAACACCATTGAAACCTGTTAATACCAACCTCCGAAAATATGATGGCTACTCGGTTCAGAATGTGGCTGTTGAAAGTTTGCCCGGCGTTTTTGTTACCGGAAGTTTATATCTTCCCGGGAAAACCGAAGGGAAAATAGCGGGAATATTAAGCACACACGGGCATTGGTCAAAATCGGACGATTATGGCCGTTTTCGAGAAGACGCACAAATCCGTTGTGCGGCATTGGCTAAAATGGGTGCAGCAGTTTTCGCATATGACATGGTTGGCTACGGCGAAATGGCCGGCTGGGGCTGGAAGCATAATCATCCATTGGCACTTCGGCAGCAGTTGTGGAACAGCGTCAGAGCGCTGGACTTTTTATTGTCTTTGGAAAATGTTGACCCGGAACGGATTGCCATCACCGGCGCTTCCGGCGGGGCTACTCAGGCTTTTCTGCTGGCAGCAGTTGATGACCGCATAAAGGTTAGTGTGCCGGTTGTTCAGGTTTCAGCCCACTTTTTTGGAGGTTGTGTATGCGAAAGCGGTATGCCGATTCACAAAAGTGAAAGCCACCTTACCAACAATGTGGAGATTGCAGCACTGGCTGCACCGCGCCCGATGATGCTGGTTTCTGATGGTGATGACTGGACAAAAAACAACCCCGAAGTAGAATTCCCGCACATTCAGTACATATACCGCCTGATGGGAGCAGAAGGGAAAGTTGAAAATGTTCATTTTCCCGATGAGGGGCACGGCTATGAATTCTCCAAACGAAAAGCTGTCTATCCCTTTTTGGCTAAATATCTGGGACTTAGCCTCAGTGCGATAAAAGATGCCAACGGGGAAATTACGGAGAAAGATATTACCGTTGAACCCTACAAAAAACTTGAAGTTTTTTCAGAAGCCAGCCCACGACCCGGATATGCAATACTTACAAATGACGGGGTGAAATGGTAAGCGGACACATTTTATAGAAAAACAGGAAAATGGGAAACGACTGGAAAGAGAGACTTGGCGTTGTGTATTCAACAAACCCCGATTTTGAGTTTCAAACCGAAACGGAAAAGGAGGAAAAAACGCTGCCGCCTCAGCAGCAAAAACTGTATGTGAGCCTTGACCGAAAAAACCGGAAGGGGAAAAGTGTAACACTTGTTTCTGGTTTTGCAGGAGTGGAAGAAGACCTGAAAGAGCTGGGAAAATTACTGAAAACCAAATGCGGCGTGGGCGGTACTGCCAGAGCCGGAGAAATTCTTATTCAGGGCGACTTTCGCGAACGCGTCATGGAAATTTTGAAAACAGAGGGCTACCAGGTGAAAAGGTCTGGAGGATGAAGCAGAGTTGATTCTGAAGAGGTTGAAATAAAGTGAAACACCTTCTCTTTATTCCGGGAATGAAATAGTTCAGGAGAAAGTTTTTTGAATGGCGTATGGTGGTTTTGTAGGTCTGTTAATCAGAAAAATTCTTATTTAACATTTTGAGTTTCAGAGTCTCTTTATGCCTGTTGTTCAAAATTCCCCTGTATTTGAGTATCATTTTCAGATCTTCTTTATTTCGGTATTTTGTAGCCAGTTCCAGTGCAGCATTCAGCCATTTCTGTGCCGTTTCAAGGTCGTCTTTCATCTCAAAAGCCAGTGCCAGATTGTAGCGGGCATGAATTGCCGTTTTCCCGTTGCGGTCGCCGGCATACTTTTGCCACAGGCGAATCGCTTTGTTCCACTCTCCTTCTTCAAAATAGCGTGCTGCTTCCGAGAATTCGGGCAGGGGAGGAACGGAATACAACCGGTTTACCGTTTGCCAGCCGGCATAAAACCGTTTGGCATAATTTTCACCGGCAATTGCCGAAGCCTGCTCCAGTGCACTCAACCGTGATGGAAGCCTGAACCCTTTCCTAAAGTTTCCTTCATCGTCATATCCGTTCCAGTAAATGGTGTCAATCATTGTTTTTCGCTCGATGAGCGATTTCTTTAAAGGATTATAAATGCTCCACACTGCAACTGTGATAACTTCATTTGTTTCCGGTGAATCCCAACTTTCAGGATATGAAGAAAAGAAGCTGGAATAGGTATCCAGTGAAATCAGCAAATCGGCATCAGTGGCAGAAGCGATTTGTTCAATTAATCCCCTGGAAAATTCGCTTAAATGTTCGCCTGAATGTTTTTCAAAGGTGCGATAAGGGAAAACATGAAGGTCTGCAAAAACGTTATTGTCGCTCAGGTTGGCAGCCAGTTCCTTTATGCAGATGGTGGTCAGAAGGCTGTCCAGATCAGCGGGATCGTTTTTGGCTTTAACCAGACTGTAATTGTCTTTGTAAAAATGCAGAAGGGTGTCGGCAGAATATTTGAAATTTCTTGAAACAATGACTGCCTTTTCCACCGATGGTGGGAAAATCACTTCGCCCGGCTTGTAAATATCTATGGGATATTGGTTGTAAACTGTGCAGCCAAAAGCAATTAAAAGAGAGAAAAAAACCGAAAATATACGCAGGTTCATTTTGTGTTTTTTAATTCGTTTTTTCGTTTTTTCAAAGTTTCCAGATATTCGTAAGTCAGAGGGCGGAACATAGTTTCATACGATTTCAGCGCCCAGCCAATGGCGTTGTCAATATCTCCCAATATTTCATATCCCAATGCGATGTTTAGCTGCACTTTGCTCAGCATGGTTTTCGAGCTTGTATTTTCTGCCACCTCTTCCCATTTTTGAACAGCATCCAGCCAATTTCCCTGCTCGGCAAGGCGGTTCGCTTTTTTGAATCGCGAATTGCCTGTCACGAAATATTTACGCCTTTCGGGCTGCCAGCGAACGCCTATCTTATCGGAAAGGTCTAAGGCAATGACAATTCCGGTTTCGGCAAGCGCCTTTTTAACCGGTGTGAAATGGGAAAAAAGTGCACGCGTTGTTGCATTGATGTCATCCCAGTAGAGTGTGTCGATGATTAACTCCTGAAGCAAAATCTTCTCTTTCGCCGGGTCATATATTCGAAAAAGCGCTTCATAATTGATTTGAATGCTCGCAGTTGCTCCTGTATTAAACCCTCCCTGAAACGGATCGAAGAATGACTCATTTGAAAAGTGAGTTTTTACCCGGGTTCTAAGATAGTCAAGTGAAAGCACAGCATCCGTATTAAACGTGTTGCACAGCTCCCTTACTCTGTACCAGGGCATCACATTTGCTACATTTGAAGTCTTTGGAGAATCCAAAAATCTTGCTTCGGGAATCACATAATCGTAGCGACCCGACTCGAAAAGCAGCACTCCCAAAGCTTTAAGGGTAGTGTCAGCCATTTGAAAATCATAGATAACCGTATCAAGATTAAAACGACTTTTGTAAAATATTTTTTGCAAAGAGTCCTGCTCAAGGTCGGTGAATTTGTCATCCACTATCTGTGAAACAATGGTCAGACTCTGAACAGACTGAGGCAATTCCTTGCTTGATGGACGGGGAATATCTACTATAAGGTTCCTGGTTGGAATGCATGAGGTTGCAAGCATGCCTGCAAGAAACAGAATCAGAAGTTGAGTGATTTTTATGATGTGATTTTTTGCGTTCATTTTATGATTTACTCTTAATAAATTCCCCAGTATCTTCTCAAAAACCATTCCACACTTAACAATATAATTATAACAATCAATATCCTGTACATGTTTAAAAGCTCGCTAATCATATCCTGAAAATAGCTCACAGGTTTTAGCGAATCGCTTTTTTTGACTCGGTTAATGATTTCATCAATCTCCCCGGGTGTGTAAAACGCACCGCCGGTTTGGGATGCAAGCTGAAACAACATCCGGTGATTTGCACGGGTAACCATATTTTCAAGATTTACTGCAGAAACAACAAAATTTCCATGCTCTGTGTGTGTCTCCTCACCGATGCTGACCTCTGCATCGAAAGTGTAATTGCCTGCGGGCAGATTTCCGGTATTCAAATGGTAGCTGTCTCCTCTCACGTCAAAGATGAAATGAAACTCATCACCATTTTCGTTTTTTATGTCGATGTTGACCTCTTCATTGGTTATGCGCTCAAAAGCATCATTATATACTTCGGCTTTTAGGATTACATTCTCTGTTTCTGCGTATTCCGACTTATAGTCAATCATAAAATTATCTTCATTCTGGCGAAGAGCAAGATATTGAACAAGCTGATTAACCAGCTCATTAAAATGGTTGTGGTTTTGATTTTGAAAAAAATCATTCAGGCGCCACCGCCAGATTCCTTCTCCGAAAATGAATCCGGTTTTTTTGCCGTTTTGAATGCCTGTGGCTATTAGCGGTTTGCCCGTATCAATATTTTTCACTCTTTGAAAAAGGAGCACATTAAATTCAGGTTCAAGCCGGTAGTTGGCAAAGGGGACCAAAAGCGGCGGAAACTTTGGCACCGCTTCCCGTAAGTTTTCGCTTAAATTAAAAGTGGAATAAGCCGGATTGATCACCGCCTGCGCTTCCTCTCCCGAACCGGCAAGCGGGTTAATTTGCACCCCGGCTGAAAGGGTGTTTAATTGAGGCAGAAAGGTTTTGCCTCCCACAATGAAAAGAACGGGTATCCTGTGGCTCACATTGCCTCCGGCAATATTGGCCAAAGACTTTCCCGAGGTGGGCAACTGGTTCAATATAATCAGATTGAAATCCTGAAAGTTTGACGGATAAGGCTCTTCGGTGAAAGCAGAAACCTCATATGATTTTTGCTGTTCCAGTGTGTATTTGATAGCGCCAATATCGGGGTGCGGACCATCGGAAAGAATAAGAATTTTTTGCTTGCTTTCAAGAACGTTCACCACGAAACTAACGGTGTTGTTTTTCGTATTTTGCTCATCTTTTGCTTTTTCTATGGTGGCAGTGTATTGTTTTAATCCGGGCGCACCGGCTTCAATAATAAACTCAACGGTGTTGAAATAGTCGTCATTTGGGGGTGTGATTACGGTTTGGGCAATCTCCTTATCTTTTTCATAAACGGTCAGCTTCAGCGGATTCCCTTTCAGCTTCAAAAAATGTGCATCAATTTCAACCGGGAAGCGGTTCCCGGAAAAGGAGGTGCGGTTCACCCGCGTTCCGCGGATAAGTGCATCGGTTACTTCGGTGGTGTCGCCAAGGGCAATGATAAAAACCGGGAAAGTCAGGTTGCCCAACATATTTAAGGGGTTTTTCCCCTGATTGTAAATTCCGTCGCCGGCAATGACAACAGCACCCACATTCTCATTAAAATGGTTGTTGGTGATGGTTGAAATCAGGTCGCTGTAGTCTGATTTTTTTTCAGAAAAATCAAGCTCCCCTGAGAGCTTTGTCTCCTCTCCGAATGTGTAGTTCACAAGGGAGTAGCGACTTTCCAACCCCTGTGAAATTCGGTTTTTGATACCGATTGTTTCTTCTGCCAGCAGGGTAGAGTCTCCGGTGGCAACCACCGAGCCTGAATTGTCCCATGCTGTGATAACCACAGGATTTTGGACAATCCTTTTCAAGCTCCGTAAAAAGGGAGATAAAAGCATGAGAGCGATTAGGCAGAAAGATAAAAAGCGAAGCCCCATAAGGATACGTCGCTGTGTAACTGTGAGTTCCCTGTTTTCATCATTTTTGAAATAGAGCAATAGCACAATCCCGGCAGCTGCAACTGCTATTACCGGCAAAAGAAGAAACCAATATTTTACTCCAAATGAAATCAATGCAATTCCTTTAATTATTAATTTAATGGTAAATATACATATCTGCTTTTTATTACGGTGAATAATGTATATTATTACCTGCTATTTTTAATATTCGTGCGGAAGTACAATTTTTAAACTGAAAGATTGCCACAGATTGCAGGCTGTTTGCCTGCTTCTGTTTAAAACCGCCAATTCTGTAATTATTTTGAATAGACCTTTATGAAATTTTTTGGAAAAGAGAGCACCCTGATGAGTGAAGTTGAGCATCATTTATCAATCAGGATGAATGAGAGTGTGAGAGTTTCTTCATCCCATTTGCTGGGTGGAGGCTGCATAAATCATGCTTCAAAAATTGAAACTACCATCGGTACTCTTTTTTTAAAATGGAATGACGATAATGATGCAGATATTTTTTTGCGTGAAGCCGAAAGTCTTGAAGAGCTAAAGAAAGCAGCAGGCGAACAATTGGTTGTGCCCGAGGTGCTTGCGGTTAAAGGAATTGATTCAACTCCCGGTTTTTTAGTGCTTGAATATCTTGAGCAGGGGTATGGAAACAGAAATCAGGATGAACAACTTGGACGCGGATTGGCAACCATTCATAAATACTCTGCAAAAGAATTTGGATTTTATCATAATAATTATTGCGGCTCCACAATCCAGAACAATTCATGGAAGAGCGACTGGGTTGAGTTTTACAGGGATAACAGGCTTCGTTTTCTGCTTCAGTTAATCTCGAAGAAGAGACCGCTTCCTGCCGGAGAAATGTTGATTTATGACCTTTTGTTAGAGAAAATACCGGAATTTATTCAGGGCAAACATTCACCGTCACTCATTCATGGCGATTTATGGTCAGGAAATTATATGAATACCATTAACGGTCCGGCGCTGATTGACCCCGCTTCCTGCTTTGCAGAGCGCGAAATGGAAATGGGAATAATGACCTTGTTTGGCGGGTTCTCACAACGATTTTATGGTGCCTATAACGAAGTGTATCCCCTTTCTGATGACTGGAGAGAAAGAAATTCGCTGTATCAGCTCTACCATGTGCTCAATCACTACTATTTGTTTGGCAGCGGGTATCGCAGTCAGGCGCTTCAGATTGCAAAAAGTTATCTTTGATCAGCAGTAAATACCTCGCGGTGTATGATTTCTTCTAAAGTTTTTCGCTTTTTGGGCGGAATGTTTTCTTTTTCCGGATAGCCAACAGGAATCATGGCAATGGGTTCAATATGCTCCGGCAGGTTGAGTGTTTCTGAGCATTTCGGAGCATCAAAATTACATATCCAGCAGGTTCCCAAACCCAGCTCGGCAGCCTGTAGAGTGATATGGTCCACGGCAATTGCCACATCAATATCCGCAGAGTTCCTGCCGTCATAACCCCGTTTCCACGACCGGGAGTGATCGGCGCAGGCAACAATTACAACGGGCGCCTGCTGAAACCATTCGCGATGGTAGCAAAGATGCAGTCTGCTAAGATTTTCCGGTTTTGAAACAACAATAAAATGCCAGGGTTGATAATTTGCAGCCGAAGGCGCAAGACGTGCTGCCTCCAGAATCTGAAGCAGTTTTTCCTCTTCCACCGGGTCGTTTTTATACTTCCTTACAGAAAACCTGCGGTTAATTAACTGATTGAAACTCATTTATTGAAAATTTGATTTTTGATTCCTCTGAAAAGTATTCATTTTTACAAAAGCTTGCAGCCACAAAAATAGATTAATTTTTCAGATTGAATTTTGGCATTCATATTCATTTATGAGGAGATCGTTAATCGATGCTTTTGAAATAAAGTTTTAAAAACAAATGATTACAATTCATAATTTCATCGTAGAAATTAAATATTTCGTCAAAAAACTGATTTTTATTCACTTTTTTCAGAAAAAAGTCACCGGATTAACTGAAACTTTTTTGTTCACAATTTGTTTAAATTAATGATGTATTAACTGATTAAGTTTCAATTGTTAGCAATATGTTCTGTAAAAGTATATTTTCAAAATAAACAAATAAACTTTTTAAATAAAATTGTGTAACACAACATGCATATTAGTGTAACAATTTTGACAATCCTGCGTCATATTTGTAAAAGAGAATTATTAAAAATCTATCGTTTTATTTAAAAATGTTTAAAGTCATGAAAAATTTGAGAATATCTTTTGTTTTAGTTTTTTGCCTGGTTGCAGCATCCTATACTGTAAGTGCCACAGTGTTTCCTTCTGATTTAACAAAATATAAAATTGAAACAGTTGAAAATATTGGTGTTTACAAAAGCGCTGAAAAAGTATGGAATCTTACTTATGAAGGCTGCAATAATCCGGTAGTTGTTGTCAAACGTTTGTCTTCCGGTGATGCAGTTTATATTGTGAGCACCGAGTATTTTGAAGTTTGTTATTGCTCTTCTCCAAAAGGATTTGGAACAAGTAGCCTGAAAAAGTCGTGGTGCACTGTGCCACAGCAACTTAATGATGCAGTTTTGAGTCAGGAGGAGATTGATAGGCAGCAGATTATTACCGTAGAGCAGGTTAATGATGAAAAAGCCCTGGGATTGATTGCAAGCTATCTGCCCGGTTTGCTAAATGAAAATTACCAGTATCTATTATACAATTAATTGGAGTTCCATTTTTTAAATGCCTCCATGTTGATTTCATTCTTTATGTTTTTTGCCTGAGGAGTATATAAAAACTTTAATTCATCACTGAAATATTCAGTGATTTTCCCGCGAACCATCTTCATGGTTGCATTTATCAGTCCGTTTTCCTGACCGAAAGCCTCAGATAAAACAACAAAAGTTGTAGGAAGCCAACGTTCGGGGAACATGTCTGCATGCTGACCTCCTTTTTTGAACTCATTTATTTCATCTATCAGGATTTGGATTGACTCCAGGTTGCCTTTTTCGCTTCCGGGGCTGATATTCCGTTTTTTTAATTCGTGGTTTATGGCATTAATTTCAGGAACAATCATAGCAGTAGTATATGGACTTTGATTGTTATACAGCATCATCTGCTGAATGAATTGCGATTGATCCACAATGGCTTCTTCAATCCCTTCGGGACTGTATTTTTCACCATCGTTACCGATGAGCAGGCTTTTAAAGCGTCCTAAAACAAACAGGAATCCGTCTTTGTCCATATATCCCATGTCGCCGGTATGCAGCCAGCCCTCTTTAATGGTTTCGGCTGTGGCAACCGGATTGTTCCAGTACCCTAACATCACGTTGTCGCCTTTTACAACAATTTCACCCTTTTCTCCTGTGGGCAACTCGTTACCATCATCATCTAAAATTTTTAGTTCCAAGTTGCTGACAAGTTTTCCGGATGAGCCAAATTTGATGGCATGCAGGGCATTAGAAGAGATGACCGGTGATGCTTCGGTTAATCCGTATCCCTGGCAAATCGGCATGCCAACAGCATAAAAGAATCTTTGCAGTTCAATATCCAACAAAGCTCCGCCGCCAATAAAAAATTTGAGCTCTCCCCCAAATCCCTCCCTGATTTTTTTGAACAGAATTTTGTCAAAAACCCAAACCAGGGGCTTCAGGAAAAACCTCCAGCCTTTTCCACGGTTGTGTCCTATTCCGTTGTGTGCATAACTCACCTTCAGGGCAAATTGGAATACTTTATAAAGTGTTTCCCCCTTTTTGCGAATTTGCCCCTCTATGTTCTGCCTGAACTTTTTGGAAAAAGCCGGGACACTCATCATTATGGTCGGTTTGATTTCCTTAATATTGGTGGGAATGTTTTTCAATGTGTCCAACGGTGATTTTCCCACTTCAACTGATGCGATGCTTGAACCTTTATACATGAACACAAAGAGGCAGCAGGTGTGTGCAAATGCGTGATCCCATGGCAAAATGGCGAGTGTGCGCCACTCAGGGAACAATTCCATCAGGGAATTTGACTGAATTACATTAGCCACGTAATTCAAATGAGACAGCATAATTCCTTTAGGGTCGGCGGTTGTGCCCGAAGTGTAGCTGATATTAGCCACATCATTGGGAAGAATGTTTCTCCAGATGGCTTCGAGTTCAATCTCTCTGGTTTTTAAATATTCCTCACCCATTTTAAAAAGATCGCGATAATCAATATCTCCTTCAGCAGGATTTTCAATTCCGTCCAGATAGATAACTTTCTCCAGCTGAGGCAGCTTGCTTCGTATTGCCTGAATTTTGGGAGCATAAAATGCGGATACAATCACATACTTGCTGCCACTGTGCTGAAGCCTGAAAATCAGATCGTTTTCTTCAAGCCGAACAGAAAGCGGAACATTTATGCCTCCCGCATAAAGGATGCCCAATTCGCTGATTATCCAGTCGTTGCGACCATCGGAAATCAATCCGCTGCGGTCGCCTTTACGCATTCCGATTGATGCCAAGCCTGCTGCAAGTTTTAAAACCAGCTCTTTGGTCTCTTTATAGGTTGTTCCTTTGTATTGGCCGTCTTTCTTTTCCCACAGGTAAATGTTGTCCGGAAAATCAGCTACTGCTGTTTCAAAAAGTTCAATTATCGTTTTCATTTTATTATTTGTAATTTATAATTTTCAAAAATAAAAAATTAACTCATTGTTTACGAAAATTAAAGCATCTTATGGATGGTTCAATCCGTATGCATCTTAAAATTGGAAATTACTCTCTTGTTTAATGTATATTTCTCCGGTTACCAGCATTTTTCACTAAAAATGCAAAATAATACAAAATGGATTGACATTGATGACAAAATGTTTTAATAACTTTCGAGCTATCTTTAGATATTTGTGAAAATCAAACAAAACAGCTTGGAACGAATAATCCATATTAATCTTAAGACGGCAAAGCCAAAGTACAGCCAAATCATTGATTCTGTTTGTAATGCCATTGAAACGGGGAAACTGAAAAAGGGGGACAAGATCCCTTCAATCAATCAAATCTGTTCGGGCTACAATCTGAGCCGTGATACGGTTATTCAAGCTTTCAGGGAATTAAAAAGCATAGGGGTTTTGGTTAGCCAGCCCGGGAAAGGACATTATGTTGCCGGTGGCGAAATCATTCGGGATGAGAAAATATTTGTTATGCTTGATGAATTGAATGTGCAAAGGGAAGAGATGTTCAATACAATGATTTCTGCTTTAAAGGGGAAAGCGCATGTTAATCTGTTTTTTCACGGGGCAAACCTTAAGGTTTTCAAAAATCTCATTTTGCAGCATGCCGGCAATTTTACCCGTTATGTCATTATGCCCGGCGCTTTTGAAAACATCAATTATCTGTTGACAAAACTTCCGAGAGAACGCGTTGTGATTTTGGATATAAAAAGAGAGAGTTGGGCGAAATATTCTCTTTTATTTCAGGATTTTGAAAACGATTTTTACACTGCACTGCATGAGGCACTTCATCTGCTGAGGAAATACAGAAAGCTTATTTTTGTGAGCTCCGGAAGAAAGGAGTTTTATGAGCGCATAAGGGGGTTTGAACGATTCTGTGTGGAAAATATGTTTGAATATCAGGTTTTTCGTTCCCTTGGCGGGAACAGACCGCAACTCTATGAAGCGTGGTTTCTTGAGTCAGACCGTGATTTAGTTCAGATTGTAAAGATGGCAAAAGAGTATGACTTGAAGCCGGGCGAAAAATTTGGAATTGTCTCTTTTTACGATTCATTGCTCAAAGAAGTGGTAGCCGGAGGAGTAACTACCATTTCAACAGATTTTGAAGAGATGGGCAAAACACTTGCAGACATGTTGTGCAGTTTGGAAAAAAGGAAAATACGCAACCCCTCAAAACTTATTATCAGGAACAGCCTTTAGAGAGCTGAATTATTTTTTTGTAGCAGTCGTTTTTCCGATTATATTTGCACTTCTGCTAACTTTTAATCTGAATCATTTTATGAAGCAACTTACTGAAAATTCAATTTGCTTTTAAAATAATTATATGTAATAATTTATAAACCAGCAACTATGGCAAAAATTGAAAATTTGATTCAGAAAATTAATGGTGGAAACAATCCATTGTTTAAGGAGTTATACGGAGCCGACGAAAAGGTTTTAAGGGAACAGGCTGAAAGATATGCCCGTTTGCTTACAAGTTTTCAGGACGCTTTTGGTTCAGGTGATGTGAAGTTATTCACCTCGCCCGGAAGAACCGAAATTGGCGGCAACCACACCGATCACAATCACGGGCGGGTGCTTGCCGGCGCTGTGAACCTTGATAATATTGCCGCAGCTTCACCTAACGGAACTAATTTAATTCGAATAAAATCCGAAGGTTATCCTGATTTTCAGGTGGATATCTCCCGATTAGCCATTGATGAGTCAAATTTTTACACCTCTTCATCCCTTGTGATGGGAATTTGTGCAAAAATGCAGGATAACGGTTATAAAACGGGTGGCTTTGATGCCTGCATTGACGGGCGTGTTCCCAAAGGTTCCGGACTCAGTTCTTCTGCCTCATTTGAGGTACTTGTTGGCGCCATTTTAAACGAGCTTTTCAATGACGGAAAAATGCCGGCGGTGGAGAATGCGATCATCGGTCAGTGGGCTGAAAACAACTATTTTGGAAAGCCGTGCGGATTGATGGACCAGACTGCCTGTGCGGTTGGCGGGCTGATAACCATAGATTTTAAAGACCCTTCCAAGCCGGTAGTAAGGGAGGTTGATTTTGACTTTGTTTCAACCGGCTACTCTTTGGTCATCACCGATGTTGGCGGGGGGCACGATGATGCAGCTTCCCAGGCTGAATATGCTTCACTGCCCACAGAGATGAAATCTGTGGCTGCTGAATTGGGTGCATCCGTGTTGCGGGAAGTGACCCTTAAGCAGATTGTGGAAAATATTCCCAAAATCCGTGAAAAAACAGGAGACAGGGCAATTCTGCGTGCATACCATTTTCAGGGCGACAACCAGCGTGTGGTTGACCAGGTTATAGCGCTGGAAAACAATGATTTTCAATCTTTTCTTGATATGGTTGTTGAGTCGGGATACAGCTCATTTATGTATAATCAGAACATTTATGATGTTGTTCACAAGAGCGAACAGGTGGTCTCCCTTGCGCTGGCTTTGAGTGAAATGGTGCTGAAAGGAAAAGGGGCATGGCGGGTTCATGGCGGCGGTTTCGGAGGCACAATTCAGGCTTTTGTTCCGCAATCTGAGCTGGATAGGTATGTAAATACGCTGGAGCATGTTTACGGGAAAGGAAGTTGCCACAAGCTGTTCATCCGAAGTAAGGGTGCTGTAAAACTGGATTTATAAAAAAAGCCGGAAGCAATAGTTTTTAAAGCATAAATTTATACTTTTACCGCCATCGATTTTCTCACGAAGAAATTTAGATAATTATAAACTATTTTAAAAATTACTTAAATCATTAAAGTTTTTTATTATGAATAAAAGCAAGAGTTATGTGGTGCCAATCATTATGATGATTGTGCTTTTTGGTATGATTGCATTTGTGACAAACCTGGCTGCACCAATGGGGCAGGTTTTGAAAGAGCAGTTTGGCGCTTCCAATTTTCAGGGATTAATGGGAAATGCAGCCAACTTTATTGCCTATGCAGTGATGGGGATTCCTGGAGGAATCCTGTTGCAGAGAGTAGGCTATAAAAAAACAGCCTTAATTGCTATAGCTGTGGGATTCATCGGGGTTGGCATCCAATACCTTTCAGGACATGCCGGAAGTTTTGGCGTGTATCTGTTGGGTGCATTTGTTGCCGGATTTTCAATGACTTTGCTGAATACCGTTGTCAATCCTATGCTGAACACATTGGGAGGCGGTGGAAATAAAGGGAACCAGCTTATTCAGGTTGGAGGCTCTTTCAACTCGGTGATGGCAACTTTCACTCCGGCATTTGTTGGAATCTTAATTGGTGAAACTACAAAAGCAAACATTAAGGATGTTTTCCCGGTAATGTACATTGCCATGGCAGTATTCGCAGTTGTCTTCTTTGTGATGCTCATTGTCAATATTCCTGAGCCACATGCTGCTCAGACCAAAGAACCTTTGAAAAATCTGATGTCGGGCGCTTTAAAGTTCCCGCATTTTGTTTTGGGAGCCATTGCAATTTTTGTTTATGTGGGTGTTGAAGTTGGAACTCCCGGGGTATTGATTTACTGGTTGTCCGATACACCTGTTGGGAAAACAACTGCAGGTTTTGTTGCCGGAACATACTGGTTTCTGATGTTAGTTGGACGTTTAGCTGGTGTTTCCATTGCAGGGAAGGTGTCCAGCAAAACAATGCTTACCGTAGCGTCAGCAGTTGGACTGATCCTTATCTTTTTAGCAATTGTTATGCCTTCTTCCACCGAAATTGCGCTGCCCGTTCTTCAGCGCTCAGCCACCGGAGCATTGTCATTTGGTCTGGCACAGGTGCCGATCAATGCCATGTTCATTGTATTGGTAGGGCTTTGCACCTCAATCATGTGGGGCGGTATCTATAATCTTGCGGTAGAGGGACTGGGTAAATATCTTGCTGCTGCTTCCGGAATATTTATGGTGATGGTTTGCGGTGGCGGTATTTTACCTGCTATTCAGGGATTTGTTGCTGATGCTGTTGGCTACATGGGAAGTTATTGGGTAATATTTATCGGACTGGCTTACCTGTTGTTCTACGCACTGGCGGGCAGTAAGATTACCAAAAGGGAAGAAGACCTGATAGTCAGCAAATAACTTATTTATATATTCCCATAAATTCGGGATTATTTTAAAGGAAGCTGTCAACCGACAGCTTCCTTTTCTATTGCTGCAACTTTTTGTATCTGAGCCTTTTGGGCGCAGAATCACCCAGTCGTTTTTTGCGATTTTCTTCATATTCACTAAAGGAACCTTCAAAGAAAAAGGCTTTCGAGTCGCCTTCAAATGCGAGAATGTGGGTGGCAATCCGGTCGAGAAACCAGCGGTCGTGGGTGATCACCACAGCGCAGCCTGCAAAATTCTCAAGTCCCTCTTCCAGTGCCCGAAGGGTGTTCACATCAATGTCGTTTGTGGGTTCGTCAAGCAGTAAAACATTCCCTTCGGATTTCAGCGCCAAAGCCAGGTGCAGCCGGTTTCGCTCGCCTCCGGAGAGCACTCCGCATTTCTTCTCCTGGTCGGCGCCAATGAAGTTGAACCGGGCAACATAAGCCCGTGCATTCACCAGCCGGTTTCCCAATAAAATAGTATCCGTTCCGCCGGAAATAACCTGAAAGACACTCTTTTCCGGATCAATGGCTTTGTGTGTCTGATCCACATAGCTTATTTTTACGCTATCGCCAATTTCTACACTTCCGCTGTCGGGTTCAAGCTGATTCAGAATTAACCGGAAAAGTGTGGTTTTTCCAGCTCCGTTCGGGCCGATTATGCCGATAATTCCCGAACGGGGAAGGCTGAAACTTACGTTTTCAAACAGCTGGCGATTGCCAAATTGTTTGGAGACATTATTCATCTCAATCACCTTGTCGCCTAACCGCGGCCCGTTAGGGATGAAAATTTCCAGTCTTTCCTCTTTTTGTTTAACATCTTCATTCACCATCCGGTCATAGGCGCTAAGGCGGGCTTTTGATTTTGCCTGCCGCGCCCTGGGTGACATGCGTATCCATTCCAGCTCGCGTTCTAATGTGCGCCGGCGTTTCTGGCTTCCTTTTTCCTCCATTTCCAGTCGTTTTGCCTTCTGCTCCAGCCATGAGCTGTAGTTGCCTTTCCATGGAATTCCTTCGCCACGGTCCAGCTCTAAAATCCATCCGGCAACATTGTCTAAAAAGTAACGGTCGTGGGTAATGCAAATCACGGTTCCCTTATACTGATGCAGATGCATCTCAAGCCACTGAATACTTTCGGCATCCAGATGGTTGGTGGGTTCATCAAGCAGCAGCACATCCGGCTCCTGCAGCAGCAGCCGGCACAACGCAACGCGGCGGCGCTCGCCTCCGGAGAGCTCGCTCACCGGCTGGTCGTCGGGCGGGCATTGCAGCGCATCCATGGCGCGCTCCAGCCGGCTGTCCAGATTCCATGCATCCAACTGGTCAATTTTCTCCTGAAGTTTAGCCTGTTCGCCCATGAGCTTTTCCATCTTATCAGGGTTTTCGTACACCTCAGGAAGCCCGAACTTCAGATTGATTTCTTCGTATTTATTCAATACATCAACCACTTCCTGAACACCTTCCTTCACTACATCAATTACGGTTTTGGATTCATCCAGATGAGGCTCCTGCTCTAATAACCCAACGGAATAGCCCGGTGCAAAAACCAGCTCGCCGTTGAAATTCTTATCCACGCCTGCAATAATGCGCAGCAGCGTGGATTTCCCCGACCCATTCAGTCCGATTATGCCGATTTTGGCGCCAAGAAAAAAGGAGAGTGAAATGTCCTTGATAATCGTTTTGTTTGGCGGGTAGGTTTTACTCACCTTATACATCGAAAAAATGATCTTTTTATCGTCGCTCATCTCTTTATCTTTTTACAGGTTTGCCATCCACTTCAATCCAGTCAAGTCGGGAGCATGACGCCGATTGTCCGCCCGGCATCAGGTCGGTAAATCCGATCTCTTCCACATTGGAAAGATCGGGATTGCTCACAGCACCAACTTCAGCAATCCGCCCGATGTTGAGCCGGCGCCACTGAATATCCTGAATGTTAAATTCCTTGATGCGCCAGTCCTTTGAAGGTCCGTCCGACTGGTCGCTGACCAGCCATGTGCCGTCAGCCAACTTAATTGCTATGCGAAGCTCACGGAACCCTGACTGTTTGGTGCGCCACCTGATTTTTGCAAAACCGGTTAAATCAACATTGTAATCTTTGTGTTTGAGCGAAACCAACCAGTTTTCAAGGCACAGACCCGACCAGACGTAAAACGGATCATCCACAGGGCGCTCATGATTGCTTTTCTTCAGACTGTCTTTCCCTGCGCCATACAGCTGAACCAATAGCTGAGGATTCTCCACATGGTTTTGGGACAGCGGAATTTCAGCGGGACTCTCTTTCCAGTTTTCCCTGAAAAACAGTCCGGGACGATAGGATTCCTGAGCAATTGTGTAAAGTGCTGAAAACATGAAAAATAAAACAGCAGGTAATTTAATCTTCATTTTGTAACGAAATTTTTAATTGTTTTGAACTTGTAATTTTCCGTAATATTAAGGAATTTTATAATGATTCAGATGAATTGTTGGAAATGCATTCCCATGATTTTGACTATCAGCTAAATGAGTGCACAATCAGAGTGAGTTTCCATATCGACCTGACTACCGAAAGGCTTATACAGACAATAACTGACCATATGGATATTTCTCAAATCACCTCCAACACGCTTGAGGCGAGGAATAAAATATTGAACAAATCATGCTGAAATTTGGTTTCAGACCATATGATTAAAAATTAATAAGCAAAGTGTGAAGTTTTTAAAATTCAATTTTTTGAATAACTTTGTATAGTAATAGATAATCATTCGTTTACTTAATATTTATATCTTATTCTGACGACACAGACCGGTTACTATGACAGAAGAAAACACAAAATCAATCAGTAATCCACCAATACTTTCACTGTTGCCCGTTGCAGCAGTGATAACCAATATAAAAGGGGAGTTGTTGGAATGGAATGATTTGTTTTTCAAACTGATTGGTTTTCCTAGTTTGGCAGTTGAAGCAGAGTCAATTACAGAGATTTTTGATTTTGAAGGAAATGATTTGAAAAACTTAATTTCTCCTTTGTTGTCAGGTGAGAAACAATCAGTTGAAGTGGAATCGGCTTACATTTTAAATAAGATATCAGTTACTCTGAATCTGGGTCTCTTTTCAAATCAAATGAGCCGGTCAAAGAAGCTCATCTGGCTGATAAAGGAATCAGCTCCCGACAATCACCTCCCTGAATATTTCCAGCTGTTGTTTCAGTCTATACCGTTTGGTATTGTCATTTCCGACGGACATGACAATGTTCTCAAGTGCAACAGAGCATTTGAGGATTTGTTTGGATACACTAAAGCACAATTGAAAGGAAAGAAAATTAACGACATGATTGTGCCCGACTCCATGAAGGATTTTGGGGTGCAGCTAACTTCAAATGTGGCAGAGGGGCGTGATGTCTTCCATGAAACACTGCGCGTACGGGCTGACGGTGAACTGATAAACGTGGCAGTCATCACCAGGCCTGTTGTTTTTTCAAACAACCGGAAATATATTTTTTCAATTTATCAGGATGTTACTGACCGGGAAAAGATTGAAAAGCTCTCATTAGAGAACGGAAATCAATTTGCCACTATGCTTAATTACCTCCCCGGCATAGTCTATCGATGCAAAGCTGAAAGAGATTACCCCATGCTTTTTGTAAGTGAAGGAAGTTTAAAGATAACAGGTTATGAGCCAGGTCTGTTTATGAATCATTCTATAAATTATAATGAAATTATTCATGAGAAATTCCGGGATTTTGTATGGGAGAAATGGCAGAAAGCAATTGAAGACAATAAGGTTTTTCAGGAAGAATATTGCATTAAACACAGAGATGGGGAAATCAGGTGGGTTTGGGAGCGCGGGCATGTTGTCAGGGATAACCATAACAGGATTATGTATCTTGAAGGATATATTGAAGACATCACCGAGCAAAGGAGTGTTCAGCTTTCACTTATTAAAGAAAAAGAACTTTTGCAGGCTTTGATGGACAATATTCCGGATACAATCTATTTCAAAGATCGTAATAGCCGCTTTTTGCAAATTAATAAAGCACAGGCACAAGTGCTTGGTGTTAAAAATCAGGCGGATGCAGTCGGAAAAACAGACAATGATTTTTTTGATGCTGTCTTTGCCCGGAAAACTTTTGAAGAAGAGCAGGAAATGATGGTAACCGGAGAACTTGTTATCAACAATGAAGAGCACGTTTTTACAAATATGGGCTGGCGATGGTTGTCAACAACAAAAGTACCCCTTTATGATGAAAATGGAGAAATTACCGGGTTAGTTGGTGTTTCCCGCGATATAACTACAAATAAAGTTCTCGAAAATAAACTTCGGAAAAGCGAAAGAGACCTGACACTGCTAAATCAGGAAAAAGACAAGCTTTTTTCGGTGATTGCCCACGATATGAGAAGCCCTTTCAACTCATTTTTATTGTTGACGGAGCTACTTGCCGATAAGTCATTTAGTGTGGAAAAGGAAGAGTTGGTGCAGCTGGCAAAATCAATGCACCAATCGGCTGCTGCAGTTGCCGAGTTGCTTGAAAATCTCCTGGAATGGTCGCGCATCCAGAGAGGACAGATTGTTTATAAACCTAAAACAGTAGTTTTAAAAAATATCCTCGAAAAAAACCTGAACTACTTTCAAGCCAATCTGCAAAAAAAGAATATCCATGTGGAACTGTCAGTAGCTGATAAGATTACCGTTCTTGCTGATTCTTCCATGCTCAGCTCGGTTATTCGCAATTTGATTTCAAATGCCATCAAATTCACCCCCGGAAAAGGTACCATCAGAATCAGTGCTAAACGCCCTGACAATAATTCTGTACTTTTTATGATTCAGGACAGTGGGATTGGCATGGATGCGGAGCAGCAGGAAAAGCTCTTCACGCTTGACACAAGAGGCACTAAAGGAACTGAAGACGAACCGAGCTCCGGCCTTGGGCTGATACTGGTCAGAGAATTCATCAAAATTATGAAAGGCAGAATCTACCTGACAAGTAAGGAGAATTTCGGCACCACCTTTTATGTTGAGTTGCCGGCGCATTAAGGAGTAAATAAATTTAGCCTCATTTTATATTGTATTAAAGTAGAGCTAACATTTGCAAAACTTCTAATCTCTGACAAAAAAATTAAGTAACTTGCTTTAATTTTAAAAAAATCAGAAATGAACAGTTTCAAAACATTCGGATTAATGGCAATCCTCACTTTCCTGTTCCTTTTGGTCGGAGGGGCAGTTGCCGGACAGACAGGAATGATTATCGCACTGATAATTGCCGGGATAACCAATTTTATCGGTTATTTCTATAGCGACAAGATGGTTTTGAAAGCATATAGAGCGCAGGAATTGCCATCAGACCACAAGGTTACCGTTATGGTAAAAAGATTGGCTTTAAATGCAAATTTACCCATGCCTAAAGTTTATATGGTCAACCAAAACCAACCCAACGCATTTGCAACCGGCAGAGACCCGGATCATGCAGCGGTAGCTGTGACCAAAGGACTGGTTGAAACTATGAATGACGATGAATTGGCGGGAGTTTTAGCTCACGAATTGGGGCACATCGCAAACAGGGATATTCTGATTGGTACCATTGCTGCCACACTTGCCGGCGCCATCTCCTATTTAGGCTATTCAGCCCGGTTTGGCATGTTCAGCCGCAACAATAACAACCGGGGCGGGAGTATCATCTTCATGCTGCTTGCACTGATACTGGCGCCAATTGCAGCATCCATCATCCGGATGGCTGTTTCGCGGGCAAGGGAGTTTAAAGCGGACAGTTTTGGCGCAAAAGTGAGCGGGAATCCGCTTTATCTGAGCAATGCACTCGAAAAACTTGAAAGTTCAAGCAAACGGATACCCATGTCGGGAAATCAGGCAACCTCACACATGTTTATCGTATATCCCTTTTCAGGAAAATCTTTGTCAAAGCTGTTCAGCACCCATCCGCCCACATCGGAGCGAATAAAAAGACTGAAACAGATGGCAACTACCGGATACGGTTTTTAAAAACAGTTTATCTGATTTCAAACAGGTAATTTCCCGGCTGCAGATTAACAACAGAAAGCTCTTTCTCTGAGCGGATGATTTCAATTTGCGGATTTTCCAGCAAAGTGCGCCCGCTTTCTTTCACTCTCCCCGATTTCAGGTGGAGAGTTGCAGTGCTGTTTGCAGGGACGGAAACGGTGTATTCAACGCTCTTCTTTTTCCTTTTCCATGAAGACAATATTTTGCCGTATGGGCTTTCGTGAGTCGCTTCAAAACTGTCAAGCCCGGGCACGAAGTTGGGCTGCAAAATGGTGTTTTTAAAGCCCGGGCGGTTTTCATCCGGGAAAATCCCTCCCAGCGCTTTATAGTACCAGGCGCTGATTTCGCCAAACATGATATGATTCAATGAAATATCCTTAGAGGCATCCAGAGGCCAGTTTTCGTAAAAAGTGGTGGCACCGTTCACAATCCACCATCCCCACGACGGGAAGGTCTCCTGCGATGCCACTTCATACGCCAGCTCCGGATATCCGTTTTCACTCAGGGCATTCAAAATAGTTTTGGTTCCCAGCAAACCAACATCTATATGTTTATTGTCTGCTTCCACCCGTCTGGCAAGATTTGCCGCTACTTTTTCCTTCAGTTCTTCAGGCACAAGCCCCCAGTGCAGCGCAGCGCTCAGCTCAGTCTGTAAACCACTGCCATATATGCCGGTTTCACGGTTGAGGTATTTCTCATTCACAGCTGTTTTAATTTTTTCAGCCAATGCAGCATATTTTTCAAAATCATCCTGCTTGCCAAACAGCTTTGCCGCTTTGGACAAAATGAGCGCATCGGTATAAAAGTATGCAGAGGAGGTAAACTCCTTTGGAGTTTGGGACTTAACGGGAACCCAGTCGCCTAATCCCCAGTCGGTGATGCCCGAAGGGTAATTTTCGTCAACATAGTTCACATATTTTTTGATATTGTCGTAGCACAATTCCAGCAGGCGTGAATCGCCGTAAAACAGATATATATTCCATGGAATAATGGCAATGGTGCTTGTCCAGTCGAGTCCGTTTGCCCAATGGTATCCCCATCCGCTTGTGGGAATGATTGCCGGCAAAACGCCATTGGGCTGCTGCTCGTCGCGGTGATCGGCAAGCCATTTTTCATAAACGGTTATTCCGTCAAAATTGTACAGCCCTGTTTCGATGGCAATGTGTGCATCGCCGGTCCAGCCGTTTTTTTCGCGCTGTGGGCAATCGGTTGGATAGCCGAACAGGTTGGAAAGGTATGAAGCATTGGCTGCTTCCCATGCTTTGTTTAACGTATTGTTTGACGATTGAATCTTCCCTGCCGGCGGAACATCGCTGTGCATGAAAAAGGCAGTCAGGCTCTCTTTCGTCAGTTCCACAGGACGGTCAGAGGTAACTTCGACATACTGAAACCCTTTGTAGTTGAAACGGGGCATAAATGTGTCTTCCCCCTTTCCGCTCAATATGAAGATATCGGTCTGAAACGGATCGGAATCATCGGTGGGGCGGTAGTGCACGTCGATGTTGGACATATCAGCCCGTCCACCGGCATCGAGGCGCTCCACATGCTTTAAACGAAGTGTGGTTCCTTCAGCTCCGGAGGCAGTAATCCGGGTTACGCCGGCCATATTTCTGCCAAAATTGAAAAGCCAGATGTTCTCTCCCTGCTTTATCATTTCAGCAGCAGGAATTTCAAGCACATTACGAATGGGATGCAGCACCTGTGCAGTAATATTTTGCGATGGAGATCCGGTCAGTGATGCATTTCGCCAGCCCTCTGCCCGAAACCCCGGCATATCCCAGCCCGGTTGTTCCAGCCGCGCGTCGTAATGCTCAGCCGTATAGATACTGTTAAAAATCACCGGACTGAATGCCGTTTTCCAGTCAGTTCCTGTTGTGATGGTTTCCACTGAACCATCCGAATAGGTGATGCGCAAGTCCATGCAGAATTTTGGGCGGGCACGCCAGGGCGCTTTGTCAAAATACCAAACGGCAGTTGACTGGTGGTTATACCATCCGTTGCCCAATAAAACCCCGATTGCATTTTCTCCCTGCCGAAGGTTTTCCGTAACATCATAGGTTACATAAAGATTGCGGCGGTCAAAACGGGTGTAGGTCGGGTCAAGGCGATAATCGCCGATGCGCCTGCCGTTTATTGAAAGTTCATACAACCCGGCTACGGCAATATATGCCCGGGCAGATTCAATATCGGTGGCTATGCTGAACTCCTTGCGGAAAAATGGCGCAGGTTTCACATTGTAATCGTGGGTGTCGGTTATCCATTTTCCCTTCCAGTTGGTCTGCTCCATCATGCCGGTTTCAAACCAGGCAGGATCTGCCCAATCTGACCAGCTGCCGCTTTTATACTTCACGCGAACACTCCAGTAATAGCGGGTAAAGGGCTGCAATGCTTCTCCGTCATATATGGCGGGAATAACCGGTGAACTGACTGTTCCCGATTTCCAAACGTTCCCTTTTCCTGATGTTATGTCCGGTTTGTATGTGCTGACAATCAGCTGGTATGCAGTTTGAAGAACTCCGGATTCCGAAGTTTTCAACTGCCATGTAAAACGCGGATGCGATTCATCAATTCCAATTGGATTTTCAAGATGTTCACATTTGAGGCTTGTTACTTCAACCTGTGATTTTACAGTGAACGGGATCATCCCAAAAAGGAAAATTGTTAGCTGAAAAATAAATTTATTCATTGGTATTTGATATTGAAGTTTTCAAAACTGACAAAAAGCATTAAATTCAGTAGAAAAACAGGTAGCTCATCAGAATTGCTGCTGTTATACCTGCAAAGTCGGCAATCAGACCGCACACCACGGCATAGCGGGTATTTTTAATGCCGACAGAACCAAAATAGACAGCCAGAATATAAAAAGTGGTGTCGGTTGCCCCCTGAACAGTGCTTGCAACGCGGGCAACAAACGAATCGGCGCCATAGGTGGTCATGGCGTCAACCATCATGCCGCGGGCACCGCTGCCGCTAAGCGGTTTCATCAGTGCGGTGGGCAAAGCGGGAGTGAAATCGCTGTTGATTCCCATATTTTCAAAAACCCAGGTGAAACCCGAAACCATCCAGTCCATTGCGCCAGAAGCTCTGAATACGCCAATGGCTACCAGAATTGCCACCAGATAAGGAATAATTTTCACGGCAGTTTTAAAGCCCTCTTTGGCACCGTCAATAAACGCCTCATAAACATTCACCCTTTTCAGAAGAGCCATTAAAATAAAAGCAATAATTACCGAAAAGAGAATAAAGTTGCTTGCAACAGTTGAAATCTGTGTAATTGCTTCTTTATCAAGGGTGGAAAAATACCAAATGACACTGGCGATAAAAATAGTTATACCTCCAAGGTAAGTCAGAACAACTTTATCTAACAGATTAATTTTTTGATACAAAGCAACAGAAACCAATCCGGCTAAAGTGGAAAAATAGGTGGCAAGCAAAATAGGAATAAAAATATCAGACGGATTCACGGCTCCAAGTTGAGCCCGGTAAACCATAATGCTGATGGGCAAAAGTGTCAATCCGGAGGTGTTGAGTACCAAAAACATGATTTGCGCATTAGAGGCAGTGTTTTTATCAGGGTTTGTCTCCTGCATCTCTTTCATAGCTTGCAGACCGGTGGGCGTGGCGGCATTGTCGAGGTTGAGCATATTGGCGGCAATATTCATCATAATCGGTCCGTAGGCAGGATGCGACTTGCCCAATCCGGGAAACAGCTTGTTGAAAAAAGGTCCGATAACTCGTGAAAACAGATTGACAATTCCGCCCTTTTCCCCAATTTTCATAATTCCCATCCATAATGTCAGCACGCCGGTAAGACCCAGTGAAATCTCAAATCCGGTTTTGGCCATATCGAAAGTTTCATTCACCATATTTGGAAAAACTTCCATATCACCGAAAAAAATCAGCCGTATCAATCCGATAACAAAAGCGATCAGAAAAAAGAATACCCAGATATAGTTTAGCGCCATTTGTTTTAAAAAAGTGGCAGCAAGATAATAAAAAAAGAGGGACACGAATGTCCCTCTCTTCAACCCCCATTTAAATAATTAATTTAATCTTGAGGCGGTTATTTTGGCAATGCCTGAAAAATCAGCTATTTTTAAGGATTCGGGAATAATCGGGTAGATTCTATTTTCGAATATTAATTGTTTATGGAAAACTTGCAAAGTATTTTGATTATTTATAAAAAAAATCTTTTCTTTGCAACCCGTTGAAATAACGTGTTTGTTTGCACATCAAGAAATTATATAACAATGTCACGAGTTTGTCAAATAACTGGAAAAAAGGCGATGGTAGGAAACAGAGTTTCCCACTCGAAACGCAGTGTGAAAAGGAGGTTTAATGTAAATCTGTTCAGAAAAAGATTTTATCTTCCCGACGAAGATCGCTGGGTGGTTCTGAACGTATCGGCACATGGGCTTCGCATCATTAACAAAAAAGGTGTGGTGGCTGCCGTAAAAGAAGCAAAGGAAAAAGGATTAATCGAAAAATTATAAAGGAGCTGAATTATGGCTAAAAAAGCAAAAGGCAACAGAATTCAGGTTATTTTGGAATGTATTGAGCATAAGGAGAGTGGGATGCCCGGAATGTCGAGGTATATTACCATGAAAAACAGAAAAAACACACCTGAACGGTTGGAAATAAAAAAGTATAACCCCATTTTGAAAAAAGTTACTGTTCATAAAGAGATTAAATAGATTTAATTATGGCAAAGAAAGCAGTTGCAACATTGCAAAGAGGCACAGGAAAAGGGCACTCCAAAGTGATTAAAATGATTAAATCACCTGAGACCGGAGCCTACACCTTTAAGGAAGAAATTATTGTAAACGAAGAAGTGGCAAACTATTTCCAAAAGTAATAAGGAAATATATGCATGAGCAAAAAAAGCTTTCATCTTCAGGTGAAAGCTTTTTTTCTGTCTGCGGACTTCATTGCCAGGGAACCGGAAATTATTGCTATTTTTAGCAGTCATAAATTTTGCAAGTCGATGGGAATATTTGGAAGTTTCACCAGAAATAAAAAGGAAAACTTAGATGAGGGCCTTTCAAAAACCAAGGAGAGCGTCTTTAAGAAGCTGAGCCGTGCCGTTGTGGGCAAATCAAAAGTTGATGATGAGGTGTTGGATAATCTGGAGGAGGTGCTGATTACTTCCGATGTGGGTGTTGACACAACTTTGAAAATCATTGACCGGATTGAAGAACGTATTGCGAGAGATAAATACCTTGGCGTTGATGAACTGAATTCAATTCTGAAAGAGGAAATTGTTGCGCTGCTGGAGGAAAACAATTCCGGGGATATTTCCGATTTTGACCTGCCTGAAACCGATAAGCCTTATGTAATTATGGTTGTTGGAGTAAACGGTGTGGGAAAAACCACAACCATCGGCAAGCTGGCATATCAGTTTAAGGAGGCTGGCAAATTGGTCTATTTAGGCGCAGCAGACACTTTTCGTGCAGCAGCCATAGAGCAGTTGGAGATTTGGGCGCAGCGGGTGGATGTTCCCCTTGTTAAGCAAAAGATGGGATCCGACCCAGCGTCGGTTGCCTATGATACGCTCTCTTCCGCCAAAGCAAACCATGCCGATGTGGTTATCATTGACACAGCCGGACGTTTGCACAATAAAGTAAGTTTGATGAATGAACTGTCGAAAATTAAGAGTGTCATGTCACGGATTGTTCCGGGGGCACCTCACGAGGTGTTGCTCATACTTGACGGCTCTACCGGGCAAAATGCCTTTGAGCAGGCAAAACAGTTTTCAAAAGCAACCGAAGTAACGGCGCTTGCCCTCACCAAGCTGGATGGAACAGCAAAGGGGGGAGTGGTTATCGGAATTTCCGATCAGTTTAAAATCCCGGTGAAATACATTGGAATTGGTGAAAAAATGGAACACCTGCAAATTTTCAGAAGACGTGAATTCGTGGAATCCCTCTTTTCTGAATCTTGAATGCCGGTTGTGTTTTTTTTGTCAAAAATAGCGGGCTAATCTCTTATTGTTTTACCAATTTGAAAATTAGGTAATAATGTTATTAATTGCCAGCCTCTGAACCGGTTTCCTCACTGTTTTCTTCTTTCGGCGCAGAAATCGCTTCTTCAGCTTGTTCCTCAGGGAAAAAGTGATTAGCCATGGTAAAAACCGGTAAATCGTCAGACATGGAGGTTAGGTTGGTTGCAGCAGCAATTACCAGTTTCTCTTCGGGATAGATCAGAAGCGCAGCACTTCCTCCGGTTACACTGCCACTTCTTCCATAAATTTTTCTGCCTTTCGCATCCTCAACAAGAATCCATCCGTTTGCCATTTGTGAGGGAGCATTGCCCGGTAATGTTACCGGTTCAAACAATTTGCTTTTTGTCTCTTCGGTAAGGTAATCGGAGAATAGGATGGCATTTCCAAACCTGACAAGGTCTTCTGCATTTGAGAGCATGCCTTCGGATGGCATTTTATAGCGCAAATCGCGGGTTGTGGCATTGACCACTACTGCAATGAAGTTATGATCATAAAACTGAGTTCTTCCCTCAATGGTGATGAAAGGATTGTCGGGAGTACTATTTTCCATGCCTAATGTATCGGTTACATAGGCTTTTATGAGTGATGAAAAATTTGTGCCGGTTGCTTTTTCCATAACCATTCCCAGCAAATCATAGTTGAAACGGTTGGGAACCATGTAATATCCGGGAGGATATTCCAGAGAGTCGTTTTTGAAATTTTCCAGTCCTGCTTCCAGAGAAACATTAAGCCCCCTCCAGTCGGTTTCATCAACTTTAGGCATACGGATACCGGATGTGTGTGCAACAAGGTCCTTTATGGATAGTGTGAATTCTTTTTCGGGAAATTCGGAATAATAAAACTGCACTGAGGAGTCGGGGTGCAATGTTCCGTGTTCGGTCAGCTTTTGGTAAATTATGTTGGTGAACAGCTCTGAGAGCTGCCCAATCCTGAATTTTGTTTTTCTTGTGGCAGGAGCGTTCAAATCTTTGGAAGCAAGACCTAATCCTTCGGAATAGATTATTTTCCCATCTTTTGCAATTGCAAAAGTAGCACCCGGAATGGTGTTTCTCGACATGTAGAAAATAGCATCCTTACGTGCAGCTTTTATTTCATTAATGTACTTTCTGTCGTAGAGGAGGATATCACTTTTACTTTTTTTGCAGTTGGGAAGGCTGAATAGAACCACAAGCAAAGCGGGCAACATTAAAATTTTTTTAGTCATCTTGTTAAATTCTTACTATTGAACAAAATTCCTGCAAAAATAAAAAAAATACCAAATTAAGCATCTGAGAAATTAAAAGGGGTGGTCAGCGTCCCACGTTTGTTAATTCCTTCTCGGTTCGTGCAATGACAACTGCACCACAGGTATCGCTCCAGACATTTACGGCTGTGCGGGTCATATCCAAAATCCTGTCCACGGCGATAATGAGCCCGACTCCTTCCAAAGGGAGCCCTACAGCAGTCAGAACTATGGTAATCATCACCAGTCCCGCCATAGGAATGCCGGCAGCACCGATGGATGCCAGCAGGGCGGTTACAACAATCAGAATCTGCTGCAGGAAACTCATGTCAACACCATAGACCTGTGCAATAAAAATGGCTGCAACGCATTCATACAATGCTGTTCCGTCCATATTGATGGTAGCGCCCAATGGAATCGTAAAACTGGTGATTTTGGAAGATACACCGCTCTTGTTTTCAACCGTCTCCATGGTGAGTGGCAGTGTTGCATTTGATGAAGCGGTAGAAAATGCCATCAACAGGGGAGATACCATATTTTTTAGATGCTGATAGGGTTTTGCTCTTCCAACAAACCGGAGAATTAGCGGCAGATTGACAAAAGCGTGAATCATTAAGCCCAGAAAAACTGTCAGCATATAAATTAGCATACTGCCTGCAATTGTTCCTAACTGTCCGGAATTCCGGTGAACCTCATGGGCAACGATACCGAAAACTCCAAGCGGAGTGAAACGAATAATAAACAGGGTCATTTTCATCATCACCTCAAAAAATGCATCAAAAAATGTGGTTAGCACCTCTTTGTGCTTACCGGCAGTGTGTGAAATGAATATGCCGAAAAGAATTGCGAAAAAGATGATGGGCAGAATATCGCCTTTAGCCATTGCTTCAACAATATTTGAAGGCACTATCCGCATGAGAATGTCATACAGCGCAACAGAATTTTCTCCCAGTCCCTCAACAGGTTCCGTAAAACTGAGGTCAACTCCAATGCCCGGGCGGATAATGTTCACAAGAATCAACCCGGTGAGAATGGCAATCAGGCTGGTGGACACATAATAGAGCATGGTTTTTACTCCCAGTCTTCCTAAGTTTTTTCCGCCTCCGATACTGACAACACCTGATATGATTGAGCTGAATATCAGAGGAACAATGATCATTTTCAGGGCAGTCAGAAAAATTTCACCCATCCACGACACATACCTGACACCTCCGGGGATGAAATATCCGAAGAAAGCAGCAATAAATAACGCAATTAAAATTTGCCAGTGCAGTTTAATTTTTAAAAATTTCACTTTTTTGGACTTTTATCAGCTTTTTCAGAGTCGCTAAATTAGTTTTTTTGTTAAATATGGCAAATTCTGTAAAATTCAAGTTTAATTTTCACGCCCGGGTTTCTTATAAAAAAAGGTTGCCCTTTTCTCCGAAAACTAAAGTTTCGGATTTGCGGGCAACCTTCAAAGTGAGTTAATTTATTTATTGTTTAATTGTAGGGTTTTCCTGTGTCCTGAATAAGCCAGATTTTTGAGTAACTATGATCTTTTGATTGATTGGAAGGGACAAAATTGGTTTTTTCCAATCTATTAACCGCTTCTTCATACTTTTCCACATATTGAGGATCAGCAAATGGTTCCGGGTAAGCAAGCCTTAAAGGCAATGCAGGGCCATAAGCAGGATTTGCAGCCGGTTCAAAGGCTGGATATCCGGTCCTTCTCCAGTCAAACCAAGGTTCAGCCTGTAACCAAAGGGCAATCCACTTTTGTGTCATGATAAGTTCATGCTTGTTGGCTATTGCAGAATTGCTGTAACTAACTGCCGGCTGATTATAGAATGCTTCAAAATCAAACCCCTCGGCTTCCGACAATATTTTATACTGTTCCATTGATGCCTTAATTCCTTTTTTGTAGTGCTCCTCTGCATTCGTCACTCCATAACCTCCTAATAAAGCTGCTTCAGCTAAAATAAATTCAACTTCTGCATAAGTAATTAAAGACGGGTTAACGAATTCATTACTGTTTTCAAAATATATGGGTGCTAAATAAGAAATATAAGCGCTTCTTTCATCAGGGTAATCTCTAGCACCATCACCTCTGTTGTAATTTCCTAAAAATTCCAGATCATCATATCCTATAGGCAGTCCCACATAAACTGAAGTGTCGAGGCTTGTATCATCAGTTGGTAAAATTGTCATTTGAAAGCTATTCCCAAAAATATCGATGTAATCGATTGTAGTTTCTTCAGAAGCATTAAAATCCCATTTCCTTTCTACCGGATTCACCCAACGTTGAAGCCTCGGATCGTTTCTTTCTTTTAAATAATCAACCAATGGCTTTCCGGGCTTAAATGCATATGGCTTATTTGAAGACCTGATAGGACCACCAATAGCGGAGTTTTCACCTGATAAACCCAATAAAATTAAGGTTGCATTGTCTGCATTGCTTCCAAAAACCTTGCTTGCAGCATCATTGAATTCACTTACTATATTTATACTGAGCTGATCTTTTTTGTTGTGCAACCTCAAACAATACCTCAATCTAAGCGAGTTGGCAAACTTTATCCATTTGTCTCTGTCGCCACCATAAAAAAGGTCAGCTGATGGCAAGACGCTCAATTTTGAATCCAATCCTTCAAGAATTTTTGATGCTGTTTTCAAATCTGTCAAGACTCCTTCGTAAACATCTTTTTGTTCATCGAACTTTGGAAACAATAAATTGACATTGGCTTGCAATGCCTCAGAATAAGGGCAATCCCCAAAAAGATCTGCTATCAGACCAAAAGTGAATGACTTCATTATCAGTGATGCAGCCATAAAGAATTGGTTGTTTTCTTTTTCTCCCAACTCATACATTAACTGATTGGTCCTTAAAATATCATAATATCCACCCCAATAACCTTTATTCCATTGATAACAGTTTTGTCTTGCTGCTTGATATTCGGTTCCTCGTTGGACATATTGAATTGCACCAGAAATGTCACTATGTTCATTAGTTAAATCATAAAATTGCATCGTTGTTCTTGAAATAACATACGATAGCAGATAATTTGGCGAAACTTCCTCTGCATTATTAGGACTCACGTTCATTTCATCAAAATCACCATAGCAAGATTGAATAATTTGCCCTAAAAATATAATTGTTAAAATCAAACCTATTTTTTTCATGACTAATAATTAAAATTCAATATTAAGTTTAATGCCAAAAGAGCGAGTCCAAGGTGTAACATTATAATATTCAGCGCCTTGAACCCATGAGCTTCCTCTTGGTTTAAAGGCAAGTTCCGGATCAACGGGTATTTTTGCTTTTGTCCATGTAAACACGTTTTGTGCAATTAAAGATAGTGCCACGTTGCTTAGGCTCGCTTTTCTCACCAACTGTTGAGGGAACCTGTAGGTTACTGACAACTCTCTTAATTTTACAAAAGTTGCACTATAGATATTATTTCCCCCATAATATCTGGTTGACCTTTGATTTGCATCAAAAGGAGTCATCCATACGGTGCCTTCTCCGCCTAAGTTTTCAATGTATCCGCCTTTGCCATCTTCACGAACACCGGGAATAAAACTCGCATCATTATTATAGACTGTTTCCCCTGTAATTTTATTGACGTATGATCTTGATTTCTGAGTTGCTTCATTGGGCCAGGGGAATCCGCCATAATCTCCAGTCCTGCCTCCAACCCACAAGTTGAAGTATTTATCCGGATTATCCTTAATTTGTTGTACAATATCTTTGTTTCTATCGTAATCAACACCTGAGAATGTCTGCTCCAGCCAACCATTGTTTCTGAAAAATTCCATAGATCTGGAGTAGAATTCCCCACCGGATCTCCAATCAAAATTAGCATAAACACTAAAGTTTTTGTATTTGATTACAGGTTGAATACCGACTAAAAAATCGTGATTGAAGTTGCCAATTTTTTCAATACGCTCCTCCCTGTTGTCTACTTGTGGCCTGCCATTTTTAGCTATAATCGGATAGCCATAATACTGAGAACTTTTATCTTCGACTTTCAAAAAAGGATATGCGTATATATCTCCGATGTCATCACCAACATAGCTTCTAAGTCTTACAGAGCCTTCATCGCCAAATTGATAGTACGATATGCCTTCGGCCAATTCAACAATCTTGGTCCTGTTTCGGGTAAATGATAAACCCAGATCGGCAGAAAAATCCCTTTTTTTCACCAGATTTGTATTTAAGGATATATCCCATCCCCTGCCTTGAACAAGCCCTGCATTGATTTGCTTTGCTGTGGCTCCTGATTCAGTTGGTGTTGAAATGCTAAGAACCTGGTTCTTATTATCAACCACGTAGTAGGTTGCGTCCAGGTTAATTCTGTTATTAAACAATGAAAGGTCTAAACCAATTTCCTTTGAGGTAGCTATCTCAGGCTTTAATTCCGGATTCCTCAGGGTTCCGGGCATAAACATCCGCTTTGCTTCATCCCAGTCGGTGGTAGTGGCATAATACTGAGCCAATGCATATGGTCCCACATCGTTACCAACCTGTGCATATCCTGCCCTTAATTTTGCCAGATCAATCCATGAAGGCAATTGTAACATCTCGTTGACTAACAGACTTAAAGATGCAGAAGGATAAAAATAGGATCGGTTATCCTTTGGCAATGTGCTCGACCAGTCATTTCTTGCGGTCAGATCAAGATAGATCATATTCTGGTACCCCATAGAAACGGAACCAAATACACTGTTAACAGCTTTTTCTCCCCAGTAACTGTTGTAAGAAACTGTTCCCGGTACCCCATTGGAAATAGTGAACAGTCCCGGTAGTACCAGTTGGGATGTTTCGTTTGAAATAGCATCACTGTAATCATAACGTAGGTTTCCCCCCAGATTTGCAGTCAGGTTCAACCCCTCAATAATATTTTTATTGTAGGTAAACATGCCCTCCCAGTTTTCCTCTTTTGCAAAAGTTCTCTGAATAGAATATTCCCCACGGTTATTATCGTAATCACTCCATGCAACTTTTGCCTCATTCCTCTGGTTTATCACATTTGTGAGATACCTGGCCATAAAACTGAAATCATTAAAAATTTCCCAATCAAGCTGGAGTTTTGCCATGGTCTGGTTACGTTTGAACCCTGTCAGGTTTTCGTAAACATTGAAATAGGGGTTATTTTGTTTCGGTTTGCTCTTCCTCTGCTGGATGTTTTCCTGACCTTCAAGCCAATAATCCTGCAAATCAAGAATGTTGACCTGTACCCCCATTTCAAGAACCGATCGGGCAGGATCCCGTCGTCCCGCACTAATGTTTTGTCTGTTATCAGAACCGGCTTCAGAGATATTAACAGAGGCACTTACCTTCATTTTGTCGGTTAGATTGTAATTCCCATTAACCCCAATTGTTTTTCTGGAATAATCGGTATTGGGCAAAATGCCTTCATTGATCATATTACCGAAAGTAACACGGAAATTTGCTTTATCATAATTCCCATCAAATGCAACATTGTTCGACTGGCTAAACCCGTTTTGATAAAAATCTTGCTGCCGATTTGGATAAGCAACCAAGGGTTGTAACGATGTACCGTCATTATTTATCAACGACTTGTCCCATTGGTAGGTATCGGGGAAAGTTCCATCAAGAATTGCTCCCCATGATTCATTTTCTGTTTCACCTAAATTGTGAACTCCAGCTTTGCCCGAAGCAAACAAAGATTGAAATGGAACAAAATGATAGGGATTATCAAGAATATATGATGTATTGAGAGAAACTCCAATACCTTTTTTAGCTCCCTTCCCCGATTTTGTTGTAATAAGAACTACTCCATTTCCAGCCCTGGAACCATACAGCGCTGCTGCGCTGGGCCCTTTCAGAATTGACATAGACTCGATGTCCTCAGTGTTAAGATCAGAAATGGCGTTCCCCATATCTGCATCTTTATAGTTATTATTAATTCCATTGTTCAACGGCACACCATCAATTACAAAAAGAGGCTGATTCGTAGTATTTAATGAACTTGCCCCACGAATCACCATATTTACAGAAGAACCCGCAAGACCATACATTTGTGATACCTGAACACCTGCGGCTTTTCCGGCAACGGCATTTAATACATTTCCCATGGGAGTTTCATTCAGATCGCTTCCATTAACTTCTCCCACAGAATATCCCAGAGATTTTTTCTCTCTTGTTATACCTAATGCAGTTACTACAACCTCACTAATGCCAATGGATTCCTCTTCCATAACAACATCAATCAGTTGTTTCCCTGCTACTGCAATTTCCTGCATTTTCATTCCAACAAATGAAAATTGCAAAACTGCATTTTCAGGAATATTTATTAAAGAATATTCACCATCGGCATTGGTTATGGTGCCCTGGGAAGTTCCTTTCACAGCAACGGCAACACCCGGCAAAGGCTCACCTGAGAATTCGGTTACTTTGCCTGAAACGGTGCGTTGCTGCTGAGCAGTTTCGCTCATAGCAGCTTGGGCATTACTCAAAGCAATCTGTCTGTCTTCAACGATATAGGCTATCATGGAACCTTCGAAAATCTCTTCAAGAATTTTTGAGACAGGTTTGTTTTTGCATTTTATTGTACGGCTTTGAGTAACGTCAACTACTGTTGCGTCATACATGAAACGGAATTCCGTTTGCTCCTCGATTGTTTCCAGTATTTTTTGGATAGATTGTCTCTCCATGTTCAGGCTGATTCGTGTTGCCTGCGCATAGCTATCCAACGCAAAAGCCTGCGTAATACCGATCGTTATTAAAAACAATACAATCCTCATAACTTTCCACAATTTTGCTTTTCGAAGTTTTTGTATCTCCGAAAAAATGTTACATTGATTTTTTTTCATACTTTTACATTGATTTGGATTTTTTTTCAAATTAACTTTGCCTCGCGTTTTTGATAAGTAGAGGCAAAAACTCACAAAGGGAGATGTTTGGGCACATCTCCTTTTTTTTTGACTTTTTTAATTTATCTCATAGGCATTTCAATTTTTAGTTTACATGTTGTTTTCTTTCAATAAAAATTTTGGGAATCATGTCCGTGTCAGAATTGTGATTTATTCTGCATTTTAACGGGCAGGAATACTCGATGAGCCTGAAAATCTGCTCATAGCTTTCATACTGGATGGTTCCGGTGAATATGGATTCATACACCCGGTTGTCCAATACTTCAATATCAATATTAAACCATCGTGTAAGTTTATCAAAAACTGTTTTTATGGGCTCATTTCTGAAAATCAAAAGACCATCTTTCCATGATGAATACCGTTTGATATCAGTAGAGGTAACATTCATTGAGTTCTTTGAAAGATTATAGCAGGCTACTTCCTCCGGCAGCATAGTATAGTTGAACGTCAATATTCTCCGGTGCATCAGTTCAACTTTACCCGATTCAAGCGCAACACTCACCACACCGCTTTCCGGGTATGCATTTACATCAAATGATGTTCCGGTTACCGAAACCACAAAATCGCCGGATTGTACAGTAAACGGGGAATCTTCGTTTTCGGCAACATCAAAGAAAGCCTGTCCGTTGAGGATAACTTCTCTTTTGTTTTCTGAAAGATTGTCACGGTAAGTGAGTGTCGTGCCTGAATTTAACCAAACTGTTGAACTATCGGGTAAAACGACCATTGAACGCTGGCCGTTTTTCGTTATTACAGATGTAATTCTGTTTTTAAGCAATTCTGTTTCGGGAGCATGAAAAAACTTGTCATAATAGAAATAAAATGCAAAACCGAGGATTAATAAGAACATTGATGCATAGGGCAACAAACGGGGGATAGCTCGCCTGAACTCCTTTGACTTTTTGTTGCGAATTCCCTTTTTTATGTTTTGAAATATTTCTTCGGAATTGATATAAACTGAAATCTCATCTTCAAATGAGTCCCAGCTCTTGTTGAGGAGCATATCAATTTCATCATTCCCTTTTTTGCTGTTGAGCCAAAAGAAAAGTTGAAGTAAATCCTCTTTTGAATAGGATTTGGCATAAAATTTTTTAATAATCCTGCTGAAAGAGTTCATTCTTTTGTTTGCGTTATACAAGTAATACACTTAAGAAGGCAAAACCTATTACTCAACCATTGATTATTTTTTAAAACAATTGAAAATAATCGTTTATTATCGGCAGAATCAGAAGTGCATTTAACAGGTTGTGTTTTTTTAGTTTTTCCTTCATAAAGTTATTTGCCTTAAGAAGCTGGCTGTCCACGGTGATGACAGAAATCTGCAGTTTTTCAGCTATCTCTTTTCGTGATAAGCCTTCAGTTTTTCTAAGATGGAAAATTTCCCTGCGCCGGGGAGGCATTTCATCAATAATTGCTTGGATAATATTGAGAGTTTCTTGATAAATGATATAGTCATCCGCATTGTCTGATGACAATTCATCTGCATATTCAAGATAGTTTTCAAAGATTCTCTGATTAACTTTTTTACGGGTATGGTTTAAAAATGAATTTTTGGCAATTTTAAAAAGATACGCATCAAAAGGGTAGCCTTCAATAAACTCCTCCCGCTTTTCCCAGATTTTAATAAATGATTCCTGCACAATCTCTTCAGCATCTTCTTTGGAATTGAGCAGCTGCATCAAAAAAGCATACAACCTTTTATGATAGCGTTTAAAGAGCTTTTCAAAAGCGCTTGAGTTGCCGTTTTTAAAAGCCTTTATGAGAAATATTTCATTTTCCTTTTGGCTCAATTATCGATCGATTTATATAGAGACAAATATATGATTTATTTCACACATTTGTGTTTCGGTACTTTTGAACTTTTGTTTTTTTGCAAATTCGCAAATTCACGAATTCACGAATTTACATTCATCATAAAACTCCTTATACCACTCAATAAACTTTTCAATTCCCTTCTCAAGCTGAGTGTCCGGTTTATATCCCATCTCATTTATCAAATCTGACACATCGGCTTGGGTGCTGTAAACATCGCCCGGCTGCATGGGTAAAAATTCCTTTTTTGCTTTTTTGTTTAAAGCTTTTTCAATGGCTGAAATAAAATCCATCAGTTTCACCGGTGCAGAATTTCCGATATTGTATATTTTATAGGGAGCTGTGGCGCTTTCCGAAATACCCGGATTTTTCCCGGCAACAGGCTTTGCAGATTGGTCAATCACCCGGATGATTCCTTCAACAATATCGTCAACATAGGTGAAATCCCGTTGCAAATTTCCGTGGTTAAAAACTTTGATGGGTTGCCCTTTCAGAATGGCTTTTGTGAAAAGAAACGGTGCCATGTCGGGGCGCCCCCATGGACCATAAACTGTGAAAAAACGCAGTCCGGTTGTCGGCAGTCCGAACAGATGGCTGTAGGTGTGTGCCATAAGTTCGTTGCTCTTTTTAGTGGCTGCATAAAGACTGACGGGGTGATCAACATTGTCGCCGGTGCTGAGCGGCATTTTGGCATTGTTGCCGTAAACGCTTGATGAACTTGCATACACCAGATGCCTGATATTGTGGTGTCTGCACGATTCTAAAATGTTCATAAAACCGGTAATGTTACTGCTGATATAGACATGCGGATTTTGCAAACTGTAGCGCACACCTGCCTGTGCCGCCAGATTGCACACTTTGTCAAATTTCTCCTCTTTAAAAAGCTTTTCCAGTTGTTCGGTATCCTCAAGATTCATGCGTATAAAGCTGTAATTGGGATACTTGCCGCTTTCTGTTTTTTTATACCATTTTTCAGCTTCTGTGGTTATTCCGGTTTCAGCCAGTCGCGCAAATTTCAGATTGGTATCGCCTAAATCATTGATGTTGTCAATTCCCACAACGGTGTCGCCGCGCCCTATAAGGCGCTTTGTGAGATGATAACCGATAAATCCGGCGGTGCCGGTAATTAATATTTTCATTTTCAACTGTTTCTTAGAAAAGGATGTTTGGACAGGGGCAATTTTGCAAGCGGATGAAAATCGCCTTTTAACCCCACTGGTGAACTGTTTCGGATAGTATAAACCGTTTCAATGACTTTAGCTGTTTCGCTGATGCGGAAACCTTTTCCTGAAAGGATATTCTCATAGCTTCTGGTATGTAGCTCGGTGAATCCGTCGCTGAATTCAAAAGTATCACCATCAACTGTTATGGAGCGGAAAGTACGTAATCCCCGTTTTTTTATTTCGTCGGGGATGGTTTGGTAGTTGATGCTGAGAAACCAGCGCACACGTGCCTTTTTCAATTGAAGGAATCCGGCTGCGCGATCGTGTTCGTGCAGATGAACGATATTGCTTTGAACTTCGCCAAAAATCCAGATGAGCATATCAAAGAAATGTACGCCAATGTTGGAGGCAACACCTCCCGACTTTGCAATATCACCTTTCCAGCTGGTATAGTACCAGTGTCCGCGTGCTGTAATATAGCTGAGGTCAATGTCGTAAATTTTATCTTCGGGGCCGTTTTCAATTTTGTTTTTCAGCTCGATTACACTTGGGTGAAGACGCAACTGCAGAATGTTGTATATATTTTTCCCGGTTTCGCGCTCAATTTCACTTAAAGCATCCACATTCCATGGATTCAGCACAATGGGTTTTTCACAAATCACATCTGCTCCTGTGCGTAGTCCGAAACGGATATGTGAATCGTGCAGGAAGTTAGGCGAGCAAACGCTCACATAATCTATACCGACCTCTTTTCGGCGGAGTTTATCCACGTGGCGGTCAAACCGTTCAAATTCGGTAAAAAAATCGGCTTCGGGAAAATAACTGTCAAGGATACCCGCGCCATCATAGGGGTCAAGCGCTGCAATGAGATTACTGCCTGTCTCTTTTATGGCTTTCAAGTGGCGGGGTGCAATATATCCGGCGGCACCGATGAGCAGGAAATTTTTCATGGTCAATTCTTTACTGTTTTTATTTTTGCTTATATGATAGAACGCAGCTTTTTGGATATGTGGCGTTTTTATTCTACAAATGTTTCTTGTATTACATCTTTCACTTTTGCTATCTCCGGATTATTTAACTTTCCCAAATTTTTTACAATTCGTCTTTTGTCGATTGTTCGGATTTGGTCTATGATAATCCAACCTTTTATTCTTTCTTGATTTATTGAAACTCTTGTTGGATAATCTCTCGAAGTGCTTGTTACCGGTGCTATTACAATCGTTTGAAGATACTTATTCATTTCGTTTGGAGAAATGACTAAACAAGGGCGAGTTTTCTTTATTTCGCTACCGATGGTAGGGTCAAGATTAACCAAAACTAAATCGTATTGTCTAATCTCCATTATTCAAAAATTTCATCTTCAAAGACATCATCAATTAATAGTTGATCGTCTCCATTTTTTGCCATTTCCTTAAACTGCTCTGCCCAACCTTGTCGAGGCTCAGTCTTTGGCTTAAGAATAATTCTTCCTTCTTCAAGGATGATTTCTAATGAATTTTTGATATTGTATTTTTTCAGAATCGTTTTAGACAATCTTATTCCTTTTGAATTTCCTATTCTAATTAATGGTATTTCCATAATCCTCTTATTTTATATAACTACAAAGTAATAACATGCTTTTGAATTAATCAAGCAATTTGGGTAAATTATTTAGGAAGATAATCTTTGGGGTGTGTTTTTAAATTTATGCTCAATGTCACTTGTTTTTATTAGTTAATATATGTTACTTTGCGTAAAAATACGATTATGATTGAAGGAGAATTTTTAACGATTGAAGATGTAGCTCAAAATCTCAAAGTTACAAGACAAACAGTTTCAAAGTACATTAAAAACAAGGATTTAAATGCTGTCAAAATAAATAAAAGCTATCGAATTGCTATTAGAGATTTTGAAGATTTTTTGAATAGTAATGCAACTGTTGATGAACCACAGGTCAGTTATCTAAAGAGAACAAAAAATTGCTTTTTAGATTATCAAGGTAAAATGGATGAATTTGAAATACTATATTCCATTATAAACGGTGATTTCAAATTAATTGAGCAAAACCACAATAGGCAAGAAAACCGATACCTATTTGGTGATAATTTCTTCGTTTTAAAAAAATTATTGGATACTCATAAAGGTAAAATTGACTTGGTTTACATCGACCCACCGTTTGGAACCGGTAATGATTTCAATTCAATTAATGATGATTCTGCCTATTCCGATAAAATTGTGGATAGCGAATTTCTCGAATTTCTTAGAAAAAGATTGTTTCTTTTACGAGAATTACTCTCTGAAAGAGGCAGTATTTATTTACATATCGACAAAAAAATAGGACATTATGTGAAAATCATTATGGATGAAGTGTTTGGCTACAAAAATTTCATCAATGATATAACTCGTATTAAGTGTAATCCTAAAAACTTCGCACGGAATGCCTATGGAAATTATTCTGATATGATTTTGTATTATGCCAAAGAGAAAGATGAACAAATTTGGAACAATATAAGAGAACCGATGAGTGAAGAAAAAAGGAAAGAACTTTTCCCGAAGAGACACCCCAAATACGGCTATTACACAACAAATCCAATCCACGCCCCAGGAAAAACGGTAGATGGCGACACAGGAATGGAGTGGAACGGTTTATTGCCACCGAAGGGTAGGCATTGGCGATATGGTCGGGAAGTACTTACAGAACTGGATAATAATGGATTAATCGAATGGTCGGCAACTGGTAATCCAAGAAAAATTGTTCTCGCAAGTGAACATAAAGGTTTCAAGATTCAAGATGTATGGGAATATAAAGACAAAGGACTTTCTTATGTTGATTATCCAACTCAAAAAAATGAAGATATGCTGGAAAGAATTATTCTCAATTCTTCAAATGAAAATTCCATTGTTCTTGACTGCTTTTGTGGGTCGGGCTCAACACTTAAAATGGCAAGTAAACTGAACAGAAGATTTATCGGTATAGATAGCTCTACTCATTCATTGGAAGTTGTTAGAAAAACGTTCAAAAGAGATGGTGTGAAGTGTAATTTCTTTCAGTATGTTTCAAAGGATTAATTATAAAAAAGTTTTCAAGTACTCTTTTAGTAATAGAGCACTAACAATATCATATTCGCATTCCTGAACCATTACACAAGATTTATCATTGATTATCTGTCCATTAGTTTTGTAAACTGCCCAAGGGAAACCGTCTATAATTCCAACACGAATTACGTTTCCCCTTTGATTTCTACATAGGTTGATAACTTCTACCACTTGTTTATTTTGGTTACCACCGGGCGAGCCTATCCATTTAGCTTCTCCGATAACATAAGTACTGTTTACTTTAGCAACAAGGTCAGGACGTTTCGCCAAATTTTGGTGCAACTCATCATTTATAAAACTTTTTCCTATTTCTTCCGAAGAGTTCAGAATATGAATCCCTTGAGTTGATTTTCTGAACTCATCTATATCCAATAAATTAAAATTCTGGCGAAGCCAATTTGCAAACATTGGTCCCATTTGGGTGTTTAATTTTGGAGCTGATTCCAATCGTACCACAGTTTCTTCTGCTGTCATTGCATAAAGAGAGTCAGCGATTCTTTGAATCTGCTGTGGGTTATTCTCAAAGCAACCTTGAATGTTTTTAATTAAATACCATAATGGCTCATCATATGGGAATTTGATTTCATTCTTAAGGATTTCAATCAGTTCTGTTGTTCTACGCCCTTGATGTGCCGAAATAATTCTACGCCTTATTCTATTGTTAAGCCTTTCAGGTCTTGCCGTTTGAAGAGGATAAACATCTAAGATATTGTCAAGATAAAGAGGACTTTCGAAGAGTTCTATACTTTTTTTCACCCATTCATTTAATTCGCTTCGTTCGTTTTCTATGTCAATGGTTCTTTCCATTCATTTTTTAAACAAAGTTAATTTTATTTTTGATTTGCTTAAGCAGTTTCCTTAAATAGACTACAACCGGCAGCTTTACAAGGTTTTGCTTTCGCAGCATCGCCCAAATATTCGCAACAATATTTATAAAATCGAATCAAATTAAGAAAACAGTAATGGCTTTCAGTATCTTCTTTATTAGTTGATTGAATGGAAAAATTGTGATGTCCTCAGCCTTTACAGCAGATTTCGGATTATTTATAGATCTCACCAGTTGCTGCAAGCAGGGTGTTGTGCAGCAAGGAAACCCGCGTCATGGGACCTACGCCGCCCGGAACAGGAGTGATCCATGAGCATTTGGGAGCCACTTCGCTGAACAGCACATCGCCTTTCAGCTTCCATCCCGATTTGGTTTTGTCCGATTTTACCCGGGTGGTTCCCACATCGATTACCACGGCGCCCTCTTTCACCATGTTGCCTTTGATAAATTCGGGAACACCCATTGCAGCTACCAAAATATCGGCATTTCTGCACACTTCCTCCAGATTTTTTGTGCGGCTGTGGGCAACGGTAACGGTTGCATTTATTGCTTTTTGGGAGAGCAGTACGCTCAGCGGGCGCCCCACAATGTTGCTTCTGCCAACAATCACGCAGTTTTTTCCGCTGGTTTCAATATTGCAGCGTTTGAGTAGCTCCACAATCCCAAAAGGAGTTGCAGAAACAAAGCACGGCAGCCCGATGACCATGCGCCCGACATTCTCAGGGTGAAATCCGTCCACATCTTTTTTCGGGTTGATGGCTTCAATAATTTTTTGTTCAGATATATGTGCAGGTAACGGCAGCTGCACGATGAACCCGTCAATTTCTGTCTCCTTATTCAGTTCATCTATTTTTGCCAGCAGTTCAGCCTCGCTAACATCATCTTCATAGCGGAAGAGCGAAGAGTTGAATCCGACCTCTTTGCAATCCTTTATTTTATAGGCAACGTAGGTTTCGCTGCCGCCATCATGCCCGACGAGGATCGCCGCCAGATGGGGAATTTTTCCGCCTTTTGATTTCAGTTCAGCAACCTTAGCTGCTATTTCCTGCTTTATTTCTGCTGCAATTTTTTTCCCGTCAATCAGTTCCATATTATTTTTTTAGTATCAAGACTGTAAGACTATAGTTGTATGCTAATTGACTTGTGTCCAATATTCGTCTGTCTGTCAAAATCTTCTTCCCTGCTGCATTCTGTTGCCCATAATCTGTTGGACATTTTTTCCCTGCGACACAAGTCTCATCATTTTCCGGGTTTCGGCAAACTGTTTCAGCAGTTGGTTGACTTCCTGAATGGATGTTCCTGAACCGCTGGCAATTCTTTTGCGGCGGCTTCCGTTAAGCAACGCCGGGTCTTCGCGTTCGGCAGGTGTCATGGAGAAGATAATGGCTTCAATGTGCTTGAAAGCATCGTCATTCATGTCCATGTTGCGCATTGCTTTTCCCATTCCGGGTATCATGGAAACCACATCCTTGAGGTCGCCCATTTTTTTCACCTGATTGATTTGCTTCAGAAAATCGTTGAAGTTGAATGTGTTTTTTGCAAGCTTTTTCTGAACTCTTCGTGCTTCTTCTTCGTCAAACTGTTCCTGTGCTTTTTCCACTAAGGAGACAATGTCGCCCATACCGAGAATACGGTCTGCCATTCTGTTAGGGTGAAAAACATCAATGGCATCCAGTTTTTCGCCGGTTCCCACAAACTTGATCGGTTTTTCCACTACCGAGCGGATGGAAAGTGCGGCACCGCCGCGGGTGTCGCCGTCTAATTTGGTTAGCACAACACCGTTAAAATCCAGCCGGTCATTAAATTCCTTGGCAGTGTTCACGGCATCCTGTCCGGTCATGGAATCAACCACAAAAAGAATTTCGTTGGGGTTTACCGTTTTTTTGATGGCGGCAATCTCTTTCATCATCTGCTCATCAATAGCCAGGCGCCCGGCGGTGTCGATGATCACCACATCGTTGCCGCTGCGTTTTGCTTCTTTAACAGCTGATTGTGCAATGCTGACGGGGTCCATGTTGCCTTCTTCCGTGTAAACCGGAACGCCAATCTGCTCAGCCAGCACTTTTAGCTGCTCAATGGCAGCAGGTCGGTAAACGTCGCAGGCAACCAACATGGGATGCCTCCCTTTTTTGCGTTTCAGCATATTAGCCAGCTTTCCCGAGAAGGTTGTTTTTCCCGAGCCCTGCAATCCAGCCATAAGTATTACTGACGGGGAGCCGCTCAAATCAATGTCGGCAGCTGAGACGCCCATCAGATTTGTAAGTTCATCTTTAACAATTTTAACCATCAGCTGCCCCGGCTTAACGGCTGTCAGCACATTTTGTCCCAAAGCCTTTTCCTTTACATCATCGGTAAAAGTTTTGGCTATCTTAAAATTCACGTCGGCATCGAGCAGTGCCCGGCGAATATCTTTCAGGGTTTCCGCCACATTTATTTCCGTGATTCTCCCTTCTCCTTTAAGCAGCTTAAACGACCGCTCCAGCCTGTCAGATAAATTTTCAAACATGGATTAACTTTCTTTTGAAATGCGATGCAAAAATACAAGTAAAATGTGAAAGAGCAAAAGGAGAAGTTTCTGTTTGCCCCTTAAGGAAAATCTCCTGCCGGAAATCAATCCCCCTAAATCTCCCTTCGCCAAGGGGGACGAGCGCTGATGAGCCCTGCTTGCTCAAAAACGCAAATTCACGCATTTGCGCATTCGCGCATTTACAATATTTATACTAACAGTCCTGTGTCTAACCTTCGTGTGAAATTCTTTTCCCGTAAGGCAACCCGCTACTTAGGCGCTAAAAAGCTCCAATTTTCTTTCTATCTTTGCTTTTTTAACGAAAAGCAGATGCATCAAAAAATAATTGAAATAATCTCCCGGGATGTTGGGATTCAGATCCATCAGGTGATCAATACATTAGAGTTGCTGAATGAAAAGGCAACAGTCCCTTTTATTTCGCGCTACCGGAAAGAGCGTACCGGCGGACTTGACGAAGTGCAGGTACTCAAAATTAAAGAGCTTGCAGAAAAGTTCATGGAGCTTGAAAAGCGGAAAGAGACGGTTTTAAACAGCATTGAGGAACAGGAAAAACTGACACCTGAACTGAAAGCGCGCATTGAAAACTGCTATGATGCAGCAGAGCTGGAGGATATCTACCTGCCCTATAAACCCAAGCGCCGCACAAGGGCAACTATTGCGCGAGAGCGTGGACTGGAGCCGCTTGCAAAGATTTTAATGAAACAAGCGGAACGTGATCCGGAGTCGAGGGCTGCTTCGTTTTTAAACGAAGAGGTAGAGAATATTGAAGATGCTCTTGCCGGAGCCCGTGATATTATTGCCGAGTGGATTAATGAGAATGAGAAAGCAAGAAGTATCGTTCGGCGGGAATTTGAACGCGGTGCCGTGATTTCGGCAAAAGTTGTCAAAGACAAGGAGGAGGAAGGAGCCACCTATCGCGACTATTTTGACTGGAGCGAACCCTTGGCTAAATGCCCGTCTCACCGTCTGCTTGCCATGCGGCGGGGCGAAAAGGAAGGTTTTCTGCGGGTTTCGGTGAAACCGGACGAAACAAAGTCACTGGAAAATCTGACTCGCTATTTCGTCAAAGGCGACAATCCAAGTTCTGAGCAAGTGGAGAAAGCGGTTAGGGACAGTTATAAAAGGCTGATTGAGCCATCTATTGAAACTGAGTTTTCAGCACTTTCTAAAGAAAAAGCCGATAATGAAGCCATTGCCGTGTTTGCGGAAAATCTGAGGCAATTACTGCTGGCTCCGCCCCTCGGGCATAAAAGAATACTTGCCATAGATCCGGGTTACCGCACCGGCTGCAAGCTGGTCTGCCTCGATGAGCAGGGGAATCTGCTGCATAACGATACCATTTATCCTCATAAACCTCAGGAAGACAGAAAAATGGCAGCAAAAAAGCTGACTTCGCTTGTGGAAACCTACCGGATTGAAGCCATTGCCATTGGAAACGGAACTGCCAGCCGCGAAACGGGGGCATTTGTGAAAAATCTTCGCTACAAAAATGACATCCGGGTTTATGTGGTGAATGAGGACGGCGCATCGGTCTATTCAGCATCACCCATTGCGCGTCAGGAGTTCCCGCAATATGATGTTACGGTTCGCGGTGCGGTATCCATAGGCCGCCGGCTCATGGATCCGCTGGCTGAACTGGTAAAAATTGACCCAAAAAGCATAGGCGTCGGGCAATATCAGCATGATGTGGATCAGAACAAATTGAAGAACAGCCTCACTTCGGTGGTGGAGCTAAGCGTTAATGCTGTGGGCGTGAATGTGAACACAGCCAGCAGCCACCTGCTGACTCACATTTCCGGGCTGGGTCCGCAATTAGCTCAGAATATTGTGGACTACCGCAGGGAGAACGGAATGTTCTCGTCCCGTGAGGAGCTGAAGAAAGTCGCGCGGATGGGCCCTAAAGCTTTTGAACAGTCAGCCGGGTTCTTGCGCATTCCGGATGCTGAAAATCCGCTGGATAACTCTGCGGTTCACCCCGAGTCCTATCATATTGTTGAAAAAATTGCCAAATATCTGCATTGTGAAATCCGGGAGCTGATTCAAAATGAAGCTTTGGTGTCGAAAATTGATTTTACGGAATATGAAACCTCGGATGTAGGTCTTCCAACTTTAAATGATATTAAAAATGAGCTGCTCAAGCCCGGACGCGACCCGCGAAGACCCATTAAAGTTTTTGAATTTTCCGACGATGTTTTTTCAATCAATGATTTGAAACAGGGGATGATACTTCCCGGAATCGTGAACAAT
>JAXGYA010000011.1:0-114280 GCA_040772505.1 Mariniphaga sp. | reverse complement strand
GAGCATGGAAGCCGAGCCAAAATTGATTTTCTGCAAACCTGCCCGCAATTCAAATTGCCGTGCTGAGTAGCGCGCCCATGCACGGTAGTTTTTTATTTTCCCGCTGAAATCGGAATTGGTAAACGGGTCGAATTCGGCATTTCCATAAACATTTGCGGCGTATTCAAAATCGATGAGCTGGTTGTTTTTCAAAAAAACACTGTAATTCAACTGTGGGATATATCGTCCGCTTATTAAAAGCGGGAATTCGTTTCCATTGTTGAAATGGGCATACGACGAAATTTGCCCTTGGAATTGTAAAGAATCACGGAATCCTGAATCTTCATTTTGGCCTTTCAACTGAAAAGAGAGGATTAAAAAAACAAATAATAATGTAATTACTTCATTCATTACCTGTTGTTATACCGTAAAACATAACGTTCATTGATTCAATAACAAAATCCTGTGGTTGAGCGTATTGGGCCATCAGTTGCTCATTCTTCATCATCTCAATAATTTGGTTTGAAAAAGCGAGCAAAAAATCGATTTTCACATCGGGGCGGATGAAGCCTTTCTCTTGTGCATCCTTATAAAAATCGACGGTTATTTTTATCGATTTCTGCTTTTGTACTTCCATATATTCTTTTAACCCCAATTCAGGATTTGTGTAAATATCGTTGATGAACTCCATGCTAATGTTGTTCATCCCTTCCAATTTCAGTAAAAATATTTTTTCCAATTTTTGTGAAAAGGGAACTTCGCTTGAAACGATGTCTTTGAATTTTACAATTGAAGATTGAATCAAATTATCAAGAATAGTTTTTGCCAAATCGGGTTTATTTGGAAAAAACTTGTAGAAAGTCATTTTGCTAACAGTCGCCTCTTTGCATATTTCTTCAATTGTTACCCTGCGGATGCCGTGTTTCCAAAACAAGGCTTTGGCAGTTTTTAAAATGGAAATGTACTTTTTGTTCTTTTTAAGTGCAGTCATTTTACATTTCTAATTTTATGATTACGCATCAAATATACGAATTTAGTTTTATTAAACAATATTCGTATAGTAAATAATTAATAAAAAAGGCTGTAATTTCTTACAACCTCCTTAATCCTCATTGTTAATCGTCTTTCGTCCGAACTACCGTTTCCATAATTCGATATTTAGCATCCATGGTTCCAATAACAGCTTTTGTTCCATTTCAGTTTCTGTTTTAACACTGTCCTTCGAACTCCAGAATATTTTGTTGGTCATCCAACTTTCCAACTCCATAATTTTTTCAATCACCGGTTCAAAAAAGAAAGTTTCACCGATTTCCCATAAAGTATCTGCAACCATCCAATCTTCCAGTACTAAAACCGATTCTGTGGCGGCAAGATTTGGAACATCGAATTTTGTTCCTTTTGCGTTTACGTTTCCAACTAAAAAGAATAAAGAGAAAAAAGTAATTGCTGCTAATTTTGTAATTGTTGTTTTCATGTTTTCTATTTTCTAATGTTATGTAACTATTCTATAATTCTCCAGCTATTTGTTTTTGTTTACTGTCGGTTTGACCCTATCCGGTTTAAAAGGTTAAATGCCTTTGGGGTTTAAATGGTGATTAATCGGCGAATAACGATGTGGAACACGCGAATAACCGAGATAATCGGTAAGCGATTTCTTTCTTTTGACTTAAAACGACCACTTTATGCGGCCATAAATTGCTTTTCCATAATCGCCGTACTCAGTACCTTCGCTGCCAAAAACCAGTTGTCCGTTTAACATGATTTCCAAATTGTTGCCCAATGAATAAGTAAGAGTTGGGCCAATAAACGAAGAACCATCGAGCGGGTTTACCATGGCCGAAAAGTCTCCTGAAAAAAGCGGTGTAAACGGATAGGTAACCTGGGCAAAAAGGTTCACCATTCCGAGCGTCAGCATTTTTGCCGAAAGGTTTTGGTCAAAAAGGTTGCGCATGCCACCGGCATCCCCGGTTGCCTCGTTGCTGCTAAATAAAACAGCACTGTGCAGATACAAACTGTTTTTCATGGTATAATCACCTGAAATAGAAGCCGCAAAAGCTTCCTCGCTGCCATTATTTTTGCTTCGCGGAATAAACCAGGACAGTTCGCCACGGAAACCGCCACCTTTTGAAAAATGGCACTAAATACCTTTTGATTGGAGAATCTTATGCTTGAAAAGTAATATGGAAGTTCTCTTTTACTCATCTCCTGTTGTGATTCCGTAAAACATAACGTTCATTGCTTCGATAATAAAATACTGTGGTTGTGCGTATTGTGCCATCAATTGCTCATTCTTCATCATCTCAATTATTTGGTTTGAAAATGCCAGAAGGAAATCAATTTTTATGTCGGGGCGGATGAAACCTTTTTGTTGAGCATTTTTATAAAAATCAACGATAAGTTTCATCGACTTTTGTTGTTGTTCTTCCATGTATTCTTTCAAACCTGTTTCGGGGTTGGTAGTTTGTTAAACCACCGTGTTGTCTGTATTATGCCTTTACGTCCTTATGCTTGCGGAATGTCTGTTTTACCTTTCCCGGCGAAATGCCGGTCTGTTTTGAAAAATTGCGGTGCATTGATTGTGCTGAACCAAATCCCGATTGCTCGGCAACTGTTTCAAGTTTTAAGTCGGGAGCCTCTTTTAAAATATTTTTAGCTGTCTCCACTCTGTAGCTGTTTACAAGTGTATTGAAGTTGTCGTGATATGTCTTGTTTATGGCTTGTGACGCATAAGAGCGGTTTGTTCCGGCAGCCAGCGCAAGTTCTGTAAGCGTTAAGTCGGGGTTTAAATAAAGTTTATCTTCGAGTAGCACCGTCAACAGTTTTTTGTATAAAATGTCTTCGATATTTTCGACATCCGTTGTCGCTATTTCTTCGACAGGAAACTCAATTGCCTTTTGTGCATTCCCCCAAATTCCGAATAGCCAGATAAAAACCGACATTATGAACATTGAAATGATTAACAGTTTGTTGTTTTCTTCCGAAAATGGGTTTGTTGCGTAAAAAAGAACAGAAATAACAGCCACAATAATTAATGCCACATTGAACCACGGCAGCCATTTTATTTGTAAACTTTCAGCATTTGAAAATTCGGTTTTTAATCGGAAATTGTAGCGGTGGCTTTCGATAAAAATTGCGATACTGTAAACAACAACTTGAAGCACTATAACCGCCACGTTAACTATTCTTATCCATTCAACATGTTTGAATGCTTCTTTCGCGAATAGCTCATCACGGTAGGTGGTTAAAAAATCGACCCGCTCGGCAAAGGCGAATTTCAGGTCAAAAAAGAACAGGTATAATAGGAGAAATAACACCCCGGGTGCTAAATGAAATAGTATTTTCCCGGTAAGTTCTATTTTTCTGATTAAGCAGACAAGGTATAAATAAATTGAAGGGTAGATAAATAGAACAAGTGCAACGTGTGTGCTGTGCAAGTAGGTGTAAACCTCAAAGTTGCCGATAAAATAATAATAATTTGCAATGAATACAGCCGCCGCATTAAGCATGCTCAGGCTTAAAATTATTTTGGGACTGTTGCCTCGTGCACCGTACAATATAACCCCCGACAAAATCAATGGAACTAAAAAAGATGCTATTAAAACAATTTGCGCCATGCTATATCTTATCCATTAAATACTCTTTACGCCACAAAGTTATAAAAAACAAAGAGCTTGAGTAATGTATAGTAACACCAAATTGTAAAAATGCAGGTTTTTATTTTTTAATCAAAATGAAAAGTGTTTATGATAAAATTTACGAATTGAACACTCTTTTTACGATTTGAGCATCCATGACACATCAAAAGAGTTTAACTTTGAATATTAAAAATCAAAAATAATGACCATGAAAAAGCTTATTTTTTTACCATTGTTGTTTTGGAGTGTTTTCGTCTTTGCCCAAAGGTCAATTGCAGTGCAAAGCAACGGAACAGCCAGTTTTTATACCGACTGGGCTACGGCTTGGCAAAATACGCAAGCCGGCGATACCATTTACTTGCCCGGTGCAACTTTTAGCACAGGAAACATTGATATTGACAAGCCGATAACCATTATTGGGGTAGGTCATGACACAGCCTACGTTCACAATCGCTTGTTTTCGTACCTGAACGGGACTATTCGTTTGCTAAAAGGAGCAGACGGGACTTCACTGCATGGTTTCCGGTTTGGAAGCCTGCTAATTGGAACCAATGCCACTAATGACAGTGTTGAAAACATTACCATAAGCCGCTGCCGGTGGAGTGGAACGGTAAAGCTCGGTTTCTCCAAACCTTCCCCGGCAAAGCAAATTACAATAACTGAATGTGCAGGTGGTACCATTGATGGAATGAATGCAACGGAAGTATGGATTACCAAGAACATGATTCCTAATAATGTTTCCAATTTTAACAATCAAGTGTTTTTTTACAATAATATTTTCCCCCGTCATACAGTCCAATTTCAATGGATTTCGTACGCAATTTTCCGAAACAATATTTTTGGGGTGAATGAATATCCTTTCTACTATCTTAGTGTATGTGAACGCAACGAGTTTAAGAACAATATTTTCCGTGTTAATTTAACTATCGATCCCCAAACCGATTTGAATTTTTGGGAAGGTAATTTCTTTAATCAGCCACTCGCCAATAACTTAGTCAATTTTGTCTCTACTGACTATTTAAGCACAAACAACTACCATTTAAAAGAAGGCTCGGTGGGGATTGGTGCAGGTACGGATGGATACGACATCGGGATTTACGGTACTGAAATTCCCTATAAAGAAGGAGCTGTACCTTTTACACCACGTATTGTAGAGGAATCCGTCTCGAAACAAACCGACGAGCAGGGGAAAATCAACATCAGCGTAACGGTGGAAGCACAAGAGCGTTAAAAAGCAATTTATAAATACTAAAAATTCAAAAAAATGAAAACACTAAAAAATTCAATCTTGCTATTTGCCTTAATCATGATTTCGGCAAAAGCCAGCGCCCAGTTGCGTTTTGTGGTACAAAATGGAGGTAGCACAAATGTTTACGACACTTTTTCTGCTGCTCTCTCCGCAACCCAACAGGGCGATACGCTCTACTTGCCGGGAGGAAATTTCAATATCGGAAATATTGTTGTTAACAAAAAAATTACGATGATAGGGACAGGGCACTATCCGGCTTATGCGCAGGCAACGGGGCGTACCGAACTTACCGGAAGCATAAATCTACAGACTGGTGCCGATAGTTCTCAATTTCACGGTTTTTATTTAACTGGGTATATTCAATGGGGAACTACCCCGGCTAATCAAACCGTAAATAAAATAACCATCAGCCGCTGTAATGTAAACTCAATCAGAATTAATTATGGGGGTAGTACTCCATCCTCTTCTGAACAAATCTTGATTTCCGAAAATGTGGTTCGTGCTGGAATTGTTGGGATGAATGCACAAAATGTACTGATTGAAAAAAACATCCTTAATAATATCTCAAGTTTCAACAACAACGTATTAATTACTAATAACGTGGTGTGGACTACGGGTGGTGTGGAATGTCTTAGAGATATAACTTCATGTACTATTCAAAACAACGTTGTTCTGCAATCTTCTAGTAACTATTTGTTTACTGGCAGTTCCGCCAACACCGTTCAAAATAATTTGTTTGTAACTACCTATGCAGGGGGCACAAACAATATCGACCAACAAGCACTTGAAAGTATTTTTGTGAGCCATCCTGGAGGAGCTTTTAGTTACGATTCCGACTTTCACCTAAAAGAAACCTCGCCTGGCAAAAGCGCCGGAACCGACGGCAACGACATCGGGATTTATGGCACAATGAGCCCCTATAAAGAAGGTGCAGTTCCGTTTAACCCACACATTACCATCAACAATATTTCTACCCGTACCGATTCCGAAGGAAAACTGGATGTAAAAGTTACAGTAGAAGCTCAAAACCAATAAAACGAAACCCATGAAGAAATATCTATTCATATATTTATTTATCGGGTGGGGGCTTGCGGTTTCCGGTCAGTCTGCGATTCAGTCGTATGAATACTGGTTCAACAGCAACACCGACAATAAAACCTCGGAAGCCATTGCATCACCTACCGCAAGTTTTGATTTGGCGGTTCAGGCCGATGCCTCGCACCTTCCAGACGGTGTAAACACCTTCACCGTCCGGTTTAAAGACGACCTTGGCAACTGGTCGTCGCCGCTCACCCGGTTTTTCGTGAAAATACCGGAACAACAATTTTCCACCGAGCCCAAAAACATTGTGGCTTACGAGTATCGTTTGAATAATGAAACTGCTGTAAAACAAGTAATTGCCCCCACAACAACCTTTGTTTTGGACCAACAAATTGAGGCAACACAATTGCCCGATGGATTGAATGTTTTCATGGTCAGGTTCCGCGATAATTTGGGGAACTGGTCGTCGCCGCTCACTCGCTTTTTCGTAAAAATGCCCGAAATCGATGCCTCTGTTTCCGAAAACCTGATAAAAGCATACGAATACCGTGTGGAAGATGCTTCGGGCAATTCCGTTTCCGGCAGCGGTTCAACAACCTTTACTTTCGTTAGCCTCGATGCTCCTATCAATCCTGCACTAATTGAATTTGAGGTAGCTCTGAGCCATGTGCCAAAAGGCGATTACACCGTTCATTTTCGTGCACTCGACATTCGTAATCAATGGAGCAGCGTGCTCTCGCGGACAGTTGAAAAAGAGGCTATGCCAACGGCTGAGTTCTCCTTTTCGGGCGGTTTGTGTTCCGGTTCGGCTATTCAATTCACCAACGAAAGTTTTGATACCGACAGCTGGCTTTGGGATTTTGGAGATGGCACAGAATCTACTGAATTTGAACCGGAACATATTTATACAGAAGCAGGTGATTATGAAGTAAGTTTAACAGCCACCGATTCGGAAAGCGGAAGTGTGAATTCTGTTACTGATATAATCACGATATATCCTGATTATGAAACGGAAGCAACCATTGCAATTTGCGCTTCTGAAACACCATACACATTTGGCACGCAACAATTGACAGCAAGCGGCGCTTACACCGAAACTTTCCAAACTATTCATAGTTGCGACAGTGTGGTAACTTTGAATTTGACAGTACACCCAACGTACAACATTGGGATTGGAGAAGTTGTTGATTTTCAGGTGAATGATGATTTTGAAGAAGATGCTTTGGGTACACTTGCCGGTTGGACAATAAAATATAATGGCTCGGGCAACGCCAACCAGAAAGTGGTGGATAATATTTCTAAGAACGGTACAAAGTCATTTCAATTGGAAGGTAGAAGCAGTTGGGCAGCCGATTTGTATAAACCTATTAGCAGCACTCCTGACAAGCTGACGATTGAAGCATGGATAAATGTAAGCATTGCAAATGCTGCGGCAAGCGGGATTGGACTTGTAAATTATGGTGCTGCAAGCTGGGGAGCCCGCACATCCAGGATTGATTTTTCCAATGGAAGGATAAGGGCAACTTGCACGGGAGGCGCAATCTATGACATACAGCCGTTTACACCTGGCGAGTGGTATCATGTGCGTGTAGAACACGACATGGTAGCCCGTGTCTATTCGGTTTATATTGATGGGCAGAAGGTTTCTGGTAGTAGCGGAAGCAATACAACTGATGTATTTCCGATGCATCCGGCAGTATCGCAGGATTTCTTTTTATGTGCAGGTAATGCAACTACCACAAGGGTCTATTTCGACGATGTGAAAATGTACGAAAGTAGAGAAGATCCAGTTGCAATCTGCTCTTCTGAAACACCATACACATTTGGTACGCAACAGCTCACTGAAAGCGGCACCTACACCGAAACTTTTCAAACCATTCATGGCTGCGACAGTGTGGTAACATTAACCCTGATTGTTAATCCGGGGTATAACCACACGGATGAACAAACAATCTGTGAAGGAGATACTTACAATTTCGGGACACAGAACCTGACAACGTCCGGTGAATACACCGAGGTATTTGAGTCGATTCATGGCTGTGATTCTACAGTAGTTCTCACTTTAACAGTCAATCCTGTATATAACCACACGGATGAGCAGTCAGTTTGTGAGGGAGATACGTATGTTTTCGGAACACAGAACCTGACAACGTCCGGTGAATACACCGAAGTATTTGAGTCGATTCATGGCTGTGACTCTACAGTGGTCCTTACTTTGACAGTCAATCCAGGGTATAACCACACGGATGAACAAACAATCTGTGAAGGAGATACTTACAATTTCGGAACACAGAACCTGACAATTTCAGGTGAATACACCGAGGTATTTGAGTCGATTCATGGCTGTGATTCTATAGTAGTTCTCACTTTAACAGTCAATCCTGTATATAACCACACCATTGAGGTTATTGTTTCTGAGAATGAATTGCCTTTTATTTTTGGCTCCAGTGAAATTACGGAATCGGGAGCTTACGTTGAAACCTTTGTTTCGATAAATGGTTGCGACAGTATTGTAACCCTTAATTTGGAGGTTGCCAGTGGAGACATTAGCCCACCGGAAGTTGTATGTAATCCTTATCAGGTTAAGTTGCGTCAAAACGGAAAGTATGTTTTAACAAAAACTGATATCCGGCTTATTACCGCAGGAACTTTTGATGATTTTACCTCTTATGAAGATTTAGTCATAGATATTTATCCTGACACCTTCGGATGCAGTAATGTTGGAAAGGATGTTAATGTTTTGGTTACCGTTACGGATTTAGCAGGGAATGTTGGTGAATGCCAGTCTGTGATAACCGTTTATGACAAAACACCGCCGGTTGCGTTATGCCGGGATATAACCCTGACACTTGATGAGAATGGGCAGGCATTTATTACTCCGGCTGATATCGATCAGGGAATTCCGGAGAACGGCTATCCGGAATGGGCAGTTACAAACAGCGGCAAACCCTATGGGAGTTACGACGCATGCGGGGTGGCATCTATAGCTTTGAACAAATACGCTTTTGATTGTGGCGACCTCGGACAGCAATTGGTAACTTTGGAAGTAACCGATCCCAGTGGAAATTTTTCAAACTGTGTTGCAACCGTAACTGTTGTGGATACGTCACCGTTCAGCATTCAACCCGTTTCAGATATTGTGCTGGAAGTGGCGCCCGGGGTTTGCGAAACTGAAACTGACTATCCCGAAATAGCAGTAACCGGTACGTGTGGAGGTGAGGTTGAACTCATAGAAGGCATCGGTCCTGGCGGACTGTTTCCTGCAGGAACAACAATAGAAACCTGGGTGGCAACCCATGCTTCCGGCAAAACCGATACAATGTCGTTTGCTGTTACTGTAATCCCGGAGAATGATCCGCCCACACTGAACCCCATTCCGAATATTCAGGCAGATGAAGACACACCGCCATTGAATGTTGTATTAACCGGAATTTCGTACGGTAACGACTGCTGGGAACAGGAGGTAACCGTAACGGCAGAAAGCTCCGGTGAAAATCTTATCGAAGAAATTGTGGTAAATTATGAAAAAGGGAGCACAACGGGTTCATTGGTTATTTACATAATTCCTGATGCCAGTGGAAAAGCTGAAGTAACGGTTACGGTTGAAGACAGCGAAAATGCAAAAGTTTCGCAAAGCTTTTTTGTGGAAATCCACCCCGTCAACGACCCCCCGTTTGTGGTAAATCCCGTCCCCGACCAGGAAATTATAGCCTCATATGTGCTTAAGTTACCTCTGAATGCCCGACCCGGAAATATTTTTGATGATATTGACGACGAAGAGCTTTCGTTTGATGTTACCCAACTTGGAATCAGCGGATTGCCCGATTGGGCAGTGGTGATGAACGATACGTTATACTGCACACCCGCCCTGAAAGATACCGGATGCGTGGATATGATAGTAACAGCCACAGATGCCTCCGGCGCATCGGCTGCCGATACATTTCAGATTTGTGTACTTAATTATCCGGTTGGTGTGAACAATTTTACAGTAAACTCACTGGATGTTGAGCTTTATCCAAATCCTGCCAACGATATTGTCAATATTGAAATTAATGGAGAAAATCCGAAACCCGTTGGGGTAACGGTTTTTACTGTTACCGGCAAAAAAGTTTTGGAAAAAGAGTTTTATCAATCGAATATTGTCTCTTTCAGCATGAGAGATCATGTTTCAGGAATTTATTTCGTTAAAATTAAAATTGAAAACTACGAAAAAGTGAAAAAGCTGATTCTTAACAGGAAGTGAAAGAAGCAGCTTTGTTGATTAGTTAAATAGGGGACAGACAAAAGTTTGTCCCCTATTTTTATTAAAATTATTATCTCATATTCAGCCTTGCGAGTTAAACAGATTATCTCACTTCTTTTGTTCTCAATTATTAGCTAAATTAGCCAACCATAAAAATCAAAATATTAAAATAGAATGAGCAAAGAAAAAGAGAGAGCAGAACTCCACCGTACAATATGGGCAATGGCTAACGACCTGCGAGGTAGTGTAGATGGATGGGATTTCAAAGCCTATGTGTTGGGCATGTTGTTTTACAGGTTTATATCGGAAAACCTTACTGCTTACATCAATAAGGAAGAGCAACGAGCAGGAACTACAGATTTTGATTACACCAAGCTTGCTGATGAAGATGCTGAATTTGGCAGAGCTGACACAGTAAAAGAGAAAGGGTTCTATATTCTCCCTTCAGAGCTGTTTGTAAATGTATGCCGTGAAGCCAGAAATGATGCCAACCTGAATGAGACTCTCTCGACTATTTTTAAAAACATAGAGAACTCGGCAAAGGGAACTGAAAGTGAAGATGACCTACGTGGTTTATTTGACGACATAGATGTAAACAGCAATAAGCTGGGAGGAACGGTAATAAAACGCAATGAGACATTAGTTAAGATTATTGAAGCTATAGGCAACTTAAAGCTTGGAGACTATCAGGATAACAACAATGACATTTTTGGCGATGCTTATGAGTATTTGATGACCATGTATGCCAGTAGTGCCGGTAAATCGGGAGGTGAGTTTTTTACACCGCAAGAGGTGTCTGAACTTTTAGCTGAAATCACAGTAGTAGGCAAAAAGCAAGTAAATAAAGTATATGATCCTGCATGTGGCTCCGGTTCATTATTGTTGAAGTTTGCTAAGGTGTTGGGTAAAAACAATGTAAGACAGGGATTCTTTGGGCAAGAGGTGAACATTACTACCTACAACCTGTGCCGAATAAATATGTTTTTGCACGATATTAATTATGAGAAGTTTAACATTGCTCACGGTGATACATTAAAAGACCCAAAACATTGGGATGATGAACCTTTCGACTGCATAGTTTCAAATCCACCTTATTCCATAAAGTGGGACGGAGATTCTAACCCTCTATTGATTAATGACCCACGTTTTTCTCCAGCAGGTGTACTTGCACCCAAAAGCAGGGCCGACCTTGCCTTTACCATGCACATGCTTTCGTGGCTTTCTACATCCGGAACGGCTGCTATAGTTAATTTCCCAGGTGTGTTGTATCGTGGTGGTGCAGAACAGAAAATACGGAAATACTTAATTGACAATAACTATATTGATACAGTAATTCAGTTACCTCCCAATCTTTTCTTTGGAACAAGTATTGCCACCTGTGTTATTGTTCTTAAAAAAAGCAAGAAGGATAACGCTATCCTGTTTATAGATGCGTCAGCTGAATTTGTGCAGATCGGAAACAAAAACAAACTGAGTGAAGAGAATCGCAAGAAAATTCTTAATGCTTTTACTGAGCGCAATAAGATAGACCACTTTGCTCAGCTTGTGCCTAACAAGGAAATTGCTGAAAACAAATATAACATTGCTGTTAGTAGTTATGTAGAGCAAGAAGATATTACAGAGAAAATAGATATTAAAGAGTTGAATAAGCAGATTAAAGATATTGTTTCCAAGCAAAATGAGCTGCGTGATGCTATTGATGAGATTGTTTTAGATTTAGAAGGAGAGGTATAATGAGCAGAATAGAAGAATTGATACAGGAGCTTTGTCCAGGAGGGGTGGAGTTTCTAAAGATAGAGGATGTTTGCAAAAAAATCATTTCAGGTGGTACTCCTTCAACTTCAAGAGCTGAATACTATGGTGGTGAAATTCCTTGGCTTAGAACACAAGAGGTTGATTGGTTAGACATAACAGATACCATCATAAAAATTACTGAAGAGGGATTAAAGAATTCTTCTGCTAATTGGATACCTGCTAACTGTGTGATTGTTGCAATGTATGGAGCAACAGCCGCAAAGGTTGCTATCAATAAAATCCCTTTAACAACAAATCAGGCTTGCTGTAATTTGGAAATTGATGATGAAAAAGCAAATTACAAATATGTATTTTATTGGTTGTGGAATGAATATAGAAATTTAAAATCATTAGGTGAGGGTTCTCAATCAAATATAAATGGTCAAAAAGTCAGAAATTATCCCATCCCCATCCCCCCTCTCCCCATTCAACAAGAAATAGTATCTATCCTCGACAAGTTCACACAATTGGGTGCAGAGTTGGAAGCCGAGTTGGAGGAGAGGAAGAGGCAGTATGAGTATTATCGCGACCAATTGCTACAGGCAGATGAAGAAGGGATGATGAGTAGTGGAGTGAAGGCGGAGTGGAAGACGTTGGGGGAAGTATGCACAGTGCAATCAGGAGGTACACCTACAAGAAGCAATCCCCAATATTGGAATGAAGGAAGTATAAAATGGCTTGGATCAACAGTTTGTAAAAATACAAAAAACGTTGAATCCATTACAGACTTTATTACAGAAGAAGGTTTAAAAAAGTCATCAGCTAAATTGTTTAAAAAGGAAACAACACTTATAGCATTAGTAGGTGCGACAATTGGAAAAGTCGCTTTCTTACCATTTGAAGCAACAACAAATCAAAATGTGGCAGGTTTATATCCATTAGAAATTAATAAGTTAAACACTTCTTATTTATATTATTCATGTAAAGCTCTATATGAGGTTTTTACAAATATGTCTCAAGATAAACTAAAGATGGCTAACTTAACTTTTGTACGTAGTTTGAAAATCCCAATCCCACCCCTCTCCGAACAAAACCGAATTGTAGAAATATTGGACAAGTTCGACACATTAGTAAATGACACATCAATAGGCATACCTGCAGAAATAGAAGCACGTCGCAAACAATACGAATATTACCGGGCAAAGCTGTTAGATTTTAAAGAGTGTGAGTCATGACAAAATATAACCTTGTTGCCGAAAATCAGGAAAGTACCGTTGTAGCGGAATATAAACCTGTCTTCAGAAAAGAGAGTACTTATCAGTCGGAAGCTGAATTAGAAAAAGCATTTATCGAGCTGCTTCAAACGCAAGCTTACGATTATCTACCTATCACTTCAGAGGATGAATTAATTGCCAATTTGCGTTGTCAGTTAGAGCTTCTAAACGATTACACCTTTACTAATTCGGAATGGAAGCACTTTTTCAAAAGTAAAATTGCTAACCAGAATATTGGCATAGCGGAGAAAACAAGCATCATACAAGAAGACCATATACAGCTATTGTCCCGTGATGATGGCACTGTGAAAAATATCTACCTCATAGACAAAGAGGATATACACAACAATCGCCTGCAAGTTATCAACCAATATGAAACAGACGCAGGAGAGAGGCAAAATCGTTATGATGTTACCATATTGGTAAATGGGCTGCCACTGGTTCACGTAGAGCTAAAAAGAAGAGGTGTAGATATTAAAGAAGCATTCAACCAAATTAATCGCTACAGCAGAGAATCATTTTGGGCAGGTAGCGGACTGTTTGAATATGTGCAGATTTTTGTGATTTCAAACGGAACATACACAAAATACTACAGCAATACCACACGTTTTGCTCACATTAAAGAGTTGAGTGATGGTACAGTAAAAAAAGGGAAACGCTCCAGCCATAGCTATGAATTTACTTCGTGGTGGGCAGATGCAAACAATAAGGCTATACCCGATTTAATGGACTTTGGTCGCACATTCTTTGCCAGGCATACAATATTGAACCTGATTACAAAGTATTGCATCTTCACTACTGAAAAAGTTTTGCTGGTTATGCGTCCATATCAGATAGTGGCTACCGAACGTATTTTGGGAAGGATAAACGTTGCCAACAACTATAAAACCTATGGAACAGTAAGAGGAGGAGGTTATATTTGGCACACTACCGGAAGTGGTAAAACACTCACCTCATTTAAAACTGCTCAATTAGCAAGTAAACTGTCATTTATAGACAAGGTGCTGTTTGTGGTTGACAGGAAAGACCTTGACTATCAAACCATGATAGAGTATGATAAGTTTGAAGAAGGGGCTGCGAACAGTAATTCCAGTACTGCTATTCTTACAAAACAGCTTGAAGACCCAAATGCTCGTATTATCATTACAACTATTCAAAAATTATCCATTTTAATAAAAAAACAGAAAAATCATATATCCTATGGTCAGCATGTAGTCATCATTTTTGATAAGTGCCACCGCTCTCAATTTGGAGAGATGCACAGGGCAATTACAAAGACATTCAAAAAGTATCATCTGTTTGGATTTACCGGAACACCAATTTTCGCTGTTAACTCAAGCAGTGGCACTCTCCCTGACCTGCGAACTACAGAACAAGCCTTTGGTGAGAAACTTCACACCTATACCATTGTAGATGCTATCACCGATAAAAATGTGTTGCCTTTCCGTATTGATTATATCAGTACAATGAAGGAGGAGGAAGATATAAAGGATGAAAAGGTATGGGATATTGACAGGGAAAAGGCTTTAGCATCGCCCGAACGTATAAGTAATATTGTAACCTATATCCGGGAACATTTCGACCAAAAAACAAAGCGAAATAGCTTCTATAAGTTAAAAGACCGCAGGTTGGCAGGATTTAACTCTATTTTTACTGTTACCTCTATTGATGTGGCTAAAAAATATTATGCCGAATTTCAGAAACAGATGGCAGATTTGCCAGGTGATAAGCAGTTAAAGATAGCAACAATTTACAGTTATGGAGTAAATGAAGATGACCCGGAAGTTGATGGCGTAATTGAAGATGAAAACCTTGAAGATACCAGCCGTTTAGATCAAAGCTCACGAGATTTTTTAGAGGATGCTATACAGGACTATAACAAAATATTCAAAACAAATTTCGATACTTCAAGCGATAAATTTCAGAACTATTACAAAGATGTATCACAACGGGTTAAAGACCGGGAATTAGACTTGCTCATTGTGGTTAATATGTTCCTTACAGGTTTCGATGCAACTACCCTGAACACTCTTTGGGTGGATAAGAATTTACGCTTACACGGACTCTTACAAGCCTTCTCACGCACCAACAGGATACTCAACTCGGTAAAGACATTTGGGAACATTGTATGCTTCCGTAATCTTGAAGAGGCAACCAATAAAAGCCTCGCTCTATTCGGAGATAAAGATGCCAGAGGAGTTGTGCTACTCAAAACGTATGATGAATACTACAACGGATATAAAGCAGAAGGTAAAAAGGTTACAGGATATGCTGCTCTTGTCAAAGAGTTGCAAGAAAATTTCCCTGTTAATGTGCAGATTATTGAGGAGCAAAGAAAGAAGGATTTCATCAAACTATATGGAACGATATTGAAAGTAAGAAACATACTCTCTGCATTTGATGAGTTTGAAGGCAATGAGATACTAACTCCTCGTGATGTTCAGGATTACCACAGCATGTATATCAATCTTTACAATGAGTTCCGTAAACAAACCAAAGGAGATAGCGAAATTGTAAACGATGATATTGTGTTTGAGATGGAGTTGATTAAACAGGTTGAAATCAACATTGATTATATCCTCGCTTTGATTAAAAAGTATCACAAGACCAATTTAAAAGACAAGGAGCTTGTAGTCGATATTAACAAAGCTATTGATTCCAGTATGGAACTTCGTAATAAGAAAGAGCTTATCCAACAATTTATTAAGTCTTTAACTCCTGCAACTGACGTAGATGATGATTGGCATACTTTTGTTAATGAGAAGAAGCGGGAAGAGTTAGACCAGATAATCGAAGAAGAGAATTTAGATAAAGAGCAGACCTATAAATATATTGCAAGTGCGTTTCGTGATGGTTATGTCAAATCAAGTGGCACATCCCTAACCAAAGTGCTTCCTCCTGTTTCGAGGTTTTCACCCACTGGTGAACGCACAAAGAAACGAGAATCTGTGCTTCAAAAGTTTAAGGATTTCTTTAATAAGTTCTGGGATATATCGGGTGGTACTACTTGATGAATAGTATCAACTTGAGCCATTAGCGCTTTGTTAAAACCTGTTTTATTGTAATTGTTTACCTGCCTAAGATAATAAAAAGCGCCTGGATTATTATTCGTTATTAACATTTGCTTTCAGTTTTTCAACAATTCATACGTTATTCACAAGAAGCAGTTGATAAATTCCCTGTTTCCGAACTTTTTATCCTCCGGGGATTTCCATAATCACAGCTCGCCTGAAGTTTGTTTCCAAATACTCCCTTTTTGGTGACATAAAATTTTGAAATCAGGCAATATCAACAATTTACGGTTTTATGTTTGATAACTTTCACTGTAATTTTTTGGTTTTTAGCAACCTGTGCAATTACATTTGAGTGAAATTATGGACAGGGATAAAACCATACAAATTTTAATGCGCCAGCTTGAAGAACTAAACAGGCGAATTATCTGACTGGAGAAAGGCAATAAAGCCTTGCGCAGTGAGAATGCTTTACTGAAAACCGAGAATGCTTTGCTGAAAGCAGAAAACGTAGAGCTAAAAGCCCGTTTAAACAGCGACAGCCATAACAGCAACAAACCACCATCAAGCGATGGTTATAAAAAGAGGAGTATTAAACCGGCTTTTTCAAAAAGCAAAAACAGCAGTCATGGAGGACAAAAAGGGCATGAAGGGAAAACCCTTCGACAGGTTGAGCTCCCCGATAAAACAGAGTTTTGTATCCCCGACATTTGCAGCTGTGGACATGGATTTACAAAAGAAGAATTGGAACTGGCAGAAAGGCGCCAGGTTTTTGAGCTTCCCCCGCCCAGGCTTGAGATTACCGAATATCAGATATTTAAGGGCAGGTGTCCCGTTTGCGGGCAAGAGCAAAAAGGAACTGCGCCGCATGGAGTCAATGCCCCGGTTCAATATGGCAACAATGCAAAGGCGTTGGCTGTACTGTTAAATGTTCATTACAGGCTTCCATACAAAAAGATACAGGGATTGTTCAACGATTTGTTCGGTTACCCGATAAATGAATCGACCATCTGTCAGGCCGGAAAAAGGTGTTATGAAAACCTTGAGGAAAGCGAGCAAATCATCAAATCGAAACTAGTTGGGCAAAAGGTGGCACATGCCGATGAAACAGGGGTACGCATAGCGGGAAAACTCCGATGGTTGCACACAGCAACCTCCCCTTTGTACACTTACCTGTTTGTGCACGAAAAACGTGGCACCGGTGCAATCCAAAGTAATAAATCCATACTGACACATTACTTCGGCTGGCTTGTCCATGACTGCTGGGGAAGCTATTTTAAACTGGAGCATTTAAAACACGCGATTTGCGGTGCGCATATATTAAGGGAACTCGAATCGCTGATTGAAAACCAGCAGTCAAAATGGGCAAAAGTTTTTAAGCTGTTTTTGCTGAGTGTTTATAATATGCCTTTTGAAGAAAGGGTCAAACGAAAGGAACTTATCGAATCAAGATATGACCGTATTTGCAGTTTGGGCGAAAGAGCAGAACCTCCGCCGATAAAAATACCGGGCAGAAAAGGCAGAAGTAAACGTACCAAAGGAAGGAACCTTGTGGAACGTTTAATCAGCAAAAAAGAGGCAGTACTGGCATTTGCTTTCAACCCGGAAGTACCATTACAAACAACCTTGCAGAAAGGGATATCAGACCGGCAAAGGTCAAACAAAAAGTGTCAAACTGTTTTCGTACTTTCAAAGGCGCCGAAATATATGCAAGGATTGAAGGGGTCATGTCTGCTGTCAGAAAAAATCAGTGTAACGTTTTTTCAGAATTATGTACTACTTTTGAAAGATATAATTTTTTAACCGGATAAAATATCAGGTAAACAATTATAAATAAACAATACATGAACGATTTTTTTAGCCAATTAATTCACGAATTTGAATTACCTCTGAGTAATCCAGTGCTGATATTTTCATTAGTTTTATTTATCATTTTATTATCTCCAATTCTTCTAAAGAGATTAAATATTCCTGGAATTATTGGGTTAATCATTGCAGGAGTGATCATTGGTCCTTATGGGTTTAATATTCTCGAGAAAAACTCAGCTGTAGATCTCTTTTCAACAATCGGACTTCTTTATATTATGTTTATTGCAGGACTTGAATTAGACTTGAACGAATTTAAATCGAATCGAAATAAGAGTCTTTTGTTTGGTTTTTTTACATTCATAATCCCGTTAGGAATAGGGTATCCTGTTTGCTTTTATTTACTTGGATATGATTTCAATGCTAGCTTTCTTACAGCCAGTATGTTTGCCACACATACACTTGTTGCCTATCCAATTGTCAGTAAATTAGGTGTTTCAAAAAATCAGGCAGTAGCCATTACTGTAGGTGGCACAATTTTAACTGATACGGCGGTGCTTATTATTCTTGCTGTAATTATAGGTAATAGCCAAGGTAATTTAAACCAGGAATTCTGGATACGGCTAGGTATTTCATTAGCTGTTTTCTCTGCAATTATGTTTATTCTCATTCCAAGAATAGCCAAATGGTTTTTCCAAAAACTGGAAAGTGAGAAACACTCGCACTATATTTTCGTTCTTGCTGTAGTATTCTTTGCAGCATTCTTAGCCGAAATTGCAGGTGTAGAGCCTATTATTGGTGCATTCGTCGCTGGATTAGCTTTAAACAAACTCATTCCACACTCTTCTGCTTTAATGAATCGAATTGAATTCATTGGTAATTCTTTATTCATACCATTTTTCTTAATAAGTGTCGGAATGTTGGTTGATGTAAGAGTAATTTTGAGTGGTCCAATGGCTCTTGTCATTGCGGGAACTCTTGTGGTTGTGGCGTTAGTTGGGAAATGGCTTGCTGCATTGTTTGCACAACTTATTTTTAAGTATTCAAAAGCGCAACGACAACTAATTTTTGGTCTTAGTAGTGCGCATGCCGCTGCTACACTCGCAGTAATTTTGGTGGGTTATAAAGCCGGAATTTTGGATGACAATATCCTGAATGGAACTGTTATAATTATTCTAATAAGTTGTATAGTTGCATCGTTTGCCACAGAAAAAGCAGCTAAACAAATTGTTATTGAGTCGGACGATGATACAGTTGGATTCATAAAACCGAGTGGCGCTGATGGAGAAAATATACTTTTGCCGATTGCAAATATTTCAAATATTGAAAAGTTATTGGAATTTGCGATTTTTATCAAAGACAAAAAGTCCCAAAAACCTATTTCAATCCTGTCTGTGGTTTCCAATAATGAGGATGCGGAAATCAATATCCTAAAAGCAAGAAACAAACTTGAAGAATTTGTAAAACAAGCATCTGCTTCTGAAACAGAGGTAAATATTATCAGTACAATAGATCACAATGTTGCTAGTGGTATATCGCGCATTTCGAAAGAAATTATGGCAGATATGATTGTTTTAGGATGGCCGCATCGCGCAGGTTTTATTGATAAATTAATTGGTGAAAAAGTAGATAGCATAATTAATAACACAACCAAAACCACTTTTATTTGTCATTTTGAAAAGCCTTTGGTGCTGCACAAAAGAATTGTTGTTGCAGTACCTCCATTGGCAGAACACGAAGACCATTTTGGGTTATGGTTTGCAAAAATAGCGAAACTGGCTCAGGAACTTAGTGTTCCAATTATCCTGTACTGTAATGATTCTACGGGAGAAGCAATTAAGTTAATTTCTAAAAAAGCGAAGACAACCGCATCTATTTCTATAAAGTTATTTGTAGATTGGGAAGACTTTTTTGTGATTTCAAGAAATGTTAGCGAAGAAGATTTATTTATACTGGTATCCGCCCGAAAAGGAGCTGCTTCTTATTTAAGAAAACTTGACGACTTGCCCGTTAAACTTGAAAAATATTTTGCTACTAACAGCAGGCTCGTAATATACCCTCAATCGTATAATGAAAACATAAGCTACCAACAATATAGCGACTTTTCCGCAGAACCATTAAATAAGGGAATTGAAGCCGTGCAGAAAATTGGTAAAGGAATAGGTTCAATTTTTAATAAACCAGACAAAGAATAGTTTATTTGAAATTGTGTTTTAATTCATGCCTGCCTGTCGCAGGCAGGTTGGGCTTAACTCTTGCAGCACAGCGGGGAAGCATGGAAGCATAAGGGGATTTAATGCGCCCTCTTGTTTTCCGGCTTATTCACTGCGTGACTCAAAGGCACACCGTGAATGGCACAAATCGAACCGAAATAATCAACCGGGTATACTTTTCCCGTTCAGACGAAAACCGCCCGGTTTCGGCTACACATACACATGCAGCAGAAACCGGTGAATGAACTTATCAATATCGAGTTTCAATTGCCGGAATCTGCCTGTTCGGTAATTTTTCCACGAAAAACGGACTTCCCCGTCTTTCACTTCCAGAATCCGGCGGCGGTAATGGCAATGCTGAACACGTAACGCGAGAGTTATTCCAGTAATTTTTTCGAGTACTTTCACTTAAATTGCGTAAAACTGTTTTCTGTTCCAAATATCAGTATGTACATATCTAATATGTTGAAGGAAGGGGAGTTAGATTACAATTCAGTTATTAAGGATTACTTAACAACTGCTCCTGATGGTAAAGAGTATCGGGTAACTTTTTATTCGCTCGAAATGATTCTTGCAATTGGTTTCCGTGTGAGAAGTAAGCGGGGTGCTCAATTCCGCATTTGGACAAACCAAAACCTAAAGGAGTACATGGTTAAAGGCTTTGTACTGGACGATGAGCGGTTGAACAAACCTGATTAATTCATAAGTTTTCGTTATGAGAAGCAAAATATAAAGAATAAAGGTCGGCGCAGGTTTTTAACTCGCAGGAATAGCCATAGATGTTTTGAGAATTAGAATCCGAGCATTACCTTTATCTGACGTTGTTTGGCTTAGGAACAGAAATATTTTGAATTATTCAGGTTAGGCTAACCAGCGCCTTTGTCTTTGTTTTAAAAAGTCAGAATTAAGTGTATCCAAGGCTAAATTACAATCTTCTACTATCTGAAAATCGTACATACCCATCACTACGAAATCAGCCCCGTTATTAAAAGCATAGGGGACAGCGTCTTTTGGATGGATTGCCCCGGCTGCCATAATTTTAAACGCTATCCAAGGTTCATCCAAATTATTCATATAATCTATTGTCTCTTGTGGTTTAAAACAAAATATATTGTCTTTGAAACCCTTGTCAGTCGTGTTTTTTTGTTCCGTATCAACTTGAGCCGACCAATAATTATGGTGGTGTAGCGTTTTCATCCAAAAATCAGGTTTGAGTCCTTGTTCCACGCATCCTTTGATGGTTTCTAACAAGTGTCCACCAATACCGGCGGGAATACCATAACTCCTTATGAATTCAAGTGATTTTGCTATTTCATCAAATTTTCCTTGTTGTACATAACTGTCAGCAACCCCACCATGAAAATAAATAGCTGAGGCCCCAGCTTCTACAGACTTAATAATGTTTTCTTCATTTTGCCCGGAATCGGAAATAAACTGTATTTTACCGCCGGTTTCGTGCCAATATTTATTTATTATCCTGGCCTGTGCAATATTGCCAAGATAAGCATTGATACCACATTTTTCAGCCAGTAAAAAGGTCATCATAACCCGTTCGTCGGTATGGTAAGCCTTTACCAGTTTCGAGGCATACAGCAAATCACGGGCGTGGGCCCAGCCTCCTATGAGGTTCCCGCCCATAATCACCCTGCTTAATTCCATATTACCAATCTTACTTTTTGGAATTTGTCCTTTTAAATCATCGAGCGAAGAAAAGTGAAAATTTTTTAAGGTTGCGCTGGTGGTTACGTCGGTTTCCCCGGTTAGAAATTTTTCCTCGAAACTGTCCCACTTCTGTTTTTTATAAATTGCATAAGCAAATGCTCCAAAAAACGGAACACTAATTAAATCACGTAACAGTTCACGCCGCTGCAAGGAGGTTCCTTCTCCTTTTAATGGTGGTATCGGGGCATGTGCTTTTTCTTTTTTCCAACGTTTTAACAATCGATCTACCCCGTACCAAATGTTTGAAGGTAATATGATGAAAACCAATAAAATAAATAATAGTATCAAATTTTTATTTACCCACAAATAACTACCTTCGACAACTGCCCCGAATGTGTATCCCGGAATGGGAGGATAAGCTACAAAATAAAGTAAAAGCAATAAAGATCCGGTAATCGAAGACCAACGAACCAGAAATCCGATAAAAAGAGACAGCCCTATAAGTATAAGACCCCAAATGTTCAGAAAATCAATGACTTTCATCATTTCAGGGTTTTCTGCCATTTGGTGAAAGATATCTGCAAAAATCCATCTGGAATTGGCAAGGTATCCTTGGGCAGTCCATGATGGATTTATTAATTTTTCAATTCCTTCGTACAAGAAATACCAGCCAACAACAATCCTGAAAATTGTCAAAAACCAAGTTGAAATGTTATTTTTCTTCATCTTTTAAATAAATTTAATGAGCTTGAATTATTCATAAAACAACTTGTCATCTAAAATAGCTGAATATCACTATTCTGGAGTGTACGAAGACAAACATCATGTACACAATAATAGTAAATAATTATGAGACCATCACAAAACTCTTAATTTTTTTGTAGCTGGCAAAATGATTGATTTTCCAAAATTTTGTATCATAAAAAATTACAGGTTGAAAATTTTGAGATGCTATGCTTGTGGATACCCATCCTTACTTAAATTGTCATCTCCTTAGCTTAAAACCTGAACGGTAACCGGCAATGTGCCACCAGTAACTTTTTCGGGTACTTTCACTTAAATTGCGTAAAACCGTTTCCTGTTCAACTCTTTTTTTAAATTTGTCATAGTAAAATAAAATACAATCCAAAATGAAAAGAGTTACTTTATTTATCCTGACAGCAGCATTTTGTCTGTTATCTCTATCGCCAATTAAGGCAGAGATTAAACTTCCTGCTATTGTATCGTCAAATATGGTTTTGCAGCGCAACACCACCGTTGTGCTTTGGGGCTGGGCCGATGTCAAAGAGAAAATAACGATTAAAACCTCTTGGTTAGAGAAGACCATGAGTGTTGAAGCTGACAATAATGGCAACTGGCAGATTGAAGTGAAAACGACCAATAGCAAAGAGCCTCAAACTATTCATATAAGCAGTAAAACTTCAGAAATTACATTAGAAAATGTACTGTTTGGAGAGGTTTGGTTATGTTCCGGTCAATCTAATATGCAGCAGCCTGTAAAGGGCTATCATGGGCAACCCACATTTGGGTCTGTTATGGCAACTGCAAAGTCGAATAATGCCAACTTACGTCTCTTTACCGTGGATAGGATTGGCTCAAAAACTCCATTACAGGATGTTGAGAAATTTACAGCCTGGCAACAGGCATCTCCCAACAGCGTTTCAGACTTTAGTGCTATTGCTTATTTCTTTGGTCTAGAACTTCAGGAAATTTTAGATTGCCCGGTGGGTATGATACATACTTCCTGGGGTGGTAGTTCAGTCCAGGCATGGATAAGTAAGGAAGTAATAAGTGCCTATCAAAATGTTAATCTGGATGATGTAGATATTACAAAAACAACAAATCATATCCCCACAGCACTGTTTAATGCAATGATTAACCCGCTGATTCCCTACACGATAAAAGGGGCGTTGTGGTATCAGGGTGAGTCTAATCGTACTGAACCTGAGAATTACAAAAAGCTTTTTCCGGCTATGGTAAAAGATTGGCGAACACGCTGGGGTATTGGTGATTTTCCATTTTATTATGTTCAAATTGCTCCATTTTTATATGATGGAAATAATGACGTGTTCCAAGCGGTTGACAATAGTGCATTTATTCGCGAAACACAATTACAATGTCTTGATCTGATTCCAAATTCGGGTATTGCAATTACAATGGATATTGGTGATCAATATTGTATTCATCCACCCAAGAAGAAAGAAGTGGCCGATAGATTACTGTTTAATGCACTCAACCAAACATATGGGTATAAAACCATAGATTACGCCGGTCCGATTTATGAATCCTTAGAGTTAAAAGATGGCGGAATAGTTCTGATGTTTAAGAATGCAGAAACAGGTTTGTATTCTTATGGTGAGTTGACGGGATTCGAGATTGCAGGAGCCGATAAAGTATTTTACCCGGCTACTGCCAAAATTGTGGCGCAAAAGGATGTATTTGTCAAAAGCGATAAAGTTCCTAATCCTGTGGCAGTTAGGTATGCCTGGCGCAACTGGATAATGGGAACTCTTTTTGGTGCTAATCTTTTACCTGCCTCATCTTTCAGAACAGATGATTGGGACGAAGCTACACAAGTAAAAAAATAATATGACTTTGATTTAAATCATATAAAGACAAAACAACAAAGGCACAACATTTCAGGAATTAAGATATTGCATAGCGGGTTTTGGTGGTGCGCCATCCACGGATACTCGAATCGAAGTTCAGTCCTACCGGACAAGAACGCTCTCCGAAATCCACTCTGCAACATGCACCAATCCGTTACCACATAGTTTAAAGACAGAAACGACTGTACGAATAGAAAGAAAATAATTGTAAATTTCGGGTATAAACAGAAAAGAAAAATGTATGAAAACAAAAGTTTGGACAATTTCGATTAGAATATTTCATTGGTTTTTAGCCATTGGTTTTACATTCGCTTACATTTTGAGCGATTTCGATAATTATGAAAACCTGCATTACGCTTTCGGCTTGTTTGTCGGAGTATTAATTTTATTTAGGTTTATATATGGTTTAATAGGTAATAAATATGCGAATTTTCAAGATTTTCCGTTAAGTATAAAAAATCAAATATCATTTATTACACACTTTTTCAAAAAAGACAAAACTTATATTGGACACAATCCGGCTGCATCTATTGTGATGTTGGGCATATTTATAGTCGGCTTATTTTGTAGCATTTCCGGATTTATGCTTTATTCGGTCGAGAACCCATCATTTATAAATATAAATTTCAGTGAAGATTTTTTAGAGGAAGCACATGAAATATTGGCAAACTTGTTTTTAATATTAGTTGTAATTCACTTAATTGGAATATTTACAGACTTATTGTTTCATTCTAAAACAAAAACATTACAATCAATATTCACAGGATATAAATCAGTTGAGGGTGAAAACTCAAAACAAAATACTTTGCATGTAATTTTTTCATTCATTTGGTTTGTAGTTCCGTTTTTAGCATTCCTCTATGGTAATAACTTAAAAACGGAAACCAAAACAGAAAAAAATAAAACCGAACAACATGAAAATAAACAGGAGGAAGATGAAGACTAAATCAATTTCAAAATATTAATATTTATGACTTCCAAAATACCAAATGTTGCGTGTAATATTTATCAAGGAAGCTCATCTGATAAAATCCGGATTGAATAATTTAATTGGTTGGTATAGCATAAAAATTCGCAAAAAATTCGATTGCGTTTATTTCAGGCGGAAGACACTTACATTCTGCTACTTAATCTTCAATTGATTTAGTTATTAGTTTAGCCGGTCAGCAGTGGGTAAACAGATATATTCACACTTTTGTCTGCTTTGTTGCTCTGTCAGTATGAGGTTTGCTAAATTATTCCTAATATTGTTATCATGAACTTAGAAGAGAAATCGAAATATATTAATGAGCTGCTGATCGACCTGAGGGCTGAGTATGTGGTCTTTAATCTTCAGGAAGAGGGCTTCCCCCGAAGTGCCCTTCAGGTAGCTTTTGGCGGACCAATGAAAAGAAAATGGTCAACCGATATTGACCGTTGTGAAACGGAAAGTTTTGAAAATGGCGAGGAGACACTGACACTGCACTTGAACCGTACGGGCTTCTATGATGCACTGCCCGAGGCGCTGTTTCATCAAATGGTTGACACCCGGCATACAAGTGCCGATGAAATGGCCAAAGATTCAATGAAGCTTAAGGCAGAAGAGAAAAGTGCCCGCTTGTTTTTCAGGATTTTTGAAAATGAAATTTTCATGCAGAGTGTTGATGTTGTGAGCAGTGAAAATCATAGCCTGAATAGTCTTCATACTGATATACTCGGCAGCATGATTCCCGGTTTTTGGAAAATAGATGAAACAATTCCCGAAATTTATATAAACAGGCTTGTGAAATTTTTACCGGCTATTCATAAAATCTCCGGTGATTATGAATTAACCGCCTTGTGTCTTGAGAATATTTTAGACGAAAAAGTTGCTGTCACCCTGTCGAACAGGGAGCCAGGTGAAACAAACAACAACAGTCAAAAGGAAATGGTGCCGGCGGGTTTGCTTGGGAGTTCGAAACTTGGAAAAAACCTGGTGTTAGGAAACGAAGTATCGGGTTTTTTTTGGAAAATAATTGTGGAAATCGGACCGCTAAAAACACTTCATGCCATGGAGTTTTTTCAGGATGGAACCCTGAAGAAGATGCTTGAATGTTTGTACGGCTACTTTTTCCCTGTAGAGTTCGACGTGGAAACAAAATTGGTTAGTCCTGAAGAACAAAATGTGTTTGTTTTGGTTTCGGAATCAGAACAAAGTTTCGGAAAAACAGTTTTAGGTTATAACATAACGATGTGAGTTTTTTGAAAATTTTTTAATCTCAAAAGCAGATGAAATGAGTGAAACGAAAATTAAATATTTTCATGTCAACTGGCAGAATGGCATGAACATCAGTAAAGAGCATTTCATACAAATGGAAAATGCTTTCACGGCTGAGATTGCCGACGCCAGAGGAGTTTTATTGAACAACATAAATTATGGATTATTTCCCGTAGGTATTGGTTCGCAGGGGTCAGTAAAAACCGTCATCAAAATTGACAATCAGAAGTTTTTGAGAGTTAGGATTTTTTCCTGTCAGGCTGTGACCCGGAGCGGTGCCCGCATAGATATACTGGAGGAACACCAGCTTCCGGAACTGGAGAGTGATATTTCAATGTTGTTGAATCAGGCAGGCAGCGAGGGAGAATATTTTTATATACTATTCTCTGTCAATGCTTTTAACCGCCAGCCATTCGGGGAGTTAAACACATTTGAGGAGCCGCCGAGGCACCCTTATACAATTCCCGGCTACGGAATCAGTCTTGTTTCTGAAAAAGACCTGCTGGCTCAAAGTGTTCAGCCCGATTCACTGATTATTGGGAAATTGAAAATTGAACAGGGCGTGCCCGAAATTGCCGGTAATTACCTGCCATCCTGCATGACTGTGAAAAGCCACATGCAGCTAATGGAATTTTGTGAGCTGACTGAAAAGATTTTCAGTCAGCTTGAACTTAACCTGCTGAGCATAATCCGAAAAATCAACGAGAAAAATCAGGATACATCTCTTGCAAAATCTGTGGGAACACTATCGGAAAATCTATTAAACTATATATCGGAGAATCATTTGCGCCTTCGTTTTGAAATACCCAATCAGCCTCCCGTATTTCTCTTTATGTACATAGCAAATGCCGCAAGGGTTATCCGAAACACAATTGATTCCGATGCCTCCGCAAACAAGGAGGAGCTGCTGAATTACTTCACCAACTGGTCGGAGCTAAAACAGGGAGATTTTGAAAAGCTCCTGGTCTATTGTATCAATTTTGAATATCGCCACTTTGATACTCTTTTAAGTGTTGAGCAGTTTGGCGAATTTCTTCAAATCATTGCACGTCTGTTTGAAAAACTGGAGGCGCTGACATATATAGGCAAGAAAAAGGAGACAAGCATTTTTGTAAAAGAGCAAAAAACCGGAAGAAGCTTTTTGGCTGATTAAGTATAAATACGAATAATTGATAAAACAAATGGCTGATTACCTCGAAATACCCTTTTCAAGCAGTGCGATAATGCAGCAGAAAGATGTAAAACGAATCGATTTAAAACAGTCGATTCATAACATGATTCATCTGATAACCATTACATCATACAATGAAGTGAGGCACGATCCGCTTTTTGGTACAGAAATTTCAGAATATGACTTTGAAAATATTTACAACACGAATGTTCTGAATGATAAATTGAGAAAATCTGTTATTCAATCCATTAATAACAATGAAAAAAGGGTGATTAATGTGGATGTTGAACTGAAGATTGACCAGGTGGAACTGAGCGCCCGTTACCGGGATAAAAGAGTTAAAACGCAGATTAGGATGAACATTAGAGGAGTAATTGATAAAACCAATGAACTTTTTCAGCACAATGAAGTGTTTTATATTGGTCCGTTTTCTTATTAACAGCTTGATAATAAGCAGTGTGATTCATTTTGGAATAAAATATTAATAATGAGCAATCATGGCTATCGACTCCATTGACTCCATAAAAAGAAGAATGATTAGGAACGCTTCAAGAATTTGGGGCTATTCTGATGTTCAGGATATTAACTCATTCGATCCTGTGCTGAACCTGATTTTTGGCGCACTTGCCGAAGAAATTCGCAATGTTTCGCGAGAAATTTACAACTCCGATGCAAGAATTATAGAAAAGCTGCTGGATGTGCTTTTTAGTAAAAATATGTTTACCCATTTCCCTGCACATGCCATTGCCAATGCAATATCTTTCCGGCCAAGAAGCTCAATTAACGAATTTTACCGTTTTTATTTCACAAAAAATATTGTGAAAGATGAGGGCAGGGGCGAGCAGACTGAACGAAAGAATATATGGTTTACACCAACCGGAACTTTCACAATCTTTAATGGCGAGATGAAATACCTGCTTTTCGGGAAAGATTTGTATGAGATAAACGGTAGGTTTAAAGATGTCATTGCAGTCAAAAGTAGTTTTGAGGAAGGCTCCCTGTCAAAACTTGTTTTGGGTGTCAGGTTCGATCCGCTGGTTGATATGTTCGATGGGCTCTCTATCTATTTCTCATTTAAGAATATTTCTGCCGACGACCGGTTTTTTGATGCGATTCAATCGGCAAAATGGAAAATTAACGGACAAAAGGTGAGTTTCAGAGAAGGGTTTTTATCGTCAAAACAGCAGTTTGAAAAACTGGTGCATGATAGTCAAAGTCTCTCTTCTGATACAGCCCGATTCATCAATGAGTTTTATGAAAAAAACTTTGTGACGCTGGCTGACAGAAATTATCAAAAGAAAAATTTTCCTCTGAATGAGGTTCATGGAAAACTGCTTTCCGGATTTTCGAAAGATAAGTACCCCGGTATTTTTGATGAAAATATTCTCTGGATTGAGGCTGAATTGTTTCAACCGCTGACAGCGGAAGAAATTAATGAATTGTTGGTTTCCATCAACTGTTTCCCGATATTTAACAGAGAGCTGAACGAAAGCACCCATTCTGTTGTGAAAGGGACGAATGTTATTCCGCTTTTGACCGACGACTATTTTTTTGACATCTCAAGAGTAACAGACAGCTCCAATTCGCTTTATCTGCCGCACGGAACTTCCGGGAGAAACCGAAATGAGCAGAAATCATATCAGATCAGGCAGGGTGGAATAGCGAGATTTGACTCCCACGATGCGCGGCAAACCATTGAGCGGCTTATTGATCTGGTACGTGATGAAGCGGCTGCTTTTTCCATTAAGGGAGGAGAGCTTATTTCAATGGAACTGAAACAGTTGGATCAAATTCTGAGCAGATTGCAGCAGCGGGTCAACATGTCGGGAATAACCAATGATTTAAGCTCGTATCTCGTTTTGGAATCTGAATCTGTTTATGATAAAGTTAATGTAGAATTCTGGTCGTTGTCCGGCGAGCAGGCAAACCATATCAGGGTGGGCGAAAAGCTCAATGTATATAAGGGAAGTGATTTGAATGACAAAAGCCTTGCACTTGTTACACAAACAATTGGCGGAAGGCAAAAATTGTCGAATGAAGACAAACTCAGCAAGCTTAGAAGATCACTGCTTTCTAAAGGAAGAGTCGTTACTTCGGAAGATATAAAGGCACTCTGCTTTGAACTGTTTGGAAGCGTACTGGAAAAAGCTGAGGTTAGAAAAGGTGTTCGCATAGAGTCGGTTCCCGGAAAAGGATTGAGCCGCACGCTTGATATTCATCTGAATTTAAAAGGTGATGTAAAAATCTCTGAAGAGGAGCTGCAATATAAAACCGAAACTTTGAAAATCAGGCTGAAAAATGAATCGGTTAATTTACTTCCCTACAGGGTATTTATTGATTAACGATAGTTTTTTTGAAAATTAATAAGTGTGAATCATGAAAAAGAATATAAAATTAACACTCCTTGCCCTCATTTCATTTTTTATGGTTTGCAGGGGAACAGCGCAGGAAAATTTTGCATCGCGTGTTGTTACAAATGTTTCAGATGGTGAAAAACTGCTGATTTCCTATGATCTTGTTTCGCCCGATGGTTCAGGCTTGTTTACAGTGGTTTTGTTTGCCACATATAAGGGGGCACAGGTGAAAACAACATCTGCCTATGGTGATTTGGGAAATAGTATAAGCCCGGGAACCGAGAAGGCAATTGTTTGGTATTTTAAAGATGACTTTAGTGAAAATATTTCGGATGTCAAGGTAGAGGTTTTTGCTTACAAAGAAAATGAGCCCCAGGCTATTTTTGAAATTGCTTCCATCAGTAACAACGGATATGCTCCTTGTGAGGTAACATTCATCAATAAGTCTGTTTACACCAATGAATATCAATGGAATTTTGGCGACCCGTCATCAAGTGCGGCAAATCTCTCCTTTGAAAAAGAGCCAAAACATGTTTATCAAAAGGGAGGTGTTTATACCATTTCATTAATTGCGCGAAATTCACAAACCAGGCTTGAAAATGTTTATTATCAGAGTATTCAGGTAAAGGAATATGATCCGGTAGTGGCAGAATTTGAAATTGAAGGTAATAATCAGGTTGCACCCGCCAGGGTGAAGTTGAAAAGCACTTCTGTCAATGCCGATAAATATCAGTGGGATTTTGGTGATCCGTCTCTAAAGAAGAAAAACAGCTCGGATAAAGAGAGTGAATCGGTAACGTACAAAGCTCCGGGCACATACCGGGTTAAACTTGTTGTAAAAAACAGCCAGAGTGGTTTGATCGATGAAATTACCAAGGAAGTTGTGGTAGAAAGCAAACAAGAGGCAAGTGCATCATTTATCTATACCAAATCATCAGACACAGCGCCTTCAATAGTAACTTTTAAAAATACATCAACATCTGCAAATCGCTTTGAGTGGAATTTTGGTGATCCTTCATCAGGTGCAAAAAACAGCTCTGTAGAAGAAAATCCGGTTCATCTTTTTGAAAAACCGGGAAACTACAAAGTTCAGCTTTCTGTTTGGGCGCAGGGGATCAAAAAGGCCAAAACTTTTTCAGAGACAATAAAGATCGAAGAACTTCCCCAGCCACCGGAAGCCCGGTTTACAATTCAAAATAACAATGCTATTGGACCCGTATCTGTCATTTTCATAAACAATTCGCTGAATGCCTACGATTTTTTATGGGATTTTGGCGATCCTGAATCGGGCAGCGATAACACTTCAAAGAAAAAGGATCCGGTTCACACCTATAAGAAAGCCGGACGGTATGAGGTTGTGTTAACTGCTTCAAGCCCTGGATTCTCAAGGGATAGTAAGTATTCTGACTGGGTGGTTGTTACCTCACCGGAATCGTCCGTTTCTGCTGCGGTTACTGAAGCGCGTTTCTCTACGGAAAGAGACAATTACTCTGCGCCTGCGGTGGTGAATTTTACGAATTACTCAGTAAATGCCGACTCCTATCTATGGGATTTTGGGGATAAAAACTCATCAGAAAACAGTTCAGAGTTAAAAAACCCGACTCATATCTATTCAAAGGAGGGAAAATATCAGGTTAAGCTTTCAGTGAAAAATAACACAACCGGTCACACTGCTGAATTTGTTGATTTTGTTCAGGTTTCCGGGAAGCAGGCACCCGAGCCTGTTGCTAAACCTGTTGCTGAGCCCGTTGCAGCATTTGATTTTTCTTTTGATAACAACATCGAAGGCAAAGTTGTTTTTTCAAACTCTTCTGAAAATGCTGATGAGTTTAAATGGAATTTTGGAGATTTTTCAGCTGATGTTAATGAATCAAATGCAGCGTCGCCTTCCCACACTTATCTGTCGCCCGGCAAATACACCGTTACACTTAATGCTGTTAATTCAAAAACAGGCGATTCCCGTCAGGTTTCCAAGGAAGTAGTTTTGAAAAGCAATGTTTCAGTCTTTGTGAAAGACAACTTTGGAAAAAACACAGAATCAGTTGTTTCGCTTTTAAATCTTCCTAAAAATGAATATCTGGCAGTGATGAAAAAATCGAACAACAAGTCGTTGTTGGTAAAAATTAACAACAGCGGGAATGTTACACAGGAGAAGGAATTTGACGAACTGATTTCGGGAGTGATACCACTGCCCGGAGAAAAATTTATGGTTTCCGGAATTGACCTTTCCGGGAAATTATTTGTAATGATAATTGATACGAAGCTCAAAAATGAGAGTCCGATAGTTTTTCCTGTCGATAAAAAATTCAAAACCGATTACTTTTATCCCGAAATTGCAGTGAGCGTTGCCGGAGAAGCAGGAGTAATTGCAAACATTTTAGATGATCGTTATCCTGTTGATTTGCTTTTTCAAAAAACAGATTTGTCGGGCAGGATTATTCCGGTTACAGACCGTACATTCAAATTTATCGGACTGAAAACGGTAACCGATTTTGTGCCCATGCGAAACGGCGGTTTTGCTCTGACGGGCTACTGGCAGGAAAAGGAACAGTCCAGGATGAGTATGTTATTCGCAAAAATAGACCGGAAAGGAGTGGGGGATATGCAGTTGATCACTTCTGCCGTGAATATGTTCGGCTGCAGCATCATGGAGTCGTTTCAGGATGGGTTTGCCCTGCTGAGGGCAGAGGACTTGCAGCGTAACGGAATGTATGAAATCAGTTTTGCACTGGTAAAAGGCAACGGAGAGGCAACAGATTGTGAGCATATTCTGCCATGTGTCATAAAAGAAGAAGATCTTTTCAGATTTAAACCCACTATGATTAAAACCGATAATGAATATGTTGTTGCAAGTCATTGTTTCAATGGAGTGGACTATGATATTTCGCTCTGCTGGATTGACCGTACCGGGAAAGATATGTTTCGTTATGAAACCCTGACTTTGCCCGGCGACCAGTTTGTTATGGACTTGGTGCAAACAGAAGACGGAGGGATTTTAGTAGCCGGCACACAGATAAAAAGCGGCAAAAAGGAGCCATTTATCATCAAAACAGATGCGTGGGGAAAAATAATTCAATAAGCGCCGGATTCTTTCTGATTAGCGGTTTCTGACCTTTTCAATCTCCTGCTTTAGTGCTCTGTTCTCAATATTGCAGGTGTTCAGCTGCTGTTTTACTTTTTGCAGTTCTTTTTCCAGCTGTGCTACATCGGCGCCGCCGCCACCTCCGCCGCCTGCCTGCAATAGTGTAAGCTGGGTCTGGAGCCGGTCTCTTTCAGTAATGCAAGCCTGAAGTTTCTGGTCCAATTCGCCCGAACTGCCCACCTGATCCTTGAGCTTCAACTGATTATTGTATGCCATTTGAAGACTCGAAAGAGCTTCAATGACATCTTTATACATTTTTGTTTCCCAGGTGTCATCTTCAGCAACCTGATTTTTGGTGTTGCTTAAAATGGAAGCAATATCCTGGTTCAGAACTTCAAGATTTTCTCCGGTCTCCTTTGCTGTTGGCACTTTGGCAAGCATGGCAGCAGTCTCGCCAACATTGGGTGCAAAAACATTTTCCTGAAATTTTAAGTGGTTTTTTAGTCTGTCCAGTTCCGTGTTGGTCCTCTGTTCTGACAGTTTTCCAATATTCATGGTTGAAAAACCAAGTATAATGGCAATCACAAAGCTAAGCAGAAATAATCCTGTAACTTTGAAAAATGCTCTATTTCTCTCTTTCTTGTTAAGCGCTTTCATGGTCGTTCAAATTTTCATTAACATCATCTCTTGTACAAATAAGTATATCGTTCTCTTTAATGCGGCAATTAATTATTGTTTCATCCGGATCGAGAGGGGTTTTGATATTGAGTAATTTATTTTTCAGTTTAAAAAAAGTCCACTGGTGGGGTATGTTGTTTGCGTCAACAAATGAAACCGGACCTTCCGGATGTCTGCTGTTGTAGTCATTGATGAAAAAATAGAAAAGCCTTCCCAACTTCATCTCCTGGGGTGCTTTTGCTCTGAAAGTGGTCTCCCCGTCTGAATCGGGATTCTTTTTGAAAATAAAACTTATTACAACTGGGTTTTCCATCTCCCTGTCTGTTGGGTCTTCTACTTTAACCCCCACCGGATACTGCCATTTTTTGTACAGTTTTGGCGGCACTTCAAGCAGTTTGACGATTGTCAGATTAAGCAGCACAGGAACGAGAAACCATAGCGAAGAAAGATGCCACACCGATACCACCTTCGAGCTGACAAGAAAAGTAAAAGAGAGATTGGAAAAAAAGAATGTGAACAGCAGGATGGACAAAATGAATGCAAACCGGATACTTGCAGCTTCTACAGAATACCATGGCAACAGCTTTGGTGCCAAAAGCACATGTAAAATGCCGATTGCTGCAATAAATAGCTGGGCAATTATGAGCTTTGTGAACTCACCTTTTTCCGGCCATAAATAGAGAAAAAGTGTTGATGCCGATAAAAGAACTGAAATAAGTAAAATGTAAAATAAACTGACAACACCATATTTTTTCAGTTGCTTTACCTGCTTGTATAATACCAGAAAAGTACCCAGACCGAATACAAGACTTCCTATCTTTAATGCTAAACCAGTGCCCTCCATTTGATATAGTTTTAAACATCAAAAATAGAAAAGATTATATGATTTCTCAAACTAAATTTTTTCTTTGTAAAGAACATATTTACAGTCATATTCATTCGTACTTCGTTTAAAAGTAAGTAACTCGTTTTTTCATCTCTGCTCCACCATTTTGAGAATCCGTGTAACTCATAAAATTTGTTAATTATTATTACCTGCACAGATAAATGTTTAACCCCCGATTAACACTGTCGGGCAGCCAATTGTGATAGTTCCGCCGTGTGCCGTCATATCTCCCTGTCTGGCAGCCGGCATTCCGCCAATCATTACGGTTGCTGAGCCCATGGCAATAGTGTCGGGCGGACCCGCACATGCAGCCAGGTCGCCCACACGGGCAGCCGGCATTCCACCGATTAGTACTGTCGGGCATCCAGGGGGCAAAATTGGTCCCCCTACATGAGGTTTTGGCCCGTCAGACATTGGGCACATGTGCATATCTCCAATTCTTGCTGCTAATGACATTTTAGAATTAATTTATCTTTACAATTGTTCCTTTAACTGTAGTTTGGCCAGAGGAAGATACCTCAGCAGTAGCGCCTCCTTTAGCCTCAAATAACACATCAGCACTGGCTTTAATATTGTTTGCATTTAGTTTCATATTTGCAGTAGCTGTGCTGTTAATATCCAATGCATTCTGTCCCAGCTTATTATCAGCACTCATGTCGATGTTGCCGGAGGCTTTAATTTCAATATTGCTTGCGCTGATTTTTAATGTGCCGCCGGCGCTGATGCTCATGTCTCCGTTTGTTCTGATATTAATTGTTTTGTCGGCACTATTCAGTTCCAGCTCATTGTTCCCGGATGTATCATATATTCTGATTTTTTCAGCTCCATTTTCGTCATGCAGTTCAATGGTCTGACCTTTACTGGTTCGGATAGCATGAATTTTAGCATTTCCTTCATCGTAATTGCCGCTCCAATCGGGATCAGGATAAACATTTTTGTCGAATAATGCACCCAGACAATATGGTTTCTCAACGTCGCCATCTTCAAACCCAACCAGTATTCTTGAATCTTTAGCAGGTATAAAATAAAATCCGCTTTTTACATTGGAATAGGGGGTTACAACCCTTACCCAGGGAGTTGTAAATTTATCTTCCATCCAGAAAAAGCTTATTTTGATTCTGCCTAAGTTCTCGGGGTCTTTGTTGTCGGCAACCAACCCCAATTGATTTGATGATCTGCGAACAAAATAGGGGTTGGTGTTTTCTGGGATAGCTGTTTCTGCCGGAATGGCAGTGAAGTTATTTTTATAGGCAAGAGTGTTGTCAAAATAATGACGTACTGAAGTGAGCAGGTATTTTCCATAACTCATTTTTGAGTCGCCATCTTTTTTCAGACAATCAATTGTTGTATAGTTTCCGGCTGAGAGCGTGCCGTTTGTAGAGTCTCCCGAAACATGTGCAAGATTTACAGCATCGGCAGATTCCTGAAGCTCGCCAACAGAATTCAACCCGGATTGATAATCATCTTCATTCAGATTTAAATGCTCAAAATAATCTTCACCTTCCAGGGGATAAACCACTTTTGACATGTTCAGTGCATGTTTTCCGTATGTGTTCAGGTTTGATTCTATTGAGCTGTTGCCTGAATGGTATCTTTGAACCGAAACACTCAGTGGTTCGAGGGTTGTCAGATTGAATTTTACCGGAGCTACCCGTAACCCGTATCTGAAATTATCCAGATTTTGCCCTATAGTGAGTGTTTTTTCTTCTTCGGGGATTTCGCCGAAAATTAATTCGCTGCCATTAAAAAAGAACCATTCTCCGTAACGGATGGAAAGGCGCCGTATAAATGCCAGATCGCTCTCTTCAAATTGCACAATGTAGGGGAACCGCTGCTGGTTTCTTGCCTTCACTTTTGGTCTTAACTCATAATCTGCTAAAATTTCCTTTAGAATTTCATCAAGTGTTTTATCGGGAAATGCCCTGTTGTGTGGTTTTCGGTTTAAAATAATCTCCTTGCTTCCTCCTGAAATTATTACCAGATCGCTATCTGCCATTGCGCTTCGTGAGCTTTCTATTTCGGTAACATAGCCCAGGAAACTTATTCCGTCCGATTCCCCTTCACCTTTTAAAAATCTTGTCTGTATGACTATAGGATACCCTAAGAAGTCTTTAGAGTTCTCAATCAAAAAACCATCCAGGTCTTCCAAAGCATCATAGCGGCAGGTAATTTCAAAACGATCAGTTCCATAAAGGTTTTGACTGATCACTACTTTTTGAAAATTTCTAAATGGATTGTTGTTGATTATAATTTCAATACTTGAAAGTAAAGCCATTTATTAAAGATTTAGAGTTTAAGCCCCTTTGTCAAAATCCCATTTTGTCTCCCATTTCGCATTTGACAATGTGATTTTTTGGCATGAGATACTCAGGGAAATTACCATATCTGATTGATCATTAAACGACTCACCATAAGAAACAAGAATTCCGTTTTCAAAAGCTAACGAGTTGGTCTCCTGAGGAATCCCGGAATCACTGATTCCGGTGAAAACAATTTTCCCGTTCTTAGTCATCATCCTGCCCAACATCCAGTTGACAAGGTCGGGGTCGCTTTTTCCATAGACCGTAAGGTTGATGAGTCCGGCGCGTACCCTTGAACCGGGCAGTCCATTACTGTCAATCTCCTGTGAAAAACCAAAATTATAGGATAAAACGCGAATCCCTCTTTGACTTAAAGGATGTTGGTCAAGATGGAGCCGGGCTACTAAAGACATAACTGAATTTTAAAATATTTTGTATATAAAAAAATCATAATAGGTTTTGCAATGTGCGGAAACCTATTTTTAAAATATTGGGAAGTGGTAGATTTCACTTAAATACAGTTAAAAATAAATAGGGCCTTTTAAATAGCCCATTCGTTTTCGTGCTCACCGTTGCCCATTTTAATCGACCTTGGCGACAAAGTAAAATACTGTAGCATTGCTCCGCTCCCGGAATCATCAAAAGATTCTTTGTATTTCACAATATAAGCTTCAATAATTTCCAGTTCTTTCATTTTGGAGTCTTCGTCGCGTTTGTTGAAAGTGATTTTGGCATCTTTCTTCATGTAACTGTCGCACATCCATTCAAAGATACTGGTGTCATCAGTAGATTCAACCACCAGGTCAACAATTCCGCCACGTGTAGTTGATGAAGGTCTCCCGGTGTTGTCATAGTCCTGATGCAGGCTGTAGCTGCATTCCAATACACGGTATTTGTTACCGTCCACTTCAAAAATTGCTTTAAATGACATGATTAAAAAAATTAAGGTTAAAAAATAAAATGTTAATTCTGTTCGTATTCCGTATCCCACTCATTCCCGTCATCCCCTTTTTGCCCGTCCATTTTTATCATAAAGTTTTTGGCAGGGAAGTAAGGTGTCATGTGAATGTCAAGGTAAATACGATCTTTTTGAACTTTATCCTGTTCAAACCGTTTGATGGTGAATTTTTCGATGAGCTTTCCCGGTCCGGTAATGCTGTCTAAAAAGCGGATAATCTGGCTGAGAATTTCTTTTCGTGTTTTAACATTAAAATTCTCGAAAGCTCTGCGGTTGAGGAAATCCATCAATACTTTGGTGACGTAGTCGAAAACCCTGACTACCGAGTAGGTTTGCAACCCTAAGTTGTCGCCGTTGAAAAGCGTTTTTGCTGAAAAAGCCATCACTTTCCCATATTCATTGACCATGGGAATAAGTCCCATTTTTTCGAGATTGGCAATTTCGCTTTTTTTCAGGTCAAATTTTACACCGTCCACTTCGCTGAGGCTTCCGTGCTTTTTCCCGGCTGCAACCTGCGACATGAGTGTCTGGTAAATCGTGCCTGCCAGCGCTGCTGAAGGCGGAACATAAAGCCCCTCTTCTTCACCCAATTCTTTATACTTATCCCGTCCAACAAGATAATTACAGGACATAAGCACATTTGATCTATAAATGTCTCCGCCGGTGAGGTTGGCTGCTTCAAACATTTCCATCACATCATCAGGAGTATCCAAATGCTCAAAATCCGTAACCAGCATCACTTTGTTTTCATGAGCAATTTTTGCCCATTTTTCAACAACCTTGTTGGAACCTAAATAACCGGGCACAATCAAAAGACTGTAGTTGTCGCGTAAGTCTAACCTGTCATAGTTCCTGACAAGCTCTTCCTGAATGGCATCAATAAACCGGGTGTCGTCCAGGTCTTTCAGCTGCTCTTGATCGGCATTCATAAAAGTTATGTTTTTGATTTTGTTGCTCCCTGCATTTTTGAAAAAGAGAGCCACCGACCGGTAGGATGTTTCCAGTTCTTTTGTGGCTTCAATGGCTTTGGCTAAATTTTTTGTCAGGGTTTCTTCAGCTTTTTGCGCACTTTGTTCGCAGCTCTCCACCATCTCTATCACATTTTCTGAAGAGGATAGAATGGCTGCCCAAAGCTGGAGTGTGCTTTTAACCTGAGCACGTTCCTCTTTTTTTGAAGATTCTGCAAGAAAAATTCTTTTTCTTGCCTTCCGTTCCGGATTTAAGTTTTGAATACCGTCAATTGAAGCTTCCAGCAAATCAAAACCGCCAACTTTTGAAAGCTGCGCCAGACTTTGCTCAAGCAGTTCCTGTGGCTTTTCAACCTGCCCCGCTCTTTCAATAACTTTCTCCCTGAACTGTTCAATATTCTGTCTTTGTTCCTGTAGTGCCATATCTGTTGTATTAATTTTTGTGAATTGATTTGTTAAACTTCTTCGATTTCTTTGATTAGCGCATAAATTGTGTTCAGCATTGCCTCTTTTGTCTCTTGAGTTTCAATAGCCTTGCGCAGCAGTTTATTACTTTTTAGCTGCTTCACTATTTTTAGAAACTGCTCTTTTTGATTGGTTAAATCTTTCAAAAAATTACTTTGTGCGGTGATGCCCTCAATTCCAAAATCGGCAAGTCTTTTAAAAGAAAGTTTTTCTTCTTTGGAGTTTCCTTCAGAGTCTTCAAAGTCAACATCCACAGACGGTCTGAAGTGATTAAAAACATCATCGATAGAAGTTAGCCCTTCAACTATTTCCGGTTTGAATGGCGCCTCATCGGTTAATTTTTCCACAAGTAAAGACTTGTTCTGAGCGATTTCAGTCAGCGCTTCACTTGCATCCATGGGAACTTCAGTTCCCCCAATTCCATATGTTTGCATATTGTCAAATTTTTGTGTGATTAATTTTTTATTTTGTTTTTCCTTCTTTTTTCCTTTGAAAAAATTAAACAACTTCCCAAATAACTTCTTCATTTTCGTCGAGTGAAAGTCGAACAGTTGAGCCTCTGCTTATTTTTCCGGAAATTATCATTTGGGATAACGGTCTTCTGAGTCGGGAGCGTATAATTCCAACAATTGGCCGGGCTCCGTATTTAGGAGTATAACCGGCTTGTGCCAGTTTCTCTTTGGCTCCGGAATTCATTTCCAGTTTAATTCCTTTTTCATCCAAAATTTTCAGTAACCCTTTCAGGTGAATGTCAAATATTTTCACCACATTATCTTTGCTGATTGGTGCAAATGGTACAATTTCAGTTAGACGCCCTAAGAATTCGGGTCGGAAGTAGTTGCTCATAATTTCCATCAGTCGGTTGGAGTGTGGTATTTCGCCAATTCCAAAAGAATCCACAATGAAATCACTGCCAATGTTGGAGGTAAAAAGTATCATAGCATTGGAAAAATCACCCTCTTTCCCCAATCGGTCGTGTAGTTTTCCTTCATCCAAAATCTGCAAGAAAATGTCAAAAACAGAAGAGTGTGCTTTTTCGATTTCATCGAAAAGAACGATGGAGTAGGGCTTTTGCCTGATTTTGTTCACCAGTAGTCCGCCTTCTTCGTAGCCCACATATCCGGGAGGCGCTCCATAGAGCAATGCTGCCGAATGTTCTTCCTTGAATTCCGACATGTCGAAGCGAATCAGAAATGTTTCATCCTGAAACAGGAATTCTGCAAGTGCCTTTGCCAGCTCGGTTTTTCCGGTGCCCGTAGGACCTAAGAAGAAAAACGAACCAATGGGCTGACCGGCTTTGCTTAATCCTGACCGGGATTCAAGTATTGCTTCGGCGATGGTTTTCAGTGCATGATCCTGCCCGATTACCCGCTTTCTGAGATAATCTTCAATACTCATCAGTTTTTCGCGTTCTTTGGACTGCATCTTTCCAAGCGGAATTCCTGTACGACCGGAAACAATGGCGCCAACATCTGATTTGTTTAATGCTTCTACCTTCTCTGCGGCAATTGCCTCCAGGTTTTTCAGCACTTGCAGGCAGGAGTCATAAATTTTAGTGCCGGTGTTTAGTGTTTGCCCGCTCTCTTTCTCATTGAGCTTAGAAAACAAAATGGGCGAAATCTGATTTTTCAGGTTTGAGAAGAACCACTGCAACTCGTTGAAATGAGCATCCTTGTCGTTTTCGAACTGATTCAGCTCTGCCTTGAGCTTTTCGATGGTTGCCGGTGAAATATCGGACATTAGCCTGACTCCTGCCATGGTGTGGTCAATCAGGTCAATGGCAGATTCGGGCAATGAGCGTTCTTTAAGAAATCTTCTGGAGAGCCTTATTGCCTCTTTCATTACTTCTTCATCCGCTTTAAGTTTGTGGTGTTCCTCATATTTTGGTACAATTTCAGCCAACATTTTCAGCGCCGTTTGTTCATCCGGCTCTTCAACTTTAATAATTTCAAATTGCCGGTTAAAAGCTTCGTCGGTTTCTATGAATTTGGTGTAATTGTCTATTGATGTAGTGCCAATAATGGTGAGATTTCCGCGAGCAAGTTCCGGTTTAAGTAGGTTTGCAGCCCCGGCGGCTCCTCCCTGTTTGTCGGCTAACAGGTGCATTTCATCAATAAATAAAATGGCTTTGTCGTATTGCTGAATTTCAGCAATGATTTTCTTGAGCCGGTCTTCAACTTCGCCCTTGTAGGAAGCGCCTGCGATTAAGGAACCGTAATCCAGTTCAAAAATAACGGCGCCAATCAGACCGGAGGGCACTTTTTCTTCTACCACATTTTGCGTGAAACCATTGACAACTGCCGTTTTACCGACACCCGTATCGCCGATGATTAAAACATTAGCTTTGTTCCGGCGTCCTAAAGTTTCGGTAATCCCCCGAATTGTATTGTCGCGGTAAACCACGGGGTCGAGTTTCCCCAGACGGGCTTCTTCCGTTTTGTCAATACAATATTTCAGCAGTGCATTGCCTGCATGCACCTGTTTTTTATTCTCTTGTTTGCTGTCTGTCAGTCCTATTGCTTCCTGAAAATCGCTTTTCTCAAGCAGATAATTGATAATTTGCGTTTGGTTAAGCGTAAATGTCTTTAGTTGTTCATAGCTGAAGCCTACACCGGGAGTGCTGAGCGCTGTCAAAACACATTCGGGGTCAGTTTCGTCACGCGACAATTTGAGCCGGATGTTTTCAGCTTCTCTGAAAACTGCCTGTACGTTTTTGTCACCGGGAGGATTTTCCGGGACATTCCCTGATTTTGCACACGATTCGATACGGACTTCTGCCCACTCTTCAAGATAAAAAAGATCCTGGTCAAGAGCCATTAAAAGTTCTGTCAGCCCAATATCTTTGTGAAGTAATGCTTTTAGAAGGTGTGCCGGAGAAAATTCACTGTTGGAAAATTCTTTGGCTAATGATTGTGCTATATTTACAGCCTGCTTTAAACTACCAGTGAAATTCATAGTTTTACACTTTAAGTGTTGTTGTTCTCAACAAGAAAAATTCTCCAGAAAAGACTGAACAATTTATGGAATATTTTTGAATAATCCAGTAGTATTTGTGGTTAAATTTCATTTTTTTCAATTAAAAAAGTAAAACAACATTTCTCGAAGCTCTCAGCAATATATAATTGAGTTACAGTAATTAATATTTCAACATGAGAGCAATGAATAGTATCATGGCAAAAGTAAAAAATATTTTCAGATATGAAAATATTTAATTGGACGGGGCAGAATATTTTTTACCGATAAAAATATTTATTTGGCTTTAGTGTGTACGCAGAGACCAATCTCAGCCATTTTGAATCTCGTGTTTCTTCCAATTTAAGCAGCCGGATAAATAAAAATTGGTTACTTTTGCAGTGGAAAAAGTGATGGAATCCGGTGAAAAACCGGAGCTGTACCCGCAGCTGTAATCCTTTCATGTTGGTAACATCAATAGCCACTGCTCCCGGTTTTGGAGCGGGAAGGCGGTTGCCAATCGGGGAGAGCCAGAAAACATGCTGTTTCCAAAATATACAGTATCGTAAGCTTTCGGGAAGAAAAGCTGAAGGTAATCCGCCTTGAATATTTCCCACTGTTTCTGGTATTGTAAAACAAGAATTATTAGAAATCATGTAATGAAATCATTGTTTTACCATAAAAATTTTAAAATGAAAAAATTTTATTTGATTTTGACTCTCTCTTTAACTGCGTTTGTTGCGGGGGCACAGCAAGTTGCAACTTTTGAAGATGTAGAACTGGAAACTAATTCGTATTACAACGGCGAAGATTCAGCCGGAGGATTTTTTAGCGGCGGTTTTTGGTTCCCAAATGACTATATTGCTGATTGGCAATATTGGAGCGGTTTTTCAGTGTCGAATATGAAAGATACTACTACTCCGGGATATGGGAATCAGTACAGCGCCATTACGGGCAGTGGGGCAGAACAGACAGAGAACTATGCAGTTGTTTTTTTTCCTGGAGAGCTGAAGATTGAATTTGAAAAACCGGTCGATTTAAGTGGGTTTTACGTAACTAATTCCACATTAACCTATCTGATGATGCGTGACGGAGACCCAAATGGATTTTCAAAAAAATTTGGCGGGGAAGATGGCAAAGACCCCGATTTTCTGAAATTGCTGATTTGGGGAACAGACCAATCAGGAAAACCAACCGAAACGGTTGAGTTTTATTTGGCTGATTTTAGCGCTGAAAATCCCGAAAAAAAATACATTGTAAATGACTGGCGCTGGATTGATTTAAGCAATATCAAAAACATAACTGCTCTAAATTTTGGCATGGAATCCAGTGATGTGGGTGAATATGGAATGAATACGCCTGCCTATTTCTGTATAGATAATTTTTCTGCAACAACAATTACATCTTCTGATCTGATTTTTATGGAAGATGCAGGTGCAAATGTGTTTCCGAATCCGGTGAAGGACAGTTTTTTTGTGTTGCTGAAAGATGGTTTGAAAGATATTACGCTGACAGATACCAGCGGGAGAATTTTGTTTCAGCAACAGGTTTCAAAAAAGCAGACTTTGCAAATCCCTGTCTTGAAAGATAAACCGCCGGGCATCTATTTTTTAAATGTCCGGGAACAGGGGAGATTATTCACCCGGAAAGTTCTGAAAATGTAAACTTTTCAAAACAAGAGAGTCATCTTTTCACTTAAAATTACATAAAAGACAGAAAAGTATTTTGTTCTGTTCCCAAAAAACAGTTTATTTGCATTATATTAAAAAAAATAGAGATTATGCTTGAAATTTCAAAACATTCAATGGTAGCTTTAAGCTATGTTTTACACATAGATGACGAAAGAGGAGACGTCATTGAACGGGCAACAGAAGAAAATCCTTTAGAATTTCTTTATGGTTCAGGTTCCATGTTGCCGGAGTTTGAATCCAAACTGTCCGGGCTGAAAGTTGGAGATCCTTTTAAAATCCGTTTATTGAAAAATGATGCTTATGGCGAAGTCAATGAAGATGCTATTGTTGATTTGCCCAAGCATGTTTTTTTAGTTGATGGACATTTTGATGATGAACTTATCGCCGTTGGGAATGCTGTTCCGATGATGAGCAGCAACGGGCAGCGTATGAACGGAATTGTACTTGCAGTTTCAGACGATGAAGTGAAGATGGACTTTAACCATCCGCTGGCTGGTGAAGACCTCTATTTTTCAGGCACAGTTCTGTCGGTGCGTGAGCCTACGGATGAAGAGCTTGCCAGAATTTTATCCGGCGATGGTTGTGGTTGCGGCAGTGGCAATGGAGGCTGTTGCAGCAGTGAAAGCGATGATTGTGGTTGCGGTTCCGAACATGAAACTCACAGCCAGGGGGAGCACAGCCAGGGAGGTTGCGGATGTGGCTGTTAGACAGGATTCTGGTAGTTAACTTTAAATAATTAAATTTATCCCGTTCCTCATTAAAAACTAAAGGAACGGGGTTTTTTTGATACAAAATGAGCATAGTTAAGTTTTGACTTGTTTTGTATCGGCACTTTGAGTAAGATTAATTTCAATTGCATGAATACATTCGGGAAAATATTTCGTTTGACTTCTTTTGGTGAATCTCACGGGCGTGGAATTGGCGGGATTATTGACGGATGCCCAGCCGGTATTGAATTGGATGTTGAGTTAATTCAGAAAGATCTTTCACGCCGCAAGCCGGGGCAGTCAAAAATAACTACCCAGCGAAAAGAGGCTGATCAGGTTGAGTTTTTATCAGGCGTTTTTGAAGGAAAAACTCAGGGAACTCCAATTGCATTTGTTATTTGGAATGAAGATCAGCATCCGCAGGATTATAATAACCTGAAAGATGTATTCCGCCCATCACATGCTGACTACACCTACATGAAAAAATATGGAACCCGCGACCACCGGGGCGGCGGGCGTTCATCTGCCCGTGAAACCATTGCGCGTGTGGTTGCCGGAGCAATTGCAAAGCAAATTTTAGCCACCCCTGGAGTAAGTATTCAGGCTTATGTTTCCCAGGTGGGTGAGATTAAGCTAAACAAGTTTTACACTGAACTCGACCTCTCCAAAACCGAAGATAATATTGTGCGCTGCCCCGATGATGAGACTGCTCAAAAAATGATAGACCGGATTCAGGCTGCTTTGAAGGATCGTGACACAGTTGGCGGTGTAATCACATGTGTTATTAAAGGTGTGCCTGCCGGTTGGGGCGAGCCGGTTTTCAACAAATTGCACGCCGACCTGGGATTCGCAATGCTTGGAATCAATGCCGTTAAAGGCTTTGAGTATGGTTCCGGCTTTGAAGGAACAAAACTGAGCGGATCACAGCACAATGATGTGTTTGTCCTCACTGACAGCGGAGTTCGCACCAAAACAAACCATTCCGGTGGCATTCAGGGTGGAATTTCCAATGGAGAAGATATCTATTTTAATGTCGCTTTCAAGCCCATTGCAACATTATTGAAAGAGCAGGACACGGTTGATAAAGATAATAAAGAGGTTGTCATAAAACCTAAGGGAAGGCATGACCCGTGCGTACTTCCGCGCGCCGTGCCTATTGTGGAAGCCATGGCCGCTTTGGTTCTGGCAGATCATTTTTTATTAAGTAAACTTAATACGGCGTAAAGATGTCCAGGAGAAAAAAAAGCAGGAGAATACAGGCGCCTCCGATTATTAAAGGAATGTCAGTTTATGGCGTTCGTGGGCGCAAGTCTAATGAGATTATCCTTAGATTAGAAGAGTTTGAAGCAATCCGGTTGTTGGATTACCAAAATCTTACGCAGGAGCAGGCAGCAGTGCACATGGATATTTCAAGGCCTACACTCACCCGGATTTATGAAGAAGCACGCCATAAAGTTGCCACTGCATTTGTGGAAGGACTCGATATAATTTTCAGGGGAGGTGATATTTATTTCGATGACAACTGGTATAAATGCAACTCGTGCCAGGCAAGTTTTAATGATTACAGCGGAGAATCGCCCCGATGTCCTCTTTGTAAATCCGATGATGTTATCACCCTGAATGAATTTTATTCCCGGTAGTTTTTATCAGCCAACTCTCATAGTATCAAATCGCTATGTTAAATTCCCGACACTCTGGTTTAATACCAAACACTTATTCTTCTTTAGTACCTTAGAAATCACCTGACCGTTTTTTTGTTTTGCATTTGTCAGGAGTTATGCCTAAAATAGAATGAGCACGATTTCAATTTATTGACGACTTTTTTTCTAAAGAAATTATTAACTTTGCTTGTACTTAAACTAAATGCAAAATATATGAATTTTAGAAAAATACGAAGGTTACTAAGAACCCTGCATCGCGATTTAGGATATTTCATTGTTGGGATGACTGTTGTTTACTGTCTTTCAGGAATTTTCCTAAATCATCAGAACGATTTTAATCCGGATTATAAAATCATCAATGTAGATTTTCAAACGCCAATTACTTCCCAAACCAAAGTAGATGCAAGTTTATTAAAAGAGATCTTTTCTCAGCTTAATCATCGTATTGTCTATAAAAAACATTATATTAACAATAAAGGTGAAATTAAGGTATTCATTGAAAATGGCGAAGTTGTCATTAATCCTGAAAATGGAAAGGGGAATTTGAATTATTTGCAGCGTCGCCCCGTTCTTTTTGAAATGAACAGATTGCACAGGGCAACTGTCGGCACTCTTTGGAAATGGGTGAGTGATGTCATGGCTGCTACATTGCTTTTTGTTGCAGTGTCTGGTCTGTTTTTAATGAGAGGAAAACGGGGATTTGGCCGTTGGGGATGGTGGTTTACCATTGCAGGCGTGATTATTCCTCTGTTTTTTGCTCTTTTTTATATTTGAAATACAATTTAAAGTACAACATGAAATGAAACAAATCAGTTTACTCATTCTCGTCGCTACACTTTTATTGAGTTGTGGAAACAGAAAGAGAAGCATTCAAAATATTGAAGGGAAAAGTGTTGAGATAGAGAATATTGAGGAAAGGAATATAGCTCAAACTGTTGTTTACTCAGTCGATGAACTTCTTGCCAATACTGCAAGTTTGGTTGACACGGAAGTGAAAGTCAAAGGAACTGTAGTGCATGTTTGCCAGCAGCATGCGGGCAAAAGATGCCAGCTGATGGGCAGTAATGAAAATATTAATATTAAGGTGGAAGCCGGTGAAAAAATTGGTGCCTTTATGCAGGAACAAATGGGGAGCGACCTTACCATTGCGGGCATTTTGATGGAAAGGAATATTGAACCTGACAAACATGATTCCAATCGTGGTCAAGGCGAAGGTAGGCAAGCTGCCGATAGGGAAGGTAGGAGAGATGGCAAGGGCAGACAAGCTGCCGATAGAGACGGTAGGAGAGATGGCGAAGGCAGGCAAGCTGCCAGAGAAGGTAGGAGAGATGGCAAAGGGCAGTACCGGGAAGACTCTTCGGGCAGGGGCAATGCAGAAAAGGCATTTTTTCTGCAAGGAGAGACTATTGTTAAGGAGGAGTATTAGCTGAAAACCTGTTGTCTGTTTTCAGTGCAGATCAAATGGAATTAGCAAGCCTCAAGCATAAATTCTTATGAATCCGGCGTGCATATTGGTGCAAATAGCGTCTGTTCTCAATCCCCAGAATCCATTGAAAACCATTCTTTTCCGAAGCAGAAAAAACTTCATCCATCTCAAAAATATCCTCTGCTTTAATCGTTTCTGATTCAGAGACAAGCAGTTTTGTCTGCTTAGCTGCTTCCAGTACATGACTTCGCAAAACATTTTCGTGGCACCCTGTGGATAGGGAAGGGGTGATTAGCTCATCGTTTTTAATCATAAAAATATTGGCATTTGCACATTCGCAAATGAAATTTTTTTCATTCAGAAAAATAACCTGTTGAAACGGTGCCTGGTGAATTTCGGCAAGTGCAGCCTGCCAGAACATTTTGTTATAGAAGGGGAAACGGTTGAAACTGTTTTGAGAATCTTTCTTATGAAGGGAAAATGTTGCCAGAAATCCATTTTCTGAAAACGGAAAATCAAATATTTCGAAGGAATTACTGGTAATCAACGTATTGACAACACTTTCACCCCAAAATAGCCGGATATGAAGATATCCAGAGCGGTAAAAATTATTTTTATTCAACATGCGTTTTGTCAGCCGGTGCAGCTCTTTCCAGTTTTCAAACTCTTTTGGGAAAGGGAGATTAAGCGCACTCACCTGATTCTGTAGCTGCTCCATATTTTCAAAAAAGAGAGGGATGCCTCCATAGCCATACCACGCCTTTTGAGAAAAGCTGAATAATGCTTCCGCAAATAAGAAATGCGGAATAAATTCATCTTCTCCGATAATCTTTCCGTTAGAAATTAAAAACTGCATGTAGATGTTTGTTTACTTACAGCCAAAACATATTACAAACGATTCAATTTTAAAGCAGTTCGAGCTGTTCAATCTCAAAGTATATTATAGATTATTAATTCTTTTTCCATTTCAATCTCAGGCTGTTAGTGACCACGCTCACACTGCTCATTGCCATTGCTGCGCCTGCAATCATGGGATTCAACAAAAATCCGGTGAAAGGGTAAAGTATGCCGGCAGCAATAGGAATTCCTATCACGTTGTAGATAAATGCCCAAAACAGATTTTGGCGGATGGTTGTAACGGTTTGCTTAGAGAGCCTGATTGCCTGGGGTATTTTGTTTAAATCGGAAGAAATAATGGTCATTTCAGCAACATCAATGGCAATATCACTTCCTTTTCCCATGGCAATACCCACATCGGCTTGCGCCAATGCAGCGCTGTCATTTATTCCATCACCTGCCATGGCAACAATCTTGCCTTCGCTTTGCAGCTTTTTGATAAACTCTGCTTTTTCGCCGGGCAGTGTTTCCGCTTTAAAATGGTTTATTCCGGCTTGTGAAGCAATGGCTTTTGCTGTGTTTTCATTGTCGCCTGTGAGCATATAAACTTCAATACCCGAATTTTGCAGACGATGGATTGCCTCCGCTGAATTTTCTTTGATTTTATCGGCAATGGCTACTGCTGCAACTGCATTTTCACTATCGGCAAACCAGATAACCGTTTTGGCGTTGGCGCTCCACTTCTTTGCTGTTTCGAGCAGTGTGGAATCGATGTGAATATTGTTTTCTTCAAGTAACCTTTTATTGCCTGCAAACCATGTTTTACCTTCTGCAACTGCCCGGACACCTTTCCCTGTGATGCTCTTAAAATCAGATATGTGTGTAGTTTTGACATTTCCAAAATGATTGACAATTGCCTCAGCAAGAGGATGCTCCGATTGCTTTTCCAAACTATAAAGAATTGCTTTTGCCAGATCATTTTCATTGAGCCACAGAATATCCGTTACCTCCGGTAGCCCTTCAGTAATGGTTCCGGTTTTGTCCAAAACAACGGCATTTACCTTTTTGGCTAATTCAATGCTTTCAGCATTTTTAATCAGAATACCATTTTCAGCGCCCTTGCCAATTCCAACCATAATGGCAGTTGGCGTAGCCAACCCCAATGCACACGGACAAGCGATGATCAGAACGGTTATCATAGCCAGTAATCCGTGAGTGAATCCATTCGTTCCATCTGCAATATTCCATACTATAAAAGACAGTATGGCAATTGACATTACCACCGGAACAAATACAGATGCAATTTTATCCGCCAGTTTTTGCACGGGTGCCTTGCTGCCTTGTGCATCTTTAACCATCTTAATTATTTGCGCCAGCATGGTTTCGTCGCCAACTTTTTCTGCCTGAAATTGAAAGCTCCCTTTTTGGTTTATAGTACCCGCATATACTTTGTCGTGTTGTTGCTTCAGCACCGGTACAGGTTCGCCGCTCAGCATACTTTCATCAACATAGGAGCTGCCGTAGGTTACTTTCCCGTCAACAGCAATTTTTTCACCGGGTTTTGCCAGAATAATATTGCCAATTTTCACCTCTTCAACCGGAATTTGTTTCTGCTCGGCTTGTCCGGTAATGAGAGTAACTGTTTTTGGCTGTAGCCCAATCAGTTTTTTCAATGCAGCAGAAGTGTTGCCTTTTGCTTTTTCTTCAAGCAAGCGACCCAGCAGAATAAAAGTGATAATTACGGCAGCCGCTTCAAAATAAACATGTGCTTCAAGTCCCCGCTGATGCCAGAATTGTGGGAAAAGCGTGTTGAACATACTAAAAAGGTATGCCACTCCGGTGCTGAGCGCCACCAGTGTGTCCATGCTCACTGTGCGGTGTTTAGCCTGTTTCCATGAGTTAATGAAAAAAACCTGCCCAAACCATAGTAGTACCGGCGTGGATAGAATCCACATGATTTCATTGGCATAAGGCATGTTCATAAAAAACATCCCGATAACAGCAACGGGCAGGGAGAGCAGGGCTGCTCCCCAGGTGCGTTTCTTCAAACGGTTGAAATTCTTCTGATGAAGTTCTTCCAGTGTTTCAATTTCATCTTTTTTACTTTCAATCACCATGTCATAACCGCCATCCTGCACTGCTTTTTGTAATTTCACAGGTTGCACAAGCGTAGGCAAAAACTCTACGGTGACAGTAGCTGCGGCAAAGTTTATTGCAGCATCAACCACGCCTTCCTGATGTTTTAATATTCGTTCAATACTTGCCGCGCACGATGCACAACTCATCTGCAACACGGGATAGGTATGTTTTTCAGAAGCAATACCTTTATCTATTTCATTTTGAATTTTTATTGAATTGGTTTTTTCAGAAGCAATTTGCAGTGAGCCAAAATCAACTTTTGGATGTGCAACGCCCACATTATTAAAACCAGCCTTATTATTGTTATTTCGATTTTTCATGGATTAAAATTAATATTTTTAATGTTATTCCGAAACTCACATAAATATTAGTTATTTCTCACAATTTGATTTTTAAAATTCACTATTTATGAATAGTTTTACCTTCAAAATAAGAAACAGTATAAAAATCAATAAGTTTTAACATGAATCAAAAAATACAAACTACATTTTCGCGCCGCAATTTTATTGGAACTACTGCTGCGGCAGCAGCAGGAATCAGCATTATTCCAAGCCATGCCGTTGCAGGTTTGGGACACATTCCACCCAGCGACAAACTTAATATTGCCGGAATTGGCGTTGGTGGAAAAGGGTTTACTAATCTCAGAAATATGCCCAATCAGAATATTGTGGCATTGTGCGATGTGGACTGGGACTATGCCAACAAGGTATTTGAAGCATATCCGAAAGCTAAAAAATGGAAGGATTATCGTCAGATGCTTGAAAAACAAAAAAATATTGATGCGGTGGTTATTGCAACACCCGATCATACTCATGCGCTGCCTGCCGCTGCTGCAATGGAGCTGGGCAAGCATGTCTATCTCCAGAAACCGCTGACGCATTCGGTTTGGGAGTCAAGGTATCTGACAGATCTGGCGCGCAGAACCGGTGTGGTTACACAAATGGGCAATGAGGGGCACTCAAATGATACTGTGTATGAAGTTGCAGAAATTGTGCAAAGCGGATGCTTAGGTGTTGTTGCAGAAGCTCATGTGTGGACAAACCGCCCCATCTGGCGGCAAGGAATGCCTCAGCCTCTGAAGGAGGTGGAAGTTCCCAATACTTTAGATTGGGATTTATTTATCGGACCAGCAAAAATGCGTCCTTACAATCCGGAATATCATCCCTGGATTTGGAGAGGCTGGTGGGATTACGGAACAGGAGCTTTAGGTGATATGGGATGCCATTTGCTGGATGTTCCCAATTATGCACTGCAACTGGGAGCGCCAAAAGCTTTTCAGGCAAGTTCTTCCCTTGTGAATACTGAAAGTGCACCGGTTTCGGCACAGGTTACCTACTTGTTTCCGGCACGTAAAAATTTACCCTATTGCGCACTTCCCGAGCTTAAACTGACCTGGTATGATGGTGGTTTGATGCCTCCGCGCCCGTTCGACTTACCTTTTGATGCTCCGATGGATCCGGGAGGTGGATTTATGTTTGTTGGCTCTGAAGCTACATTGATAGCTGAAGCCTATGGTGCAAAATGGAAAGTTTACAAAAACGGAGAAGAATATATTCCTGAAACAAAGGTAACTCTTGAACGCATCCCGGACGACCCCAACGGTGGCGGACGGCATGAAATGCACTTTGTGAATTGTTGTAAAAACGGGGGCAAGCCCTCTTCATCCTTTGAATATTCCGGTCCTTTTAATGAGATGGTTGTTATGGGAAACCTTGCCGTGCGGATGCAATCGCTCAAAAAGACACTGTTTTGGGACAGTGAAAATATGAAAGTTACCAATATTTCTCCCGAAGAGACATTGACAACAACCAAACTGCTGCCGTTCAGCTCAGATATTGTTACCCGAAAAGTGGAAAACGAAGCAAAACAGACGGTAAAATGGAATGCACAGGAGATGTGCGAAGAGTGGATAAAGCACACTTACCGCGACGGCTGGAATTTGTAGCCTGAATATGGGAAATAGTTAATTCACTGTAATAGTTTTTAAGATTCTCATTTGAAGCTGATTTAATTATTTCATCTCAAGATGCAAATCGCGTGCACCCAAAATTTCGGTGGAAGCTTCTCCTTTCCAGCCGTTGCACTGGTTGATTCCGGTATAAACGCGCACAAAGTCAATTCCTCTCAGATAAACCGGATTGCCGTTTGAATCCACTGCCCAGTCAATTTTATATCCTTTGTCCATATTGTTGGGCAGATTATCGGCATAGCCCCACGGGAAAAAATATTGCAAATAGAAAGTGCCGTTCTGCCCTTCGCTTTCATCCACGGCATTATTTTTCAGCTTCGTGCCACTGAAGGTGAGAGAGGGGGAGTTTCCCAGCCAGAGCGGCCAGTAGCTTTGCAGATGGAAACTGTTTTTGTAAACATAACCTTCATCGCTCTGATTATCTTTCCATTGAATATAGGTGAAATCGGTGATAAATGACTGGTTTCCGGTTCCCGGAACGGGAGATTTGCCGGGATCGGGTTTATAGTAGGTAATTTCATAGTTTTTCAGGGTTTCGGGTTTGTGGTATTCGCTCCCTGCCAGTTCATACCACTCATCATCGGGGATGCCGTTGTTGTTGGCATCGAAGGATACCATAACAATACCCGGTTCGCTGCTTCCGCCCTGCCTGCCTGTATCGTCAATTTCTTGTTCCAGAAATGCATTTCCGTCAATTTTGAAATCGTATTTTCCCGGCAGATTAATGACAGTGTGGTCAAATCCGAATGTAATGTATCCGCCAAAACTGCCTAAGGAAACTATTCGCTGATTGTTTTGGGCAATAGCTTCTTCCGCTTTGCGAACCATATCTTTTTCAGTGTCGCCCGGTTCATAAGCCGGCGATTTGTTCACAAACTGTCCGGGTGCGGGGCGATATTCAAACACTTTGGAGATGTATGGACTGTATGCAACAAGTTCTTCTGTTACCGTAATTTTCAGAGTATGTTTGAGTGGATTGATTTCATCAATAATCTCGCAGGTTACGGTATAATTTCCGGGTTTTTCAGCAATGAAAACCAGATTTCGCTCTTCTGTTAGCAGAGAATCCTCACCGATGCTGTTTATCATAGTCCAGCGATAGGCTGTGCCGCTCAATCCGGGCTTAAGATGCAGTGCTTTCATGCGTTCTGTATGGTATGAATCATTCAGTCCAAAGTTAACCAGCGGAATTTCCCGGGAGCAGGAGAACAATCCTGCAATGGCGAAAACCGTAAGGATTGAGTTTTTTATTATTTTTTTCATGGTCGTTTTATCTTCTGTTGTTTATCCCTTTGTTTACGAAAGCAATGTGTGCGGGAATATCTCCGGTGCGGACACTCCATTTACGTTTTCCGGTTTTATCGTAGCAGTGCAGCTCTCCGCTGGAAACATAATTTTTTGCATCGGTGATGAAGATATCTCCATTTTCGGGATGAAGAGCCAGTCCATAGGGCATTTCTATCTCCTTTCCGGTTCCGTCAGAAATGAAATTCTCAGAAATAAGCTGTTTGGTCTTCACATTTATGATTCCAAAAGCTGTTTGATTTTTCCCTGTTTGAAAATCAGATTTCACACTGAACAGAAAGAGCGAATCACCGCGGATTGCAAAATTTGAGCAGGGAATGTCCAGGGAATCGGTAACGGCATAATTTCCTGATGCTCCCTGCTTTTCCAAAACAAACAGCATTGATGGTATCTTTTCGCGGTTTCCCATGGAGCTGACCCAGAGTTTACCGTATTTATCTGCCCGGATGCGGTGAAGATTGATGCCCACAGGAATCTTTCTTATCTGTTTGAATTCGTCAAGGTCAATTACCGAAACGGTATTGTCATACTTTGGCGGCATGTATCCGCCGGAATTGGCTACGAACAGATACTTGCCGATAATTTCCATCTCCTCCGGTTGATAACCCACTGTTACTTCCGTTTCTGTTCTGAAAGTTGTGGTGTCAATTTTATACACTGCACCCAATGGGGCGTTACTGCCCGGAGCTATCGGTCCGGCATAGGAGGAAACATAAGCTTTCCCTTCATGGAAACGAATAAACCGGCAGTTGGGAATATCAATCTGAGTAATTTTTTTTGCCGTGAGTAGATCCAGCACATCCACTTTGTGCGATGCGTTGAGAACCACATAAAGCTTACTGCCATATATCTGAAGGTCATTGCCCACATCACCCATCTCTTTTACAACATTGGGATTCTTTTCCGGAAAAATATTTCTCGAATAAATTCCTGTGCGAAAATCCAGAAAATCGAGTGTGGATTTGTTGCTGCCCATATTGCCTTCGTTGAGCAGATATATGCCGGTAATATCTGTCTGCGTATTTAAATCAACCGGAACGGTCTCCTGTTCAGCAGGAAACAGCAGTTCATCTTCCCGGCAGGAGTGAAGAGCCAGGAACAGGACTGCGCAAAACATAGAAAACGCTATTTTAAATTTTCTTCCGCTCATATTTCAACGCTTAAGGAGAGTCTGAAGTTTCTTTTAGGCATGGGGTAGTTCAGAATCACATCGTAATCCTGGCTCAGCAGATTATTGATTTCTGCGCTGATTTTTGTAGAATAACCGATGATTTTAAGGTGTTTCATAATGGACAAATCGTTGGTGTACCAAGGCTGCATGTAGTTGAAACGGATATTTTCCTGCTGGTTGTAGCGTTCGCCTACATAAATAAAGCTGTAGTTGATTCCCCACGACCTGTAGCTGCTGTTTGCCGTAAATGAGCCGCTGTGGTGAGGAATATAGGGAATCTGATGAGAATAATAGTTGTCGGTTTTATTGGTGAAATCCTGCGCATGTTGAAAAGTATATTGAATTCTGCCGGTGACGGAAAAATCCTTTGCCGGCTCAAGGGCAGTTTGCATGGAAACATCCACTCCCCTGATTTCCACATAGCCTAAATTGAGCATGGTCCACCGGAATTGCTGCCCTTTGGGATAGGCGATGATTTTATCTTTAACCTCATTGTAATAACCGTCTGCATTGAACCGGAAATGGGAAATAAACCGGTTTTTTCGGTTTTTTTCATACCAAACGCCGATGTTGTATTGTTTCACATATTCAGGACGCAGGTTTGCATTGCCCATGTCGGTGTAATAGAGATCGTTAAATGTAGGCATCCGGAAGGATTGCTTGAAAAAGGCGTTGATGTTAAGGTTCTGGTGTTGAAGAGGTTTGTAGGAGAGAAAAAAAGCAGGTGAAAAAGCTGAATTTTTGGCTGAATTATTTTCATTGCCTGATTTGTTCTGTACAAAATTTCCCAGAATACTTGCCTGCCCTTTCAGTTTTCCTTTTTCCATTGCGGTGGCAAAAGCCACCAGATGCATGTTCCTCAACGGAACAGGGAAATCCTCTGTTTCCGCTTCATTCAGCAAATTGTGCTTGTTCAGTTTATTCCATTGATAATCACAGGAAAGGGAAACATCCCAGCCTTGCAGCAGTGAATAGAGTCCGGTGGCGGACAAATAAATTTCCTTTTGACGATAGTTGTTGTCAATTTGTAAAAGATTTTCATCCTTATTGATGTAATGTGTAAAGTCATTGGCATATTTGGCATTTGCCATAGCCCTGAAACCTGACGAAACATCCTTTTTCAGTGTTCCCTGTAAAAAAGAGTTGTTGTCCCACAGCCGTTCACCGCGCCGCCACACGTTGTTGACAATGGCGCCGGGCATTCCCCTTTCCGAATTGTAGTTGTATGCTCTGAAATTCCATGCTCCATCCGGAATGGAGCCATGCACCCCGAATTCCATACGAGTGGCATTGATATCCCCGTTTTTTCTTACGGCAGTGGTATCGTAAGCCACGTCGCCTTCAAGGTTCTTTCTTTTGTAGCGAAATTCATATTCGCCGTCTGCATTTATCCATTCTCCATTGAAGGTGATACTTATGCTGTCCGACAGTCTGTGCTCAAAAAGAATGGAAGGGTTGAGCAACCCGAATGAACCTGTGTTTATTACTGATTTGAGATTGGTGTTATTGCCGCTTATAAATCGTGGCTTTCTGGAAGTTAAATAGATGCTGCCCGCTGTTCCGAAATCTTTTGCAGGTTGAAAAATCTGACTTTTCTGCCCGTTGTAAAGCGAAATTTCCTCTATGTTGTCCAATGAAAATTTTCCCAGATCAATCTGTCCGTTTTGTGCATTCCCCAATTGGATGCCATCGTAGAAAACGCCCATGTGGTTGGTTCCCATGCTGCGGATATCTACCGTTTTCAGTCCGCCGATTCCGCCATAATCTTTGATTTGTACTCCCGAAAAATAGCGGATGGCGTCGGCGACCGATAAACTGCCGAGTGATTTCAACTCTTCACCTGCAAGTTTTTGAGCCGGGATTACCTCCTTTTGGAAAGGAGCAACAACCGTAATCTCCGGAATATACTGCAAGCTGTCCATCTTCGATTGTCCGTGTAACGGATTGAAAGTGGCAAACAAACAGGTTGCGGTACAAAAAAAATATTTCCTGAATAAAATCATTTCACCGATTCAAAACCATTCCATTCGGCGACAGGATAAAAATGAAAACGAAAAACGGATTTCAGTATTAAATTTTTGGAAAATCTCTGATTATCTGTTTTTTCAAGCCCTGTTTCCCGAAAGCCATTATATATTAATCTTCAATTTGGCAGGTCTTCTGACTTACTCATCCTTTGTGCGCCCTTCCCATTCCGCCTTTCGGAACAGTGGTTGTGAGTGTTGCACAAGGATTTGCATGAGCTTACAGCAGCGGGTCTGTTCAGGACTTTCACCTGATTCCCTTTTCATTATCCTTCCTGAAAGAGAGGGATAACACCAAAATTTCGATTACAAAAGTAGTAAATAATATCAGGAACCGGGCATTTTTTAGGAAATGCCGGATAATTGTTAATGATTCACTCTTCCCGGTTCGCGGCGGTTTTTTCCGGGAGCTCCGGTCAGGTCGTCGCCCAGTTCTTCGCGGGCTTCCTCTGCAATTTTTTCAAGTTTTGCCACAATTTCGGGATAGTATTCAATCAGGTTATACCTTTCTCCGGGGTCGCGCCGCAGATCGTAGAGCCCACCTTCGTGCTGGAAATTTTCATTCACTTTTCCGGGTTTTCCGTCGTTTCCCGGCTCAAATCCTGAATAGGTGCGCCCGGGATGTGGAAACACCAGCTTCCAGTTTCCATCCTGCACCGCTTCCAGACTGTTCCGTCTGTAGTAGAACCAGAATGATTTGCGTGGCGAATCGCTGTTTTCACCCTTGATGAGCGAGAGAATGCTCACGCCGTCAATTTTCCTTTCGGGAAGCGGCGCACCTGCAATTTCGGCTAAGGTTGGTAAGATGTCAATCCCTGAAATGAGGTTATTGTTTACTGTTCCGGGAGTGATTGTTCCTTTCCAGTACATGAGGCAGGGAACGCGCTGCCCGCCTTCATAGGAGGTGCCTTTTCCTTCGCGCAGCCCGCCGGTGCTGCCGGCATGGTTCCCGTAGTTGAGCCATGGCCCATTGTCGGAAGTGAATATTAACAGCGTGTTTTCTTCCAGTCCGGTCTCTTTCAGGGTTTGAAGGATTCGCCCGACGCTCCAGTCAATCTCCATCATCACATCGCCATAAAGCCCTTGCTTTGATTTTCCTTCAAATTTCTCAGAAACAAAAAGTGGCACGTGGGGCATGGGGTGGGCGAGGTAAACAAAAAAAGGATTTTTTTGATTTGAACGAATGAATTCAACTGCCCGCTCTGTGAAGTCAGTGGTGAATTTTTTTTGGTCTTCAGGAGTTACTGCCGGATTGACAACCATTTCATTTTCATATAGCGGCAGGTTCGGGAAAGCACCCGGGCCCCGCGGATGATAGGGCCACATGTCATTGGAATAGGGAATTCCGTAGAATTCATCAAAGCCGTGGCGGGTTGGCAAAAACTGCTCCTGAAAGCCAAGATGCCATTTGCCGAAAATTGCCGATTTATAACCTTTCTGCTTTAAGATTTCGGGAATTGTTTCCTCTTCATCAGAAATGCCATATTGGGAAGTGTGGCTCAGTGCGCCGGCAAATCCAATCCGGTTGGGATAGCACCCGGTGAGCAGCCCGGCACGGGAAGCGCTGCAAACAGCCTGCGGAGAATAATACCGTGAAAAGTAGAGACCTCCGGCTGCCATCCGGTCGATGTGGGGCGTTTCATAGCCGATGGCTCCTGTGAGCGATATATCGCCGAATCCCATGTCATCGAGATAGATGACAACGAAATTTACAGGTTTTTTATCGTGCTGTGAACAGGAGAAAATTACCTGAATGATGAAAAACAATAAAGCTAAAGCGCTAATTCTGTGCTTCATAATAAGTGAATTTTCTGTTCAAACAAAATTAGAGTATAAAACCGGGATAAGCAAACAAAAGGAATTGCTATTTGTGGCATTTCTCCAGTAGTTACTTTTCAGAGAGGTCTCAATATTATTATTTTGTAGCGGCAATAACTCCTCTGAGGTAGCCAATGGACTCCGCGATTCCCATAAACGGATTGTCCATGTTTTTTTCATGTTCCAGACTGCAAACACCGGTGTAATTCACCTCGCGAAGCATTTTCACAAAAGCCGGAATATCAATGATTCCGCGTCCGATTTCGACTGAATATCCTGCTTTGGTATCTCCAGTAACATCCTTGATATGAATGTCAAACACACGGCTGTGGTATTTTTTCAGGTCTGCAACAGGGTCTTTACCGTTTCGAGTGTCATGACCAATGTCGAGACACATTCCGATACGGGGGTCCAGATTTTTCACACTTTCCCAAACATCATCGGCATCCGGGAAAAGCTCAATATCCGGCCCGTGCAGGTGAATGGCGTAATGGAAGTCATATTCTTTCACTTTTTTATCGACATAGGGTAGCAGTTCGTAGGTGGGAACACCCACAATCAGTTTGACACCTACCCGTTTGGCATATTCAAAGGCGTTGTCAACTTCTTTTTCAGTTTTCATGTAAATCGGTCCCACGGCATAGCCGATAACGCCTTTCTCCTTCAACTTGGCGTGGAATGCTGCAATTTGCTGTGCATCACTGTTGAGCGGCAGGTGAAAATCCTTGATGCAGAGATAATGCACATCAGCTTTTTGCATTGTTTCCAGTGTTTTGTCCAAATCAAAACGGACAAAAGTGTAACCCGCCATTCCAATTTTAAAGGATTCTCCGGTTTCCGGAGGAGGTTGCTCTCCCGGGCGTTCCTGTTGCTGTGCCAACGAAAAATAGAAGGTGAACAACAGCGCTGAGAGCAAAATAGTTGATTTTTTCATGTTCCTGTTTTTATTTAAATAATTGCTGAATATACGAATAAAATTTTACCGGCGGCAGAAGTGCTTTAATTTGTTTCGTATTTTTTTTCGGAACAGATCCGGGAATAATGATGCCGGACGTTCTACTTTATCAACTCAACACTCCGTTTTACAAACCTGTCCAGATCAGCTCCTTTGAGCATGCCGTTGGCAAGTAATGCAAGGTCAACCAGTTGCTTTGCCAATTTATTTTTCCTGCCAAAGTCGGTGAGCTTTTCTCTTTTGGACTCTTCCAGCTTTGCCAGTTCATCATTCAGTTTTTCTAACTGTTCCTTGTCTGCCTGAGCGATTTCTTCCTCTTTTTTATCCTTTTGGGCATTTTCCAAAGTGCTGATTTCCGCTTTCTTCTCTGCAATATCGGTATTGAATTTTTCGAGCGATTTCTCTAACTTTTTGTCTTTGGCATCCATCACTTTTTTTACCAGTGGATGGACAGAATTTACAACCAAGTTCAGATTGTCGGGGAAATCACCATACATGTTCATGCCGCCCTGCATTGCACTCATATCTTTCATGCGGCGCATAAATTCATTTCTAGTGATTACGATTGGACTTCCTGTTTCGCCTAAATTCTGGAAAGTGACCAAAAAGTTGTAGTTGCTGCTCTCGGGACAAACTGCCTGAAAAACGGGTGTGAGTTCCTGTTTCTGTTCCCATGAAAAATCTTCTTTTTCAGAATCTTCTTTTTTAATGAGGTTTTCAACAACATCCGAGTCAACGCGCACAAATTGCTTGTTTGTATGTTTTTGCTCAAACCGGCTGATGAGATGTGGCGTCAGAATATCGTCGAGGATGAGTACGTCATAGCCTTTTTTGCGTGCTTCCTCCACAAATGTGTATTGTTCTTCCTTGTTAGTAGTATATAAATAGACCAGATTATTGCTTTTGTCTGTCTGGTTGCTTTCAATCAGTTTCTCATACTCTTCAAAAGTGAAGTATTTATCTTCATTGTTTTTAAACAGGAAGAATTTCATGGCGCGGTCATAAAACTTGTCGTCGGAAAGCATTCCGTATTCAATGAAAATCTTTAGATCGTCCCATTTCTTTTCAAATTCACTGCGGTTTTCCTTAAAAATATCGGTGAGCCGGTCGGCTACCTTTTTGGAAATGTGGCTGCTTATTTTTTTTACATTTGAATCGCTTTGCAGGTAAGAGCGCGAAACGTTCAGCGGAATGTCGGGCGAATCGATTACGCCGTGGAGCAGCGTTAAGAATTCGGGCACAATCCCCTCCACAGAATCAGTAACGAATACCTGATTGCTGTAGAGCTGAATTTTATTTTTTTGAATTTCAAAATTGTTTTTGATTTTCGGAAAATAGAGAATGCCGGTGAGATTAAACGGATAATCCACATTCAGATGGATATTGAACAGCGGCTCGTCGGCAATAGGGTAGAGGCGACGGTAAAAATTGAGATAATCTTCATCTTTCAAATCAGCCGGCATTTTTGTCCAGGTTGGATTGGTATCATTGATCTGATTATCCTCTTCAGTTTCGATCTCCTGTCCCTCTTTCCACTTTTTTTTCTTTCCGAAAATCACCGGAACAGGAAGGAATTTACAGTATTTATCAAGAATGCCTGAAATGTTTTGTTCATCCAGGAACTCTTCTGAATCGCTGTTGATGTGCATTATAATGTCGGTTCCAACCTCATCGCGCTCAGCTTCTGTGATGCTGTATTCAGGGGTTCCGTCACAACTCCATTTAACTGCTTTTGCCTCTTTCTGATAGGATTTTGTGATGATTTCCACTTTTTCGGAAACCATAAACGAGCTGTAGAAACCCAGACCGAAATGCCCGATGATGGCATTGGCATCGTCTTTATATTTTTCAAGAAACTCATTGGCGCCGGAGAATGCAATCTGGTTAATGTATTTATCAATCTCTTCGGCAGTCATCCCGATTCCACTGTCGGAAACTGTGATGGTTTTTGCCTCTTTGTCCAGTTTAATTCTAACTTTCAGGTTGGTTACATCCCCCGAATATTCGCCTTTTGATGCAAGTGTTTTGATTTTTTGTGTGGCGTCAACCGCATTCGACACAATTTCACGCAGGAAAATATCGTGATCGGAATAAAGAAACTTTTTAATGATTGGAAATAAATTTTCACTGGTTACGCCAATTTTTCCTTTCTGCATATCCTAATCTTTTAAATGAAACTTTTTTATTGATATGCCGCATTTGCGGCAAACCTTATGCCATTCAGCCTATCTGACGAATTGTCACAAAATAGAGACACAGACCATAGTATCAAGTGTCAATAGGTTTCACGCAAAAAAGAAGCGAAGAGCTTTATCGAACAATTTTGCTCTTTCAAACCTTCAATTTTTTTTATTTATTGCACTGATAATTCATTTGAAGTGATTTACTATTCTTTTTCTATCTTCGTTTTCCTTTTCGCTTTTATGATATAACTCGATGAATATGATTTTTTGTTCGTCAGGAAAATAAGCGTAAATTAGTCTTAATCCTGAATTTACTCCTCTTCCTTTTAATGACCTGCAAGCAATTTTTTTAATTTTGATAATACATGTTTCTATGCCTAAGTTATCAATGCGAAAGCTAAATGGAGGTCTTTTATCGGGTTTTTTACGTAAAATAGTTTTCACTTCTTTTAAATCATCATTTAGCGTTCTGTGTTTTTTCAAAAGACTTTTTAAATCCTCCTTAAACTCAGTTAATTCTTCAAATTCCATTGGCTATTCATTTTCTTCGTCATATGTTCTTACCGAATAGGGCAATTCTCTGTAAAAAGCAAGTTCGTAACTGATATATTTTCCTTCATCTGTAACCTCCCAGGGAAGATCATTATGAGAATAGCTGCTGATTGCTTTGGCAGACCAATCGCTCATTTTATCAATTACTCTGTCAATTACCTCTTTTTCAATTGCTTTAAATTCTGTTAAATCGGCCTTTTCCAATGGCAGATAGCGGGTTTGGTGATAATTATGATATTTTGTATTTATTCTTAAAAGTTGTCCGTCATCAATCATTTGCTTGATAATTGAGTCAATTTTTTGTGGCACTGGTCCGAATGGCAGTTTTCGGTATTTAGCACCGGTTAAATGCTCCTCGTATAGCTCATAATAATTGAAATCAATAAAATAAAGCAGTTTATAAAGAACGGTTTCACCAATGTTTGGTTTACCCGCACATTGCTCAAGGATATATAACAAAACATTTTTGAACTTATTGACTTTCAGCGTTGGCACAGAAATTCTTTCTTCTTGTTCCACTTTTGATTCTTTCTCTTTTTCTTCAATTTTTTGAATTGCAGAAAAATTTTCAGACATAAAATCGTCTAATGAAAATTCTAAAATTTCAGATAATTTTTGCAACTCAAAAACATCAATACTTCTGTTTGCTAACTCAATCTGAGCTAATGAAGAGCGAGAAATTTTGATTCTTTCAGCTAATTCTTCCTGTGATAATTCTTTTAACTTGCGAAGCTCAGCTATTCTTTGCCCAATTTGACCTTTTGATAATTTCATACTCATAACGTAGATTAAATAAAATGAATTTGAGAACAAAGATACAAATTGTTTGCATATAGAACAAGTTGATGTTTGTTATTAGAACATAAAATGGTGCACACATTTCCCATAAAAAAGTATCCATCATCGTCAGGCGATAATGGATACCTGATCCGGCAAAAAGCTGATTTGCCGGAATTATAAAAAATTTTGGAATTATTTTTTATGCTACCGCATTTGCGATAAGGAAAGTAACGGCTAATGCAATGATTGCGTAAAGCTCGGGGAATACGGCAAGGATAAGGGTTTTTCCTGCCACATCATGTCCTGAACCGATAGCTGCAATACCATTGGCACAAACCTGCCCCTGACGGATAGATGACAAAAGTCCCACGAAGCCAAGTATCAGTCCCGCAACAAAGACAGAAGATGCAACGCCCCATCCGATGTTTGAGCTAAGCAGCCCGTAACTGTCAATGAGGAAGTAGCCGGCAAAGCCATACAGTCCCTGGCTGCCGGGAAGCGCCGCAAGCATTATGTAGCTCCCGAAAGCCTCTCCGTTCTTTTTCATGGCGCCAACAGCCGCATTTCCGGCCATTGTTGTTCCAAACGCACTGCCTATACCTGCAAGGCCAACCATAAATGCAATTCCAATGTAAGCTAAAACAATAGGTTCCATTCTCGATTTATTTAAAATGTTATTACTTGTTAATTTATTTACTCTGTCGTACTGGAAGCCGGCTCTGAAAAAGGCGTATAAGCCTTGCCTCCGCCGGTGAAACCGGCATTTTTGTAAAATTCTACAAAAGTTAACCGGATGGGATGCACAAATGCACCCAACCCCGACATAAAAATTGTAATGCCATGGCCGGCTAACAAAATTATAATCATCACCAAAGGTCCCACAATAACAATATCGGGTTTCAAGCTCATAGCCATGTTGTTGAAAACCATACCCAGAATTGCGCTGGAGATTCCCAATGCAAAAAGTCGGACATAGGACAACAGGTCGCCTAAAAGTCCGGTTGTCATTCCGTATATATCCCACAAACCGGCGCCAACATTGATGAAAATATTGCGTTTCGGATTGTTCAGCAACAAAATGAGTATCCCTGAAATAACAAAAATAATAGTTTGAACTAATCCTGCTGTTTCGGGTGTAATCACTCCTTTCGTTTTTAAACCCCAAACGCTGGCAAGCCCAATCAGCAGAATCAGCCAGCCAATGGTTGAAAGCGAATAGAGGAATCCTTTTACCCGGGTGATATTGAATACTTTCAGAACCATGCCGAAAAGTACCTGAATGGCTCCGACAATAATAGAGAGGCTGAACAGTTGGTCAGTACTGATCATATAGTCTTTAGCACCTTCAAGAAAGGGAATTTTGGCATCTGCCAATGCAATTCCGAAGAATGTTCCCGTTAATGCTCCAAAAATAACGGTTCCCAATCCTAACCACTGCGCAAGGCTGAGCACCGATTTAATATTGGGAAATTTTCGTTTCATTAACTGTGCAGCAATAATTATAAACAGCCCGTAGCCGGCATCGCCCAAGGCAAAACCGAAAAACATCATATAAAATGGTGCAAAAAACGGAACTAAATCCAGTTCTTTATGATTCGGAAGGTCGTACAGTTCGCCAATTATTTCATATAGTCGTGAAAAACGATTATTTTCCAGAAGAATAGGAACCTTGTCGTTATCAGCTGGTTCTTCGCAGGTGTGAAGAATGTGGTCTTCTTCAAGATAAGTATCAAGTTCACTTTTTTTAATTTCCGGAACCCAACCTTCCAACAATTTTACTTTTCCTTCCACTTCTTCTGCAGTTTGCAAAAGCGCATTCTGTTCTGAAAAACTCTGTTGAAGCTCTCTTTGATAGTTGCTTAGCAAGGGTTTACAGTGAAATGCAATCTGCCTCATTTCCCGTTTGAGAACATCGTTGTTTTTTTGCAAGTTGTCAATTTCTGCATTGACCTGACTCAGTGACTTTCGCGGAAGCACAAGCTCTTCAACTCCGGGCATTTCAAACTCTTCTTCAGCAGCTCCGTTTTCTTTCTTTTCAATTTTTACAAAATAGCGATAACCTTCATGGTCGCTAATGATGCGTATGTAATTTACCTCTTCCCATCCGGTGTCATATCTTCGTATGGGAGTGGACATAAACCTGATTTTTAATCCGTTGTTTTCAAGTTTTTTTACCCTTTCCCATTCGAAATCACCCCATGGAAGAAGCTGTCTTTTCTCTTTGTCAAGCTGGGCAATCTGCTGCTGGTTATGCTCAATCTCCTTTTCAATTGTTTTCAGCCGAACAAACACTTCCTGTCCGGTACTGAACCCGGGAGCATCCCCGGTCTCATCAGCATGAATCATGTTCAGCTTTTGGAAAGCTTTGACCACTTCTGCATGATGTCGCAGAATATCCTGCATTTCGGGAGTTGGCTCATTGTTTTTTGTGCTGATGTGCACAACACCAATTTTTCGGATATCTTTCAGAAAACCCTTGTATGCAGAATGGTGCACCAAAAACACATATTTATACATTGGAACAATCATTCTTCTTCCTCCTGCCTTTGTTTTTCCTGTCTGGTTTTCACAATTTTTTGTGCCGACTTGGATAGATTATCCTGGTCTTCCAGGAAACGTTTGATTTTCCGAATCGCATCATGGAATCCCGGAATTTGCACTTTTTCGTAAAGATTAACCTTTTGAGTAGTTTTTTTTCGGGTGAAATCAAGCAGCTCCATTTTCCGAAGAAATACTTCACGTTCAATAGCTACTTCCGCAATTTTTTTAATGATTGTGATTCCCTCGGGAAACCAGACCGGCTGATTTAAAAGGTTATCCGTATTAGTTTCAAAAATTATCTTTTCAAGAACCGGTGTAAAAACTCCGGCAATTTTTTTGGACGAGAGCTCAACATCTTTGATTTGAATGAGCGTTTGGTCAAATTCTCCCCAAAGGCGCGAAATATTATCGTATGACGCTATATGTTTATAATAAGCTTGTTCCAATTCGGAAGCCCGGTCTCTTGCCCGTTTTACCTCCACGCGCAATGCAGATTCCTTGTTTTTCAGGGTGGGTAGTGCCCGCTCCCTGATTTGCAGTTGCTTTTCGAGCGCCTGTAATGAGGTTTTATTATATTGAAATTTTATGGCCACGTATTGAGCTTTTTATTATTTACAATTTATGCCTATTCTTTCCAGTATTTGTTCATCAGGTTCTCCCGGATTGCCACTTCCGCTTTATTGAAATATTTACCAAACAGTTCCCATGCGATATCCAGCATCTTGTCAGTGTCAATATTCACGTCGATGGCAAGCAGCTTATCGGAATATTCCTTTGCAAATTTCAGTGTACGTTCGTCGTAGTCAGTCAGGTCGAAACCGTTTTCCAGTTTTGTGCGGGCGTTGGCGGCATCAGCATAGAGCCGGATAGCAGAGTTCATCACTTGCGGATGATCTTCGCGGGTTTGCTTCCCGATTACCAGTTGTTTCAGTCGCGACAGCGAGCGGAACGGGTCCACAATAACCTTTCCGATTTCGGTATCGCGGCGTAGAAATAGCTGCCCTTCGGTGATATAACCGGTATTATCGGGAATGGCATGGGTAATATCGCCACCCGAAAGGGTTGTCACCGCAATGATGGTGATGGAGCCACCGGAGGGGAATTGCACCGCTTTCTCATAAATTTTTGCCAGATCGGAGTAGAGCGAACCGGGCATACTGTCTTTGGACGGAATCTGGTCCATTCGGTTGGATACGATACTCAGCGCATCGGCATAGAGCGTCATGTCGGTGAGCAGCACCAGCACGCTTTCGTTTTTGTCCACCGCAAAATATTCGGCAGCAGTAAGCGCCATGTCAGGAACCAGCAACCTCTCTACAGGCGGATTTTCATTGGTATTAACAAAACTGACAATGCGGTCAAACGCCCCGGCATTATCGAAGACATTCTTGAAATAGAGATAATCGTCATTGGTAAGCCCCATGCCGCCAAGGATAATCTTATCGGTTTTTGCCCGAAGCGCCACCATTGCCATCACCTGATTGTATGGCTGGTCGGGGTCGGCAAAAAATGGAATTTTTTGTCCCGAAACCAGGGTGTTGTTCAGGTCAATGCCTGCAATTCCCGTTGCAATAAGGTTGGAGGGTTGCTGGCGACGCACCGGGTTCACCGACGGGCTCCCGATGTGGCGCACTTCACCCTGAATTTCAGGACCACCGTCAATGGGTTCGCCGAAGGCGTTAAAAAAACGACCTGCCAGTTCGTCACTCACCTTTAACTGTGGCGGTTTTCCCTGGAAACTGACTTCAGCGTCGGTCGGGACACCTTCGGTTCCTTCAAAAATTTGAAGCGTTACGTTATCTCCTATAATCTTAACCACCTGAGCCATTCTGCCGTTCACAACAGCAATTTCATCATAGCCAATGCCTTCGGCTTTTAAGGTAACTGTAGCCTTTGTGATATTCGTCAGTTTGGTATATATTTTCTGAAATGCCTGGCTTTTCATACTCTTTCTTTTACTCCTGTTATTCTATTGTATTTATTAATTCATCTGCTTCTGTAGCAGTTCCTCAAGAGCTTTTTCGTGTTCATTAAATTTATCTGACTGGAATTCAGAATAGTTCATCTGTTTGAAAACATTGATGATTTGCTTAAAGAAAAAGCTTACATCCTCAAAGTGATTGAAAGAGAATGTGCTGTCTGTTACCTTTAAAACTTTTGTCAGCATATATTGCTGGCGCTTCATTGGTGTGGAGGCATCAATTGGGTCGAAAGCGTCCTGTTGCAGGATAACAAAGTCGATAAGCTCTGATTTCCAGAATGTTTCATGGAAATACATCGGAACCCCGTCATCTCCTAAGATGTTGATCTGATCCATTGCTTCCTTTCCGCGCAGCAGAATATACTTGGCTTTTGTCACTTCGTCAAGCCAGGTTTCGCTCACATTTTTCTGCAGGTTCTCCTGTACTTCGGGATATTCCAGATACTTTGAATAGCTGTCAATCGGGTCGATGGCGGGATAGCGCTTGCTGTCGGCGCGCGCCTGGTTGAGTCCGTAAAAACAGCGCGCAGCTTTTCGCGTACTTTCAGTTACCGGCTCTTTCAGGTTTCCGCCTGCTGGCGAAACCGTTCCGATGAAAGTGATGGAGCCGCTCTTGCCGTTGTTGAGGTAAACAAAACCTGCCCGGGAATAGAAATTTGAAATCACTGCCGAGAGGTCCATGGGGAAGCCATCCTGTCCGGGAAGCTCTTCCAGCCGGTTCGACATTTCGCGAAGCGCCTGCGCCCAGCGGGATGTAGAGTCGGCCATCAGCAAAACTTTCAGTCCCATGGCGCGGTAATATTCGCCAATGGTCATTGCCGTATAAACCGAAGCCTCACGGGCTGCAACCGGCATATTTGAAGTGTTTGCGATAATGATGGTGCGCTCAATCAGTTTTTTCCCTGTCCGCGGGTCTTCCAGTTTCGGGAATTCGTAGAAAATTTCCACCACTTCGTTGGCGCGTTCACCGCAGGCGGCAATAATTACAATATCCGCTTCTGCCTGTTTTGAGATGGCATGTTGCAATACCGTTTTCCCGGTACCAAACGGGCCGGGAATAAAACCTGTTCCGCCTTCGGTGATGGGATTCAGGGTGTCCATGCAGCGTACTCCGGTTTCCAGCAGCTTAAACGGGCGCGGTTTCTCCTTGTAGTTGCCTATAGCCACTTTCACAGGCCATTTCTGCACCATGGTGAGGGTGGTTTCGGTTCCGTCGCCGTTTTCAACTACGGCAATTTTATGGTCAACAGTGTATTCCCCCTCTTCTACAATCTCCTTGACTTTATAGGTGCCCTGCATTTTGAATGGCACCATGATTTTGTGTGGCTGGTCGTTCTCGTTCACTTCGCCCAGCCAATCGCCGGCAGCAACTTCATCGCCCACTTTGGCAAGGGGCGTAAATGCCCATTTTTTCTCCCGGTCGAGCGGATCGGTATAATCGCCGCGTTTCAAAAAGATTCCGTCCATTTTGTCGAGGTCGTTTTGCAGCCCGTCGTAGTTGCGTGACAAAATACCGGGTGCTAAGCTAACTTCCAGCATGTGTCCCTGAAATTCCACACGAGAACCGGTTTTTAGTCCGCGGGTGCTTTCAAACACTTGCACGTAAGCAATTTTCCCCGTAATTTTAATTACCTCAGCCATCAGGTTTTCGCTTCCCAGTGCAATGAAGCAGATTTCATTCTGGGCTACCGGCCCGTCCACCTCAACCATTACCAGGTTGGCCACAATGCCAACCACTTTGCCTGTTGTTTTATCTTCTCTTTCCATATGTTATCGAAAATTCTTCAGGAAATTCAAAATTTGATTCTAATTCTTCCAGTAATTTTTTAAATATATGTTGTCCTTTCTCCTTGTCCAATTCGAGCCAACGTTCAGCGATGAAGAGTTTCTGAACAAAACCCAGAATCCGCTCAATGGTGAAATAGTTAAAAAAGGTAATTTCATCAATAAACTGCCAGGTGTAATTGTCCAGCTTTAATTCCCTTTCGAGGAGGTTTTCAATCTCATACAATTGCAGAATGTTTTCAATATCATTGAACTCATCATCTGTCAGCCCAAAATCCCTCGACCGGTTTGTTTTCAACATACGGGCGATTTCGTCATTGCCGATAATGGCATCTTCGAACGGAATGTTGTGTTTGCGCCCGTTCAGTGCCAGCATGATGTTTACAATATTTCTTTTATACTCTCCGAAAGTTTTTACAAATTCGTTTTTCGAGCCGAAAATAAACTTATACCAGTCTTCGGTAAGAAATTTCATTGCACCGGCTCTTGTAAACTGCACCTCCTCATCATGGAAAAGCAAGACAAACCTCCTGAAATAGGGGGGAAACATAGAGAAGTTGACATTTTCCAGCTGTTTTTTATCTGCCAGCTGCTCAAATGCTTTTCGCGAATAGTTTCCGCGTTCGTCCCATTGAAACTCTTCATCAACGAAGAGAAGATTGAGCAAATTTTCGTGGTCAAACGGGAGATAATAAAGCTTCACCAGTTCAAAATCAGCCGGGCGAAGCTCATCCAGCAAATAATCCCGCAGTTCAGCCGACGAGAAATATCGTTTCTTGTCATCGGGAATGAGGTCAGGTAAACCGGCTATAAGGCAGTGATAATTTTTTTTGTTCATTATTCCTCCTCAAATAGCAGTTGGCTGGTTTTTGGACGCAGATATGACTTGAGAAAGTTGATAAAGTCCTCGTCAGTGAAACTGATGAGGTAACTTCCGTTGCCCGGCCCGATTTTGAAGCCGGATTTCATTTTGTCGGCAAAGGAGACTTTCAATCCTTTGTTGAGCTCTTCTGCCAGATTATTTTTAAAGAAACTTTCGAGCTGAGTCCTCTCCTGTTGCGGCAGAATGACGTTGACATCAAAACTCTCTTTTTCTATCCAACCCTTAACGACATCGGTGATTAAGGACTGAAGATATTCTTTGTTTGAGAAAAGCTCATTGACAGGAGGCTGAATCACTTTCATGCTAATCAGAGAAACAATCTCCTGTTTCATTGCTGAAATAGCCTGATTAAGGGTCATTTTAATTTCGGAATCAACCTGTGTTTTCAACTCAAGCGCTTTTTGCTCGGTATCAGCCATCAGTTTTTTCGCTTTTTTCATTGCTTCGCTTTCAATCCCGGCAGCCTTTTCACGGGCTTCTTTCAGAATCGCCTCAGCATCTTCATTTGCTTTTTGAATGCCTTCGTTGTAGATGGTTTCGGTTAATTGTTGAATTTTTGAATTCATAATTATATTTCTGATGTTTTAAAAATTCATCTTAATTTTTGATTTTATAACAGCAAAGTAATGCAATTTTGCTTTGAATGGGTAAATGTAACAACAAGATTTCAAATAAGGCAAAGTAAAACAGCCTAATTTTTCTTTTACATATTTTTTCCTTTCTTTTTGATAAAGTAGCCGATGCAACAAAATGCATGTAAATCTGCGCTTTAACCGGTTTGTATTCTGTGTTCGGATTTATTCATTTTGAATGATTTACAGTTTTGTTAAAAAAATATTTTGATTTGTCTTTATGTGCGCCCGAAAGAAATAAAGTGCTTTCTGTCTTTTAATATTGATTTAACGTTGCAGCAAATAAGCAATAGATAATGGATGATTTTGAATTTTTAAGATTCTTTTTTTGTAACCGTTCAGGGAATTTTTTTAGTTCTGGAAGGATAGCATCGCCCATAAGCGATGCCATCCGGCATCCCGAAGGATGGCATCCCTTGCTGGTTTTGCAGATTTCCAAAACAAGCACAGGTTTGCGAAAGCAAAATTTTGCTGCTGAAGAAATTGGGAGGATGATTAATGCTAAAGGTTACGAGGTATCTTGCGGTTACCATAAGTAATGTGCCCATAATTTAATTCGTTTATTTGCCCAGGATACAGAATCGTCGGGTTCCCGCGAAGAAGTTAATAGGTTACTATTCCCAACAGAAGACGCAAAAAGTGGATGACCTGCTCGCCGGTGGCATACGACATGCGCGATCAGTTGCTACATGCATTCCGGTTTGCCTTCCGAAAAGATCCGGTGCTGTTGAGCCGGGTTGCTGTTATTGCCCACTGAACCGGACATGCAAACATGATCCGGTATCTGAATGACCTGGCGGTTTTGGAACAGGCTAACACGAAATCCTTATCAGCCATCTGATTTGACCTCTCCCTACTTGACACCGCCGTCACTACCGCCAGTGAAATGGCTGAACTGTCGGCCCACGACCAACGGCTACAGAGGAAGCAATTTTTGAGTCAAATAAAATGAACCTGGCTTATTTCTTTGCCAAACTCGTGCAAGGCTGCTTCTATTTTTTTAACCGTTTTAGGGCTGGGGTTTCTTTTTCGGGTGAGGTAGTGGCTTAATTGCTTAGGGTTTATCCCGGTCAGCCTTCCCAATCCTGCAAGCGATATTTTGTCGCTGTACGAATCCAAAAACGAAGCCATGTCGTACCTGAACTCAAACTCCAGATTTTCGGGAAATTCTTTCCCGGTTTCCTGATAATATTCCTTTATTTCATCGCGGCTGACATAGAAATCTTCAATGGCCTCCTCAACGGTATTGCCCTGCCCCAGAAGTCCAAACGTCAAATCTTCCCGGTATTCCAGATTTACATCAAAAGTACCGTCTTTCCCTTTCTCAATAATTGCTTTTGCTTTCATAACTATTATGTTTTTGCACGGGTTAAAACTTAACCCCGGACTGTTTGCTGATTGATTTTAACGTACCTAATTTTGCCTCCTCGCTTTTATGATGGCTGGTGGTGAATGCCCTGCCTGTTATCGGGCTATACCAAACGGGATGCTTCCCGCCTCTCTGCATCAAATAGCATCCGGCTTTTTTTAGTTTCTTTTCAATTTCAGAATATTTCACTTCATTTTTATTGCAAACAAAGATAGCCATTTGGATAACATCGGCAAATAATTTTTCCCAAATTCTTCGATTAGAAGATCCTTTCCTTACTTCAGTAATTGAATATTTAGAAAAAATGTCAGGCCGAAGGATGGCATCCCTTGTTGGTTGATTGCTGAATCTTTGCAATAAGATGAAGGGATGCTATCCTTATCTGTTTAGCGATTTTTTTTAGCAACATCCTGAAAATGAATCAGGAACTTTTTTTAGTAGCATCCCAAAAGTGAATCAGGGATAGCATCGCCCATAAGCGATGCCATCCGGCACCCGGAAGGATGCCATCCCTTGCAGTTTTTTTGCAAATTTCCAAAACAAACACAAGTTTGTGAAAGCAAAATTTTGCTGCTGAAGAAATTGGGAGGATGATTAATGCTAAAGGTTACGAGGTATCATTCGGTTACCATAAGTAATGTGCCCATAATTTAATTCGTTTATTTGCCCAGGATACAGAATCGTCGGGTTCCCGTGAAGAAGTTAATAGGTTACTATTCCCAACAGAAGGCGCAAAAAGAGTGGATGACCTGCTCGCCGGTGGCATACGACATGCGCGATCAGTTGCTGTATGCATTCCGGTTTGCCTTCCGAAAAGATCCGGTGCTGTTGATCCGGGTTGCTGTTATTGCCCACTGAACCGGACATGCAAACATGATCCGGTATCTGAATGACCTGCGGTTTTGGAACAGGCTAACACGAAATCCTTATCAGCCATCTGATTTGACCTCTCCCTACTTGACACCGCCGTCACTACCGCTACCGAAATGGCTGAACTGTCGGCCAAGGCCAACGGCGACAAGGCCGGACAGAACGCATCCAAAACCATTCGCGACAAAGTCTGCGCACATCTGAAGAAGGTGATAAACAAGGCGTTGGATTATTAGAATATGAATTTAGTCGAACCCCAATTGAAACTTAAGGGCTTCTATTATATCTTTTTGGAGTAATTTGTCAGACAAATGACCATAATGTTTTGACAATCTTTTTTTGTCTATCGTTCTTATTTGATGACAAAGAGCTTATCTGAATACCGGAAGTCATTATTTATTTCTTCTCTGAGCCCAGTTTAAAAACGTATTAATTTTAAAGTTTGCATCAGTGGCCCATTTGAATAAAATTATTGTTTGGAAAAAATATTCGCGTTAAAACCGGCGAACAAAGAAAATTGTGTGCAAAAATTTCAGTTTTACACCATAAATGCGATAAATTTAACATAATGTTATTTAAAATAACGCTATCAGCCATACCAAACCCATCCGGAAGCCCATTTTGGGCAATGAACCGGTAAATTCTTCCAAAGTTAATGGCAATTCCGCTGCTAAATGCAAACAGGGTTGCTTTAAACAGTCCCCTGACTTTAAGTTTTCCGCCCGGCGTTCTGATTTTAAATTCATTCATCAATGCCTCCACGTTAGGCCCTTATTTTGCGGCGCTCCTGCGGAATGTTCAATATATTTCTGTTTCGTTTGTTTTGCAAATAATCTTCGTGGGTAAAATAATACCGCCCGTTGTTTTTAAACATTTGGCAACGGTCGTTTAACGGGCACTGCTTGCAGATATCCATGTCGAAACGTACTTTGTGGCGTTTTTTTGTCGGGGTTGATTCCATTTTTTGAAAAGGACATTCTACAGTATATACATCAGGGGACCCGGAGGTTTGTTCAATTTTTTTCTCTATTTCGCTTTCACGCCCTCTAACCGCTGTGGTTATTTGGTTGATTTCCAATTCTTCAAACTTCCTGTCATTGTCCCGGCTTCCATAACCGCCATCAGTATGTATCTCGTTTAACTCCGGGGTCTTCTCTTTTAATTCATCTATCCTTTTGTTCAATATTTGGCTGTCATCCACATTATTTGGGTTTACCGAAATGTCAGTAATCAACTGCAGGGGGTTGTCAGGATTGGCGGTTTCAGTGCCGTTTATGGTGAAACCCTTATAGTGCTCCCCCTTTTTTTGCCGGTAGGTGGCATCAATATCGTCGGGCGATTGCAGCATGCTGCTGTTCAATTCCTCTGCAGACCTGGAACTTACTTCCCGATCGATAACAACAAAATGTTCCCTGTAAACCCTCTTTTCTTTTGAGCGATCAAGCACCTTGCGTTGCTTTTTGCCAAGTTCGTTTTCAAAACTGAATAATTGCAGCTGATTGTTTGCTTTGAACATGTCGTATCTGTTTTTACTTTTCAAAACAAATATAAACTTTATTTCCCTGATATTCAAATAAATGTGTTCCACGTGGAATACCTAATAAGCTGACTATCAACATCTTGTAGTTATGTTGATAGGTTTTTAACTGGCTGGCTTACAGCATATTGCAAACACGACTAATAAACAGCTAAATCTAAAGATAAATCCCTGTTTTAGTCTGAAACCTTTTTAGACTGGGCTCAATAATAGCAAACAACAAAAATAGATAAGCAAACAATTTACAATTACAGAATCGTTTTCCCCCGACGTAGATATTTCATTAACAGCCACACCTGCAGAGATACAACTTTTTGAAGGAGAGAAAACAGCGGTTTACACGTATCGTTCTGAGTTAATAAAAGGTGAAAGCAGATCGCTTCAACAAATTCCAAATTCATATCTTGGTCCCATAATTCGTCTGAAACCCAATCAAAAGATTCGTATTCGTTTCACCAATGAACTTCCCGACGAAAGCATCATTCATTGGCATGGATTGCATGTTCCACACGAAATGGACGGTCACCCGATGTATGTTATCAAGAAAGGCGAGCAGTTTGTTTATGAATTTGTACTAGACAATCGACCCGGTACCTATTGGTTTCATCCGCATCCGCATGGTATAACAGGTTATCAGGTGTATAATGGATTGGCAGGACTTTTTATAGTGGAGGATGATAAAGATGATTTACCTTCAGAAGAATATGAAGTTCCCCTCGTTATTCAAGACAGAAGATTTGATTCGTCCAACCAACTTATCTATTTAGAAAACAATATGATGGACAGGATGATTGGATTTTTAGGCAATGAAATTTTAATAAACGGTCAAAGCAACACTTCCATGGAAGTGGATAAAGCTACCTATCGATTTCGTGTGCTGAATGGTTCCAACTCCAGAATTTATAAACTTGCCTGGAGCGATGGTTCTGATTTGACGGTGATAGGCAACGATGGAGGTTTGTTATCAAAGCCAACTGATAAACCTTACATAATGCTGAGTCCAGGCGAACGTTTAGATATATGGCGCGATTTTTCTAACAGTAACCCCGGTGAACAAATATCACTCAATAGTCTTACATTCAACAGCGGAACTGCTATGGGAATGATGGGTAGAGGTGGAAGAGGAATGGGCGGAGGAATGATGAGAGGCATGGGACGCATGCAAAGTAGCAACGATCAATCCGATTCGTATGTCGATAATGGCGAAGCTCTCACCTTATACAACTTTGTTGTTTCGGACAAACAAGGCGAAGTGGTTTCATTGCCCACAGAGTTTGAACCAATAGAGCAATTTGATCTGTCGGAAGCCGTTAATCGAGATTCGCCACGTCAATTTAATTTCCACTTTGAACGCATGCAATGGCTCATTAATGGTAAAACATTTGAAATGAATGAAGTGGCTGATTGGGAGAAGGTAAAACTTAACACCACAGAATTGTGGGAGTTTATAAATAGTGGAAGTGGGCAAGGAAGAGGAAGAATGGGTGGAATGGGAGGTATGATGAGTATGCCTCATCCGGTACACATTCATGGGTTGCAGTTTCAGATAATAGAGCGTGATTTTTCACAAGTCCCTCCAGATGTTTGGAACTCCATGAAAGATGGTTTTATTGACGAAGGATGGCAAGATACTTTTCTTCTTTTACCCGATATGCGTGTAAAAGTTGCTCTAAGATTCGAAGATTTTACCGGAATCTTCATTTATCATTGCCACAATTTGGAGCATGAAGATATGGGCATGATGCGCAACTATGAGGTTGTTGAGTGAGAGATGAGAGGCGAGAGATGAGAGATGAGAGATGAGAGATGAGAGATGAGAGATGAGAGATGAGAAGAGAATAGTAAACGGTAAACAGTAAGAAGTAAACGGTGAAAGGTGAAAAGTTGAAAGTAATTCACGAATTGTCTTTGCGACTTTGCGACTTTGCGTGAAATTTTTGGATGATGAAAAATGAGTGATAGTTGAAAATAAAAACCAAAATATACATAATAGAACAGAATAGTAAAGTTTTAAAAAATACTATGTGACCTATGTGCCTATGTGGTTCAAAAGGTGAAAAGTGAAATGAATTTTTTAAACAACAACTAACATGGCAAATAACAACAAAACAAAGCAACAGCACAACCATTCACAGAAAAACAGTGCTGATAGTAAGGCGAATCAGAACAATCACGATCATGGTCACGAACACCATGATCACACCGATCATCATAGAATGATGATAAAAGATTTTAAGCTTCGATTTTGGATTTCTCTCATTTTTACACTTCCTATATTGGTGCTCTCACCAATGGTACAGGATCTGTTTGGTTTCGAGTTTTCGTTTCTCGGAGAAACAGATAAGTATATTCTTTTTGGACTTTCCACTATTGTTTTCTTTTATGGTGGCTGGCCTTTTCTCAAAGGTATTGTCGATGAGCTAAAGGATAAACAACCCGGCATGATGACATTGATTGCTGTTGCAATTACAGTAGCCTGGGGTTATAGTACTGCCACAACCTTCGGCTTGGAGGGTTCATCCTTCTTCTGGGAACTGGCAACGCTGGTTGATATCATGTTGTTAGGTCACTGGATTGAGATGAAATCGGTTTTGGGAGCATCACGTTCATTGGAAGAATTGGTGAAGCTAATGCCTTCCGAAGCTCATCTGCTTAAAAATGGTAACAGTGTTGATGTTAAGCTGGAAGAACTGAAAGAAGGCGACCAAGTGCTTGTTCTTCCCGGCGAGAAAATACCTGTAGATGGCATAATAACAGATGGACAAAGCAATGTAAACGAAGCTATGGTTACGGGTGAAGCAAAACCGGTAAAAAAAGAGAAGAACAGCAAGGTCATTGGCGGTACTATCAATGGCAACGGCTCACTCACAGTTAAGGTGGAACAAGTGGGAGAGAATGCATATCTGAACAAGGTTATCAATATGGTACGCGATGCGCAAAGCGTGAAATCCAGGACTCAAAACTTGGCTGATAAAATTGCATTTTGGCTTACAATTATTGCTCTATCAGTTGGTTTTGCCACACTTGCTGCGTGGCTTCTTATAGGTAAAGAATTCAGCTTTGCAATGGAGCGCATGGCCACTGTAATGGTTATAACCTGTCCGCATGCCTTAGGCCTTGCTGTGCCCTTGGTAGTTGCCATATCCACCTCTATATCCGCGCAGCGCGGGTTGCTTATTCGCAACCGAACGGCATTTGAAAATTCCCGAAAAATAACGATGATGGTTTTTGATAAAACAGGAACACTCACAAAAGGTAATTTTGGCGTTACACGTTTTGGGAGTTTTGTTGATGAATTGGATGACAATGATATTCTGAAATATGCAGGTGCTCTTGAATCCAGATCGGAACATCCCCTCGCTATGGGTATTATGAATAAAGTAAAAGAGAGTGAAATTGAACTTCCTCAAGTTGATAGTTTTAATGCTATTACGGGTAAAGGGATTGAAGGAGACGTTGAAAACAAGAATGTGAAAGTTGTAAGCCCGGGCTATCTCAAAGATATGAAGATAGATATACCTGACAATGCGTATAAAAATGAAGCAGAAACTGTAGTTTTTCTTTTAGTAGATAACACGCTGGTAGGTTTTATAGCCATGTCAGATGAAATAAGGGAAGAGTCTTTTGATGCAATTAAAACGCTGAAAAAGAATGGAATCAAGTGCATTATGATGACCGGCGATAATGAAGTAGTCGCCAAAAGTGTGAGTGATGAACTAGGGCTTGACGGTTATTATGCAGGTCTGTTGCCCGATCAGAAATTGGAGAAAATAAAAGAGCTCCAGGAAAAAGGTGAATTTGTTGCCATGACCGGCGATGGAATCAACGATGCACCCGCTCTTGCAATAGCCGATGTAGGTATTGCTGTGGGTAGCGGAACGGATGTGGCAGCCGAAACGGCCGATATAATATTGGTGAACAGCAATCCACAAGACATTACTACGCTTGTGCTTTTTGGAAAAGCAACTTACAGGAAAATGATTCAAAACTTTGTATGGGCTACCGGATACAACGTTGTGGCAATACCGCTTGCAGCGGGAGTTTTATATAGTTCAGGTATATTAATTAGTCCGGCAATGGGAGCAGTCTTTATGAGTTTGAGCACAATCATCGTTGCCATCAACGCACAATTATTAAAACGCAAATTGAAAAAATAAAACCAGGTAAAATTGAAACTTTTGCAACTCACCTTTTTTTTGGCAGCAGTCATTTTATTGCAACATAATTATGTATCGGGACAAGAGACTCCCGGAGCAGAAAGTGATTGCGCAAGCCTCATTTCCATTTACGGTTCCTCGAATGTCAATCAATTTCAATTGATAAACTATAACTTGAGAATTGTAAGGCATTCAGGTGATGTTGTTGATAAAAAACGATACCAACGCATTGAGGTTCCCGTGAATGAATTTAAGGGCGACAACAGCCGGATGCTCAAAGATTTCCTTGAAATGATCAATGCTTCCGAACACCCATTGATAAATTTGGCTATTGAGCCCCGGGATTTGGGAAGATGCATGAGAGAAAAGGGTGTACATAATTTCAATACAACAATCACCATTGCCGCAGTTTCCAACAGTTATATTGTTCCATGCAAACTTGATTCCTGTGAAAATTCGGGTTACGTGCTCAGAGGAAAACTTAACGTGAAATTAACTGATTTCGGGATTGATCCACCACATAAATTTTTTGGAATTGTAAAAGTTAACGACGATATCCTTATCGACTATGTTTTCAGGTTTCAATCCGATGATGACATCTTCCGTTGATCGTTGCGTGAACAAACGGGTTTTCACCGTTAAGAATAATGTTATTGCTTAATCGTTAAAAAATAGTGTATGGCAATTGCGGCATGTGTAAAGCCCGCATCGAAAAAGCTGTGAGATCAATACATGAACATTAAGCCCCTGCGACGGGTTATTTTTTGTTTTCTTTGTCGAAAAGATTTTCCGGATAAAACCGGATTTGACAACGGATTGTGATAAATTTTCAAAGAATATGAAAAAACTAAAGTTAGAAATACCCCTCATTTTGCCCGGAGTGCCTGACGAAAAGGACCAATGCGTGCAGAAGCTTATCTCATTGCTTCAGGAGCAAGAAGGTCTGGAAAAAGTGCACGTTTCAGAAGTTACCGAGAATGGCGTACCTCAGCTTTGTTTTCATTATGACCCGGATTTAATTTCCATTGAAAAAATACGTTCAATAGCCCGGCAAACCGGCGCGTCCATTACCGAAAAAATTGCACACAAACTCATTGAAGTAGAAGGCATCCGCCATACGCGCAGTGCGCGCGGTATTGAGCGCAATCTTCGGGACTTAAACGGTATGATTGAAGTATCAGTTTCCGCCTCGGGAATGGTTCGGGTTGAATTCGACAAAAGTCAGCTTGATGAAGCGACAATAATTAAAGCTTTGCAGAAAGAAGGTCTTGGCATATCGGATACCGCCGTAAATGCCGAAAAATACCTGCGCAGCATCAGAGAAACAGAGAAACCACAGAAAGACCAAAAGCCTGAAAAGAAGCCTGATTATGAAGAAGATGGCGCAGAACATGAACATGCCTATGGCGGCATTTTTGGCAAAAATACGGAGTTGATTTTCTCTATCTTTTCGGGAATATTGCTGGCTATTGGTTTTGGTCTCTCATTCGTTGGTGCTGTCCCATCGTGGGTGAGCATGTCTCTCTACATCGGGGCTTATTTCTTTGGAGGCTACTACACCGCCAAAGAAGCGGTTGAAGCCTTACTTAAAGGTGGGTTTGAAATTGACTTTTTGATGCTGGTTGCCGCTATTGGTGCGGCCTCTTTGGGCAAATGGACCGAAGGTGCTTTGCTCTTGTTTCTCTTCAGCATGGGGCATGCACTCGAACATTATGCCATGAACAAAGCCCGCAAATCTATTGCTGCTTTGTCCAAGCTCGCTCCCAAAACCGCCTTTCTAAAAAAGAACGGGAAGATTGAAGAGGTAGGCATCGAAAAACTGAGTATAGGCGATATCATCGTGGTTAAGCCCCACAGCAAAATCCCGTCTGACGGCGTTGTGGTTAGCGGCGAAGGCAGCGTGAATCAGGCTCCTATCACTGGCGAAAGTATTCCTGTGGATAAAATAGCAGTGAAAGACCCCGAAAAAGATTATTCTATCGAAAAAAATATCAGTGACGAAAACAGGGTCTATTCGGGCACAATCAATGGCAACAACACTTTAGATGTCAAAGTCATCAAGGAAGCCAAAGATTCTACCCTTTCCCGATTGGTGAAGCTTGTGCATGAAGCTCAAACTCAGAAATCACCCACTCAGCGGTTTACCGATAAGTTCGAGAAATACTTCGTGCCCGCTGTTTTGGGATTGGTGGTGGTATTGCTTGGGGCTTTTCTGGTGATTGATGAAAACTTTAGCGACAGCTTCTACAGAGCAATGGCTGTTCTGGTAGCTTCCAGCCCTTGTGCACTGGCTATTTCCACACCCAGCGCGGTGCTGAGCGGGATTGCCAGGGCTGCGAAAAGCGGGGTACTTATTAAAGGAGGACGACCGTTAGAAGACTTGGGCGTTTTAACCGCCATCGCTTTCGATAAAACAGGAACCCTTACCGAAGGCAAACCAAAACTTACTGAGGTAATTACGCTCAACAATACCAGTGAGAATGAATTGCTGAAAATTGTTATTGCCGTAGAAACCCTGAGTGACCACCCGCTTGCAAAGGCGGTGGTTAAGTATGGCAAAAGGCGTTTGGGAGACAATAATATTCCCGAGGCTAAAGAACTGGAAGCCATTTTAGGAAAAGGCATTAAGGCAAGGCTGGGGCAGGATAAAATATACATTGGCAACCTGGAATTATATGCAGCCTTAGATGATAAAAAGCCTTCGGAAAAAATTATTGAAAAAATAAAAGCCCTTGAATCTGAAGGGAATACCACCATGCTTGTCCGCCGGAACAGCGACAACGTGGGCATCATCGCCTTGATGGACACACCGAGGGCAGAAGCGAAAGACACACTGCTACAATTAAAGAAACTCGGAATCAGACGGATGATTATGCTCACGGGCGACAACCAAAACGTAGCCGATGCGGTGGCAAAAAAAATAGGGTTAACCGAAGCCTGGGGCAGCCTGTTGCCGGAGGAAAAAGTAGATTCAATAAAGCAATTGAAAGTGAATGAAACGAGGGTAGCAATGGTAGGCGATGGGGTGAATGACGCTCCCGCTATGGCCCACAGCACCGTCGGCATTGCCATGGGCGCGGCCGGCTCGGACGTGGCACTCGAAACCGCTGATATTGCCCTAATGGGCGATAAACTGGAAACCCTTCCATTTGCTATCGGCCTGAGCAGAAGGGCAAAGGCAATAATAAAACAGAATGTTTGGATTAGTTTGGGTGTGGTAGCAATACTTATTCCTTTAACTATCCTTAGCCTGGCCAGTATTGGCGTTGCCGTAGTCATCCACGAAGGTTCAACCCTTGTTGTGGTATTTAATGCATTGAGGTTGTTGGCGTACAAAAACTAATGGTATTATCCCAAATCACGGCATTAAAGATACGCTTTGTGAATATAATTGATCTTTTTCTTTCACTGCGGTCAATAGCTCAAAAGTAACATAAAGCACTGATAATGTTTTATGTTGAAGATAAAGCTGCTTTTCGGAATATGCTCATTACTCCTTATTTTTTGTGATACCACTATCTTCCATCACGACCCGCGTTCTCGGCAAACTTTCCGGATAGTTTTTTTGAAGAAAAGCAATCAGCCCTTCGCGTACATAAACCCGTAGATCAAAAGCAATTCCTGAATCTTTAGCACTCATCAATGCGCGTATCTCCAGGGTTCGTTCTTTGGCATCGGTAACTTGCAACACGTTCACTCTTTTGTCCCAAAGCGGTGAGCTGTGCAATAAATGTGTCAGCTCTTCACGCAATTTATCGATCGGCACATTGTAATCGGTGTAAATAAAAACCGTTCCGAGAATTTCAGCACTGGTTCGTGTCCAGTTTTGGAAAGGTTTCTCGAAAAAGTGAGTGGTTGGAACAATCAAACGGCGCTGATCCCAGATTTGTACCACAACATAGGTAAGCGTAATTTCTTCAATGCGTCCCCATTCTCCTTCAATGATCACCACATCATCAAGCCGGATAGGCTGGGTGATGGCAATCTGTATTCCCGCGATTACAGCACCGATAATACGCTGAGCAGAAAATCCAATAATAATTCCTGCTACACCTGCCGAGGCAAAGAGGCTGATTCCGATCCGTTTTACATTGTCAAACAACATTAAAATCGCGCCAATAGAAATGAGTATGATTAAGAATACAATGATGCGTTCGAGAATGTCAAACTGCGTTTGAAACTTACGCGACCGCAGATTGTCCTCCAGGCTGGTGTCGAACTTTTCCAGAAATATCCGTTTAAACGTACGAATACCCGCAATGAGTATCCACGCCATGCTGATAATTAAAAGCACAGTTCCGAGCATGCTGAAAATACCTGCGAGATCAGCAGGAATGCCCGTGAATCGTTCCAGAAAATATTTCGTAAAAATGGAAATCAACAATAAAAAGACGGGTAAAATAAAGCGTTTACTATTTTTCATATTTCGTATAGTTTATATGTGCGAAATTGATATTTGTTGAAATGCAAAAATACGTATATATTTGGAAGTCTGAAAGATATTTAATAGAGATGAAAAACACAATGCATTCTGCACTACATGAAGGAAGCAAAATAGTGTTGGAAAATTTTGGGAAAATTACCAATTACGAAGTAAAAGAGAGTCAAAGCAGTATCGTAACCAGAGCCGATGTTGATTCGGAAAAAAAGATTATGGAAGTAATTCTCCAATCATTTCCCGGGCACAATACTTTAGGCGAAGAAACCGGTTTTCAAAACCGAAATTCCGAATACACATGGATTGTGGATCCCTTGGACGGAACCTCAAATTTTGCCGCCGGGCTGCCTTGGTTTGGCGTAATTATCTGCATACTAAAGAACTGGGAACCCATTATGGCAGGCTGCTATTTACCGATTCAGAAAGAACTTTATTTTGCTGAAAAAGACAAGGGCGCAACGCTAAACGAAGTGCCTGTTTCCGTTTCATGCGAAACGAACCTGAAAAATGTTTTAGCAGTTTATTCCCTCGATTATTCCTCCGAACCGGGGAAAACAGCAAAAGAAGTACAAATTATTGAGCGCTTGGTAAATCGGGTGAGAAACCTGCGTTCAACCAATAGCTTACTGGATTTCTGTTACTTGGCTGGCGGGAAGATTGGTGCCTGCATCAACCAAACCACCAAAATCTGGGACATTGCCGCACCGGGATTAATCATTGAGGAAGCCGGCGGAAAGGTTAGTGATTTGCTGGGTAATAGCTTCGATTTTTCATTAAACGAACACAATTACGGACGCAACTTTGAGATTGTTGCTACCAATAAAATTCTGCATTCGGAGGTACTCGGGTTAATTCAATAAGTGGCTAATTCAAAATAAAAAAGCTGTTGAGTTTTGTAGCTCAACAGCTTTCTTAATCTACCTTCACCCATCCGTTATTTTTTATCTGCAATATCAACTCCCACGCGCTGTCCTTTGTAGGTAGCGCCTTTAAGCGATTTTAATACCTCTTTTTCGTATTTTTTATCCACTTCAAAAAAGGAGAAATTCCTAAGTATTTCAATGCTGCCGATTTCAACACTTTTGCCGGGTAAATTCTGGTTAATCATATCGATAATGGTGCGTTTCCCGACTCCGTTCTTCTTTCCAAGATTGAAAAAGAACCGTGAAAACACATAGCCTCCGTTTCTTGAACCGCGGGCATTATCTCTGGAGCGGTCTCTGTAGTCGCGTCTTCCGCGGCTGTTTTTTTCTTCTCGGAAACCCCTTTCCCCACGACTTTCACTTCGACCGGAATCCCGGCTTTCGCGCGTTTCGTAAACGTTGATGTCGGGAGCATCTTTGTAATAATCCAGAAAGCGATTGAATTCCATCGAAACAAAATGTTTGATCAACTCTTCGCGTTCCAGCCAAGCCAATTTTTTATAAATAACCGGCATAAATTCGGCAATTTGGGTTTCGTTCACCTCAATTTTTTCCATCCTGTCAATCATGCTAAAGAGCTGTTTACCACATATCTCCTTGCCCGAAGGTACATCCTTTTTAATGAACGTTTTATTCACGAGCCGTTCTACCTGTTTAAGTTTTCCTCTCTCACGCAAGTGAATCAGGGTTATTGAGATGCCGCTTTTCCCGGCACGCCCGGTTCGCCCGCTACGATGAACATAAATTTCGGGGTCATCGGGAAGATTATAGTTGATGATGTGTGTTAAATCGTTCACATCAAGTCCGCGTGCCGCCACATCGGTTGCCACCAGCATTTGCAAATGCTTGTTACGGAATCGTCCCATAACAAAATCGCGCTGTGCCTGCGAAAGATCGCCATGCAAAGCATCTGCATTGTAGCCGTCTTGCATCAGCTTGTCAGCCACTTCTTTGGTTTCGGCGCGTGTGCGGCAAAAAATAATTCCGTAAATATTCGGGTTGATGTCGGCAACTCGTTTTAAAGCGATGTAGCGGTCTCTTGCCTGTATCAAATAGTAGTGATGCTCCACATTATCGGCACCGGTATTTCTTTTTCCAACCGAAATTTCGTGAATGTCGGTCATATATTTTTTCGAGATGGACACAATTTCATTGGGCATTGTGGCTGAAAAAAGCATGGTTTGTTTCTCTTTGGGTGAGTTTTTGAGGATAGCATCCAAATCGTCTTTAAACCCCATTGAGAGCATTTCATCTGCCTCGTCAAGTACTACCCATCTAATTTCGGTAACGTTCAGTTTTTTACGCTTAATTAAATCGAGCGTGCGCCCGGGTGTTCCCACCACAATCTGCACGCCGCGGTCGAGTTCGCTAATTTGTGCACGAATGTCGGCACCACCGTAAACCACAGCTACTCTAATTTTTTTAAGATTTTTTGAATAGGTTTCTATATCTTTTCCAATTTGCATGGTCAATTCGCGCGTTGGGCTCAAAATCAGTGCTTGTATCGATTTCTGGCTGGGGTCGATCTGCTGAATAATTGGCAAGCCAAATGCAGCAGTTTTTCCGGTGCCGGTTTGTGCCAGCGCCACCATATCTTTCGTACTTTTCAATAAAAAAGGAATTGTTTCTTCCTGAACAGGTGTGGGTTGTTGAAAACCGATATCGTCAATCGCCGATAGAATTTCAGCATTCAGCCCCATTTCTTTAAATAACATCATTAAAATTCTTCTAAAAAATAATGGCGCAAATGTACTCCTTTAAAATGAAGTACAGCGATTTATGGTATTTTCATCCCAATATTAAATTAGATCACCGGCTTGAATACAGAATCAGAAAATACAGATTAACATTTTTATCCTCTTTTTGAACGATATTTCAACACAAATGTGCTTACACTTAGTTCTGTTTATTTTGAAGTATTCTTTAAAAATTGTGCGATTTTCAGGATTTTAAACGGAATGAACCGATTTCGTTTGCTTTGTGAGAAAAAGTGTTAATTTTGCGACGTTTTTGAAAAAGCAATCTCTTTTCCGCGTTTAGACGGAATACATTGCCAACATTAATTAAATAATTTCAGAGATGGATTTAATAAAAATTGCAGAAAATGAGTTCAGGGTTGATAAAGAGCACCCGAATTTCTCTGCCGGTGATTCTGTAACCGTCAGCTATTTGATACGTGAAGGCAACAAGGAGCGTATCCAGAATTTTCGCGGAGTAGTACTTCAGATCAAAGGGACCGGAAACACCAAAACATTCACTGTTCGTAAAATGTCGGGAAACATTGGTGTTGAACGAATTTTTCCACTCTATTCACCTTTTATTGATAAGATTGAAGTGAACAAAAGAGGAAAAGTTCGCAGGAAAAGATTGTTCTATTTGCGTGGCCGCACTGGCAAAAAAGCACGTATCAAGGAAAAAAGGTTTTAAAAAGCAGATTATTGCATACATAAGATCTTCAGAGAAAGGCAGTAGGGGATATCCTTGCTGCCTTTCTCTTTAAACCGGTATTGTTGTTTGTCTCTTCTCTGTGGTGAGTTTTCTTGAACCACATAGGCACATTAGGACACATAGGCTTTTCTTATTCTCTGTGTCTCTCGGTGTTCTTTGGTACGCCAAGAGGCGTGCGTAAATTTAATAATAACTCTATAATATGAAAGGATTATACAGACCACTTTGTCGTTCATTCTGAAGCTATCATGAGGTTCGCGGAGGAAACGAAGCGGGCTAAGTTCGTGATGAGCGTCTATGTAAGCCGTAATGCAAATGAACCCAGTTAGGCATCGTGACACAAACTGATAGTGACCAACCTCCCGGAGATGGTGAAGTCTGAAATCTGTATGGAAGTAACGACAACATGCACATACAGGACTATCCGGTGTAAGATGGGATGGCGTGCATAGAGAGGGTGGATGAATTATTACAAAATCGAAAAGGTCAGCTATACGCAACAGTCGTTTAAGAAATTAGACGAATACCTGCGTGTTCGTTTGTTCAGGTACTACAATCGCAAAAGCCAACGAAGAACTCGCCTATATGGTCAGCAGGCATACCAAATGCTGGTAAAGGAATACGGGCTCATAGCTCCGTATAGTTCTTCGGGCATACGCCCTGTGAACGCCCACAGATGAAAACTTATAGGAAAGCCGTATGCGGGAAAACCGCACGTACGGTTTGACGAGGGGGCTGAAAGGATAAATAATTATGTTTGTCCATTCGCTCTACTCTACTGGATCCATTTAATTTTTCCATTGCGGTGAACTGCAGCATTTACATGATTTAAACTATCGCCTGCTATTGAATAAATCCTTTGGATACCCGCATCAACCAATGTTTCCACCAGTTGGTCTGATACATTTTTGCTCATAATATTATTTATTTTCTAATTGCTTTTTCGCTTAGCTTAGAATTGTAGTACCTATCAAGTGTTCCGCTAAATCTAATCTTTCCGCTTATTTCGTCTTCTTTGCTATATGAGCTAACCGGGTTGCCGTTGATATCAAATGCATTCCCCTCAACAATACCTGTTGGGGTTATTCCTTCGCCATCTTCATCGTATGGCCGGCTATAAATAACATTGCCAACGGGTATAATAGCCCCATTTTCATCCACCACTGTTCCATCGGAGCGAAAAGTGAAAGGTACATGATCTTTGGAATTACCAAACACATCCTTACCGAGGTTAAAACTTTGGTCGAGAACAATTGTACGGTATGCCTGTATATTTTCCTTCATGGTTTCCAGCGATGGGTAAAAAACGTCTCCCTTTATGTAGTAGTTGTCGTCCTCATCACAATACTGCAAGTACTCCATGTTTCTGCTATACTCGCGCATTAATGTTTGACGTGCAAGCAGGCGAGGCTTTCTTTCGTCTTTGTGCATCCACTTAAGTGCTTCATCATCGAGTATTTCAGTTGCTGTAAATGGTAAATCTAAGTTCGACTTTTTAGCAAATTGCAGGAGTTCATTCCTTACCTCCGCTTTCATCACCCCAAATAATTCGGCACCGATAACCGTATGGTAAAAATGGGCCAATTCGCCTGTTTGCGTTCGCTCGTTTAGATAATCGTGTAGCTTAGTTTTACTTGGATCTTTTGAGGAATAGTGTCCGTAGTTCATCTCGGCCCAACCTTCCATCCCGGGTAGCATGCGTTGGAACGACCATATTGCATCGATGGTATTGCCCACTTTCGCGTGGCAGCCTAGGCATTGGGCTAATTCTTCGGTTGTTTGGGGGCGAAGCCGGCCATCTCTATTCTCAATATAAGCAGCAATTACCCATCCTCCGCCGTTATCAATCCATCCTTGTCCTTCAACACCAATGTATTTTTCAAAGTTGTCTTCAACATCTTTTTCTTCAATATCCTCCAGCCCTACCTCTTTCCATTTATACATATACCTAATCTCCTTAACCCGTTTCGATCGGGTGCCGGGGAACTCGTACTGGTAGTTATTGTTAGCAACAACACCATCAATATTTAAACCTGTCTCACCATCGGCGTTTAGGTCAACATAGTGAAGCGGGTGGGCAAACTCTGTACCCACAGGGTAAAATCCTTTCTTTACCGCTACATCACTGGCATCGCCTACGTAATGGGTCAGTTCGAAGGATTGATTTTTAATATTTTTCTCAAGTATGCTTAAATTCTGCTTATAGATATCAATATTAACTTCTCCGTTTTCAGACATAAAGTTCTTTGCCAGCCTTATGTATATTCCGCTTACACTGCCGGTTAAGGGGGTGAATAGGGTATAGGGGAAAAAGTTTACTGCCCGCCAACCCGTGTACTGCTCGTCTTCGGTTTGCACAAAACCCTCACTGTCAATAAACCCATGCATTCCATTGCTGGTGGGGTTTTCCTCTTTGTATGGATAAAGATGATTTGGATTTAGGGCGGGAAAGAGGATGAAATTTGCATTGGGAGATTGATCGTTTATCCAGTGGTTGTTACCATTACCGCGGGCCATTTCAAAGGCGGGCGTCCAGTTGTCGTAGCGAACGTACTCAACATCTTCAATATCCGGAATGTCGATTCCCGAGGCTGCCAGCCTTTTCTCAATGTTTTGCGGATATATTACGTTTTGCCACAGGATCCTGTTCAGGTTCGGACTTGGGAAACTATACACCTCCTGATCCTCGGATATGGGGTATGCATTTCCATGTTTAATCTCAGCCAAATAATCGGTATGACAGTATTTGCATGCATTTTGGGTGCCATAGCTCGTTTCAATCCAACATTGAGCCGGAATTTCAGGTTCCTCGTTGTATGAGGGTTTATAGTCAGCCCCTGCAATGTTATTGAAATGTGGCGGTGATATACCTTTGTAGAAATTTTCCGCACTTATTACCTGGGCTGCCAGCCCTTTAGATTTAAGTTCCTTAATTAGTTTTTGCTCTGCATTGCTTGAACTATTGCAGGTGAAAAAGCCAAATGCAATCAGAACTAGCGCAATTGCAGGCATTAGATGGATTTGTTTCAGATTTTTCATTGTAAAGACTTTTTTGAATATTTTATAATAGTGCTTTGTTTTACGACTTATTTCCTGACAAATTTAATAAATTCTGAATTAAACTTGTCTGTTTGAGGCTGTCTAAAAAGTCTTAAGCTTGTTTGAACTACTTATAAATCGTAAATATTGGAACACGGATAACACAGATTGAACGGATTTACACGGATAAAATCAGCGAAAATCCGCCCAATCCGCGTCATTTGCGTTCTATTCCCTATAAATTTGTAAGTAGCTTCATAATGGGCTCAACTTTTTAGGCAGCCTCCCAATGAAAGTGAACCAGGTTAATCTCAATTCATTAAAAGATTCCTTGTTTATTTCTATCATAAGAAATAAGCATTGTTTTGGCTTGACGATAACTGTTCATCATAATCAAATGATTTTCTCTGCCAAATCCTGATTCTTTATAGCCTCCAAAAGGTGCGTGAGCCGGATAGGTATGATAGGAATTTACCCATACCCTACCTGCTTTTATCGCCTTGGGAATTTGATATATGAGCCCAGTTTAAAAACGTATTAATTTTAAAGTTTGCATCAGTGGCCTATTTGAATAAAATTCTTGTTTGGAAAAAATATTCGCGTTAAAACCGGGGAACAAAGAAAATTGTGTGCAAAAATTTCAGTTTTACACCATAAATGCGATAGATTTAACATAATGTTATTTAAAATAACGCTATCAGCCATGCCAAACCCATCCGGAAGCCCATTTTGGACAATGAACCGGTAAATTCTTCCAAAGTTAATGGCAATTCCGCTGTTAAATGCAAACAGGGTTGCTTTTTGTCATTGTCCTGGCTTCCATAACCGCCATCAGTATGTATCTCGTTTAGCTCCGGGGTTTTCTCTTTTAATTCATCTATCCTTTTGTTCAATATTTGGCTGTCATCCACATTATTGGGGTTTACCGAAATGTCGGTGATTAGCTGCAGGGGGTTTTCAGGATTGGCGGTTTCAGTGCCGTTTATGGTGAAACCCTTATAGTGCTCCCCCTTTTTTTGCCGGTAGGTGGCATCAGTATCATCGGGCGATTGCAGCATGCCGCTGTTCAATTCTTCTGCAGGCCTGGAACTTACTTTCCGGTCGATAACAACAAAATGTTCCCTGTAAACCCTTTCAAAATTGATAAATTCTTTTTTGCCCCGGTATTTTTCTTTTTCCCCCATCCATTCAAAAACCTTGTAATACACCTTGCCCAATTTTTCCAGTTCATGGGGCAGTTGGTTTGCTTTTAAGCCGTAAATATATTTGTCTGTACCGGTTTTCAGATAGGGTTGTAACTGTTCCCCGATAAACTGTTTGTCTTCTTCGCCCAGTATCCTTTCCAGCCGCGTTAGCACCTCAATCAACAATTGCAGACGGGAATATTTTTTGATGTTGGAGTTTACCAGTGTTGAGTCGCTCCGCTGTATATCTGCCTTTAGCGACAGGTCTTTGATTTGCCTGGCAGAGAGTTTGTCAAAAACCTGTTCAATTAAATTTACTTCTGTTTGCAGTTCATATTTCAATATCCGGTTTTGAAAATTAAACAGGGTGGCCCTTGAAAAGGGGACTTCGCTAATGCTTGCAAGCCCCAGTGCTGTTTTATAACGCAAATCGAACATTACGCTTTCCATCAACTCATCGTAACTTATCCCTTTGAGCTCTTTTAAAATCAGGGCAGAAACCAAAACGTTGACCGGAGCGTTGGGACGGCTCGCTTTATCTGAATACAATCCCCTGAAATCCATTTCATTGATGTTCTTTAATATCAAATGATAAAACCACTTTTCTTTTGAGCCCTCAAGCACCTTGCGTTGCTTTTTGCCAAGTTCGTTTTCAAAACTGAATAATTGCAGCTGATTGTTTGCTTTGAACATGTCGTATCTGTTTTTACTTTTCAAAACAAATATAAACTTTATTTCCCTGATATTCAAATAAATGTGTTCTACCTGCAATGCCTAACAAGCTGACTATCAATAACTTGTAGTTATGCTGATAGGTTTTTAACTGGCTGGCTTACAGTTATGTTGATAAGTTTTTAACTGCCTGACTTACAGTATTATGGAAGCATGACTTATGAACAACTAAATCTAAAGATAAATCCCTGTTTTAGTCTGAAACCTTTTTAGACTGGGCTCATATATTCCTTTTTATAACGAAAGGTAACCCTGAAAATTGGAAAAATATGTGGGGGTAAATTTATAATGATTATAAATAAAAAATTGAAAACACAATTTGAAAATACGAATTTTCGAGTCCATAGTCATACCATCATTCAGAGTGAAGGTATGAACGAGAATATTGCTTTGAAATCAGGATTGAACCATTTTTATAATCGGATTTTTATTATAAACTTGTGCGTTGCTTTGAGGAAACGTTATTAACAGAAATCAGACAGGAAAAAATGAAGAAAAAATACAACTGGGCTGTATTGGGTTGCGGACATATTGCCGGCAAATTCAGCAGCGATTTAAAGCTTTTGCCCAATGCCAACCTTTACGCCGCCGCTTCGCGGGATTTTGACAGAGCACAGAACTTTGCCCTTGAAAATGGATTTGAAAAGGCTTACGGAAGTTACGGGGAGATGGTTGCCGACCCCAAGGTTGACATTGTGTATGTCGCGACTCCTCATTCTCATCATCACGAACACACACTGCTTTGTTTGAAAAACAAAAAGGCGGTTCTATGTGAAAAGGCGTTTGCCATTAACAAAAGCGAAGCCCGGGAGATGATTGCCTGTGCAAAAGAGAACAACACTTTTTTGATGGAGGCATTCTGGACAATGTTTCAGCCCAGCTTCAACAAAGCTATGGAAATTATCCGCTCGGGAGAGATGGGCAAATTGATGGTTGTGCGTTCCGATTTTGCCTTTAAAGCAGCATTTGACCCGCAAAAGCGATTGTATAATGTTGCACTTGGAGGCGGTTCGCTGTTAGATATCGGGATTTATCCGGTTTTTGCCGCTCTCACATCTTTAGGCAAGCCGGAAACTATTAAAGCATTCGCTGATTTCAGCCCAACAGGCTCTGAAGAATCAATTACTATTCTTTTTAAATACAGGGAGGGCGAAATGGCGAGTCTCACATCCAGTTTTGCGGCATTTTCTCCAACTAAAACTGAATACTGGTTTGAAAAGGGATATATGGTTTTGAATCCCAGATGGTTTGCGCCCACCAACATAACTTTGTGGAGAGAAAGTGGTGAAACACAAACCTTGCCATCAGAGCATAAGGAGGGATTTGGATACCAGTATGAAGCTGCCCACGTGATGGAATGCCTGGATGCAGGCAAAATTGAAAGTGGTAAAATGCCATGGAAGCTGAGCCTTGACTTGATGGAGACCCTTGACAGAATCCGCGCTGATGCAGGAATCCTTTTTCCCGAACATGATAAAGATGTATTGATTTAGTTTTCAGATTCCCATTGTAGAGAGATAAAAAAACCCGGTAACAAAAAGCGCCGGGTTTCCTATTTTTTGACAAACGTATCAATCTATAGCAATGCAATTATCTTGTCCATTCTTTCCGAAACATCCTTCAGCCGGTTTCTGTCTCCGCCGCTCACTTCTGCGGTGAGCCATCCCCCTTTGTGGTTGATGTCGCTAACGGCTTTCATCACCACGGGCCAGTTGTTGTCTCCCTCAAGCAGTTCCACGCTGAATCCCTTGCGCAAACCCTCTTCATTCATAATTTCCCGGCTGAATTCCTTGATGTGGAGTTTCATAATCCGGTTGTTCAATGTTTTAATCCAGTGCTCGGGCCAGCCGTAGCGTAAAATATTTCCAATGTCGAAATACCAGCCAATAAGCGGATGATTGATTTCGTCAACAAACTGCTTGGCTTCTAAAGGACTTAGAAGAAAATTATTCCAAACGTTTTCGACGGCAATCTGCATCCCCGTTTTTTCTGCATAGGGGATTAACTTGCGGAATGAGTCCAAAGCTGTGATGTATGCCTGTTCATAGGAAACATTTTCGTTAACAACACCGGGGACAACCAGAACCGTGTTGCCGCCAAATTCTTTAACTTCCTCCAGGGATTTGGCAACCGATTTTATACACTCTTCCCTCACTTCGGGGTTGGGGTCGGAGAGGGGTTTTTGCCAGTGATCCTTGTTTACAACGCTGGGTAGTTCAATACCCGATTTTTCCTTTGCTTCCAAAACCTCAGAGATTTTGAAATCAACCGGACTGTTCAGTTCAACGCCGTCAAACCCCAGATCTTTCACCAGTTTGAATTTGTCGGTCAGTGATAAATCTTCTCTGATCATTCCAAAGCCCAGCCCCTTTTTTAGTGTAACCTTGCCGGCTTGATTATTTTGATCCGAACCGGTTTGGGCAGCTTTTGCCGTCATCAGCGGAGCTGACATTACCGATGCGCCGGTTAATAACGAAGCTGTCCGGATAAAATTTTTTCTGTTCATCATAGTGCTATTTATTTAAAATTGAATATTCCTACAAATTCAGATATTTTTTCAACAGTGATTTTCCCTGCCGGATTGCATCCCTTCCGGAAGATTCAATCCCGTACCATCCACGATAGCCTGCGTCATAAGACATTTTTATCATTTTTGCAGTCATCTCCTCTGTTGGCTGGTTACGATAGGAGAGACCGCCTGCATAAGGCAGCATTTTTTGGAGATAGTCAATGTGGTCAAACGCAGGTCCCGGTTCTCTCCAGTCGGGATATGAGCCAAAGTACAGGTTGTTAACTTCCTCCATCAATGCTACCATCCAATTAGCATCATTGGAAAGTCCGCCGTGGTTCTCAATGAGAACACTAATATTTGCCGGAATGGCATATTCAAGCATCATGTTGTAGGTTTCGGCAGCCCACTTGAGCGCTTCATCCTTAGGCGCATCTTTGGGGCCTCTACAGTTTGTGCGAATGGCATGGCATCCAAGATAGGCGGCAATATCAATCCATTTCTGGTGATTAATCACCGTTTGTTTCCTCTCCTCTTTTGATGGCGTGCAGGTTTCTCCCTCGTCGTCAACCATGATGAGCACCATTTTTACTCCATAGTTGTCTGCATTTCGCTTTAGCGTGTTCAGATACCGAACGGTTGGAACTTCAAACAGCGTATTTACAAATTCAATCCCGTTAATGTCGAAATCTTCACGGGCAACTTTCGGAAAATCCACGGTTTTCCAGACTCCTTTATGCACTTCGTCAACCAGCGCCCATTGTGCAATTGAAATGTCGTTGGTAATCATTCGCGGTGTGCCGCTTGCTTTTGCAGAAGATATTGCCCACGGTGCGATAACTCCTCCAGCGCCGGCAAGGGCAGATTTGTAAAGAAAGTTTCTGCGGTTAATAATTTTGTTAATCATACGATGAAATTAATTGACTCAATTCAGAGAATAAAAATAATAATATTTTGGACTTTTGGCAATTATTAAAGAAATACCATAAAATCATCAGCTCATCAAAATTGTACAAAAAGTAGCCATTCAACATTGGAGATTTTAGTGAGTTTTTGTGCCTGCTTATCCGGCAGGATGGTTTTATTGGCAAAAAACACTTTTTAGAGTGGGCTAATAGGTATAACTGACAAAAGCCACTTTCTTTGAGTCGGGACTCCATGAAGGAACATTAATTGTTCCCTGTCCGCCGTAAAGAAAAGCCAGTGTTTTGATTTTTCCGCCATTAGCAGGCATAAGACGAAGCATCACTCGTTGATTACGCGGATGTGAATCTGGCTTAATCTCAGGTAAATATGAAATAAAGATGAGCCATTTGCCGTCGGGTGAAGGGTGTGCAAACCAATTTTGAAACTGGTCATTTGTAATTTGCACTTGTTCAGAACCATCAGGACTCATACGCCATATTTCCATACAGTCACTACGGCTCGAATTAAAAAAGATGAATTTTCCATCCGGTGAGAATTCAGGCCCATCATCAAGTCCTTCAGACGTAGTCAGGCGAATTTCATTACCGCCTTCGACTGAAATCTTATAGACGTCATAATTTCCATTTCGCTCTGCGCAGTAAACAAGCCATTTGTCATCGGGCGACCAGCCATGCCAATAAGAAGGACCCTTTTCTGTAATCCTTTTAGGAGTTCCGCCTTTAAGCGGAACAGTATAAATAATAGAGTGGCTCCGGTCATTTTCTTTAGTGTGATGGCTTATAGCCAATGTTTTTCCACTGAATGAAATGCCATGATCATTATTGTTTGCAGTAGCAAAATTGGTGTTAATTTCTTTAGACTTTCTACTTTTTATGTTAAATCTAAATAGTTTTCCACCGGAATTGTAAACAAGAAATTTTCCGTTTCGTGACCAGTTTGGTGCTTCAATGTGTGTGCCGGTTTCATAAATCACTGTTCTGAAACCGCTTACGATATCCAATATTTCAAGCCGGCTTGATGAAGGTGAACCATAACCGTCAGTTCCGTCATCTGCAGGCTTTTCGATACGCACATTCCAAAACTGAGCTTGTTCAATAGTATGTTTGTTTTGTGAACAGATAAACATTCCGGGTAAAACTGTTCGATGCATTTTCAATGTAATTTTTCCTGCTTCTTCCAAAGGTTCATTATTTTTAGAAAACCGGAAAATGAATTCATCTCCTTTTCGTTCAACCTGAATAAATTCAGGATTTCTTATATTTGATGGGATTTCCAATGTGTTCTCACCCGTTCTTTCACGGTATTGCAAAACTGTCAATCCGTCAACATGAACAACTCCACCCATATAAACAGAATTTTTATCTTTTGATTCACGAATCATCAGTCCGATTTTCCCTTGAGAATCAAGGTTTTTTCCTGAAAATTTGAGGTTGGCAGAGAAAATGAAATTGCCTTCAACTTCTTGGGAAACAAAATAAAACTCATCGCGGTCAAGCAAGATGTTGTTTCCCGCACCCTGGAGTGTGAAAAATTGTCTGTTTTGGTTGAATTCATAATTTCCGTTTAAATCGGGACTACCGATGTCTGTTCCGGAAAAAAACTTAAACATCTCTTGTGCATTGGAAGAGAAGAAAAAGAACACTGGAATGAGAAAATAACAAATTTTCATTGCTTTACTGTATTTAATTGACAACCATAAAGGAAGAGAATAAAATATCAAAGTTAATTATTAAATTGCAGAAAAATTTGAAAACTGTTAAGGGCAGGAGTAAAAAGAATCAAAATGCAAAGTAATTTGGCGCTGTGAAAAAAACATTTAAAATAGCCGGAGTTGTGAGTCTTTCTGTAACCTATATGATTGCAGTATTTCTTTTTCACGGGAAGTTTGCATCAACAGATACTTTTATATATTCCGGTGAAACAACTGAACAAGCAAGCTACTTTTCATTTCCCTCTTTCCTTGTTTCAGAAGCAAATTTACCTTCGGAAATTTCATATCTACCCGTTGTGTCATTTGTTTCGTCTGGCTCTTCATTTCATTTTAAAGAGTTCTCGGTAATTTTAAAAATCAATGAAATAATCCTGACAAATTCATTTGTCAGCTATTCATTTCAAGCCATAAATTTTCCGGTTCGCCTGCGAAAGGCGAATCTGCTTTTCCCGTTTCACAGCTTTTGGTGATTTTCCTTTAACCAAAAATTTCCCCGAAAACAAGTTCGTGCTTGTTTTTTAGTGTTGCTCAGACTTAAGTTTCTTTCGCAACTCACTTTCAGGATTCTTGTTTGCAATTATTAATGAATTTGTGAAGACTTGGTCTGCCTGGGAAATTTCATAATGTGAGAATATTTGTATTAAGTTGATTTACACTGTGTAATGTCCTTGTTGCCTTACACTTAAAATTGATTAAAATGGATAAAGGAATTTTGCTGGTAACATTAATATTTCTTGCTATTATTATTTTACCATTTGTTTTTATTGGATTGAGCAAGAAAAAAAAGAGAAACAGATTTTTAAACAAAATAACAAATCTGGCTGATTTGAGAGGCTGCACAATCACCCGCCATGAAATCAGCAATAATTTTATTATTGGAATTGACGATTCTGCCGGATGTCTCTTTTTTTACAAAAAAGAACCTGATAAGGAAATTCTTAGGGACTTTAATCTTAAGGAATTCAAAACCTGCAAGCTTCTTAATGTTAGCAGAACGGTCAACGATAAACAGAATCAGCTTCAGTTGGTTCAGAAGCTGGAACTCTGTTTTTATCCCATTGAAGAGGATCAGCCTGAAGAGGTGATAGAATTTTACAATGATGAATATGACAGTTTGACACTGTCGGGTGAGCTTCAGATGATTGAAAGGTGGGAAGATCAAATAAATAAGTATTTAAAAACGCTTCAGAAAGAAAAGCCGGCAGTTGTACCTGTGGCTAAGGCATCAACCAGCGGCAAGAATAAAAAGAAATTCCAAAAATCTTATAAATAGCTGAAGTTTATTGGGTTAAAGTAAAAAACAAAAGGTTTTAAAAATAAGTTTTAATTTATTTTGAAAGAGTGGGGGGCAATCCCCCTTCTTTTTGAATTTTTTCAAATAATTATTTCACTTTTCTTCCGTTCATTTATAGAATCAGACAAGAGATAAAATGAGTCAAAAAACTCAATTGCTTAATGAATGGAGGGAAAATATTTTTTTCCTTTCACTAATTGCTACTGCATCTGTTTTTCCATATTCAGAAGCTTTAGTCAGTATATTGGCAGGATTTACTTTTTTCCAGGCGTTTGCATTGTTTTCGTGGAAACATCCGACCGTGAAAAGCCAATTGTGGTATGTTGTTTTGTTTCCTATTTCAATTTTTGGAATATATCTCATTGGTACTGTTTTTACAGCAGATATCTCCTTTGCCCTGTACGAGTTGAGGAAAGTTGTTTTCTGGATAGTTTTTCCGGTTGCAATATACCTCTCTCCCCGGCTTTCTGAAAAAAAAATATATTCTGTTTTTATCGTGTTTATTCTTTCGGTAACTATTGCAAGCCTTATAATTACCGGAAAATTAGTCATTCCCGATGAAATGAGAATTGATGAATTCCGCTCGGTGAGCATCATTTCGCATATCCGGTTTTCTTTTCAGGTTGTTTTGTCATTGATTTTTTTAACATGGCTTCTGCTGAATAAGGATAAATTACAAATAAATATTCCCGGGATTATTTTTGGGGGATTTATAGTTTGGTTACTCTTTTTTATGGTTCTTTTAAAATCATTGGTGGGTATTTTCACATTATACGGAACATTACTGGTTGCTCTTCTAATTTTTACTGTTGCAGCGCAAAATATAAAAAAGAGGATTACACTGATTCTGTTACTTTCATCCATTATAATAATTCCAATACTATTGATTGGGAAAGTAGTGGTTGAGTTTTATGATTTCGAGAAAATTGATCCGTTAAAAGTTGAAAATGTTACACCTTCCAGAAATTACTATCATCATGATTTTGACCAGAAACTGCGGGAAAACGGTCATCTGGTTTACATGTATATTTGCGAAAAGGAGCTTCGGGAGGAATGGAACAAACGCAGCGACATTAAATATGATGACAATCTGAATGATTTTACGCTTGGCAGTACATTAATCCGCTACATGACCAGTTTGGGCTATCGCAAGGACAGTGCAGGAGTGAGCAAACTCACACATGATGATATCCGGCTGATTCAGGAGGGGGTAACGAATTATAAATTTAAAAACCACCGGTTTTCGCTCTATCCACGCATTTATGATACAGTTTGGGATCTAGATTACTATTTCCGGACGGGCGACCCAAACGGAAAAACACTATCACAGCGCATTGAATACGCAAGGGCTTCCCTTGTACTTATAGGGGAGAATCTCTGGTTTGGTATTGGCACCGGGAACTGGAAAATAAAATATGATGAAGTTTATGATCAGACAGAAAGCAGACTCTCAATAGAAAAGAGAGGCTCTTCGCATAATCAGTACCTGAACTATATGGTTAAATTCGGGGTTGCAGGGTTTGGGTGGATCGTTTTTGCTGTTCTCTTCCCGGTATTTAGGCTGGGTCACCGCAGAAATTTCATTTTCGTTTTGTTTTTAATTTCCTATGCTTTTGCAAATTTAGGTGATGCAAACATGGAAACGCACATGGGACTCTCCTTTTTCTCCTTTTTCTACAGTCTGTTTCTCTGGAATTCCACTGCGGAAATGAAAAGGAAGCAGTAGGGTAATTTTTTATATTTGTGAATTGAGTGAGCCTTATCAAATTAAAAAAGGGAGGCTCAGCCTCCCTTTTTTAAAAACTATCTTTGTACTTTTTTTCTCGAAGAATAGTTGATGTGTAGTGCTGCAGATTTTCGCAGCTCTTGTTTTATGTCTGTAACAATACCCATTTTTGTGTTTTCATCTACTTTTAAAGAGGTGATCATCATGGGTCTTTCAGCCTCATTTCGTGCTTCTCTTTCTGCAATTATATACTCCTGTATGTCAGGAACGCCTGCAAACTGATCATTGAGTTGAATCCGGGATGCTACCCCAAAATATTTTTGGTATTCCGGTAGCGGTTCTCCCACGTAAATATAACTCACCAATGATTTTTTTTCCAGTTTTGTCAATTCAGTTGCTCCGGGTAATGTAATTTTTACCATGTATGTTACTTCGCGCATGGTTGTAGTAACCATAAAGAAGAACAGCAACATGAAAACAATGTCAGGTAAAGAAGCTGTTGAAATGGGCGGGAGTTCTTTTTCTCCTTTTTTTTTGAATTTACTCATTTTATCTTCTTCCTCCTACTCTTTTTGGTTCAGCCTCCGAAATTCTGGAAGGATAAATTTCCCGAACAGCATCCTGTTGTTCTTTATCCAGATCATTAAAGGCTTTTCCGAATTGTATTTTCGCCAATTCGTCCCTTAGTTCATTAATAGCAGCAACCAGCTCGTTTTGAACAGCGATGTAAGTGCCGTATTGAGTATCCATGTCATTGCGCAGTGAGATAACCCCCTTAGTGACCATCACGTCTCCAAAGTAGGGAACATGTTTTTCTTCCTTTTCAGGGAGATGTTCCTCATTGCGCGGATTAGCCATGAACTCCTTAGCCATATCGCGTAAGTTTTCAATTCTGGCATATTCGTTTTCCACCAATAGTTGGTTGTCCCGGTTTACCAGAACAACAAACACGTTTCGCTCCTTGATCATTTGATCTTCATCCTTGAGCGTTTCAGGGTCAACCCATTGGGGAAGTCTTCTTTCCAGACCGCTGTCAACGTCCATCGTGGTTGTTACCAGGAAAAAGATGAGCAACATAAAAGCAATGTCAGCTAAAGATGTTGCCGGTATTTCAGGTGTTTTTCTTGCCATATTAAATTTTCCTGTTTTAGTACCACGAATTAATTACTTCTTAAATAAACGGGTGACAGACGACAACACGATAGACAGAATGGCTAATCCAAAGAGGATATACGTGGCATATAATCCTGCATCAACCAGTTTAGCTACTTTTGGTGTCAGTGTCCCGTCGTTAATAAATTTTTGTACACCGATAAACTGCGGAATTGCATCTGAAGCAATCAGATACGACACAAGGGCAACAACTCCAAGGAAAGCTATGGAAATGAGCCCTTTTTTCGCTATTTCAAAATCGGTCGTCATCAGAAAGATGTTTGCAATAATTGCAATTCCTCCTGTAGCAATAAGTAGAATGTAGGCCCAGACAAGGTTGGAGTTAATCCAGTTTCCCATCGTCATATCAGCATCGTTGTCACTAATGTTAACCATCATGGATACGACAAGTACTGCCGATACAATGAGCAGGGCCCACAAAATTATTGTAGTGAACTTCTCTAATCTTCCCATTGGTTATCCTTGTTGTTTTTTAACTTGATATTTTACCAGCAAATCCAGAAGTGAAATGGATGCGTCTTCCATATTATTCACAATGCTGTCAATTTTTGCAACACAGTAGTTGTAGAAGAACTGCAGGATAATAGCTACCAGCAAACCGCCCACAGTTGTAATCAAAGCTACTTTAATACCACCGGCAACCAGTGAGGGAGAAATATCCCCGGCAATTTCAATGGCATCAAAAGCAACAATCATCCCCACAACGGTTCCAAGGAACCCAAGCATAGGTGCCAGTGCAATAAACAGTGCAATCCAGCTTAATCCTTTTTCAAGGAGACCCGTTTGTACACCACCGTAGGAAATAATTGATTTTTCAACCATGTCAATTCCATGATCGAAACGGTCAAGTCCCTGATAAAAAATACTGGCTACAGGGCCCCGGGTTTTTCTGCAAACATCTTTTGCAGCTTCTACCCCTCCACTTTCAAGAGCCTGTTCAACTTTTACCAGTAGTTTTTTCGTGTTTGATGTTGCAAGATTCAGATAGAGAACTCTTTCAATTGCAAACGCCAAACCTAAAATCAAACTGATTAAAATGAAGGACATAAACATTGGACCGCCTTCAATAAACTTCTGTTTGAGCTGGCTGTGCAGTGACTGTCCTCCTTCTGCTGCAGCGGCGGCTGCTTCAAAAGGATCAGCTGCCACTACCTGTTCTTGTTCCTGTTGATCAGCAGCGGGCTCCTGATCCTGAGCAACCACAGCATTTGTTGCCATGAAAAACAGCATTCCTGATAATGCCATTAAAGCGAATAGTCTTTTCATAATAAATACGAATTTTTTAGTTAATAATCTCCTTGATACTTTAAAATTTATTTTATCTGCATATTTAATTTCTGATTTAACACAACAAATAACACGTTTTCAAATGAAAAAATCAAATATAATTAGCTGAATTTTTTAGTTAAAATTTATAAAAATTGGATTTATTCTTCTGAAACAATCAGCATTCTTTCATAACTGTTCTGATTGTCAGTGCCTTGCATTCCTTTTTGTTTTTTTAACCCCATCATTTAAAAAAAAGATATTTTTGATCCCTCCTCTATTTTAAAAAATTTCTGCTCTTCTAATTTTTTTCAGCAGCTCCGCGCAACAGGAGGTGAGCTTTATATATCATGCGGAGAGAGGGGGATTCGAACCCCCGGTACCGTTTTGCGGTACACACGCTTTCCAGGCGTGCCAGATAAGCCACTCCTGCACCTCTCCATTATTTCTCTCGTTTTGAAAACAGATGCCAAAATTAATAAAATAATTAGGATAAAATGGGATAGAATAGTTATTTCACACGATTCCTGCTAATTATTGTCGAAGGTATGGATGTGACTTTTGTGAGTCTAAATTATACTCATCCATGCATTTTTCTTTTATTCCGGTTTCGTATGGTTGGCAGAAACTTCCTTTTATTTTCAAAAAAAGTTTCTGAAAAAGGATGCAAATATTAAATTCTGAATAGATTTCTTGCATTCTCGGTGGTTCTGCAGGCTACTTCATTGACCGGCAAATTAAAGACTTTGGCAATGGTCTGGGCTACATATACAATATATGCGGGCTCATTGCGCTTACCCCGTTTGGGTACGGGCGCCAGGTATGGTGAATCTGTTTCAATAACGATATTTTCAAGGGGAATATTTTTGATTACTCGTTGTAAATCGCTGTTTTTGAAGGTGGCAACACCACCAATGCCCATTAGAAAACCTAAGTTGGCAATTTGCCCGGCTTCTTTTTCAGTTCCTGTAAAACAGTGGAAAATTCCTTTCAGTGAGCCGTCCTGCTCTTCCCGAACGATGGAGATAATCTCCTGAAATGAATTTCGCTCGTGAATTGCAATCGGTAAATCATGTTTTTTTGCCAGCCTAATTTGATACCTGAAAGCATCCTGCTGCTCCTTTTTTAAGGTTTTGTCCCAGTGCAAATCAATACCAATTTCGCCAATTCCGTAAAATTTTCTTTTTTCCAGCCAATATTCCAACGCCTGAAGTTCTTCTTTGTAGTCTGCCGCAACAGAAGAGGGATGTAATCCTATCAGAGGAAAACAGAGATGGGGATATGCGTCAGATAGATCGAGAAGGGGTTTGACTGTTGATGAATCCAGATTGGGCAGGATTATTTTTTTTACTCCATTGTCATAAGCCCGCTGAAGCACTTCGTCTATGTCGTGCAAATAATCTTCAAGGTAAATATGTGCGTGTGTATCAATCAGCATGTCAAAAGCTTGAATTTATGTCAAAAATAAAAAAGGGTTTTAATCTGACACGGTTTTCAATTTTAAAAAAAGATTAAATAATCAGATTAAAGCCCTTGACAAACATAAAGTTGCAACAGCCAATTTACACGACCCCCTGATCAAGCATGGCATCAGCTACTTTTACAAAACCGCCGATGTTTGCACCTTTGATATAATTAACTTTATTTTTTTGATTTGATGTTACCCCATAGTTAACACAAGTGTCATGAATATTTTCCATAATGACTTTTAGGCGCTTGTCCACCTCTTCGCTCGTCCAGTTAATCCGCATATTGTTTTGTGACATTTCAAGTCCGGAAACTGAAACGCCGCCTGCATTAACAGCTTTTCCAGGGGCGAAAACAATGTTTTCTGAAAGATATTCTGCTGCCTTGGCAGTTGTTCCCATGTTGGAAACTTCAGCCACCATGAAGCAGTTGTTTTTTATCAATTGTCTGGCGTCGTCAATATTCAGTTCGTTTTCGGTTGCACAGGGCATTGCCACGTTGAGTGGAACTTCCCATGGTTTTCTCCCGGGAACGAATTTGGCTCCAAACCTTTGGGCGTAGGGTTCAACCACGTCGTCGTTGGATGCTCTCAGTTCAAGCATGTAGTCAGCTTTTTCGCCTTTTACTCCTTCTGGGTCGTAAATATATCCGTCAGGTCCTGAAATCGTAACTACTTTGCCTCCCATCTCATTGATTTTTTCCACTGTTCCCCAGGCTACATTTCCAAATCCGGAAACACCAAAAGTGAGTCCTTCAATATCTTTTCCTATACGTTTTAGCATGTGCTGTACAAAATAGCCTGCTCCATAGCCGGTGGCTTCCGGACGAAGGAGGCTGCCTCCCCATCCAAGTCCTTTCCCGGTGAAAACTCCGGTAAATTCATTGCTAAGTCTTTTATACTGGCCATAAAGGTAGCCGATTTCACGTTTCCCCACGCCTATGTCACCTGCCGGAACATCGTTGTTGTGCCCAATGTGCCTGAATAGCTCATTCATGAATGACTGGCAAAAACGCATAATCTCGCCGTCTGACTTTCCTTTCGGACTAAAATCGGAACCGCCTTTTCCTCCGCCCATCGGCAGTGAAGTCAGACTGTTTTTAAAGGTTTGTTCAAACCCAAGGAACTTCAAAATACTTAAGTTAACACTTTTATGAAAACGTAATCCTCCTTTATAGGGTCCGATAGCGGAATTAAATTGAATCCGGTAGCCGCGGTTTATCTGAATTTCCCCCTTGTCATCAATCCAGGGAACTCTGAATATGATGGTGCGCTCAGGTTCTACCATTCTTTCAAGAATTTTTGCACGCTGGTATTGCGGTCTTTGCAAGTAATATTCCCAAACAGATTCAACAAAATTTCTTACAGCCTGATTAAACTCTGTTTCACAGGGAGTATTTTGCTCTAAATTTGAAAGTAACTCGTTTAAAGATTCTGTCATATTTGCTTATTTTTTAAATTTTGAATAATGTTCGTGCATTTCCGATGGTTTTGCGGGTAACTTCATTTGCTGATAAATCAAGAAAGCGCTTGACTGTTGTTGAGTCCAGATTGGGGGAAATAATTTTTCTTGTATCGTCATCTGTCAGCTGAAGTAGTTTGTTTTTTTTGTATAAATACTTTTCAAAACAGATGGGCGCATGTGTATCAATCAGCATTTTAAAAACCTGAAAATTAAGTAAAATTAAAGAAATATTTTAATTTGATCTTTTTAGTCTAAACAAAAGATTTTTAATGAGATTAGAATATTTGACAAAACATAATGTTGCGATAACTAAATCAGACGAGACCTTGTTCGAGCATTGCATCAGCTACTTTTACAAAGCCGCCAATGTTAGCCCCTTTTTCATAATTAATATGTCCGTCTTTCTCTATTCCGTATTTCACACAAGTATCATGTATGTCTTTAATAATCAAATATAAGCGGTCATTTACTTTTTCTTTAGTCCAAGAATAGCGCAAGGAGTTTTGGGTCATTTCAAGACCCGAAACAGCCACGCCGCCTGCATTAGCTGCTTTTCCCGGAACGTAGAAAATTTTGCTCTCATTAAAGGTTTGTACAGCCTCCGATGTACTAGGCATATTTGCGCCTTCGCAAACATACTTACAACCATTGGCAATTAATTGTTTGGCATCATCGCCATCTATTTCATTTTCGGTAGCGCAAGGTAATGCAATGTCACATTTTATTTTCCATGGTCGTCCAGTTGCAAAAAACTTCGCCTCCGGAAATTGATTAACATATTCTTTAATACGCCCGCGTTTTACCTCCTTTAATTCTATTATCCAGGCTAATTTTTCGGCGGTAATCCCACTTTCATCATAAATAAAACCATCGGAATCTGAAAGCGTAACTACTTTAGCGCCGTTTTGAATGCTTTTTTCAACTGCATATTGTGCCACATTGCCTGACCCGGACATGGTAATAATTTTTCTTTCTAAAGTATCTTTTTGAGTTTTAAGAATTTCTTGAATAAAATAAATTAATCCATAGCCAGTTGCTTCCGGACGAATTTTACTTCCACTCCATTCTAATCCTTTTCCTGTCAAAACACCTGTAAATTCGTTACGAATACGCTTGTATTGACCAAATAAATAACCAATTTCTCTCTTTCCAACACCAATATCACCACCAGGAACATCCACATTATGCCCTATATGACGACTTAACTCAGTCATAAAACTTTGACAAAAACACATCACTTCATTATCAGATTTTCCTTTTGGATTAAAATCCGAACCACCTTTTGCTCCTCCCATTGGCAAACCAGTCAAGCTGTTTTTTAGAACCTGTTCAAAAGCTAAAAACTTGAGAATACTCAAATTTACTGATGGATGGAAGCGCAAACCTCCTTTGTATGGACCTATGGCAGAGTTCATTTGAATACGATACCCACGGTTTATTTGTATTTCTCCTTTGTCGTCAATCCAGGGCACACGAAAAATAATAGTGCGTTCAGGCTCTACCATTCTTTCAAGAATTTTAGCGCTCCGGTATTGCGGTTTTTGCAGGTAATATTCCCAAATGGATTCAACCACTTCTTTTACTGCCTGATGAAACTCGTTTTCGCCGGGTGTGTTTTGCTTTAAATTTGCAAGAAATTCGTTCATCGATGCTGTCATGTTTGTCTATAATTAAAAATATTTTTGAGCAAATTTAGATAAGTAAATTAAAATATATTCAGATGATGATAAATTGAGATAAATATTAATTTTTTTATAACTAATGGTTTGAAACTTAATTGAGGTTAAATCTTTTAATTCAACACAATTAACGGCTGTTTTATGTAAAAAAGAAAGCTTTCCCTTTTTTGGGAAAGCTTTCAAATAAATGTGTTGTATATTTTAATGGAATTACATCATACCGCCCATTCCGCCCATTCCTGGTCCGCCGGCAGGCATTGCAGACTTTTCTTCTTTTTCTTCAACAATCACAGTTTCTGTTGTGAGCAGCATGCCTGCAATTGAGGCTGCGTTTTCCAATGCAATTCTTGCAACTTTTGCCGGATCGATAACTCCGGTTTCATAAAGATTTTCAAATTTATCGGTACGTGCATTATATCCGTAATCGTCTTTACCTTCGCGAACTTTCTGCGATATTACGGCACCCTCTTTTCCTGCATTTTCAACAATCTGACGAAGCGGTTCTTCAATAGCACGTTTTACGATTTCGATACCGGTTTGCTCGTCGTCGTTTTCGCCTTTCAGCTTATCTAAAGCCGGAATAGCACGCAGATAGGCGACTCCGCCACCGGGAACAATACCCTCTTCAACAGCGGCACGGGTGGCACTCAATGCGTCGTCAACACGGTCTTTTTTCTCTTTCATTTCAACTTCGGATGCAGCGCCAACATAGATTACGGCAACACCACCGGCAAGCTTGGCCAAACGTTCCTGAAGTTTTTCACGATCATAGTCAGATGTCGTGGTTTCAATTTGTTTTTTAATCTGTCCGACGCGTGCTTTGATTGAATCATGCTCGCCTGCGCCGTTAACAATTGTGGTGTTTTCCTTGTCAACAGTAATTTTTTCAGCTTCGCCAAGCATTTCTAAAGTTGTCTGCTCAAGTTTCATCCCTTTTTCTTCGGTAATTACTGTTCCGCCGGTCAAAATAGCAATGTCCTCAAGCATCTCCTTGCGGCGATCGCCAAAGCCGGGAGCTTTCACGGCACAAACTTTCAGCGAACCGCGCAAACGGTTAACAACAAGTGTGGCAAGAGCTTCTCCGTCAACGTCTTCTGAAATAATCATCAGCGGACGACCTGTTTGTGCAGACTGTTCCAGAATTGGAAGCAGGTCTTTCATGGTGCTGATTTTTTTGTCGTGAATCAGGATATATGGATCTTCCAGTTCAGCTGCCATTTTTTCTGCATCGGTAACAAAGTAGGGAGAGATGTATCCACGGTCAAACTGCATGCCTTCAACCACATCAACGTAAGTATCAGTACCCTTTGACTCTTCAATTGTGATAACACCCTCTTTTTGTACTTTTTGCATTGCCTCAGCAATTAAAGCGCCGATAGTTTCATCATTGTTTGCAGAAACTTTAGCTACGGATTCAATTTTTTTGTAATCGTCGCCAATGGTCTGTGCCTGCTCTGCAAGGCTGTTAACTATTTCAATAACAGCTTTGTCAATACCGCGTTTCAAATCCATCGGATTTGCACCGGCAGTAACATTTTTTAAACCTACTGCAATGATTGACTGTGCCAAAACAGTTGCTGTGGTTGTCCCGTCACCGGCATCATCACCGGTTTTGGAGGCAACTTCCTTAAGCATCTGGGCACCCAGATTTTCAAACGCATCGGGAAGATCAATCTCTTTTGCTACTGTTACACCGTCTTTTGTGATTTGGGGTGCGCCAAACTTTTTCTCAATTACAACATTACGCCCTTTGGGACCTAATGTAATTTTAACTGCATCAGCTAATTGATTAACACCTGATTTTAGCTTGTCACGCGCATCAATGTTGAATTTAATTTCTTTCGCCATTTTATTTATTTTTTGAAATTGTTAATTTATGCAATGTACAATATGTCTGATTGTGACATCAGTAAATAATCTTCACCGTCTATCTGAAGTTCGGTACCGGAATATTTACCGTAAACTACTACATCACCCACTTTTATCTCCATGGGTTCATCTTTTTTGTCACCGCCTGTCAGAACTACTGTTCCTTGCTGTGGTTTTTCCTTTGCTGAATCGGGAATGATTATCCCGCTTTGAGTTTTTTCCTCGGCCTCATGGGGTTGCACCAAAATTTTTCCGGCCAAAATTTTACCTTTAAGCTTTGCCATTATCTCTACTTTTTAATTTTTAGTTGTTAAATATTTAATGTAAAAATCGAACTACGGTTTAGCATATTTTATACCAAATGCAAATACCGCATGTTTTTCAGACACAAAAAGACAAAATAGCACTTAAAAGTCCGGCTGTGCTTTTGTTATTTGTTGTAATGTGCTGATATTCACCTGTGGTAAGTGTTTGCATGCTCTTCTGACAGGGTGGCAGGAAAGGCAGATGAATCTGACTGCGTTTATTCAAAACGGTATTTTACAATATCACGGAAACCCCGGAGAAAGTCTGCAACGCCCATTCGCTTTTTGCCTGAAAGCTGAATGTCGGTAATTGATAGCCATCCATCTGCACATGCCACATTCAGCCAGGTTTCACCGTCAGAATCAATGGTGCCGGGACGAAAAGTTTCTTCTGAAATGACAGGTTGTGCAAAAAAGATTTTACAGGTGAAGCTGCGCCCGGTTTCATTGTGTACAAGGTTTGCCCATGCTGCCGGATAAGGAGATAAACCGCGGATAAGGTTGCGGATAGTTTGTGCTTTCTTGTTCCAGTCTATTTTAATGTCTTCCTTAAAGATTTTGGGCGCCGATTTGAGTATCTCATTCTGTGTAAGGTCTTCCTGATTAACAGGCTTCACATTTCCCTGAGCAAGAGCTTCCACCGTTTTGAGAACCAGCTCGGCGCCGATTATCTTCAGGCGGTCATGGATGTCGCCAACCGTATCATTCTTACCAATTTTAGTTTCTTGCCTAAACAGAATTTTCCCTGTGTCAATTTCGTGAGACAACAGAAATGTGGTAACTCCGGTTTTTGTTTCCCCGTTGATAATTGCCCAGTTGAGCGGTGCCGCTCCCCTGTATTGTGGCAATAGCGAGGCATGCAGGTTAAATGTGCCGAGCCGGGGCATGTTCCAAACCACTTCGGGAAGCATTCGAAAGGCAACAACAATCTGCAAATCGGCTTTAAGTGATTTGAGTTCCTCAATGAACTTAGGATTTCTGAGTTTTTCAGGCTGCAATATTTTAAGATTATTTTTTATTGCAAATTTTTTAACTGCCGATTCCGTGAGTTTTTTTCCCCGTCCTGCCGGCTTGTCAGGCGCAGTGATTACCCCCACAACGTTATATCCATTTTCAACCAGCATCTCTAAACTGGGCACAGCAAAATCAGGCGTTCCCATAAAAACTATACGAAGTTTTTTTCCTATCATATCAACTATTTTAGCGTAAAGTTAAAAATCGCCAATGAATTAGAGATGATTTTTCGTAAAAATTGAAGATAATACCGATTGCACATTTGTCGGGAAGACAAGGGGCGCATTGAATCATTCACGGTGTGCCTTCAAGTCACGCCGTGAATAAGTCGGAAAAACAATTGAGCTTCGGCAATCCACCGGGCATGACACAAAAAGAGGCAGTACGCAATTCATCCCACTGCCTTTTTTCAGGGCTCAACTGTGCCTTAATTCCTAAATTATTACTACTTGCTGACTGAGGAGATCGAGGTGGAAAATTTGGAAGTGAAGGAGCAGTAAACAAACCTTTTAATTCATCAATAGTTTAAGTATTTGCCCATTCTTGTATTCCTTGACATTATATGCTTGTTTAATTTTTCGAATGTTTTTTATTTTAGTTAATGTTCTATTTTATGCCACATAACGCATATTAGCGTATGTTATTGATTCATCCTTAAAATTTTCTTCAAATATGATAATTTTTGAGTTTGATTTCTTTTCACTTTCTGGTAGAAGTTTTCGGGAAATAATCCAAATATCATAAAGAACAAAGACAACCCTATCGATAATCCACTAAAAAATTCTGGTACTGAGAAAAAATGTTTAAGGGCTGTAGCCATTGCAAACAAACCAAGTCCAATTTTTACTTCTGTTCTCATAATCCTTATTTTAAGTTATTATTTATGTCATTTTTCTTTCCGTATAATTATTTTACAAGTTTTAATGGTATTGAAGTGCATTTCGATATTCCTTCAATTGTTATTCCCTGTTTTTAAAATCTTTTGACAAAACAAGCTGTAGTTTCGCTAATTTCCAGTTAATTATTTCTAAGGTCATAAAATCATATTGGTTTTTACCTCCCACTTCAATTCCTTCGTAACACGATGTAAATATTTTAATTTTTACTTTTTTTAGGTTTTCTACTACCTTTCAAAACAAATTTCTAAATTTCGGTTTTCTGTTTTATCTAAGGTCTGTCCGAGTTCTTTTGCTATTGGATATTCCTCTCTAGGTCTCCAAAGCAATAAGTTATGTTTAAACCCAAGGCATCAATTGCAAAAGTACCTTCTGGAGTTTCAATTTTTATATCTGGATAAGTACTTTTTGATTTTGGTGATGATAAAGTACAAGTGTCAGGTAGATTTTTAGCAAGAATTTCAATTATTACTTTTGCAGAGATATCCTGTAACTGTTTCCAAGCAATTTCATAATCGTCTATTTTTCCTTTTAACTTATGAAGTTCTGCTGATACTCTTTTAATAATTTCTGGTTTTAAACCATTTATTGTGCTAATTATTGACATAAAAATAGATTTTCAATTTTTGTTTCAAGAGCATTAGCAATTTTCTCAATATTTATAAGAGTAATATTTTTTTCAGCTCGTTCAATCATTCCAATATAAGTTCTGTGAACGTCTGCTCGATGAGCCAGTTCCTCTTGAGAAAAGCCTTTTTCTTTTCTCAATTGTCTTATGGCGATTTCGGAATTGAATTAGTATTTCTGAATTTAATTTCATTGCTAACTTTAGTATGCACAAAGCTAATTGTAGTATTCAATAAATACCACAGACTAAAGTTAGCATTTAACAAAAAGTGAGGAGATGAAAGTTCTTTTAATTTTGTGAAGAATGAGCAAAATTAAATGTGCTTGAATGAGAGTTGGGTTTCAAGTAGTAATTTTTATGTTAGTTCAGATTTTTTTTCAGCTTGTGGCTAACGGTGGCGGTATGGCCAGTAAGGGATTGCGGGCGATTTTCTTTCAAGTTACACGAAAATTTGGAGCGGGCTACAACCCTTCGCATACCACTGAAACCATTATTGGCTATACCTAAAGTGTTACCAAACGTGATTTAATCCTTGTCTAATATCCTAAAAATCAATCATTTTTCTCAATGTGATAGTTTATTTGTTCTTTTTCAGTGACTTATTGCCAATTACTATTAAAAGAGCAACGATAAAACCAATTATTACAGATTCCATAGCCTCTATTTTAATTGTATCTCTTTTGCTATTTAAAATTACATCTAATAGCCATTCTCCAAAGAACAGTCCAATACTGAAAACAGAGAATAGAAATACAAATTTTATAATTAACTTTTTCATATCTATCTTTTTAAGTTTACCAAACTTCCCAATGGTCAAGTAATGCAACAATTCCGCGTCCTGCGGAAGAATAGCAAGCACCTGCAACGGCTCCAGGTGCAGCCCCAACACCATCTGCCAAGGCTCCAACACCAGCACCAATTGCACCACCTACAACATCAGATTTCCCCATTGCCCCCAATGTTTCAGAAAGCCAACTTTGGGCGGAATTAGCACTTTTTAAACCTGATTTATTTATTGCAGAAATATCAATGCCTCCTAACTCATTTAACCAATCTTCATAATTGTTTACCCAATATTCCAAAGAATATCTTGCAATAGAAGTAGATGAAAGCAGAACTATTGACTCTTCTTGAGTACTTTGATTCGTAATATCCAGTTCAATTTCCTTTATTTTTTCAATAGTAGGCTGTAGTCCAATCTCCAAATTTGATATTACTTTATCTAATTCATTTAAAAAGAAAATCTAGGAAGAAGATAGCTCAATTTCAGAACCAATAGAAGTCGCTAACTCATCAATTCCAGCACTTTTTAATTTGTTACCATAAAAATCCTGATATATTAAAGGAAGTTTATCGTAGTCAATTCCATTAAAGATTTTTGATGTTTTAGCGTAAGAAAGAGTTGCTTCTTTGGTTAAATCAAAGATATTGGTTGCGCTCTTCAAATTAGAGGTTTTTCCTACACCTTCTTTTTTCAAATATTCAAACACATAGTCAAGACCTTTGTTGTGCTCAATTCCTATTTGTTCATAATCAAAAGGTTCATTAATAGATGTTATTTCCTCTTTTTGACAAGAGAAGAGTACTATGCATAAAGTTATAATTAATGTCAATCATGACATTAAAAAACGAAATTTTAAGCTATTTGTTTTCATTATTTGCAAAGTTTTAGAAAAGGCTTCTCTTCATGTTTTTTAGCCTTTACGGTTAAACGAAGTTCGAAGTCTCCACCATTTTCGAATGTTTCGGCTTTCGAGGGTTGGAGGCTTCTTTTTTCTTTTTACCCTTTCATGCATCCAAAATCTACTTTTTTCAATTTTGGATTGATATTGCTTCTTTCATGTCTCCATTGTGTCTTTTTTTTATCATGTTTGGTAACGGTCTGTGTATGGTTAGTGGCGGATTTCGAAGCACTTAGCTTTCATTTTTGCACTATGTTTGATAGATGGATGAAACATTGGTTTTAAGCACATAACCGCCATTAACTATACACTTTGTTGAACTTAACTTCACTGGCGTTCGGTGGTTTTTTAGGCCACCGAAAACCAGTATCTTTGAGGCATTTAATCTATTAATTATCTTATTATGACAAATTTGGCTATTTCGGTTC
>JAXGYA010000010.1:0-132764 GCA_040772505.1 Mariniphaga sp. | reverse complement strand
CGGGCTGTGTAATGACGATGTCTTTCAATTCTGCTACACAACCGTTTGCATCGGTTACAGTTACGGAATAGGTTCCTGCTTTCAAACCTGAAATATCTTCAGTGGAAGCTGTGAAACTGTCCGCTCCTGTCCATGCATATGTGTAAGTTCCGGTTCCGCCTGAGGCTACAATATTAATTGCTCCATCGTTTCCGCCGAAGCAGCCAACATTGGCAGGTTCACCATCAAGTTCAACAACCAATTCCTCGGGCTGTGTGACGATGTCTTTCAATTCTGCTACACAACTGTTTTCATCGGTTACAGTTACGGAATAGGTTCCTGCTTTCAAACCTGAAATACCCGGAAGCTGTGAAACTGTCCTCCTTGTCCCATATGTAATGGTTCCGCCACTACAATTTAGTTTCCCATCGGTTCCGCCGAAGCAGCAACATTTTGAGGTCAATCAAGTTCAACAAAATTCCCGGGCTGTGTAATGACACCTCAATTTTCACAATTTGTCGGTTACAGTTACGGTAGGTTCCTGCTTTAAACGAAGTATCTGTTGAGTTGTCTTCGTCCGTCCATGCATATGTGTAAGTTCCGTTCCGCCCGAGTTACAATATTGATTGCTCCATCGTTTCCGCCGAAGCAGCTAACACTGACTTCGCCATCAAGTTCAACAACCAACTCGCCGGGCTGTGTAATGACGATGTCTTTCAATTTGCTACACAACCGTTTGCATCGGTTACAGTTACAGCATAGGTTCCTGCTTTCAAACCTGAAATATCTTCAGTGGAAGCTGTGAAACTGTCCGGTCCTGTCCATGCATATGTGTAAGTTCCGGTAGAAATTCGTTTCCGCCGTACAGAAGTTTGTTCCATCCTTGCTGAATGAGAGTCTTCCAATTCGCTACACAGTGCAGTGCCGCTAATAGTGGAAGTGCCTCCATGCATATGAAGTTCTGAAGTAATTGCTCCATCGTTTCCGCCAAAGCAGCTAACATTGGCAGGTTCGCCATCAAGTGCAACAACCAACTCGTCGGGCTGTGTAATGACGCGATGTCTTTCAATTCTGCTACACAACCGTTTGCATCGGTTACTGTAACAGAATATCTTCGCTTTCAAACCTGAAATATCTTCAGTGGAAGCTGTGAAACTGTCGCTCCTGTCCATGCATATGTAAGTTCGGTTCCGCCTGACTACAATATTGATTGCTCCATCGTTTCCGCCGAAGCAGCTAACATGGCAGGTTCGCCATCAAGTGCAACAACCAATTCGTGGCTGTATTACGATATCTTCCAATTCTGCTACACAACCGTTTCATCGGTTACAGACGGAATAGGTTCCTGCTTTCAAACCTGAAATATCTTCAGTGGAAGCTGTGAAACTGTCCGCTCTGTCCATGCATATGTGTAAGTTCCGTTCCGCCTGAGGCTACAATATTAATTGCTCCATCGTTTCGCCGAAGCAGCCAACATTGGCAGGTTCGCCATCAAGTCAACAACCAACTCGTCGGGCTGTGTAATGACGATGTCTTTCAATTCTGCTACACAACCGTTGCATCGGTTACAGTTACGGAATAGGTTCCTGCTAAACCTGAAATATTCAGTGAAGCTGAAACTATCCGGTCCTGTCCATGCATATGTGTAAGTTCCGGTTCCGCCTGAGGCTACAATATTGATTGCTCCATCGTTTCCGCCGAAGCAGCTAACATCTGTAACTCCGCCATCAAGTTCAACAACCAACTCGTCAGGCTGTGTGACGATGTCTTTCAATTCTGCTACACAACCGTTTGCATCGGTTACAGTTACGGATAGGTTCCTGCTTTCAAACCTGAAATATCTTCAGTGGAAGCTGAAACTATCGGTCTGTCCATGCATGTGTGTAAGTTCCGTTCCGCCTGAGGCTACAATATTAATTGCTCCATCGTTTCCGCCGAAACAGACATCTGTAACTCCACTAACTGCATCTAAGCTGATACCTATAGCGGTAAGCGATAACAGTAATAATTCCTGTTAATGTTTCGCATCCTTCGCCGGCTTCGCTTACGCTCAGTTATAAGTTCCGGCAGCAACATTCTCAAAAACTCCTGTATTATTTGTGCCGTAATTTTCTAAAACAAATGTGAGCTGTCCGCTGTCGTCATTTACTGTTATTGTAACCGTAGCGGTTTCATCTCCAAAGCATTTAATTTCTTTAGTAACATTTGCTTCCGCAGATTCCAGTGTGCAGCATTTCTCAACGGTTACCTTTACTTCTGCCCTGTGGGGCTGATGCACTGTGCAGAAATTCCTTCGGCAACCCAGTAGCTGAATTCTCCCGCTTGGGCTGTGGAAGGGGTGGGTGCAGTTGTGGATGCAGTACCTCCGGTTTGAACTGTATAATAATATAAAATGTAGCTACTATTGGTTGGTTGAACATGGCTTGAAATCAGCAATGCCTCATCACCAATACAATAGGTAATCGGTTCGGCTTGCACTTCCGGTATTGATGTAACCACGTCAACCGTAATTTTAAACTCCCACCAGCATTCGGTGATTCCGGAGAACGGCATAATAGTGGTTGTACCTTCTGTTGCCGGAAAACCGGTAGAACTGGTGTATTCGGTTGAACTTTCAGTTACCGGATGTTCGTTATAGAACCGGGTGCCTGACGGAAATAGCCAAAGACATCTCCAAAAGAGATTTTTCCATCTTCAATGTTGCAATAGGTGAATTCACGGGTGTAATCTCCTTCACAATCCAGATTTGTCCTGTCGATTTCCAGTGCCGGCGGGTCATAAATGGGTTCTCCTTCGCAGACTCCGTCCATCTGATAGCCTGGATGAAATCATGTGTGGCTATTGCCCCGGATTGCGCTCCACTCCGCTGATGGTTCCGTTAAGGGTTACAAGCGGGTTACAATTGGGATTGGCAAGAATGAAACAATCTTCGGTAACCTTCACCTTAAGGGTAAGATTGGCAAGAAGCGGATTGCCGCTAAAAGCGGTAAGTTCCCCTAAATTCCAGATGATGGAACCTGTGCTCCGGCATTTGGATCGAAAACCGGCTGCGGTCCGCTTAATCCTTCATAATATACTCCGGGCTACTTGCAAAATCTACGGTTATGGCATCGGAATGGTAGCCACAGCGTTGTTTACCGGCTCAGAGCCCACGTTTCGTATTTCAACCGAATATTCTATCTCTTGTCCGGGCAGCACAGCGGGTTCGCTTCTGGAATAACAGGAGTTCCGCCAACTGAAACAACCAGTTCCGTCCCTTCCGGTTCAGGCACATAAGCATCCACTGCCATAGCAATGGTACAGATGATATAGGTGTCCTGCGTGCTGCCGTAACGAAATTTGGTTGAGGTCTGGTTGTTTGTGATAATGCTGTTGTTTGGATTATATCGTCAAACATTGCGATATCCACACCGGTGTTGTTTTCAGATTGGGATTGCGTGGTGCGGGAGATGGGATAGAACTGTTGAAGAGTTGTTGGTTCTGTTGCCACATTGTGAAAGTCTCTCCCAACTGCTTGTATTGAGCTTTTGAATTTCAAAAATAATCTCCTGAAATCACATCACCTTCGCCGGCAATCAAGCCCGCTTCTGTGAACATCTCCGTTTTGCACGGTGTTAAATCCGCTGACTTCAACACTTCATTCGCAGTAGTGCTTCCTAACATATAGGCGTGCCCATCAAAAATGGTTATATCGCGCCATCTCATTTTGAGTTTTCATACACCACAATCATCCCCAGCCGCCGTAAAAACCAGTGCCGCCACCAGCACCTTCCCGAAGCGCCATGTCGGCAACAAAGTATTCGCCTATTCCATGTGTTTTAACATAGTCGGTTACTTCCGCATAAGCAGAACACATCTGACCGGCAGTTTCCAGGTAATAAATATCATTAGCATTTGCTGTTACTGTTTGGTAAGTGCCGCTTGCATGCTTTAGTTTTACCTGTCGCTTATTTAAGTTCTTTGCACCATATGTACGTTTCACGAAATCATTAGAAATAAAGCGTGAATACACTCTTTTCAAAAGATGTTAACAATAATAGTTGCAACGGTGCTGATGGTATAGATATACGGTGTGTGAAAGTTACTGTCTTGTGGTATGAACCAGATTGAGTAAAAGAAACAGGAACAGCAGAACTGCCACTACTTGAACTGTTACTTCATCGTACCAAGTATTTCCCAACTCCTGTAAATGTAAAAACGACATCCCCCTCTAAAGGTGTGAAAGTGTATGTCGCAGTACGCTCATTATCTTCATTTCCGGTCCGTCTGCGCTGGTAATGCCTAAAGTATATCCATTTTTTGCTATATTGTATTGTCGGAAGTTCACTAATCCCAAATGAATTGGGCTGGTTCCTCCATCATGCGCCCTCGTCCAGTAGAGTCCTGCATAGATGATGTTTGTACATCCGGATTGTCATTCTCCTCTGAAAACTGAAGTGTTGCAGATGAAGAATTGAGGTATGGGATCACCATCAATATCCACATAAATTGATGGATTGTTGGTTCCGTTATTAGTATTATCTCTAGTTCTGCAATGTCATATTGGTATTCCCGATCATCTGGAAATCCCTTTGATGTTATAGATTTTTTCCCCGGAGTATAAGTTGAAGTGCGCTGGGTAAAGGGAACTACCACTTCCTGCGCTTGCGCAAAGCTTCCCAGTAAAAGGAAACCACCATAAAGGCAATTGTTGTTTTTAACCGGATTTTCATTTGGATGTCATGTAAAATGTTTTCATTACAAAATTTTTAGGGTTTTGTTAATTTAATTGGGAATAGAGAGCTGGTAGTAAACCGCCACATCTTCCCGTGCCGTAACTAAATTTGCACCAGTCCGGTAAGCATTGTTCGCTATTGTTGCCGCAGGCATCGGCAAAAAACCACGACCACATATTCCAGTGCTTCAAAACTTCCCATTTGTCCCAAGTTGAGATTCGGAAAATGTTCCGCATCAGAAATGGTAATTTTCAAACCTCACAGAGCTGAATGCTTCATTGTCAGAGGATAAAAGAGAAAAGCTTCCGGTGCGGCAAAGCCACAACGGGCGCTCCGTCTGCGAAAACTTTCAGTTCACCGTTTTCACAGCGTAAACTGAAGGTTCAAATCCGAGAAAAGCCTGCTTAATTGCTGGTTTCATCGGACTGTTCATTAAGCTTTACGTTCAGACTCTCAACTGTTTGCGCTGAGACCTGAGCGGTGAAAAATAAAAAATCACCACGGCAAAAGAAACACCCATGCCCTCTGCCATTTTTAAAAAGAAGAATTTGTCCATATCTATTTGTTTTAAAAATAATACAAGATTAATACACAGCGCCTTACGCTGTGCGGAAAAATATTTAAGGTTAAAATGTCTTTTATTTTTGCGTCCGAATTTCATAATTCCAAACTTTTTCGTTGTTACCTACTTAAGCAATGAGTGTGCCATACCGTTTAATCAACTGATTGTCAGTGCTATACAAAAATAAGAAAAGTGAATTTTGTCTCAAAATGGGACAAATCGTTTCAAAATGAGAAAAACAGGGTTTTATTAGGAAAATATTGAAATAATTGAAACCGCTGACTGCGTTTTTTACGAATGCATGAAGGAAAAACAATAAAATGTGAATTTGTAAATTCGCAAATTGCGAATTCGATGAGGAATCTATTTCTGATTTGCAGTAACGTATCAAAGGATTGGTGAACACGATTCTGTTTTACACAGTTGAACCCCTTTGGGGTTCTCGGTGGAGATGTGATGCGTTTTCCCCGGATTGCACCACGGCTTATCCGGGGTTATTCATATTATGCCCCGTCGGGGCATGCTTTTGACGTGCGCAAGCAGTGACGTAAATTGTCAAATAACCAATAGCCAATTTAAGCTAATAACCTTGTCAAACTATTTATTCTCAATCAACTCCTAATCCTCGGGCTTTGTACCTCAGCCACCTTCTTTATACTGTAAATTCGCAAATTTGTAAATTCGTAAATTTGCTGATTCCTGCTTGTCGCAGGCGTAACGCTGTCAGGCTTGACGGCGCTGACAGGTCTACCAACGAAGCAACGACAGCAGACTTGTCAGCGTGCGAAGCTCCCGACAACGTCGGATAAGAAATGAAGAAGAAGCCCCTCTGTCCTGCGGACATCTCCCCGAAGGGGAGAGAGGAAAGAGGTTAGAAGTTGAGATTAGAAGGTAGAATAAAGGATTAAAAGCGGTGAAGAATGTGATTTCGTTTTTTCGTTTTTTCGGTTTTCGTGATTACGTATTATTCAACATTTCATTATCCCCCGAATAGCCAACTTTGTGAACTTATTTATTTAGCTCACAGTGTAACTCAGTGTTCTACACAGTGTAACACCGTGACCTTTTCTTTTTGTTTTTAGCTTAAGAAAATATCGAAAGAAATATCCAATATCCAACAACTAACAATTACTGAGGTAAATTTCTGCTATATTTGAGCCTAAAGAGCTCATAGCCATTAGCATAGGGCAACGCCCTATGGGTTAAATAACGGGTGTTTCCTTTAAAGCCCTGAAGGGGCGAAAGATTTTCACGCCTTTTCAAGGCGAATTCCTGCCGGGAGGCAGGAATTTACGTATTCATAATTCCAGAATCCCCTTGCCTTCCCTGATGATTTCGATTTCACCTTTTGTGCAGTCAACCACTGTGGAAGGAATCAGTTCCCCATAACCGCCATCAATAACGATATCGGCAAGATCCTGATATTTTTCATAAATCAGTTCGGGGTCAGTGGTGTATTCAATGATTTCATCGTCATCCCGAATTGATGTTGACATGATAGGATTTCCCAGCTCGTGCACAATCTCACGGATGATATTGTTGTCGGGAACACGGATTCCCACTGTTTTCTTCTTTCCCTTAAAATATCTGGGCACATTGTTGTTGGCTTCCAAAATGAAGGTAAACGGACCGGGCAGGTTTTTTTTCATCAGCTTGAAAACAGTATTTGATACAGGTTTTGTGTAATCCGACAGATGGCTCAAATCGCTGCAAATAAATGAGAAATTGGATTTTTCAATATTGATTCCCTTAAAGCGGGCAACTTTTTCCACAGCTTTCACATTGGTGATATCACAACCTAAACCATAGACAGTATCGGTCGGGTAAATTATTACACCTCCGTTTCGGAGCACTTCCACAACTTTCAGGATATCCCGTGAGTTTGGATTTTCATTAAAAAGACGAAGCAACATAATTTTTCCTTTTAAAAAGGGTAAATCTACCAAATTTGTTTTACTTTTTCAGGATTTATGAACAATTTTGGAAAATGAAACTGGAATTGATAAAAACATCTGATGGTTCGGCAACCTTTTATCTCTCTGATTATGACGATCATTACCATTCGGTCAATGGTGCAGTCACCGAGTCGGAATACGTTTTTATAGAGAAGGGTTATCTGTTTAATCAAGCACCCGATCCCGGCGTGTTGGAAATTGGCTTTGGCACGGGGCTGAATTGTTTACTGACAGCAAACGAAGCACAGTTGAAAAAGCGCTCGACTTTTTACACAGCCATCGAAAAAAATCCTGTTCCACAGGAAAAGGCAATGCAACTTGCCTACGGTGAGTTGATACCAGAAAATGGATATCTCCTTTTCCCGGCAATTCATTCCTGCAAATGGAATATTCCCGTGGAAATCTCTCCCTGGTTCACACTGTTGAAAATCCGGGCTGATTTCACCCAGCCGGAGTTGAACCTGACCGGGAAATTTGATATCATATACTTTGATGCATTTGGTCCTGATAAGCAGCCGGAAATGTGGAAAGCCGAACTATTGTTAAATTTGTTTGAAATAACCAAAAATAATGGTGTCTTTGTAACCTACAGCGCAAAGGGTAAAGTTCGCCGGAATTTGGCAGCAGCAGGATACAGCGTGGAAAGGCTTCCCGGTCCGCCCGGAAAAAAACAGATGCTTCGCGCAATAAAAGTAATAGCATAGAGATAATTGCATAAAAATTCAATTATCTTCGCACCTTTTTACCAGGAAACAATCTTTAATATTTATTTACATTATGAAAAATGGTATAGTTTATTTGTCAGTCGCATTGATGTTGATAGCTGGCATTAGTTGCAGTCAATCGGGCTCCGTAAAAAAAGTGAAACTTGAAACTTCTTCCGACTCGGCAGGATACGCCATCGGATTATTGGTGGGTACCAACAACAAGCAGCAGATTGAGAACGTTCCCGGAGGCAGCAAGATCAATCTTGAGGCAGTGATGGCAGCCTTTTATGCTGGAACCTTTGGAGAAGAAGGTTTAATGACAGTTGAAGAAGCCGATCAGGTTATCAGAAGGTATTTTGAAGCAGAAGGCGAGCGTGAAGGACAGGAAAACCTTGAAAGCGGGAATGCTTTTCTTGAGAAAAACAAGGCACGCGAAGGTGTGGTAACAACTCCCAGCGGACTCCAGTATGAGATACTGACCGAAGGCGAAGGACCCAAACCTACAGCAGAGGACCAGGTGCGTGCACATTATCACGGAACACTCATTGACGGAACTGTTTTTGACAGCTCTGTGGATCGTGGCGAACCTGCTGTTTTTGCACTTAATCAGGTTATCCCGGGATGGACAGAAGCGTTGCAGCTGATGCCCGTTGGCTCAAAATGGAAAATTTATCTGCCATCCGATCTTGCTTATGGCGAACGTGGCGGCGGCCCGACCATCGGTCCCAATTCAACTTTGATTTTTGAAGTGGAGCTGCTTGAAATCGTTAAAGATGACGAATAATAAAAAGTTTTAAATAAAAGAACCCTTTGTTTTACCGCCAAAGGGTTTTTTGTTATTTTTGCCTTATGAGTTTAGAAATTACAGGAAAAATACAGCAGATTCTTCAGTCTGAAACCGGCGTCAGCCGTGCCGGTAATGAATGGAAAAAACAGGAGTTTGTCATTGAAACCGATGAGCAATTTCCACGAAAAGTGTGTTTTACCCTTTTCAATGATAAAATTTCATTGATTGAAAATGTAACAACAGGCGATGAGGTAAAAGTATCGTTCAATCTCGAATCGCGTGAGTTTAACGGGAAATGGTATCACAATGTGAACGCATGGAGAATTGATAAGGTTTCAGGCGAAACCAATATGCCGGAACCTCCGCCGCCCTTTGGACCGGAAGATGTGCCGCCGGAACCTGCCAGCGATTTGAGTGACGGATTGCCGTTTTAACTTGAGTTTGCCACAGTAAACTATTAAAATGATTTCCATGAATTTGTCCAGAAGAAAGTTTTTCGGGCAGACAGCAGCAGGCGCTGCTGCCTTAATCAGTATCCCTACCATTGTTTCGTCGTGTGTTGCCCCTTCGTCCGGCGAAAAATCAAAAAAATATTCTCTTTTCAACAAGGGAAACACCGTTCTGTTTCAGGGAGATTCCATAACCGATGCAGGTCGTGAAAAAGAGAAGGAGCTGCCCAACAATGCACGTTCCTTTGGCTCGGGTTATGCTTTTATTGCCGCATCAGCATTGATGAATGACCTTGCATCGCTGAATCTCACAATTTACAACAGGGGAATCAGCGGAAATAAGGTGTATCAGCTTGCCGAGCGCTGGGAGAAAGATTGCCTGGCTCTGAATCCCGATGTGCTCAGCATCCTTATTGGAGTGAATGACTACTGGCATACCCGCGGAGGAAGATATGACGGCACAGTTGAAAACTACGAAAACGACTTTCGCGCTTTGCTGCGCCTCACAAAAGAGAGGCTGCCGGATGTAAAACTGGTGATTTGCGAACCGTTTTACGTATTAAACACCTCTGCTGTTGATGAGACATGGGTTGAACCCATGCAGGAATATCAGGCGGCTGCCTCAAAAATTGCAAAGGAATTTAGCGCCCTCTGGGTGCCTTTTCAGAAGGTTTTTGATGAGGCGATCAACCATGCCCCGTCAACCTACTGGACAGCCGACGGAGTACATCCTTCTATGGCAGGTGCTCAGCTCATGGCTGAAGCGTGGCTTAAAACTATGGAATGAAATTTTTTTCTGCTGTTTTTTGATTTTTTCCGAAGTTAGCTGATTGAACTCCAGTCAAAGTCATTTTGTTTTGAAGCCTTCACGGTTTGCAATAAAAGCCGGTTTTCCTCTTTTTGCAGTAGCGGGTCATCTTCCAGAATTTCGGAAGCGATGCGGCGCGCCAGACTTAATATCTCACCATCTTTGCTCAGATTGGCAATTTTTAGGTCGAAGCCTATTCCGCTCTGCTGTGTTCCTTCAAGATCGCCGGGACCGCGGAGCTTCATGTCCACTTCCGCTATTTCAAAGCCGTCATTGGTGCGCACCATGGTTGACAGCCGCTTGCGGCTCTCATCGCTGATCTTGTAGGAAGACATTAAAATACAGTAGGATTGTTCCGCTCCCCGTCCCACACGGCCGCGAAGCTGATGAAGCTGGGACAATCCGAAACGCTCGGCGCTTTCAATGACCATCACTGTGGCGTTGGCAACATCCACACCCACTTCAATAACCGTTGTGGCAACCATAATCCGCGTTTCTCCCTGCTTGAATTTTTGCATTGCCTCTTCTTTTTCCGCCGGTTTCATTCTGCCGTGCACCATGCCTGTTTTTATACCGGCGAAGATTTCCGTAACGTGACGGAACCCATCCTCTAAATTTTTTAAATCCATTTTTTCCGATTCGGAGATTAGGGGATAAACCATATAGACCTGTCGTCCTGCCCTTAGCTGCTGCCACAGGAAATTGATGACCTGTGTTCGCTTGTTTTCGTAAAAATGATAGGTTTCAATAGGCTTTCGCCCGGGAGGCAGCTCGTCAATAACCGATACGTCCAGATCGCCGTAAACGGTCATTGCCAGTGTTCGCGGAATAGGCGTAGCGGTCATCACCAGCACGTGTGGCGGAATAAGTTCGTTTTTTTGCCAGAGTTTTGCCCGCTGAGCCACTCCAAACCGGTGTTGTTCATCAATAATCACCAATCCCAGATTGTGGAAATTGACGGTGTCTTCAATAAGTGCATGGGTTCCGATCAACAGCTGAATTTCTCCGGATAGCAGTTTTTCATGCAAAACTTTGCGTTCGCTTGCCCGGGTCGAGCCGGTGAGCAATCCCAGTTCAACTCCCATTCCGTTCAAGAAATTTGAAATGGATTGAAAATGTTGCTGAGCCAATATTTCGGTGGGTGCCATCAGGCAGCTCTGAAAACCGTTGTCCATAGCCAGAAGTACGGTCATCAGCGCCACAAGGGTTTTCCCGCTGCCCACATCGCCCTGCAAAAGGCGGTTCATCTGAATGTTGCGGTTCACGTCGCGCCGGATTTCGCGCAGCACCTTTTTTTGAGCACCGGTAAGCTCAAAAGGTAAAAAGTCGTGATAAAACGTATTGAAATTGTATCCCACCTTTTCAAAGCGGAAGCCTTTAAACTTGTTTTCCCGATTGTGTTTTAAGGATAAAATTTTAATCTGAATGATAAAAAGTTCCTCAAATTTCAGCCTGAAACGGGCATTTCGCAGAGTGATGGTATCCTCCGGCTTATGAATAGTAATCAGCGCTTTCTCCAATGAAACCATTTTGAGTTTGCCGATGACAGAGCCGGGCAGGGTTTCTTCAATCTTTCCATGTGCCAGCTCAATGAGTTTTAGTTGCAACTTATTGATAGCCTTAGAGTTGAGATATCTTTTTTTCATATTTTCAGTGGTTATATAATAACCCTGGAAAAGACCTGCTGAGAGAAGTTGCTGCTCTTCTGTCTCCATTTCGGGATGCACCACATTGATGCGTCCGCCAAATTCAGAGGGCTTTCCGAAAACAATATACTCACTGTTTATTTTAAGGTTCTCCTGTTGCCACTTCACTCCCTTAAACCAAATCAGTTCGATGCTGCCCGTTTCGTCATAAAACCGCGCAGTGAGCCGTTGTTTTACTCCTGCACCGGTCAGCTCGACCGAATGGATTTTACCCCTGACCTGAATATAGGGCATTTGCGCATTGATTTCGGAAATTTTGTAAAACCTGGTGCGGTCGATGTATTTATAGGGAAAATAATAAATCAAGTCGCCAAATGTTTTAATATTCAGCTCCTTGTCCAGCAGTTCGGCACGCCTGGGCCCAACGCCGGGTAGAAATTTTATATCCTGTGATAAAAAACCGGGCATGAAACAAAGATAACTATTCCTCCCTGTTTTTTATCTCTTTTTTCAACTTTCCTATTTACCATGCAGGTGTTGTGATACTTATCATTTTAGGTTTCACATTTCTTTTGAAAAAAGGATGGCGGTTTCTATCAGTGCCAGGTGAGAATATGCCTGTGGAAAATTTCCTAACAGTCGTTTGGTCTCAAAATCAATGTCTTCACTGAAAAGTCCTAAGTGATTGCTATAGGTTAATAACTGTTCAAACAGCTTTTGCGCCTCTTCCTTTTCTCCGATTCTGAATAGCGCCTGAATGAGCCAGAAGGTGCAAATTGTAAAAGAAGAAGTTGGATAGCCAAAGTCATCCCGGTTTTTGTAGCGATACATCAGTCCGTTGCGACAAAGCTCTCTTTGTGTGGCTTTAACCGTACTGACATACCGGTAATCGGACGCTTCAATGAATCCAAAACTTTCCATCAGCAGGGTGGAAGCATCCAGGTCTTTTGACCCGTATGCCTGTGTGAATGCCTGCTTCTCTTCGTTCCATCCTTTGGCTTGAATATCTTTGGAAACAGTATCCCGCAATTTACTCCATTTTTCAGCGTAGTCTTGGCGCTTAATCAGAACGGCAATTTTGATGGCACGGTCGATTGCCACCCAGCACAATAATTTGGAAAACAGAAAGTGCCGCTGTTCTGTGCGTATTTCCCATATTCCGCGGTCGGGTTTTCTCCAGTTTTGTTTAACAATCCGAACAATGCTCCGGGTGATGGTCCACAGCTCTTCACTGTTTTGCAAAGAAGTTTCAAAAAGGCTGAACTGATGATAGATAACATCCATGAGAATTCCATATATGTCGTGTTGTTTTTGCTTGTAGGCAGCATTCCCGATACGTACAGGCGTGCTGTTTTCATATCCCGCCAGATGGGGAAGTATTCTTTCGCGCAGATTTTTCTCCTTGTTGATGCCATACATGATTTGTATTTTTTCATCCTTGTCGGAAACCACGTCGATGATGAAATTTAAAAACCGCTCGGCGCTTTTCCAATGGCCGATTTGTGTCATTGTCTTAATCACCATCGATGCATCCCTGAGCCAGCAGAATCTGTAATCCCAGTTTCTGTTTTCACCGATTGTTTCCGGAAGGGATGTGGTGGCAGCTGCCAAAACTGCTCCGGTTTTGCTATAGCTCAATAGCTTAAGCACAAGGGCGCTGCGCTGAACTTCTTTGTTGTAGGCATTGAATCGCGTGGTATCCTCTGACCAGTTAAGCCAGTAAACTTTAGTGCGCTGCAGCTTCAGATAAGAGCGCTCCAGGGTTTGTTTCAGCAGCTTTTGATTGTAGCTGTTCAGAAAGAAAACATCATTCTTCAATTCAATCTCTTCTCCACTCACAACTTTTTCCAGTTCAATATCAGAATAGAGGTAAAGAGAGTCGTAAGTACCTGAAGATGTATAGCTTTTTATGAAATCCTTGTGTACTTCGGTAACGGTTTTCTTTTCGGCATATTCCAGCTTTGGGTTGTAATTAATTTTGAAACGCGGTTTGCCGGATTTTAATTTAACATACCGGATAACATCGGGCGGGGAATATGCCTGCTTTTGATCACGGTAATAATAACGGGGCATAAAGTCAATGACCTCAAAGCTATCTGCTCCGTTGGAAAAACTGGTTACTAAAATGTTGGTATTAGGTATATATTTCTGACTGCACTTGTAGTCATCACTCGTAATAAATTCAAAACTACCCCCTTTTTCTGTGTCAAGAATTTTTGCAAAGACCGATGCCGAGTCATACATCGGAAAACAAAGCCATTCAATGGCTCCTGTTTTTGAAACGAGAGCTGCAGTTCTGCAGTTTCCTATGATTCCGTAATCCAAATGTGTCATGTTTAAGAATTTGTTATTTCTGATAAAAATACCTTTAACTGTTGCTTTTTTGAAAAATATTTTGTTGTCTTAATAATGTTTTTTTAACCATTTGATATTGAGGTTTCTGTGTTTGGAGCAGCTGGCTAAACAGAAATCTGTTCTTATTAAATCTAATGCAGCTAAAAGCCTAATAGTCAATACTGTGTGATTGATATTAGTCATAATGGAGCTGATCTTTAAGATAAGAGACCTCTTTCTGATGGATATCACTGCGTATTTTGCAAACCGGTTAAATTTCTGTATCATAATGGTCAACAAATATAAATATTATGAGTCGATTCTTAATTATTTCTAACCGATTACCTGTTCAGGTAGGTGTTTTAGAAGAAGAAATTCAGATTACACCCAGTGTTGGTGGCCTTGCAACCGGAATGATGACAGTAAGTAAATCATTCGACAGTTTGTGGATTGGCTGGTCCGGGGTTAATCAAAGCGAGCTTTCGGATTCACAGCAAAAGAGAGTGAATGAAGCGCTGAAAAAAGAAAATTGTGTGAATGTTAATCTGACAGAGGAGGAAGTTGAGCTCTATTACGAGGGCTTCAGCAATAAAACAATCTGGCCGTTATTTCATTACTTTAACCAGTTTGTGGAATATGAAGAAGAACAGTGGGAAGCTTATAAAAGAGTGAACCGCAAGTTTGCAGAAGTGATTGCCCAAAATATGGAGGGCGTGGATAGGATTTGGGTGCACGACTACCATTTGTTGCTGTTGCCACAAATGATAAAGGAAATGTTTCCGAATGCCACCATTGGCTTTTTTCTGCATATCCCCTTTCCATCCTACGAGCTTTTCCGTATTCTCCCCTGGCGGAATGAGATAATTAATGGAATGTTGGGTGCTGACCTGCTGGGATTTCACACCTTTGACTATGAAAGGCACTTTATGAGCTCAGTGCGCCGCTTGTTGGGATACGATGCCAACATGAATGAAATCAGTCTTCCCAACAGAATAGTTAAAGTTGATAACTTCCCGATGGGAATTGACTACAACAAGTTTCACGATGCCGCCATTGAATCGCAAAAGCGTTCGGTGCATGACAGATCTGAAATTAGGAAAGAGTTTGAGCGCTTTTATCTGCTTCATCCCGAAAATAAATTTATTCTTTCTATTGACCGGCTCGACTATACAAAAGGGCTGATAAAAAGGCTTGAAGCCTTTGAGTTTTTTCTGGATGAATATCCAGAATATCGTGATAAGGTAACTCTGGTGCTCCTTGCTGTTCCTTCCCGGATTGGTGTGGATCAGTATCAGCAAATGAAAAGTGAAGTAGATGAGCTGGTGGGGAGAATCAACGGTAAATACTCCACCATAAACCGGACTCCTGTCTGGTATTTTTACCGTTCTATGTCGTTTGAAAATCTGGTCGATTTATACAATTACTGTGATATTGCTTTGATTACTCCGGTTCGCGACGGAATGAACCTGGTTGCCAAAGAATATATTGCATCCAAAACGGATAGCCGGGGAGTGCTTATACTCAGTGAAATGGCAGGAGCATCTAAGGAGATGGGTGAAGCATTGCTCATCAATCCCAATGATAAGGCGCAGATTGCGGCAGCTATTAAAAAGGCTATAGAAATGCCGCTTGAAGAGCAGATGGAGAGAATATCTGCTTTGCAAAATCGTCTGAAACGCTATAATGTGGAAAAATGGGCTGACGATTTTCTCAATACCTTGGACAAGGTAAAAGAAAACGAACAGAAATATTTAGCTAAAAAGCTGACAGCCAATGCAATGAAAGCAATAGTTAAATCTTTTTGTGAATCTGAAAACCGTATTCTCTTTTTGGATTACGACGGAACGCTCACCGGTTTTAAGGATAATCCAAAGCATGCAAAGCCCGATGAGGAACTTTACCAGCTGCTTGATATTTTAGCAGATAATCCTAAAAACAAGATTGTGCTAATCAGCGGCAGGGATAAAAAAACATTCGAGAAATGGTTTGGGGATAAACCATATTCATTGATTGTGGAACACGGAGTTTGGAGCAGATTGCAGAATAGCGAATGGGAAATGATTGAGCCGCTTGATTCATCATGGAAAGAGAGCATACGTCCGGCACTTGAGTTTTATGTTGACAGGACGCCGGGGTCGTTTATTGAGGAGAAAAATTACAGCCTGGTCTGGCATTATCGTAAATGTGACCCCGAGTTGGGTGTGAACCGGGCTATTGAACTCAAGGATGAGCTAACCAGCCTGGTTTCCAACTTAAACCTCGAAATTTTGGAAGGGAATAAGGTTGTGGAAATAAAAAATATGGGAATCAATAAAGGGCGGGCAGCAAAAAAGATACTTCAGGAGTACACTTCCGACAAAATCATAGCCATTGGTGATGACTGGACAGATGAATTTCTCTTTGCCGACCTGCCTGAAGAGGCAATTACCATAAAAGTGGGGATGGCACACACTCTTGCAGAATACAAGGTTGAAAGTTACAGTGAAGTACGCAAGTTGCTGAAAATTCTGGCTTGTAAGTAGCAATTACAATTCAAGACTGGCTTACTTGTTTCATTCCATGATTTTTCTCTATCTTTCGGGGCTAAAACAACGCTATGCCCAAATTCCCGCATTATCTGCAACCTGATGCAATGGACTGCGGTCCGACCTGTATTCGGATCGTTGCCAGCCATTTTGGGAAGCATTATAATCTGGATACATTACGCGAACTGACATGGAAAACTCGCGAAGGGGTTTCGTTGCTAACCATTAGCGATGCAGCTGAAAAAATAGGCTTCCGCACTCAGGGCATTCGCATAGCTGCAGAAAAGCTGACCGAAATTCCACTGCCGGCAATTATTCACTGGACTCAGAGTCATTTTGTTGTACTCTATAAAATCAGGAAAAAGGGGAAAAAACTTGAGTTTTATGTTTCAGACCCGGCGCACGGACTGATAAAATATGGGCAGGATGAATTTTTGAAATTCTGGGCTTCCACCATGCAGGATGGCAGTCCGGCAGGCATTGCGCTGCTCATGGAACCCACCGCAGATTTCTACAAAAAAGAGGGCGAAAAAGTGAATAGAACGGGGTTTCGCTATCTTTTTTCCTATCTCAAACCTTACAGAAAACTGATAATTCAGCTGTTGCTAGGATTTTTTACCGGAAGTATTCTCAGTCTCATCTTTCCGTTTCTCACTCAGGCAATCGTGGATGTGGGGATTTCCTCCAATAACTTAAGTTTCATTGTTTTGGTGCTTATTGCACAGTTAGTGTTGACAGTGAGCCACACAGCCGTTGGATTTATCAGAAGCTGGATAATGCTGCACACCAGCGCGCGGGTGAGTATTTCCCTGATTTCCGATTTCCTTATCAAACTGATGAAACTGCCTATCCGGTTTTTCGATACCAAGCTCATCGGCGATCTTCGCCAGCGAATTGAGGACAACCAGCGGATTCAGAGTTTTCTCACCGGAAATCTCATCAACATGTCGTTCGGAATTTTTATTTTTATCATATACAGCTTTGCATTGGCTTTTTACGATTGGGTTATCCTGCTTGTTTTCTATGCAGGCACCGGACTTTATGTGCTGTGGATTTTGCTGTTTATGGAAAAAAGGAAAGAGATTGACTACAAACTGTTTAATGTTTCATCGGCAAATCAAAGTAATGTCTATCAGCTTTTGACAGGCATGCAAGAGATAAAGCTGAACAACTGCGAAAAACAAAAGCGGTGGGAGTGGGAACGAATTCAGGCTAAGCTTTTTAAGGTGAGCGTGCGCGGACTGATGCTCAATCAAAATCAGCAGGGCGGTTCAATTTTCATAAATCAAATTACAAATATTCTGATCTCATTTTTAGCTGCCAAAGGTGTGGTTGAAGGAAATATAACCTTAGGAACGATGATGGCGATACAATATATTATAGGGCAGCTGAACGGCCCGGTAAATGAATTTATCGGTTTTGTGCAGGCTGGACAGGATGCCCGCATCAGCCTTGAGCGGTTAGGTGAAATACATCAGCATGAAGATGAGGAGAGAGCGGAAGTTCAAAAAAATTTTGAACTTCCGCCACACAGGGATATTTTAATTTCAGGGGTTTCCTTTCACTATGAAGGGCCAAGGTCACCGAGGGTATTAGGCGACATCAGCCTTAAGATTCCTGAAAATAAGGTGACTGCAATTGTGGGAGCCAGCGGCAGCGGAAAAACAACTTTGATAAAGCTGTTGCTTGGGTTTTACCCGCCCTATGAAGGAACAATTGAAATTGGAAACGTTGAACTTGCCCGCTTCAGCATGGAGATGTGGCGCAGCCACTGCGGAGTGGTGATGCAGGACGGATTTATTTTTTCCGACACCATTGCCCGCAACATCGCTGTGGCTGACGATTTTCCGGATAAGGGAAAGTTGCTCCGGGCAGTTGAAATCGCAAATATCAGCGAGTATATTGAGAGCCTTCCGCTTCGCTACAACACCAAAATCGGGCAGGAGGGAGCCGGATTGAGCCAGGGGCAAAGGCAGCGGATTTTAATAGCGAGAGCTGTTTATAAAAATCCCGGATTTATTTTTTTCGACGAGGCAACAAATGCCCTGGATGCCAATAACGAAAAAGTTATCATGGAAAACTTAACTGCCTTTTTCAAAGGACGAACAGTTGTTACGGTTGCCCATCGTCTGAGTACGGTTAAAAATGCCGACCTTATCGTAGTTCTTGAAAAAGGGCGGATTATGGAAACAGGAACCCACAACGAGCTGACAACAAAAAAAGGAGTGTATTATAAATTGATTAAAAATCAGCTGGAATTGGGAAATTAAGTTATAAAAAAATATTTTGGAGAAGAGAAAAACTATACACAGGTTAACAGATTTATCTTTTCAGCAACAGTGCATTATTGAAGGTGCGGTTCTTAAGGCAACTTCGGATAAATAGAATAGGCGTATGCAAAACAGAGAAAATCACCATTTGCAGCAGGAGAATTCAGAGGAAAACCCAAACAAAAAGGAAAATTCCATTGAATTACATTCTCCGGAAATCCAGGAACTGTTAGGGGTTCCCCCGCGGTGGATAATCCGGAATGGAATTGCCATTTTGCTGATGGTGGTGTTAGTGCTGGTATCCGGCAGTTTTATCTTCAGGTATCCTGAATTGGTGTATGGACGGATAACCCTGCTTTCCGAAAACCTGCCGGTGCAGGTTGCAGCCAATTCTAACGGGCAGATTCAGGCTTTATTTGCGGAAGAGAACCAGCAAGTACAAGCAGGAGAAATTATCGGAGTGATTAAAAGCTCTGTCAATTTTGAAGACGCACTCCGGTTGATGGCAAAACTGGATAGTTTTGCAAATTATAATGAAGCTCACAAAGCGGTTACGGAAATTTCTTCTGCGGAAAATTACTCGTTAGGAGAGTATCAGAGCCTGAGCAGTAAACTGAAAGAGTGGGAGCATGCCTTTGTTTTGAAAGCACCGGTTTCCGGACAAATAGTATTCGGTGAACACCGAACAGTTAACCAGTATGTCCGCTCAGGTGATATTTTGTTTACTGTTGTTCCCGATGAAACAGGTAAAATTTCAGGAAGAATCCTGGCTCCGGCAATCGGGCTTGGGAAAATCGAACCGGGGCAGCAGGTAAATATAAAAGTTGATAATTATCCATTTATGGAATACGGTATTTTATCCGGAAGTGTATTAAGTATTTCAAAAATTCCGGTAGTCAGTGAGCAGGGAACTTTTTATCCCGTAAATGTTGACTTGCCTGACAAGCTGGTTACCAATTATAACCGGGAACTTTCCTATAGTTTGCAAATGCAGGGCAATGCAGAGATAATTATCCAAAACCGGCGAGTGATTGAGCTTCTAATTGAGCCGCTATCATCAATGTTTAAAGGAAGAAAATGAAAAGATAAGCTCTTCATTTTTCAATCTTAATTTTTTGAAAAAAAACCACCAAAAGGTTTGGGCTTACCTTAAAATTAGTAGTTTTGCACCCGTTTTTCAGGATTAAATAGATTATTTCCATTGAAAATCATTGGTTTTAGGCAAATTTTATATACTTTTGCAACCCATTTTTGAAAAATTATTAATGAAATAAAAGAGGTATTTATGCCAACGATTCAACAATTAGTTAGAAAAGGAAGAAGAAGGAAGGTGGAAAAAAGCAAATCACCAGCCCTGAATTCCTGTCCGCAAAGACGTGGAGTTTGTGTGCGTGTTTACACAACAACACCAAAAAAGCCAAACTCGGCAATGCGGAAAGTGGCAAGGGTTAGGCTGACCAACGGAAAGGAAGTTAATGCCTACATTCCGGGAGAAGGTCATAATTTGCAGGAACACTCCATCGTATTGGTGCGCGGCGGCAGGGTAAAAGACCTGCCCGGTGTTCGTTACCATCTGGTGCGCGGAGCGCTGGATACTGCCGGTGTTGAAGGACGCACACAGCGTCGCTCAAAGTACGGCACAAAAAAGCCTAAAAATAAATAATATAAAATAAGTGTAATCACGTTATTTACAGTGGTTTGGTTGAGTAAGCGAATTGCCGGGTTTTTCCGGATTCGACTGAAGACCGCCAAAGGGCAGCCGATTTAAATAACACTAAAAAGAGAAAATTATGAGAAAGACAAAACCAAAGAAGCGAGTTCTTCTACCGGACCCAAAGTATAACGATACATTGGTAACCCGGTTTGTCAACGATTTGATGATGGATGGGAAAAAATCCCTTGCCTATTCGATTTTCTACGAAACACTTGATCTCGTGGAGAAACGTGCCAAGGATACAGAGCTTTCCCCCCTTGAGATTTGGAAAAAGGCTCTTGAAAATGTTACTCCTGCCGTGGAGGTGAAAAGCCGTCGCGTTGGTGGTGCAACATTTCAGGTCCCCATGGAAATCAGAAGCAGCAGAAAAACAGCAGTCAGCATAAAAAACCTGATATCTTTTGCACGGAAACGTTCAGGGAAATCAATGGCTGACAGATTATCTGCTGAAATTGTTGCTGCATACAATGGAGAAGGTGGTGCCTTCAAGAGAAAAGAGGATATTCACCGCATGGCTGAGGCAAACCGTGCATTCGCTCATTTCAGGTTTTAGTTTTGCTCAAAATGAATTTTTACACCGGAAAAGGTAAAATGATTTATAATTAGTTCATGGCTAAACAAGATCTGAAATATACAAGAAACATTGGCATCATGGCGCATATTGATGCCGGTAAAACCACTGTAACAGAGCGTATCCTCTACTACACGGGGTTGACTCACCGGCTGGGCGAAACTCATGATGGTGCAGCTACCATGGACTGGATGGAGCAGGAGCAGGAGAGAGGAATTACCATTACCTCTGCTGCAACAACAACCTTTTGGAAATACAAAGAGAATCAATATAAAATCAACATCATTGATACTCCCGGACACGTTGATTTTACTGTAGAAGTCGAACGCTCACTAAGAGTCCTTGACGGTTCTGTCGCACTTTTCTGTGCAGTTGGCGGAGTTGAGGCGCAGTCGGAAACCGTTTGGCGACAGGCGGAAAAATATGGTGATCCGCGAATTGCCTTTGTAAATAAAATGGACAGACAGGGAGCTGACTTCTTTAATGTTTATAAAGAGATAAAAGAGATACTTGGCGCCAATCCCGTGCCTGTTCAGATACCAATCGGGGCAGAGGAAAATTTTCAGGGCGTGGTTGACCTGATTGAAATGAAAGCCGTTCGCTGGTTTGAAGACCAGGACAAGGGAATGAACTACACTCTTGAAGATATTCCTGCTGACATTATGGAACAGGCGTTGGAATGGCGCAGAAAACTCATCGAATCGGTAGCCGAAGTTGATGATGTTTTGCTGGAGCGTTACTTTGACGATCCGGATTCAATTACAAAGGAAGAGATGCTTCCGGTGATTCGGCGGGCAACCATTGAAGGGATTATTGTTCCGATGATGTGCGGCTCGGCATTTAAAAATAAGGGAATTCAGCGTTTACTGGACTCTATATGTGCATTTTTGCCCAGTCCCCTGGATAATGGGGATGTTACCGGCATCAATCCTGTAACCAACAAAGAAGTAAGGCGCACAGCGGATGTGAATGAACCCCTTGCCGCTCTTGCATTTAAAATTGCAACCGATTCTTTTGTGGGACGTTTGGCCTATTTGCGTGTCTATTCCGGGAAAATTGAAGCCGGCTCACAGGTGCTGAACACCCGTACCAACAGGAAAGAGAGGATTTCGCGTCTGTATCAGATGCACTCCAACAAGCAAAATCCCAAGGATGTAATTGAAGCAGGGGATATATGCGCAGTGGTTGGTTTTAAAGATATTCGCACTGGCGACACATTGTCTGATATTAAGCATCCCATAGCACTTGAAAGCATGGACTTCCCGGAGCCGGTTATTGGAATTGCAGTTGAGCCCAAAACACAAAACGACCTGGATAAGCTGTCCAACGGTCTGGCAAAACTGTCGGAAGAGGACCCAACTTTTCAGGTTAGCATTGACCACGATTCCGGGCAGACAATCATCCGCGGGATGGGAGAACTTCATCTTGAGATTATTATCGATCGCCTGAGACGCGAATTTAAAGTTGAATGCAATCAGGGAACTCCGCAGGTGGCATATAAAGAAGCTATCAGCCATGCAGTTGAACTGCGTGAAGTATTTAAAAAGCAGACCGGCGGACGCGGGAAGTTTGCGGATATCACTGTTAGGATCGAACCCGGCGAAGAAGGAAAAACAGGACTTGAATTTATTGATAAGGTTAAAGGGGGAAATATTCCGAAGGAATATATTCCTTCTGTACAGAAAGGTTTTGCAGATGCCATGCTAAATGGTCCGCTTGCAGGCTTTTCCCTAAGCAGTCTGAAGGTTACATTGCTGGATGGTTCTTACCATACGGTGGATTCAGACCAGTTGTCGTTTGAGATTTGTGCCAGACAGGCATTCCGCAAGGCAACCATAAAGGCTGGCCCTGTGTTGCTTGAGCCTATTATGAAACTGGAAATTGTTACCCCGGATGAATATATAGGTGATATTATAGCAAATCTTAACAGGAGAAGGGGAGAGATTACCGGAACGGCAAGCAAAGGCAGCGCACAGGTAATTCACGCTAAAGTTCCGCTTGCCGAACAATTTGGTTATGTTACCGTGCTACGCACATTGTCTTCCGGGAGGGCAACTTCATCCATGGAGTTCAGTCACTACCAGGAAGTTCCGCACAACATTGCTGAAAAAGTGCTGGAAGGTATTCAGGGAAGAGTAGATTTATTAATATAATTATTAACAGAGTTCTCATTATGAGCCAAAAAATCAGAATTAAGCTGAAATCGTACGATCATAATCTGGTTGACAAATCGGCTGAGAAGATCGTTAAAACGGTTAAATCAACCGGTGCTGTTGTGAGCGGACCTATTCCGCTGCCCACACACAAAAGGATTTTTACTGTTTTGCGCTCCACCTTTGTAAATAAAAAATCAAGGGAACAGTTTCAGTTGTCATCCTACAAACGGTTGATCGACATTTACAGCTCAACAGCAAAAACAATCGACGCACTGATGAAGCTGGAATTGCCCAGTGGCGTTGAAGTAGAAATTAAAGTTTGATTAATTAAAAAAGTAGTCGAAATGGCTGGTATTATTGGAAAAAAAATCGGAATGACATCCGTATTCAGTGTTGAGGGGAAAAATATCCCATGCACTGTGATTGAAGCCGGTCCCTGTGTAGTGACACAGATTAAGACCAAGGGGAGCGATGGCTACGAAGCGTTGCAGCTTGCTTTTGAAGAAAAGAAGGAAAGCAGGGCTACAAAGGCTGAGTTTGGGCATTTTAAAAAGGCCGGAACAACGCCAAAGCGCAAAGTGGCAGAATTTAAAGATTTTAATGGAGAAGAGTTCCAATTGGGCGATATTATCGCTGTTGACATTTTTCAGGAAATGGAATATGTTGATGTGGTTGGTATTTCCATTGGAAAAGGATTTCAGGGAGTGGTTAAGCGCCATAATTACGCGGGAAGCGAACGCTCACACGGACAGAGCAGTATGGTGCGCTCACCGGGTTCAATTGGTGCATCATCAACCCCGAGTAGGGTTTTTAAAGGAAAACGTATGGCAGGCAGAATGGGTAACGAAACGGTTACCATCGAAAACCTGCTGGTTTTGAAAGTGATTCCTGAACAGAATGTGTTAGTGGTGAAAGGCTCAGTGCCTGGCGCCAAAGGTTCATACTTAATTATAAATAAATAATGGAACTGAGTGTACTGAATATCGAAGGCAAAGAGACCGGACGCACAATCACACTTGACGATCGGATTTTTGGCGTTGAACCAAACGACCATGCCATTTATTTGGATGTGAAACAATACATGGCAAACAAGCGCAGGGGAACACACAAAACCAAAGAACGGGCAGAAGTTTCCGGGAGCACCCGAAAAATTAAACGCCAGAAAGGAACAGGGACTGCACGTGCAGGTAGTATAAAATCGCCATTGTTCCGGGGTGGAGGAACTGTTTTTGGACCACGCCCGAGGAGCTACAGATTTAAACTTAACAAAAAGGTTAAGCAGCTCGCAAGAAGATCTGCTTTAACATATAAAGCCCGGGAAAAGAGTATTATGGTTGTGGAGGATTTTACTTTGGAAGCACCTAAAACAAAGGAAATGGCCGCAATTAAGAGTAATTTGAGGATTGCTGACAAAAGGTCGCTTTTCGTTTTACCGGACGAAAATATTAATATATATTTGTCGTCCAGAAATTTACAGGATGTATCGATTGTAAATGCCTCAAATTTAAATACTTATCAGATACTGAATGCAAAGGCAATTGTCCTACTCGAGGGCTCTGTGAAGAAAATCGAAGAAACATTTAAAATTTAATGCGATTATATGATGGATATTTTAATAAAACCATTGGTTACCGAGAAAATGAATGAGCAGTCTGAGCGGTTTAACCGCTACGGATTTATCGTGGTGAGATCGGCTACTAAATCGCAGATAAAAAGAGCGGTTGAAAGCCTCTACGATGTTAAGGTGGATTCAATAAACACCATGATATATGGAGGCAAAGCCAAATCCCGATATACCAAATCGGGAATCATCACCGGAAAGACGGCTGCTTATAAAAAAGCCATAGTCACACTGGCTAAAGGCGATAATATAGATTTTTACAGTAATATATAATAAGAATGGCAGTAAGAAAATTAAAACCAGTTAGTCCGGGTCAGAGACACAAGATTATTCGTGTTTTTGATTCCATTACTGCAACTACACCTGAAAAATCATTGTTGAAGCCCCTGCGGAAATCTGGAGGGAGAAATAACCAGGGCCGCATGACGGTGAGAAATATAGGTGGGGGACACAAGCGCAGATACCGTGTCATTGATTTCAAGCGTGATAAAGAGGGTATTGCCGCTGTTGTCAACTCGATTCAGTATGATCCGAACCGCTCCGCCAACATTGCTCTGTTGGAGTATGAAGATGGCGAAAAAAGATATATTGTTGCACCAAACGGTTTACAGGTTGGGCAAACAATAAAGAGCGGAATCGGAGCAGAACCTGAAATAGGTAATGCACTCCCCCTATCCCATATTCCACTTGGAACATTGGTTCACAACATTGAACTCCGTCCCGGACAGGGCGGACTCATGGCTCGTAGTGCAGGCGCTTATGCGCAGTTGACCTCTCGTGAAGGCAAGCATGCGGTGTTGAAATTGCCTTCAGGCGAATCTCGGATGGTGCTTACAACCTGTAAAGCCACTATCGGAACGGTTGGAAATGCTGATCACAGCCTTGTGCGCTCCGGCAAAGCCGGACGTTCAAGATGGTTAGGCAGAAGGCCCCGCGTACGCGGTGTTGCAATGAACCCGGTAGATCATCCGATGGGTGGCGGCGAAGGCCGTGCTTCCGGAGGGCAGCCACGCTCACGCACCGGAGTACTTTCCAAAGGGTACAAAACCCGTTCAAAAAAGAAAGCTTCCGGCAAGTATATTTTGGAACGTAGGAAAAAATAGTTAAAAGGAATAAATTATGAGTCGTTCATTAAGAAAAGGACCTTTTATCGATTATAAACTGGAAAGAAAAGTCCTTGCCATGACTGAAGGCGGGAAGAAATCGGTAATTAAAACATGGGCCAGAGCTTCAGTAATTTCTCCTGATTTTGTGGGACACACCATAGCCGTTCACAACGGAAACAAATTTATCCCGGTGTATATCACCGAAAATATGGTTGGCCACCGCTTAGGCGAGTTTGCCCCTACCCGTACATTCAGGAGTCATGCAGGTAAGAAAAGATAGGCATTATGTCAGTAAATTTTAAAAGTAGAAAAGAATGGGTGCCAGAAAGAGAATAGCAGCAGAAAAAAGAAAAGAAGAAAGAAAGCAACAATATTTTGCTATATTAAAGGACTGCCCTACTTCACCAAGAAAGATGAGGCTTGTTGCCGATTCTATCCGCGGCATGGAGGTGAACAAAGCGCTCGATGTTTTAAAATATTCACCAAAAGAAGCATCACGCAGGGTGGAAAAACTGCTCCTTTCTGCCATTGCTAACTGGCAGGCTAAAAATGAGGGAGTACGTTTGGAAGAGAGTGATTTGTATGTGAAAACCATAATGGTCGATTCAGGCCGAATTTTAAAAAGGTTACGTCCGGCTGCCCAGGGTCGTGCACACCAGATTAGAAAACGGTCAAATCATGTTACCATTTATGTTGACAGAAAAGAAAGTGTTGTTGATGAAATTATTAATGAATAGTGCATGGGACAGAAAGTAAATCCAATTTCAAATCGTTTGGGATTCATCAGAGGATGGGACTCAAATTGGTATGGTGGTAATGATTATGGCGAAAAGCTGGTCGAAGACCATAAAATACGGGAATATTTGAATGCCCGTTTGTCAAAAGCCAGCATTTCGAGAATTATAATTGAACGTACATTGAAACTTATTACCATCACGGTGCATACTTCACGCCCCGGTATTATCATTGGTAAGGGAGGACAGGAAGTTGACAAATTGAAGGAAGAACTCAAGAAACTTACCAACAAAGAGGTTCAGATCAACATTTTCGAGATTAAACGCCCTGAGCTCGACGCCAAAATTGTTGCAAACAATGTGGCAAGGCAGCTCGAGGGTCAGGTAGCCTACCGCAGAGCCGTGAAAATGGCTATTGCTTCAACGATGAGGATGGGAGCCGAGGGAATCAAAATTCAGGTTTCAGGGCGGTTGGGCGGTGCTGAAATGGCTCGCTCAGAAATGTATAAAGACGGTCGTACGCCGTTGCACACCCTGAGAGCCGATATTGATTATGCACTTGGCGAAGCGCTTACAAAAACCGGGCTTATTGGAGTAAAAGTCTGGATTTTCAAGGGAATGGTTTACGGAAATCGTGATCTTTCGCCAAATGTTGGGCAAAAGCAGGCGCGTCCCGGAGTTAAGAGCCTGGGTGGCCGTGGCCGCGGCAGAAGAAGAAAATAATGGTATAACGCTTATAATAAGTATTAAGAATGCTACAGCCAAAAAAAGTAAAATTTAGAAGAGCACAGAAGGGTCGTATGAAAGGCAACGCCCAGCGCGGGAATCAGTTGGCTTTCGGCTCGTTTGGAATAAAATCGCTTGAAGAGGCGTGGATTACCAGCCGCCAGATTGAGGCAGCAAGGGTTGCCGTAACACGCCATATGCAGCGGCAGGGACAAATCTGGATTCGGATTTTTCCCGATAAACCGATCACCAAAAAACCCGCCGAAGTTCGTATGGGTAAGGGGAAAGGTGCGCCTGAAGCATTTGTGGCACCGGTGACTCCCGGGCGGATCATTATTGAAGCCGACGGAGTACCGTACAGTCTGGCGAAAGAGGCATTGCGGCTGGCAGCTCAAAAATTGCCGGTTACCACAAAGTTTGTGGTAAGGCGTGATTTTGTTGAAGAAAAATAAAGGTGAATCAGTATGAAAGCGTCTGAAATAAGAGAACTGACGAGTAAGGAAATCGTCGAGAAAATACAGGTGGAAAAGGAAAATTTGGTTCGCCTGCGTTTAAACAATGCAATATCTCCATTGGATAATCCGATGAAAATTAGAAATTCCAAAAAGATTATCGCACGGTTGAACACAATTCTTCGGCAAAGAGAAATTAATCAATAACCAGAATGAATTCAGCCATGGAAGAAAATAAAGTGAGAAATCTCAGAAAAGAGCGAGTGGGTGTGGTTGTTTCCAACAAAATGGATAAAACCATTGTAGTTGCTACAAGGCGCAAAGTGAAACACCGTATTTACGGGAAGTTTATAAATAAAACCACCAAGTTTTATGCCCACGATGAGAAAAATGACTGCAACATTGGTGATCTGGTTAGGATTATGGAAACACGACCATTGAGCCGGAGTAAGTGTTGGAGATTAGTTGAAATAATTGAAAGAGCGAAATAATTATGATACAACAGGAATCCAGATGTGCGGTTGCCGATAACAGTGGTGCTAAAGAAGTGTTGTGCATCCGAGTTTTGGGAGGAACCCGCAAACGTTATGCCTCTATAGGCGATACCATTGTGGTGACAGTGAAAAGTGCCATTCCGGGAAGCGATGTGAAAAAAGGAATCGTTTCCAAGGCAATTGTTGTACGCACCCGAAAGGAGATTCGTCGTCCCGATGGCTCATACATCCGGTTTGACGACAATGCTGTAGTGTTGCTCAATAATGCAGGTGAAATACGCGGAACACGAATTTTTGGTCCCGTGGCCCGCGAGTTGAGGGAAAAGAACATGAAAATAATTTCGCTTGCACCGGAAGTACTGTAAATTGATAAAAGCACGATAATGCAAAAGAAATTACACATTAAGAAAGGTGACACAGTGATTGTGATAAGCGGAAACTACCGCGGACAAAAAGGACGCGTACTTGAGATCGTCAGAAAAACCGACAAGGCAATCGTGGAAGGTGTTAACATGATTAAAAAACATTCGAGGCCAACCACGGATTATCCGCAGGGTGGAATCATCGAAAAAGAAGCTCCCATCCACATTTCAAACCTGATGCTGCTTGACCCCAAAACAGGGGAACGCACACGGGTTGGAAGGAAACTGGATGAAAGCAAAGGTAAATTGATTCGTTATTCGAAAAAATCTGGAGAGGAGATTAAATAATGGCATACATACCAACTCTAAAAATTAAATACAAAGAGGAAATTATTCCAGCATTGAAAGAAGAGTTTAAATACTCTTCTGTGATGCAGGTGCCTAAATTGGAAAAGATTGTGCTCAACCAGGGGGTAGGAGCAGCAATTGCCGATAAGAAAATTATTGAAGTTGCCACACAGGAAATGACAATGATAGCAGGGCAGAAAGCTGTGCAGACTCTCTCCCGAAGAGACATTTCCAATTTTAAGCTGAGAAAGAAAATGCCAATCGGAGTGCGCGTAACACTGCGCCGCGACCGCATGTATGAGTTTCTCGAAAGGCTTGTTGCCGCAGCATTGCCGCGTATCCGCGATTTTCGCGGTATTGAGAGTAAAATGGACGGACAGGGAAATTATACGCTTGGTGTTCCCGAGCAGATAGTCTTTCCCGAAATCGTTCTCGACAAGGTAAACAAAATCAACGGAATGAACATCACGTTTGTGACTTCTGCAAAAACCGACGAAGAGGGGTTTGCTCTGTTGAAGCATTTGGGTTTACCATTTAAAAATGTAAAAAAGAATTAAATAATGGCTAAAGAATCATTGAAAGCCCGCGAAGTTAAACGGGCAAAACTGGTTGAAAAATACGCCGAGAAAAGAGCCAGGCTCAAAGCCGAAGGAGATTGGGTTGGGTTGCAAAAGCTTCCCAGAAACTCTTCAAGGGTTCGTTTGCACAACCGCTGCAAACTTACCGGAAGACCCAAAGGATATATGCGCCAGTTTGGCATAAGCAGAATCAATTTCCGCGAAATGGCTTCATCTGGTTTGATTCCGGGAGTTAAAAAAGCCAGTTGGTAATTTTTAAAGACTTGAAAAATGAGTAAAGTAACAGATCCGATAGCAGATTATCTGACAAGAGTGCGCAATGCGATTCTTGCTAAGCACAGAGTAGTTGATATTCCGGCATCCAACATTAAAAAGGAGATGACCAAAATCCTGATGGATAAAGGGTATATTTTAAACTACAAATTTGAGGATGATGAAGGTTATCAGGGCAATATTAAAATTGCACTGAAATATCACCCTGAATCAAAAGTACCTGCAATCAAAGGCATTAAAAGGATCAGCAAACCGGGATTACGGAAATATTGCAACAGCGATAACATTCCGCGTGTTCTCAATGGTCTTGGGATAGCAATAATTTCTACATCAAGTGGCGTGATTACCGATAAGGAAGCCCGTGAAATGAATGTAGGGGGTGAAGTTTTATGTTACGTCTATTAAAAAAAACAGGTTATGTCAAGAATAGGTAAGTTACCCATTGAAATACCATCAGGAGTAGAAGTCAAAGTTGATGAAAGTAATCTGGTTTCCGTTAAAGGACCGCTTGGTGAATTGAAACAACAGATGCCTCCTGGGATTGAAATAAATATTGAGGACAATCACATTACTTTTATCAGGTTTGCGGAAACCAAGCAGCAGAAATCGCTGCACGGGCTTTCAAGGTCGCTGGTAAATAATATGGTGGAAGGTGTTTCCAAAGGATTTGAGATTAAGCTGGAGCTTGTTGGCGTTGGTTATCGTGCCGAGGTTTTGCAAAACAACGTTCTTGATCTTATGCTGGGATTTTCACACCATATATACCTTCAGCTTCCCGGGGAAATTACTGTGGAGGCAGTGTCCGACAGGCGCAGTAATCCGATTATTACCCTGAAGGGCTCTGATAAACAATTGCTGGGGCAGATTGCCGCAAAAATCAGATCATTCCGTAAACCTGAGCCTTATAAAGGCAAGGGAGTCAAGTTTGTTGGCGAAGAGTTGAGGCGTAAAGCCGGTAAAGCCACTGCAAAATAATTTTTGAAAATTAAGGAAATATGGCATTGACAAAAACAGAAAGGCGTTTAAGGATAAAGCACCGGGTACGCAAAGTGATTACCGGAACACCCGAGCGCCCGCGTCTGAGCGTTTTCAGAAGCAATAAGCAAATATACGTTCAGTTAATTGACGATATCAGTGAAACCACATTGCTTGCTGCTTCTTCAACCGAAAAGGAAATTGCTGAAAAAAGCGGCAATAAAACTGAAAAGGCAGCGATGGTTGGCAAGCTCATCGCAAAGAAAGCATTGGCTGCCGGTATCGAAAATGTAGTGTTCGACAGAAGCGGCTATTTATATCACGGCAGGGTGAAACAGTTAGCCGATGCAGCTCGTGAGGGAGGTCTTAAGTTTTGAAATGAGTTTCTTCCTGCCACAATGCGTGAAAATGAAAAATTTTCAGTGAACTGTTGAAGGCAGGGAAATAAATGACATGAAATAAATTATGGCGATATTAAGTAAAAAAGTTAAAACAAGCGATCTCGAGTTAAAAGACAGGTTGGTGGCTATCAACCGGGTGACCAAAGTAACCAAGGGGGGACGCACGTTTAGTTTCACAGCCATTGTTGTTGTTGGAAATGAAGACGGTATTGTAGGTTGGGGACTTGGCAAAGCAAGTGAAGTTACAACTGCAATTGGCAAAGGTATTGAAGCAGCCAAAAAGAATCTGTTTAAAATCCCGGTTTTGCATGGAACCATTCCGCATGAGCAAACAGCACGTTTTGGCGGAGCCAACGTATTGCTCAAACCTGCCACGCCGGGTACCGGAGTTGTTGCAGGCGGCGCAATGCGTGCTGTTCTTGAAAGCGTAGGGATTACAGACATCCTTGCAAAATCCAAAGGTTCTTCAAATCCGCATAACCTGGTTAAAGCCACAATGGAAGCTCTTCTCGAGCTGAGAGATGCCCGAACCGTGGCACAGCACAGGGGTGTTTCACTTGAAAAAGTATTTAAAGGATAAAGCGATCATGGCTAAAATTAAGATTACACAGGTAAAAAGTAGTATCGGTTCAACCAAAAAGCAGAGAGCTACGCTCGAAGCCCTGGGGCTACGCAAAATCAACCATACTGTTGAACACGAAGCAACCCCGCAAGTGGTTGGAATGGCACATAAAGTGGCTCATTTAGTTAAAGTTGAGGAAGTATAACAATATTTCAAATAATTGAAATCATGAATTTAAATAAGTTAAAACCTGCAGAGGGTTCTACCAAGAAAACAAAGCGCATTGGGCGTGGCGAGGGTTCCGGCCGCGGGGGAACTTCAACCCGGGGGCATAAAGGACAGAAATCACGTTCGGGATATTCAAGAAAAATTGGATTTGAAGGCGGGCAAACGCCTTTGCAGCGTTTGGTTCCCAAATCAGGGTTTAAAAATATTAATCGCATTGAATACAAGGCAATTAACCTCGATGTGTTGCAGCAAATTGCAGAGAAAATAAACTCCGCATCAATCGATATTGCCATTTTGGTCAGTGCCGGAGTTGTCTCAAAAAATGATAAGGTTAAAATCCTTGGAGGCGGATCACTAAATAAAAAGCTTGACGTTAAGGCTCATGCCTTTTCCAAAAGTGCCAAAGAAGCTATTGAAAAACTTGAAGGAACAACAGAAATACTATAAACTATAATGAAACGATTTATAGAAACTCTGAAGAATATTTACAAGATCGAAGACCTGAGGATTCGGATCGGAACCACCATGTTTTTCATTTTAATCTACAGGTTAGGTTCTTTCGTTTCCCTTCCGGGTGTTGATCCGGGGCAGTTGCAGAATTTGAAAAGCCAGACTTCTGACGGTTTGCTTGGGTTAATCAACATGTTTTCCGGAGGTGCATTTGCACAGGCTTCAATATTTGCTTTAGGTATTATGCCGTACATTTCCGCCTCAATTGTAATCCAGTTGCTTGGCATTGCAGTACCCTATTTCCAGAGGTTGCAGAAAGAAGGGGAGTCGGGAAGAAGGAAAATAAATCAGATTACACGGTATCTGACCGTGCTTATTCTGATTTTCCAGTCGCCGGCATATTTAGCCAACCTGCATTATCAACTGCCCGATACTGCTTTTGCATTAAAGGGTGCAATGTTCACCGTGTCGTCTGTCATTATTCTGACGGCAGGGTCAATGTTTGTCATGTGGTTGGGTGAGCGCATAACCGACAAGGGAATCGGGAACGGAATTTCCCTGATTATTATGATTGGTATCATTGCGCGATTGCCTCAGGCTGTTGTTCAGGAATTTGCTTCGCGCATTAGCCAGCAGGGCGGAGGTCTTGTAATGTTTCTTGTCGAGTTTGTTATCCTTTTCCTGGTATTTGTGGCATCAATTCTTTTGGTGCAGGGCACCCGGAGAATACCAGTGCAGTATGCCAAACGGATAGTTGGAAACAAACAATACGGAGGTGTGCGTCAGTACATCCCCTTAAAAGTGAACGCAGCAGGTGTAATGCCTATCATTTTTGCCCAGGCAATTATGATGGTGCCAATCACTATTGTTGGCGTGGCAAATTCCGATAATCTCAGGGGTGTTGCAGCTGCTTTATCTAACATCACCGGGTTTTGGTACAACTTTGTGCAGTTTTTACTGGTGGTTGCTTTTACCTATTTTTATACGGCAATCACTGTGAATCCTACACAAATGGCAGAGGATATGAAGAAAAACGGAGGATTTATTCCGGGAGTGAAACCCGGAAAGAAAACCGTTGAGTTTCTCGATACCATCATGTCGAGAATTACGCTTCCGGGCTCCATATTTCTTGGAATCATAACCATCCTGCCCGCTTTTGCCATGCTTATTGGAATTAACCAGTCGTTTGCCTATTTTTATGGGGGAACTTCGCTGCTAATTCTGGTTGGTGTGGTATTGGATACCCTGCAGCAGATAGAAAGCCACCTGCTCATGCGCCATTATGACGGACTGACAAAAACAGGCCGTTTGAAAGGCAGAGGCGGAGGTGGATTTTAGTGTAATAAGTACTTCCTTTTTAAATGATTATTAAGGAGATCAGTGTGTAATTATGTAGTGTTAAAAGCTTCTGTTATCTTTGTGGAAAATTCAGAAGTTTAAAAAAATATAAAAAAGGTTAAAGTTTTATGGCAAAACAATCTTCAATAGAACAAGACGGGACAATTCTAGAAGCATTATCCAATGCAATGTTTCGTGTTGAACTGGAAAACGGACATGTTATAACAGCCCATATTTCAGGGAAGATGAGAATGCATTATATAAAAATTTTACCCGGCGATAAAGTGAAAGTGGAGATGTCTCCCTATGATCTGACCAAGGGAAGGATAACGTTTAGATATAAAAATTAAAGCAGAATAAAATGAAAACTCGTGCTTCAGTAAAAAAGCGCAGCCCGGAATGTAAAATCGTTCGCAGAAAAGGGCGTTTGTATGTAATTAATAAAAAAAACCCGAGGTTTAAACAACGACAGGGGAAATAATTAGTAAAAAAATAATTTATATGGCACGTATTGTAGGTGTTGATATTCCGAATAATAAAAGAGGTGAAGTTGCCCTTACTTATATCTACGGCATTGGCCGGAGCAGGGCAAATACTATCCTTAAGGAAGCCGGAGTTGACCGGGAATTAAAGGTTCAGGATTGGAATGACGAGCAGTTTCAGGCTGTTCGCAATGTTATCAACAGCAATTTCAAGGTTGAAGGTGAGCTCCGTTCAGAAGTTCAAATGAATATTAAGCGGCTGATGGATATCGGTTGTTACCGTGGAATCCGCCACCGTATTGGCATGCCTGTTCGCGGACAAAACACAAAGACAAACGCACGAACCCGAAAGGGGAAGCGCAAAACTGTTGCGAACAAAAAAATGGCCACTAAATAAGGTAGTTAAGGTATGGCAAAAAAGACAGGAACAAGTAAAAGGCGTGTGGTTGTTGTTGAGCCAAACGGAATGGCTCACATCCACTCTTCGTTCAACAATATTATTGTTACGCTGACCAATATGAATGGTGAAGTCATTTCATGGTCATCTGCAGGGAAAAAAGGTTTCCGCGGTTCAAAGAAGAATACCCCTTATGCCGCTCAGGTAGCATCGGAAGAGTGCGCAAAGACAGCTTACGACATGGGCTTGCGCAAAGTTAAAGTATTTGTGAAAGGACCGGGAAACGGACGTGAAGCAGCTATCAGGGCATTGGCTACCACAGGGATTCAGGTAACTGAAATAGTTGATGTTACCCCGATGCCTCACAACGGTTGCAGACCACCAAAAAGAAGGCGTGTTTAATTTTTAAAGAATAAGGTAATGGCAAGATACAGAGGACCAAAATCAAAAATTGCACGAAAATTCGGTGAACCAATTTTTGGCCCCGATAAAGTTCTGGAACGCAAGAATTATCCACCCGGGATGCATGGTGTGTCGGCACGGAGAAGAAAAGTGTCTGAATATGGTCAGCAATTGAAAGAAAAACAAAAGGCAAAATATACCTACGGTATTTTGGAAAGGCAATTCCGGAATCTTTTTGAAAAAGCAAATTCATCAAAAGGAATTACCGGTGAAGTATTGCTTCAGTTGTTGGAGTCAAGGCTCGACAATGTGGTTTTTCGTATGGGTATTGCAAAAACTCGGGACGCAGCCCGTCAGTTTGTTTCACACAAACATATTGTTGTGAATGGAAAAGTTGTTAACATTCCGTCGTATCAGGTAAAACCCGGCGATATTGTTGGGGTTAGGGAGAAATCTAAAGCGATGGTGGAAATCGCTGATTCATTGCAAACACGCAGAGGTACTCGCTACGAGTGGCTGGAATGGGACAGCGACAAGATGGCCGGCAAGTTTTTAAATGTGCCGGAACGCGAGGATATACCTGAAAATATCAAAGAACAGCTTATTGTAGAGTTGTATTCAAAATAAAATTTTACTAAGGTTATTATGGCAATATTAGCATTCCAGAAGCCCGACAAGGTGATAATGATTGAATCCGATGATAAGGTCGGGAAATTTGAATTTCGCCCGTTGGAGCCAGGTTATGGGATTACTATAGGTAATGCCCTTCGAAGAATTTTGTTGTCGTCGCTGGAAGGCTACGCAATTACAAATGTGAAAATCGAAGGCGTTGATCATGAGTTCTCAACCATAAAAGGCGTTATCGAAGATGTAACGGACATTATTTTAAATATTAAACAAATCCGTTTCGTTAATGAGATTGAGGATTTCGATTCCGAGAAAGTTACAGTAACGGTTTCGGGGAAAGATGTTTTTAAAGCAGGCGAACTCAATAAGTTTATGACCGGATTTAAAGTGCTGAATCCCGATCTCGTGATATGCCGGATGGAACCTGACGTGAAACTGCAGATGGAACTAACCATTGAAAAAGGACGTGGCTATGTTCCGGCAGTTGAAAATAAACAGGATGATGCCGAATTCGGTGTAATCCCAGTGGATTCGATTTATACACCAATCAAAAATGTGAAATACTCTGTTGAGAATTTCAGGGTTGAGCAGAAAACCGACTATGAAAAGCTGATTATTGAAATCACAACTGACGGTTCAATTCAACCCAAAGATGCACTGAAAGAGGCAGCAAAAATTCTAATATTCCATCTGATGCTGTTTTCCGATGAGAAAATCACCATTGATTCTGACGAAAAATTTGCACACGAGGAGTTTGACGAAGAGGTGCTTTATATGCGCCAGTTGCTGAAAACCAAATTGGTTGACCTCGACCTTTCAGTCAGGGCACTCAATTGCCTAAAAGCAGCAGAAGTGGATTCACTGGGTGATCTGGTAACATATAACCGAACAGACTTACTTAAATTCAGAAACTTCGGTAAAAAATCGCTTGCTGAACTGGAAGAACTTCTTGGAAGCATGGGGTTAACCTTTGCAATGGATATAAGTAAGTATAAACTTGACAAGGAGTAAGAAACAATGAGACATAACAAGAAATTCAATCATTTAACACGTACAAGCTCACACCGCAAGGCGATGCTGGCAAATATGGCCAGTTCGCTGATTGAATCGAAGCGGATTACCACTACCGTGCCCAAAGCAAAAGCACTGCGCATGTACGTAGAGCCTCTCATTACCAAGGCAAAAGACGATACTACCCATTCCCGGCGTGTTGTGTTCAGCCATTTACAGAATAAAGATGCCGTATCGGAACTTTTCCGCGATGTGGCAGTAAAGGTTGCAGACAGACCCGGCGGATATACCCGAATTTTGAGAACCGGTACCCGCCTGGGGGATAACGCAGAAATGTGTATCATTGAGCTGGTTGATTATAATGAAACCATGCTTGCCTCAGTTGAAGAGGCTGCCAAGCCCAAACGTCGCCGTTCACGCCGCGGAGGGGCTAAGAAAGCAGAATCACCGGTGGCGGCAGCAGGGAAAAAAGAGAAGCCTAAAGCTGAAAAGAGTGAGCATGCAGCTGATGTGAAAGTTGAAGAATCAAAGGTGGAGGAGGTTCAGAGTGAGGTTGTTACTGAAGAGGTAATCGAAGCTCAGGTTGCCGAGGCTACTGATGCTGAAGTTGAAGCTACGTCTGCCGAAGCTGAAGAGGAAACAAAGGCTGAAGCCAAACCTGAAGAGGAAACCAAGGCTGAAGCCAAACCTGAAGAGGAAGACACGAAAGAAGAATAACCAAAACAGGGTTAAGATATATGGGAACCGGACTGATTCAGTCCGGTTTTTTTATTTCCAGATTTTTATGTTGTTGAGTGCCTGATGGTATTTTGCTGCGTTGCGGTTGTGTTCAGCCAGAGTTCGTGAGAAATTGTGGTAGCCGGAAAAGTCTTCGCGGGCAACCATGTATAGGAAATCGTGCTTTTCAAAGTTTAGAACAGCATCAATAGCCGTAACTTCCGGAAAGTTAATGGGTGCAGGGGGAAGCCCTGCATATTTATAAGTATTGTAAGGCGAATCAATCTCCAGATGCACATTCAAAACCCGGCGAAGTGTAAAGTCACCGGCGGCATACTTTACCGTAGGATCAGCCTGCAGAAGCATTCCACGCCTCAGCCTGTTTATGTAAACTCCGGCAATACGCTCCATCTCATCTGTCTTGGCTGTTTCTTCCTGTACAATGGATGCCAATGTCGCCACCTGAACAGGTGTGAGACCTAATTTCTCAGCTTTTTCTTTTCGAACACTATTCCAAAAACGGTCATATTCCTGTTTCATCCGGTCGGCAAACTGGTTGGCAGTTGTTGTCCAGTAAAACCGGTAAGTGTTGGGAATGAACATGGCTTTATATGTTTCCGGAGTGAACCCATAGCTCTCTATCTTTGCATAATCATCAAAAAGCATCAGGAGAGACAGCGAATCAGCCTGGATATAATGACTGATTTTTTCAGCCAGCTCTTCTTTGAAACGAATGTTGTTGAAGGTTACATTCAGCGGTGCCTGTTCACCTGCCCGAAGCATGTTAACCATCTGGTTGGTATTCATCCCCTTTTTGAAGAGATAGCGGCCCGGTTTAATCAGGTTTGCATAGTTTTTCTTTTTGGAAACCCATTTGAATGCTTTGTAATTTAAAACAATATCGTTCTCTTCAAGCAGGTTGATGATTTGGTCGAAATTTGTGCCTTCACGAATGATAAATGCTTTTTCACTCTTCACATTTTCCATGAAAATATAGCTATAAAGCTGGTATGCCCTCAATCCTGCAACAATCAGGGCAAAGGCAAAAAAGATTATGATAAATTTCCCGACTTTGGGAAACAGCATAAGCTTGCTTTTATTTTCGATAGTCATTTTTTATTTCAAATTTAAAACTTTTTTCCTGTATTCTTATTTTAGGGAGTCTGAACAGGCAGATTTTCAGGATTAAGTTTATGTGTGCCTCACCTTTGGCAGGTAGTTTCTAATTGGACTTTCCGGCTTTGTTGTTTGTGATTGTATTTAACGCCTGCCGGATTGCTTCTTTGTCCTGTGAAGAAATTCCCTCTGTCTTCAGCGTCTGTTCATACAATTTCTCTAACTCTCCGGTTCTGCCGTCACGCATGTAAATATCAGCCAAAAAACTGACGGCGTTCAGATACAGCGGATTTTCGGCAATCAGTTTTTTCAGGGTTTTTTCAGCCGCTTGTTTTTGATTATTTTCCATCTGATAATAGGCAAGTGTGTAGGCATAGCGCGGTTCTCCCGGGCGGTTTTCGGCAGCAATTCCGGCAAAACTAACAGCTTCATCCAGATTTTGCTGTGAAACAATAACACTCAGATTGTAGGCTGCCACTGCCTGTTTTGGATTAACATCCAAAACTGTGCGCAATGCTTTTTCTGCCTCGTCCGTTTTTCCCTGTTCGGCTAACAGAAGCCCAAGATTCAGATTGGCAGCCTCATTTCCGGGATCAATTTCCAATGCCCTTCTCAGATTTTCCTCAGCTTTTGCCTGGTTGCCGATATATGAATAAAGTACGCTGCTGTTAATGAAAGGCATCAGTGACTCGGGATAGAGGCGGATTGCCGTTTCGTAGGCATCCAGCGCTTTGCCGGCGCTGCCTCGATTCTGGTGGTATATGCCCAGATTATAGTATGAACTCCAGTCATCCGGGCGGGCAACCATCGCTTCCATATATTCATCGGTAACGCGGGCAACGGTTTGTTTTTCTGCTGCCGCAAAGCGGCTCTCTTCAAAACCGGCTAATGATGCAGCTGCTGAAACCCGCACAAGGCGAAACTTATCCGTGGCTGCGACTAAGAGTGCTTTTTTTGTTTTTTCAGAAAGGTCCAGGTCCATGGAGGCTGCTGCCGCAGCCCTGACCAATGGAGAGGGATTGTTGTTTAATGCCGTTATGATTGCCTCCTGCTTTGTGGGTTCGGGACAGTTGGCAAGCAAACGTATAAATGATGCAACCACCACTTGGTTGTATCTGTTTTGGCTGACTATCTCCAGCATTTCATCCAATCTGCCCCATTGATTCTCCCGCGCCTCTTTTATGAGCTGTGCCCAGTAAAGCGTCTCCTCCTGATAATTGCCCCTGGGACGTTTTTTAACAATGTTGTTTGCCCATTCAGCCGATTTGTCGCTGTGGCACTGGTTGCAGGCATTGGGAGACCCAAACCGGAGAGTTGCTTCAGGCATCGGAGGTCTGAAAGAGTGGTCGCTGCGAATAAAATGACCGACAAACTCACGGCTTGGCGCATGACAATTAATGCAAACCGAACCGATGCTCCCGGGTTGGTGCATGGTGTGCTCTGCCAGAGTCTCTTTTCTGTCGCTGTGGCAGGAGATACACGCCTGATTTGGCTCGTCCTTAAACCGGTTTCTGCCACTGGAAGTGTGGCAGGTGACGCAGTGCAAATCACTTTCTTCAACGCAGGGGTTCATCTTCCACCCGGTGTAGGTGTAATTTTCGCCTAAGTCGCGGCCATCCGGATAAAAGTCAGGGTCTTCCAGTGTTGCCAGATTGAAATGATCGTAATAGGATTCGCCGGGGACATAGCTTTTCGTAATTGGGCTCCCTTTGGCGTGGCAGGTGCCACAGGATGAGTTGTGCTGTTCTTGTGTGAATGTGCTGGTGACGATAAGCTTTAAATCGTCAGGCACATTTCCTTCCCCCGCTTCCATGCAAACGCGTATGTGTTCGGCACTTGGGCCATGACAGCTTTCACAATTGATGCCCGGCTCCCTCCACGTTGTGTGGTAAGTGTCGGTTGCCAGATCAAAGTTGGAACTCACCTGACTGACATGACAGTTGTAGCATCCGGTATTGAATGTGTACATCCGGTCTTTCCATGGAAGCGCCTGGTCTGATGCGTCCTGATCCACAAAGTGGCGCACTGCCGACTCCGGATAGTTAAACCATGCCTGACGGTTCATGTCGTAAGCCAGCGGGATAGTTTGCAACCTCCCTTTTTCCAGCTGGGTGAGGAATGTGTAAACATTTGGCCCGCCAAGCGTCCACGCTACCGGATATTTTTTCAGCAGCAGATTCCCCTCTTTTTCAAGCATCACCATCAGCGAATCCTCATAAACAATTTCATAAAGTTTCCCTTCAACTTCCATCGGGCTGCTTTCCGGCAGACCGTATTCCCTGACAAAACCGGTATCTACCGGTTGCATAGCCCTCCCGTGAAACGATGGCGCCCACAACTCATAAAAGCGTTCGTGGCACTGGATACAGCTTTGGGAGCCCGAAAAACCATCGTCTTCAGCCTGCCGGCTGCTTCGCTGAGTGCATGAAAGAGTGGCAAAAACCAATAAAAGGAGAATTATCCGGTAGCTGATTTTGGTACACATGATTTTTTTAAAAAAGGGGGAGTATCCCACAAAAAAGCAGGAGTGCAATGCTCCTGCTTTTCTGCGGGTGTTTTTCTATATCGTCGGATATTTTTTGAAAATCTCCTCTGCATTCATCAGAATGTCCACATACATTCCGCGCTGATACACAAAGGGATCTTTAAGATTGTGCCGTGCAAGTTTTCCTCTGAAATCATCAAAAGAATTGAACTCATTTTCGTCCATCCAGTTGCTCAGGTCCATCAGAATTTCAGAAATTACGGCTGGCTTGTTCTTATATACCGTGCTCACAACCTGAACGGCATCTGCGCCGGCAAGAATCAGTTTTATAACATCTTTGGCAGTGTAAACTCCGCGTCCGGCACAAATACTTCCGTTTACATTTCCTGCAAGTAATCCTGTGAACCGTAATGCAATGAGATGATCTTTTGGGTTACTGAAAGTCCATGGGTAATTAAATTCCTTGTCGTCAATGTTTACGTCGGGATTAAAAAATCTGTTGAACAGCACAAATCCGTCTGCTCCTGCTTCATCAATCTTTTTTATGAAGTTGAGCGGATTGGTATAAAACAGGCTCATTTTAACGCTCACAGGAATATTTACAGCTTTTTTCACCGATTCAACAATATGTACCTGACTCGCCTCGATTGTAGCGCCATCTTTTTCGAAATATCCGGGAACAGTAAACAGATTAAGCTCCAGAGCATCAACGCCTGTTTTTTCCAGCTCTCGTGCATATTCAACCCATGTGGGTTCATAGATTGCATTTAAGCTGGCAATCACTGGTACATTAACACTTTTTTTTAGTTTTTCAACATTAAACAGATGTTCCTTTGGTCCGGCATGCTCAATTTCTGGAAATAAACGCTGCATCTCTGCACTGCGGTATTCATATTCGGACAAATCTTCAGATAGCTGAAGACTTTCAAGTTGTATCTGTTCTTCAAAAAGTGATTTGTAAACGATAGCGCCAATTCCCGCCTCCTCTAGTTGCTGGGGAACTCCCGCTTTCATCGTGAGATTGCAGGAGCCAAGAATAAGAGGACTTTTTAATTTTAAACCCATGTAGGTAGTTGAAAGATTCGCCATGATATTTAATTTTTAATTTATTTCGATTTTTAAACAGCTAAATATACAAATATTTTGTTCAAAACTATAAGAGGCTTATTGTGACAGTTAGTCCGGCCATAACAACCGAAACCATTGTCATCAGCTTGATCAGGATATTGAGTGAAGGTCCGGATGTGTCCTTAAACGGATCGCCCACTGTGTCGCCAACAACACCGGCTTTATGTGCTTCACTGCCTTTACCGCCGTAGTTTCCTTTTTCAATGAATTTTTTGGCATTATCCCAGGCTCCTCCTGCGTTATTCATAAAAACGGCAAGGGTAAATCCGGTAGTCAGCCCACCGGCTAACAATCCGACTACACCCGCAACACCCATGGCTACCCCAACTATTACCGGAACTGCAATAGCTACAAACGATGGCAACAGCATTTCGCGCTGTGCTCCTCTCGTGGAAATTTCCACACACAATGCGTAGTCGGGCTTTGCCTTGCCTTCCAGAATGCCTTTAATATCGCGAAACTGACGGCGCACTTCGTCAACCATAGCTCCGGCAGCGCGGCCAACAGCCTTCATGGTCATAGCGCTGAACAGAAAAGCCATCATGGCGCCAAGGAAAATTCCGCCTAAAAACAGCGGGTTAAACAGTGAAATGTTATATGCTGCCGAAAAATCCTCAACGGATGCTGTCGAAATTTGAACGGCTTGTATTCCATCCTGAACTGCAGGAGCAACATCATTGTAAAAAATATAGCTCCCCTTAGTAACAAATCCTTCACCGGCTTTGGCAATGCGGTCAAACCACAATCTGATCTCTTCCATGTATGCCGAAATCAGTGCCATGGCTGTTAGTGCTGCCGAACCAATGGCAAACCCTTTCCCTGTTGCGGCAGTGGTGTTGCCAAGCATGTCAAGGGCGTCTGTCCGTTCACGCACATGAGGTTCCAGTTCAGACATTTCAGCGTTTCCGCCGGCGTTGTCGGCAATCGGGCCAAAAGCATCCGTTGCAAGTGTAATTCCTAAAGTGGAAAGCATTCCAACTGCTGCGAAGCCGATTCCGTAAACTCCCATAGCAAGACTTTCTGCCCCGCCGGCAGTCCAGAAAGCGCCTAAAATAGCAAGAACGATGGTTACTACGGGAATCCATGTGGAGTACATTCCCACTGCAAGTCCGTCAATAATGGTAGTTGCAGGCCCGTGCTGTGCCTGTTTGGCAATTCCCTTTGTAGGCTTGTATTCATCGGATGTAAAATATTCGGTTGCCTGTCCGATAATAACTCCGGCAGTCAAACCGATAACAACAGACCAGAAAACACCCCAGGTAACCCAGCCTATTCCTACTAGCCCAACCATTGCCAGTAGAACCAGCAATGAACTGCCGCCGGTTCCCAGAAGCAGGGCATTGAGCAAATTCTTTTGGGTGGCTGACTCTTTTGTCCTCACCATAAAAATTCCGATAATGGAGAGAAAAATTCCGATGGCTGCAACAATCATGGGTGCAAGTACCGCCTGATAGGCAGTAAGCCCGGAGCTCTTCATTACCAATGCCGGCAGAGAAGCACCTAAAGCCGCAGTGGCAAGAATAGAACCTACATACGATTCATAAAGGTCGGCACCCATTCCGGCAACATCGCCAACGTTATCGCCAACGTTATCGGCAATGGTTGCAGGATTACGCGGGTCATCTTCGGGGATACCTGCTTCTACCTTTCCTACCAGGTCGGCGCCAACGTCAGCAGCTTTGGTGTAAATTCCGCCGCCAACACGTGCGAAAAGTGCCTGGGTTGAAGCACCCATACCAAAAGTGAGCATGGTGACGGTAATCTCGCCCAGTTTTGCACGTAAACCGATTTCACTAATCACCCCATTCACCACATATTCAGGATGAGGATGAACAATGGTTAGCCCTAAAAAGCGAAGTCCCTCAGACATGTTTTCAGGGGTATAAACCCATTTATCCAGTACATAAAACCAGGCTGCAATATCCAGCAGGGCAAAGCCAACTACTACGAGACCCATTACTGCACCACTGCGGAAAGCCACCTGCAATCCTTTGTTCAATGATTCCGAAGCACCGTAAGCAGTGCGTGCAGAGGCATAGGTTGCTGTCTTCATTCCCAGGAATCCGCAAAGACCGGAGAAAAAACCGCCGGTGAGAAACGCAATGGGAACAAACGGGTTTTGTACATTAAAATAGGCCATAATGGTCAGCAAAACAAACAATACTGCAAATACCAGTGCCACCACTTTATACTGCCTTTTCAAATAGGCCATAGCCCCTTCCCTGACATACTGTGCAATCTCTTTCATGCGGGGTGTGCCTTCAGAATATTTCATCATCGACTTAAAGAAATACCAGGCAAAAGCTAAGGCTAATAGTGAAGCAAGGGGAACTAAAATGAAAATGTTATCCATAAGACGAAAATTATTTGGTTAAAGATTTTTTAAACTTTTGTTTTATATGAAACTAAATTTATTTCCTAGTTCTGTGACCTCATAAATTCAAAAACAACAAAGTTAAGTTTTAAAATGAAAAGCCGAAGTGCAAATTTAAGAATTTACCTGAAAAATTTCAATTAATTTCAGCCCAAAGGCAACGCCTTGGTGTATAACCATAAACTGAATGACGTTCTGAAAAGGCAGGTTATTTATGCCACCGGTTGCGCATATCAAAAGCATGCCCCATAGGGGCATAATTTGAATAACAATTTAAGCAATTTAGGAATTAAGGCACAGTTGAGCCCTGAAAAAAGGCAGTAGGATGATTTTCCTGCTGCCTTTTTTCAGTGTGCTGGTACTTAACTTGGTGGTGAAAGTCCACTATGGGGGTTTGTAATCGCCAATTATTAGTCGAAGACAAGGGTGTCCATCGTGAGGTGGAATCTGTAGGAAGTCGTAGGCAAAACTCTGCGCCGAGGAACACGAATCATGTCAGGCATATCCGTTGGGATAAGGCTGCTTAACAAGTCAAAGTCCAAAGATTACACAGACAGCGGGGTGTAAATATGGTTTATTGGAGATGATACTCTCACCGTCGAACCTTAATAACGCCTACAAATCTGTAAAGCGAAACAAAGGAGCGGGAGGAGTAGATAAGATGGAGCTCGAAGAGCTAGGTGACTATCTTAGAGACCACAAAGACAGTCTGATAATCTCCTCTATGAGCCCATGTTCTCTGATTACAGCTACGGGTTCAGACCAAGACGAAGTGCACACCAGGCATTAAAACAGTGCGCAGAGTATATCATAGAAGGCTACGTTTATGCAGTGGATATGGATTTGGAAAAATTCTTTGATACTGTAAGTCCTAGCAAACTCATTGAATTACTTTCACGCACAATAAAGGATAGCCGAGTATTGTCATTGATACATTGCTACCTTAATGCAGGTGTTCAAATTGGTCAGAATTTTGAACCAAGCAAAGAGGGCGTACCACAGGGCGGCCCGTTAAGTCCTTTGTTGATCAATATTATGCTCAATGAGTTGGACAAGGAGTTAGAAAATAGGGGACATAAGTTTGTCCGATATGCAGATGACTTTGTCATATTTTGCAAGAGTAAACGCAGTAGTTAACGAGTGATGCTGAACATTACGGACTTTATAGAAAACAAGCTATGCTTAAAAGTCAATCGTGAAAAGAGTCAAGTAGCCTACATCTTAGATGTTAAATTCTTAGGATATTCCTTTTATAGATATAAAGGAGAATGTAGGTTAAGGATTCATCCCAAGAGTATTGCCAAGATGAAAGCCAAAATAAAGGAGCTGACAGCCAGAAGCAACGGTTGGAGTAACGAACGACGAAAGAAAGCCCTTTCCCAATACATAAAGGGTTGGGTTCAATATTTTAGGTTGGCAGATATGAAGAGTTTGCTATTGCAGATAGATGCGTGGTATCGCAGACGACTGCGAATGATTATCTGGAAACAGTGGAAACGGATACGAACCAAATTTACGAATCTTGTCAAACTCGGTGTAAAGAAGCCAAAGTCATGGGAATGGTCAAACACAAGTAAGTGCTACTGGGATACAGCTAATAGTTTTATCGGCATTGTCAATAAAGTATATCTAAGTCATTATTCCATTTAAACATTAATAGTTTTATCGAGTGAACCAGCATATATTTTGCCTTTGAATAGCATTTAGTTTTTCTTCTTAACCTTGCTAAAAAATGCCTCAAAAGACTATTGTAACCCTCAACCGTAAACGTTTCTGCCTTACTTTGGACCAACTGTTCCCCAGGCACAAATTCATTATAGGCCTTCCAATAATCGGCACATACTACTCCTTTGGAAAATCCTTCAATCTTTTCCCAGAGTTTCTTTCCAGTTTCAGTTCCCCTGTTGCCAACTTCGCAGTTGACGAACCGGTGCCCATTTCGATCAACAGCAATCCAGATCCAACAGTAGTTTTTTTTTGCCCAATATATGTATGCATTTCGTCCAACTCAATTATCTCAATACCTTCTGGATTTCTAAATTCATCCAGCTTTTCGCCGAAACCCTTTATCCAATTGAAAACTGTAACATGGCTCACTTCTAAAAAACGGCCAATTGATCTAAAGCCCAAGCCCTCTAAATATAAGAATAAGGCATCTCTTTTAAGCTTATTGGGCTTTCCTGTTTGTTCAACTGTAAATCGGTATGCGCAATCTTTACAGAGGTATCTTTGCCTTGATTTAACTATGCCGTCTTTACGGAAATTTTTACTTTTACATTTTGGACAGTTATCCATAACAATTTTGTTTATTCCACATTGCAGGGGCACCCCTGTAACTTTCTGATATTAAGAAGTATCTATTTTGAAAATTTCAACAGGGGGGACTACGGATTTTTTACGGTAGAATGGCACATATTTATATCCCATCATATCGTAAATTTCTTTCGCTTTTGAAGTTGGTTCGGTACATTTGCGTACAGATATCACCATGTTGTCTATGTTTGTTATGCTTGTGGTAACGCATTTTTGTGTGTTCATCACCCTTGTAATTTCCCTCCAGTCAGAATGAAACGCTTTTTGTTTCAACTGGTACCTGATTGTTGAAACCAGCCAGTATGCCAGCAAGCCCAGGTGAAGGTGTGCCATCGAAGCGTCATCGGTTTTATGGTATATTGGCCGCAGGTCGAGGTCGCTTTTCAGTACCCGAAAAGTACTTTCGATCTCTCTTATCGTATTGTAAATAAACCAGAGTGTATTTTCTTGTTTTTCGTCTAACGAAGTCCTTAAAAAGTATATGCCTGCTTTTTTGTCCGGGTCATCGCCTTTTTTATGTGCGCATGCCACGCCGGTTGCAATGCCCTGCCCATTGTCCGTAACAGTGATGTCATAATATCTGTGCACCGAGGGGTACTTTTGTTTCAGGCGGCCTATTCTTTGGTGTACCTTGTCTAACTTTTTGGTTCCACCTTTTTTGCCAATGCCGGCGCATATGTTTTGGATGCCTTCCTCAAAGCGTTGGGACAGCAAACCGTTCATGCTGTTTTCTTTCAGGGCTTTTGCATAGCTTTTCACCCATAAATAATGGTCGTTATCCTTGGTGCAATTTACCTTTAGCAGTTCTATGGGGTGCTTTCTTTTGTCGTGTATAACTACCGGGGTACTGTTGGTATCGGCATGATAATCTTTCAGGTTTGAACGCGAAACGCATAAATATTCATACCCTTTCTCCCTGAGCATTTTTATATTGCCGTTGGTGGCAATGCCGGCATCCATGACAACAATTGGTTTGCGCCCCGAAAATGATGTTTGCCGGGAGAGCGCTTCCACTACTGTGCCCAGTGTTTTGCTGTCTGTCATGTTGCCCTCAAAAATATTGGAATATTTTAAAAAACCTTCCCTGTTGACAACCAGGGCCAGGACAACCAGGCGGGCATCGCTGCGTTTTTCTTTGCTACGCCCGAATTTAGCCAGCCGGCTCCCCCTCATTTGTCCTTCAAAATAAGTGTTCGTGAGGTCGTACAAAATAATTTTGTCTTCCAAATCGAACAGTTCGTTGGTTTGCCGCGAAAGGTATTGTTCCAGCTTGTCTTTTACCGAATACAGTTGATGTGATATGGAATACAGCTTGTCTTTGTTTATCTTTTCGCGGTCAAATGAGGTTAGTTCGCAAATGGCAGAATTCTCTTTTATGTACGATGCGGTTTTTAGTTCTGAAGCCGGATAAACGGCACGGCTGACAATATGTGTGCAGGCCAGCGATACTTTATCTTCCGTCCAGCCCTCCTGCTGTAAAAAAGCGCCTATCCCCAACTGATCGAAAGCTTGCTTGCAAAGCCACTCTGCCCCAACTTCACGGGCATCGCTGTTTTTTAGGCTCGATATGTCCACCGTTTCCCACTCTGCCCCTTCACGGGACACATCATAACTTCCTTTCTTTTTTATCTCGTTGTAAAAATACAAGGCAAGCTTTTCTACTTTTTCTTCAATCGCACCGATTGAAAGATAGTTTACACCATATTTTAGCATTTCTTCGATACGCAGGGCAAGTTGCTTCTTCTGCCCCTCTTCGGGTAGTTCGTCTAACTTGCCGAAACCAATGATGGTGCGGTGGCGGATGTGCCCGTCAAAACGGTAACTTTCGCATAGGCGGTAAACGGTGTACCGCTCTTTGGTGGTCTTGTTATATTTTGGAAACGGCTTGATAAACATACTGCAAGTTTACAACCTAACTTGCTAATTGTCAACACCACAGGTAGGACTACATTAAAAAAGCAAAAACAAGGCAAATCAAAAACACCTGAGAACCAACCAAATGCAAATAACGTGAGTTAAAATTGTTGATAAAAACAGGGGTTATCAACAGATTTTTATAATTTTGGGGAAAGAAACTCGCAATATGGGTTAAACCGATAAAAGTAGTTCTCTTGAAAATCCAACTTTTAAATTTCATAATCCTGCTTTATTTTGTTTCAGATTGCCCTGCCAGTTTGGCTGGATGAGATGAACAAAGATAAACAGAAAGATTAAAAAACATTTGGCAGCTAAAAGATAAAAAAATGCCGGGAAGCTTTATTAGAAACCATCCGGCATTTTACTTTTTTTCGAAGAATTCTCCGTCAGAACTCTTTACACGATTCTTTATAGTTATGGCTAAAAATCATATCTAACTTTCTTAGGTAAACGCCCTACCTTCACTTTCATCCATTCGCCATTCACTTTAATCACCACAATCTTGTTGTCCTTGTCATAAAATATGGTTCCGTCACCGCTTTCTTTCAATGATTTATAATTAACATACTTAGCACTCTCTTCATAGGCTTTTTCATTATCCTCTTTTGGTTCTTCTACCCGGATATTATCCTTCCCAATTTGGCCCAATGTTAGGGCGTTACTTAATTTAAGTGAACCATAGAAGATAGCTTTATCACGACCAAACATAAATGAATGCTGCCTTACATCAGAGCCAATCCTAAACCAATTATATGCAGGTTCTGAATGGTTGTACTCCGTCCCGTAATAGTACATCTCTGCAACTGGCCGGCCTTCTTCTATATGTTTATTCACCAGCATGGTAATCCTTGATTTATCATCCTTGGCATACCCTTCAAAAACATGAAACCCCCATCGTTTTTTGCCCCATTCATTTTCGTTCCCTCTCACTTGTACCATGTAAGGTGTTCCTAAAATACCGTTAACCATAGTGTACATTGGTGTGATTTTTGGGTCAAATCCGAAGTTGTATCCCCTGTTATTCCATTTACTCCAGGCAGTATCTATATCCGAAAATAATTCAGCCCTGAACAAACCAGAAGCGGGTGAACCTTCCAATATTCTATAATATTTTTGGAAGTTCTCATTTTGTTGTTGAGCACTTATACTCGCAGAGACCAAAGAAAAAAATAAAGTAAAAAAAATAAATTTCATGACTTTAAAGTTTTATCTAAGCCCCACTCTGATAAGAAAGACATATTTTGAATTACAAATATACTCATTTACTCAAGTTTCCTTCTTTTTTAACGGAAGTTTTTTTGAGTACGCTTAAAAAATAACTTGTAATTGTCACACAGTGTGCCACTTACGGTGTTTTGTTAATTTTTCGTTAGTGGACACAATAGTGTCATGTCAACTTGATTATGTCTGATATTGTTTATATCTTTGTATCAAAAAAAATTATGATACGATACAAAGTTACATTAACAGAAGATGAGCGTAATACATTTAGAAGATATTTTGAAAAAAGGGAAACATAGCTCATTAGAATTTAGGAATGCGTGCATTTTGCTTAATAGTGATGAAGGAGAGTTTGGTCCTAAGCAAAGCAATGAATCTATTGCGCAGATACTTCATATTAATACCAAAACTGTGGAGCGTTTAAAGCAACGTTTTGTGAATGAAGGATTTGATGCATGTATAAAAAGAAAACCATATCCCGTAGTCAAGAATATTAAAGCAGACGGTGATTTTGAGGCTCACTTAATAGCTTTAAGCTGTAGCGATGCCCCACAGGGATATGCCCGTTGGACGTTGAGATTACTTGCTGATAAAATGGTTGAATTGAAGTATGTAGACAGTATTTCACATGAAACAGTGCGTCAGACTTTAAAAAAAACGAAATTAAACCGTGGAGAGTGCAAGGCTGGATAATTCCTCCTTTACACAATGGGGAATTCGTATCTTGCATGGAACGTGTTCTTGATGTTTATAAAGAGCCCTATGATCCTCTTCGCCCTGTTGTTTGTATGGATGAATCACCGAGGCAATTAATAAAAGAAACTCGTTTATCTTTGAAGCGCAAACCTGGCAGTGATGAGAAACAGGATTATGAATATGAGAGATGTGGCGTTGCAAATATATTTATGGTGAATGAACCATTGCGAGGTAAGCGATACGTAAAAGTAACGGAACGGAATGGCAATTTAACGATTTTATTTTTAAAAATGATTGTCTTTTGTCCGCTGATAGAGCTTGCAGCCTCTGATTTTTTATTATCCACGGAATGCATGGATAGTGTTTTCTTAAACTCCAGTTTGGGCGGCGTGAAAAAGCTTAGCAAACAGTAACAAAAAAAATTGAAAGTCAGAAATAAATTCTAAGGCCGTTTCAAAACGGAAGATTGAAATTTATGCAGCCTATTGTGTATCTTTGTTTAATGATTCGTAGTACTTTAAAAATGCTGGCTCCATCTTGAACAGATGCGCTTGCAGTACCGGCATAATTTTCATCGCGAAGATTGAGTGTTCTTCATTTTCTGAAATTAGCAATCACAAAAAATCAACATGTTTGTAAGCTCACGAAAACGATGCTGTTTAAAGAGCTGGACAGCTCGTTGAAGAGGTTTATCGCAACATGGAAGCCTCACTGGCCATAGTGATTATGCCTTCCGCTGTCCGATGCAAGTTATCCAGCTGCAAAAACAGTTTTTTACAATTGGTGATATCCTGAGCTGGAATATCATATTCTTTGGTATTTCAAAAAATATGGTCGTATTCCAGTCTTTTCTCTGGCGAACAGCCCATTCACTAATGCCAGAGATTTGTATCTGGACTGTACCTCTTCTTTTATCGCCAGGGCTGTGCACTAATCGTTTTTATGACATAGCACCCATCCAGCAAAGGCTTCTTCCAAGATAGACTCGTTTTTGTAATCTGAAAGTTGATTTTGTCAGTTAACTGTCCTACCCGAACCTTTAATCCATTATTGAGCTGGAAAAGTGCAATGCATTTACGGTTGAGATGCTTGAAGTCCGTTTTTCCATCGCTTCCAGTTTGATGAAAGAATCGGATTTGGAAATACACTGTTTTTTGAACTGCCGTCGGATTACGGCGAATTGTAAACCAGTTTGCCTTTTTTCCATAATGACCGATGCGACTGCAATTCTGGAGAACTGGCTTTTTGAGAAGCCGATTTATATCGCAGAATTATTATTCCGGCAAAGCTGAAATGGGAAATCCGCGATAAGTTGGATCAGGCAAATATCACAGAGAGGGTTCTTTTTCCGGATTCGGTTTGGCAAGTTGGTTGAAACGCCACTATCAGCCGAAACATTTGAAGAATCAGATACCTGAAAAAATGAATGACCCGATTGGAAGAGCAATTGTCGATTTTTTTAAATATGGCGAAGCGCAAAATATTATCGTCAACACAAATTATACTGAAAATGAGACATTGCCGCCTGCAGTTTTTTTCAGAAGGGAAAATGAAATGAGTGAAATTGAAAGCACTGCGCTGAATCTTTGTTATGGCAAAGTATTAGATGTTGGTGCAGGTGCAGGGTGCCATTCAATTGTTTTGCAACAGAAAGGCATAGATGTTACAGCGCTTGAGAAGTCGAAACTTGCAGCGGGTGTAATGAAAAAGCGGGGAGTAAAAAAAATAATTCGTTGCGATATTTTTGAATTTGATGAAACAGGCTATGATTCAATTGTTTTGCTGATGAACGGTTCAGGGATTGGCGGAACGCTTCATGGTCTCAAGGAGTTGCTTTTGCGTCTGAAAAATCAAATCGTCCCTGACGGGCAGATTTTGATGGATTCCGCAGATATAGGTTATCTGTTTGAAGAAGACGACGGTTCAGTCTGGATTGATCTGGCAAACGATAGATATTTTGGTGAGATGGAATACAGACTGAGCTACAAAGAAGAGTCAGCCACTTTTAACTGGTTGTTTGTTGACTTTGACACTTTAGCCGCACTTGCCGGTAAAATCGGTCTGAAATGTGAAAGAATTGCAGAAAGTATTCTTTATGAGTATCTGGCTCGGATTACTCTTGCCTGATTGTTGGCTGAACATTTGTGGGAAAGCTGAAGAAAACATACTCACTTTCTTATTCAAAGCGAAAAATTCTCCATTTACCGAAATAAAAGTGTGTTTCACAGATAAAAGTGCAACAAAGAAGTAATTTTAAGTGTAATTTGCATGCTAATTTATAAATGATTCTATTTCTTAGACAATACCATGAGAGCAGTTTTTTTAATTTCTTCAATTTTTTTTTTTAGGGCTGAAGCTGAGCAGTAAAATAGATTTTGGGAAAAGAGTAAATCCTGTTAACTCAATCATTTCAACAAAGATATTCCAAAGGAAAGCCCTTAAAGCCATTCACCTGTTTTCATCTCCCGAGCCGGCTGAAAAAGCCGATACGCTGAAAACAGAAGATAGACCTTCGCAGGGAAAGAGGACAAAATAATTATTCCCACTTTTATACAAATATTATTATCTTCGGCATAGATTTATAATGAATTCCGGTTTAATCGTCCGGATTTTCAGGATTCATTTTGTTTGTTTCAAAAACTAAATTATGGAAGGAAAAGGAATGAACATGCACCGCCGGCATTTTGTCAGGGCGTTATCTTTGGGAACAGCCCATCTTCTTTTTGCGGGGCCTTTGAGTGCCGGCTGTTCTAAATATGCATCAGCAAATCCGGTTCAAAGGGTCAAATTGGGAAAGTCAGGGATTGAAACATCTTTAATCGGCTTTGGCACAGGAATAAAAGCGGGGAACCGCTCTTCATTTCTTACCCGTCAGGATAAAAACAAAAGCCTTGATTTGCTTTATCATGCTTATGAAAAGGGAGTCCGATTTATTGACTGTGCCGATTCATATGGGACCCATGGGCTGGTTGCCGAGGCGATGAAAAATATGGACAGGAAAAATCTGACTATATCCACCAAAATGTGGGTGCTCAAAGGAGGCATTCCGGAGGAGGAGCGCCCTGATGCAGATATTATTGTTGACCGCTTTCGCAAAGAATTGAATACAGATTACTTAGATATGGTGCAGATTCATTGCATGTATGACGGGAACTGGACAGATGCACATAAAAGGCAAATGGATATTTTGGAAAATCTGAAAGCTAAGGGAATCATCAGGGCGCATGGGGTTTCGGTGCACTCGCTTGACGCGATGAAAGCAGCTGCCGAAAGCCCGTGGGTAGATGTTATTCACGTGAGAATAAATCCCTACGGCATTGCGATGGATAAACCGGAACCGGCAGAGGTTGTGGAAGTTATCAATCAAATGCATCATTCAGGAAAAGGAGTAATCGGAATGAAACTGGTAGGTGAAGGCAGGCTGAGTGATGACAGTGAGAAAATCAATCACTCTCTGCAATTTGTTCTGGGGCTGGGTTCGGTTGATATGATGATTATTGGTTTTGAAGAAAATGGGCAGATTGATAATTACCTTTTGCGCACTGAAAATGCCTTAAAAAAACTTCATAGCTGAAATGCGATAAAAACAGATAATATCAATTATCTGCCAATCATTAGTTCTTTTATTTTATTAGCTATGTCGGTGTTTTCCATGATTCCGATAAAGTTTTCAGCTCCCGGTCCGTAAGAAAGTACGGGCACCATCAGTCCGGTGTGTCCCTTTGTGGTATAACCAGCTTTAACCATTCCGGTTTCATAGCTTCCATCTAAAATTGCCATTCCACCTGTTTCGTGGTCTGCAGTTACAATGACGAGTGTATTTTTATCTTTAGCGGCAAACTCAAGAACTTTCCCAATAGCGCGGTCTGTATCCAACATCTCTTCAATCACATAAATGGTGTTATTTGCATGTGCACCCCAGTCAATCGCTGATCCTTCAATCATGATGAAGAATCCTTTTTTGTTGTTACTCAAAATGTTGAGTGCAGTGTTGGTTGCAATGGGCAGCATATCGCCGCGTTTATCCATGCGTTCGTTATGAACATCGGCTGTTAAGCCGGCAAGTTTACCTTCTTTAATATTTTCAATGACATTTATGTCCCGTTCAATGCGGTAGCCCTTTTGTCTGAGCTCATTTACCAGATTTCGTCCGTCCTTGCGCTCGGTGAAGTGTGTGTAGCCTCCGCCAATAAACACATCGATATTGGTTTTTAGGAAGTCAGCAGCAATCTCCTCATACATGCTCCGGTTTTCCTGATGGGCAATGAATGAAGCAGGCGTGGCATGGGTAATGGATGAAGTTGATACAAGTCCGGTAGCAAGTCCCTTGGCGCTGGCTTCTTCAAGTAGGGTTTTAATCGGATTGTTATTTACATCTACTCCAATGCTGCCGTTATTGGTTTTTTGGCCAGTTGAAAGAGCTGTTCCGCCGGCAGCAGAGTCGGTAACATATCTGTCGGCAGAGGCGGTTTTGGATAAACCGATGTGTCTGAGGTTTTCAAGATATAAACTTCCTTTGTTGGCTGTCAGTGCAGCATGCAGGTGCGACAGACCCATGCCGTCAACAATAAAAAGTACTACATTTTTAGGCTTTTTCTTCTTAAAATTTTGCGGAAACATTTGCACATTATATGATTCCCCGCCGGGATAAATCTTTAAATCATCTTCTGCTTTTGCATCAAGATACTCTTCCTGAGCAATAGTTGAAAATACTGTGAATAATGCAATAAGAACAATCAATAATTTACGTGTCATGAGTATTAAATTTTCAAATTAAGTAAAGCCTGCAAATATAGACATTCATATTTGCTATCGGTTTTTTAGAACACTTAAGAAGCATAAATTTCTTGTTAATGATTCGTTAATCATCCTGTTAATGATTTGTTAATCACCTTGGAGCTGAATTTTTAAATTCATTGTCAGCAAAGTTAGAATTCAAAGTAAAGAATACACCTCTATGTGTGGTTATCAGCTGAATGACATCCATTATGATGAAATTACTCAGAATTTCTTCTGCTTTTTTACGTGATATGTGGGCAAAGTGAACAAATTTTGAAAAAGTTATTTTCTCATTTTCCTGAAGGTAATTGACAAGGAATTTCTCATCATCTGAGTAGGTAAAATGAATTCCCTGCTTTCTTTTAAGTTTTTTCCAGACAGCGAGCTGTATTCTGTGCGTAAGTATATTCTCATCATCTACACGGGTGTAAGCCAGCCATTTGCCACTATCGTCCAGCGCGTAATGTGGTTTTTTATTGCTTGGCAGCACTCCGATTTCCAAGACGGTTTTTCCTTCGGTAAACCACTGTTTGACGGTAAAACTTACGGGTGGGTTACTGTATATTTTTGCAGCCGATTCAATCATATAATACTCTTCTTCGGTACGGACACCCGCTACTTTGCCGTTGTCCTTCACACCGATGAGCAACCTGCCGCCATTGGTATTGGCGAATGCCACAAGGGATTTGGCTATTTTTTTCGAATCATTGATGCAGAATTTAAAATCCTGCTGCTGGTGCTCGCCTTCCCCGATCATTTTATACAAAAGGGCACTCATTGCGTATTCTCTTTAAGCCATTCAAAGGTAATATAATGGTCGGGATTCATGCCCAGTTTTCGGTAAACCAGCAGTGCTCCGCTATTTTTTTTGTCTGCATAGAGGCGAATGCCTTTCAGATGGTTGCTTTCAAGCACTCGGTTTTGAACGTATTTGTATATTTTGCTGTAAACCCCTTTTCTTCTGAATTCAGGAACTACATATACCGACTGAATCCACAAAACAGTGCCATTGCGCCAATCGCTCCACTCATAGGTGGTAAGCAATGAGCCGATAACGATACCATCAGCTTCAGCCACATAATAAATTCCCTTAGAGGAATCTTTCAAAACAGCTGCTACCCCCTTTTCAACTGTATTGTGGTCTAACATGACCTCTTCCGTTTCTCTGGCCATGGACAGCTGGAACTCCACAATAGAGTTTAAATCACCGGACTTTGCTTCTCTGACTAACATAAATCCACTTTTTATCAGGCGAAAATAATAAATATGAATACATTAAAGGAATCAATTAGTGCTGTTTTGCTTTTGTTGTTGCAACATATGTCTGTGGTTCAGGGTTTTGTTTTAGATTATATTTTGTTACATATTTCATTTGTTTTGGGATACTGATTCTTCTTTGTAGCTTTGCTTTTGAAAAAATAGATTTTAACAGGAATTTCACTGTTTAAAATTAACAATTCCCTACTACATTAAAAGATAATAATTTTATGACAACTGGTCCTAAGAAACGGAATAGTGCACAGAGACACCGTGTAATTTTAAATGAGATAGAAAAGAAAGGATATATTACAGTGCAGGAGATCAGCCAGCAGCTTAATGTTTCTGAAGTGACTATCCGAAAGGATTTGAAACAGCTTGAAGAGCGGAAAATGCTTTTGCGAAGTCATGGCGGGGCAAGCCCGTTGAGTTCACTTATCTATGACCGGCATATCGATGAAAAGGAAAAAATCATGGTGGATGAAAAGCTTCGCATTGCCGATGCTGCCAATCAGTTGTTAAAAAAGGATGACCGGATAATAATTGCTTCCGGAACAACGGTGCTCTATTTTGCAAGAAAAATTTCCATGTCGGAGCCAATAACTGTAATTACTCCATCTGTAAAAGTATCGCTTACACTTTGCTATAACCCCAGTGTTGAGATTATGCAGTTGGGAGGCGGGATGCGCAAAAGTTCGGCAACAGTAATCGGTCCTTATGCCGAACAGTTTTTAAGTGGATTGATGTGCAACAAACTTTTCATTGGAGTTGACGGAATTGATATTGAGTTTGGACTGACAACCAGCAATCTTGCAGAAGCCCATCTGAATCACTATATGCTGGAAGCTGCCAAGGAGATTATTGTTTTAGCCGATTCATCCAAGTTCGGGAAACAGGGTTTTGGAAAGATTTGTGATATTGAGCGCGTTCACCATATTATTACAGATAAAAATGCACCACAGAACGTGGTGCAGATTATTCGTGACAAAGGGATTGAGATTACCCTTGTTTAGCTTTTTATATTGATTGTGACTTTTATTTCTCAAGCTGCTCGCGCAACCATCCCGGGCGGTCGGTTGTGATGGATTTTACGCCCAGATTTGCAACCCGTTGCGCTTCATCGGCATCATTAACTGTCCAGACCCAAACATCCAGACCCAGTGCATTGGCTTTTTCCATCATCTCTTTATTAACCAGTCTGTAGTGAACATCTACTCCGTCAAGCCCGATGGCGGCACACTCTTCAATTTTACCGGCAAGCTCTTTTTCGGAAGAGGTGAGCCAGTAGCATTTGTTGTTGGGATATAATTCTTTTGCCTTTTTGATGGTTTCCCAGTTGAAAGCAATAAATGCCATTTGATCAAGCCTTTTGCTCTTTTTAATTGCTTTCTGTAGTGCAGGGAAAATTTCCGGTCCGGTTTTGATTTCCACAACCAGATATTTGCTTTTGTCTTTAGGAATGATTTTAAAAATCTCTTCAACAAATGGGATTTTTTCACCTGCATATTTTGGATCCTTCCAACTGCCAACATCCAGCTTGCGCAGTATTGACGACTTTGTTTCCGGAATCAGATAATCTACCCCCGATGTTCGCTTGGTGTTTTTGTCGTGAGAAACGACCACCCGCTTGTCGGAAGTCATATAAATGTCTATTTCAACTCCATCGGCATTCAGTTCCCACCCCAGTTTGGCAGAAGCTACAGTGTTTTCCGGTGCAATGTACGATGCACCGCGGTGTCCGACGATTTCAACCTGAGCAAATAATGCGATGCTAATGATACTCAGAGATACAAAAAGAGAAATTTTTTTCATTTGTTATATATTTTAATGTTGATTCATTTAAGAGTTCCTCCCCTTTAAAATAACGGAATTTATTTCATTCCGAAAATTGACTAAAAGGTTGCAGGTTTTTTATGGTGCATCAAAATTACATTTTTTTGAATTGTTTATGACAAAAAATAACCTTTTGCCATTTCTGTGTATTCACGAACCTGCTCTTTTTCCCAGGATTTATTCTTACCTAACTCTTTTGCCAGAATTTCTGCAACTTTGGGCGCCATTTCAATGGAAGCGCGAGCGTCCATATATAGTGCCCTGACTCTGCGGGCAAGCACGTCGTCAATTGTTCTGGCCATCTCTTCCCGAACTGCCCAAACAACTTCAGCAACGGTGAAATCGAGTTTTCCGTTCAGCTTTTCTGCATATTCTGGATTCTCCTTTTGCAGCTTGAGAATTTCATCCTGGTCGCTTCCATAAACATAAAGGTGATTGTTCATATCGGGATTTTCCATATACCCGTGAATCTTCAGTGTTCTGGTTATGCATGGTTTAAAAGGAAGATTATTTGTTTTAATGCCCAGGTCAATAGTTTCCTCTGCCATAATACGGTAGGTTGTCCATTTTCCTCCGGTGATGGTTATCAGTCCGGATTCTGCTGCCAGCAGTTTGTGGCTACGCGAAATTTCCTTGGTTTTCATTTCGTCCGACTTCTTTTTTGGGGCAGCAAGTGGTCTTAATCCGGCAAATACACAAAGCACATCTTTCCTTTGCGGCTTTTTGACCAAAAATCTTCCGGCAGTTTCCAGAATGAAATCAACTTCTTCTTCCAAAGGCACCGGTTCGAGTGCAAATTCCTTGACAGGCGTATCGGTGGTTCCAAGAATAACGCGGTTGTGCCACGGCACGCCAAACATCACTCTTCCGTCGCTGGTTTTGGGAATCATGATGGCATCGTCGCCACCTAAAAATGACTTGTCCACCACAAGGTGCACTCCCTGACTTGTCCGCACGAGAGGACGCACATCCGGAGTATCCATTTTGATTATATCATCCACAAAGATACCGGTGGCATTGATGATGCATTTCCCTTCCAGGTTGAAACTGCCGCCGCCTAATGTGTCCTCAACAACAACCCCCGAGATTTTGCCCTTGTCATTTTTGATTAGCTCTGTTACTTTGGCATGATTTACAACTGTGGCACCGTGTGCAACCGCCGTTTGTGCCATGTTGATAGCCAGTCTTGAATCATCAAATTGCCCGTCATGATATGATACTCCGCCACGAAGATTTTTTTGCTCAATCTGAGGGATGTACTTAATTACCGATTTTTTACTTAAAGGAAGAGAGCGACTCAGGCTCATGCGCCCGGCAAGTAGGTCATAAACCGTTAGCCCGATGGTGTAAAAAGGTTTTTCCCACCATTGATAATTGCCAATTATAAAGCGTTGATTTCTCACCAGATGAGGTGCGTTTCTGCGAAGATAACCGCGCTCGCGAAGCGCCTCTATCACTAATTTTAAGTCGCCCCTTTGCAGGTAACGTACCCCGCCGTGAACAAGCTTCGTGCTCCGGCTGGAGGTTGCCTTGGTAAAATCAACCTGCTCAAGCAATACCGTTTTGTAGCCGCGGCTGGCTGCATCAACAGCAATTCCAAGACCGGTTGCTCCGCCGCCGATTACAATAAAATCCCACTTCTCTTTATGTTTTCTTAACTGATTTATACTTTCTTCTCTTTTCATTATTAAGAAATTTTATACAATTATAAAAAAAATGAAAATTGATTCAAAATAAAATCGAAAGAAATTTAAACATACCGAAAGATAAAGAATTACATTCGGAAGGTAAAGTTGTGGATATGTTTCGTATTAGTCTTCTGGGGGTTTCGTTTTGTCTTTTGTGAAGAGTAAAGTTATTGTGAGAATTAAGTGTCGAATAGATTTATAGCCAGTTGCTGGGCTTTGATAATTAATAACTTAATATGGAAAGAGAGTAGGTATGTTATTTATGAAATCTGTTACGTCATTTTACGAAATTAGATAAAGAATTTCCGTGGTTTTTTTTTAGAAATTTCTGTTTTTTTTAGTAGTTATAATGCTGAGTGCAAAGAAGGTCTTGTTAAATTTTAACTGTATGATTGTTTCAGACGCTCAAAAATCTCATCAATTCTGACTTTTTCTTTGTTGAGAAGCACAAGCTGAATTTTTTCCTTTTTCAGTAATTCGCTGACATTTGGGCCTACTTCGCCGGTGATTATAGTTGAAACCCCTTTCTCTTTCAGCAGCTCAACCAAACGTATGCCACTGTTTTCACTATCTTTAAAAGGATTCTTAAAAATGCTGAACTTCCCTGATGGTACCTGATAAACAGCTACATATTCACATTTTCCGAAACGCAGGTCGAGCAATGATTTTTCTGTTTTCCCCTTAGAGGGAATTGCGAATATCTTATTCATAATAAATTATATATTGGGTTACTTTAATATAACAAACGCAATTACGAAAGTATCATTTTAATTTTCAAATTCTTATGTTTGTTTTAATACTTAATATTTTAACGCAAGATATTGACTGTGTGTTTAATTTCCAATAATTTATTTTGGTTAATAATACGAAAAAATTCTTGTAATAAGCCTGTAAGCACATGTTGTCAATAATATTTTTTAAAAGAGCAGCACAGCAAAAACGATTTTTTTGAGTTATATTTGCGCACATATTTTTAAAAGCAATGAGAAAATTTCTATTGGGAATGGCAGCTCTTTTATCATGCGGAATAGCTACTGCACAGGTTCCTTTTTCATCCTGGTCCATAAGTGCCGGAGACTCATTGCAAACTAAAGATATCTCACTTCCTATTCTCGCAAACCTGGACATCAGGCAAGACCCAGACCTTGGAAAGATGTTGCTGTGGCATATAAACAATAATAAAAAACGCGACGGCATGGAAGGTTTTCGCGTTGAAATATTTTTCAGTTCAGCGCTCAACGCAAAGGATGAAGCGCTCAGGCAAAAAAGAGATTTCCTGTCCAAATATCCTGACTACCCTGTACACATTAAATTTACAGCCCCCAACTTTAGAGTCAGAGTAGGCGATTTCAGGACAAAAAATGAAGCGCTGAAGCTTTACAAACAGATAGAGAAAGATTATCCGGGCGCATTCATTGTGCCGGACATTATTGATTTTCCCCTGCTGAAACCCAAAAAAGATGAGTGACCAGATTAAGCATGAATGCGGCATAGCCCTGATTCGCTTGCTAAAACCGTTGTCCTATTATAAAGAGAAATACGGCACATGGAAATATGGTTTGGATAAACTGTATTTGCTGATGCAAAAACAACACAACCGCGGGCAGGATGGCGCCGGAATGGTGTGTGTAAAAGTAGAATTGTCTCCCGGAAGTGCTTATATCAACCGCTACAGGTCGATCGACCAGAATCCAATATTTGACATCTTTAATAAAGTGAGCAAGTCACTGAGGAAAGCAAAGAATAAGGGGATTGATATAGAGGACAGCGACTGGGCTCATGAGCATTTTCCCTATGCCGGTAATCTTTATTTGGGACACCTGCGGCATGCAACTTTTGGGAAAAACACCATTGAGTATGTGCATCCTGTGATGAGGCAGAACAACTGGAAATCGAGAAACCTGGTGCTTGCCGGAAACTTTACACTCACCAACACCCGCGAATTGTTTCAGGTGTTGATTGAGTTGGGGCAGCATCCCAAAGCTTATACCGACACAGTAACTGCACTGGAAAAGATGGGGCATTTTTTAGATGAGGAGAACCAGTTCCTTTACCGGAAATATAAAAATGAAGGCTGCCAAAATAAAGATATTTCTCCGCTGATTGAAGAAAATCTCAATATTCAGAATATTCTGGAACGCTCAACCAAAGATTGGGATGGCGGCTATGTCATGGCCGGTCTTATCGGTCATGGTGATGCTTTCGTAGTGCGTGATCCATGGGGGATTCGCCCCGCCCATTATTATTATGACGATGAGATTGTGGTGGTTGCTTCAGAAAGGCCGGTTATTCAAACGGTGATGAATGTCAGCTGGGATCAGGTTCAGGAAATTGAGCCGGGTGAAGCGCTAGTTATAAAAAAGAAGGGGGATATTATACACCAGATGATTCGTGTTCCCCAAACAAGAAGCTCCTGCTCCTTTGAAAGGATCTATTTTTCAAGGGGCAGCGACCGGAGTATCTATCAGGAACGTAAAGAGCTCGGACGGCTGCTTAGTCCCAAAATACTTCAGACTGTCAATTATGATTTAGCCAATACAGTTTTCTCCTATATTCCCAATACTGCTGAAACAGCTTTTTACGGAATGATGGAAGGTGTCAGGGAATATCTGACCAGTTGGAAGGTTGAACAACTTAAGGAGAATAATGGCAATATGAGTGCTGACGAATTGAAAAAAGTGATTTCGTTAGAACCAAGAGTGGAGATGATTGCCATAAAAGACGTCAAGCTTCGCACATTCATTGCCAGTGATGCCAGCCGCGAAGATATGGTAGCACACGTGTATGACGTAACCTATGGTGTTGTGAAAAAAAATGTGGATACCCTGGTTGTGATTGATGATTCCATTGTGAGAGGAACTACCCTGAAAACCAGTATTCTGCGTATATTAGACAGACTGAATCCCAAAAAAATCATAGTGGTTTCATCTGCACCACAAATTCGCTATCCCGATTGCTACGGAATTGACATGGCTTATCTGGACAAGCTCATTGCTTTTAATGCTGCCATTGCCCTTCTGAAAGAGCACGGAAAGGAGAGTGTGATCACTGAAGTTTACCGTAAATGCAAGGAACAGGAAAATCTTCCGAAGGAAGAAATTCTGAATTATGTACAGGAAATATATCAGCCTTTTACAGCTGGACAGATTTCGGCAAAAATTACCGAATTGTTAAAACCGGAGGACTGCGGTGCTGAAGTGGAAATTGTTTTTCAGTCAATTGAAAATCTTCATAAAGCATGTCCCAATGATACTGGAGACTGGTATTTTACCGGAGACTATCCGACCTCCGGGGGAAATCGTGTTGCCAATTCCGCTTTTATCAACTACATGGAAGGCAGGAATGAGCGGGCATACTGATAATTGTTAATGAAATGTAAAACAATTTTTATGATAGCCTGTTTTAGTAAGAGCCTCTGAAAACGGAAGAACAATTTGTCATGGCGTATTATTATTTTCCTTTAAGGAAAAAATTTCTTCGGTTTGTTCAGAGGTTTTTTAGTTTTTATCCCCATTGCTGTGAGCAGAAAAACTTATGCCACCCAAATATAGCCCAAAATTCATAAAAATATACACTAAAACAGCTAAAGCTAATCCGTAAGCGCTAAGAGAGACAATCAAAGCCAGAGAAATCAGGATAAAAACAAAGCGGAACCAGTTCTCGTTCCATTTAACATTCTTTATTTTCAAGGAAAACATGGGTAGAGTGATGAGCATCATGCCGGAAGTGAACAGTCCAAGAATCAGGAGATTTTGGGTGGAAAAAACAAATTTCAGTATTTCCGGAAAGCGTTGCAACTCAAGCATAAGTCCAATTGCTGCCCAGAAAATTCCGTTAGCGGGAATGGGCAGTCCTCTGAAAAAAGAAGCGTTTTGTTGGTTGGAATTGAAGCGGGCAAGGCGCAATGCGCCTGACAGCGGCATAAGCAGTGCAGAAAAAAGGATGAGCCATTGTCCGGGACTTGCATCAATCTGATAGATGGGCTGGTTTTTTTCAAAAAGCGAAAACTCAAGCAACGTAAACAAAATTGCAGCAGGAGCAAGCCCGAAAGAGATCATATCAGCCAGCGAATCAAGCTCTTTGCCTATTTCTGAATGGGCTTTGAGAAGGCGTGCAGCAAATCCGTCCAGAAAATCAAAAATTGCTGCTGCACAGATAAAAATTCCCGACCAAACGAGGTGACCGTCTATTGCAAAAAATACGGCAAGTGAGCCCATCAGAAGGTTTAGTAAAGTAATGGCATTGGGAATTTGCTTAACAATTTGGTTCATTCCGGTCTATTTTAATAATGCAATTACCGTTCTTCCACCTTCGGTTTTTTGATTCAGCTTCACCTCTGTTTCAGCATGAACAGGAAGAAACAGATCAACACGGGAGCCAAAGCGGATAAATCCGTACTCTTCGCCCTGCTCGGCAAAATGTCCTGTTTTTTTATAAGTCGCTATGCGCTGGGCTACTGTTCCGGCAATTTGTCGTGCCATGATTTCCGTTCCGTCTTTCATCTTAAAAACGGTAGAACACCGTTCATTTTTTTCTGAAGACTTTTTCACAAAGGCAGGATAAAAAGCTCCTTTTTTGTGATGCTGGTAAACGATTTCCCCGGAAACCGGGGCGCGGTTTTGGTGCACATTGAATATCGACATGAAGATAGAAACCTGAAGCCGTTCATCTTTAAAATATTCTTCCTCGTGAACTTTTTTAATGTTTATGATTTCTCCGTCAGCAGGAGAAAGAATATGATTTTTATTTTTCTCAATTTCCCGGTTGGGTTCACGGAAAAAATAGACAACCAGTCCGGCTAAAAAAAGTGAACCAGCCATCAAAAAGTAAAAAATGAGGTGGTTGCGCAGTGTGAAATAAATGAGAATATCAATTACGGCAATAACTACAAATGCCACCGGAATTATTTTTTTTCCCTCTTTATGAATTTGCATAGCTTAAAAATTTCCGGTCAAAGATAACCAAACAAATACAACCGGTATTACAAAAAGTAAACTGTCAAAACGGTCTAACAAGCCGCCATGTCCGGGCAACATGGTTCCTGAATCTTTTACATTTAACCGGCGTTTGATGATGGATTCAAAAAGGTCGCCCAGCGTTCCGAAAATGATAACAATTGAGGCTATTACTATCCAGTCGGTTAATGTGAGGTGATTAAGAATCAGCGAACAGAGAATGCCGGCTGCAATGGTGAAAACAGCACCGCCAATAAAGCCTTCCCAGGTTTTATTGGGTGAAATTTTTTCATAGATCTTATTTCTACCCAATTTTGAACCAATCAGGTAAGCCATGGAATCATAGGTCCAGACCAACAGAAAAATGCCAAGCAAAATCTTTGAATTAAACTCTGTGAAAGCGGGATATCCGGGATGAACCATAAAATTCAGCAGGCTGAAGGGGATTGCCACGTAAATAAATCCGGTGAATGTAATAGAGCTGTTAGATAAAATGCCGGGTTTCTGGCTGAAGGTTTCATACAGAAAAATAAAAGTGAGCGCCGGGATAAACAGCAAATATGACCTGACGGGCAGCAGGTTATTCACAATGCCGAAACAGGTCAGGAAAAGGAGTACACCCAGGGTTAGTCCGGTATTTTTTCGGGGGCTGCTGCCAGCTTTTTCAACCAATTGATAAAACTCCAATTGGGTAAGGAATAATAAAACGCCAAAAACAAGAGCAAATAAAACGGGATGAACAGCAACTCCGGCTATCATTATTGCAACATAAATAATCCCGGTTACCGTTCTTCTACTTAAATCTTTCAATGCTTCAGCTCTTTTAAAAGTTCAAGTGCATTTTGCTCGTCCGCTTCATTCACATAAACCACATATTCACCGAATGACTTCAGCGCTGTATCCTGTTGATCCATTATAACTACCTTTATTCCTGAACTTTCAAGTAAATCTTTGGCCATGTTGGCTTTATATTCATGTGCCGTTAACAACACATTTTTCCATCCTTTTTCCATTTTGGTAATTTTAAATTATGCAGAGATTATTTGACTTCCACTGTCTTGATCTTGTTTAATCTCCTGTTGCGGTTCAATTTTCGTTTTTTGTTCACTGTCAGCCGGGCTGCTCTTTTTCCTTTCACTTTCACTCTCAATAAGCTTTCTTTCCCAGCGCCGTTTCCCAAAAATTGCTTCAAGGTCTTCGCTGAATATTACTTCCCGTTCAAGCAGCAATTTTGCCAGTTTTTTATGCCCATCGGCATTTTCTCTCAACACAACCTTTGCCCGCTGATACTGTTCCTCGATAATATCTTTCACTTCGGAATCAATTAATTCAGCGGTTTTTTCACTGTATGGTTTTGTAAACGAATAATCGGACTGCCCTGTTGAGTCGTAAAAGCTGACATGTCCGACTTTTTCGCTCATTCCAAAATAGCTCACCATGGCATAAGCTTGTTTCGTAACTTTTTCCAGATCATTTTGTGCACCGGACGAGACCTGATTAAAGACCAGTTCCTCAGCTGCTCTTCCGCCTAAGGCTGAGCACATTTCGTCGAGCAGTTGCTCCTTGGTTGTGATGGAGCGCTCTTCGGGCAGATACCATGCAGCGCCAAGCGCTTTGCCCCGCGGCACAATCGTTACCTTCACCAGCGGGTGTGCATGTTCAAGCAGCCAGCTTATGGTAGCGTGTCCGGCTTCGTGGTAGGCAATGGTCCTTTTCTCATCAATCGAAATGATTTTATTCTTTTTCTCAAGTCCGCCCACTATCCGGTCAACGGCGTCGAGAAAGTCCTGTTTTGTAACTGAATCCCTGTTGATGCGGGCTGCAATAAGGGCGGCTTCGTTGCATACGTTGGCAATGTCGGCTCCGGAAAATCCGGGAGTTTGTTTCGCCAAAAATTCCACTTTCACGTCCTTATTCAATTTCAGCGGACGCAGGTGTACCTTAAAAATCTCTCCGCGCTCAATTAGGTCGGGCAGTTCAACATGAATTTGGCGGTCAAATCTTCCGGCACGCAGCAACGCGCGGTCGAGGATATCGGCACGGTTGGTGGCAGCTAAAATTATTACACCGCCGTTGGTGTCAAACCCATCCATTTCGGTAAGCAGCTGATTGAGTGTGTTTTCTCGCTCGTCATTTGAGCCGAAATTTGGATTCCTGCCCCGTGCCCTACCAATGGCATCAATTTCGTCAATAAAAATGATGCTGGGCGCTTTCGCCTTTGCCTGTTTAAACAGGTCGCGCACGCGCGAAGCCCCCACACCCACAAACATCTCCACAAAATCAGAACCCGACATGGAGAAAAACGGCACGCTGGCTTCGCCTGCTACTGCACGCGCCAGCAGAGTTTTTCCGGTTCCCGGAGGACCAACCAGCAGAGCTCCTTTGGGGATTTTTCCGCCAAGTTTGGTGAATTTTTCAGGATTTTTCAGGAACTCCACAATTTCCTCAATTTCCTGTTTGGCTTCAGCCAAACCGGCAACATCTTTAAAGGAAGTGGTAACTTTCTGGTCTCTGTCAAATATTTTTGCCTGCGATTTGCCAACGTTGAAAATCCCTCCGGCACCGCCTGCACCGCGGTTCATCCTTCTGAAAATCCAGAGCCACAGTAAAATAATCAGTACAAAGGGACCGATAGTCCAGAGAATTTCGCCTGCCCAGTTCCGTTCTTCCTTGTATTCAGGCAAAATCTCTTCCGGCGAATCTTCCTGTGCTTCGCGGAGGTTGCGCTCAAATGTTTCAACCGACCCGATGGTAAAAGTGAAATGAGGACCATCTTCCGAAGGTTTTGTAAAATCTTCGCTAAACTGCTGTTCATATTTTGAAAGGCTGCTTTTTTTAAGATAGATGTTTGCTTTTTTCTCATTAACAACCACAATGCGTTCGATGTCATTGTTTGCAAGCATTACCGTTTTTACTTCGCTCCAGTTGGTCTCTGCAGGACTGCTGCTGTAGCTCATGTAGTACTGAACAGCAATGAAAACCAATGCAATAATTCCATAAATCCAAAATACATTGTATTTTGATTTCTTCGGATCTTTATTGTCTCCTTTTTTGCCACCATCCGGAAATAAGTTTCCAGGCGAAGGCGGAATTTTTTTATTTTTTTTGGTGTCTGTCATAATGTGTTTCTAATTCTCTGAGTTTGCAGTAATTATTTTTGCGTCTGCCCAAAGTGCTTCAAGATTGTAAAAATTTCTTGCTGTTTCATGGAATATATGGACCACAATTTCTCCGTAATCCAATAAAACCCAGTAAGAATTTTGATAACCTTCTGTTTGTCTGGCTTTGTTGCCTGTTTCTTCTTCTACTGTCTTTTCAACCGACTGTGCAATGGAACTCACTTGTGTTGTGGATGTTCCATGGCATATAACAAAATAATCACATTCTGTATAATGAATTGTTGTTAAATCAATAACTTTTATTTCTTTTCCCTTAATTTTTCGTATCCCTTCAAGGATCATTTCTTTAATTTTTTCCGTACTTTCCGAGTTTTTAACCATATATTCTATTTAGGACTACAAAGATAGCTTTTTTACCATATATCTGATTTTGGACATTCTGTTTTTCCAATCCATATTTCATTTACTTCCAAAGTGAAAAATTATCAGCAAATTTGTGTTTTTTACAGAAAAGTCTGTTCAAAACACAGACAACAATTTTGTCCTGAAAATGAAAAGGGAAAAACTGAATATCATTACTTTAACTGAAGTAGATTCGACCAACAACTATGCCAACCGGCTTATTTCGGAGGGTAGTGCAGAAAATGGCAGTGTCGTTGTGTCACATTACCAGAAAAGTGGCAGAGGTCAGCGAGGAAATTCGTGGGAAAGTGCTCCCGGAAAAAATCTTTTGGCCAGCATTATTGTTTTTCCGCAATTTCTTCCGGCAGCTCAACAGTTTTATTTGTCCAAAATTATCAGCCTCACTATTTATGATTGGTTAAGCACACATGTTCAGGATGTTAGCATTAAGTGGCCAAACGATATCTTTGTGGGAAAAAAGAAAATTGCAGGGATTTTAATTGAAAACTCTATTTTAGGAAGCCGGATTCATTCGGCAGTGATTGGTTTTGGCATTAATCTGAATCAGGTAAAATTCTCACCCGAACATCCCAATGCCGTTTCGCTCAAATTACTGACAAAAAATAATTTCAATATTCAGGATACTGTTGTTCAACTGCATTCTATTTTTATGAACTGGCTCGGCAAACTGGAGTCCGGTCTTTTAGAAGAGATAAACAGGGCATATCACCGGGATTTATTTCGAAGGAATGAATGGGCACTCTACTGGAAAGATGATAACTTGTTTGAAGCCAGAATTCTGGGCACCGGTGAATTCGGTCAGCTTATTCTGGAAGATCGGGATGGCAGGCTGTCCGAATATATGTTTAAAGAGGTGGAATTTGTGATTTAAGCAGAAAAAAATTATTGGTAGGGAAGGTTTTTTAACGTTTCAGCCAACTGATTAATGCCCTCCTCCAATTTATTCCCAACCAGCATTTTCATCATCTGGTTCAAATCGGTGTGCAATGTTAGCCGCATTTTGGTTTGCACTTCAGAAACGGGAAGCAGTTGAATCCAAAAGGTGATGCTCAGCGGCAAACCGCCCGAGCCTTCTACTTTAATGGTTTTAAATGGTTCGCGCTCAATGATTCGGATGTGAGCTACTCCTAAACCGGCAACCGTGAAACGGCAGGAATCTTTGTCTGATTCGAAGTTGTCGATTTTAACTCCGGGAATTTGCCGGGAAATTTTTTCCAACAACTCCGAGTTCAGGTATTGAGAAAGATTATCAAAGTTTGAAAGATACTCAAACACAATCTGCTGGTTGTGATCCAGCAGTTTAACGTCGCTAACATATTTTTGAGTGCTCATAATTATTTTTATTTCCAGTTTGCGGGGTTTTGGCGCCACTCCATCAGCGTTTTTATCTGGTCTTCCGAAATGAATCCAGCTTCGAGTGCTGTGGTAATCAGTGTGTTGTAGTTGCTGAGCGAAGTGAGTTCAACATTTGCCTGTTTGAATTTTTCTTTGGAGACATCGAAGTTGTAGGTGAAAATGGAGAGCATCCCCAACACAATCCCTTTGGATTCCTTAATGGCTTCGGCAGCCTTTAGACTGCTTCCGCCGGTGGAAATCAGGTCTTCAATTACAACCACTTTTTGTCCGGGCAGCAGATTGCCTTCAATCCGGTTTTCCAGACCATGCCCTTTGGGTGTGGAGCGAACATAAATAAAGGGAAGTCCCAAAATATCGGCAAGTAAAGCTCCGTGAGCAATCGCACCGGTTGCAACTCCGGCAATTACTTCAACCTGCGGATATTTATTCCGGATTATTTCAGCAAATTTGTCCCGGATAAAGGAGCGGGTTTCCGGGAAAGATAAAATTTTGCGGTTGTCGCAATAAATGGGCGACTTCCACCCCGAAGCCCATGTGAATGGTTTAAGCGGCTGAACTTTAACAGCTTTTATCTCCATGAGTTTTTTTGCAACTTCAATTTGTGTCTTTTCCATAGCCTGATAAAAATTGTATTTTTAAAACAAGAAAAGAATGAAACAAAAGTATAAAGTTTTTCTGAATGACCGTTTGATAGAGATTTGTGCACCTGAGGATGCGAAAAAAAATAATATCCTCATTAAATTCGGGCAAAATTCATCGGTTTCTGAAATTAAGAATTGGTTTGACAATTTTGTTACAGACGACTCTCCTTCGGTTTTTTTAACCCACCCGGAGCCGGAGCGTTTTTTTCGCGATTTTCGATCGCTTTTTCTCGAAATGCCCGCAGCCGGCGGAGTGGTTATTAGGGAAGGACGGCTGTTGTTTATATTCCGAAACGGCAAATGGGATCTGCCTAAAGGGAAATCTGAAAAAGGGGAAACTTCTTCAGAAACTGCGCTCAGGGAAGTATCTGAAGAGTGTGGCATCACCGGTCAACAGATTGTTAAACCACTGTTTCCCACACATCACATCTATTTGTCGCCCTATCCGGGATTTAAAGGGAAATGGATTTTTAAGGAAACTTTCTGGTTTGAAATGAAATATGACAAAGCAGAAGAAGCTTTTCCGCAACGCAAAGAGGGTATTACCCGGTTGAAATGGTTTTCACCCGCAGAGCTGGATGAAGTGCTGGAAAATACCTATGAAAATCTGAAACAGATTATTTTTCACTATCGCGCCTGATTGCGCTGCTCCTCAAAAAGATACTGCCGTAAAAAAGTGCCGAACTGATTTTCAAATCCATCCATTGGCGCCAGCGCCTGTTGAAATACCACTTCATGGTTATGGTTTAGCAGCAAGCAGGCAGGATAGGATTTTATCCTGTATTTTTTGGTGAATTCGCTGTTTTCGTCCACCAGATGAATGCCGGGAATTTTCTCCTTGTCCAAAAAGATTTTCATTTCAATCAGGTCGCTTTTCCGAAGGACAACAATAATCTCCAGCTGTTTTTGAAACATTTCTTCAATTCGTGTTAAATATTTCAGATGCTCCCTGCACACAATCATTTCCGTATCGGCAAAAATCATGTATTTGAATTTTTTGTCGTTAGTCGGAGTGTCGTTTGAACAGACTCTGTGTCCGTTTGTATCTTTAAGGCAAATCACAGGCGCTTTACTCCCTTTTTGCAGGAATTTCAGTTTTTCCAGAATGTTTTCGGCAACGTGCCGGATAGTCTGGTTGCTGTTGGATAGCAAAGTCGGGGAGGAGATGATGGCTAATATGTCATTTTGCTGAAAATCACCGGAATAAAAGGCATCGTGTAACATTTTCAGAAGTGCGAGGTCGGCAAATAAACCGGAAACATTATATTTTTCTTTCACAAAACCTTTAAGCAAGGCAACGTTTTTTGAAGCAACCGCCTGTTTGATTTTTTCACCGTCTGTTGATCGCGCTTCAAAGCTGAGTTTGTTTGAAAATGTTTTTTCAAAAATCTCCAAAAATGCAGGATGATTCCAGAATTCCTGTTCGGTTTTCATAAGTTCTTTGGAAACGGTTTCCGGTTTCATTCTGAAAACATCTGTTTCCAATGATTTTAGTTTCAGGGTTTTGTGTGTGAGAAAGGTTGGCGAAGCGAAAATCTCCGTTTTCTCAGCAAGCTGAAATTTCACCGAATCAAAAGCACTTTGGGATTGTGAAAAATAGAGTGCATTGAAAAACTTGTCGGAAAGCAGGTTCAGGCGGGAGTCAAAATTTGAAATGTGGTCATTTAGCTGATTCCCTTCGCCGGTGGAAAACCAGAATTCAACAGGCTCAAAATAAGGGTTTTTGCTGTCGGCAAATGACTTTTCCCGCAGGGGCGGGAGCAGCAGTTTTATATTTCTCTCCGGCTCCAGAAAGAGCAGTCCGCGATATATGCCGAAACTGCTGAAAACAAATGTGGTTTGGGATATTTTAACGTCGGCCTGAAAATTTCCCTCTTTATCCGGTTCCAGTGTAAAAACGGGTACTTCTTCCCGGGTCACCGGGTCGGAAAAGCGGAAAAACTCAAGTTTTTTTCCGGCGTATTCCAAATTTTTTCCTTCTATTCGGATTGCAAATGACGGCAGTGAAAAAAGCAGGGAGAAGAAAAACAAAAGAACCCGTTCTCTCATGCCTTGCTATTTGAAGTTCTTAACCTGAAATTCACTTATCTGAAGTCCTTTGGGAAGGAACATGCTGGCATCGCCTCCGTGTAAAATTATGTCGCGGACAATGGTGGCATTCACCGGAGTATGCTCGGGCAGGGTGAGGAAAAAGACGGTTTCAATTTCAGGAAGCATTTTCTTATTGATTTGCGCAAGTGCGCGTTCATATTCAAAATCGGAAGAGGTTCGGAGTCCCCGAAGAATATAGCCGGCATTCACTTCTTTGCAAAAATCAACCGTGAGTCCTTCGTGGATCCGCACCTCCACTTTGTCCACATTTTTAAAAACTTGTTTTATCCATTTAATCCGTTTTTCAATCGGAAAAAATGATTTTTTATTGGTATTGTAGCCAATCATAACCACTATTTTGTCAAAAAGGGGAATGGCACGGCGAACTATTGATTCATGCCCCACATGGAAGGGATCAAAGGACCCCGGGAAAATTGCTATTTTGTCCATCAATAAATTTTTCTGCTAATTTAAAAACATATTTTATTTTTCCCTCACTGTTTTTAAACGGTACAATAAATCGCTTATTTTGTTAAGTCAATTTCATATGTGAAGATGAAAAAAAATAAGTTGCTGAAAAAAGGGTTTTGGATTTTTTTGTTGCTGCTTGTTGTGCTTGCCTGGATTTTCGGGCTGTTCATTGACCTGACCGGCGATTCCGGACTGTATGCGGCAATATCCCGGCAAATGGTTGAATCGGGCAATTGGCTGAGCCTGAAAATTAACGGCGAGCCCTATGACCAGAAGCCGCATCTTTTTTTCTGGCTTGCAGGATTGGGCATTAAACTGTTTGGAAATACAAATTTTGCCTATAAGCTTTTCCCATTTCTTTTTGCTGTTACCGGGATTTATTTTACTTACCGCCTTGGCAGAGTGGTTCACGGTGAACTTGCAGGTAAACTGGCAGCGCTCATCACTGCAACTTCTCAGATGTTTTTCCTATATCTGTTCGATTTTCACACCGATTCAGTTTTGTATTCCTGTGTAATACTGGCAATCTGGCAGTTGGCAGAATATCTTAAAAATCAAAAAACTTCACATTTTTTGCTCGGATTTGTGGGTGTCGGGCTTGCAATGCTGACCAAGGGGCCGGTTGGTGCGGTTTTGCCATTCCTTTTTGTGTTTTTCTATCTGCTGTTGAAAATGGATTTTTACCAGCTTTTCCACCCCAAATGGTTCGCCGGAATTTTGCTTGTGTTGCTGATAATCTCCCCTGCGCTTATTCATTTGTGGAAAAATTTTGGCGCTGCCGGAATTCATTTCTATTTCATTGACAATAATCTGGGGCGTGTTTCGGGAAAAGTGGCTGGCTCCAGTGTTGATCCGTTCTTCTATCTCTATAACATGCTTTGGGCTTTTCTTCCCTGGACCATCATTTTAATCAGCGGCATTGCCGGTGAAATAAAGAGATGGTTTGTTGCCAAAGCTAAAAATATTGCGGGAATTGCCCTTCTATTGAGCGTTTTTGTTCTGTTTTTGGTTTACAGTGTTGCCCGCGGGAAAGCGCCAAACTATGTGATGATGTTTATTCCGTTATTGTCCGTTGTTGCTGCCGGAACAGTTCAGCATTACCTTTTGTTGCCTGACTTTTTTGGCAGGGAAATGGTTTATTTTCAGATTCCCTTTTTGGGGCTGATTGGCTTTATGCTCTTTTTTATTGCCCTGAAAATTCAACAGGACGCGATTCTTGTTCCGATACTGATAATAGCCGGAATTCTCCTTTTTGCGGGGTTATTCTCGATCATTGAAAAAAATAAATGGAAAAAAATCTTTTTTCTATCGGTTGCAGTTGCCGTTGGATTTAATCTGTATTTAAACATTGAGGTTATTCCAGGGCTGTTCACTTTTCAGGGGTACCGGCAGGCGCTGCAAATTTTTGAATCGCAGAAACTTCCCGGCGAGCAGCTTCACAATTTTGAACTGGAAGAGTATGCCCTCTTTTTTTACGCAAAGGAAACCGTGGAAAATACCGGAACATGGGAGCAGCTGCATGAAGCAATGGAAAAGCCCGGAACGTGGCTCTATACCAATGAGACAAAATACCGCGATATCAGGGATATGGGTTTTGATATAGATACAGTATATCAGATTAAACAGAGAGGAATGAACAGGATTACCTATGAGTTTTTGAATTCCTCAACCAGGGAACATTCATTGAAAGTAAACTACCTGATAAAAACAAAATCCGGTCATAGACAATAATCAGCCTACTTCATTATCTTTGCTCAATTTTTAAAAACTCAGACTAATAAAATATGGTATTATCTATCGTGATCCCGGTTTATAATGAAGAAAAGACCATACAAGTGATACTTGACCGCGTGGTGGCGGTGGACTTGCAATATGGTTTCGGAAAAGAAATAATCATTATTAATGATTGTTCCACAGATAATTCTGTACAGGTTATTGAGGAGTATATCAAAAATCACCGGGGGGATAACATTCACCTTTTTCTTCAGCCGGAAAACAGGGGAAAAGGCGCTGCCCTGCATCGCGGAATTGCTGAGGCAACCGGAGATTATATCCTTATTCAGGATGCCGACCTTGAGTATGACCCGCGTGAATACAACCATCTGCTGAAACCTGTTGCTGAAGGAAATGCTGATGTGGTTTACGGCTCTCGCTTTACGGGTGGCAATCCTCACCGTATTCTGTTTTTCTGGCACTCCATCGGAAATAAATTTCTGACGTTCATTTCCAATATGTTCACCAATCTGAATCTGACAGACATGGAAACCTGCTATAAATTGTTCAGGGCTGATATTATTAAAGGACTGAACCTGAAAGAGAACCGGTTTGGTTTTGAGCCGGAAGTAACTGCAAAAGTATCACGCGTTTCGGGGGTGCGGATTTATGAAGTGGGTATTTCCTACTATGGAAGGACATATGCAGATGGAAAGAAAATCGGTTGGCGCGATGGGGTAAAAGCTATTTGGTGTATTCTGAAATACAACACTTTCAGCCGCTAAAAGCTAAAATGGAAAAAGAAGGTGCAATCCCGGGCAGCATAAACGGCAAAAGACTTAAGATGAGCGAAATCGAAGGCAACTCAAAATATGGTACAGACACGCTGGAAGTTATTTCGGGTGCAAACCGGTTTAACCGGTGGATGTATGAAACCATAAAACCCCATTGCAGCGGAGAAATCCTTGAAATTGGCAGCGGCATAGGAAATATTTCCCAATTTTTCATAAAGGAAGGCGCTGACATTTCCCTGAGCGATATTGAAAACAGCTATTTCCCGCGGCTAAAACAAAAATTTGGAGAGTTCCCAAATTTGAAATCAATGCACCGGCTTAACTTTTCGGATAAAAATCTGGAAAAAAACTTTCCCGAACTGCTCAACCGGTTTGATACTATTTTTGCACTGAATGTGGTGGAGCACATTCCGGACGACGTGCAGGCGATGGAAAATGCCATGAAAATGCTGAAGCCCGGCGGAAAGATTGTAATTCTTGTACCTGCCATTCAGTGGCTCTACAACGAATTTGACAGGCAGCTTGAGCATCAGCGCAGGTATTCCAAAAAATCATTGCAGAAATTGCTGGAGGGAGCCGGTTTTTCCGTAATTCACCGGCAATATTTCAATTTTATCGCCATATTTGGATGGTTTATTTCAGGAACAATTTTGCGGAAAAGGATAATTCCAAACGGACAAATGCGTTTTTATGATGCATTGGTGCCGGTTTGGAAGCGAATTGATTTTTTTACCCGTAAATTGGCAGGGATTTCAGTAATTCAGGTAGGTGTGAAAAAATAATAGCTTTCGTGATGACTCTTAAACCAAAGATATTAAAAAATAAATATGGCATTTTAGGAGGCTTTTTTTTGTTGCTGCTTATTTCAACCCTTGTTTATCAACGTCATCAAAACACCGGATACTTTAATTGGCGCAGCAAGATGTGGAGTGATCCCGTGGGCTATTACGTTTATCTGCCAGGTCTTTTTATTTATGGTTTTGACGGAACAAAATTCCCTGAAAATATTGTCGAAAAAACGGGTGAGGGGTTTATTATTGATGAGAATGGGAAAATTATTGTAAGATATACATGCGGAATTGCCATTTTACAGGCTCCCGTATTCCTGGCAATACATGCTTTTGCCGGATTAAAAGGACTTGAACAGGACGGTTTTTCAGGGGTATATCATCTTGTGTCAAGCTTTTCTGCCATAATTTATGCCTTTTTCGGATTGATTTTATTATGGCATTTTCTTAGATTTTACTATAAAATGCGAATTGTTTTCTTAACAATGCTAACCATATTTTTTGGCACAAATCTTTTGTATTACACCATCGATTCCACAGGGATGCCGCATATTTATTCATTTTTTCTTTTTGCATTGCTGTTGGTGCTTTCGCATCACTATTTCAGTAAAGAGAAAGACAAGAACAAATATATTTTTCCCATTGCATTGGTAAGCGCTTTAATCGTATTGATCCGGCCAACCAATCTGTTGTTCGTCGGGCTTGTTTTTTTGCTCGATATAAAATCGTTTGATGATTTACTACTTAGAATAAGAAGGGTTTTCAATCTGCCAAACATAGCTGTTTTGCTGATTACCTTTTTTATCGTTTTTCTCCCACAAATGATTTACTGGAAATATTCATCAGGCAGTTTTATTATTGACTCTTATGAAGGATATGGATTTACTAATTGGACATCTCCCAGGATTAAAGAGTTTCTCTTTTCAACCAATAATGGGATGTTCCCTTATAATCCGCTATATTTTTTGATTATTTTCGGATTGATTTTGATGATGTTTAAGCGAGAGTTAAATGGCTTTTTAATTTTTTCCCTTTTTGCCGGACTCATTTATATTTTTTCTTCCTGGTTTGTCTTTTCGTTCGGATGTGGTTTTGGAAGTCGCAATTTTGTTGAATATACTGCAATTTTGGCTATCCCACTTGGATTCTTTTACAGTGATTTTTTAGGGAAAAGCGTGGCGAAATGGATTGTTGCCATTCCGGTAATTTTGGCATTAGTGTTTGTTAATGCTAAACTTACCTATTCATACAATAAATGCTTTATTGACGGAGATTGGGATTGGGTCGAATATAAATATTTATTGAAAGCAAGGAAATTCAACAAGACTTATACATATTCTCCCGCCTTATCTTTAAATGATAAGATGGAATTTTCAGAATCTATTCACATTGATATGAGTAAGATTGCAAAAGTTAATTTCAGAAGAGCAATTCTGAAAACAAAGGTCAGAATTTACGAGAAAGACAATGATGCCAGTATTGTTTTTCAGATAACCACTCCGGATACCCTTTTGTATTGGAATGGAGAAGCTATTGCCCAGCAGTTTTACGAGGATGAGCTGGGAGAATATAAAACTGTGAAAGCTGATTTTTGGCTTCCACGATATTATACTGTGAACTCAGAAATCTCCTCATTTATTTGGAATGTCGGGAAAGATTCTCTGGATGTAAAAAACATCAAAATCCATTTAGAATAAGAATTTTAGTTAATAATGCAGGTATGAAGTCAGTTTATTCAAAAATAGCTATTGCAGTATTGATGTTGTTTTGCAGTTGGTATGGCAAAAATCTCAATGTCTGGAATAAGAATATGGTGATAAAGGATGATGCGATTATGTATTACGCCTATCTTCCTGCTGCATTGATTTTCAATGATCTGAACTTTGATTTTGAAAAAAACCTTCCTCCTGATTTTGAAGGAAAAATCTGGCTGCAAACCTCACCAGCCGGGAAGCCTGTTTTGCGGATGACCATGGGACTTGCTCTCCTTTGGCTGCCGTTTTTTCTGGCCGCTCATGCGGCTGCTCACATTATTGGGGTTTCAACCCTTGGCTATTCCTGGCCCTATGGATTTTCGATTTTTGTGGCTGCGCTTTTCTATCTTTTTTTAGGATTATATTTCCTTCGGAAATTACTGCTGAACTATTTTTCTGATTTGACAACAGCGGTTACTTTAATTTTGCTGGTTACCGCAACAAATCTGATGTTCTATGTGATTTCGGAGCCGGGAATGCCGCATGTCTATAATTTTGCCCTGATTACGATGTTTCTTTTCATTTCGCTGAAATGGCTCGAGAAACCTGACTTGAAAAATACGGTTGTTCTTGGTTTGTTAGCCGGAATTATTGTACTGATAAGACCGGTGAATGTTTTGGTGGGCTTGTTTCCTGCGCTAATCGGAATAAAATCTTTCGCCCAGTTCATGCAACGGCTTACCAATAACTGGAAGATGATACTTCTTGCTTTGGGAACAGCTTTTCTGGTTTTGATTCCGCAAATGGTTTACTGGAAAATGCAAACCGGGAATTTTCTGTTTAATTCATATATGGAACAGGGCAAATTCTTTTTTATGAATCCTCAGATTATTAACGGTTTGTTTAGTTTTCGTAAAGGCTGGCTAATTTACACTCCGGTAATGATTTTTGGCTTAGCCGGATTTTTCTTCCTCCGCAAACGCTCGCCAGAGATTTTTATGCCCATGCTTGTTTTTGTAATTGTCAATGTTTATGTGGTTTACAGCTGGTGGTGCTGGTGGTATGGCGGCAGTTATGGCTCGCGCCCAATGATTGACATGTACGGAATCATGGCGCTTCCTCTGGCAGCTTTCATCGAAAAAGCCGCGAATGTCAGAAAATGGTTGAAAATATCTTTTGCCGTTATTTTGATAGGTATGATATGGCTGAACCAATTTCAAACCAGCCAATACCGAACTTCGCTGCTTCACTGGGACAGCATGACAAAAGAAGCCTATTTCGGCATATTTGGCCGTAAAACATGGCCGGAAGGCTATGAGAAAATGTTGAAAATTCCGGATGACGAAAAAGCGTTGAAAGGGGAGAAGGAGTATTGAGCTAAATTTCTTGTAATAAACGATACTACTATCTTGCACAATCCCGAAATTCAGCCCTTTATCAACAAAAAAGTGGGAGAATATAAGAATATTCGAATTTATGATTTGCAAGAAATTCAAACACAGCAATAACCGATTCAATATAACCTTATTGGCTTGTTGGTGAATACGATTCAGTTTTACACAGTTGAACCCCTTTGGGGTTCTCGGTGGAGGTAGGATGCGTTTTTTCCTCGGATTGCACCTACGGTTTATCCGGGGTTATTCATATTAAGCCCCAACGGGGCATGCTTTTGATGTGCGCAACCGGTGGGATAAATAACCAACAACAGCGAATATCCAACTGCCAACTCAGAGTTTTTCTTTTTGCCACAGTGTAGCACAGTGTTTTACACAGTGTAACTCAGTGAACTATCTCCGTGTAACACTGTGACCTTTTCTTCTTTTAGCTTTTAAAACAAAAAAATATCCAATATTCAATATCCAATAACGAACATTTACTGAGGTAAATTTCTGCCGTTTTTGAGCCTAAAGGGCTCAGAGACATTAGCATAGGGCAATGCCCTATGTTATAGTGCATGCATGTTTCTAAGGAATATTAAGGTACCTGAAGTGTTGAGCCGGATACCTGTCCATCAGGATAAACAAGTTCTACCGGAACCGGAACCGGCACAGGATTATCTCCCCGGATGAACAAACACGCTTCAAACGATAGCTCCGGGAAGATATAATCGTAATGTTTCAGCATAATGTAATTAGGGTTTTCCGAAAGCCATTCAAACGGAATTCCACCATCTCCTTTTAAAAAATGGGAATCCCAAAGTATTAATGTGCTGTCAGGAAGTTGACTAAGATGTTCTAAGTCAGCAGACCACAATACTTCCACTTTGTTAATATCATAAGGATCCAATTCGGCGTAATAGGGGAATAAGGGATGGGAAAAATATATTTTTTTAAAATCGGGCATCTCTTTTTGAATATAATTTGCCATTTGTTTCATTACAATTTGTTCCTGATTAGGCTTAAACGGAAAAAACCATTGTGATAACGATGACCAGAAAATTAGAACAACTGTGATGATTAAAACAACAGGTTTTAAAAAAACTATTCTGTTGAATTTCGGCAGGTCAATGATATTAAGTCCAATCAATGCAACAATTGCTGAACTTGGAATCAGTGTGGCAAGGTACCGTACCATTCCAAGATTGTTTAGGATACCGGGCACTGCATACAGTAAGCTGTGAAGAATAAAACAACCAACCGTGTTTCCGAGAAATAGTATAAAAACCTCTTCAACAAATTCATACCTCGATTTGCCGCGCACCAACTTGAAAACATGCGTAAAAATAATTCCAATTCCCAGTATTAAAAAAACAGCATAGGCAGACCCCCATATTTGATGGTAAAATCTAAAATAATGAAAATAGTCTCCTTTCAATTCTACATGACTTTCACCAACAAGCGCGTAGTTTTGGTGAACAACCCACAATATGTCTTTAAAATGGAAATAGCCTATTATTGAATAAAAAATTGTGGCAGTTAACAGCAAAGGAATTGCAAGAAACTTTCTCCGATAGATGTAAATCACAAACAACAAGGGCATTACAACATATGCTTCCGGGCGAACATAGGGTAAAAGAGATGCTACCATCGCACTGGCATAATATTTTTTATCGAATACAAACCAAACCGATAATGTAAATATTGTACCGAAAAATATTTCTACCAGTCCTGAATTCATTACGGCAAAATATACCGGTGCGAAAAATACAAATACCGGTATTATCCACGAATAATTAAGTTTTAATTTTGAAGCTATTTTATAAAGGAGAATGGAAGTAATTGCTGCATTCAAGGCTTGAAATATGTACATTCCCTTCATTCCGAACTGGGCAAATGGTGAGCTTACTAATGTGAAAAACTGTTTGCCCCACCAATCGAGAAGCAGGAGCGGATATTTCCACGAATACCTGGCAATTTGATAATGTGCAATTCCGTCTCCTGTATCATAGGGGGCGTCAGCTTTGAAATAGATAAACAATACAGTGAAAAACGATAAAAGCAATAAAAGGAAAAATGCTCCTTTTTCTATTGTTGATTTATTTATTTTTACGCTTTGGTATCTCATCTCATTCCTTTATCTTAATTTGCATGAAATTGAATATTTCTAAATATAACTCTATTTTTAATTTTCATCAACCGGTTTCAGAAAATCCAATCTGTAAATAGCCTCTTTTGTCGCCTGATTTTCAAAAATTAAACTTCTTTCCGTTATAAATTGCGCGCCGTTCTCTTCCTGCAGCTTGCTGATTGTCCGGTTATAAAGTTCTTCATCGTTTTGTTCCAGATAGAGATAAATGGGTTTGCCGGAGCGTTCTGCCTTTTCGGCATTGAACTTGTCACCCCAGAATCTCATGGAGTTGTCCCATGTGAAAAAGTTATAGGTGTCCGGATAAAGTTTTCTAAGAATCTCACCATATTCCGCTTTCTTTTGATTGTTTGCCCATGCAATGCTGTACATTAGCGTATATTCAATGAATGGGCTTCCGTAATTTTGTGATGCAATAATTTTATAACAGTCTTTTTCAAGTGATTGCGCAACATGCCAGGTTTGCAACCGGTTTTCAATGTCGGTTCCCATGACTTCGGTTTTGATGGGCAGCCACTGTCTGTTGAATTGAATCTGCCACACAAAAAAGAGCGCAATTCCCAAATATACGAGGCTGTTTCCGGTTTTCCCCGGGAAAAACTTTTTAATCATTTCGGCAAGAGTAAAAACCATCAACGGTTGAAGCAACAATGCAGGTATGAAATACCGATGAGCATAGTGTTTGCCAACAATGATGATTTGCAGCGAGATAGTCGCAATTACAGCAATTGCCAGCCATGCGATCTTTTTGTTCGTTCTTCTCCTGAAATAGAGAAAATAGCCGCCCAACACTGCAATCAGGGTGAAAAAGAGATAAAAAAAGCGTTTTTCGTAACCCCAAAGCTCCTTCAGGTTAACAGCCAGTGAAGTGAAATCAACAATATTTGTGTCGCCGCTGCCGTACTGTCCGCTGTATAAAAAAAGGTTTTTGACCCACTCTGAAAAAATTCCGATGCGAAGCGTCATTGGAAGTGCGATGATCAGGAAAAAAACAACAGAAGTGCCGATAAACAGAAATCTCCTTTTCCAACCGTCAATAATTATGAACGGCAGAATCCAGAGCGGCAGGAAGGATAACTTTATACTCATGCCGAATGCGGACAATAAGCTAAAAAGCAGCAGCTGCTTTATCGATATTTTTTCTTTTCCGGAATAAACCTCAACAATCAAAACGATGAGCAGAATGACAGGGAACGGCATGAGAAGTTCCGGCGTTACCCGCCCGATGAGGTCGTACCAGATGACCGGGAGGAAAACCGAAGTCTGAATGAGCAGGGCATAAGCAATATTCCCGGTAATTCTAAGAATTTTCATGCCTGCATACAGCAGCAAGAGTGTAGTGAGCGCTGCAATTGTCTGACTTACAATACCCAGATACAAATCGGGGTGAGTGAAAACATCTTCAACAAAAGAGACAGGCGCAGAGCGGATAAAATATACTATCCTGAAAACCAGCGCTACCAGAAGCTGGAGCGGCGTTCCGGGATTGTCAAAATGGCCCACTTTGATGATACCGTCTGCCATGGTAAGCCCGCTCATAAAATAGATATACTCGGGGTCGCAGGAACGAAGAGACAGATTACCCAGCAGATGACGAAAATAGCTGCTGATGATAAAATAAATCAATGGCAAAAGCAGCAAAAAAGCTTTTCTGATTTTTAAAGTTTCAGATTCTCTCCGGTTCATTATTTTATTTTGAACTGTAAAACTAATAAGAAAAAGAGTGAAAACAGGATTTCAGCCGTGTTACAGCAATAAAATTTTGAGCTCATCTTCAAAAAGTTATAGTTCTTGTTTCGAGACTTCAAGGATATTCAGGCTGTTTGGTCCTTCGTTAAAGAGTAAGTCCAGGATGCTGAGGTTGGGAATGAATCCATGCCTTTCTTCAAAAACCTGGGTGTAGGGTTGAGGATTAAACTGAAAGTCGGGAGCCGCTCTGTGCTTTTTTGGCGAAAGGGCTTCGCGGAAATTCAGAGTGTTTTCCGGTATTTCTTCAAAGTTCCCGGTCAGTTCCGGGAAAGTTTCAATTTCTAACAATTCACAAATCAGCTCAATGATTTTCAGATTAAAATCGAAAAGAAATTTCCATTTTTCATTAAAAAACGGGTAAAGATCATCTTCATAAAATTTAAAAAAAGGAGAAGAGTTGTATGCTGAGAATATGGTGCGCCAGTGGTTGCGCTGCCATTCGGTATCATAGGAAATGCGCAGATCCCGGATTTTTATATTTCTTCCACGCCCTTTCACCACCGGAACAATCAGGGAGATGATTCCGTTTGCGCCTGAGATTTCATAGCGATTGCGGTAGGTTTGTTTTGTGAAATTTTCATGCTGTTCGATAAATACTTTTTCAAACAGCAAGAATTTGGAAAAAAACTGAATCGGCGGGAAAGTGGCTGTGCTGAGAAGAATTGCCTGTTGCTGCGTCATTTCACTCCCTGAAAAAGCCGGACTCTTCATCGTCGTCTTTAATCTCAAAACCTTCGGGACCGGGCTTTTCCAACTCTTCGGTTTCCTGTTTTGGAACCAGCTTCATAGCATGTCTGTAATCCTTTTTCAGCTTCCATGTTCGTGGATAGAAATAGACGGCTGCAATGATGTATCCCAGCAGGACACAGCACAGAATGAGCAGCACCAGAGGAACATCCGGTATTTCCCAGAAAAAAAGGTTGATGGTGATTTCAAACGAGTTTTGCAAGGTGAATATCACCAGTAAAATGGCAAGCAGCAGAAGAATGATGATTACTGTACTCATAACATTTAATTTTCTTTCGAAGATAAAAAAAAGGATAACAAAAAGCTGTTATCCTTTTGAAAAAGTTCATTAAAACTTACCGGACAAACCGGAACATTCTTTTAATCCTGACCTTTCCGGGCAGTGATTTGTCTTTATCCAAAGAGAGCCAGATAAAACTTGCTTTTCCCACAATATGATCCTCGGGCACAAAGCCCCACATGCGCGAGTCGGCAGAGTTGTGGCGGTTATCGCCCATCATCCAGTAGTAATCCATTTTGAAAGTGTAGCTGTCGGCTGCCTCGCCGTTAATGAATATGGTGTTCTCTTTCACTTCCAGCTTATTGTTTTCATAAACCGAAATAATCCGATTATAGATGGGCAGATTTTCGGTGGTTAGCTGAACGGATTTTCCCTTTGCGGGGATGGTCAGCGGCCCGAAATTGTCCACATTCCACGGGTAGCTTCTGCTGTGGGGGAATACGTTTTCATCCCATGTGCCCGGCTCTTCTTCAATCTTTTTCACGGAGGTAACATTTGCAAACTCTTCCAGTTTTTCCACATTTTCCTCGGTGAGCGGAAACATGTACCGCTCGTTGGAAAAAGCTGTGCGGTCGTCTTCTGCAATATTGAGTCTCTCCAGCGCCTTCCGGTTGATAGAAGTTCCGTTGGTATTCACGATATAGTTGTTTTGTATGCCTTTGAAATGCTGCTGTGGTTTTCCGTTCACTTTAACCTGTCCGTTTGTCATCTCAATTTCATCTCCGGGAATTCCGATGCACCGTTTTATGTAATTTTCCCGTTTGTCCACCGGGCGGGCAATCACCTCGCCAAAATTGCGCGGATTATTCCACACGTTTTCCCGTCCGTAAGTTCTCACCAGCTGGTAATAGCTCTGATTCTGAAGGAACAGCGCTACAGTATCGCCTTCGGGAAAATGAAAAACCACAACATCATCATTTTTAATTTTGCCAAATCCTTTCAAACGCTTGTAGGGCTGTTTAATCCATTCCACATACGATTTTTTAGTGGATGAAAGCGGCATGGTGTTATGCACAAAAGGAAAGGAGAGCGGTGTGTTTGGCGTTTTCGGGCCGTATGCCACCTTGCTCACAAACAGATAGTCGCCCACCAAAAGCGATTTTTCCATGGATGAGGTGGGGATGGTGTATGCTTCAATAAAAAACATACGGATAAACGTGGCTGCAATCACTGCGAAAATGATTGCATCAACCCACTCCACAAATTTCGTCTGTTTTCCGCCGGGCGGATTCTTCTTTTTCCAGAATGCCCAATGAACTTTTTTGCTAATATAGATGTCAAAGATGACAGCCAGTCCGATGAGCCACCAGTAGTTGCCCAGCCATATCACCCAAAGAAGATAGAAGAGTGCAGCAAGGATGAAATTTAACCATTTACGGGTCAGAATATTTTTTGTCATGTGTTAAACATTAAATTTTCAACATATCTTTCATGGTGAGGATTCCCTTTTTTCCAATGCTGAATTCAGCAGCCAGAACGGCGCCAAGCGCAAATCCTTTGCGGCTTTTGGCGCTGTGCGTGATTTCGATGTAATCAACCTCGGAATCGTATTTTATTGTGTGAATACCGGGAACTTCCCCTTCGCGTTCCGAAGTGATGGCGAGTATCCCCTCTTCTGCTTCACTGTTCTCTTTCCAGCCTTTCAGTGAAGGGATAATCCCGATAAGGTCATTTGCCAGAGTGAGGGCTGTTCCGCTTGGTGAATCCAGTTTTTGTGTGTGGTGCACTTCCCTCATCCGGGGTTCGAATTCGGGAAAGTTTGCCATCAGCTTCGCCAGATGCCGGTTCAGCTCAAAAAAGAGATTCACTCCCACAGAAAAGTTGCTGCCATAGAAAAATGTGCCCTCTTTCTCCCTGCATCTCTGATAAACTTCTTCCTGCCGCTCAAGCCAACCGGTGGTTCCGCTGACAACCGGAATGCCGGCATCAAAACATTTGAAATAGTTGTCAACTGCTGTTGATGGAGTGGTGAATTCAATGGCAACGTCGCATTTGCGAAGGTTATCCACAGTGAGTTCTTCCAGATTATTGATGTCTATGATTAGTCCGGTCTGATTGCCCCGGGAAAGCAATATCTTTTCAATCTCTTTCCCCATCTTTCCGTAACCTATCAGCGCGATTTTCATGCTAAATTATCTTTTCCGATTAAAATAATTGACAAAGATAACAGATTACGTTAATGTGAAACCGAGTTCATTCATAAAATCGGTTTTAGAATGAAACGGCGCCAATTATGTTGTTTAAAACCTGATTTCTGAAATCTTCCTTTTCACGCCTGATTTTCCTTTGCCATAAAATCACTATTTTTGCCGGTTTAAAATGAGTAGAAATTTGGAATTTTATTCGTTAAGAGAAAATATAATGGGTTTCTTTAAAACCCTTTAAAAACTGAGAATTATAGTTTAATGAAAAATAGTAAACTTGTTGCAACCGATCTCGATGGAACGTTTTTAAGAAATGACCATTCCATTAGTGAGAAAAGTCTTGAATCTCTTCGTTTGCTTGGTGAAAAGCAGGTTGTGAGGGTAGTGGCAACCGGAAGAAATCTTCGGAAGGTGATGGAAGTAATTCCTGAACATGTGCCGTTTGATTATATTGTATATTCTTCCGGTGCAGGTGTTTACGACTGGACAAAAAAGGAGCATCTCTATCACAAAAATATCAGCAGCAGCTCATCCAACCGGCTCATTCACTATTTTGTGGAGCAGGATTACAATTTTTATGCTTTTGATGAGGCGCCCGAAAATCACAGGCTTTGGTATCACCGGGGAAAACAGGAATGTGAGGAGTTCAACCGGTATTTTTCGTTTCACAATTCGGTTTCCCAACAGCTTCCTTCTAAAGGTGAGCTTGCCAACGGACTTTGCCAGTTTATGCTGATTATTCCGGAAGATGAAGCCGTTTTTGAGAAGATGAAAGCAGAAATTGAACAGCGGTTTGACGAAATCCGGGTGATTCGCTCCTCATCGCCGGTAACAAAAGGGTATATCTGGATGGAGGTGTTTCACCGTGAAGTTTCCAAAGGAAATGGGGTGGGGCAGTTGTGTGAAATGCTGGGGATATCTCCCGAAGAAACCGTTGGTGTTGGCAATGATTACAATGATTTGGACTTGCTTCGTTTTACGGGGCACTCTTTCATTGCTGCCAATGCACCGGAAGAGATAAGGGATTGGTTTAAGCCGGCACCTTCAAATGAAGATGACGCATTTGCCTATGCGGTTCAGCCGCTTCTGCAATAGGTTGTCTGCTGAAAATGTGAATATTAATTTATCAGATAAACACAAAAAAATGAAACGTATAATTTTTACACTATTGCTGTTTCTGCCATTTCTCGCGGGAGCTCAGCAGACTTTTAGTCTGAATGACCCGATTCCATTGGACCCGAAACTGTCAAAAGGAGTTCTGGAAAACGGGATGACCTACTATGTACGTGTCAACAATGAGCCGCAGAACAGAGCGGAGCTGATGCTTGTGGTGAAAGCCGGTTCTGTTGACGAAGATGAAGATCAGAGAGGGCTGGCGCATTTTGCCGAGCACATGGCTTTTAACGGCACAAAAAATTTCCCAAAAAATGAGCTGATAAGCTATTTTGAATCCATCGGAATGGAGTTTGGACCGGAGATCAATGCCTACACCAGCTTTGATGAAACCGTTTATATGCTGAAAGTTCCGTTGGATTCGCAGTTGTATGTCGAAAAAGGACTTCAGGTGATTTACGACTGGGCGTGTCAGATTACCGATTCGGATGAAGAGATTGAGAAGGAGCGGGGAGTAATTCGCGAAGAGATGCGCGGCGGGCGAAATGCAAATTTCAGGATGCAGCAAAAATGGTTGCCGGTTTTTTTGAATAACTCCAAATATGCCAGCCGCCTGCCCATTGGCGAACAGGAAATTGTGGACCATTCGCCGCCCGAAACCCTGCGCCGGTTCAGAAAAGACTGGTATCGCCCCGATTTGATGGCAGTGATTGTGGTTGGTGATTTCGACCATGAAGAAATGGTGAATCGGGTCAAAAATAAATTTTCGCAAATTCCGGCAGCAGAAAACCCTCGAAAGAAAGAGTACTTTGAAATTCCCGGGCATGCAGAGACTTTAGTGAGCATTGCCACCGACAAGGAGGCGCAGTATCCGTTGGCTTTTGTCCTTTATAAGCATCCTTTGGAAAAGGGAGTGGTTTTAAATGATTACCGGAACACCATCATTTACAGCCTCTATAATGCCATGATAAACAATCGCCTGACTGAAAAAACACAGCAGGCAGAGCCGCCTTTTATTGTCGGTCAGTCCTCATATTCCCGAATGTTCGGCCCAATGAATGTGTATCAGTCGGTTGCAGTTTGCCACAATGGAAAGATTTCTGAAGGGCTTGAAGCTGTTCTGATTGAAAACGAAAGGGTTAAAAAATACGGTTTTACCGAATCGGAGCTGGAGCGCCAGAAAAAAGTGCTTCTGAGCCAGATGGAACAGCTATACAACGAAAGAGATCAGCAAAAATCCATTCGCTATGCACAGGAATATACCCGGAATTTTTTGATGACTGAAGAGCCGGTTCCCGGAATAGAGAATGAGTTTGAATATTATAAAGCTTTTGTTCCGGAAATTTCCTTGGAGGAGGTGAATGCGCTTGCTCAAAAGTGGATTACACCCGAAAACCGCGTGGTTGTCGTGAATGCTCCCGAAATTGAAGACACAAAAGTTCCGTCGGAGGAGGAAATTTTTGCACTGCTGGAAGAGGTAGAGAAATCACCGGTTCAACCCTATGAGGATGTTGTTTCAGACGTGCCGCTGATTGCAGATGAGCCGTGGCCCGGCAAGGTGCTCAACGAAATGAGCATCGAAAAAGCGGATGCCGTGGAGTGGATTCTTGAAAATGGCGCCACCGTTGTGGTAAAAACCACAGACTTTAAGGAGGATGAAATCCTGTTCAGCGCGTGGAGTCCGGGCGGAACATCGCTGTATGATGTTGATGATGACGTTTCTGCAGACCTTGCCGCCACCATTATGACCATGAGCGGAATTGCACAATTTGAAAAAATAACCCTCGACAAGATGCTGTCCGACAAGGTGTTTAGCCTTACGCCCTATGTTTCGCAAATCCGGGAGGGGTTTAACGGAAACGCTTCCGTGAAAGACATTGAAGCATTGCTGCAAATGGTTTACCTCTATTTCACCCAGCCGCGTTTCGACGAAACCAGCTTTAATTCATACATGTCACGAATGACAGGGATACTTCAAAATAAATCCGCTTCTCCCGAAGCTGTTTTTCAGGATTCGCTGGCGGTGATTTTATCCAACTATCACGAACGCTCCCGCCCCATGTCGGTGGAATTGCTTGCCGAGGCTGACTTTGCCCGGATAAAGCGGATTGCCGAAGAGCGGTTCCGAAATGCAGCCGATTTCAAATTCTTTTTTGTGGGAAAAATTGACACATCCCAGCTTAAACCTCTCGTAGAAAAATATATCGGCGGAATTCCCTATCTGGAAGAAAAAGAGAACTGGAGGAACTTACACATTAAACCACCGGCAGGAGTTGTGGAGAAAACCGTGAAAAAAGGGTCGGAAGACAAGAGTATTCAATACATTGTTTTTCATGGCGATTTTGATTACTCTTCCACCAATGCAATTGAACTGGATGCCGTTTGCAAAATTCTGGAAACCCGGCTACTGGAAGTTATTCGTGAGGACAAAAGCAGTGTGTATTACATTGGCGCCAGACCCTCATCTGCAAAATATCCGGAAGGGAAGTATTCCGTCACCATATCCTATGGCGCTGATCCGGAGAAACTGGAGGAGCTGCAGCAGGCAATTTTTGATGAAGTAAATGACTTTGTGAAAAACGGTCCAAGTGCTGAAGAGCTGGCAAAAGCCAAAGAGAAAATGTTGCGCGAGCGCGAAGTGGCGCAACGCGAAAACAGATTCTGGCTCAATGTCATCAGCAATACCTACTACCTGAAAGATGGCGACTTTTCCGAATTTGGAAAATATGACGATACAGTAAAAAGCTTCACCGTAGGCTCGGTTAAAGCTGCTTTTGGAAAATATTTCAATTTTAAGAATTATATAAGCGTGGCTTTGCAGCCCGAAAACTGAAAAAATTAAAAAAGATGATTGCAAGCCGAAAGTTTTCGGTTTGCAATCATCAGTAATTTGCAAAACCAACAGATGAGTTTGCCCTGAATAGTAAATATTTTAAAATGAACCACTACACCCCGCTGAAAATTGCCGTAAGAGTTGTTGTCTATTCACTATTTATTTTGGGATTGGCTGAAATTATCATGCTGGATGCCATGTTCCCGCTGGTTGACGGTTATTTCGGAGAAATCAGCCGTACGGAATTCTCCCAGGAGTTTATTCTGCTGCTGCTTGTGATTTTCTATATGTTGCTGGGAAACTGGCATCGCCCCATAAAACCGGTCTCAACAATAATCGCTCTGTTTTTACTGATTTCCCTAATCCGGGAACTCAATTTTTTAATTCCTACATGGTGGATTTATCCGGTTTTGCTGGTTTTGGCAGTAATTTCCTGGCTGGTGTGGCGCGATTTTTCCAAGCTCAGAAAAGCTACCATGGAGTTTTTTGCACAGCCCGCCTCGGTCTGGTTCTTTTCCGGAATTTTGGTGACGTTTGTTTTCAGCCGTTTAATGGGGCGTTCAAAATTCTGGCTCCTCATGTACGACGAAAGCAACTACCGGATGGCTAAAGCAGCCGTTGAAGAAAGCATTGAATTAATGGGATACGGACTGATGCTGCTCTCTGCCGTTGAGTTTGCATTGGTCTATTTTTTCGGGAAGAAAAGAGATGAGTGAGTGCCCTTTGGCAATTGGCATAAAATCATAAGGGGGAAATAAAAAAATGCGGGTTGGCTCTCCGGCAGCGCTGTCCTCTCAGCCGCCGATGCCCCCATCGCCCGCAAGGTGCTGGCTCCGGCTTCATCCGCCGGCCGGAAAGCTTAAACAAAGTTACGTTATTTTTTTAATAGTATCAAATGGGAACTTACCGCAACATAGTCGAATTTATGGCAAGCCTCAACCAGAAGGTTAAGCAGGTGGTTCCAAAAGTTGTGGCTGAAACTGCAACCGAGTATTTTGAAATCATTTGCTGAGTGGATGCAATCTCAAAAGAGGTCATAACCTTATGCAACACTACTTATATAAATGCCCAAACCATTGTTGATTTTTTAATCCGGATAAAAGAACGCTATGCGGACAAGCCCGTGAAAATAGTCTTGGACAATGCACGTTATCAGCATTGCAAGTTCGTTGAAGAGACAGCAAAAGGCTTGGGGATTGAGCTTTTGTTTTTACCTTCCTATTCTCCAAATTTGAACATCATAGAACGGTTATGGAAGTTTACCAAGAGAAAAATATTATATGCAAAATATTATGACACACCGGCAAAATTTCATTCAGCAATAACCGGCTTCTTTAATGATGTCAGTTCAAAGTACAAAGGAGGATTTGCCCTGTTCTGCATTCTGCAAATCAAAAAAGGCTGTCGTTTCCGGCAGCCTTTCCATATAATATATATTGTGTATGCTTATTTCACTGAATCCATGTATTCAATCAGTTCAACAACTTTGAGCGAGTAACCCCATTCGTTGTCATACCATGCAACCACTTTAACAAAATTGTCATTCAGACCGATTCCTGCGCCGGCATCAAAAACCGATGTACAGGATTCACCAAGGAAATCGGTGGAAACCACTGAATCTTCGGTATAGCCCATTATGCCTTTCAGTTCGCCTTCGGAAGCTTCTTTCATGGCAGCGCAAATGTCTGCATAGGAAGCGCCTTTTTCGAGACGCACAGTCAGGTCAACCACAGAAACGTTGGGAGTGGGAACACGGAAAGCCATGCCGGTGAGTTTCCCGTCGAGGCTTGGGATTACTTTCCCGACCGCTTTGGCTGCTCCGGTTGACGAGGGAATGATGTTCTGCCCTGCACCGCGGCCCCCGCGCCAGTCTTTTTTCGACGGACCGTCAACAGTCTTCTGGGTAGCTGTAACAGCATGAACGGTAGTCATCAGCCCTTCAGCAATGCCGAACTTGTCGTGCAGAACCTTGGCTAACGGAGCCAGACAGTTGGTTGTGCAGGAAGCATTGGAGACAACATTCATGTCGCTGGTGTAGGTTTTGTTATTCACACCCATCACAAACATCGGGGTGTCATCTTTGGAAGGAGCAGACATAATTACTTTTTTCGCACCTGCATCAAGGTGTCCCTGAACTTTTTGCTTGGTCAGGAAAAGACCGGTGCATTCAACCACATATTCTGCGCCCACTTCGCCCCATTTCAAATCGGCAGGATTGGGCTCGGAAGTAATCCTGATTTTTTTGCCGTTCACAACCAGCACTCCCTCTTCAACAGAAATATCTCCGTCGAAGCGACCGTGGGTAGAGTCATATTTCAGCATATAGGCAATGTAATCGGGATCGAGCAAATCGTTAATCCCCACAACTTCGATGTTCTCTTTAGTGATGGCAGCGCGGAAAACCAAACGTCCGATGCGTCCAAAACCGTTAATTCCTATTTTAATCTTTGACATAATTGTGTAATTTTAATTTATTATTTAAAACTGTTTTTTGTATGAATTATTTAGAAATCAGATGTTGACCTGAACCTTAAACCATAACAAATTAACTACTAAAATTCCACAGTATCAAATCTGTTGCTTAAAATCGGAACAGTGCATTTCAACTTTAATGTTAATTTAAATTTTATGAAGAGGAGAAAAATGTCCAATATTCAATATTCAATAACAAATAACAAATATTCACATTTCGAACCTTTTCAACCCTATAAACCCCTGCCAAATCGTTTCAATCTCTCTTTTATTCCTGAAAAAGGACAAAAACCGCTTAAGATTTTATTAAAACAGCCTGCTGAATAAAAAAAACTCGTTATTATTGTAAATAATTTGAAAAAATGAATTAAACTTGCACGATTTAAGTGCAAACAGGCTGTTGCTTTAGAAAAAGACCCGGAAAAAACACTAATCCGGTTTTCAACAGCCGCCTGTTTAAAATTATAAGAAAAAGATTGGGTTTTATTCGGCAATTTTTTTGTTCATTGCTGATATATTTTATAGGTTTGTATTTAATTTACTTTGAAAAACTGAAAAAATTTAAAAACAGTATATTATAAATTATAACTAAAACATGTTTACAAGATTAAGTTATTCAAATAATCAATCAATTAAGTTCAATTTAAAAAGAAATGCTATGAGAAAATCATTTACTTGGTTCTTAAGCTTAATGGTGCTCCTTACTGCCTTTGCAACCCACGGGTACGCCCAGACGGGTGGCGAAATACAGGAAACCGTTGAGCTTTATGCAGAAGAAGCCTCACATTGTTACAATGAGGCAAACGATTACACAGTTAACATCGCTGTGGGAGATTTTATTCAGATCACCAAATTTGAGTTGGGCCTGTCATTCAACGATGAGATTTTCACCTTTACGGGTGTTTCAGATGTTAATACAGGTTTGGCTGGTTTAACAACTTCGGTAACCGCTTTGCCCGGTCATGATGTGTTAAACCTCAATTGGACAGCAACACCAGGAAGTCCTGTTACCATTGGGGACGATTTAAGAACGGATGTAATTACAGTCCACTTTGAATTAAAAGGATACCCGGCAAACACTGTCAATAGTTATTCTACCGGTTTGGAATGGACAAAAGCAGACTTCTGGTACACTACCTCTAATAATGTTTACGATGCTGTAAACACTGTAAGAGACTTTGACGGCTCTTTGGCTATTAATGTAGAGATGACTGGTATTGAAACCACTGTTTCAACAGAAAGCTGTGCAGGTGGCGATGTAACTTTAACCGTTACTGCCCCCCAAGCTGCATTTTATCTGTTTAACGAAGATCCGAATCCTGTCAATTGGACAGATGCATGGAGTACTTCACCCGTTTACATTGTTCAAGCCGGCGATGAAGTTACCGTTCGCATAAAAGATGCCGATGGTTGTATGTCATTAAAACAAATTGTGAATGTACCTGAAACCGTTGAGCCTGTATCATTCACGGTTGAAACTCAGAATCCACGATGCTACGGAGAAAAAGGTTCTGTAGTAATTCATGCAACTGGTGGAACTGCACCTTATACATATTATATAACTGATGTTGAAGATGAACATAAGACTTATTCGAACTTCCAGTTTAATTATGCGCCGGGAGTTTACTATGTAGCTGTTCAGGATGCCAACGGTTGTGCTGATCTGGAAAATGAAGAATACTGGCATGAAATTGAAATCATTGATGAAAACGAACAGATTGATATTGTTGCTACTTCAACCGACGTACTTTGCTACGGCGAATCTACCGGAACAATTACTGTTTCATCAGGAAATGCAACAATGGCTTCTTTGGATAAAAATACATGGAAAGCGTTGGGAGAAGGCGGATATACCTTTGAAAACCTGCCAGCAGGTACTTATACGGTTTGGGTGAAAAACGATAACGACTGTACTGCTAAAACAAGCGTTGATGTTAACCAACCAGAAGGTGCCATTGCTTTTGATATGGAGATTGTAGATACATCCTGTGGCGGGCAAAATGATGGTCAAATCATTGTTACCAATATTGTTGGCGGAACTTCTCCTTATACACTTGTTGTTCAGGAAGGTGCAAATGAGACTACTCAAGATAATGTTGATGAAACTGGTTTTACTTTCACCGGACTTAAACCAACTTATTACAGTTTAACTATTACAGACGCCAATGGTTGTGTAGTAGAATACGACAACCCCAACGGAACAGGAAACGTGATTGCTGTACAATCACCTGAAGATATTAAATTTAAGGTTAATGTAACACAGCCGTTATGCAACAATGATGATGCAACTGTTACAGTAACAAATATCACCGGCGGAACCGGAAGCTATGTGATTCTATTTAATGACGTAGCAAATAGTGAAGCGCCTTTCAATGAATTTACATGGGAACAGCCTTATAATAGCTTGGAAGTTACCGTACGAAACGATGTTGAAGAAGGTGATGCTTGTTCGGTTTCTGTGGAAGCACCCGCTGTTGAGAATCCTGAAGAGCTTTGGGCTGAAGTTAGAGACAATTTCCCGCCCACCTGCATTGAAGGCAACGACGGAAGCATTCGTCTTGATATTGGGGGAGGTACTAAGCCTTATTATTACTCCATTAACGGAAGTGCATGGAAAGAAGCTAAATTCACCGATGATCTGGTAAATATCAGAGTTGGAATTGGTGTACATGAGATTCTGGTTAAAGATGCCAACGGCTGTGAATACCCGGAACCGATTGAAGTTGAAATTGGAATGGATCCAAATGTGATTGAAGCTTCATCTAAAACCATCAAATGCTTCGGCACAAAGGAAGGAACCATTTCCGTTGACTTTTTAAGTTGGGCAGATGGTTTAGGCGAAGACGGCGAGCTGATTCGTGGAATTCAGTGGTATGTTGAAAACGAATCAGGTCAGGTATCATCCTTTATGCCTTTAAATGGCGGAGGCACCCCAACTAAATTCTATGCCGGAACCTACATCGTTTGGGTGGTTGACCAATACACCTGTGAATCAAATAAGGTAACTGTTGAAGTAGAACAGAATTACGAATTGCTTTTTGATGATGTGGTTGCCAACGGCGCTTCATGCTATCAAACTTTTGATGGACTCATTAATATATATGTAAAAGGCGGAACTTTTGGCGGCGAAGAAATGTCAATGTTAGAGTATGCCGTTGTGAACAACGAAGGCGCACTTGGAAATATCGAAGAAGACAAATGGCTGCCATTTGATGAAGTTGACTATCCAGACGGACTGCCACCTTACAGCTCAGTTTCCACTCATGCTGATGGCGGAACCTACTGGATTGCTGTTCGTGACGAGTGTACCGAAAAATATTTCGGACCAGTTGAAGTGGATGGCTACGAACAGCTTTTGGTTGATGAATCAAAAATTACCAAAACCGATCCGCTTTGCCACGATGATGCCAATGGAACCCTCACCGTTCCGATGAGTGCAGTTTCGGGCGGCGCAGGCTCCTATAAATTCACCTTGTTTGTTTTTGAAGATGATGAATGGGTAGCCGTAGAAGAATACACCGAAGTTTCAAACGGAGAATTCACCGGACTTCCTGCCGGAGAATACATGGTTAGGGTTGACGATGAAATGGGATGCCCCGAATATATTACTGATGGATATGAATTGAAAAATCCTGAAAAATTAGATTTTGAATATAAATATTTCCACTTCAGCTGCTATGGCGCAAACGACGGAATTATTAGTTTGAATCCTTATGGCGGAACCGGCAATTACCATTATGCCATCAACAACCCCAACGTATGGCTGCCGTTTGGAGCAGGCGTAGATGAAAAGACCTACATTGCCACCGAACCCGGAACCTACACCGTTTGGATTAAAGACGACAACGGTTGTGTTACCGAGCCGGTAGAAATTACCATTGAGCAGCCCGAACAGCTGGATGCCGAAATCACAATCACGCACGTTACCTGTCCTGGCGGCAGCGATGGCTGGATTGAAGTTGAAGGCTCAGGCGGCTGGGAAGGAGTGTCACAATATAGGTTCAAGTTGGACGATGGTTACTGGACAACGGGAACTACTTTCAGCGGACTGACTGCCGGAGAACATATTCTGTATATTGGTCAGGATGATTTTGAACTTGGTGCACCATACCAGGGGGTTGAAGATTGTATAGAAGCAATTCCGTTTGAGATTAATGAACCCGGTCTCATCACGTATGATGTTATTGTGGAGGAAGTGTCATGCAAAGACGGTGCGGATGGAAGCCTCACAGTAAACGTTCTTAGTGGTGGAACTCCATGGGATTTGACCGGAACAGTAAATGACGGATATGATGTTAAGCTTACTGGTGATAACTATGATAGTGGTTGGATTAGAACAGGTGCTGATTTTTCACACACGTTCTCAGATTTGCCGCATTCACATTACACAGTTTATATTCAGGATTCAAAAGGTTGTGTTTTGTTGCCAACTGAAGATAACACGACAGCTCCTTATACAACCATTGAATCATGGGAAGTAAACGAGCCTGCCACTTACCTGACTCTTGATCCTGAGTGGGTTTCAGATGTAACCTGCTACGGCGGTGAAGATGGTCAGTTTCTGTTGCATGCTGCAGGTGGAACCCCACCATACGTATATTATACAGCGTTGTCTGTTCCACCGGCAAGCGGAGGTCATTATCTTGTTCCCGATCCGGAAGATGAAGGATGGCAGGAGAGCAATGAGTTCAACGTAGGCGCCGGCACCTGGGTAACCTGGGTAATGGATGCAAAAGGCTGTATTGTCGGCGGCGAGTACGACGTAAACGATATTCCTGTAAACCAGTGGCGTGTTAAAATTCAACAGCCTACTGAAATTACATGGGATTTCTTGAGAGATCCTACGCAGGAAGGTATAAAATATGAGAAACCTTCTTGCTTTGGTGCATGGGATGGCGAAATTTATCTGGTAAACATTACCGGAGGCACAAGCCCCTATGGCGCCATTGTAACCGGCATTGCCGCTGATGGAGAAACTGTAAATTTAGTTTATGAAGATATAGAATTGGATGAAGGATACTATGTTTTAGATGGTGTTCCTGCAAGCAATATCGACGGATTTAGCGTAAAAGTTGTTGACAGCAAGGGTTGTGAAACTGCTTCAAAAACGATCAAGGTTGGGCAACCTGCTCAGTTAACAGTTGATTTAATCAAATCGCCGGGTTCATTCACCTGTGCCGATTCCAATGAAGGCTGGATTGAAGCTAATGTTGCCGGCGGAACTGGGCCCTATTCATATCAGTTGTTGAAAAACGGCGTGGTTCACACCACATGGCAGAGCCTCACCAATGCATATCTTGTGCAGATTGGAAATGAATTCACCGTTCAGGTGAAAGATGCGAATGGCTGCACTGCAGAAGCTACTATCGACATCCAGCAGGTTGAAGAAGTGGTTATTGCTGAAATTGACGACCGCACCTGCTACGGCGACGAAACGCCAAAGGCTGTTGTTGTTGCCACGGCAGAACCCGGAAGAGACCTGTTCCTCCGCTTCCGCGAAGTGAAAGGCGAAGGATTGTATGGACCATGGTCAGATTGGTTGCCATTCAACGAAGGCGAAGGGGATAACACTCACGTAATAACTGATGAGCTCACCTTTGGTGACGTAACCGAAAGTGAAGGTCACTTCGACTTCCAGGTGAAAGACGAAGAGGGCTGTCTCTCAGAAATCGAATTCAAAACATTCGTTCCGGTTCAGCATCCTGTTTTTGCTACCTACGAAATTGTTGAATTGGCTGAATGTTCAGCAACAGTTGAATTCACTAATATTACCGGTGGAGTTGCTCCTTATGTGATTTTAGTTAATGGTGAAGTGCTTGGCGAAGAGGAAGCTATCGTATTGCCAAGAGGCGAGCAGGTTATCTCAATTGTTGATGCACATCTGTGTACTTACGAAATACCGCTTGATATCGAAGGCGAATACGTAACCCGCGAGGAAACTGTTGAAAAATACATAGGACACGACCTTGAATATGCTGACGAAGAGTCCGGTGTTGAAGAGACATTTACCGAAGAAGGAGTTTACGAATTTGTATATGACTTTGAAGGCTGCGAAAGAACTTTGATCGTAACCGTTGTTGAAGTACCTCGTCCGCTCACAATTGCCGAAGTACAGGGTGAAGCTGATGAGTCACCATGGGTTGGCGAAGTTGTGAAGGTTGTTGGTACCGTAACCGGTGTTGCAGAAGGTGAAGGATTCTTCATGCAGGATGACAATGCTGCATGGAGCGGAATTTGGGTGGAATATGCCGATGCAGCTGACTACGCAATTGGCGACGGTGTTGCTGTTGTTGGTGAAGTGGATGAGATTTCTTCCGTAACCTCACTGGTTGCAACCAGTGTGGAAGCTGTTGAAGCTCCGCTGGCAGTTGTTGCCATTGACCTCGATTCGCCATCAGCTGCAAAAGACGAAAAATACGAAAGTGTTTTGGTTAAAGTTAAAGGCGCACGCGCTACCGCAGCTGACGAAGGTACCGGCGAATGGACAATTTTCACCGAAGACACAGACAACGTTGTTGTAAACGACTGGCTGTATGACTTCACTCCTGAAGCAGGTAACTTCTACAATGTGAGAGGTATTGTCAATACCCAGATGGAAGCATTCAAATTAGAGCCCAGAATTGAGCCTGATATTGAAGACCTGACAGCTACAGCAGTAGGTCCGGAGTTGAGCACAAACGAATTCAAGGTTTATCCGAATCCGTTTACCAACGAAATTAATATTGACAAGCATGAAAAACTGACCCGCGTAGTTGTGAGCAACATTGCTGGACAGCGAATGATTGACATAGCATTCCCGGGTAAGGTAATTTCTACATCAAAACTGGCAAGCGGTGTGTACGTTGTAAGTATGTTTACTGAAAGCGGACTCGCCAAAACAGAGAGGATTGTAAAGAGGTAATACCGAATTGATTGATTAAAAAAGGGGGGAAGTAACACTTTCCCCTTTTTTTATGGAGAAAATTCAACTGCCAACTCAGTGAGTTTTTCTTTTTGCCACAGTGTTTTACACAGTGTAACTCAGTGAACTATCTCCGTGTAACACTGTGACCTTTTCTTCTTTTAGCTTTTAAAACAAAAAAATATCCAATATTCAACAACCAATAACGAACAATTATTGAGGTAAATTTCTGCTATTTCTGAGCTTAAAGGACTCATCAGTGCTCGTCCCCCTTGGCGAAGGGGGATTCAGGAGGATTGGTTTCCTGCCTGCAGGCGTAAATGCGTAAATTCGTAAATCTGTAAATTCGCAAGAACGACCGACGGAGGATGCCAAATAATTACGACGGAGATGCCAACGTCGGATAGGTGCGGACATTCCCCAAAGGGAGAGAATTTTTGGTGAGAGATGAGAAGGTCGTGAATATCCAATGTTCAATAACCAAGAACGAACAATTACTGAGGTAAACTTTGCTATTTTTTGAGCCTAAAGGGCTCATTTCGTCCCCCTTGGCGAAGGGGGATTCAGGGGGATTGGTTTCCTGCCAGCAGGCGTAAATGCGTAAATTCGTAAATCTGTAAATTCGCAAGAACGACGGAGGATGCCAAATAATTACTTAGGTAAATTTTTGGTATTTTTTGAGCCTAAAGGGCTCATGGCGCTCGTCTCCCTTGGCGAAGGGGGATTCAGGGGGATTGGTTTCCTGCCAGCAAGCAGGCGTTAACGCTGTCAGGTCTGGCGACGCTGACAGGTTTACGCATGTAGCAACGTCAGCAGACTTGTCAGCGTGCGAAGCTCCTGACAACGTCGGATAAGAAATGAAGAAGAAGCCCCTCTGTCCTGCGGATATCTTCCCAAAGAGAGAGAGAGATGAGAGATGAGAGAGATGAGAGGTGAGAGATGAGAGATGAGAGGTGAGAGGTGAGAGAGATGAGAGAATGGTAAACAGTAAAAGTAAAAAGTGAAAGAGAGAATGCTGAATGAAGAATGAACGGAATGTGAAAGAATATGATAAAGAACATGAGAATAATATTCCGGTGCGCTGCACCTTTGATTTTAATCGCATTTTTTCTGCTACAAAGGTTATCGGTGCTACGCACCTAAGATTCCGAACTTCAGGTACTGCCATCAAATAAAAGAGCGGCAGCGCCGCGAAATCTTTGTAGCTTCGGTTACCGCCCATTAGATATGAAGGTGCATAGCACCGAAATATTAAGCCGGAATAAGAAATAAAGAAGCAGAAGATTACTGAGCAGAAAATGGAATAAATATCTCCTCTATTTGTTGTTATCCAAGAAAAAGCTATATTTGATGTTAATTATTCATGGATAAGTTATGATAGAAAGAGCTATTGAAAATCGTTTTTCAGATTATTTATCTCTTTTCCCGGTTACAGGGCTAATAGGACCTCGCCAGGTAGGTAAAACTACTCTTGCCAAGCAATTGACAAAAAACCTGGCATTTCTGTACTTAGATTTGGAGAGGCAAGTCGAACGCGATAAACTTGAAGAAGACCCTGCTTTTTTTCTTTCCCAATTTTCCGACAGAACTGTTATATTAGATGAAATTCAGTTTATGCCCCAACTTTTTTCTGAACTGAGAGGTTTGGTTGATGAAAATCGTAAACCGGGGAGATTTATAATTTTAGGTTCAGCTTCTCCTGATATTATTCGCGGAAGTTCAGAAACCTTAGCCGGACGAATTGGCTATTTGCAACTTACCCCTTTTTTACTTTTAGAAGTAAGTCATGATATTGAAGGTTTGTGGGTAAGAGGCGGCTTTCCCGAATCCTACCTCGCCAAATCGGAGAGGGACAGCAATTTATGGAGAGTAAATTTTATTCAAACCTATATCCAAAGAGATTTGGGTTTGTTGGGTTTACAGACAAATGTTCAGCTTATGGAACGATTTTGGCGGATGTTGGCTGGCAGTCAGGGTGCCTTTTTAAATTCCCAGCGCTTGGGCCGCTCATTGGGAGTGAGTAATGCAACCATCATGCGATATACTGATTTTTTGGAAGGTGCATTTATGTTGAGAGGAGGGGATGCTATCCGTATCTGTTAATAACGAATGATAATCCAAGCGCTTTTTATTATCTTAGGGCTGGTAAACAATTACACCGATTCAACACAACCTTTTTAGCTTATTGGTGAACATAGATTATCACGGTAAATGAATATACGTATTTTAGGAATAAGATGCGCCATAAAACTCCATTTTCAGATTGCCAAGCCATTCGTATTTTTTTGCAGCAAATTTTTGCATCACCTCCAGAACGATGGGCAGGTTTCTTTTCTTTTTCAGGAACACTTTGATTTTATCATTTTCGATTTCAATATCTGCTGTATTTTCTCATCAAGCACGGTCAGGCTTCTCTTTTTGTTGCCATCCCCTTTGGGATTACGGCCAACGCCTTTCATCACGTCCGAAAACAGCGTTATGGTGGTTGAATCGAAGGCATAAAACTTCTCAAAACTTTTTTTTTCTTTTCGGCTGACCGACTAAATTCTTTGTTGTATCTTTACTCATGTTGTAATTTTTATTTAACAAAACAAACTTGCAACATTGGGGCGAAACCTTACGGGAGTAGCCCCATTTTTACTGAAATTTTATCCGGTCAGTAGTGATTATTTTTGTTTTTAACGCTTTCGAGCTACTTATACCTTTCGGATTATGCTAAAATTTTAATATTTTTTAAAATATCTTATATGTTATTTTTAGACCTATTTGTTATTTTTGAATAGATAAAATTATAGCCATGAAGAAATTAATATTTTTGGGTGCAATTGTTTTCGTTACAGTTCACTCCGTTTTTGCGCAGCAGCAAAAAGAGCAGAAGTCGCCTGACGAACAGATTATTGTTAACAGAAATTATGATGAGCAAGGGAATCTGATTGAGTACGACTCCACCTATTTTCACAAATGGACCACAGATTCTACATTTTATTTAGGGATTCCGGGAGATAAAACATTGAAAAATTGGAATTTCCCCGGTATTGAGCAATTTATGAATGAGTTTTGGAATGACTCACTTTTTAGGAATCGCCCCTATACTCCAAGACCTTTTTCCTTTGGTTTTGAGTTTTCACCCTTTGGGGAGGATTCAGAACGGCTGAATCCCCATCTTTTTTCCGACTCACTTTTTCAAAGGAATTTTCCATACCGGCTCGATTCCCTGTTTTTTAAATTTGGCACAACTCCTTTCCCGGATAAACAGCCGGATATCGATCACAAATTTTTTGAAAACTTCGGAGAGAGACTGAAAGAACATTTTTACCGGTACAGGGATGAGGACTTTGCTTTTCCTGAATTTAAAAACTTTCAGCATCAACAGGAGTATGAGCAGCTTTTGGAAAAACACCGAAAAGAGCTTGAAGAATTGAAAAAGAAGTGGGATGAGCAGAAACCTGAGAATAAATGATGAAAATTGACTCCTGCCTCTTTTTTATTCTATAAGTTCCAAAACAATTTCTATTTTTAGTGCGTAGAACTGAAAAATCAAAATCAAATAGCATGAGAAAATTATTTGCTTTTTTAACTTTTTTTATCGTTATGAGTTATCTGAGTCATGCCCAAAGACCAATTCAGGTAGTAGTGATAGGCGCACATCCCGACGATGCGGATATTCGTGCCGGAGGAACGGCCATTAAGTATGCAAAAGCCGGACACAACGTGCTGTTTGTTTCGCTAACCAACGGAGATGCAGGGCATCACGAAAAAGGTGGCGGTGAGCTGGCGAGAATTCGGCGGGCAGAATCGGCGGAAGCCGGTAAACGGTTTGGTGTTGAATATTTAGTTCTTGAAAACCATGATGGCGAGCTGATGCCAACCCTGGAAAACAGACTGGATGTTATTCGGCAGATTCGCAGGTGGAATGCAGATATTGTCATCGGTCCACGCCCCAACGATTACCACCCCGACCACAGAAATACCGCCATACTTGTGCAAGATGCCGCATACATGGTAATTGTTCCCAACGTGGCATCCGACACGCCTGCTTTGGAAAAGAATCCGGTATTTTTGTATGTAGAAGACCGTTTCACCAAACCTTATCCGTTTGAACCTGACATTGCAGTGGATATTTCGGCAGAATTTGATCAAAAAGTATATGGCATGGCGGCACATGTGTCGCAAATGTTTGAATGGTTGCCGTGGACAGGCGGAAGGCTTGATCAGGTGCCGAAAACAAGCGAAGAACGGTTAAAATGGCTCGCAGAATGGCGGAAACCCACAATATCGGGCGAGGTGAGAAAATCCCTCGAAAAGTGGTACGGAAAAGAAAAAGCTGACAAGGTTACAGCCGCTGAAGCATTTGAAATTTGTGAATACGGAAGAAGACCCTCAGATGAAGAGATTCGGCGGTTATTCCCTTTTTTTGATTAACCGGGTTAAAAACAGCACATTCATGCTTTTCAGCTGACAGAGTTGGCAATTATTTACTTTTTCATCAATCCCAACTATTAGCGATTGACCTGCCGGAAATCCCCATTTTTGGGGATTGCTCAAATCAGGTATTGTTCATTCTTTTGCTATCTCTGTAAATCAAGCAGAGTTGGACCGAAGACCTGAGATTTTTGTTCATAATAAACATGAAAAAAACAATTGCACATTTAAAAAAGGGTGAAAAAGGGGTAATCGTAGATTTCTCCACCGACTTAGTTCCTGTTAAGTTGCAGGAACTTGGTTGTTTGCCCGGGAATGAAGTCCAGCTCTTTCTCTTATCGCCATTCAAAGACCTGTTATACCTCAATATTAACGGCAGCTTTTTCGCAATCCGTAAGGAGACAGCAGCGCTTATAGAAGTTGCGAATGCAATCTGAAAATGGCAAAATCACTGCATGTTGCTCTTGTAGGGAATCCCAATACAGGGAAAACCTCTGTATTTAATCGTCTCACCGGTTTAAATCAAAAAGTAGGAAACTATCCCGGTATCACGGTTGACCGGCAGGAGGGTTACTTCAGATTAGCCGACGGTTCAAAAGTTCATGTTCTGGACTTGCCGGGAACATATAGCCTCAATGCCACTTCGGCAGACGAGCAGATTGTGGTGAAAACGCTCTTGGACAGTGAAGCCGATAATTTTCCGGATGTGGCAGTGATGGTGGCAGATGTGGAAAACTTAAAACGAAACCTGCTTCTGTTCACTCAAATTAAGGATTTGAAAATTCCGGTAATTTTGGCAATCAACATGGCTGACTTGATGGAGCGAAAGGGAATCTCTCTGAATACCGGACTGCTGGAAAATCTCCTGCAAACTAAGGTGGCTCTAATCAGCGCCAGAAAAGGAACAGGAATCAGTCATCTGAAAGAATTGATCGCAGGTTATCAGGATTTGCCGACAAATACCTCAGTTGACATCTCAGAGATAGACCCGGAATATTTTGAAAAGCTTGCCGGTTTATTTCCCGGTGAAAACCAATATAAGGTCTGGCTTAAAATTACTCAGGATCTTGACTTTCCTGACGAGCAGAAAAAATTTCTTTCAAATACGCAAATATTGCCTCCAATTAGTCAGTCAGAGGTGAAAAGGTTGCAGCAGAAAGCCACTATTCTCCGGTATCTTTTCATAAATAAGATTCTCAAGGAAACTTTCGTGCAGGATATTTATTCAGCAAGGGATTTCCGAAGCCGTTTGGACAGAGTACTGACCCACCGCATATATGGTTATCTCTCATTTTTCCTCATTATGCTGCTGGTGTTTCAGTCAATTTACAACTGGAGCGAATATCCTATGGATTTTATTGACAATCTCTTTGCTTCCATTGCTCACTGGGTGCACGACACGTTACCTGCAGGCACTCTCTCCAGTTTAATCTCTGAAGGGATAGTTCCGGGAATTGGAGGGGTTGTTATTTTTATTCCCCAAATTGCCTTCCTGTTTCTTTTCATTTCAATTTTGGAAGAAAGCGGCTATATGAGCCGCGTGGTCTTTATCATGGACCGGCTCATGCGCCGGTTTGGGCTAAACGGCAAAAGCATTGTTCCGCTGATTTCCGGAACTGCCTGTGCAATTCCGGCAATTATGATTACGCGCAATATTGAAAACTGGAAAGAGCGGCTGATCACTATTCTTGTAACACCATTCATCACCTGTTCTGCCCGGTTGCCCGTTTATCTCATTATAATCGCTCTGGTTATCCCGGATAAAACTTTTTTGGGACTCAACTTGCAGGGATTTATACTTTTGGGAATGTATTTTCTTGGTTTTATCGTTGCCATGGGTGCTGCCTATCTTCTGAATAAAGCCTTGAAAATTAAGGGGCGTTCATTCTTTATTGCAGAAATGCCTGCCTATAAACTTCCAATGGCAAAGAATGTATCGCTGACGGTTTATGAAAAAACTAAAGATTTTGTAGTGAATGCAGGAAAAATTATTCTTGCCATTTCAATATTACTGTGGTTTCTTGCATCTCACGGAGCAACCGAGCAGTTTCGCAATGCTGAAAAAATTGTAAGTTCACGGACGGAAAACGTTCATCTGAGCGAAAATGATTTGGAAGCGGAAGTTGCATCTCATAAACTCAGGCATTCATACATTGGAATTTTGGGACGTACCATCGAACCTGTAATTGAACCTTTGGGCTATGACTGGAAGATTGGAATTGCGTTGCTGACTTCCTTTGCTGCACGCGAAGTTTTCATCGGCTCGCTGGCAACCATCTACAGTGTGGGGACCAACGATGAAAACACTATAAAGAACCGGATGGCACAGGAAATAAATGCCTCCACCGACAAAAAAACATTTAATTTTGCAAGCGGAATTTCATTGTTGCTGTTTTATGCATTTGCCATGCAGTGCATGGCAACATTAGCCGTTGTGAGGCGGGAAACCAACAGCTGGAAGTGGCCTCTGACACAGCTTTTCTTTATGACGGGATTTGCTTATGTGGTATCGCTGATAGCGTACCAGCTTTTAAAATAAAAACTCAATAAAAATGTGGGAATTTCAAAACATAATTGTCTATTTAATGGTGCTTGCGGCGTTGTTCTTTTTGGTGAAGAAATTTTTCTTCAGAAAGAAAAAGCTCAACAGTGCAGGATGTGAAACAGGGTGCAACAGTTGTCATTAAAAATGGAATTCTTTATTCAGAATTCAGGTACTTCTTGCAGGAATTTATAGCTGTTTGCAGTGTAATCAATTTCACAGATATAGTGCTGCATGCCATTGGAAACGAGCACACGCTCAACCTTTAGCGCAATATTGTAGCGCACCACCTGATCGAACGTATCCTGCGAAATTTTCACCTCCGGAGCTTTAAATTCTGCTATGAGCAGGGGCTTCCCCTTTTTATTGAAAATCAGCAAATCGAAACGAAAAAACTTTTCGTTCAGTTTTATTTGCTTTTCCACAGCCATGAGTGATTCGGGATAACTCTTCTCTTCGGCAAGGTAGCGTATGAAATTCTGGCGCACCCACTCTTCCGGCGTTAAAAGCACAAAGCGCTTCCGCACAGAGTCAAAGATATAATCTTTTGAGTCCTCTTTTTTGAAGCGAAATTCATAAACCGGAAGATTCAATTTATTCATAAAATATAATTGCTATTATAAACGATGCAAATGTTGCAGAGGAGCAGGAAAAATGTAATTTTGTAATAACCTGCCGTTCTTTTTTAAACAAAATAAGCAATTTTTTATTAATTTGCATTTGATGAAAACTAAAAAAGATATTGTTGAAAATTGGCTTCCCCGTTATACCGGAATGAATCTGCATGAATTTGGGGAGTATATTCTGCTTACCAATTTTGGGGATTATGTGGAGAAGTTCGCGCACCGATTTAATGTTCCGATTCATGGACGAGACCGGAACATGCCATGTGCCACAGCTGAAGGAATAACAATAATCAATTTTGGCATGGGAAGCCCAAATGCTGCCACAGTTATGGATTTGCTCAGCGCAATCATGCCTAAGGGAGTGCTTTTTCTTGGCAAATGTGGCGGCTTGAAAAGTGATAATAAGCTGGGAGATTTTATTTTGCCAATTGCTGCCATCCGCAATGATGGAACATCCAATGATTATTTGCCGTCAGAAGTGCCGGCATTGCCTGCTTTTAATATACACCGGGCAGTTTCGCACATACTACGGAATTATGGCAGAGATTACTGGACAGGTGTGGTTTATACAACCAATCGTCGTGTTTGGGAATTTGATGAGGATTTCAAACATTACCTCACACAAACAAGAGCAATGGCAATCGACATGGAAACTGCAACTCTGTTCACGGTAGGTTTTGCCAACAAAATTCCTACCGGCGCGCTACTGATGGTTTCCGACCAGCCGATGATTTCTGCCGGAGTGAAAACAACAGAAAGTGATAGACTTGTGTCGCTTAAGTTTGTGGATACCCATATCCTTGCCGGCATTGATTCATTGCTCGAAATTAAAAACAACGGACTGTCCGTTAAACACTTAAGGTTCTGATATGGAATTTAACGCCATAATGCAAAACCTAAAAAGAAAGGTGTATCATCCGATTTATCTGCTTCAGGGAGATGAACCCTTTTTTTCTGATCAGGTTTCAAACTACATTGAAAAAAACGTGCTCTCTGAAGCCGAAAAGGGATTTAACCAGACGGTTTTTTACGGGAAAGATACAGATGAAAGAACGATTGTTGAAGCAGCACTACGGTTTCCGATGATGGCAGAGAAACAGGTCATCATCGTAAAGGAGGCGCAAAGCCTGAAAAAGATTGAAGAACTGGAGTATTATGCAAGTAAGCCCCTTGCTTCAACTATTTTGGTGATTAACTACAAATACAAGACTTTGGATGGCCGAACAAAACTCTATAAGGCTATTCAAAAAAATGGAGTCATTCTCACCACAAAGAAATTGTATGAAAACCAGGTTCACACCTGGGTCGTGCAATATCTGAAACAGTTTGAATACACAATAACTCCGCAGGCAAGTCAGATTTTAACAGAATCGTTAGGCACGGAACTGAGTGTAGTTTCCAATGAGTTGAACAAATTGGTGATAGCCGTTAAGGATACCAATAAAATAACGCCGGAACATATTGAGAAACACATTGGGCTGAGCAAGGATTTTAATGTCCTTGAATTGCAGGATGCTTTGGGAACCCGGAATATTCTTAAAGCCAACAGAATTATCAATTACTTCAGCGCCAACCCGCAAAAGCATCCTATACAAATGACTATTTCTATCCTTTTTGGTTATTTCTCCAAAGTTTTTTCATGTCATTTCATCAACGATAAATCAGATGAAGGAGTCAGAACCGCAATGAATCTTCATCCATTCTATGCAAAAAAAATTGCTGCAGCATCTAAAAGATATACTCCTGCAAAGCTTTATGAAATTATTGGCATTCTTCGTGAATACGACATGAAAAGCAAAGGAGTGGGCGTCTCACCACTTTCCGAACCCGGAGACTTGCAAAAGGAAATGATTTATAAAATTTTACACTGATGATTACCTATCTGATAATTGGAATCACTGTTTTAATCTCTTTTCTGGCTTTTCAGAACATTCTGCTAATGGAAAGACTTCAGTATAATCCGGCGCGGGTTATTCACAGGAAACAATATTACAGGCTATTCTCCCACGCATTTGTGCATGTGGGGTGGACACACCTTATCGTAAATATGTTTGTACTCTATTTTTTCGGGCAAAATGTTGAAAATTATTTCAGCTACTTTTTTGGAAACAGAGCTAAATTTTTTTTTGTAATCCTCTATATTGGCGGAATTCTCTTCTCCAATACCTGGAGTCTGATAAAATACCGGAATGACTATTTTTATAATGCAGTAGGCGCTTCAGGCGCTGTTTCTGCAGTGCTGTTTACTTTCATTTTTTTAAACCCCTGGGAGATGCTCTATCTTTTTGCAATTATTCCAATTCCCGGGATTGTTTTTGGTGCAGGCTATCTCCTTTATTCATACTATATGGTGAAGCGCAAAACAGATAACATTGCTCACGACGCACATTTTTTGGGAGCTGTTTTTGGAATTCTCTTCCCGATTGCTCTGAAGCCCGAGCTGCTTGTCCGTTTTATTGAGCTGCTGTTTAAATTTTAAAAACTAAAGTTTCGCAAATAATAATGTGTAACGAACTGGCACTTTATGAAATTTTGTGACTTTTCAAAAAACATTTACTTTTTAGAGAAGACTAAATTATTCTATTCATTTTTGGAGGCTCCTTGCTACCTGAAATCAGAAAAATTATTTGGTGAGCTCCAGAAACCAATCAATAATTATAACCCCTGCGGCAAGAGCTCCGCCAGAATGGTCTGCTCCGGGAATTTGAATGAGCTGAACCTGCTGCGTGCTTACACCTTTTTTTAAGAAATCATCATGTAAATTTCTAGAAACTTCAATTGGTATATAATTGTCGGCAGTTCCGTGAATGATTCTTGTGGGTATGGAAGTTTTCCATGCTTCAATACTATTGTCTGCAAGCATTTTGCGAAAGGCTTCAAATTCGGCAGCGGTTTTAAAATTCATTCTGTAATTTTCAGTGAAAAGATCGGCAACTTTGGTTGTTAATTCCATATTTATCTCTCCTCCGGTATGTTTGCCGTCAAAAAGTTCGGAAAGTTTCAGCGAGCTATAAGGTGGATTAAATATCAGATCCAAAGGAGTCTCCAGCTTTTCAATTTCAATAAAACTGTTAATGAGGTAAGCTATATAGTAGGGCATTGGATAGGTATTTTGTGCAAGGATATATTCATTGATAAAGCTTAAATCGTAGGGGCCGCCGCCTGGCGCACTGGCTTTCAGATTGAATTCAGAAGAATAGTTTTGCTCTATTGCCTTTTGCACCTGCATCGTTGCCCAACCTCCCTGTGAATAGCCGGCAATATATAAATCGTTGCTCAACGAAAAATTTTTGATTTCTGCAAGCTCTTTTGCTGCGCGCAGCATATCTGCAACCGTTTGGACGGTTGATTCCTTATGCAGATACGGATGAGGTATATCGGCTGAAACTCCGAACCCCAGGTAATCGGGAATGGCGATTACAAAACCTGTTGATGCCATAGCTTCTATTAAAAGAAATAGCTCTGATTTTGGATCCATGGAAGGTGCATTGTCATTTACAGTATTTGTGCCATTCTGGTAACTGAGCATGGGAAAAGTGCCTTCTCCCAGTGGCATGCAAACCAGTCCGGAAGCAAGCTTAGGTTTTCCCTGAAAGGTGGTTTTATACTGAATCTTGTAAACAATTATTCCATATTGTATTCTGTCAATGATATCGGCTGCCTGCGGATTCTCCTTGACTATCTCACTAAAAAATGCCTGAATCAGTTCCGGTTTGTAAGAACTGTCCATCTCGTAGTCAACCAGATATTTTGGTGTGGGTTTTTCATCATCTTTGTTGAAAAGATTATGACATCCTGAAAGGCTGAGAGCCAGGCTAACAATCAGGATTGTCGAAAATATGTTTTTAAAATTCATTTTCAGATTCATTTTTTGTAAAATTATGAAAATAAAACGAATGACTGTCAATTAAAGTTTCGCTGTTGTAAAAAATTATTTGGTATTTCAATTTCTGACAATACTGCATGGTGTCTTTGATTTAGCGGTAGAAAGTAGCGTTTCTCGCTTTTTTGCAATATGCACCGCCCTATGTTAATAAAGAAAGAAAAATAGCAAAATGTTGCCTTTTCTTCAAAAGATGTTCGGTGAAAACGGCATTTAATAAGGAAAATGCGGATAAAAACAGAGTGAAAAAAAGTTATTAACAAAATATCTATTATTTAGAAAGTTTCTAATCTGCTGCAAATGAGTAAAGAAAATCTCTTTTTTTGTTTGTTTGTGAAAAAAATGTTCGTATCATTGCAATGTTAAATCGCTAAAAATAAAATCATGAGACAGATTCTTTTTCTTGTCTCCGCATTACTTTTCGCATTAAGCGTCAATGCGGAGCCTCTACGAGTTATGTTAGTCACCGGTGATGATTCGGCCAACGAATCACACCGGGTTTCTCAATTATTCGATTCCTTTTCAGAGATCGAATATGCCCATTATCTTCAGCCTGAAGCAAGTCAGAAACTTGCCGGCGAAGAGAGCAAACAGTTTGATGTGCTGGTCTTTTGCAATCTTTGGGATGAGTTTTCCGAGTCAGAAAAGCAAATTTTTCTGAATCTTACAAAGGAAGGAAAACCATTTCTTTTCCTGAACAAAAACATGGTTGCAAACCAAAACTGGCCTGAATTTGAGAAACTTTTGACTGGGAGAGACGTTGAGCGTTCAACAGACATTTCAGGTGAAGAACAACCTGCGGGGAATCATGACGTTTGGGTAAACGTCAATGTAGTGAGTCCGCGAAACTTCAAAGTTCAGGACCATGGTAACGGAAATTTCAGGGTTTTGCCAAATGTAAAACCCGCGCTGACTGCTAATCAGCAAGGAAAAATGCCGGTAATTGCTCTCGAAAACAAGTGCAACAACTCAAAAGTTGTTTACATTCAGTCGGGTGACAATGAAGGGGTTTTTGAGTCGGAGAAATTCAAAACCCTCATGTTGCAGGCAATTAATTACCTGGGAGAACAGGAAGAAGTGGAGGACTACATCAGTAATACGGCAACTTACTGAAAATTTCGGAAGGAATTTTTGCAGCACAGCAGGCAAATTTTTACAAGCCTGTAATTCCTCTAACACAATTTAAATTTATTGCCCTGACATTTTTGACGAAAAACAGGGATTGGACGCTTGAAAAGCTTTTGTTAAGCAAAACAAAAGCGACTTAAAATCCAGGGGAAAACGAAAATAAAAAGGAAGCAAATCAGAGCTTAACCCACTCAGCTTCCCGAATTTCCGTAACCCTGGATTTTTGTATTATTTCCTGGGTTAATTTGCCAAAAAATCAAATCGAAAAACAGTGTAATATATAAAATCCTGAAACGTTTTACTTATTTTACGAATTTATTTTCAGTTGATGGCATTAAAGGATACCCGGAAAGGACAGATTAAAAAAAGAGAACCTCAGAAATCAGGAAAGAAAGGGAAAAAGAGAAGTTTCCGCAGAAAAGCCCTCTATTTTCTTTTTGGAACTACTTTGTTTGGCTTAATTGCGCTGGCACTCCTTTTTTTAGTTGTGTTTTTTGGTTTAACCGGGCATGTGCCTCATGCAGCACAACTTAGGGAAATTAATAATCCCCAGGCTTCGGAAGTTTATTCTGAAGACGGCAAACTTCTTGGGCGCTATTATATTGAAAACCGGAGCAACGTTACCTTCGGTGAGATTTCACCAAATGTGATTCAGGCGCTGATTGCCACGGAAGATTCCCGTTTTTACGAACACCGCGGAATCGATGAAATTGCCCTGCTGCGTGTGATGGTAAAAACAATTTTGCTCAGGGACAGAAGTGCCGGAGGCGGAAGCACATTGAGCCAGCAAATTGCCAAAAACCTTTTTCCCCGCAACGATTTGGGAATTTTTTCCATGCCGGTGAACAAGTTGCGGGAAGCAATAATTGCTTACCGGCTTGAAAGGATATACACAAAAGAGGAAATTCTAACCCTTTATCTCAATACCGTTCCGTTTGGCGAAAACATTTTCGGGATTGAAGTGGCTGCAGAGCGTTACTTCAGTAAGAAACCGGCTGATTTGAGTGTTGACGAAGCAGCCGTACTGATTGGTTTGCTAAAGGCAAACAACTATTTTAATCCGCGGCTAAACCCCGAAAAATCAAAGGAGCGCCGGGATGTGGTTATCAACCAGATGGTTGGCAATGGTTTTCTGTCTGAAGAAGAGGGCATGCTTTATAAAGAAAAACCGCTTGAATTGCATTATACGCGAATTTCTTTCAATGAAGGTCCTGCCCCCTATTTTATGGAGATGCTCAAACCCGAATTGTTAGAGTGGTGTGCAGCCAATTCAAAAGAAAATGGTGAGCCATGGAATTTATATACGGACGGATTACAGATTGAAACCACCATTAATTCAGGATATCAGCACTATGCAAATCTGGCTGTTGCTGAGCACATGAAAGGACTGCAGGAGGTTTTTGACAAGCACTGGGAAAATGCAGATCCTTGGCGAGGGAACAATGATATTTTGCAGCGGGCAGTGAGGCGCACTGATCGTTATCAAAAAATGAAAAAGGCTAATTATTCGCAGGAAGAGATAGAAAAGGCGTTCAATCAAAAAATTAACGTTTCTCTTTTTACGTGGGATGGATTCAGGCAGGTTGAAACCACTCCCCTTGATTCGGTGAGGCACTATCTTCGGTTCTTGAATGCCGGCTTTTTGGCTCTGGACCCGGGAACAGGCGAACTGAAAGCCTGGGTGGGTGGAATTGATTTTCGCTTTTTTAAATATGACCATGTGCTTTCCCGGCGGCAGGTAGGTTCAACTTTTAAGCCGTTTGTTTATCTCTCTGCCCTTGAAAACGGTTTGAGTCCTTTTGAATACTATCCGGCGGCGCAGCAGGTTTACAGGGACTTCGACAACTGGTCGCCATCCAATTCAGACGGGAAACATGAAGGGTATTACTCCATGGAGGGAGCGTTGTCCAGGTCTGTAAATACGGTTGCAGCACAAGTGATTATGCGCACAGGGGTAAAACAAGTAATTTCCACAGCCCGTGAGCTGGGCTTAGAAGCTGATTTGCCTGAAGTTCCGTCTCTGGCGCTTGGGGTTGCATCAGTGAGCCTGAAGGATTTGCTCTTTGCCTATGCTGCAATAGTGAATGACGGAATCCGCACGAAACCTTATTACCTGAAATCCATTTCAGACCACAAAGGGGAGTTGCTGACAGAGTTTGAGCGACCACAGCCGCAAAAAGCGAGTCTGAACAGTGTCAATTGCCGGATGATTACCCACATGATGGAAACGGCGGTGAATAGCGGAACCGGCACAAGAATTCGTTCCACCTACCGTATCCGGGGAGATTTTGCCGGAAAAACCGGCACTACTCAAAATCAGTCCGACGGCTGGTTTGTGGGGCTTACCCCCAATCTGGTTACAGGCTGCTGGGTGGGCGCAGAAGATCCGGGGATTCATTTTCGCACCATCACCTACGGGCAGGGTTCATATATGGCTTTACCCGTTGTTGGGCGATTTTTCAGCAAACTCTATAATGATCCCCAGTATCAGCAACTCCAATATGCACAGTTTCCGCCGCTGAACGAAGAACTTTTGGCAGATTTGGACATTCCGGCATACAAAGATATTCTTGAGATAGAGCGAAATACTTTTATTGATCGCTTGTTGGCAGGGAAGACAAAAGAAGAAAAATTGCGGAAAATCCAAAGACCGGAAACAGTTCCGGAAAAAAAGGGTTTATGGGAATCCATCAAAAGTGTGTTTGGTAAAAAGAAAAAATAATTCATAGGATTTTTGCACAAAATTGAAGGGAATCATTTATTTTGCAAACTTTAAATAGAATTAAATCAGAATGAAGAAAAATTCAGTAACCGCCATTAAGGATTATGCCATTATTACCTTTGGCTTGCTGCTTTTCACCATGGGGTGGATGGTATTTTTGCTGCCTGCCGAAATAACCGGTGGCGGAATCAGCGGGGTGGGTGCTGTACTTTATTATGCCACTAAAATTCCCGTAAGCGCTACTTATCTATCTGTTAATGTATTACTTGTTCTAATTGCCATTAGGATTTTGGGCGCCAGTTTTGGAATAAAAACTATTTACAGCATTCTCATGCTTTCTGCATTTTTTGCCATTTTTCAGGGAATTGTAAAAGAACCGATTGTGGATGACATGTTCTTATCTGCCGTGCTTGGCGGAATGTCCTGTGGTATTGGGCTCGGGATTGTTTTTTCGCGTGGCGGCAGCACCGGCGGAACCGATATTTTCGCCATGATAGTAAACAAGTACCGGAATATCAGTCCCGGAAGGATTATACTCTATTGCGATGTTATTATTATTGCATCCTCCTATTTTGTTTTTCGTTCACCCGAAAAACTGGTTTATGGATACGTCTCCATGTGGGTGGTTTCCTATTCCCTGGATTCGTTTTTAAGCGGCACCAACCGCTCTGCCCAGATGTTTATCTATTCAAAGGAATATGAGAAAATTGCCAATTTTATCAACAATGAAGCAATCCGCGGTGTAACCATTGTTGACGGGAAAGGTTGGTACTCCCGCGAAGAGACCAAAATCATCATATCGGTTGTTCGAAAAAAGGAAACCGGCATGATTTTCAGGGAGATTAAAGAGATTGACCCGGATGCTTTCATCACTATGGGAAGTGTTATGGGAGTTTACGGGAAAGGATTTGACAAATTAAAATTATAAACAGAAATGAAGTGGAAAAACAAACCTCTTTTGGTGGCTATATTTATTCTTCCAGGAGTTTTAATGTTTTCTTCCTGTCATTTTAATCAGGGAAACAGGCAAAAAGGGTTAGCAGAAGCAGACACTGCAACGATAGCCCCACCTGTTTATAAGTATGGACTGCCTGTTGACTCATTTCATATTGAAATCGGAACTATTGGGCCAAATCAGCATTTGAGTCATATTTTAGGCAGCTATGGTGTGGCAATGGGAATAATTGATCAGATTGCACGCCAGTCAAAAGAGATTTTTGATGTGAGAAAAATACGCAACGGACAAAAATACGCCATATTTCAAACCCCGGATTCAATACATGAAACACGTTTTTTTGTTTATGAAAATTCTGCTACTGACTTTTATGTTTTTGAGCTTTTCGATTCGCTGAAAGTTTACAGAGGTGAAAATGAGATTGTCAGAAAATTGCGTACAGGCTACGGAGAAATCAGCAGTTCGTTATGGAATACGATGAAGGATAACAATCTGGACCCGATGCTTGCACTCAAACTCTCCGACATTTTTGCATGGACCATTGATTTTTATGCCATTCAGAAAGGAGATCAGTTCCGTGTAATTTACGATGAGCTTTTGGTGGATTCGGCTTATATTGGAATTGGGGATATATACGCTGTGCAGTTTGACCATGCTGGCTCCGAAAATTTTGCATTTGGTTTTGAACAGGATGAAAGATTCGACTATTTTGATGAAAACGGGATGAGCCTTCGCAGGGCTTTTCTGAAATCTCCGTTGGAGTTTTCCCGAATCAGTTCTCATTTTTCTCACAGTCGTCTGCATCCGGTGTTGCGTATCCGAAGACCGCATCACGGGGTGGATTATGCAGCCCCGCACGGCACTCCGGTTAGAAGCATTGGCGACGGAACCGTGATTGCCCGTGCCTTTCAGGCAGGTGGCGGCGGCAATTATGTGAAGATAAAGCACAACTCCGTTTACACAACAACTTACATGCATCTTTCAGGATTTGGAAAAGGGGTTACAACGGGTGCTCGCGTGAAACAAGGGCAGGTGATTGGCTTTGTTGGAGCAACGGGTTTGGCTACCGGGCCTCATCTCGATTTCAGAGTCCACAAAAACGGCTCACCCGTGGATCCGCTGAAAGTGGAAGCGCCTCCTGTGGAGCCGGTGCATCAGGAAAAGATGGGCGAGTATATTGTGCTGAAGGATTCTCTTTTAACGGAGCTGAAAAAAATTATTCCTGTACAGCCGGGTATGCTGGCAGAGTTCTCTGAAGATTAGATGTTTCCTGTTTGAAAGAGTTCCTTTTCTCACGAACAGGCAAAAAATAATTCATAAATACTTCTCATAATTTTTGATGAATAGAATATTTATGTTACATTTGTAGTGCAATACATTCTGTATTGCTTGTGTGTTTGGGGGTTAACATTTAAAGGGCAGCTGATGAGTTGCCCTTTTTCTTTTCATCCAATTAAAATTAAAAGTTTTCAAAGGTATTGGATGCCTGCCTGTCCGGTAGGCAGGTAACTCCCTCATTTTAATTATGCTTGTTTGTGAAGCATTTCTACATGGTCGTTTCATACCCTATGTTTTTGAGCTAACTCTTTTTTTAAAAACTGAGCAGTGAATGAATTATTATTTTTTATGATCTCCTCCGGTGTCCCTTCACATAAAATCAACCCGCCGTTTTTGCCACCCTCGGGCCCCAGGTCAATGATATGGTCAGCTACCTTGATTACGTCCATATTGTGTTCAATTACAATCACCGTATTGCCCCTGTCCACAAGTTTGTTCAATACTTCAAGCAACACGCGGATATCTTCAAAATGCAATCCTGTTGTTGGCTCATCCAGGATGTAGATTGTTTTTCCGGTATCGCGTTTAGCCAGTTCACTGGCTAATTTCACCCGCTGAGATTCGCCGCCCGACAAGGTTGTGGATGACTGCCCAAGGGTGATGTAGCCTAATCCCACATCCTGAAGGGTTTTCAGCTTTGAAACAATGGGAGGAATGTTCTCAAAAAACTCAACACCCTGATTGATGGACATTTGCAGAACATCGCTGATCGATTTTCCTTTGTAGCGCACTTCCAGTGTTTCGCGGTTATAGCGTTTCCCGTTGCATTTGCTGCAATGGACATATACGTCGGGCAGAAAGTTCATTTCGATGAGTTTCATTCCGCCCCCTTTGCACTCTTCACAGCGTCCGCCTGCCACGTTGAATGAGAATCGTCCGGGTTTGTATGCCCTGATTTTTGACTCGGGGAGTTGTGCAAATAAATTGCGAATATCGGAAAAGACCCCGGTGTAGGTTACAGGATTTGAGCGCGGGGTTCGCCCAATGGGTGACTGGTCAACCCGGATAACCTTATCTACAAGTTTAATTCCCTGAACCGTTTCATAAGGCAGCGGATCCTGAATGGAATTGTAGAAATGCTGGCTTAGGATGGGTTGTAATGTTTCGTTGATGAGCGTGGATTTACCGCTTCCCGAAACGCCGGTTACACAAATAAAGGTTCCCAGCGGAATTTTTAAAGTTACATTTTTCAGATTGTTTCCTGTGCAGCCTTTCACAATCAGGAAATTGCCTGAACCTTTTCTGCGCTTTTCGGGCACTTCAATGGCTCTTAGGTTATTGAGGTAATCTGCGGTCAGCGTTCCTGACTTTAAAATTTCGTCAGGCGTTCCGGCGGCAACCACTTCGCCGCCGTGCCGTCCGGCAGACGGGCCCATGTCAATCAGCCAGTCGGCATGCAGCATGGTCTCTTTGTCATGTTCCACCACAATTACGGAGTTTCCGCTATCGCGCAGCTGTTCCAGTGAATGAATCAGTTTCAGGTTGTCGCGGTGGTGCAGCCCGACGCTGGGTTCATCCAGTATATAAAGCACGTTTACCAGCTGAGAGCCAATTTGTGTTGCCAGACGGATTCGTTGAGACTCACCGCCGGAAAGACTTTGTGCCACGCGGTTAAGCGACAGATAACCAAGTCCGACACCCAACATAAAGCCAAGCCGGTCGCGAATCTCCTTAATCACCTCAGCGCCAATGAGCTGTTGCCTTTTTGTTAATCGCTGTTCAACTCCGTCAAACCATTCACCCAATTCATCCAGATCCATTTGGGCAAGTTCAGAAATATTTTTTCCGTCAATCTTAAAATGGAGCGACTCTTTTTTTAGCCGCTGACCATTGCATTCCGTGCAAAGAGTGGTTTTCACAAACTGGTTTGCCCATTTTTGTGCGCGTTTTGCAGGGTTGTCTTCACGCTGAATCTCAACATATTTGACAACACCATCGTAACTCATCATGTAGTTCATGTTGATGCCAAGCGGTGTTTTCTTCAACTGAACTCTTTCGTTTGTGCCAAACAGCACGGCATGCAATCCCTCTTCCGGTATTTCACCCACAGGCGTTTTTAGGGTAAATCCGTACTTTTCACCCAAGGCATCAATCTGCCAGAAAATCAAAGAGTTTCGATAAGTGCCTAATGGAGCAATGCCCCCTTTGTAAATACTTTTTGTTTTGTCGGGAATAATCTTGTCTATGTCAATTTCAGTGGTGCGTCCCAGTCCGTTGCACACCGGACATGCACCCTGCGGAGAATTGAATGAGAAATTGTGTGGAGCAGGTTCGTTGTAGGAAATTCCGGTGGTGGGGCACATCAACAAGCGGCTGAAATATTTGGCTTCACCGGTCTCCTGATTCAAAATCATTAAAATGCCGTTACCATGTTTCATGGCGGTATTCACACTATCTTTCAGACGCTTGCTGTCAGTTTCGTCAACAAAAAGTTTATCGATGACAATTTCGATGAAGTGATTTTTGTAACGGTCAACCCGGAGATTGTGTTTGATTTCTGTGATTTCATTGTCAATGCGGACATGCAGAAAACCTTTGCGGCGAATCTGCTCAAACAGTTCGCGGTAATGTCCTTTTCGCCCTTTTACAACGGGAGCAAGAATATATACCCGCTTTCCGTGAAAATCATCCTGTATGAGCTGCAAAATTTTCTCTTCGGTGTATTTCACCATTTTTTCACCCGTATTATACGAGAAAGCCTCTGCTGCACGGGCATAGAGGAGTCTGAGAAAATCATAAATCTCAGTTACTGTGCCTACCGTTGAACGCGGGTTTCGGGTATTGATTTTCTGCTCAATTGAGATTACCGGGCTAAGCCCGGTGATTTTATCCACATCCGGGCGTTCAAGATTCCCCAGATAGGAGCGGGCATAGGCAGAAAAGGTTTCAATATAGCGGCGTTGACCTTCAGCATAAATAGTGTCGAAAGCCAGCGATGTTTTTCCACTGCCGCTCAGTCCGGTAATAACGGTTAGTTTGTTTCGCGGAATTTCCACGTTGATGTTGCGCAGATTGTGCACCCGCGCTCCATGAACCGTTATTTTTTCTTCATTATCGTCTAAAACATTTATTGCCAGCTCACTGCTGTTTTTTAATTTCTGCATCTTTTGTCTCCTTCAACAGTTTGTTCCTGTTTCCTGTTAATCCAGTATGGGAATTTTTACTGTATATTTTTTTCCTTCGGCATTTGTCAAAAAACTTTCCCTCAACCACGGATTAAAATCCTTTAGTAATTTGTAGCTGATTCCGTGCGTGGCAGCAAAATCCGCAAAATCCGATACTCTCCCGGTAATTACCACATCACGCGTTGGAATAACTGGATATCTTTCATCGTCAGCAATAACAAAATTGTAGGTTCCCGGGTTTTCCATAATCAATTTCAGGGCAATTATTCTGTAGAAATACCGGGCGGTTTCCTCATTGAAAAGCAAGTCGAAATAAGAGCTGTTTTTTTGCCTGAGCATTTGACGCTGAACGCCGCTGTTCCCGGCATTATATGCTGCTGCAACCATTGACCACGTTTCAAATCTCTGAAAAGATTTCATCAGATAGTCGCATGCGGCAAAAGTTGATTTTTCAATGTGATAGCGTTCATCAATTTCGTTGTTTATGGTAAGTCCGTACTCGCGCGCCGTGCCATGCATAAACTGCCACAAGCCGACTGCTCCTGCTGGCGAAATGGCGCGTGGATTTAGTCCACTTTCGGCAACGGCTAAATACTTTAAATCATCGGGCATTCCCTTTTCTTTCAGAATAGGTTCAATCACTGAAAAATAGCGCGGCGCCAGTTTTAACAGTCTGAGGGTCTGCGAGTGAAAATAGGAGTTGACAAGCAGCTCGCGGTCAAGCGATTCGCGCATATCAAACCGGGAAAGCGGAATTAATTCTCCTGCAAATGTTACCGAATCGGGTATTTTTACTGGGGTAAACAATGTGGAAATTTCATTGTTCTCCGCTCCATCTTCGGGAGTTGGTGAAGAGCCGGTAATTAATAATACGAAGATCCCTAAATTTATAATTATAATCGTTGGCAAAATAATGCCTAAACCTCTTTTTCTGTTCATTTTTTGCAATTTTTTAGAAAAACACAAAATTACACTTTTTAATTGGAGCAGAATAATATCAATGAAATCAGATTGACAAAAAGCGAAATCTCCCTGAAAGGGCAGGTAATTTTATTCCACTGCAAAGGTTACTCCAGTTGCGCAACGGATTGCTAATTGCATTCGGAATGAACCCGCAGCGTGTCCGCATCGTCAGCCCAGTCAGCGTTGATAAGTTCGTGAGAGTTCAGGGGGTCAATGGTTTTGTGATTTTTCAGCCGGTATAATTTTTAGCTCCCAAATAATTCTTTTTTTAAAATTTGAAATCGAATACTAATTTTTCTAATTTTGCATTTATGACTATCATCAATGGAATTAAGGAAGAAACCCTGATACAGCGTCTTATTAACGGCGACCAGACTGCCTTTGAGTTGCTGTTCCGGTATTATTATGCCGGTTTGGTGACCTTTGCCTCCCGGATAATTCTTGATTCCGATGAAGCCGAAGAGATAGTTCAGGATTTTTTTGTAAAGCTGTGGGCAGGGCGAAAAGAGATTAAAAAGTCAGCAAGCCTTAAAAGTTATTTTTTCACAAGCGTAAAAAACAGTGCTTTAAATCATCTAAAAAGAGAGAAAATAAGTGTAGAGGTTTGTGAAAAGCTAAGGATAATGATTGAAACAGACCGGCTCTATCAACCTGACCTTTTTATAGAATCGGAAATGCAGTCACGCATACAAACCGCTTTAAATAAACTTACACCACGAACAAGAGAGGTGTTTACGTTGAGTCGTTTTAAAAACTTTTCCAACGCTCAGATTGCAGAGCAATTGAATTTATCCAGGCGCACAGTGGAAACCCACATCTCCAATGCATTGAAGATTTTACGTGAGGAGCTGAAAGACTACCGGTTTTTGCTGTTTTTATTCTGAATTTTTTGTTTTTGTGAATAATATACGCATAGAGTTGTTTTCTTCACTTCTTACTGTTTACTGTTCACTTCTCAGCTATCATCTCTCATCTCTCATCTCTCATCTCTCATCTCTTTCCTCTCTCTCCCTTTGGGGAGATGTCCGCAGGACAGAGGGGCTTCTTCTTCATTTCTTATCCGACGTTGTCAGGAGCTTCGCACGCTGACAAGTCTGCTGACGTTGCTACATGCGTAAACCTGTCAGCGTCGCCAAACCTGACAGCGTTAACGCCTGCAGGCAGGCAGGAAACCAATCCCCCCTGAGTCCCCCTTTCACCAAGGGGGACGAGCACTGATGAGCCCTAAAAAAGGCGTGAGAATCTTTCGCCCCTTCAGGGCTTTAATGGAAACGCCCGTTATTTTATCCATAGGGCGTTGCCCTATGCTAATGTCTCTGAGCCCTTCAGGTTCAAAAATGCCAGAAATTTACCTCAATAATTGTTCGTTATTGGATATTAATTATTGGATATTTGTCAGCCGTCAGCTATCAGCTATCAAAAAGCTCAGAGTTCTGTGTTCAAAGTTTAAAGTTCACTTTTTACTGTTTACCTCTCATCTCTCACCTCTCACCTCACACCTCTCATCTCTCTCTCCCCTTTGGGAAGATGTCCGCAATACAGAGGGGCTTTTTCTTCTTCATTCCTTAATCCGACGTTGTCAGGAGCTTCGCACGCTGACAAGTCTGCTGACGTTGCTGCATGCGTAAACCTGTCAGCGTCGCCAAACCTGACAGCGTTAACGCCTGCTTGCTGGCTGGAATTTACGCCTGCAGGCAGGCAGGAAACCAATCCCCCTGAATCCCCCTTTCACCAAGGGGGACGAGCACTGATGAGCCCTAAAAAAGGCGTGAGAATCTTTCGCCCCTTCAGGGCTTTAATGGAAACGCCTGTTATTTTATCCATAGGGCGTTGCCCTATGCTAATGGCTCTGAGCCCTTTAGGCTCAAAAAATACCAGAAATTTACCTAAGTAATTATTTGGCATCCTCCGTCGTTCTTGCGAATTTACAGATTTACGAATTTACGCATTTACGCCTGCAGGCAGGCAGGAAACCAAGTCCCCCCTGAATCCCCCTTCGCCAAGGGGGACGAGCACTGATGAAGCCAATCATTTAAATACGTTACTGCAAGTCCAAACAGATTCCCCGTTGAATACGTGAATAAGCGAATTCACAAATTTGCGAATTCACGAATTTGCATTTATTTCATTTTTCTCTACGTGTTTCACTCTTCTGGATTGTATTATTATTGAAATGGAACTCATAATAGAGTTTAACAAAATAGAATGAACAGAAAAAACAGCATAAAAAAATACGATTCCGATTTTAAAAATCATATTGACTACTGTCGGCAATTATCTCCTTTCGATAAAAAACTGGAAGGGGCAAAATATATTGACCAGGCCGGTTCGGTTGATATTGACAGCGCATGGGAGCGAATATTCAACCGTATTAATAGTAATTCAAAAATTAAAAATATTTTCAACACACTTACTCGCGTTGCCGCTGTACTAACCCTTCCATTACTGGCTTTTACTCTGTGGAGCCTCTTTTTTCAGGAAATTAAAACGGCGCCAACTGAGCTGGCACAAAATGAAATTATCTGGCAGGAAATTCAAAGCTTGCCGGGCATGCGCTCTTTTGTGGTTTTGCCCGACGGAACCAATCTCTGGCTCAATGCAGGCAGCAGCCTGAGGTATCCCATACCGTTTATTCACGAAAATAGAGAAGTAAAGCTAACCGGCGAAGCATACCTTGAAGTGGCTAAAAATGAAAAATCACCTTTTGTGGTTCAAACAGACAATGGGCAGGTAGAAGTTTTAGGCACACAGTTTAATGTGAGTGCATATCCGGAATCGAGCAAGTTAAATATTGCCCTCAAAGAAGGAAGCGTGAAGTTTCTTTTTAGCGGGAAGGAAGGAATAATGAAATTTATTGAAATGAAACCCAATGATTTATTGGAATTCGATAAAAAGACCAAAACTGTTGCCCGCGAAAACACCAACATTGAAAAATATATTTCCTGGCACCAGAATATAATGATTCTGGACGACACGCCGATGATGGAAGTTGCACGTTTGATTGAGCAGTGGTATGGAGTGAAAGTAGTGGTTGCCAACGAAGCAATCAAACGCTATAAGTTTACCACAACTTTTGACAACGAGCCGCTGCACCGCATGCTTGAGCTGTTAGAGCTGACCTCGCCGGGCATTACAATCGGTTATACCATGGGGAAACCCATTCCCGGCACGAAAAAATTTACGCCATCTGTTGTAACATTTAACAAAAAGTATATGCCTATGAAAAACACATCCTGAAAAAAAGCTTAAAAAAAGAAGGAAGCGCTGCGAACACTTCCTTCCACGAACCACCCGGAATACCGGTGTGGAAAATCTTAAATCATTATTTAATTTAAAACTTGGCAAAAATATGAGAAAAATTATGTATTTTGTTCGTTTAAATTTTAAACGACACCAAAGAAAGCTAATTGTTATGCGCAACACAGTTTTGATACTACTCATCAGCGCTTTTCAGGTTTTCGCAACCGGAAGCTATGCGCAAACCAAAAAAATCAGTCTGGCTATGAACGACGCTGCCATTCGTGACGTGTTGTATGCCATTCAGAAACAGAGTGAATTTTATTTCCTGTACAACAGCGAGTTAATCGATGTAACCAAAAAGGTTGATATTACAATTGAAGAAGAAAAGGTAGATCAGGTATTAACCCGGTTGTTCAACAAAAACGAAGTGGACTTTTTAATCAAAGACCGCTACATCGTACTGACTCCTGTTGGCGGTAACACCGAGCTGTTTGCCGAACAGCAGCAACCCACAGTATCCGGGAAGGTAACCGACGATACCGGACAACCGCTGCCCGGTGTAACCATCCAGATAAAAGGGACAACCCGGGGAACAGTTACCGATGCCGATGGGGAGTATTCCATTTCTTCATTGCCTGATGATGCCACCTTGCGGTTTTCGTTTGTGGGGATGCGGGCGCAAGAAGTGATTGTTGGTAACCAAACGAGGATTAATGTTGAAATGGTTGTGGATGCGATTGGAATTGAGGAAGTGGTAGCTGTTGGTTATGGTACGCAAAAAAAAGTTAATCTGACCGGTTCCGTTGGTGTGGTCAATTCAGAACAATTGGAAAAAAGGCCGGTAGCTAGTATTACCAAGGCTCTCCAGGGACTAACTCCGGGGTTGAATATTACACCTAATAGCATGTATGGCGGAGAACCTGGTGCGTCAATGAATTTTAACATTAGGGGTGTTGGCTCTCTTTCCGGAGGTTCTCCTTATGTATTGGTTGATGGGATGCCTATGAATATAGATAATGTTAATCCTGATGATGTTGAGTCAATTTCTGTTTTAAAAGATGCCTCAGCAGCCGCAATATATGGCGCAAGAGCCACCTTTGGTGTAATATTGATTACGACAAAATCTGGTGCAACTGAAATGAAAATGAAGACTAAGTATAATAGCAATTTTTCATGGGGAGCTCCTACAGTATTACCTGAAGGAATTAATTCTTTGGTTTTTGCTGATCGTATGAATCAGGCAGCAATAAATTCCGGACAAAATAAATTATTTTCAGATGAAACTATAGAGCGAATGAAGAAATATCAGGCTGATCCAGAAAATTTCCCTTCCATGGTTCCTGATCCTACTGATCCGAATGGGTGGGGATACTGGACTTAAGCCAATGGAAATACAGACTGGTATGATGTTTATTTTAAAGATTGGACCTTTTCCCAAAAACACAATTTAAATATTACAGGTGGTTCAAAAGGTGCAACTTATTTTGTTGGATTAGGTTGGAATGGGGACGGAGGGAAACTTAATTATGCTAATGAAAAATATCAAAGGTATAATCTAACTTCAAATTTTTCTTTAAAAGTAACGGATTGGATGACAATCTCGTTACAAAGTAAATTCATAAGGAGTTATAAAAAATACCCACAATCCAGTGAAAGCGTTACAGACAGAACACAGATATTTGGAATGCTGGCAAGGAATTGGCCAAATTACCCAATATATACTCCCAATGGCGACTATGCAATGGACTTGAACCAAGTTCCGGCCCTGGCAAATGGAGGCTATGATAAGCAATATTCTACAGATCTATGGGTAAGTCCTGCTTTGGAACTTAAGTTTACAGAAGACCTAAAACTTCATGCTGATTTTAGCTATAATTCAGCTGCATCAAAAAGAAATAATTTCAGAGCTATAATTCAGGGACTTGCTGTAGACGGAGTAACACCTGTACGTCATTATTCACAAAATTATAACCGAATTGAACAGACAGCGGCATTTTATGAATATTATACATCAAATGTATTTTTTGATTTTAATAAGAGTATCAACAAGCATTCTTTTGCGGCTATTATTGGAGGGCAGGCAGAAATGTCAAACAATTTTTCATTAAATGGGTGGCGAAGAGATCTTATTGCCGAAACGGTACCAGCAATAAGGACTTCAACAGGTGACAAAGATGTGTCTGACGCCATGGCTCATTGGTCCACACTGGGTGCTTTCTCAAGGCTAACATATAATTACGCTGAGAAATATTTGTTTGAGGTAAACGGCAGATACGATGGTTCGTCCAGATTTGAAAGAGGCAGAAGGTGGGGGTTTTTCCCATCAGCTTCTGTAGGATATAATGTTTGGAAAGAAAATTTTTGGGAAGCTTCAGGAATGAACTCCATTGTTAACACTTTAAAACTGAGAGCTTCTTATGGTTCATTAGGTAATCAAAATGTAGCTAATTATTTGCATGTTGAAGTACTTCCAATAAATACTAATCTGGCATGGATTATTGACGGCAAAAGGCCAAATTATACTTCAGTCCCAAACAATACCAGCTTAGGCCTTACCTGGGAAGAATCCAAAACGATCAATTTCGGATTCGATGCCGGATTTTTCGATAATAAATTGTCAATCGTTTTAGACTGGTTTAATAGAAAAACAATCAATATGTTCGGTCCGGGTGAAACATTACCATCAGTTTTTGGAGCAAATGTACCGCTTAAGAATAATGCAACACTAAAAACAAACGGAATTGAATTTACTGTTAATTGGAAACAAAATATTTCTCAAGATTTTAAATATAATATTGACATAGTATTTTCTGATAATAAGTCAACAGTCACAGAATACAATAATCCTACAAATTATATTCATGGATATTATGAAGGAAAAACAGTTGGTGAAATTTGGGGATTTGAAACAGAAGGAATATTTCAATCTGACCAGGAAGCAGCAGGCTGGCATGACCAATCACTATTATATAGTAAGTGGACGGCAGGAGATGTCAAATATAAAGATTTAAATGATGATGGTAAAATTACAAGAGGAAATCAGACCCTTTCAGATCCTGGTGATTTGAAAGTAATTGGTAACAGCTTGCCCAGATATTTATTTGGAATTAATTTTAATTGTAGCTATAAAAGATTTGATTTTGATATGTTTTGGCAAGGTGTGGGTAAAAGAGATATATGGATGGGGAATAATCCCAGCTTCTGGGGATTTCAAACTGCTTTCTGGAATTCTTCGCTTCAAGAACATAATCTTGATTTTTGGACTACAGATAATACAAATGCTTATTTCCCTAAGCCATACCTTACAACAGAAAATGTTAAAAATCACGAGGTGTCAACGAGATATCTTCAGGATGGTTCATATTTAAGGTTAAAGAATGTTCAATTTGGCTATACCCTTCCAGGAGAAGCATCAAAACGATTAAAAACTGAAAGTATAAGATTCTATGTTAACGCTGAAAATTTTATTACTTTTTCAAAAACAATGAAATATTCTTTTGATCCGGAAACAGGCTTCTCTTCAGGTGGTTTGGTTTACCCTCTTTCAAAAAGTTTTTATGTAGGAATAAATATTACATTTTAAATGTCAGATATTATGAAAACAAAAATATATATACTTTTAATATTTTCGATTGCTCTATTTGCGTGTGAAGACTACTTAGACAGATATCCGCTGGATGCGATTTCGAGCAATCAATATTGGACTACTGCTCAGGATTTGCAATTGTATGTAAATCAGTACTATACTCGATTTCCCAACGACACACGTAATGATGGTAGTATCCTTGATAACAATAGCGATAATCTTATTGAAACGGATTTTAGCTCAATATTGGCTGGAACAAGAACAGTTCCGGCTTCAGGAGGAGGTTGGTCATGGGGTGATATTCGAAATGTCAACTATTTTCTAAGTCATTATAATACTGTTGACGCACCATGGGGGAGTGTAAAACAATATGTTGGTGAGGCTTATTTCTTTCGTGCTTATTTTTATTTTAATCTGTTGAAAAACTTTGGAGATCTACCATGGATAAACTACCCTTTAAAACCCGAATCAGAAGAATTATATATGGCTAGGGCACCACGTCAAGCAGTTGTGGATTCAATTGTTGGAGATCTGGATAAAGCAATCTCCTATATGAATAACAAAGGAGAAGTTTCTGCTTCTAGGCTAAACAGACAAATAGCATTGCTATTTAAATCCAGAGTGTGCCTCTTTGAGGGGACATGGGAAAAATATCATGCAAATACTCCATTTGGTGTATCTTCTTCTGATGGCTCAAAATATTTGATATTAGCAAAAGATGCAGCAAAACAGTTGATGGATGAAGGATTGTATGATATATATTCTACCGGAGACCCACATAAGGATTATTATCGTTTTTTTGGTCAGGATGATTATAGCAGTAATCCTGAGGTGATGCTCTGGAAAAAATGGGATATCTCTCTTGGATTACAAAGATGGCAACCCAGTATCTGGGGTATGGGAAGAGGTATAACAAAATCACTTGTGGACGATTATTTATGTATCGACGGTAAACCTATCAGCACAAGTTCTCTGTATGAAGGTGATGACAATCTGATGGATATTGTAAAAAACAGAGATCCCAGATTATCGCAATCAATCTATTTACCGGGAGATCCGCTCAATATAATTGGTACTGACACCACTTTCTTCGATCTTCCCGATATAGATAAAAGTGGCAGCTATATATGCGTTACTGGATTTCAACTGAAGAAATATTCAAATCGATGGGGTGAGCATTTGAAAGAAGGCTATTATACATCCCAAATAGGATCCATTATTTTTAGATATGCTGAAGCATTATTAAACTATGCAGAGGCTAGAGCAGAATTAGGTGAAATAACTCAAGCAGACTTAGATAAAACAATAAATAAACTAAGAGATAGGGTTGATATGCCACATCTGGAACTTAATAATATTTCCATTGATCCTGATTGGGATTATCCTGAATTATCGCCTATTATAAATGAAATAAGAAGGGAAAGGAGAGTTGAGCTAGCAATTGAAGGGTTAAGACTTTCTGATTTGTTAAGATGGCGTGCTCATGAGTTATTTGTTAATACCAGGCCTTTGGGAATAAAATTTTCACAGTCTGATTTTCCAGAGATGGTAATTGGTAAAAATGTCTATCTGGATCAAGATGGGTATATAGACTCATATCAAAAATCACTTCCTAAGGGTTATGGGTTTAAACCAGGCAGAGATTATTTATATCCCATACCGTCTATAGAATTTACTCTAAACAATAAATTATCGCAAAACCCTGGTTGGGATGAATAATTTTTTATTGAATTTGATATTCGATCTTAGATTTTTTGTAAATCTAAGATCGAATATTTAAAAATTAAAAAAACGGTAGTGACTTAATTGATCATGATACAAATTTACAGAAAATAATAAATAAAACTAAAGATAAACGTCATTTTGCAGGATGTTATATGTGGAACTATGGTGAATCGAAACCATTAACAATAAATCAGATGAGTTACCAGTTAGAAATGTACTATAATTTGCTTAAAGATGGTAAAATAGAAGGTATTATTCTTTGTTCAAATACTATTGCCGATATAGGAATTGAAGCTGTTGATTACACCCGTAATTGGATTGCAGAAGTGGGTGATGAAGTTATTTAACATAATTCAGAGTATAAAAAAAATGAAAAGAAGAGTTTTTCTAAAAAATACAGTTGCTGCAAGTTTAGCTTTTGCTTATCCAAATTTTTCAGGAAATGCTACTTTACCAGAATTAAAAAATGAAAATTCCGAAAATAGTAAAAAGTTAAAAGACAGGTTTTGGCTTTGGGGACAGGAGCCAGGAAGTCATCATGTTAACAATGCTTATAATTTACCAGGAGAAAATTTAATGGATCCTGTTGAAGGATGTCAATATCTTGGAATAGATAGATGTTGCAGAGTTTCCATGGGATTAGGACCATTTCCACCATATGATAACGAAGCTGAAAAGCTTAAACATTTAAAAGAGGTTGTTTGGTCAGGACTAGGTACAAATCATTTATTAGATCCAAAAAAAGATCAAAGTGACCTTGATGAAATACTTAGAATTGCAAAAATATATCCTAATGTTACAGGAGTAGTCATGGATGATTTTTTCAGAGGGAAAGATACACCATGGAGTCTTTCATATGATTACGTGCAGCAAATGAGTGAACGATTGCATGCTTTTGAAAAAAGGCGTTTAGATTTTTGGCTCGTATGGTATGTAACAGAACTTGATTTGGATGTCGGTACATATATTGATTTATTTGATGTTATTACTCTTTGGACTATGAAAGGGAGTGATTTGCAATTTCTTGATGAGAATATGAAGAAATTTATTTCAAAAACTCCCGGAAAACGGCGCCTTGCTGGATGTTATATGTGGAATTATCGTGAAAAAAAACCATTCACGATTGAAGAAATGAAATATCAATTGGATCGATATTATTATTGGATAAAAGAGAAACAAATTGAGGGAATTATATTTTGTTCTAACTGTAATGCTGATTTGGGGTTAGAGGCTGTTGAATATACCAGACGTTGGATTCAAGAAGTGGGTAATGAAGTAATTTAACTCAAATTTCTTTATGTAGAATCGGTTACAGTTAGCAACTTTGTTTCGAGGAGATAGTATGATTTTATTATTAACAGGTTATTTTTCAGCATATTGATATTTAATGCGAATTTTATAGGTAAGAAAATTATTAATTTTAAATAAACAAACAATGATTGATAGAAGAAAGTTTTTAAAAAAAACATCTATTTTGACAGGAATTGGTGTGTTATCTGTTTCAGAAATAAATTCACTTATGTTAAGTGGCTGTAGTTCTGGAGAAACTAATGTTGCTAATGAGAATGATATTTTCAATTATGAAAATAATTTACGTGATCGTCTGTGGATGTGGGGGCATGATACGGGAGTTTTTGATGGGCCTGATAATGTTTATAATATTCCTCTTAGTCCCTATATTAGTATGGCAGATGCTATAAAAGATATGGGTATCCCAAATGTTTGTGCAATAAGATATGGTATTCCGGAAATTGGATATATCAATCAGTTTGAGAAAGTAAAACTAGTTGACTGGACAATGTCAATGGGTAATAATGAAACCTACCAATATTTGAGAGAGTATGTTTTTAAATTGAGAGATGAGATGCCGAATTTAACAGGTTATTATCTCGATGATTTTTTCAGTTTCAGCGGGGAGCCCAACTTTGATAACTATGAAGAAAATTCTATAAAGAAAATTCCTCCAGCAGCCTTATCAATTAGAGAGATACAATCTCTTTATGAAGATACTATAAACTATAAGCGACGTATAAATAGTTCAATGGTATTATATACACACCAATTGCATCCATCAATTGAACCTTTTATGAAATATGTGGATTCTGTTGCGCTTTGGACATGGGATGGTGCTGATATTCAGAGAGTCGAACAGAACTTCAATAAATATCGCTCCATATCACCTAATAAACAAACTTTACTTGGGATTTATATGTGGGATTTTGGAGGTAAAAAAGAAATAGATCAAGGTTTCATGGTTAAACAACTTGATTTTGCGCATAAATTGTACATGGATGGAGAAATAGATGGAATGATTTTTCATTGTACTCCGCTTGTTAATAAAAATTTGGAAGCGGTCAATTATTCTCGAAAATGGATTGCTGAACATGGTGATGATGTTCGTTAGATAAGATTTGAAATTGTGTTAGGAATA
>JAXGYA010000009.1:0-154911 GCA_040772505.1 Mariniphaga sp. | reverse complement strand
TGCGATTAAGAGCTATTTCGACAACATAGTGTGCATATCATGTTTCTTGTTTCAATTCCAATATGGTGCGATTAAGAGGAATAGAAAAAAATAGGCTTGAGGATGCAATCTAGTTTCAATTCCAATATGGTGCGATTAAGAGCTTCTCAATATTTTAACGCTCTCTTCTCCACTTCTGTTTCAATTCCAATATGGTGCGATTAAGAGAATGTTTAACGTAAAATTAGTGTCATGAAATTTAAGTTTCAATTCCAATATGGTGCGATTAAGAGCAAAAACGATTGAGGATTTTTTTCCGATTGGCAAGTTTCAATTCCAATATGGTGCGATTAAGAGCCGAAGAGGTAAGAAAAAAAAAGCAGAGTTAAGTTTGTTTCAATTCCAATATGGTGCGATTAAGAGCCAGACAGTCCCAGACAGTCCCAGACAGTCCGATATGTTTCAATTCCAATATGGTGCGATTAAGAGTATTTCCGACACAGATAATCATACCGACTTTTCAGGGTTTCAATTCCAATATGGTGCGATTAAGAGAATGTTACCCCGTTAACCACTTTGTTAGTCAAATACGTTTCAATTCCAATATGGTGCGATTAAGAGTGATATCCCCTGCGACAACAACAGTCTTTTCATTCCGTTTCAATTCCAATATGGTGCGATTAAGAGGTTTATATCGTTTTGCAAAGTCAGCAGACGATGGTGTTTCAATTCCAATATGGTGCGATTAAGAGAAAAGATAGATATATTTTTCGTAGTAGTTCCAATCGAGTTTCAATTCCAATATGGTGCGATTAAGAGAATAGCACCCGAGTGGAAAACCTCCTTACCTGCTTCGGTTTCAATTCCAATATGGTGCGATTAAGAGTCAACCGGCAGGGAAAAACAACGTAATTAGAGGCAGGTTTCAATTCCAATATGGTGCGATTAAGAGCGAACAACTCAAAAAGGAGCAGTTTGAAAGTTTTGAGTTTCAATTCCAATATGGTGCGATTAAGAGGTAAATAGTCTCAAACAGTCCCAGCAGTCCGATATGTTTCAATTCCAATATGGTGCGATTAAGAGCTATTGTGGAAACGTTAAAAGACAATCCGAAAGGATGTTTCAATTCCAATATGGTGCGATTAAGAGCCTGTTGTGAAATCCCTTAATCGTTCCGGTAAAGTCGTTTCAATTCCAATATGGTGCGATTAAGAGTCAACATTGAAGTCTTTGGTTGTCGCTTCATCTTCGTTTCAATTCCAATATGGTGCGATTAAGAGTCCGGGGCATGGTTGTTTTCCAGATTATTTTTGCGTTTCAATTCCAATATGGTGCGATTAAGAGTTTAATTCTACTTTTGTGCAATTATAGAATGTTCGAGTTTCAATTCCAATATGGTGCGATTAAGAGCCGCCGGGATACTATTCCGCTGCCGGGAGCAATCAGGTTTCAATTCCAATATGGTGCGATTAAGAGAGGTTAATTGGTTTTTGGTTTTTATACCCGGTGGCGATGTTTCAATTCCAATATGGTGCGATTAAGAGAGCGTTATAAAAAAAATCTATTATAGAAAAAATCTAGTTTCAATTCCAATATGGTGCGATTAAGAGTGAGGTTGAGCGAGTGGTGTGCCGGGTTTTTAATATGTTTCAATTCCAATATGGTGCGATTAAGAGGATTATAAAGTTAGAGGTTTTATTAATCCAAATCTGTTTCAATTCCAATATGGTGCGATTAAGAGCAGAAAGGAAAGCAAAAATAAAAATTTACAGGAACCAGTTTCAATTCCAATATGGTGCGATTAAGAGTTTGGCTGTTTTTGCTGTTTTTTGATGGTCTTTTTTGTTTCAATTCCAATATGGTGCGATTAAGAGTTTCAGGAATGATACGTTAAGTAGGCTGGCATCTCTGTTTCAATTCCAATATGGTGCGATTAAGAGACAAGCCTTTAGTGTGCTTAACCAGCACATCTGTGTTTCAATTCCAATATGGTGCGATTAAGAGATATTTGCCTTTAAAATATCATGTGCAACGCTAAGTTTCAATTCCAATATGGTGCGATTAAGAGAGCATGGGATGATATAGCCGGTAAACCCGAAACATTGTTTCAATTCCAATATGGTGCGATTAAGAGTAAAATATTCTGAAAAGCTCCATCATTTCAGTCCAGTTTCAATTCCAATATGGTGCGATTAAGAGGTTATTAAGTTTTTAGAGTTAGGCGTTACAACGATTGTTTCAATTCCAATATGGTGCGATTAAGAGTACACATATTTGTTGGTTGAAAGTTTGCGGAACTCCGTTTCAATTCCAATATGGTGCGATTAAGAGTTTATGTGACTTATGGGGTGTACCTGCTACACTATTGTTTCAATTCCAATATGGTGCGATTAAGAGAAATTTAGCCAACTGGTGGAAGTTGGATGAAGATAAGTTTCAATTCCAATATGGTGCGATTAAGAGAGAATTGAATAGGTTTTACCTGCACCTTGCCCACCTGTTTCAATTCCAATATGGTGCGATTAAGAGTATTGTGGAAACGTTAAAAAACAATCCGAAAGGATGTTTCAATTCCAATATGGTGCGATTAAGAGTAAGCACCCCTGTAGTCAGAATGACCAAGTGTTGGTTGGTTTCAATTCCAATATGGTGCGATTAAGAGACTTTTAGTTGACGGACTTAAGGCATTAAACCTCTCGTTTCAATTCCAATATGGTGCGATTAAGAGTAAACATCAGGCTCAAATCCGATATTTCAGGAGCATGTTTCAATTCCAATATGGTGCGATTAAGAGAATTTAAAAAAAAGGCTTTATAAGGCGAAGATGTTGTTTCAATTCCAATATGGTGCGATTAAGAGTACGCAAGAATAACGAATTCACCGCAGTCATTGCGCGTTTCAATTCCAATATGGTGCGATTAAGAGGTCGATGTCGCCATCGGCGAGACAGTTTTCTTCTGTTTCAATTCCAATATGGTGCGATTAAGAGAACGAATTTCGCCGATTTCTGGGTCAAGCGACACATGTTTCAATTCCAATATGGTGCGATTAAGAGTAAAAGCCGTTATTGAAAACAAAACATTTGATTTGAGTTTCAATTCCAATATGGTGCGATTAAGAGGTACTGCAAATATATAAAAAGTTTATAAAAAAACAAGTTTCAATTCCAATATGGTGCGATTAAGAGCAGCACCAGTGATAAATAAATCCAAACTATCATCTTGTTTCAATTCCAATATGGTGCGATTAAGAGGGATTTGTGTTTGATGAACCGGTTGAAATCAAATGTGTTTCAATTCCAATATGGTGCGATTAAGAGTCGCACATTGGTGGAATCACTCCTGCGTCTTCCATGTTTCAATTCCAATATGGTGCGATTAAGAGATATCCAGTAACCCAGTAACCCAGTGATACAGTAACGTTTCAATTCCAATATGGTGCGATTAAGAGTATCAGTTGGGTAAAACACCCGATGAAATTTTACGCGTTTCAATTCCAATATGGTGCGATTAAGAGGATTGGTTATTTGATAATATCCACCGTATTGTTTCGTTTCAATTCCAATATGGTGCGATTAAGAGCTACAACAAAAATTGTTAAAATCAAAATTAACAAGTTTCAATTCCAATATGGTGCGATTAAGAGCGCCGCGATACGGAGACCACCGGCGAACTGCGCCGCGTTTCAATTCCAATATGGTGCGATTAAGAGTCCCTGTCAGGTGGCTAATTTCGTCTTGCAAAGAAGTTTCAATTCCAATATGGTGCGATTAAGAGTAAATGAAATTGAAATGAAACGGTTGTTGAAACGCAGTTTCAATTCCAATATGGTGCGATTAAGAGGCTCAGACGTTCGCCGGCATCCTTAATGCCGGTCGTTTCAATTCCAATATGGTGCGATTAAGAGCAAATGCGTTTCAAAGTACATTCTTCGGTTGTACGTTTCAATTCCAATATGGTGCGATTAAGAGCAAATGTGCGCCATCGTTTCGCCATGCTGCTCTACAGTTTCAATTCCAATATGGTGCGATTAAGAGCTCTGCTGCTAACTGCTTTAACAATTCCCCAACTTCGTTTCAATTCCAATATGGTGCGATTAAGAGATTGTAATATTATGAATTTCAATGAAATTTTAGTAGTTTCAATTCCAATATGGTGCGATTAAGAGAATATATCGTATTGTTTGCAAAAATGGGTAAAATTGGTTTCAATTCCAATATGGTGCGATTAAGAGAAAACCATAACGCAAAAAAACAGCAATGCGAAACTGCGTTTCAATTCCAATATGGTGCGATTAAGAGTCAAGTTAAACTGATTGGTCAGGCTCACTCCTTCGGTTTCAATTCCAATATGGTGCGATTAAGAGGCGTGTGGTTTCGCCAGATATATGTTAGTCCCAAATTGTTTCAATTCCAATATGGTGCGATTAAGAGGATTTCGCATTCCGGGCAATTTGAATAGCGTTCTTCGTTTCAATTCCAATATGGTGCGATTAAGAGAGTGTAGCAACCAATTGCTGAAAACCGCCTTCAGTGGTTTCAATTCCAATATGGTGCGATTAAGAGTTCAACCGCAATTTGCGCACCTGCGGTTTGGGTGCGTTTCAATTCCAATATGGTGCGATTAAGAGTATTTTTCAGGATTTGCAAAACAAGGAATTAAGGCAGGTTTCAATTCCAATATGGTGCGATTAAGAGCAGCCAATGCATCTGTGAATTTTGCATACTCCCGGAGTTTCAATTCCAATATGGTGCGATTAAGAGCGAACTGCCTTATCGTTTTCTGCAAAACATAAACAAGTTTCAATTCCAATATGGTGCGATTAAGAGAATTAATCGAAAAAGTTGAAATTTTACTGCCTGAAAGTTTCAATTCCAATATGGTGCGATTAAGAGCAACGTAACTTATCTTATTTTCTTTGTGCCATTTTGAGTTTCAATTCCAATATGGTGCGATTAAGAGAGAATATTTTCTCATGTCTCCAATTTTTTGAGTTTGTTTCAATTCCAATATGGTGCGATTAAGAGTTTTTAGGCGAAGTAAAACAGGCTTAACCGCTTCTGGTTTCAATTCCAATATGGTGCGATTAAGAGATACAATCTGTGCATTAAGTCTTGGTCATCGCAAATGTTTCAATTCCAATATGGTGCGATTAAGAGAGGGCAGGAAAATCTGGGATAAAACAGTTCCACGAAGTTTCAATTCCAATATGGTGCGATTAAGAGCAATCCCCTCTGGATCATCCGTTACACATACAAACGTTTCAATTCCAATATGGTGCGATTAAGAGGTTCATATGACTACCATGAGTTGCTTTAATCACAAAGTTTCAATTCCAATATGGTGCGATTAAGAGCAATCCCCTCTGGATCATCCGTTACACATACAAACGTTTCAATTCCAATATGGTGCGATTAAGAGGTTCATATGACTACCATGAGTTGCTTTAATCACAAAGTTTCAATTCCAATATGGTGCGATTAAGAGCGGTTTGGCTCCATTTGCTTACAAGAATATTATCGGTGTTTCAATTCCAATATGGTGCGATTAAGAGGTTGCAGTGACGATTTGTTCCTTTTCTTTAACAGTTGTTTCAATTCCAATATGGTGCGATTAAGAGCAATTTGACCCCCATGTACATTTACCGTTTCGCCGTTTCAATTCCAATATGGTGCGATTAAGAGGAAAATAAACGAGGCAACCCGAAAAGCGACACCTGGTTTCAATTCCAATATGGTGCGATTAAGAGTTAAACCGGTAGTGTATTTTTGTTCAGATTTTATGTTTCAATTCCAATATGGTGCGATTAAGAGCATTGCCTCAATCGCTGCCATTCCATACGCCCAAAGTTTCAATTCCAATATGGTGCGATTAAGAGACGGATAATCTGCTGTTTCTTAGCTTCGTCATTCGTGTTTCAATTCCAATATGGTGCGATTAAGAGTTTGGCAGCATCAATCCATAAACGATTATTATTTCCGGTTTCAATTCCAATATGGTGCGATTAAGAGTAGGAAAGAGCAGAATTGAAGCTGCTGCAAGTGTTGTGTTTCAATTCCAATATGGTGCGATTAAGAGCAGAGGCGGCGCAAAACAGTATAGCAGTCTTCTGCGCGTTTCAATTCCAATATGGTGCGATTAAGAGCCCCAACCTGTCAACGTCCGCAGGACTTGACAGCGTGTTTCAATTCCAATATGGTGCGATTAAGAGCGATAGCCGGCAGCTCAAAAATTTCTTCGCGGTCGAGTTTCAATTCCAATATGGTGCGATTAAGAGCAATTTTGTAATTTTTAAACACATAAATAAAAGAGAGTTTCAATTCCAATATGGTGCGATTAAGAGTGCCGACTATTCAAGAACAGATTAAGTTAACTTTTCAGTTTCAATTCCAATATGGTGCGATTAAGAGCTTTCCTACGGCTGTCGCATAAGTTAGCCCCATTTGCGTTTCAATTCCAATATGGTGCGATTAAGAGCTTTAAAGCTGACGAACGGCACAATATCTTTATACAGTTTCAATTCCAATATGGTGCGATTAAGAGGAATGACGAAGCTAAGAAACAGCAGATTATCCGTTGTTTCAATTCCAATATGGTGCGATTAAGAGCAGGACAAAATTGGATTTTATGCCATATCTTGTCACGTTTCAATTCCAATATGGTGCGATTAAGAGTTCAAAGCCTTCAAAGAAAGAAGAAAAGGTAGATACGTTTCAATTCCAATATGGTGCGATTAAGAGCTTGGTTACTGGATAACTCACCACGCTCACTTCCCAGTTTCAATTCCAATATGGTGCGATTAAGAGACCATTCTCAAAAAGATACATAGGGCATACAGATTCGTTTCAATTCCAATATGGTGCGATTAAGAGTTTAACATTAACTGCCGCAAACAACGTGGTATTTTTGTTTCAATTCCAATATGGTGCGATTAAGAGTTTCCTGTATAGCTATTGCCTTTTTCAGCTAAATAGTTTCAATTCCAATATGGTGCGATTAAGAGTATACCTTCTACATCAATATAATTAATATCTAAGACGTTTCAATTCCAATATGGTGCGATTAAGAGGCTTTGTCCCAACTGCGAACACTGCTTTCATATTTGTTTCAATTCCAATATGGTGCGATTAAGAGCGCCTACCTACTTTCAAAATTAACTCTCCAACATCGTTTCAATTCCAATATGGTGCGATTAAGAGTGTTGACGGTAATGATGGACACGAAGTTCAATTGAGGTTTCAATTCCAATATGGTGCGATTAAGAGTGATACAGCGGACTTGGTGTCTTTTATAGTTATTTCAGTTTCAATTCCAATATGGTGCGATTAAGAGCCAAATCCCACAGTCGCATTAATACGTTTATCCAAGTTTCAATTCCAATATGGTGCGATTAAGAGTTCGGTTCGTGTTAATCTTAGTGCATTTTTGTAAGGGTTTCAATTCCAATATGGTGCGATTAAGAGCTTGACCGGATAGACCAACAGCAAAGGGCATACCTGTTTCAATTCCAATATGGTGCGATTAAGAGCCGTAAAGATAACAAAAAAAATATTCTCATTATCAATACATTAAAATTTATATTCTTAATATTTCTCATCAATAATGTCGTCGATGCCCAATAGTGAAAAAAATATGGAACATCGACGACCTTATAATATACACATTTATAACGCATTAAAAATCCAAAATGTCAAAGAGCGCATTTTGTGAGCCGGCTACGCTATACGCGACGACTCAGAGAAAACTGCTTATTACATTTTTCTCTTTCCCTATCACCTCCTTGTCAAGCCATTCTTCATTTCTACTGCTAAAGATAATCAAACTATCTGTCTCCTCATCCATTATTTCGGATGCTTTCATTTTCAGTTCTCTTAATTTAGAGGGTGTCAGCTCTCCCTCAAACACAGAATTCTGAATCCAGTTGAGATACTGCCGGCAAAGCTTAAGCATTTTTCCTACTCTCTTTTCTCCAATATCATAGACTAAGATGATGTACATGGTTTTATAAATGATAAGTGATTATAGAGATAGCTTTTTTCAATTCATTCATAACGAATATCTACCACCACGCTTTAAATGGTTTGTACTCCTCAATTTTCATAATGTGCTTTATAAGCTTGTAAATCTCCAGTTTTACCAAATGCTTATAACTGACACTTTTATTGAGCTTGCGATGTTTAATGGTTTGCGAAAGTCGCTCTTCCCACGCTTTCAACACCTTTTTCTTTCCGGATTCGTTTAACAGGCAACTATTTAATTTTTTATCAAAATCACGTTCTGTCAACACCTTTTTGTTGAGCAAACTAAATATCAATCTATCAACAAGAATGGGTTTAAATATCTCCGATATATCAAGTGCCAGCGAATATCGCCTATATCCCGGCTCGTGCAAATAACTAATTGTGGGATTAAGCTGTGTGTGATATATCTGATCAAGGCAAAGTGTGTAACACATCATATTTATAAATGAAATCAAGGCATTGATCTCGTTAGAAGGTGGTTGCTTTACACGATTACCCATCGAAAAATCGGTAATAATCTCATCAAAAGCACTGTAATATACTTGTCGGATATTACCTTCCCACCCCATTAGTTCATCAATACCGTATGCCGTTTTCCTATCTTCATCATATTTCTCAATTTGCTCAATATACAATGAAAGTTCTCTTCCTCTTGAGTTATAATATTTCAGATTACGCAAAATATTGGCTGCTGCTCCCTCCACAAATTTGTGGGCAATTTCCATTCGTCGCTTTGTGCTTGTATATGCTTTTGTTTGCTCAATAAGCACCTTGCCACTCAATAAATAATCCTTTGGCATAAAACTACCCGTGTAATGTTCATAGTAATCGAAAAAATGAACAGACACCCTGTTTTTGCCAAGAAAATTGTACATTGCACTGTTTGCATCCAACGCACCAAAACAATACAAATTGTCAACTCCAACAACAGGAATATATTTTGCCGAACCCTCGAAGCCTTCACTATCTGTGGGTACGAACTTTAAAGTATTGTCCTTGCGCGACAGTCTTCCGGGATTAAAGAGATAATAAGATTTTCTCATTGATATCAATAATATGAGCGAAATTTCACAAAGCGAAAAAGAGAGTTTTTACTACCATCAGGCAACTCTTCTACCTCTCTTTTTGTTGTTGAAACTACGCATGGAATATTCTCTTCTCTAAATAGCATAACTAATTGGTATACTAATGATAACTCTCCCATCGGATGAATAGTGATTTTATCTTTATCATAGTTAACTGTTACTTTATCAAATATTTGCTGAGCCAATAACTTTATTTGTTCTGTTGAACTTTCAGGATCAATATGAGGAAACGGAAAATCTACCACAGCACCAAATTGAGAAATAGCTGTTTCCATTTGCTTTTTAGACCAAGTAGCTGTAGGGTGGTTAGAAATATTAATAAGCATTGTTTAACTTGAAATATTTTATTATTTTCTCATAGCTATTTTTTAAGTCTCTTTCAAAGCCATCTGCAGGTGAGTTACTAGAAAAACCACCATGATTTATATCATTCCTTTTTTGAGAAATAGCACTATAGACACCACATATTTTTTTAATATTCTCTATTTTATCTAATGCCTCAACGTTTTTTTGATAATTTGGATCACCGAGTTCGTCAGTCCATTTTTCCTTTGATTTATGAAACCGCACAGATAAATAAGAGCTAATTAAGTTTCTGATTGGTTTATCCTTATAATCCCAATTTTGTTTTACTGCCAAAAAAGTGATTGTTCCTTCTTGTAATTGCGTTATGCCCTCCTGAATTAATTGTTTGTCAATACACCATTCCACTCCTTTAAATAAATTAAACACATCTTTTTCAGAGTAAGACTCTAAGGTTTCTTCTATGTTATCAACAATGGGTTTAAAAGGAGGAATTAATTCATAGTCATCAATCTGATTAAGTATGTTTTTTGCATTTGTTGAAGAGGCACCATCCATGATATTAGCACCTCTATTTACTCTCAAATTGGATGAGAACTCAGCTAATTCATCTGCTAAATTTCTAAGTTTACGCGCGGTTTTATCTTTTCCTTTTGTTGCTGCCAAAATTGGGTTGACTCCTTGCAATGTCAATTTTTTCATCATTTTAGCATTACCAAGGTTTATAAAATTATTAGCAGCTATAGTCCAATCTTGCAACAACGAGAAAGCAGTTAAATTAAGAAGAGGAACTTTTCTATCGTTTGGATTGGGGTATTTCTCTGAAATCTCTCTTGGAAAACCTAAATTTTCAAATGCACCATAATAAATACCATTTACACTGATATTCTTAAGAAACTTTGAATATTGTAAAAGTGTAATTCCCAGCATGGGCAGCGACCTGAAGCTATGAGTAATATCATATATTACCTCATCACCCTCTTTTATTTGCTCAAAAACAACCTTAAAAATTTGCCATATTTCTTCTTCGTTTAAACCCTCAGGAATGAGTTGAGGTTTAAATGTGACATTACTTTCTTTTGCAAGGTTTTCAAAATGCTTCTCATATGCCATTTTTGTACAGAATACAATATATTCATCATAGTCAGCAGCCAATAAATCCACAATTGCATTTTGAACATAGGTGACTACCCGACTATTTCTATCATTTATACTGTAAACACATTCAATATATTTACCGATACCTAAAAAACTAACTAATACTTTTCTTGCCATAATTATTTAATTTTCTCAAGTTTAATCCACCCTAACGGTAGATCATCTTGATATGTTTTAAAGGATGTATTTGGGAAAGAGCTGATATTCACATTTTTCGTTCGAGGTGAAAGGACTTTTAAGTAACTCTCGAACAATGCTTCTATTTGATTGTCATATGCATAATCTTTTAGCGTCATAAGTATTGAATTTAAATAAACACCTTTTCCAAAACCTAATGGTAAAAAAACTTCAGCGTGATTGTTATCAAAAGCATTGTCCACTTGAGAAAAAACCTTTTTTCGATTATCTTCATAGTCACTTAAATTATTGAAAGAAAATGTATTTAGCTTTTCTCCAAAAGATTCCCAACCTTCATTTGGAGATGAGATGGTGAAATAAAAATTTGCATTAACTTTTAACACTTCTTGTCGAACAGGTATTTGTGTGCGTTTTAAATCTATAACTTCCAGTTGTTTTTTATCAATTTTGCAACTATCGGAAAGAGTAAGCCTATCAATAAAACCCAAGTTGTTTTTCTTTTCAGCCTTCCTTTGTAACATATCCTCTAATTCATTAAGCTGACTTTCTAGCTTTCTCCGCAAAAAATCTTCATATCCTCGTCTATTATAATCTATTTGCGATAACATTCTGAAGAAGTTGTCTTTCCATTTTTTCCCTGTACTTGTTTTCTCCAAATCCATATAAACCAAAGCTGTTTTTATCGCACCTTTTATGCTACTGCCCGGAATATATGGATGACCGTTTGGGGTTTTAATGAATCCATTAATAGGTAATTTTGATAGTACATTTCCATAGAAATCTAATTCGTTTTGAATTAAGAGATCAGATTCTACAGACAATCTATTTTGAATAAAACTTCTTAAATTAAACTTACTTCGATTCCCTTCCATATTAGCTACCCCTTCTACATATTCTGTCATCAACTCATCATCTTTTGCTAAGAGTTCACCCATTTTTTGTTCATCTATATAACATACCTTTCCTCTATCGATAAAATAATCTTTGTAAGGAGAGTATTGACTTCCATCGCCAATAGAAACAGGAGTTACAACGGTAGCTTTTATCTTATATGTCTTCATAAGTCAAAATTTTTAAGGTTAACCGGAGCAAAGTAAGGCACGCCATTTTTTAATTTCTCAGTTCCAATTTCCACTAATTTTCCATTTATTTTCTTCTCAAAAACACCACCATCTGCAATACACTGCACAAAAGAGAGATTTGTTTTCTCACAGGTGTTTTGCCCACCACGAAGCATCATCTTATAATATCCCTCCTTGTAATCATTGTCTCGAGGTATCAATAATGATAGATTTGAAAAATATCTTGTGCTTTTCAAGGACCATTCAAACTCTTCTTTTTGAATATCGATAATTTGACCTGCTCCTGTACTTCTATCGCCTCCTAATCCGAAGGTGACTATGTTCTCTATACATTTTTCTAAAAATGCAGATATATCCCTGTCCAAAGAATCCTCTACTAAAAAATAATAACCGGAAGAAAACAATTCGTTATCATTAAGGAAAACATCTGTTTGATAATATATCTTTTGATCATTATCTTCATTTTCTGTATATGATATTGGGTTTTTAGGAATCACTGATTTTGAATAAACACTCAGATTACTGTTAAATTCACCTTCTTCTTTTAAGCAAATAAACTTACCTCCTTGTAATTGTTGACATTTTTCTTCATCAAACCAATCTTTAGGCTCATAATCTGACTCCCATACTCCTTTTGAGAGCATTTCTACATTTTTTATTTTTTTGGGATCTAAATCCTGCGATTGAGAGATGACAAAATTATAAGTAACTGGTTTGGGCAAAAAAAGCACTTTTTCCCCTTTTTGTTCAATATAGAAGAAAGCAGAAGATAGACTTACTTGATTTTTATCAATAGCTTCTACAAGTTGATCTGCTTTCTCTTTGTTCATCAAAAAAGCATTGTGTAAAAGAGCTCCCCAAAGAGTATCTGAATATGCATAAGTAGAAGAACTACTTAAACTGCTTTCTCGAGCTACCTCACCAAAGTGAAACCGGGCATTAGTAGGTGTTTTGAGATAATAAATATAATTTTTCATTCAGATTAAAATTTTATTTCAAATTTTACTTTTCCATATCCACGAGTGCCACTTCCTCCTAAATAATTATTTTCCAGCATTTCTATGCCTTTTAATAGTTCTTTTTCCATGGCTTCTATGTCATCTTCATCATATATATTGATAATAACTTCAAAGTCAAATTTTGCTCCTACCGGAACTCGTTCAATTTGTCTTGGTCCTGCACCTCCAGCTTTCCCTGTTGTTCTATCAATTGTATTCTCATATTTACCTTCTGTAAAAGGGGTTTCCAAAATAGCGTTTTCAAACTCTTCTTTAAATGAATTACGATTTAAATGTGCATCACGAAAAATTAAACGAGCTTTTTGTGCTGTTGTATCATCATTTTTATCACCTGTATAGCCAAACATTTTTTTCAACAATTCCGGTTCTTCTTTTACATCTGCGCATCCTTCCCTAAGTGCCAACAAAGAACGAATTTTACCTTTTAAACTGCTTCCTGGTATATAAGGAACACCATTTGGTGTTTTAATTACTGGTGAGTCTAAACCCCCAATATCTAATGAGTTTTTGGCTCCTCCAATATGAAGACCTGTTTCTACTATGATAACTCCCTCTATTTTTTTTGTATGTATTAATTTCATAATTCTGGTTTTTAATTTTTTCCGTAATATTTATGATATGCAACAACCATTTGCATGAATTGCTTAAAGTTTTCCATGGATTCAGTTGTTGTTTCTTTGATTAAAATATCTATAAAGGATAAAAGTTCTTTACTACCATGATTTTTCTCACGTCCAGCTAAATAGGCTAATTGTGGACGAATCATCTTCAATGATATCAGATCGTCAGCATTTAATATTTTATCGTAAATATTACGGAGTTGAGTGCTAGACAATTGTTTTCCTTTCTCCTCCACAAATTTCTCAACTTGTTGAATGAAAACATCCGCATTTTTACCCTCTTGATATTCTAAGATAGAGATGTTACTATCTTTAAAATAGCTTTTATACACGTTTTCACCTAAGTCTGAAAAGGACTGTGATTTTCTTGATTGATGAAAAGGACGAGAGTGCCCTCTTTGCTGATTTTTTGAATGTGACATAGTTTCAATTTTTAATTAATAATTCTGTTAACCTTGCTGCTATAGGAAATATCATTGGATTAACACTTTCCTGTTTATTCATAAATGCATCTATAAGACTTTGAGAATAGGTATTGAAAAGCTTCTCTACTTCCTCTTTATTCTCATTTTTGATGTTTCTCAAATAGTATTTTAAACTCCATACTTTTGGCAATTGAATTTGTCCTTGTTTTGCTCTTTTTTGTAAGGCTTCATAACCTATGTTTGAAGATTTAATTCTTTGAATTAAGGCTCTTGATTCACCTTTTTCTTCAACAAGAACACTTAGTTGATTTTTTATAGCTATTACAATTTCGTACTCTTCCCATGTCAATGAATAACCCAAAATAGTAATTCTATTTCTACCATTATTTTTAGCTTGTGAGAGAAATGCTTCTACTTCATCAGCCATCTGTTTCATAGGATACTTGGGTGGAAAAATGTTAATTCCTGCTGAAAAGGTCAATTCTTTTTGGAACGATGAAACTTTTTCTTTAAGTGTTTCATTAAATAATCTGAACTCATTTTGTATTTGTGCAGTTAAGTCAATAATAGCTGACCATTTCCCAATTAGGAAGCAGTCATCACCTCCTGAAAAAACGACATATATTTGATTTTTCCAATTTCTTTGAAGAATCTCCAGCAAAGTCTGATCAAAGAAATAAGCAAGTTCTTTTGATAAAATATAATAATCTTTCTCAGACCTATTTCTAAAAACTTGTCCCAAGTGATCGATATCTATTTTTAAAGCTGCTAATTTATTATCTCCTATGCCCTTCTCAGAAATATCATCAAAATCCATAATTTCTTGATTTTCTTTTTTAGGAAAATGGTAATTAATTCCTTGTCCATTCTTAAAGGCTGGTAACGCTTCTTTATTTCTTTCTTTGAAAGGCTCTAAAAACAATAATCGTTTTTGTTTTTCACGTAGCATTTGTCTATTAACATCTTGCATTGCTTGCTGAAAAGATGAAGAATACTCCATTAGGGCGAAATATGGATAAATAGCTCTTTTGACATAAGGAGTAGTTGAGTTTAATAAAAAGTCTGTTATTTCAGTCTTATTTTTGCTTGTTTCTATTTCGTAAAATAAATTACCTCCTCCATTATAGATTACTTTAAAAGCATCGTGCTCAAAAAACTTTGCGTGTTCTTTTTCAAGCTTTTCTGCCAATGCGGCAACATAGAGCGACCGTCGTTTTAATTCCTTTGCAGCACCCTTAGAAGGAATATCAAAAATAAAATCTTGAATTCCTGATAGGTCACCTTTTACAATGTATTTTTTCATTTTATTTTATATTTTTCTTGGTTTTCATTCAATTGTAATTTTATGTTTTAATTTCATACCTCGCCTGAATAACAAAAATCATAATAACTACAACTCTTGCATATTTTTGCATTAATCACATCGGGGCAGTTTTCGCTCTTCACCAATTCCTGAATTTCCTTTACTGCGGTTTGTAAATAGTCAATGTCTGATTGTTTCAAAAACACATCTTCTTTCTCTCGCAGTCTTGGATATTCTATCACTCCTTTTTCTGCCTCTATGTCGTTTAATTGCAACAACCACAAGTAAAACTTCACCTGCCAGACATGAGCCACTTCCACCTTGTTGCTCCGCTTGGTTTCGTGCACTACCCTATTGCGCGTATCAAAAAAATCTATTTTCCCGCTCAGGTTAATTCCTTGGTAAGTAATAAATAAATCAACTTGTGAATATTTATTACTCCGCTGTAAATAGGATTCTTCTTCAATCAATTTGCCATCGGTTACCAGATCGGAAGTGTGTTCCATGTTAATTCCGTTGGCATGCAACCAGCATTCTCTTTGACATACTCTATAGAGGTTGATTAAAGTTGCATTAATTAGTGCCATTTTATAAAAATTGATTTTCAATATTCTCGAAAGCAGATTCGTTTATGCCACTTATTTCTGAGTAAAACTCTTCCCAGCGATGCATATAGAAATATCCGTAATCACTTTTTTCAAGATCCATAAATTCAGTGAGCTTCGTTTGTGTTTTATTCGATGCAAAAAGAGAAAAAACATATTTGGATAGTAAAGACTGCATTTGCTTAAATTCTATTTTTTTTGCAATAAAATCTTTTGAAGAATGAATTAGATCTAAATATAGGTTAAAGATTTTTTCGCCTGATATCTTTTCCTCACTATCAGGATATATATTATAAGCTGCCAGGAATTTCAATTCGCTACGTGAAAAAAATTCTTCAACTTCTCCTCCAAACTCACCGTTAATATAAATCGGAATAGATAAGGGAATAAAACAACTGAAATTTTCTTGTTCTATAAGTTTAAATTCATTGGAAACGGTTTGAAACTGTAAACTCTTGATCTTATTGACATAATCCCCTATACCAACAAAACTTTGATCTTGATTTCTTTTGTTTTTAAAGTCAATAATTTTTTGATACAGGAAGTCAAAATCTTTAGTATTCAAAATGTTTTCTTTCTCACGTTGACTTAATTGTTTTGTAAATTCATATCTTAAATCCTTTCCGTATATAAAGCTTTCTTTACTATGATTGAATAAGAATAGTGTACAATTGCTTTTATTGACGTTTCTATTAATTCTACCTGCCAACTGCTCATCGCTATCCAGAAGAGAACTATCTTTAAAACCAATATCCATATCAATATCCACGCCTGCTTCGACAACTTGGGTGGTTATGAGAAGGATTTTTTTGGTTCTGTTGGTTTTATTCTTTAAATAGTTGATGATATATTTTCGTCTATGCGATAAAATGGTTCCGGATAACACAAAAATTTCATCAAAAAAACCATCGTTTATTTTTTGCACTTCCCTTTCAAATAAGGTGGCAGGATTTTTAAATATAAATTCCACCACTGTGTAAACACTGTTTTTAGGTTTGCTGTCACTCTTGTCTATTTCAGCATATTTTTTAGATTCCTCTACAACCTTTTCGGCTAATAAACTCAAAGAAATTCTTTCGTTGCTGAGAGAATAATCAAAATCAACTCTTCCTGAAAAGTTTTCATTATTAAAATAATCCATTTTGGCATTCGGCAAAAGATAAACAATGTCATCGGCTTCTAAATTCTCAATTTCAAGATTGCTTATTTTGGGTAATGTAGCAGACATTAATATGAAGCGAATATTATATAAATCAGCATATCTCTTAATGAAAAAGAGCAGTTTGTCCCATTGATTTGGATTATAGGATTGCAACTCATCAATTACTACAATAGAATTAGCCAAACGATGAAGTAAATAATTTTCTTCCTTGATATTTGATTTTAATAAATTAAAAAATCGAATATGACTTAGCAGAGTAAAAGGAAAGTTGACAAATAATCGATTAATATAGTTTTTCCTATCCGTTCCATATTCCGCATCTGCTTCTTCTTCGTTATTGATGGATGTGTCATAAGAAACTCGAGAGTGAAGAGCAATAATTTCCTTATCAGATAGGTTCAAAGTTTCTTTTAAACTTTTAAATGTTTGATCGATTAAAGTCGTAAATGGAAAAACGTAAAATACTTTATTAAGATTTTCATTAGCCTTTAATAACTCTAAGGTCATTAACATTGAAATATTGGTTTTCCCGCCACCGGTTGGAGCCTCTAAATAAAATAAATTTTTATCAGTGTTTTTTCTGACATTACGAATGGCTTCTATAGCCATTTGTTGTCGTAGTAAGTTTAGATTTTCTCCACTCTTCTCTTTAGGTTTTTTACTTAAATCCAAATACAAAAGTTCGTCATAAGTCTTTTTGTTGAAGTTTCTTTTAATTTGATTTTTATCTATCCACTCATCCTGAGTTACTCTTTCATACAAAGCTTTAACTCGAGAAGAATCTAAGGTGCCTAAATCATCGATTGGAAAACCACTTGAAAATTCATTGGTAGCAAGATAATCAGAAGCGGTTAAAAGAGAGAAAATCAAACGAATCAGTTGATACAAAGCAAATGATGTTTCATATTCTCTAAATATATTCCTCTTTTTTGCGTGTTCTAACTGCTTAATAAAATTAAAGACCTTGTCATTATTTTTTATATTATCAAACAACTCCAAGTAAACTTTTAGCTGATCGGATCGCTTACTTTCGTCGATAATTTTCTGCCAATAATCATCTTTTAAATGAAAGCTGTGATGTCGGTAAATTGGATAAGAAAATAAAATGGCTATCACAAAAGCGCATTGCTGTTCTTTCCCTGTAAATTCATTTGCAGCCTCAGAAAGTTTATGATTGAGAAAAATAAATGAACTAAGAGTGGAGTGTTGTGTATCTATTCCATTGTCAGAATTTTGTTTCTCCTTAAAAGCCGGATTATTCATTCTGGCTTTCTGAAAATTTTCATTCACTTTCCCGTGATCGTGGTATAGAATGGTATGGACAAACAATTGTTTTATCCAATTGCCCAATTCTTGCGAATGAAGATTTTTTTCTTTTAAGTATTCCGTAATAAGGTTGTCTATAATTTGATCAAGATGATGTTTCCGGACAATTTTTTCAAAATAGGTTTGCACCAATTGCAAGTGCTTCTCCAAAGTTTCAGGTAGTCCGCCCGGTTGATTGGGCGTATGCGCCCAATACAATCCGGAATCGACAAGAGATTTGCCAATTGAACATGATTTTTTATAGTCATTTAGAAAATAGGATATGGATTTAAATGAGTTGGACATAAGCATTCACTTCATTCAAATAAAACAAATTGGGCAGATTTTCTAAATTCTTGATATTATAATTGGTGTAAACCATCTCTTCCATTTTGTACTGAATCAGCTCAGTATCAAAGTCTACAGGCAAACGCTCAAAGTACATAAAGGGGATTTCATCATAATCATCTTCACTCATCATTTCCAAAAACCCCGCTTCAGAATGTTCAATTTGATCTTTAACTATTTGATTTCGGACAAAAAGTGTCTCTATCTTTCCCGCAATAGATTCTGAAGTTTCTATAAGAGAATAATCATACTCTTTAAAATTACTCCACCAAGCTGTAAACTCATTTTTTCCAAAATAAGGGATATACTCAGTTTGCAGTGACCGTAGATTTTCTAATAAAAGAGCTTCTTCATTATTTTGGGAATCCAACAATAAAAAAATCCGATATTTTGGTGAGATTAAGGTCAATTCCTCTGTTAGGAAGGTTGCTCCTTTATTTGCATATCCTACCGTATTGGAATACTTGATAGGGGTCTTGAGATAATTCCCCTGTTCGTGATTCAGAGGGCTTATTCCGATTTTTAAATGATTTAATTTTTCGTAGTATTCCGGAAACTTTCCTTTCTCTTTATACCCTTCCAAGCCAATGACTGCACCTAAAATACCCAACACAGCAGGTCTATGGATAATATTATAAGATACATTCAAAGTGTTGTTGGATTCAGGTTTTCTAAAAAAACCGAAATGACTCTCGATGTCGAATGAAACGAATCTCATAAACAATGTGTTTTAAATAGTTCCAAAAACTGCAGTTTCAGGTATATTTTCTACTTGAGTCACAGATTTGTTATAGTAAATTTCCATAGTTTCAATTTCATTTGCAATATATTCTTGAGCCAAATACTCTTCAACTTTAGCAAGATCAATAACACCTTTTTCATTAATATCTACAAACTCAATAAAAGAGGGCATTACCATTTTAGATCCTTCTTTTAATTGAATCCAAAACAATAACTCATTCTCAGTTCCTGATTTTGCTGCACTGTCATAATAACTTGCGCCTTTTCTCAATCCTTCTTTTAGCTTATCAATATCTCCTTGAGTTAATCCTTCCGCATCAACTCTCTTTACATCATCTTCTATGTTTTTGGGATTGATAGAAAAATGATGAACATAATGCCCTTCTTCTAATCTTGATTGACTTCCCAAAGTGGTCATTGTACTATCTTTACTGCTCTCTCCGGGATTTCTGAATGGGGACATTATTTGTTCAGAATAAATAATATCCTCTGGAAAGCGATTTAAACCATGAGTTATTTGACAAGTACCGTGTACAGATATATTTGTTTTTCCTGCATACGTACCACCAAATAGTTTGACGTCTAATCTTTTTAAGATATTTCTTAAAATCTCCTTTCGAAGTTCAGATCCTGTACTTTGCATTTTTCCAAAGTGCAATTCATAGGTTTCATCTAAAGTCCTTGGAGACATATCATCTGATAATGATTTAAAGTAAAACACTTTTTCACCTAAAGCATTTTTCCAATAATTTCTAATGGAATATTTCAATGCTTTGTCAGTAGCATAAACCTTTCCGCTGGGAAGTTTTCTTGGTTGACCTGAAAAGTCTGCATTGTAATTTGAATTGATGGATTTAATAATTGCGAATCCATACACACGGTTGTTAAAATTTTGTTTCATAATTTTATTTATTTTCGATGTTACTTTTGTCACTAAATAATTGGTTTTTTGCGAACAAGCCGGACAATAATTGTGGCTGTAGCTTTTTCATGTTTTGATCTGTCTCATAGCTTAATACAAAAGAGGCTACTTTGCCAAAGTTATTGGAAAAGTTTTCGTGCTTATATCTGGCAAAATCTTCCGAGATGTTTTCTTGTAGCGCTTTACAATTTGTTTTTTGAAGATAAGGTTCCATTAACCTAAAGCTTGTATCAGCTGATTTGCTTTTACTAAGTAGATAATAAATAACCTGCCCGGCAGCGAATGCAAAATGTTCGTCTTTTGCATTTTCTAAGTTTGCGTTTCCTTCTATCACTTCGGAAACAAAATCTTGATATTCTTTTAGTTTACTTGCCATATTAAAACTTTTTTGATGAAAATAATTATACAGACTATACCAATAGTTTAATTTTTCTTTAACGCCATATTCATTGGCTCTCTTAATATCATCTATGATAGAATTGAAGATCAATTCATTAAATTCCCTTCCTCCAATGGCATTGCGATTTGATTTATAGACATAATCATAAATGGCTTTGCGATATTTACTAAATGAGAGATAGGTCATTGGCATTCGCTCATATTCCTCGGTTTTCAATTCTGAAAAATAGTTTACACGGAGATATTTATTTTGGATGAGATGTTTTAGAACTTGATCTTCCAGCTGAAAAATATTCTTGATAGGTTCATAATATTTTAAGCCTTTTTTCTCTCCCTTAGATTTTAAATGAAAAAGATTTTGAATTTCTATTTTGCCATTTGTGTTTAGAATATATTCAAATTTTGCCACGAAATCAAAATCGTTAAATACAATCCCATCTCTTGTGTTTGACCAATTTAACAGATAATAATTTTGAAAATCATCGGCATAATTTTGATAGAGTGATTCTACAATATCTCTAAACCTTTGTTTTCCTTCCTTATACAATCCGATGACTTGATTATTAAAAGATTCATTTTGGTAAATAAAAACAGGCAAAGGGTTGGGCAGTGTTTTGTTTGGAAATACTTTCTCTAATTCATATAAAGCCTTAGCATCCTGATTGGAAATGCGGTTAGAAATATCAAAAGTCGCAGATTGATGCAGTAGAAAAGGCATTTTTACATTAAAACTATTCATAAAATTGCTTGTGCCATAAATACTTCCATCTTTATCAGGTTCAGTATTATATTTTGCTGTATTAAATAGTCTTTCGTCTAAATACTTCCCATGCGTTGCTTTGTAAAACTCAATGTCTAAATCAACATAAAAGATTATATATTCAGCATCAGACAAAGGTTGGAACTCCAAAGCTTTTTGTTCTAAGTTTTCAATATCTTCTTTAATAACAGCCTTATCAACTTTGTCTTTTATTTCCTTATGTTTTTCTCTAAACTCTTTTATTTTAGATTGAATCAACTCATATTGTGCAGCCCTTTGATTTTCAATATCATCTAAAACAATTTGCCACGATCCGTTGATAAAGAAAGAAGCAAAAGATTGGGAAACATTCTTTATGATTTCATCTTCTTTTTCGTCTAAAAGCTCATCTGTTTTTTCAAAGTAGTTTTCTAAACTGTCATAAACTAAATTCTTTCCTTCTTTTTTTCTCTTTTCATAATTTTTACCTCCAATTAAGTTGTCTTTTTTAATGGCTACACTAAAAGGACTGCATGTATGAATGGCTCGTGTAATAGTATCGAAACATTTATTTGTATCGAGCATCCAAGCATTTTCTTGCAGTTGAAGACATTTTTTTAAAAACGGAGATATTTCATCCATTTTCTTATTATAGTATTCAAAGCGAATCGTATCAGTAGACGTATTAATCAACCCACCTTCTTTTATTTGTAATAAAATATGAAGCCCATCTTTGGGTGTTTTTCCTAACGCTTTAAAATCCTCACTGAGCGATTCTGAAAAATTTACGAGTTCTCTTATCATTTTCGTGTCAAATTACCATTTATAGCATTCTAATCCATTATCAGCTGTTTATTTTTCAATAAAAATTTTCAACTTAAACATTCTCAACAAATCTAACCCCTTATACTGTCAAATTCTGTCAGTCAAAAAACTTTTTTCTCTTTTTCTTCAAAAAAGATTTAAACTCTTCCGGCTCTTTTACAAAAACATCACCCGGAAGACCCAAAACGAAACGACCGATACCATTAAAATCAGCAATTGGTATATCTAAAAGATATCGGTCGTTCTCTTTGGTCAAGTATTGTTCAGTAGATGGATACTCTTCACGTATAAGGTTGTATGCTTTTAATGTCAGTATAGCTTTTACTTGAGTTGTGGGTTCTGTCGAAGTCATACGAAAAGCATCAAAAAAAGGAGTTTCATGCAACCGCTCATGTTTCCAGTTTACCTCTGTAAGCTCCACATCATCAATTCTGGAAATTTTGAATTGCTTATTTCTCCCATCTGCCACATCCAAACACCAGATAGCTTTATAATCTTCCATGAATTGAAAAGGTTCTACTTTTCTATCGCTCACTGTGGAGCTGTTCGAAGATCGATAATTGCGCAATAAAACCTGCTTCTTCTCATTAATTGCATTCGATAATTGTTTTACTTTTTCAATGTTTGAAGAGTTCCTGATCTTTTTCAAAGCTTTAAAATCGTATAGAGAATGCAGTTTTCTAAAAAGACGATTAACAACTTCATTTTCCATTTCTAAATATGTTAAAGAGTGATGGAAAATTTGTGCCTCTTCTTCTGTAAAGTGAAACAATTTATTTATGGATTTAATCTCCGGCGAATCTTGTGCCAAACGATAACGTCCATTATTTCGTTCCAATACAAAGCCTGCATTTTCTATTTGATTTAAATATCTATAGACTGTGCGCTCACTTACATCGAATCTATCCTGCAGCTCATCTAAGCTATATGTTCTATTGCCGGATAAAAGCTTTAAAAGACGGATTGACTTTTCCATGATTTATGCTCCTTTGTAAAATATTTGATATAAGCTTTAACTATTCTCACTCTTCTGCCTGTTGATAAATCATCAGCTGATTTTTAAACAAACATTATTTCCATTCAAAACTTCCTCAAAACCTTATTCACCTCATCAATATCAAAAGCAGTGGCATCCCATTTTTCTCCCTCTTCCAGACCCATCCAATCTCTAAGCTCTTCATATTCAGGATGGCTTCGATCATTGATGGCATCTTTCAGTTCCTCATATCCCCAAACGCCGCCACAATCTTCGGGTGGACACTTTCCTTTTCCGGTTAGGCAAATCGGATGCAATAAGTTTTCATCAGTAATTTTTTCCAAAGTAATTTTGTGTTCCCAGCTGTCACCGAAATCATAAATATAGGTGTAAGTTTGATTCTTTTTCTTGAATATACTTTTCAATCTTGTTTGATTGGCATCAACACTTTCGCTATACTCATCATCTGCAAATTCTTTATCCTGAATCTGAAACTGACTGGCATAACCTTTTTCGGAAAAAAGATACAGGTGGCTGAATGTCCATCCGAAAGCCAACTGAATAATGGCATGAAATTCCCTGAAAGTGATGTTTGAATTCACTTTAATTGTGCGCCATACCGGCGGCTTGGTAATTCCCTTAATCTGAATTTTAAATTGAAATGTCATCATTGATAATTTTTTGATGATTATTATTCTATACCCTCACCTCTCACCTCTCACCTCTCACCTCTCATCTCTCATCTCTCACCGTTCACCTTTTACCGTTTACTGTTTACTGTTTACTTCTTACTTTTTACTGTTTACCGTTTACTTCTTACTTTTTACTTTTTACTGTTTACCTTTTACCGTTTACCGTTTACCGTTTACTTCTCAGCTATCAACACATCAACACATTCTCCTCTCTCACCTCTCATCTCTCACCGTTCACCGTTTACTTCTCAGCTATCAACACATCAACACATTCTCCTCTCTCACCTCTCATCTCTCACCGTTCACCGTTTACTTCTCAGCTATCAGCCATCAGCTCTCAAAATTTCAGAGTTCAGAGTTTACTGCTTACCGTTTACTGTTTACTTCTTACTTTTTACTGTTTACCGTTTACTTCTCAGCTATCAACACATCAACACATCAACACATTCTCCTCTCTCACCTCTCATCTCTCATCTCTCATCTCTAATCTCTCATCTCTCACCGTTCACCGTTTACTTCTCAGCTATCAACACATCAACACATTCTCCTCTCTCATCTCTCATCTCTCATCTCTCACCTCTCTCCTCTCTCTCACCACCCCCACACACCCCATCCCCTGCGCCGAATACAACCCTATCCCGGCATTTAGCACCAGCTCCAAAAATCTTTTCTCGGCTGTAAGTTTCAGTTTAAAGTTTATGTATCCTTTTATTTCAGTTTTTTCGGGTGTGCCATCCTTTATTCGTATTAGTCTGGAACGATATGGATTCTTATATAATTCCACCTCTGCCATAAGCAGAGCTTCTGTGGCTGTGGATTCATCATATGCAGCTTTTATTTTCTCGCGCCAGCTATAAATCAAACTTTCAATAAATCCCTCTTCGCCGGGTGCCTTGAAGTCATACTTGCCGTCCTCCTTTTTTGGACCAATCACTATCGCAGACTCTGGTCTCACTGTTATTTGGAGTAATTCTTTTTCGTTCTTTATTTCATTTAATGGGCTCATTTCTGCTACAATGGATTGCACCTTGAACCCGGCTCTCGATTTTTTATCAGCTATCACTATTGTTTCCGACCTGAACAACCCCTCAACAAAAGTGCGTGATGCTTCCGGCAGATGAAAACACACCTTCAGTTCAATTTTATCATCCAAAATCTGCATCCTTTCTCCGGTTCTTTTATATCTCATTTTCAAATCTGAAAAGGTGAAAAACTTATATCCCTTTCCATAGCCATCTTCGTGAAGAAACTGTGCATATTCTGCATCTCCTTTGCTGAGTATCTTATAAATTGCACTACTCAAAGGGTATTGATAATTAATAGGTATAACCGATTCCTTATTGTTTTTAAGTAATGTTATTAGAAATATCATATTTCACTTATTAATTTTGGCATTTTATTTCCCTTTCATTTAAAGCTCTTGGATTTTGTATGTGAATTTTCAATTTTTTTTGTTTCGATTATGATGGTTGCCTGTTTTTTTATTCAGTTTCAATAACCTGCCTTCAAAACTATAGAATTCAATTGTAAAATCCTAACATTCAACTCGGATTCGGTATTGCTTTGGAGCTGAACGACAGCATAGAGCTTATTGAGGCGCTCAACAATATGGGAGCGGATTTACGGCACACTGGTTCCCTGTCGGAAAAGAACTGATCCCAACAAATAAGAGAATAAGATTGAATATTGCCGCTTTATCCTGTTGAAACCGGAGCAATAGTTCCCGGTGTATTCAGCGCATTGATAGGATAGATGGCGTCAAAGGTTTCAATTTCCGTTTCACGGATTTCTATTTTATTCACCGGAAACGTTTCAGTCATTATTTGCAGCTGAACGCCTTGCAGCAGTGGTGTTTTGGGTGTGAACCATTTATCTCCTCTTTTAAAAACCAGATTGGTAAAAGTGGAGTCGGTAACCAGCCCTTTTTGTATCAGGACGGGTAAAACATCCGGTTCAATTTTTTTGGAGATATTTTCAAAAAAAATGCGGTTTGCAAATTTAAACCGGTATGTGAAATCATCCGGAATCCGGAAGCATTGAAATTTGCGAAAAAAGGGCGCTTGATAGGGGAGATATTCTATCTTTTCCAACGTTTCAGCATAGACAATCCGCAACTTAAACAAACCATTTTCGGGCGGGTGGTTGCTGTCAATTATCTGTTGCAGCGAAATCGGTGCTTTGCCTTCAAAATAGAAAGCAAAAGTTTCATTGATTCTCGCCTGGTGATATTTTACGTTTTCAACTGTTCCATTGAGAAGCCTGATTGATTCAATAAATCGGATCATTACTGCTGAATTTCAGATAATCAACAACAAAGGGTAAACAGTTTTTTTATTGTTTATCACTTATTGAAATTCACGACCAGCGCCCGGTACTGCTACCGTTGCAGCGGGGCATCGCTCATATCTTTAATGATACCGTTTTTGTCCACTTTGATATGAATATCTTTTGCCACTTCCAGAACGATAGTTGTCTCTTTCACTTCAATGATTTTGCCATAAATACCACCGGTTGTAACCACCTTATCTCCTTTGGAGAGGCTTTCCCGAAATTGCCTGATCTCTTTCTGGCGTTTCATCTGCGGACGGATCATAAAGAAATAGAAAACAGCTACAATGAGCAATAATGGGAGAAAACTAATCAGCGGGTTAGCACCTTCCTGTCCCTGAGGTTGCATCATCAGCAAATTATGTAACATGGTATAACTATTTAAAAGTGAATTATTAATTGATAAACTATATTGCAAAAATAGGGATTTGTTTTGGTTTCCATATCAGAATCTTGAATGTATTATTCTTCTTCACCGATTAATCCTCTGCCGGTTTTGCTGATTTTCTTTTTTGCCCTAAGCTCCCTCAGCGTTTTGTCGAGAATTCCGTTTATGAAATTCCGGCTTTTTTCGGTGCTGTAATATTTTGATAGCTCAATGTACTCATTCAGTGTAACTTTTGTGGGAATGGAAGGAAAATAAAGAAATTCGGTGATTGCAAGCTGCATAATGAGGATGTCCATGAAAGCAATCCGGTCAATATCCCAGTTTTGTGAGTGCTCCTTGATGAGTTCACGCAACTCATTGTGATTCATTATTGTTTTTTGAAGAAGATTCCTGGCAAAATCACTGTCGTCCTGATCTTTGAACATGGTCATCAGGCTCTGATTGGAATCGGAACGGGCATTGAATTTTTTGATGGTTTTGACAACCATCGAAACTGTGAACTCCATATCGTCATTCCAGTAAATACTCATTTCCTCCAGCGAATCGTGCAGGTCTTCGGTTACCAGAACAACGTTGGTCAGCAGTTTTTCTATCACTTTACGATCTTCCAAAAAAGAATGATTGTTACCGGCCATATATTCCTGGTAAAAATCTGTTTCCTGAAGAAAAAGGTACAACTCCTTAATAAGTCCCGGATGGTTCACCCAACTCAGTTTCTGTTTCTGGATGTAGCTGTTTAGCTGCTTGTTTTGACGAAGCATCTCAATTAGACGGTTATTGATAAAACGGGTATTGGGGTTAAGGTCATCGTAGGTGGGTTGGTGTTTATTCTTTTTGATTTCCATCACCTGTTCAGCGTGGTCTGCAATGTCAATAACAAGAATCATTAAAAAATGGTAGAGGTCGTATGTTTTCCCAAGACTAAAAAACAACTCTTTCTCAACGTTACTCAGCGACTTAGTTTCTGAAGTATAGTAGGCGTACAATATTTGTAACGCCTTCGTTCGGATAATCCTTCTACTGATCATATAAGTGATGAACTTCTAAATTTTTTGACAAAAATAGCACAATTTGGTTCATCGTTCTTATTTTAGACTGTTTTCATTTGCCAGACAAATTTCTTTAAGTAAAAAGAAACATAAGAATTGGAATTTAAGCCTTTTCTCCGCAATCACCCGGAACTTGCCACTCTTCTGTCACCTCACCTTCCCAAAACTTTATCCCTTTACTCAACCTTTTGATGTAAAGGTTAGGTTAAGGGATATGAAATCCAAATTTTTCAGTTAACGTATCTGTGAAAAATTTTTAAGATTTGTAATATTGAATAACTTGATTTTAAAATATTTTTAGAAAACTTAAGATGAATAGAATAAGATATCTGTCTGCTACAATATTGGCACTGTTTGCCGTTTTTTTGCTAATCTCCTGTGGCGGAGGAGGGCAAAGCAACCGCGAAGGAGAGCAGCTTAAATCAGCCGATTCTGCTGAAATGGCAAATCACCCGGGAAGAAAAGTATATCAGTCTGTTTGCGTTGCCTGCCACATGGCTGACGGTTCGGGGATTCCTTCCATGTATCCTCCGCTCATTAAAACAGATATGGTTTTAAATGATAAGGACAAACTCATTGAGATCACATTAAACGGATTGAGCGGAAAAATTGAAGTGAACGGAAAAATCTACAATAACATCATGCCGCCCCATTCGCATCTGAGTGACAAGCAGATTGCTGATGTGCTCACCTACGTCAGAAAAAGTTTTGGAAACAATGCCTCTGAAGTAACAGTGGAAGAGGTGCAAAAGGTGAGAAATAAATAGCCGGATAATCAGACAAGTAATCTACAGAGGTCTGATGTTCAGCGCTTATACTTCTTCAGAAGTATGATTATTCAATCCTGATTGTTGTCCGCCGGTTCATTCTGCGCCCTTCGGGTGTCTCATTTTCTGCAACCGGACGTTTTTCGCCATAGCCTCTCCAGCTCAGCCGGTTATTGTCAATTTTGTTCTCAACAAGGTATTCAACAACGGAGTGTGCGCGCTTTTCTGAAAGAACAAGGTTTTTGTCTTCAAGTCCGGTATTGTCTGTATGTCCCTGAATCTCAACCTTTAGCAAAGGATTGTCTTTCAGGAATTGGGTCAGTTTTTGCAGTTCCGGCTCAGACTCCGGTAAAATTCGAAATGAATCGGTTTCAAAGTAAATATTGTAAAGATGCATTTCTGCTCCTGCAACAACGGGTGTGAGGGCAATTTCAAGCTCATAGGGATTGTAAATCTTCTTTGAATCGCGTAAATCGAAAGTGCCGGAGTAAAAAAGGTATCCCTTTTTTTCAACAGAAAAAGAGTAGTTGCTGCCAACGGGCAGACAGAGGAGCAGTTCTCCGTCTGCGTCAGTTTTTTCTGTTTGCGGTTTTTCGTTTTTTCCGGAAAGATTCACCAGTTCAACTTCCGATTGAACCGGGTTGCCCGACTGTGCGTCAAAAACCTGTGCTTTGACATAGGTTGCGGGGTGGGGGCGAATGGATTCGTCCAGTTGGAAGGAGTAAATGTCTATCCCCATTAGCGTGTCGCGCTGTGAAGAGAAAAAAGCTGTTAGCCCGTCGGCACTGATGTGTAATCCCTGCTCATCATTAATACTATTCAGCGGATAGCCCAGATTTACCGGTGCAGAAAACAGCGAGTCGTCAATAATTTCAGACATAAACATGTCAAATCCTCCCATGCCGGTGTGATAATCGGATGCGAAATAGAAATTTTTATTCCCGGGATGAACGAACGGGGAGGTTTCGTCTCCGGGGGTGTTGATGCTGTCTCCCGGATTGTAAGGTTCGCCCCACTTGATTTTTCCGTTTTGATCAAAACCCTGCAATTCAACCCTCCAGATATCTTTTTTCCCCTTTCCACCCGGGCGGTTGCTCGAGAAATAGAGAAATCGCCCGTCTGATGAAATTGAAGGCTGCGCTTCCCACCCCGGAGTGTTGACAGGTTTCCCGGCATTAATGGGTGCGCTCCAGATACCCTTTTTTCTGACGGAATAGTAGATGTCACAACTCCCCAAGCCCGAAGGTCTGTTGCAGGCTGTGAAAAAAAGTAGGTTTCCGTCGGCAGAAAGGCACTGTGCACCCTCGTTTTCAGGGGTGTTGATTTCTGTTAGCGGAGTTGCATTTTCCCATCCTTCTTCTCCAAGCTGTGAAACAAAGAAATCTTCCTGAGGCAGCTCTCCGGGCTTTTTCACTAACCGTGTGAAAAAAAGTGTTTTTTGGTCAATGCTCAGGCTTGGCCAATATTCATCGTCCGGAGTATTGACGGTATTTGGCAGACGCCGGGGTGAATAATCCACCGGATTTTTCATTGCATCAATGGCAAAGCGGCAATTTTTAATTTTCCTTTGTATCCGTGCTTCCTGCTCTGTTCCCGGTTTTAAAGTTTTCAGGTATTCATTGTAGTTTTCAAGCGCATCTTCATATTTTTCCTGTGAATGCAGCGCTTCGCCTAATCTGAAATGAATAAGTGGCATCGGTGATAATTCGAGCGCTTTTTTCAGATGAAAAATCTCCTGCGAAATATTCCCGGTCTCATGGAATATGTCGGCTAACAGCAATCTGGCGTCCAGATACTCAGGAGTGTTTTTCAGAATTTGCTGACAGAGATCTGCTGCTCCGGGATAGTCCTGCATTGAATAGGATTGTTTTGCCTGTTCAAACAGGCGTTGGTTCTTCCGGACTGACTGAGAAAATGTTGTAACCGAAATCAGCATAAGCAGTATAAGAGAGATTCCTGAGCGCATATAAAATGTTCTTTTGAAACGATTCACTTCTTTAATTTGTTTTTTCAAAAATCAAACTATTTTTTAAATAAATAATTTTCATTGGAGTTTGTTTATTGCAATTGTTTTTTTTTATTTTGCCTCTGTAAACTATTAAAAATTAATTGTCTTATTTTTTGGATGAACATTGTAAAATGAAACGGAAAGTAAACAAAAAAAATTCTAAAGAGTTTGATGATTTTGAAGGCAGACAAAGAAGGCATGCTTCAAAAAGAGACAGAAACTCTAAGCGGAAACTCACCATCTATGATCAATTCGATGACGAAGATTTCGATGATTACTCATCAATTTATGATGATTTTGATGAAGAAGATGACTTTTAAGCCCTGAGCTACAGAGTAATCCCAATCAGTATATTTAATATCCAGGTCTCTGCTGAGAGGCCTCTTTTTGTTTATTAATCAGGGATAAATGCTTTTTTGCCCGGGTATCCGAATCTTGCCTTTGCAATTTTCTCCGGATAGCAGAAGTAGTCTGCCGTTGCTGTTGCACAAACTTGCCCTTCACCATCTTTGAGTTTAATTTTCAAAGCCAACTCTTCACTGCAACTAATTATTTCCTAAAATAATCGGCAGCCCTTCTTTTCCGCTGCCAATGACAATAACTTTGGAATTTGGAGAATTAGCCAGCTCAAGTGTAGCTTCAATGCCCCGCATCTGTATGATTTTGTCGGTCAGGCTGGCATTGATTATCTGGTTGTAGGCTGCCTTTCCTTCGGCTTCAATCCGCCGGCGTTCGGCTTCCGATTCTTCCCTTCTGAGTCTGAATTCGTATGCAAGGGCTTCCTGTTCGGTTTTCAGTTTGGATTCAATGGCATCCTTGATCTGGGGCGGCAGATTGATGGAACGAATGAGCAGAGCCCGCATTTCTATATAGTTTTCGCTAAGTATTTCACGGGTCTCATCTTTAATTGTTCTTTCCACTTCGGCTCTTTTGGTTGAATAGATCTCTTCTGCCGAATAGCGTCCGGAGACTTGCCGCACGGTGGAACGTACTTCGGGTATAACCAGCACATTGACATAGTTGACACCAAATTTTTGATGCAAAAAGCCAATATCTGAATATTCCAGGTTAAAGCGTACCGTAATCTCAATGTTTATCGAAAGTCCGTTACGATCAAGCACTTCCATGGTCTCCTCGCGCTGCTGCTCCCTGACCGGATAAACATACAACCGGTTCCATGGCGCAATAACATGAAAACCTTCTCCATAAATATTTTCCGTGTCAAGACCGGAAGTGTAGGGACGGAAAATTACGCCGCGTTCGCCGGCTTCGATGATGAAAAACATGCGGCCTCCGAATAGTACCAGTACAATCAGAGCTGCAACAATGACCACAATGTAAGATGTTTTAAAATTAAATTTCATTTCTTATGACTTTTAAATATTAATGCAAAATATGGAACTCATAGGTAGAGATTACATTTTTATAACACAAGTTGCAAAGGTATTGAATTCATGCAAACCGTACGATTTATATCAAGGTATTTATGAAATTGATAAAATTTGACGTAGATATCCTGCCTTATTACCTTATCGTTGATAAAATGAGGGAACAACAGATCAATTAGCTATTGTTTGTCTGTTCTCCGCTCTTCTTTATTAATTTTGCATACGCAAAAATTAGTAATCGTATGTTATTTCAACAAGAGATAGACCGCCGGAGAACATTTGGGATTGTGAGCCATCCCGATGCCGGCAAAACCACGCTAACCGAAAAGCTGCTGCTTTTTGGAGGCGCTATCCGTGTTGCCGGAGCGGTAAAAAGCAACAAAATAAAAAAGACAACTACTTCCGATTTTATGGAAATCGAACGCCAGCGGGGCATTTCAGTAGCCACCTCGGTGATGGGTTTTGAATACAACGGCTACAAGGTAAATATTCTCGACACACCCGGACACCAGGACTTTCAGGAAGATACATTTCGCACGCTGACTGCTGTTGACAGTGTAATTATTGTAATTGACGCTGCAAGGGGAGTTGAGCCGCAGACAGAAAAACTGATGCAGGTTTGCCGTATGCGCAAAACACCGGTAATTGTTTTTATAAATAAACTGGATCGCCCGGCACAGGATCCTTTTATGGTGCTGGATGAGATTGAAAGTCATCTGAAACTAAAGGTGCGCCCTTTGAGTTGGCCTATTGGCAACGGACCGGGTTTTCGAGGGGTTTACAGTATTTATTCCAAAAGCCTGAAGCTGTTTGACCCAAATATTCAGGAAATTGAGAAAGGGATTGATTTTGAGGATGTTTCAAGCTCTGATCTGGAGAGTTTTATCGGCAATGAAGCAAAAACATTGCGCGAAGACCTTGAGCTGGTGGAAGGCATTTATCCTGAATTCAGTCGTGATGAATACCTGGAAGGCAACCTTGCGCCGGTGTTTTTTGGAAGTGCGCTCTACAATTTTGGCGTTCAGGAACTGCTTCATGCCTTTTTGGAAATTGCACCATCTCCGCAGCCCTCTTTGGCAGAAGAGCGTATGGTGCTCCCTGAAGAATCCGGCTTTTCAGGTTTTGTTTTTAAAATTCACGCCAACATCGACCCAAATCACCGCAGCCGGATTGCATTTGTGAAAGTCTGTTCCGGCAAGTTTGAGCGAAACCATGCCTATAAACATATCCGCTCGGGGAAAACCATGCGCTTTACAAGCCCTACCGCATTTATGGCGGAGCAGAAAGAGATTATTGAAGAGGCTTTTCCCGGAGATATTATCGGTGTGCCCGACAACGGCAGTCTGATCATCGGCGATACGATTACCAGTGGCGAAGAGATTCATTTCAGGGGAATTCCAAGTTTTTCGCCCGAATTGTTTAGCTATATCGAAAATGTCGATCCCATGAGGTCGAAACAGTTGAACAAAGGCATTGACCACCTGACGGATGAGGGAGTGGCGCAACTGTTCACCAGCACTTTCAACGGACGAAAAATTCTTGGAACCGTCGGGCAGCTTCAGTTTGAGGTGATACAATTCCGGCTCGAACATGAGTATAGCGCCAAATGCCGGTTTGAGCCGATGCAGATGTATAAGGCATGCTGGATAGAATCAGATAATAAGCATATGCTGACTGAATTCAAAAAACGGAAATATCAGAAAATGGCTAAGGACAAACTGGGACGCGATGTTTTTATGGCTGACTCACAGTTTATTCTGCAAATGGCTCAAGACGAATTCAAAGATATCCGGTTTCATTTTACTTCGGAATTTTAATGTATTTTTGAGATATTCATAAAAAAGCTTTAAGAAAATGATACTTGCAAATAGTTTTTTTGATACTTCTTTATATACCTACTTTCTTCTGCCATTCCTGATTTTTCTCTCCAGAATCATGGACGTAACTATTGGCACTATCCGTATAGTCATGGTTTCAAAAGGTCAAAAAGTGTGGGCACCTATGCTTGGTTTTTTTGAGGTGCTGATATGGCTTCTGGCAATTTCACGGATTTTTGAAAATCTGGACAACTGGATGTGCTATTTCGCATATGCAGCGGGTTTTGCTGCAGGAAATTACATCGGACTGCGCCTTGAAGAGCATCTGGCTATGGGAATTGTGAAAATCCAGATTTTTGCTCGCAAAAGCCCGGAGGAGCTTATTATGAACCTAAAAAATGCCGGCTACGGCATCACCCATCATCAGGCGATGGGCGGAAGCGAGAATGTCAGCATTATCTATAGCATTATTAAGCGAACTGAAATTCACAAGGTGGAAGATATCATTAAAGCCACCAACCCCAAGGCATTCTATTCAGTGGAAGATGTGAAATCGGTGAGTCATGGAATTTTTCCCGTGACGCAAGCTGAACGCCGGTGGAGAAAAGGGAAATAGAGAAATGGTGATTGGTAACTGGTAACTGGTAACTGTAACTGGTGAAAAGCCGCTAAATTCGTGATGTTTAGCTTTCCGCTTATTTAGATTAAATACAAATTACAAAATTATTACTCATAATCCTTGCTTTTGTAAAAATTGATTTTTATTTTTGTTAGTAAATACTAACATACTAATGAGTAAATTAACATTTATATATATTTTAATCAGTTATTAACAAAACAATAAGGAGAAAAAATGATGAAAAACTACAAGAACATTGGAATCGTTTTGTCGATTGTCGGAATTTTTACGGGGCTTTTACTTTTATACCTGATGGCCCAAAACTACATGGTGGTAGTGGATGGTAAAATTGCAGGTGACCGCCCTGACGAAGCAGTGGCTGTTGAGATAACCCACTCCATTCTGGGGTCGCTGGGCATCATCGCCAGTGCTTTGTGGGCAGCGGTGCTTTATGGTTTTTTCTACGAGCAAAAATGGGCATGGAGGTGGGGGGCTATGGCTGCTGCCCTTCAAATGCTTGCCGGGTTCTTTCCCACAATACCTGCAAAAAGCATTGATTTGCCTGCTGCAACCATGCCTGTTTTTCTTATTGCCGTAGTGCTGTGGTTCGGGATAATGTATGTGGGAAAGGTTAACCGAAAGGTTATTGTTCTCACTTTCGTGGCCGGTTTGGCTTATGTACTAACCTACATTAACGGGGTTGCCATGATCTCCCGGTATCAGCATCTGGGCTTTGAGACCACTATTCCCAAGTTTTTAAAAGGGATGTATGCCGTGGTTCAGATGTCAACCTGGATGGGCGCCGCAGCATGGCTGGTTTTTATTCACCAGGTGTTCAAACACCGGACATGGGCGCTACCGCTGGGTATAATGGCAGCTGCTAACTCCATTATGAGTGGTTACATTGTGGCAATTATCGAACTTAAAGAAAAAGGCGGAGTGTTCAGTCTTTATCTGCCTGCCGCCGTAGTGGCTACAGGGCTTCTTGTTTATTTGCTCACCCCTGCTGCAAAAGTGCTGATAGAGGAGCGAAAGGCTGGGGTTGAATGATCTTTTTTTTGAAACAGATGGGCTCTCTCATCTTTATGTAACACATTAAAAAAACAACACAATGGAAATTACTGTTTTTGACCGGATTATTTTATTGCTCACAGGCATAGTTGCACTTTATCTGGTGTATTCGTTTTATAATGAATACAAAAATTATAAAACTGAAAAGAGTTATAATCTTTGGTATATAGCATCTTTCGCCGTTCTTTTTGTGGCCGGTTTGCTAATAGCGCTATTTGGGTTTGGTGTGCTTTCTTTAGCTTTTATTAAAATAGTTGCCACTATTATTCCTTTTGGCATCGCTTTAGGACTGGTGCGCGAGTTTTACCCGAAATACAATCGTTATTACCTGATTTTCCTGATTCTCGGTTTTATCCTGATTCTGATTGCTTCTATCGGCGCATTTCAAACAAAGGTGGTTTATCCGGTTTTTCATGCCATAGCCGGGTTAACTATCTTTTTACTCCCTGTTTGGGTAGCGCGTGCCAAATTAGCACCTGCCAAATTTATCTGGGTTGGGGTGGGGGGTGCACTCATTGGTATTGGCGGGATTGCCCTGGCATCGTTAGGCTTTGGGAAGCCACTTCTGGGAATATTTACAGAAGAGGTGGTATTTACCATACTTACCCCTATTCTGCTGCTTATGAGTTTATCATTTGCATGGGGGTTTCAGGAGGATATAAAAATTAAAAAAATCAGCTTTTTATGAATAGGTTCAGCTATTTTTTTAGTTCAACAAAGGGCTTAATCCTTGTGGCTATTGTTATGGTTTCGATCACCACTGCTATTTTTGGCATGTTGTCGGGCCCCATGGCCGAGTGGGGCGTAAAGGACCTGGTGGTGCGATGGCTGCGCATGGATTTAAATCCTGCTGAACGGGCAGGGCGCATAATTATACTTTATCACACCATAGCCATGGCGATAATTGCCATCGAGGTGTATATGATTACCTCCATTGTACCTATGCCCCGTCATCAGCAAACCAACATCAACGCCGTAGTAACCGTTGGCTATCTGACCACCATGATTTTTGGGCTTGGGTTTGCTTACTGGGGGCATAACTGGGCTTTTCACGGCGTGTTTCTGTCGGGGCTTTCACTCATGTTTTTTGCAGGATTAATGCTTGCCGTGGCACTCAACCCGTGGAACAAAAGGTATCGTGTTACCGACAAGGCTTATGCACATACAAAAAGCGGATTGGATCTGGAGCGCATGGCATTTTTTACAATGGTAATAATGACTCTTATCTCAGCCGGATTTGGAGCATACACCGGCTCTTTCTGGGGCAACGGACAAGAGGCATTTCTTGCCGAGGATATCATCCGTGAAGCTGATAAAACAGTTTTCGAAAAGGCTATCATCGGTCATTTACACATTATGCTTGCCCTTATTGGTGTAGCCATTACCCTGATTATTGGAAGATGGTTCGACTTTAAAGGCATCTATCATAAGTTGGCTATGTGGCTGATGATTCCCGGCAGTGTTATCCTGAGTGCCGGCTCTTTATCGGTGGTTTGGACACAATCAGCCCACACCTTTGTGTATGTGGGCTCCGTGTTTGTTATGATGGCAGCTTTGTTCCTCGTTATTTTTGGCTGGAAAAAATTGATAAATGACCGGCTGAAAGAACAGAACCTGAAAAAGGCAGGGTTCTTTAAACGAATTGCTGCCTTACTGCACGACCCCCTGAAATTTGGCCCTTTGTGGCAAATGGTATTTATGAACTTTACCGTGAGCGGGGTAGGTATATTCATGGCCGTTAAGCTGGACGATATTTTCCGCGTTTGGCCCTTTCGCGAAGAGCGCATCACTCTAACCGGGCACTGGCATATTCTATCTGCCATTATCGCCACTATTATAATCATGTATTATGCCGACATAGCGGGATTAAAAGGCAAGGCCAGAAAATGGTTTGGCTGGGTGCTTATTATCGGCTCTGATTTGGCGTTTGCCTCTATGACCGTCTTTTCGATGAAACGGCTGATGGTGGTGGAAACCGCACAGCAACAACTGGTGAGTACTACCATGATACTGAATGAAATAGGTTTGGGTGTTGTGTTGGTGCTTATGTTTATGTTGCTGTTGTGGCGCCTTTTCGATTTATTTAAAGACAATGGCGTGTGGCGAAAAGAGACGATTAATCAGGAATTGGACGTGAACAAAACCACCGGATACATCCCCGCTTTTTCAAATAAGGAATATTCCCCGAAAGGAGGTGAGAAATGAAAAAATACATTTTGATTATATCGCTACTGGTAGGTTCGATCATTGCCTGCAACACAACACCGGTTCTCAACCGTGAAACCACACCAATTGATACCGGCGCCGATGCTGATGAATGGGCTTTGGTGCCTGCCGGAAAATTCTACATGGGGCTGCACAACAAGGACTCTGTTATTAATTACGATTATGAGATGATGGTTACACATGTAAGCAATCGCCAATATGTTAAATTTCTGAAAGAAGCTATAGCCGAAGGGAAATTAGAGATCAAAGCAGACAGTGTTTATGGGTTCTTCCCGGGCGAGCCGTTTCACGGTTTCAGACACGAAGAGGAGATAACTGCGGGTATGTACCTTTGTATGCCGCTGAATGTTCCCGGCAACCACATTAGTTATCACAACAATGAATTCACCATAGATAAAGGATTTGAAAACCACCCGGTGGTAATGGTTTCATGGTTTGGTGCCTGGTGGTATGCCAAATTTTATGGCTATCGTCTGCCCACCGAAGCCGAATGGACCAAGGCAGCCCGCGGAACCGACCAAAGGGCTTATCCCTGGGGTGATGAAATTGATGATAAGACAGTAAACTACACCCATAGCACAAAATCGCTAAAACCAGTGCTGGGGACGGAGGTGGTGCGTACTACACCGGTGGGACTTTACAATGGCAAAAAATATAATGAGTTGCAAACCCGCGACAACAGCAGCCCTTATGGTATTTACGATATGGCCGGAAACGTGTGGCAATGGGTGGCAGATGATTACCCGCGCGTGCATTACAAGTTTATGCGGGGCGGCAGTTTTTCCAACTATGCCCACTTTGTAACTACCTGGGCACGAAATTCATCGCATCCTGAATACTGCAGTTTTAACGTGGGGTTCAGGTGCGTGCGCGATGCGACAGACTATTAATTGGTTATTGGCATTTACCTGCAAATATCAGGCGTCATGTTACAGGCAATTTTTTCAAAAATTAAAGTTTACTGGAGACTCATTAAAAGTTTCCAGACCATATTGCTGCTCTTCACGGGAATCACCGGGTTTATAAGCTCCAAATGCCCCTTTATGAGTTGGCAGTTGTTTCTGCTGCTCATTGTTAGCCTGTTTTTAACCATTAGCGGGACTACGGTTTTCAATATGGTTTGGGACAGGGATATTGATGCCCGGATGCGGCGCACCCAAAAACGGCCATTGCCTTTGGGAGAGGTAAGCGTAAGAGAGTCGGTCATTTTAGGGCTCTTTCTATTAATGCCCGGACTGGCACTCTCTTTTCACCTCTCTTTTATATATGGACTGGTTGTTTTTGCCGGCTTTTTCATCGATTTTGTTATCTACACCATCTGGCTCAAGCGAAAAACGGCATGGTCCATCGTGTGGGGAGGCATATCGGGTGGCATGCCTATCTTAGCCGGGCGGGTGCTGGGAACAGGTTCAATAGATACCATCGGTCTTTTGCTTGCGCTGGCTATCCTGTTGTGGATTCCCACCCACATCATGACCTTTAATATCCGCTATTTTGAAGATTACAGTAAGGCTGGTGTGCCCACGTTTGCCGAGAAGTATGGATTTCAAAACACCCGGGTGATCGTGGCAGCTTCTTCTATTGCCTCAACGCTGGCTTTCGCGCTGGGGGCAACGCTGCTGGGGCTCTCATGGGGGTTTTTGACTATGCTCTTTTTTATCGCATTGGTATTTATTGTGGTTGCGGCAATGGGCATGTACAAGCCCGGCTCCCAAATAAATTTTCACCTTTTTAAGATGGCATCGATATATATGATTTTAGTAATGTTTATCATTATTTTAGGCTCATAAATTCTTACAATACAAAAAGTAGAATAATTTTGTAAGAATTAATTTACATACAACTCATGTTTAACAAACGTCAAAAAGAGATTATGCAGGCCGCAATGGATATTGCAGGCAAGGAAGGAATGAAGGCGCTTACTATCAGTAATATTGCCCGGCGTATTTCAGTTACCGACGGGGCTATCTATCGTCATTTTTCCTCAAAAGATGAAATTATTCGCAGTATTTTGAACAATATTTTTCTTACAATGACCCAGCATGTGGGAGAAATCATCACTCAAGATGACACTGCATCCTCGAAACTGAAAAACATTATGGAGTTTGTCCTGCGCGATTTTAAAGAGAACCCGGCACACGAATCGCTCCTGTTTGCCGAAGAATTTATTTTTGGCAGCGACTCGCTGCGCGTTTTCATTTATAACGTAGTTAATACCATACAACTCTATATTCAGCAGGTGATTGAGCAAGGGCAAGCACAAAAAGAGCTGACTGCTGAGGTAGATTCCAAAAACATATCGCTTCTTTTTATTGGCACCATCCGCGTGTTGGTGATGAAGTGGAAGCTATCTAATTATCAGTTAGATATTGAAGAAGAAGGGCGCAGGTTTTATCATACGATAATGAGCCTGATCCGCAATGCCAATTAGAAATGGCCGGCATCATTGCCGAAATTGCGAAACCAATAAATTTGATGTTATCTATCTGACAATTTCAACATTGATTGCAACGGGGCCTCTGGGCCCTTTCTCAATTTCAAAACGCACCAGGTTTCCTTCGTGAATCTCTTCACGCAGGTTGTTCACATGCACAAAAATACTTTCGCGTGTTTCCTGGTCGGTGATAAAACCAAACCCTTTGGAAGTGTTAAAGAAAGCGACCGTTCCCGTGCGAACAGGGTCAATTTCTTCAAGCGGACCGCGCGGAACGCTCACCTGAATGTCTTCAGGGTTGATCTCTTCTATCTGATTCGGGTCGGGTGGGGTGTCGGTAATGTTTCCATGTGCATCAACATATGCAATCATGTCATCGAGGGTACTTTTGTTTTCTTTGCGGGCGAGCCGTTTTTTCTCTTTTTCTTTCCGTTTTTTCTCCTTTTTGTTGCGAACTTCTTTTTTGTTGTACGATTCCTGGGATCTTGCCATGTGCAGATTTACGTGTTAAATAATTAATTATCCGGCAAACAGTGCCTTAACTGCAAAAATAGCATTTTTTTTTGAAAGATATTGAATCGGTTATCTATTTAAAATTAGCATTTTACTAAATCAACCGGGTTCCCCTTCCGTTTATCATGTTTTCCGGATTGGTTATCAGCACTTCCTTAACCCCGCTGCGCTTTGCCCGGAAGCCGTTTTCAAGCTTTGGAATCATTCCCGTATTGATGATTCCTTTTTTGGAGTAATCCAGAAAATGTTCTTTGTCCAATTCGAGAATGACGCTGTTATCATCATCTGAATTTTTAAGAACTCCCTTTTTTTCAAAGCAGTAGAAAAGGTAAACATTGAAGTAACCGGCAAGTTTTGACGCTAATTCTGCCGCAATGGTATCGGCATTTGTGTTAAGAAGCTGTCCGTTTCCGTCATGTGTGAGCGGAGCAACCACAGGAACCACATTCTCTGCGATAAGCAGGCGCAATTCGCTGCTGTTCACATCAATCACATCGCCCACAAAACCGTAGTCGATTTCCTGAACCGGGCGTTTACGCGCTTCAATAAGATTGAGGTCGGCTCCGGTCAGTCCGATGGCATTGCAGGCTCTTGCCTGCAATGCTGCCACAATTCTCTTGTTGATTAAACCGCCATAAACCATTACTGCCACATCAAGCATTGCGCTCCCGGTGATGCGGCGCCCGTTCACCATTTCGGTTTCAATTCCTAACCTGGCGGCAATTTCAGTGGCAATGCTGCCGCCGCCGTGAATCAGCATTTTATTTCCGGTAATCCGGACAAAATGATCCAGAAGGTCATTTAAAGTTGCAGCATCTTCGACAACCTTTCCGCCAACTTTTATAATTGTTAATCTGTCCATAATTAATTAAATACTACGGTTCTGTTTTTATATACGAGAATTTTGCGCTGAAGGTGCTTGTAAACTGCCTGGGAAAGAACAATTTTTTCCAGATCGCGACCTTTCCGGATGAGGTTATTGATGCTATCCACATGGCTGCACCGGGTAACGTCCTGCTCAATAATAGGCCCGGCATCCAGCTCTGAAGTGACATAGTGGCTGGTGGCGCCGATAATTTTCACTCCCCGGTCGTGCGCTGCATGATAGGGTTTTGCACCGGAAAAAGCTGGTAGAAACGAGTGATGAATATTGATGATTCTGTCGGGAAACTGTTCGACAAAATTTTCCGAAAGAATCTGCATATAGCGAGCAAGCACGATAAAATCGATGTTGTGTGCTTTCAGAAGTTCAATTTCACGTTCTTCCTGTTCTTTTTTGTTTTTACTATCAATAGGAAAATGGTAGAATTCAATGCCAAACCGTTCAGCCACAGGCTCAAGAAGTTCATGATTACTGATGATTAACGGTATGTTCACATCCCATTCTCCTGCTGTATAGCGGGCAAGAATATCGAACAGGCAATGGGGCATCTTGGAAACGAACAGCGCCATTCGGGAAATATCTCCTGAAAAATGAAGACTCCAATTCATATTCATTGGCGTGGCGATGAGTGTGTTGAAATATTCGCCGATTTTATCCGAAGGAATAGTAAAATCTTCCAGATCCCATTCAACACGCATGAAAAAGATTTTTTCCTGACGATCAACATGCTGGTCGAGATAGAGTATGTTGCCGCGGTTTTTATTTAAAAATTCAGTAACTGTTGCCAGAATTCCCTGCCGGTCGGGGCAGTGGATCAGCAAAATGGCTGTGTTTCTTTTTTCGCGCAGTGGTCTTATCGAATTCATTTTAAAGTTTTCCTTTGGTGGAGGGGAGTTCAAAATTAAAAATATCTCTTTTTACTGCCATTTTCAAAGCTTTGGCAAGCGACTTAAAAATTGCCTCAATTTTATGGTGCTCATTTTCACCTTCAGCTTTGATGTTTATGTTGGAACGTGAGCTGTCGGAAAATGATTTGAAAAAGTGCATAAACATTTCGGTGGGCATATCGCCAACTTTTTCACGTTTAAATTCCGCATCCCAAACAAGCCATGGACGACCGCCAAAGTCAATGGCAACCTGCGCCAGACAATCATCCATCGGAAGGCAAAAGCCGTATCGCTGCATCCCTATTTTATTGCCGACTGTTCTCAGAAATGCCTCACCCAATGCCAGTCCTGTATCTTCAATGGTGTGGTGTTCATCAACGTATAAATCGCCTTTTACGATTATATCTAAATCCACACCGGCATGGCGCCCAATCTGGTTAAGCATATGGTCAAAGAAATGCAATCCGGTTGAGATGTTGCAGGTACCGGTTCCGTCAAGGTTGAGCCTGACATAGATATCGGTTTCGTTGGTAGTGCGCTTAACCTCCGCAATCCGTTTGGGCGCTGCCACACAAGCGTAAATATCGTCCCAGCTTGTTGTTATCAGTGTGCAATGTGCAACCAGTCCGCTTTTCTCCAGTTCCTGCTGCAAGCTTCCATCGTTGATCAGAATTCCTTTGGCACCGATATTTTTTGCCAATTCAATATCGGTTAGCCGGTCGCCAATGACAAAACTGCCGGCAAGGTCATAATCACCGTCAAGATACTTTGCTAAAAGTCCGGTGCGCGGTTTGCGCGTAGGTGCATTGTCAGAAGGGAAACTTCTGTCAAAAAGTATTTCGTCGAAAGTTATGCCTTCATTTTCAAATGCCCGCACCATCTTATTTTGCACCGGCCAGAAAGTATCTTCTGGGTAAGAATCTGTACCCAATCCATCCTGATTGGATACTATCACCAGCTCATAGCTGAGATTTTTCCGGATATTGTACAGATTTCTGAAAACGCCCGGAATATATTCCAGCTTTTCAAGGGAATCTATCTGCTCGTCTGCCGGCTCTTCAATCAATGTTCCGTCCCGGTCAATAAATAGTGCTTTTTTCATCTCATTAAAATTATTGGTTTTTAAAATGTATTTGTCTCATTAACGCATCTGTTTTAATGGTATTCGACAGAATTCGTAAGCTCATTTCGATGTAACTCCCTTTGTAAAGAAGTTTGTTTGTAAATCAAAGCTGCATGGTCGTTTCATAACAACTCTTTTAACGCTTTTATCAATTGTTTGTTTTCGGCAGGGGAGCCGATTGTGATGCGAAGGCTCTCTTCGCAAAGATGTATTTTTGAGCGGTCGCGCACGATTATCCCGCGTTCTTTCAGATATTTATAAATCCCATGGGCATCGTGCATTTTCACCAGAACGAAATTTGCATCAGTGGGAAAAATCTTTTGTACAAACGGAAAACCGGAAAGTTTTTCAATCATTTTTTCCCGTTCGTCGCAGAGCAGTTTCACCCACTCTTCAACCCGATTATGGTTTTCCATGAGCTCAATAGCTTTTTGCTGGGTGAGGATGTTTAAATTGTATGGATATTTAATTTTGTTCAATACTGCAACAATTTCCGGTGCAGCAAATGCCATCCCCAAACGAATTCCGGCCATTCCCCACGCTTTGGAAAAGGTTTGCAGAATGATCAGATTTGGGAATTCGTTAATTCGCGGAAGCAACGATTTTCCGGGTGCAAAATCAATATAGGCTTCATCAAGCACTACAATGCCTTTGAAATTTTGAAAAATTTCCAGCATATCTTCCTGCTCAAAGCTGTTTCCTGTGGGATTATTGGGCGAACAGAGAAAAATCAGTTTTGTGTTTTCATCAACATAACTGAGCAGCTTTTGTGCATCCAGTTGATAATCCTCTGAAAGTGAAACTTTTTTCACTTCCACGTGATTAATATCGGCTGCAACCTGATACATGCCATAAGTCGGGTCAATGGAAATGACGTTGTCCGTTCCGGGTTCGCAAAATGCACGAAAAAGCAGATCAATGGGCTCATCACTCCCGTTGCCAAGAAAAATCCGGTTTGACGGAACATTTTTCAGGAGGCTGATTTTTTCCTTTAATTTGATTTGTAGCGGATCGGGATACCGGTTATAGGGCTCATTGAACGGATTTTCGTTGGCATCTAAAAAAACCGCAGCAGCGCCTGAAAATTCGATTCTCGCAGAAGAGTATGGCTTTAGGGATTTTATATTACTCCGAAGTAGTTTGTCAATATTCATTTTAAATTTTTTAAACGGATTGTTACCGCATTTTTATGTGCATCCAATAGTTCTGCTGCAGCTAAAGTTTCAATTGTCGGACCGATAATTTTTAATCCTTCCGCTGTTATTTCCTGAAAAGTGATTTTCCGGATAAAGCTGTCTAAGTTCACTCCGCTAAATGCGCGTGCCCATCCGTTGGTGGGGAGGGTGTGATTGGTCCCCGAGGCGTAGTCGCCGGCGCTCTCCGGTGTGTGGTTTCCAAGAAAAACCGAACCTGCGTTTTTTACTTTTTCTGCAAGTTCTGCATGGTTTTTTACAGAAAGAATCAGATGTTCGGGTGCGTATTCATTTATTATTTCAACATGTCTTTCTTCATCTTCCAAAACAATGAAAACACTGTTGTTCAGTGATTTTCTTGCAAACTCCATGCGAGGGAGGCTCTTCAGTTGAAGTTCAATCTCCTTCCGGACATCTTTCAACAACGCTCTGCTGTTTGTTACAAGTACAACCTGACTGTCGGCTCCGTGTTCAGCCTGCGACAAAAGGTCGGCTGCCACGAATGACGGATTTGCCGAATCATCTGCCACCACCATCACCTCAGACGGACCGGCGGGCATGTCAATAGCTGCGTCGTTTATGGAAATCAGTTGTTTTGCAGCAGTGACAAATTGATTTCCCGGGCCGAAAATTTTATACACTTTCGGAACAGACTCCGTTCCGAAAGCCATGGCGCCAATAGCCTGAGCGCCACCCAATTTGAATATTTTTTTTACTCCGGAGTGTTTTGCGGCAAAAAGAATTGCAGGATGAATTTTTCCGTTTTTATCAGGCGGGGTGCACATTGCAACTTCGCTGCAGCCGGCAATCCGGGCAGGAATGGCAAGCATCAGCACCGTTGAAAACAGCGGAGCAGTGCCGCCGGGAATATAGATACCAACCTTTTCAATGGGAACTACCTTTTGCCAGCATGTTACTCCGGGCATCGTTTCAACTTTCTGAATTTCCGTTTTTTGGGAAGCATGAAACTTTTCGATATTGGAGGCAGCAATTTTGATGGCATTTTTCAAGGCTTCCGGTACTTCATTTACCGCTTCCAAAAGCTCAGCGTCAGTTACGCTGAAATCCGACAGCTCTGTGCCGTCAAATTTCAGAGTATATTTTCGCAAGGCACGGTCTCCGTTTTGCCGGATTTCGTCCAAAATACTCTGTACCGGAACAAAAAGCGCCGAAACATCCATTACCGGGCGTTTCAGAATTTCAGCCCACTGCCTTTTTTCGGGATTTATGTGAATCTTCATATTGTCTTGCTGCATATATTCTGTGAATCAAGTGTTTAAAAAATCATCTTTTCAATGGGAACCACCAATATTCCTTCAGCTCCTGCTTTTTTCAGTTTTCCGATGATATCCCAAAAATCCTTTTCAGAAATCACCGAATGCATGGAACTCCACCCTTCCTGTGCAAGGGGCACAACGGTCGGACTCTTTATTCCGGGAAGCAGTCCGGCAACAGTATTAATCTTTTCATTTGGAATATTCAGCAGGATATATTTTTTCCCTTCAGCCCGTTGCACCGATTCCAATCTGAAAATCAGCTCCTCCAGAATCTCCTGCTTCTCTTCTGAAAGGGCGGGTCTGGCAATGAGTATCGCTTCAGATTTCAGAACAATTTCCACCTCCTTCAGCCGGTTGCTCACCAGTGTTGAGCCTGAGCTGACAATATCGAAAATGGCATCGGCAAGGCCAATTCCGGGGGCAATTTCCACCGAGCCGCTAATCAGATGAATATCAGCCTGAATGTTGTGCTCCCTGAGAAATTTATTGAGGATGTTGGGGTAGGAGGTTGCAATTTTTTTTCCGCTGAAAAACTGCGGACCCGGGTAATCTGTCGATTTGGGAATCGCAAGTGAAAGACGGCATTTGCTGAATCCCAGCCGCTTGGCAACCATTACATTTTTGGCTTTTTCCAGCATCTCATTTTCACCCACAATGCCCACATCTGCCACTCCGTCGGCAACGGTTTGCGGAATATCATCATCGCGCAGAAATAACACTTCAAGCGGAAAATTCACCGCTTCGGAAACCAGTTTTCTTCTGCCGATGGTCAGCGATATTCCTGAATCTTTAATCAGTTTCATGGATTCTTCGTTTAACCTTCCGCGAGCTTGAATGGCAATTTTTAGTTTTTCCATCAGTTCTGTTTTTCTGTAATCAATTATTAAAAACCATTTCACAAAAAAAGCCTGCCTAATGGCAAGCCTTATTCATATTTTCAGAATTACAATAAACAATCCCGACCTGCCAGAAATTAGGTTCCGAAATGATGGCCGTGATGTCTAAATATGTAATTCATGTTTTCCTTTTTTGCAATTATAGATATTAATTTCTTTTCCTGCAATGCAGGTGAGAGAACTAAACCAATTGTTAAGAAAAAATTGCGGTTACTCTTTTTTCTTTTTCTCAGCCCTTGCTGCCTCAAAAGGGATTTTTCCATCGGGCGTTTCTGCAACACCTTTCAGTTTGCCTTCCTCAATGGTGGCTTTAATAGGTATGTTGTAGTGTTCCACATTGATGGTGAATGTCAGTACGCCTTCTGTTATTTTCACATCTTTCATAGGCACTTTTGTTCCTTCCGAAAATTTGATTTCGCCGGACATTTCTCCCTCTTTGCTGTTGATGATAATGGTTCCTTTGTCGTAACCATAGGGCGCATGGGTACTTTTAAAAACCCACTCGCCGGTTATATCCTTTTTCACCGGAGCGGCTGTTGTCTGAAAAATTGCTGAAGCAAACAGTGTAACTAAAACAAGAACGATTAATTTTTTCATGGATTTCATTTTTTTATTTAATAAGAGCAAATTTTGCATAAATAGTTGAATTAATCAAAAATATCCCCATAAATATTTATTGCAAACTCTCAGAAAGACAGTAGAAACGCCGTGTGAGCCTGTTCCCCGACTGATCGGTGACATTCAGAATATGCCAGCCCGGGGCAGGGTGAACTGCCATTTGGTGCATTCCTCTGGTTTCTCCCAGGTATTGATTATCCATTTGCCAGAAAACAGATGACCCTTTTTGTCTGTGCACCAGTTCAAAAATGAGATGTCCGGGCGTGCCGTCTAGGTCGGTGGGTACAAACAGGTTGTTCCATTCGCGGGGATAAACAAACTCCATAGTCCCGATCTCTTCCACACAACCGGGCAGCAGTTTCGGCAGGACAGAATAGAACGGATTTCGTGGCTTATAATAGTATTCCATGGCGGGGGGAAGAATGAACCAGTTTTTATGCGTCATTTTGGCAACCGGATAACAGTCCGCATTAACGCGGTGTACTCCCTGTTCGTCCAGATGAATTTTCTGATGAAACGGACAAAGTCCGGCAACGCTTCCGGAAGGGAGCCACACTTTTTTTACAGAATCGCAGTTTGCACCGGCGCGATAGCCGCTTTTTACACACAAGTCAAGCTCAACCATCTCATCAACCGGCATTCTGAACCAGCGGGAAGCGGGTAGTAATTCAAAAATATCGAAAAGAAGCGGCGCTGCCGCATTGATTCCGGTGAGCCCCGGACGTCCTTCGCCGTTGGCATTTCCAACCCAAATCGAAACCACATAATCGCGCGTCATTCCCACCGCCCATGCATCTCTAAAGCCAAAACTGGTGCCGGTTTTCCATGCAATATTCCGCGAAGATGCAAAGGCTTGCCAGCCCGCTTCCGAGTCGGGGCGTTTTACTTCAAGAAGTGCCTGCAACGTTTCATAGATTGCTGAAGCACGGATTACCGGCTGAGCAGATTTTAATATTTCCGGTTTCAGTTCTTCATTTTTCTTGACCCACTCAAGCGGTCTGAATGGTTGTGCTGCGTATAAACCATCCTGTTCATCATATTTGCGTAAAATATTTACCAGAGAGGTGTACATTCCGGTCAAATCCCACAGAGTAACCTCTGAACCGCCTAAGATCAGGGAAAGCCCGTAATGTCCGGGGGGCTTCTTCAAAGTAGTCATTCCCGTTTTTTTCAAAAACTCATAGAAGGGTGGTATGCCGTAATCCTTCAGCATTTGAACTGCCGGAATATTTAGTGAGCGCGCCAGTGCCTCGGCAGCCGGAACAGCGCCGTTATATGCCCTGTCAAAATTGACGGGTGTGAATCCGCCAAATCGCATAGGAATATCGGGAACCAGCATTTGCGGCGTTATCATTCCGTCGTCAAGCATTTTGCAATATAGGAGTGGTTTCAGAATGCTTCCTGTACTCCGCGGAGCATGGATGATGTTCACGCTGTTTCCGTGTTTGGAGTTATCGCCGTCAAAAATATTTCCAATGTAGGCTTTCACCTCTCCCGTGGATACTTCTGAAACTACTACAGCCATATTGTAGATGTGATTGGCTTCCAGCTCCTTTCTGTGCCTGTTCATGCGTTCGGTAACTGCATTTTGCAGGCTGTGGTTAATGGTTGAGCGAATACGTTGTCCGCTCTTTTCTTTTGCGGCTCTTTCCGTAAGGTGATAGGCGTTTGCCGGCAGAGGATTCACTTTTTCAGGAAGCGGCTCGGCTACTGAAAGTCTGAAGGTTAAGGAGTCGATAGTGCCGATTTGCAGCAATTTTTTCAGCACAAAATCGCGTTTTTGTTTCAGTCGCTGGTCAAGTCGCCCCGGATAGATGAGCGACGGCGCATTGGGGAGTACCGCAAGCGTTGCCGATTCCGCCCATGAAAGCTGTGATGGCTGTCTGGCATACCACCTCCAGGAAGCCGCCTCAATGCCCACTACATTTCCGCCAAAAGGTGCATGGGAAGCGTATAGATTGAGAATCTCATTTTTGGAGTACCGGAGTTCAAGATTGAGTGCCCAAATCATCTCTATGACTTTGTTTGTTAAGGTACGCGGTTTGTTGCCTCTTGCCATCCGGCAAATCTGCATGGTAATCGTACTGCCGCCGCTGATGGTTTTCCGTGCCTTTAAATTTTGAACAAGCGCTCTTGCCAGCGCCACCGGATTAACACCCGGATGAACATGAAAATAGCGGTCTTCATAGATCAGAAGGCACTTCTCATATTTGACGGGAACGGAGTCGGGAGCCGGGAAACGCCACTGCTGGTCCACAGCAATGCGCGCACCCAGCAGTTTCCCGTCGCTGCTCTCAACCACTGTCGAGAACGGCACGCTGAACAGCGGACGGGGAACGGCGAACCAAAATCCCAAAAAGAGCAAAATAAAAATAGTAGCTGTAATGATGAGGTTTCTTTTGCCCGCTGTAAATATGATTGTATTACATATTAAACGCACTTTTTTGTTACGCCAAATTTTTTATGAAATAGTTCTGCCACTTGTGGCACAATGCCGGGGTAGCAGTCGTACAGACCCAAAAAAACCGGTCTGATGCGAATCTTCTGTCGTTATTGGTTCCGGTTTATTTCAATGAATCTTCCGGGTTGCTGAGCGCTTACACTTTGGTCATACATGGCTTCGCAGTTCACCGGAGGCTGATAAAACCGTCCGGCATACGCAGCGTTTAAATAAAAGACAAAAGTTTTTTGCCTATTCATCTCTAAGTTGAAGTAGGTGTAAACCCGGTCATCCCGAATATCCTGATAATCAAAATCTTGATATTCCTCCTGAGGAATATCTCCAATCCGACGGTTCATTATTTCCCATCCGGAAGGGAAAATCGTATTCAGTATCAGATTTTCATAATGCCGGTAAATCCCGGGATTTTTCAGGGTCACTTCCAGCTTGAAATCTTCTCCCTGCCTCAATGTTTGCGGATTAATTTCATCACCTGCAGAATTGTAATATTTCACCTGCATCACTAAATTATTTGAGAAGAAAGAAGTGTCGATACCGGCAGGTACACCGCGTGCCAGCACTTTCACGTAATTTGGTGAGCTGCCGTTGTTGGTATAATTCACCTGAATATCTTTCTTCTCTTTCAAATCCACCGGAATATTTATCACCGGAATTTTTGAACGGAGTTTTGTGGTCTCTCCGTTTACTGTTAATGAAAATCGTGTCTCTTCACTACCTGACGCAAATTTACGGGCAAATGAAGAAGCCGACATCAGACACCATGCGGTTTCCTGAGTATTCAGCCAGCCGCTTTGGTTCATCTCGTTTGCAATGGTTTGCAGCAAGCGAAAAGCTTTTTCTTTTTCTCCGGATAAGACCAATGTTTCAAGAATGATTGCTTTATCGCGCAGTGCAGAGCCAAAAGTTCCGCTTTGTTCGCGGTACTCTTCGATGGATGTGGTTAAATCTGCAATCAGTTTTTTTCCCGCATCAGGTTGCCCTGCAAGAATATATGCAGCTGCCAGTTGCCACGATGTGATGGCAGGTTTGCCTCTTTTTTCGCGCAGTCTGTTCATTGCTCCCATATCGGGAGACCCTGCAAGGGCAAGTGTGTAGAGCCGGTATGACTGAATAAAATCAAAATTCTGCACCGGGAATCCATCTATCAGGCTTTCTGACGGGGTGTAGTTCCTGGCAGCAGTCTGCTGAAAGGATAACCACTTGCTTTTCAGTCCAACCGGGAGCGTATAACCCGATTTTTCAGCGATTAGCATAAAATGTCCGGCATAACTGGTTGCCCACTCATCGGCGATGGCACTACCGGGCCAGTAGGCAAAGCCACCGGCAGGAAGCTGATAAGCTGGCAGTTTTTGCAGTGTTGCCCGAACATATTTCTCAATTTCCTGCTTTCTTTCGTCAGAAAGTTCGGTTAGTCCTTCCAGAAAAAGCTGTGGCAGTGCCGTGGAAACGATTTGCTCGGCACAACCGTGCGGATAATTAATCAGGTAGTTGATATGTTTTGTCAGGTTAATCGAAGGGAAACCTGAGATTTCTATCCATGCTTTGGCATCAGCCGCTCTCCCCGGAACCTGTAATTGTGTTTCCCAGCTTTGATTTCCTTCAACAATCTGAGAAGATTCCACCGTAACAGGCGCATTGGGGTTACGAATTTCAATATTAATTTCATAGCTGGCTTTTTCGCTGCCGCTAAATGCTTCTGCGGTAATTTTCCCGGCGCCCGTTGCGGAGTTTACTTTAAGTTTAAAAAAAGCCATCTGGTCTCCGGTTCTCTCAAAGCGTATCTCCTTTTCATCTTCTTCTGCAACCGACAATAGCGGGTTGGTCTTCACTTTGACTTTGACGTTTTTTACATTTTCCTTCATTGCAAAAACCTGTATGGGAAGCAGTATCTCTTCACCAGGAGCCAGCACCCGCGGTGCTGTGGCAAGCATCATCAATCCGCTTCGCACTGGAACTGATGCCTCAGAATTGCCAAATGCACCGTTGTTTCCGGCAACCACCATCACTCTAACTTCACCCACATAGTTTGGCATTTTAAACTTGTGAGTTGCTGTTTTTCCCTTTTTCAGGGTAAAGGGGCCGGCATACTGAACAACAGGTTTAAACCGGCTCACATCCTTTTCGCCGGAAACAGCAAGGTCAGCGTCGCCACCGACGGCAAAAGCTTTTTCGAGCCGAATACCGTATGCACCGGCAACTTCGTCATACAAGTCCCAGGTTTTCACCCCCAACGCTTCGCGTGCATAAAATTCGGAGTGAGGATTGGGTGTTTTATAATTTGTCAAAGCCAGAAGTCCTTCGTCAACCACTGCAAGCGTGTAGGTCATCTCCTTTCGGTTGGTTTCGGAAACCCTGATGGTATATTCTTTCTCAGGTTCAATTTCATCAGGAACCTGAAGAGCCGGTTTCAGAATGGTTTCAGGGTTTTCTACCAACACCGGAATTACCCCATACATCCGCAGCGGTGCATCGTTTTCGGTTTGCCCGTAGGGCTGGATTAGGCTTACATGAACATAAAAGTTGGGAGCCATTTCGGGTTTGGCGTCAATGGTGAAGCTTGTCTGTTTCTCTTTGGTGTTGACCCAGAAAATATCGGATATTCCGGTTCCGGTTTCAATGCTCACCAGTGCTTTTCCACTTTTGGAAGAGGGGATGGTTACTTCAATTTTTTCACCTGCATTGTATTTTTCCTTGTCGGTGCGCAAAGACAGCAGCGCGGCGCCTTCTGCCATCCCTTCTGTTCTCCATGCACCCCATTGCGACATGTAAAAGGTGACGCCGGAAGCGTGACCGCTGGTGAGGTTTTTCACCCATAACAGATACCTGCCATTGTCCTGCCAGTTGTTGTATTTCACATTCAGCTGTAGTTGTGTTTTGTGCGATGCGTTGTTAACATCCCACGAAATCACGGGGCGATAGTAGTTTCCCGAAACGTAATGTGCCAGATACTCTTCGCCGGATTCCCACCACCAGCGCCAGTCAATTTTATAGAGTCTTGCCTCGATGTCATCGCCTGAAACTGCTTTTCCGTTAGCATCAACCAGCACTATATCAGGAAGATAGTCTGTGTCGGTTTTGTACCAGTTATCTTCGGAAGCCGGCATTTTTACTCCGACAAAAGTGGAATAGGGAGCAAATGCGGCTTGCTCAACATTTATGCTGAAGTCGCCTCCCTGCTCAAAAACGCGGGTGGTAAACCATGCTTTTAACATTCCCGGTGCATCTTCCACAGATTGAAAATCGACCGGAACCGATGTTTTGCCGTCTGCACCAAGGTTTCCTTCAAAAATAGCCTGTTCGGTTGGTGAAAAGGATGAAGCAGGGTCGGTGAATGTGTATTGTTCAAATCCCGTGAATGAAGCTTTGTTTTCTACAAAAAGAACATCCACTTTGGCTTTCAGTGAACGCGCCGGCGAACCGTGAAGCCATGCAGCTTCCAGTGGAATACTTTCGGTTTTTTGAGTCAGTGCGGTTTTGGGCAAATCCAGTTTTATTTTTAACCGGTTGGGTTTTATGGTTTCAATCTTTACTCTTTTTGAGAAAACTGCATTGCCAACGGTAACCTGCGCCTGCCAGTTGCCGGTGGGTGCATCGGCGGCGGTTTTCACCTGAACCGGATAAAAGCCGTTTATGTTTTCTGTGAGCACCCTTTTATCAACAACTTGCCCCAAAGGATTTATCAGTTCAAAAAGCACGGGATAATTTTCAGGGAGCCCGGCATTCTCCTTTTCAATAATTGTATTCAGGTAAATCGTGTCGCCCGGACGCCAGACACCACGTTCGCCATAAATAAATCCTTTCAGTCCGTCGGTAACAACCTGTCCGCCGACATTGAAATTGCTGGTGGAAAGTGAACTGCCGTCGTCCAGACGGAGGTATCCAAACTGATTCCCTTTTTGAGCAATCAGAAAAAACGGTTTCTTTTCAAATGTTGCAGATGCAAAACCCTGATTATCGGTGGTTAAGGTCTGCATGTGCCGGTTCTGGTAGTTAAACAGGCGAAGCTCGGTATTTTGCTCCGGAACAGTGGTGAGCAGGTTGGTTACGGCAAATGTGATTTTGTGATCCTGTCCCTCTTTGGCGATAATGCCCAGCTGGGAGGCAAAAATATTTCTGGAAACAAACCGGTCGGAGTTGTAATAGGAGTCGTGGCAGGGATTGTCACGCTCTTGCCAGTTGTAGTTTGGCGGGTAATAGTAGTTGAAATACCAGCCGGGATAGTCCCATTCTGTTTGATAGGGTTCTTTTTTTTCTGATCTGATTTTTTTCGATGGGCTTGCTTTATCATTTTCACCACAGGAAAGAACGGAATTTTCTTTAAAAAAGCGCAACTGCACATTGTAAATTGCCCCTTGTTCAATGGGAAACAGTTCTGCCAGATTGATTTTATAGGTGTTCCATTTCTCTAATCCATCGGGTTCCTTGGGAGTCAGGTCAACGTTGCCGGAATGAACCAGCCTGCCTGCTTTAATCAGTTCAGCGCTTCCGTCGTAATTGTTGGCTTGGAAAAAAGTGAGGATATTCTCTTTGAAAATCTGTACCACACGCACTTCAACAGAGCTCAGGGCTATGGCTTCAAAGGGAATTTCCAGGGTTTCGCTTTGCGGAACTATCACCCCTTTCCCGATAAACCTGACTTCGGGGTTCATTTCACTGAAATGCAGCCGGAAAGTTTCGGAAGCAGGCAGCTTTGCATAATTAATGTTTTCAATTCCATTGAAAACCGTCAAATCGTGTTCGGCTGACAGACGCTTTTCCGGCCACGCTTTTATGATGTTTCCTTCACTTGTCAGCCGGAGGTTCGCATCTTCGTTTAAAACCACGAAGCCTGTCAGATCCTGAGATTTCAGTATGGGGTCAGAAAAGCGTATTTCAATGTGCTGCTCAGGCTCGTTATTTACTTTTGCATCCAATATTTCAAAAACATTCAGATCGGGAATGGAAATTGTCTCTTCACCTTTTTTCTGTACAGAAATCGGGTTGCCGTTCCATTGCAGCTGAAGTTTCCCTTTTTTCCCGGGATACCGCTGCAAACTGTCAATAGTGAAAAAATGTTTTCTGCCGGCAAGTTCGTGATTCCACCGTATGGGAACGCTTTTGCCTTCATATCCGGCTTGAAGAATTTTCTCGGTTTCGGCGGGCGGGGCATCATCTGCCGTGAGCAGACAGCCCGAAAACTGCATTTGGGATAATGAAGCCCCTTCGTGGCTTTGCAATCCGTCGAAAGAGACTGAAAACCACTGCTCAAGGGTTGAAAATTGAAAAGTCATCTCTTTGAATTGCGGTTCGGTATCAATCAGCTCACCCAGCCTGAAAGTGGCAGAGTAGGTGGTTCCCTGTTTTAACGGAGCAAATGGTCTGAATTCCACCACACGCTCACCGGTTATCAGCGCTTCACCTTTTATATCGGGAGAAAATGTGAATAGCTTTTTCAGATTAATGTTTTTTTGACTTACGGGCTGCAGGAGGTGCACCGTAATTGATGAACCGGTTGATATTTTGCCACTCGTGTAGGCATTTACGTAATTTTCAAAACCCGGAAGGGGAGCTTGAGGTTTTTGTTGGGATTGACAACCATTCAGTAAAAAAATGAAAAGCAAGATTAAGGATAAATGTATATATTTCATTTTAATGGACTTTTTGTGAATACAAATTCTAAATAGCAAATATTATCTTTTTTTCTGACTTGTATTGTTGCTTTTAACAATTTTGACAACGATATTAGCACATAAATGTAAAAACACCTTTTCCTAAGAAATTTTATGAAGTTTGCAGGATTTGATTTTAGCAAATTTTGTATGATGCCTGTGAGAAAAATTAATATAATTCAATGAAAAAATTTAAAACAGGGTTGGTACTTAGTGGCGGCGGCACACGCGGATTTGCGCACCTGGGCGTAATTTCAGCACTCTATGAAAAGGGGATCAGACCCGATGTGATATCCGGAACAAGCGCCGGAGCAATTGTTGGTGCTTTCATTGCAGCCAACAAATCACCTGAAGAAATTCTGGAAATTTTCAGCAGCGGAACGTTTTTTAAATATACCAACCTCCATTTTCCGGTGGATGGATTGCTGAAATTGAACGGACTGCAGGAGGTAATACAAAATGAGATTCCTTACAAAAACATTGAAGACCTGCCTGTTGCATTTTTTATTGCAGTTTCCAATCTGAACAAGGGGATTGTTGAATATAAAAACAAAGGTCTGTTGGATATAGCAGTTTTGGCATCATCTTCGATTCCGGTGGTTTTTTCGCCTGTGGAAATTGATGGGGAATATTTTGTTGATGGCGGACTTTTGGATAATATTCCCATTGAGCCCATTAAAAATGATTGTGAGCAGATAGTAACCGTAAATATCAATCCTCTTGAAAGGGACGGTAAATTCAAAAATTTAATTCAGGTGGCAGTCCGCACATTTTATATGAATGCAAATGCCAACATTAGGCAGATACGGAAATATTCATCGGTTTATATTGAACCTGAAGGTATTAACAGCTATGATATTTTTCGTTTGAGCCATTCAAAGGAACTGTTTAAGCTTGGTTACAATTCAGCAAAAGATCTTCTATTTCAATAAAACTCATTTGGTCATAAAATTTCGGCAGGATAGCCAGGTTTTCCTATTTTTGTTTTTTTGAAATAAAATACCGGAAAATGAAAAAAATATTTGCCTTACTTTTAGTTCTGTTCTTAACGTGTTCACTATCCGCCAAAGAGGGGATGTGGATTCCCTTGCTTCTCGAAAAGTTCAATTTGGCTGAAATGCAGGAAATGGGCTTTCAACTGACTGCCACTGATGTTTATGATACAGATAATCCAAGTATGAAAGATGCCGTGGTGGTCTTTGGCGGGGGTTGTACCGGGGGAATGATCTCCCCGGATGGGCTTCTGATAACCAATCACCATTGCGGTTACAGGCAAATTCAGTCGCACAGTACGCTGGAGAATGACTATCTCACTCATGGCTTCTGGGCTATGAACAGAAGCGAAGAACTGTCGAATCCGGGACTGACCGTGCGTTTTCTGGAAAGTATGCAGGACGTGACTGCCCGGGTTCTGGAAGGTGCAGAAAACCTTGAGAACGAAGAACGTGAGAAAAAAGCATTGGAAAACAGCATGAAGATTGAACGCGAAGCTTCAAAGAATGGAAAATATCTGGCACAGGTGAAGCCGCTGTTTTATGGCAATCAGTACTATTTATACATTTATAAAGTTTACCGCGATGTGAGACTGGTAGGGGCTCCGCCCTCATCAATAGGTAAGTTTGGCGGCGATGACGATAACTGGATCTGGCCGAGGCATACCGGCGATTTTGCCCTTTTCAGGGTTTATGCGGACAAAAACAATGAGCCGGCAGATTATTCGCCGGAAAATTTACCCTACCGCCCAAAAAAGTACTTTCCCGTTTCACTTGAAGGCATTCAGCAGGATGATTTTACAATGGTGTTTGGCAACCCGGGGAACACCATGCAGTATATCCCTTCATACGAGGTGAATATTATTGAAAACCAGCGCGACCCTGACCGCATTGCTATCCGGGATAAAAAACTGGAGATTTATGGAAAAGCAATGGAAGCCAACCCTAAAGTACGTATCCAATATTCGGCAAAACATGCAACTGTGAGTAATGCATGGAAAAAGTGGCAGGGTGAAATCATGGGGTTAAGACGATTGAATGCTGTGGCCAAAAAGCAGGAATTTGAGAAAGAGTTCGAGAATTGGGCAAAGGCAAACAATCTTTGGGAAAACGAATATAAAGAGACGTTTGAGAATTTTAGCGTACTCTATTATGTGTATCAGGACTACATCAAAGCTTATGACTACTATTCCGAAATTGTCTGGAATGGTATTGAAATTTTTAAGGTGGCAAAACAAATTGAAAATATCCTGATAGCAATAGAAGAAAATCCCGAAAAACAACCTGACAGAGAGTTGAAAAGCGCATCAGAATTTATACGTTCCTTCTCAAAAGACTATCATCAGCCCATAGACGAACAGCTTTTTGAAGCCCTTATTCCCTTACTTTCTAAAGATTTGCCTTCAAAAATGCTGCCCGGTTACCTGAATAAATTGTTGGCAAAGAATACTGAAGAGAAATTGTTGAAAAAAGTTTATCAGCGCTCTTTGCTTACCGATTTCCTAAAGTTGGAGGAATTATTGAAAGAGGGAAATATCAAAACACTGCTGAAGCTTCGAAAAGATCCGGTTATGCGGTTGTATAATCAGCTGGAATCACACAGTTCTGCTCATGTTATTCCGATTGTTGAAGAGCTCAGGAAATTTATTGACCGTGAGATGAAGACTTACATGGGCGGAATCATGCAGATGAAAGAGGGAGAGCAGCTTTATCCCGATGCCAATCTGACCCTTCGTGTTGCCTACGGGAAAGTTGAAGGCTATAATCCCAATGATGGTTTGAAGTACAAGTATTACACGACTTTGGAGGGGGTTATGCAAAAAGACAATCCTGAGATTTATGAATTTGCTGTGCCGGAGCAGTTGAAAATATTATATAACCGGCGTGATTACGGAGAATATGCCGATGAAGCAGGCTATTTGCCGGTTTGCTTTACGGCTTCAAACCACACCACCGGCGGCAATTCGGGGAGTCCGGTTGTAAATGGCAAAGGGCATCTGATAGGCGTTAACTTCGACCGCTGCTGGGAGGGAACCATGAGCGATATCATGTATGACCCTGAACAATCGAGAAATATCTCCATCGACATCCGCTATGCACTGTTCCTGATCGATAAATTTGCAGGTGCAGGCTATCTGCTGGATGAAATGGATCTGGTGGGGGAGAGGTGAAAACTTTTAGTTTTCAATGAATTATTCAAAAATCAAATTATAATACCGTTTAATTTTAGCAGCCAATTCTCTAACGGAGATATTTGAGCTGACCCTGAAAGTCTCCTTCCCATCGAAAAAAACAATTATTGCCGGACTGGAAAAAACACCGTGAGATGCGGCAATAGCCGGATTGAGGGCAGCATTGATGTATGTGTGTTTCATCAATGGAAAGGATTCGTTTAGCAACTCCTCAATTTTGGGGCGCAATACCACACATGGCGCACAACTGTCGTTGTAGAAATAGAGCAGTAGGGCAGGGGTAGAGCTGCTTATCAAATCCAGTTCTCCTGTGGTGTGTGCTTCAGTTTTCATCTGCCGGAACAATCATTTTTTTTGCCAATTCATCAGCAAAAACCTTCCCTTTGAGAATTTCTACAATTTTCAAAGCAAACCGGATAGCAACTCCAGCACCTTTTCCGGTAATGATTTTTCCTGAAACTTCTACCTCATTTCCTGTTACCTGAGCACCGGTTAGCTGGTCTTCAAAACCGGGAAAACAGGTTGCCTTTTCATTTTTTAAAATATTTAAATTTCCAAAAACAAGCGGAGCGGCACAAATTGCCCCCAAAAGCTTTCCTTCTTTATGGTAATTGATGATTTGGTCTGCAAGTCCTGAATGATTCTTCAAGTTGGTTGTTCCGGGCATTCCCCCGGGAAGCACAATCATATCAAAAGCATTAAAATCTGTTTCATCAAACAATTTGTCGGCAACAATTGGAATTCCGTGAGCTCCGGATACTTCTTTCTGGTCTGATATCGAGACGGTTAGCGTTTCAATGTTCGCCCTGCGCAAAACATCAACTATACTGACTGCTTCAATTTCTTCAAATCCCTCGGCAAGAGGTACTACAATTTTTTTCATGATGATATGTTTTCCCTAAAAATAAAAAAAGATCCCCGAAAAACGAAGATCTTTCAATAGATTTTTTTCTGTATTTCAATTATTCGAGTATTCGCTTAATGATTTCTCAAGCTTTTTGCGTGTAAAAAATATCCGGCTTTTCACTGTTCCAAGAGGAATATCAAGCTTTTCAGCAATTTCTTTATATTTGTAACCATCCAAAAACATAGTGAACGGAATGCGGTAATCATCTTCCAGTTCATCAATGGTTTTTAGAATTTCCTTTGTGCTGTAGAATGAATCCGGTGCGGGAAAAACCTTGTCTTTGGAGAACAACAGATGAAAATCATTGTTTGAGTCGTCAAACGTGTTCCTTGTTTTTACATTCCTGCGGTAATCATTGATAAATGTGTTTTTCATTATTGTATATAACCATGCTTTAAAGTTTGTATTCTGCGTAAATTTATCACGATAGGTGAGCGCTTTCAGCATGGTTTCCTGAAGCAGATCATTTGCGCGTTCAGGATCGGATGTTAAACTAAGGGCATAGTAGTGGAGTTTGTTTCTTAAACCGAGGAGTGCCTCGTTGAATTGAACCTGAGTCATGGCTTTTTGTTTTTAATTATTATATCTATTTCAATTTGTCAGGGCAAATATAAGTCAGAGCAATGGAATAAAAAAGACTTTAAGCTCCTTTTCTATTTGATTTTATCTATATCTGATAAAGCTTAACTATTGATTGCAAAAAGGAGCAGGTTTTTGGTCTGTTTTAAGGTTTATCCGACTTTTTAAGTAATCGGTGAACGAGGTGAATTTAATATTAATTTTGTGGTTAATTTTTAAAAGGTACGAATAAAATGAAAATAAACTCAGGTGCATTTCGGAACAAAAGTTATTATGTTTTTAAAAAGTGGGGGAGAAGGAGCTATTCGCTGTTCAGTGTACTCAGAAAAATAGTGAAAATTTCTGTTCTGCCGGTTGCTTATTTTGTCGCCTTGCCTTTGGTTTCATCAGGTTCAGAACAGGATAGTTCATCAGTAAGAATTACGCATGAAATTGATGAAGTCGAAGTTGCCGCTTCGCGTTCACCTTTAATTTATTCACAGATTGCACGAATCCTTTCCGTAATTGAAAGCGCTGATATTCAGCAGTCGCCTGCACAAAGTGTGCAGGATTTACTTGAGTTTATAGCTGGCGTAGATGTCAGGCAGCGCGGAGCCGAAGGCGTTCAGGCTGATATCAGTATTCGGGGAGGCTCTTTTGATCAAACTTTGATTTTGCTGAATGGAATAAACATTACTGACCCTCAGACCGGGCATCATAATCTGAACCTTCCGGTAACTCTTTCCCAGATTGAACGCATAGAAATTTTGGAAGGGCCAGCAGCAAGAGTTTACGGTCCGGATGCCTTTTCGGGCGCCATTAATTTTGTTACCAAAAAACCGGAAGGTGTTTCTCTTCAAACTGACGCAACAGCCGGAAGTTTCGGCTATTTGAACGGGAATTTATCCGGGAGTTTCCAAACCGGAAACACCGGACATTTAGGGGCAATCAATAGAAAGAGCTCAAAAGGATACATTAAGAATACAGATTTTGAGGATACCAATCTGTTTTACTCTGCTGAAATGGAAAGCACTGGCGGAACAATGTCGGCACAGGCAGGAATCACCGGAAAAAGCTTTGGCGCCAACAGCTTTTATTCGCCATTGTATCCCGAGCAATTTGAAAAAACCAGCACCTGTTTTGCATCGTTAAGATGGAATTCAACCCGAAAAATGCATTTTGCTCCGGCGCTCTACTTGCGAAGGAACTTAGATAAATTTATGCTTTTTCGGAATGATGCACCCGAATGGTATCACAATCATAATTACCACCGGACAGACGTCCGGGGTGCAAAATTAAATTCATGGTTTTTATGGGAAGCCGGCAAAACTGCTTTTGGAACTGAATTCAGATCTGAGGAAATATTAAGTAATGTGCTGGGGGAAAGCATTGGGAAAAATATTAAAGTGAAGAATGAAGATGCATTTTACACAAAATCAAAAGCACGAAGTATCGCTTCGCTTTTCCTGGAGCACACTGTTTTTGCAAACAACTGGAATTTTTCAGCAGGAATAATGGGCAACTCCGTTTCAGATAACAGGGAGATAAATTTCTTTCCGGGAATTGATGTGAGCTACCGGTTTTCTCCAGCTGTAAAATTGTTTGCATCGTGGAACAGATCCATGAGAATGCCCACGTTTACTGATTTGTATTATTCAGGCCCCGTTAACCGCGGTAATCCGGAATTAAAGCCCGAAAAAACATCTGCGGCAGAGTTCGGAATAAAATATGACCTGGCGTTTTTGCAGGGACATGGCGTAATTTTTCACCGCACCGGAAAAAATCTGATTGATTGGGTAAAGGAATCAGAAAGTGACAAATTCTGGCAGTCAATGAACCACACCCGGATTTTTAGTCAGGGAACCGAGATTCAGATTCAGTATCAGCCCAAACTTCATCTGAAGATATTTTCACCTGACAACATACGACTTAGCTATTTTTTTAATAATCAGCAGAAACAGGAAGAGGATTTGATTTCCTACTATGTGCTGGACAATATTCGTCATAAACTTGTTGCTTCAGTCAACCAGCACTTTACAAAACAATTTTCGTCAGAAATAGCCTTTATTTATCAGAAAAGGGAGGGAACTTTTGGCTTGGTCACATCAGAAGGAGCTACTGTAGAAACCCCATACAACTCTTTTTGGCTAACTCATGCAAAAATTGTTTATCAGCTAAATTCAGTGCAATTTTATGTTTCAGCCAATAATCTGTTCAATGTGCATTATTTCGATTTGGGAAATGTGGTGCAGCCCGGTAGGTGGATTAAAGCCGGAATTTCCCTGAATCTGAGTTTGAAATAAAATGTAAAGGAAAAATATCCGTAAAAAGAAAAGATTCTGTAATTTAGGCTTTTCAAAGTTTTCAGATAAGAGAGGATGTGAAAATGACATGATAATCTTGTAAAAAGTGATAAAAGTCATGCTATATTTAAAAATCAACTAAAATTTTAAAGAGATGATTGACAGAAGAGATTTCTTAAAAACAAGCGCATTAACCGGTGTTGGTATTTCATTGGGTGCGTCAGTTATGGGTCAGACATCCGGACAAAATGCTGCTCAGGGGAAAAGAGTTGGCATTATCGGGCTGGACACTTCACACAGCATTGCGTTCACCAAGTCGCTGAATGCCGAAAATGCAGACGACAGCTTTTTGGGCTATAAAGTAGTGGCAGCATATCCGCAGGGCAGTCTTGACATTCCTTCATCGGTTGAGCGAATTGAGGGCTATACCAAACAAATTCAGGAGATGGGCGTGGAAATTTTCCAATCCATTGAGGAGATGCTTGCCAAAGTGGACGTAGTTCTGCTTGAAACCAACGATGGGCGCCGCCACCTTGAGCAGGCGCTTCCGGTTTTGAAAGCCGGCAAGCGTATGTTTATCGACAAACCCATGACCGCCTCCCTGGCGGAAGCAATGGCGATTTTTGATGCCACTGCATTTTATGGTGCTCCTCTCTTTTCAGCATCATCACTTCGCTATATTCAGGGCATGGATGAAGTGCTGAGCGGTGAGGTTGGACAGGTGCTTGGTGCAGATGCATTCAGTCCGGCATCATTGGAAAAAACTCATCCCGACCTGTTCTGGTACGGGATTCATGGTGTGGAGACATTGTTTACGGCAATGGGAACAGGATGTAAAACCGTTACCAGGGCATTCACTCCCGACAACGAGGTAGTTGTCGGTGTCTGGGAAGGAAACAGGGTGGGGACATTCCGCGGAATACGAAAAGGGAAATCGGGTTATGGCGGATGTGTTTATGGTGAAAAGGGAATTAAACCTCTGGGCACCTATAACGGCTATGACCCGTTGCTGAAGGAGATTGTCCGGTACTTTGACACTGGAGCCTTACCGGTTCGGCCCGAAGAGACACTGGAAATTTTAGCCTTTATGGAAGCTGCCGAAGAAAGCAAGAAGACAGGCGGCAAACCGATATCTATGGATAAAGTAATGGAGAAAGCCAGGAAGGGCAGTAAAAAAATCAAATTTTAAAAAATTTCAATAAAAATGAGTCAAAATTCAAACAAAACAAACCGCCGCACCTTTTTGTCAAAAACCGGCATGGTTGCGGCAGGGCTAACTCTTGGTGCAAATCAGGTGAGCGCCAAAAGCTATTCCAGAATACTGGGAGCAAATGATAAAATCAGAGTCGGGTTTATTGGAGTTGGAAACCGTGGCTCACAGGTAATGCACGAGTTTATGAATGAACCAGACTGCGAAGTAGCTGCACTGTGCGATGTTTACGAACCCTACATCACTCGCGACCGGTCGAAAGTTGATCCGCGATACATCGAAACCCGTCCGGGGCAAATCCCAAAAATGGGAGAAAATTTCTCGAACCAGGTAGGAAGGTATAAAGATTACCGTAAGCTTTTGGAGGACAAATCGATCGATGCAGTATATATCGGTACGCCCGACCATTGGCATCCGCTACAGGCAATTGATTCGATGAGTGCGGGGAAGGATATTTTTGTAGAGAAGCCGCTGACCAAGAGCATTCACGAAGGGCGCGCCATTATTAAGGCATGGGAAAAGAGTAACCAGGTGGCGGGGGTCTGTTTGAACAGGCGTGGTTCAGGAACGTACCAAAAGCTTGCCAGGGAGGTACCCGCGGGGAAGATCGGTAAAGTAACCTTTGCCATGAGCAACCATGTATCCAATATGTACCCCAACGGTATAGGCAAGATGAACCCCGAACGCCCGCCAAAGGACTTTGATTGGGACATGTGGCTTGGCCCCAAACCTTACCGCCCCTATCAATATAACATTGCGCCCTATATGTTTCGCTGGTGGGAAGAATATGACAACCAGATACTCAATAACGGGGTACACTCCCTCGATCTGATCCGCTGGTTGTTAAACGAAAAAGCGCCTGTTTCTGTCACTACGCTTGGGGGGAAATATGCCATTGATGATGACCGGACCATACCGGATACGATGCAGTCCATATTTGAATTTCCCTCCGGGGTAATGGCAACCTTTACACAGTTGGAAGCTAGTTCAGGCAGTTTGTTAAATGAAGGTTTTCTTGAATTGAGGGGAACGGACGGGACACTTTATATTGCAGGGAACAATGGATTTAGAATTGCACCGACCTCTAAGGGGCAGTTTCAAACCTGGGATAAATTAATGGATGCCGAAACCTACGAGGTCCCCGGTGCAGGAGGCGGGAAGCTAATTGATGGCACTTATGCCAATCCGGGGGCAAATTTGGTCCGCAATTTCCTCAATTGTGTGAAATCGCGTGAAATGCCTATGGTTTCATTGGAGGAAGCACATCTTTCGACAAATATGGCCCACCTGGCAACAATTTCACTACATGTGAAACAAACCTTGCACTGGGATGCCGAAAAAGAGATTGTAACAAATTGTGAAGAAGCAAATAAGTTGCTTTCATACGAATATCGTGAGCCGTGGAAGCTCAATGTTTGAACATTCAACCTATTAATCGGTCATGAAAAGAAGAGAGTTTTTAATGAGTTCAGGAGCATTCTGCCTCTTGGGCTCATTAAATTTATTGCCATTTTCCTGTAAAAGTTTTAACAAACGGAAAGTGAAAATCACAAATGCTCTTTCAGCTGTGGAGAAAGAACCCCTGATTCAGCCTTTTGGTTTTAAAGGCGGATATTTGACCGAGCTGTGGCAAAGTGTGGTGCGGCTCACCGGTTCAGGCGGATATCATACCATTGGCTTGGGAACTCAAAGTGTTTTATGGTCAGACAGTGAAATTTTTCAAAATAATTCGGAAACCGATGGAAACCGGATGATGTATGCCATCACTGAAAGAGCATTAGAAATGATTCGAGGGATGGATTTTGACAATCCAATCTCTTTGCAGGAAAATATTTTAGAAGAAATTCACGCTTTCGGGAAAAAAATTACAGGGAAAGCCGATCTTCGCAAAACATTCACACTCAATGCTCTTGTTCCGGTTGACAATGCACTTTGGATTCTCTATGCCAGAGAAAACGGCATTTCTGAATTTGACAGGATGATTCCGGAACAGTATCATTCAGCCCTTTCACAGCGTCACGAAAAGATTGCTTCCATCCCTCTCATTTCCTACGGAACATCTCCCGAAGAGCTGAAGGAAATTGCCGGCAGCGGCTATTTTTTTCTGAAGATAAAAATTGGCCAGTCGGGAAATCAAAAGGAGATGCTTGAAAAGGATAAGAGGCGTTTATCCGAAATTCATCGGGCTTTAAGTCATTTTCAGACACCTTATACCGAAAACGGGAAATTGGTTTATTATCTGGATGCCAACGGCAGGTACGAAAATGAGGAAACTTTTCTCTCATTTCTGGAGCATGCCGACAAAATTGGTGCATTAGACCAGATAGCCATCATTGAGGAACCCTATCCGGAGGAGCTGGAGCTTGATGTAACCGGTATTCCCGTGCGGCTGGCTTCCGATGAAACCGCCCATACCGAGGCTGATGCTTTGAAACGGGTACAAATGGGCTACCGGGCATTTGCCCTGAAGCCCATTGCAAAAACCCTGAGCATGACTTTAAAAATTGCAAAAACGGCAAAAGAGCACGAAATTCCCTGCTTTTGTGCCGATCTGACCGTAAATCCGGTGTTGGTGGAGTGGAACAAAAGCATTGCCGCACGATTGAACACATTTCCCGGGCTGGACGATATCGGATTGGTGGAAAGCAACGGGCAGCAAAATTACCTGAACTGGAATAAAATGATGGCGCATTTTCCGGCAAATAAAAAACCCTGGGTGAAGCCTGAAAATGGAGTTTATTCAACAGATGACGAGTTTTTCAGAACTGGCGGCGGAATTTTTGAGGATTTGAAATATTATGAGGGGTTGTTTTAATTTTGTGATAAGAAGAAAAACAGATGATTGAGGAAAAAGGATTTATACGTGAAGAGCTTCAAAAAGACTGCCTTGAAAAAATGGTCAATTCAGTCTGAAGCGATAGGAAATGGTTCCCTGCTGAAATGCAGGAGCATTGTTGTCCACATTAAATTTGGCTTTCAGTGCTGCTTGCCGCGCTTCATTCCAAAATCTTTGATTCATAATGGTTGTGCCTCTGGCTCCGGGGTCGGCAGCCGTCACATTTCCGTTTTTATCTACGGTAACTTTAACAATTACAACACCTTCATCATCGCCGGGATAAGGCGGTTTGGGCAATGACCGTGCTGAACGCCCTGAAAGGTCAAAAGATACGCCGGTTCCCTGATCTCCTGAACCACTGCCACCGGGACCATAGGTTCCTGCACTGGGGTCGCCTGTTGGCACTCCCTGATTTCCTCCGGGAAAAGTGACTCCCTGATTTGGGTCTCTTCCGGTACCCTGTCCGCCCGGTCCATCGGCATTCCCTCCAAATGCGCCTTGTGCACGGGAATTGATTTCAGCTATTCTGCGCTGCTCTTCTTCGCGTTTTTGCCTCTCCAGCTCAGCCTGGCGTTGCCGTTCCAGTTCGGCCTGACGCTGCCGCTCAATCTCTGCCTGACGTTGGCGCTCAACCTCTGCCAATCGCTGGCGTTCTGCTTCGGCTTGCTTCCGTTGCTCTTCCAACTGACGCTGCCGGGCTTCCTCTTTTCTCTTTTTATCTGCTGCTTCAATTGCAGCTGTTTGCTCATAATCCTGAGTCATAGCCTCTTCTTTGGCAGACTGAGTCTTTGCCACTGGCGGAGCGGCAGGCTGGGGAGGTGGAGGGGTTACAGTCTGTTCGCTGGGAGTTGGCGGCGGTGGTTCGGACTGACGACGCTGCGGAGCCGGCTCAATATCTCCCAAACCCTGCTCACTGTCGCCAAAATTCACTAAAATTCCTTCTTCTCCGGGCAGTGGGAGAGGGGTGAAGAAACCCATGAAAATCAGCAACAACAGAACAATAATGTGGAAAATAGTTGTTCCAATGATTCCTTCCTTATGTTTTTCAAAATATCTCATTAACTCTCCGGCGCAGTAGCTGCAATCATTTTATACTTATTTTTTCGTGCAATGTTCATTATTTTTACCACTTCTTCCCATGGTACTGATTTTTCAGCATGAAGTGATATATAGATATCATCATTACCAATACCGTACCGATTTTGTAAAAAGGGCTCGATTTCGCGAAATTCAACACGGCGTAATTTACCCTCATCGTTGACGTAGTATTTCAAATCCCTTGTTATTGAGATGGTTGTAATTGCTTTTGCTGCTGTCTGGTTGTTGCTTTGAGGCAGCAACAGTTTTAGTGCATTGGGAGCCACCAAAGTTGATGTTATCATAAAGAAGATGAGCAGCAAAAAGACGATATCAGTCATTGATGCCATACTGAAAGAAGCATTTACACTATTTCTTCGTTTTAAAGCCATTTGAATCGATTAAACAGGTTCATTAAGCAAATCCATAAACTCAGTGGTGGTAGCTTCCATTTTGAATACTACTTTTTCCACGTTGGTAACCAGAATATTATAAGCAAAATAGGCGATAATTCCAACTATCAGTCCGGCTACGGTAGTCACCATCGCCTGATAAATGCCTGTAGATAAGATTGTTACGTCAATATTGTTGCCTGCATTTGCCATGTCGTAAAACGCCTGAATCATCCCCATAACAGTTCCTAAGAATCCAAGCATAGGCGCACCTCCGGCTACTGAGGCAAGCGCAGGAAGACCTTTTTCAAGTTTTGCAATCTCAAGATTGCCAACATTTTCAATGGCAGCACTCACATCACCAAAAGGTCGGCCAATGCGACTGATTCCTTTTTCAAGCATTTTTGAAGCCGGATTGGAATTGGTGCGGCAAAGCATGAGGGCATCATCAATTTTCCCGTTTGTGATGTAAACCTTAATTTTATCCAATAAAGAAGCATCAAATTGTCCCGCTTTTCTAATGGCAAAATAGCGATCGAAAAAAATGTAAACAGCAATAAATGAAAGCAAGAGAATTGGAACCATAATCCAACCGCCTTTAAGGGCTAAATCAAAAAACTTAATGGAAATTCCATCAGCAGTTTCTGTGGCCATCGTATCCAACTCATTTGCAATATCGGCCTGAATCATCAATAATTTCAACATGGACATTTAATTTTCATTATAATTTTAAACAAAACGATATAAATTACCAGTATAGTATAAAATGCAAAAATAGCGATAATTTATTTTGACTACAATCAAATGCATCCAGCCACGCCGGAAGTTATAAACAAAGGAGTCTTAATATTTAATTTTTAAAACCTTTTTGTCCTATAATAGATATTATGTTAAACAGGATGGTTTTAATAAAAGGGACAAATCTTATGCCCCCTTTATATTATATTTTGGATTACTGACCTAACTTTTCAAGCATTTTATTGTAATTATCCATGTCTTTAAGTCTGTAGTACAAGTTTTTAAGTGACTCAAGTGTCATGTTGTCATCCTTCCTAAGATTATAACACTCTTCCATGAAAGGCAAAGCTTTTTTAAACCAGATATCGGATTTCGACAATTCTTCTTCATACACTTTATTATTGGCAGCAGGAATTGTGTTTGCATATTCTATTTGTTTTACTCCCTTATTATAATATAGAGCCCCGAGGTTATAATATGCATTGAAAAATTCTTTATCGGCTTCAATTGCATTCATATACGCTTCAATTGCATTTTCTTCATCATTTAGCTTTTCGTAGAGCGCACCCTGAGCAAAATAAAATGTTGCATTTTCAGGATCTTGCTCAATTGCCATTTTTAGATATTTCATGGCTTCTTCCGTTTTGTCCTGATCCATATACAGTTGAATCATACTTGTCAGTATAACATTATCATCGGGGTATTTTTCAAATCCTCTCTGCAATGCTGCCAGTGCACCAAGTGTATCGTTATTCAACTGATAGGAACTTGCAATGAGGCTGTAGGTTTTTGCATCATTGTAGCCATATTTTGCAGCTTCTTCGTAGTATTTAATGGCTTTGTCATAATTTTCACCATTGTATGCAGCAAGCCCTGCATTAAAAATAATTACCGTATCAACTACTCCGGGGTTGTCTTTTGCAATTAAGTCAATATCCTGAACATCAAGTATCTGTTCAAAGGAGAGCAGCGCCATGTTGTAGTCATTTTTGTTGAATGCTTCAACTGCCTGATTGGTTAAATCATTAATCAGCAGGGTTAGTTTCACTTTGATGCTGTTGCTGTTTCTGCCTCTTGTATCAAGTTCAATAGCTTTTTTATAAGAGTTAACAGCTTCTGTCAGAGGATCATCGGCAAGTTTTTTAAACTCAGCATTTTTGGACTGAAAAATTGCCTGGTACACTTCTCCCCTAACCTCCCAGGTGTTGGGCCAGTTGATTGTTTTGTCAGCTTTGTCGTTTGATGGATCAATAGCTTTATTAATATTCTGTAAAGCCTCATCGAGCTTTCCCGCCTCTTTCAGGCTTTGTGCTTTGGTCACAAGTCCCTTTTGGGCATTACCCAAAAAGGTTATAAAAACCAAAGCACTTAAAATAAATACTTTCTTCATTGTGTTCAATTTTTAAATTAATTTTTTACAAAAATATTATGTTTTATAATTTATATCAAATATACTGCCATGAATTTTTGTAATTTATTCCTGTTCCAAATAATCATCTCCCGTTTCAGGATTGTTTTCAGGATCAATGTCTTTTTCTTCATCATCCTGATCTGTTTCAAACAACTGCTCTTCATCTTCATCCTTTACCACCTCAAACACCTGCTCTTCTTCAGAATCATTCACAACCCTTGCCACCGATGCAATACTGTCATCTTCCTTAAGATTAATGAGCCGGACTCCCTGAGTAGCACGTCCAAGCAACGAAATTGAATCTACTGCAAGGCGTATGGTGAGTCCGTTTTCTGTGATAATCATTAAATCGTTAAAATCTGAAACATTTTTCATGGAGATTAAACTGCCGGTTTTCTCGGTGATATTCAGGGTCTTCACTCCTTTTCCGCCTCTGTTTGTAATTCTGTAGTCCTCGAGTTTTGAGCGTTTTCCGTAGCCATGCTCGGAAATAACAAGAATATCCTCATCGTCTTCATGCTTCAAAGTAACCATACCGACTACTTCATCATTTTTTCCGGCTAATGTTATTCCTTTGACACCGGATGCTGTTCTACCCATGGGTCTCACTCTTTCTTCATTAAACCGGATAGCCTTACCCGATTTCAAGGCAAGCATAATTTCACTTTGCCCGTTTGTCAAACGTGCTTCAAGCAATTCATCTCCCTCCCGTATTGTTATAGCGATTACTCCATTTTGCCGTGGTCTTGAATAGGCTTCCAGGGATGTTTTTTTTATCCTCCCTTTTTTTGTGGCAAAAAGAATGTAATTATTGTTGATGAACTCTTCATCAGAAAGTGTTTTTACTTTCATAAAAGTGAGAACTTTATCTTCTAATCCGATATTGAGAATATTTTGGATTGCCCTACCCCTTGATGACCTCGTTCCTTCAGGAATCTCATATACTTTTAGCCAATAACATTTGCCTTTTTCAGTAAAAAGCAGCAAAGTATTGTGCATCGAAGCAATAAATATATGTTCCAGAAAATCTTCATCGCGGGTGGTTCCCCCTTTGGAGCCAATCCCTCCCCTTCCCTGAATGCGGAATTCGGTTAGTGGTGTCCGTTTTATATATCCCAAATGTGAAATGGTGATTACCATATCTTCATCGGCATAAAAATCTTCGGGATTGAATTCCTCTGCATTGGGAACTATTTCTGTCCTTCTTTCATCGCCATATTTGTTCTTAATCTCTATTAATTCTTCCTTTATGATGCTCATTCTCAGATCCATATCTGATAAGATATTTTTCAGGAATTCAATCTGTTTCATGATTTCCTCAAACTCGCTTCGCAATTTGTCCTGCTCCAGTCCGGTAAGCTGTCTCAATCGCATATCAACAATTGCCCTTGCCTGAATTTCACTGAGTCCAAACCGCTCCATGAGTCTTTCCCTGGCGTTGTCGGGGGTTGAAGAACTTCTGATAATTGCAATGACTTCATCGATATTGTCGCTGGCAATTATTAATCCTTCCAGAATGTGTGCTCTTTTTTCAGCCTGTTCCAGTTCGTATTGTGTCCGGCGTGTCACGATTTCATGGCGATGGTTAACGAAATGGATGATAATATCTTTAAGATTAAGCATTTTAGGTCTTCCGTTAACCAGCGCTATATTGTTCACATTGAACGAAGTTTGTAATGCGGTGTATTTGTACAGATTATTTAAAACCACATTACTCATGGCATCCCTTCTCAAATCATAAACCACGCGCATCCCATCCCTGCCCGATTCATCGTTCACATTGGATATGCCGTCAATTTTTTTCTCATTCACCAAATCGGCAGTTCGTTGAATCATTTCTGCGCGATTAACGAGATAAGGAATTTCGGTAACTACAATCTTTTCGCGGTTTCCTTCGTTTTCAATGTGGGCTTTTCCTCTTAAAACAATCCGTCCCCTACCCGTTTCAAAAGCTTCCTTCACTCCTGTATATCCATAGATGATACCGCCGGTAGGAAAATCGGGCGCTTTAACAATCTGTATCAAATCATCGATTTCAATATCAGGATTATCGATGTATGCAACAATGGCATCAATTGAATCAGAAAGATTATGTGGTGCCATGTTTGTAGCCATTCCAACGGCAATACCAGATGAGCCATTAATTAATAACTGGGGAATTTTGGTTGGCAAAACGGTAGGTTCAGTCAGCGATTCATCAAAGTTTGGTTGAAAATCCACTGTATTCTTATCCAGATCAGCTAAGGTTTCCTCTGCAATTTTGGTCATGCGTGCTTCGGTATAACGCATGGCTGCCGGGCTGTCTCCGTCTATCGAGCCGAAATTGCCCTGACCGTCAATCAACGGATAGCGCAAAGACCACGACTGTGCCATCCTGACCATTGTGTGATAAACCGATGAATCTCCATGGGGATGGTATTTCCCCAAAACTTCACCAACGATTCTTGCCGATTTTTTATGAGGGCGGTTAGACATGTTTCCCAAATCAAACATACCATACAAAACACGGCGATGAACCGGTTTGAAACCATCCCGCACATCAGGCAGTGCTCGTGAAACAATAACAGACATCGAATAATCGATGTAGGCAGATTTCATTTGCTCTTCAATGTTTACCCGAATTATTTTTTCTCCTTCACTCATTGTGTTCCTTTCTTCGTTAAATAATTTTTCATTTATAACTGAACCACAAAAGTAATAAAAATCATCTGTCAATAAGACACAATAGGGTTTGATTAATGCATGGCATGGAAAGAAGATATTAACAATTCAACTGTCAATAATTCAGGTAATAGTTCAAATACTTAATAACTTCCCGTTAAATATTCACTTTGCACCCCAATTTTTGGTAATTTAGCGTTTTAAACTATTAGGAACAATTTTTGTTCTAAACAGGGAAAATTTAAATAAATTATGGATTCTCAGTTTTCTCCAAGAATTAAGGATATTATAGGTTATAGCCGGGAAGAGGCACTCCGGTTAGGAAATGATTATATCGGACAGGAACACCTTTTTTTAGGAATATTAAGAGATGGTGAAGGAATTGCCACAGATATTCTCGAAAATTTAGGTGTGAACTTAAAAGATATTAAACAACTCATCGAAAAGAAAATCAGAACAGACAAACCGATAAATGGCAATGTCGATCTGATGATGCTGAAGTCGACAGAGAAAGCTTTAAAGCTTGTTTATCTTGAGGCACGCTGGTTTAAAAGTCCTTATGCCAACAGTGGTCATTTGTTGCTGGCTATTTTGAAAGACAGCGACAGTATCGTGACTCAGCTGCTGCTCGAGTTTGGTGTGAACTATACTGCGGTGAGAACACAGCTCAAGGAATTTAACAACCCGTCGGCACGCTCCGATTTTCCTGAAAGTGAAGATGATGACCCAATCGGTCCTTTTTCGCGCAGACCCGGTAGCGGACAGGGAGCAAGACGTGGTCCAGTACCAAAATCCGACACTCCGGTTTTGGACAATTTCGGTACTGACATTACACGCCTTGCCGAAGATAACACCCTTGACCCTATTGTGGGTCGGGATATTGAAATTGAGCGCCTTGCACAGATTTTAAGCCGCCGGAAAAAGAACAATCCCATTTTGATTGGTGAGCCGGGAGTTGGAAAATCTGCCATTGCAGAGGGTCTTGCCCTGCGCATTGTGCAAAAGAAAGTCTCGCGCTTATTGTTCGACAAGCGGGTGGTAAGTCTCGACATTGCTTCCATTGTAGCCGGAACCAAATACCGCGGTCAGTTTGAAGAACGCATGAAAGCTATTCTGAACGAACTGACAAAAGTCAATAATATCATACTCTTCATCGATGAAATTCACACCATCGTGGGAGCAGGTGGTGCAACAGGCTCGTTAGATGCGGCAAATATGCTGAAACCGGCTCTGGCACGTGGTGAAATTCAGTGCATCGGCGCAACAACTCTCGATGAATACCGCCAGCATATTGAAAAAGACGGTGCGCTGGAGCGGCGTTTCCAGAAAGTTTTGGTTGAGCCCACAACAATTGATGAAACCATCGAAATTCTGAAAAATATCAAAAGCAGATATGAAGATCATCACAATGTAATTTATACGCCTGAAGCAATTGAAGCGTGTGTTAAACTAACTGCACGCTATATTTCCGACAGGTATTTGCCCGACAAGGCGATTGATGCTCTGGATGAAACCGGCTCACGGGTTCACATTACAAATATCAATGTTCCCGAAAGAATAGTGAAGCTGGAAGAAAAAATCGAACAGGCAAAAGAGGATAAAATTGCAGCAGTGAAAAGTCAGAACTTTGAGCTTGCTGCCAACTATAGAGATAAAGAGAAAAACTTGCTCCAGCTTTTGGAAAATGAAAAAGAAGAGTGGGAAAAGGAATTGATGAATCACCGCGAAATCGTGGATGAGGAGAAGGTTGCCGAAGTAGTTGCCATGATGTCCGGGGTTCCTGTTCAGCGTATTGCTCAGGCTGAAGGGAAACGACTCATGGGAATGGAAAAGGATCTGAGATCCAAGGTGATCGGACAGGAGGAAGCCATCAAAAAGATTGTGAAAGCTATTCAGCGTAACCGCGCTGGATTAAAAGACCCCAAGCGCCCTATCGGTTCTTTCATCTTTCTTGGGCCTACCGGAGTAGGAAAAACTCAGCTTGCAAAGGTGCTGACCACTTATCTTTTTGACAATCTGGATTCGCTTATTCGCATTGACATGAGCGAATACATGGAGAAGTTCTCGGTTTCCCGTCTGGTCGGGGCGCCTCCGGGATATGTGGGATATGAGGAAGGTGGCCAGCTTACCGAAAAAGTGAGACGCAAACCCTATTCTGTGGTGCTGCTTGACGAAATGGAGAAGGCACATCCCGACGTTTTTCACATTCTGCTTCAGTTGCTGGATGAAGGGCATCTCACGGATAGTCTTGGCCGGAGTGTTGACTTTAAAAATACCATCATCATTATGACTTCAAATATTGGTACACGCCAGTTAAAGGATTTTGGTCGCGGTGTTGGTTTTGCAACTATTCAGGATGATGAGTCAGATAACGAGCATGCGAAGTATGTAATTCAGAAGGCACTTAAGAGAGCGTTCGCGCCCGAATTTTTGAATAGAGTGGATGATGTGGTGATGTTCAATCAGCTGAGTAGGGAGAATATCCAGCAAATTATTGACCTGGAACTGGCAGAGCTTTACCAGCGTGTTGAATCCCTGAATTACAAGCTGAAAATATCTCCGGCAGTGAAGGATTTTCTGGCAGAAAAAGGATATGATCCTCAATTCGGTGCCCGTCCGCTCAAGCGCGCCATCCAGAAGTACCTTGAAGACGAAATGGCTGAGATAATTATAAAAGCTTCTATTTCGGAAGGAGACACCATCTCAGTTGGATTTGACAAAAAGAACGAAAAATTACTCATCAGGATATTATCACCTAAAAAAGAGATGAGCAACAACTGATACTGTTAGTACAATTTGGTATAGACAAAAGGGCTACCCGAGCGGGCAGCCCTTTTGTTTGCAGATAAATGCGAAAACATTCAAGCTGATAATTCACAGAAATCCATGAAATCTCGCATTAGGTATTCATTGCTCCGCAAACCTGAATGACCTGTCCGCTAACATATGAAGAAAGGTCTGAAGCAAGAAAAGCGGCTACTCCTGCCACCTCTTCAGGTGTACCTCCCCGCTTCAGCGGAATGGAAGCTTCCCATGCCTTACGTGCATCTTCAGGAATTTTAGCAGTCATTTCAGTGATAATAAAACCGGGCGCAATGGCATTGGAACGGATTCCCCTGGAGCCTAATTCGCGCGCAATCGATTTGGTGAACCCGATAATCCCCGCCTTTGAGGCAGAATAGTTCGCCTGTCCGGCATTTCCACTCACCCCTACCACTGAACTCAGGTTAATTATTGAGCCCGAACGCTGTTTCAACATGGTTTTCTGGACAGCTTTGGTAAAGTTAAAAACCGATTTAAGGTTTACGTTTATCACCGCATCCCACTGCTCTTCTGTCATGCGCATGAGCAAAGTGTCCTTGGTGATTCCGGCATTGTTCACCAAAACATCAATTTGTCCGAAATATTCCACTATCCGGTCAACTACCTTTGAGGTGTCGCCAAAATCTGCTGCATCCGATGCGTAGCCCTTTGCCTTAACACCCAGTGCCAGCAGTTCAGCTTCAGTGCCCTTCATGCTTTCATCTTCAAAAAGATCAGTAAAAGCAACATTGCAGCCTTCCTGTGCAAACTTCAGGGCAATGGCTTTCCCTATTCCCCTTGAGGCGCCAGTGATTATGGCTGTTTTTCCTTCAAGTAATTTCATATCTAAAAATTTTTAATGGTGCAAAGATAATGGTTATTGACTTTTTCCTGCAAACAATGAGTATCCGGCTGATAAAATCGTTTAAAAACAGCGGTGCTCAGGAAAAAGTTTCAACACGGAGGTTAAAAATTCAAAATAGATGTTTTCCAATTTTCCCCAGTATTTCCGACGCTTTCCCTTTCAGGTGTATGTCGGTAATCTGGTTTGTGAACAGTGTCTCTTCGGGGTTAATCTCGATAACTATTGCTTCATTTTGCTTTGTTGTGCGCGGCACAAATGACGCAGGCGTAACCTCACCGGTAGAACCTACAATGATACATACGTCTGTTTTTTCAGCATCTGCAAATGAATTCTGATAAGCGTTAGGCGGAATACCTTCGCCAAAAAAGATGAAGTCAGGTTTCAAAATTTCATTGTCATCCACACAACGGGGTGGAATTTTGTCAAAATCAAAATCGCTGGAGTCATAAAGTTTACCGCATTTCAGACAGACCAAACGCTTAGAATTCCCATGAAATTCATGCACATTAACATTACCGGCTTCAAAATGTAAATTGTCTATGTTCTGGGTTACCACAGATTTTAAAAACCCTTTTTGCTCCATGCGGGCAAGCGTGAGGTGTGCTTCATTAGGCGCCGCATCGGCAAAAAAGTCATAAAATATCTCACGGATATAGAACCAGCACTCTTCCGGGTTATTGAGATAATATCCCAAATCCAATATTTCAGGATTGTACTTGTTCCACAAACCATGTTCTCCACGAAAAGGTGGAATACCGCTTTCAACAGAAATTCCGGCGCCGGTGAACGCCATTAAAAATTGTGATTCCCGGATAATTTTTGCTGTTTCTTTAATTAACAGATTCATAAAAAAGTGATTAAATTGGGCTAAATCTAATTAAAATAAATGGTATATCTTTACAAAAAAGTTAGGAAACATGCTTGATCAGTCAACAATCTGCGCCATTTCAACATCGCCTGGCAGCGGCGCCATTGCGGTAATCAGGCTTTCGGGCACTGATGCTATTGCCATTGCCGCAAAAGTTTTCCAAAGTCCGAATAAGAACAAAAAACTGGAAGAACAACCGGGCAATACCCTGCATTTCGGGCAAATAGTTTCAAAGGGCGAAATAGTTGATGAAGTGGTGGTTGCTTTGTTCCGATCACCCCATTCGTTCACCGGTGAAGATATTGTAGAGATTTCCTGTCATGGCTCGGTCTATATTCAGCAAAAATTACTTGAGATTCTTATCGAAAACGGAGCAAGAATGGCACGTCCAGGTGAATTTACCCAGCGCGCATTTTTAAACGGAAAAATGGACCTTTCGCAGGCTGAAGCGGTCGCCGACGTGATTGCCGCATCCAACAAGGCAGCGCATAAACTGGCAATGAACCAGATGCGCGGAGGATTTGCCAAAGAGATTCAGGCATTGCGCGACCAGCTGCTTCACTTTACGGCTATGATTGAACTGGAGCTCGATTTTTCAGAGGAAGATGTTGAGTTTGCCGATCGCAAAGAGTTAAAAGAGCTGGCTGAAAAGGTTGAGCACCTGCTGCGAAAACTTAAAGATTCGTTTCAATTGGGGAATGTCATTAAAAACGGGATTCCGGTTGCCATTGTTGGCGAAACCAACGTGGGGAAATCAACGCTTTTGAATGCACTTCTCAACGAAGAGAAAGCTATTGTTTCCGATATTCACGGAACCACGCGGGATGTAATTGAAGATGTGGTCAATATCCACGGAACCGCTTTCCGGTTTTTCGACACCGCCGGAATCCGTGAAACAAAAGACCACATTGAATCGCTGGGAATTGAGCGGACTTACAACAAGCTGGAACAGGCGGCAGTTGTTTTGTTAGTGGTTGACATGCACACCCCCTACCCCATTGTAGAACAGCGAATTAAGGAGATCAGAAAACGAATTTCCAATGACCGGAAACTGATTGTTGTGGCAAATAAAATCGACACCGGAAATGCGGGAACCATCCGGAAAATGGAAAGATTTGAAACAAAAGCGAATGAAAACCTGGTTTTCATTGCCGCTAAAACAAAGCAAAATCTGGAGCAACTCATTGATTTGATGATTCATTCGGTGAATATGGAGCAGGTGAATCAGGAGGATGTAATTGTTACCAATGTGCGCCACTACGAAATTCTGAAAAACGCTCACCATGCAATCCTTCGCGTCTTAGCCGGACTGGAAGACGGAATAACCGGCGATTTTTTGGCTCAGGACATTCGCGAGTGCCTGCACTATTTATCGGAGATAACCGGAGAGATTACCACTCACGAGGTTTTGGGACACATTTTTAAGAATTTTTGTATTGGAAAATAATTGCTGCAAATTGCCCAATCAGATAATTTAAAAGCTTATGAAAAACAGCACAGTTTTAGTCAGTGGAGCCAGCGGGAATTTAGGAGAACAGGTAGTTCGGGAATTTATTAACCTGAACCACAAGGTTGTTGGACTAGTTCGCAGGAAAAAACAGAATTCAGAAAATCCTGATTACCTGATTCTGGAAGCAGATTTATTGAAAGAAGATGAAACAGCCCAATCTGTTGCATCTGCCATCAGTCAAACCGGAAAGATTGAAATTGCCGTATTGACAGCAGGTGGTTTTGCTATGGGAACGATTGCTTCCACTACAATTTCCGATTTAGAGAAATATTATAAACTCAATTTCGAAACCGCTTACAATGTTGCCAGGCCATTGCTGATGCACATGCAAAAAAACAGAAAAGGAAAAATCTTTTTTATTGGTTCCGGCGTGGGGCTTGACACTCAAAAAGGCAGTAAATCTGTTGCCTATACCCTTTCAAAATCTCTTTTGTTTCAGCTGGCAAACATTATCAATGTCGGAATGGAAGAGACAGGTGTTCAGGCGCATGTGATTGTTCCCGGAACTATTGACACTCCGCAGAATCGCCAGGCAATGCCAAATGCCGATTTTAGCCAATGGTTCACTCCGGCGGATATTGCAAAAGTGATTTACCACCACAGTAAACTAAAAAATTCCATCGGAAATACGGTAATTGTGATTAAAGACGAATTAATGAATGGTTATCTCCCCTTCAGTCATTGACCATGCCGAAAAATAGCCTAAGGCACCGTTTGAAAAGTTGGAGACGGGATTTGCGGGAGTTGGCGAGCCGGGATGAAGAGTTCCCAATTCGCGGAAACTTTTTAAATATGTCCATGCGTTTTTGTCAATGGAATACATCTGTACTTTAATATTGTCGTCAATATTCAGTTTTAAAGTTTTCAGTTTTACCTGAATGCCTTTTCCGTCAAGCTGGAAATCGTCAAAAAGAAACAGTTCGGAAAAACTGTTCAGCACTTGTCCGTTCCGGAATATTTTTAACCGATAATAGTTATCCTGCCCTATGGGGTCTGTAAAGTAGAACAAAATGCGGTAGCCGCTGTCGAAAAAATGAGTTGCCGGCTGATACTGAGAGCTTAAAGAGTCGATTTTCACCGGACGATGTAAAGTGGAAGTTGCATGATATTCTTTGTCTCCGTCTTTTACAATCAGTTGATATTCAGAATCTATTTTCAGTTTCAGATTTTTCAGTACATATTTTCCGTTTCCATTGGGAAGCGCCCGGATTGTTTTTTCCTGGCTGACTTTTAGGAAAACTTCTGCATTGTCAAGGCTGACAGGCTGACCGGAATCAAAATAATTTGCTGTTTTTGAAATTTTCACGTCCAGTTCTGAGTCGTTATAAGACAAATTTCCTTCAATAACAATCTGTGGGTTGGCATCATTGAGCTCCACGTCAATGATTTTTTCACATCCTGCTCCGGCAAGCAGGATTAAGAAAAATGTCAATAACATGAAACCTCTTTCCCAAATTTGCATGCTGCCATATTTATGAAAACTGTTTATCATTCCAACTCCTTAAAACTTGAACTTATAACTCACCGAAGGAATAGCCTTGAACAAAGAAACCTGCACCGCTTCCGTCTCCTGAGGGTTATTATCTTTTGGTTTGAAGTCGATAAAATAGGCATTTTCGCGGGCATAGGCATTGTAGAGCGAAAAATTCCATCCCGACTCATACTTTGCAGTTTTTTTCACCAGCCATGTCAATCCGATGTCAAGCCGGTGATAATCCGGCATTCTATATCCGTTTCTCTCTGTATAGTAACCAATTACCTTATCGTCAATTTCATATTTTCCGCTTGGAAAAGTTACTGCATTTCCGGTGTAAAATACCCAGGTTGCCGAAAATTTCAGCTTGTTTGTAATGTCATACATCCCAACAATGGCAACATCATGGGTGCAGTCATGCCGTGCAGAAAAAGGATTTCCGTTGTTGATTTCCTCAAACTTGCGCATGGTTTTGGACCATGTATAGTTAAGCCATCCATGCAAACGACCTGCGCTTTTTATTAATGAAAATTCAGCCCCATATGCCCATCCTCTGCCAAAAACCAGCTCAGTTTCAACGGTTGAATTAAAAAACAGGTCAGCTCCGTTTTTGTATTCAATCTGGTTTTTCAAATCCTTGTAATAAACTTCCACAGAAGATTCAAAGGCGTTGTCTCTGAAATTTCGGAAAAAACCCATAGAGAGCTGATCAGCAATTTGCGGTTTAACATTGTTACTGCTCGGCAGCCAAATGTCAACCGGCGTTGATGTGGTAGAATTGGAAAGCAGATGCAAAAACTGAAACATCCGGTTGTAGGATGCTTTTATGGCGTTTTGCCGGTTGAATGTGTAGTTTAGGGCAATTCGCGGCTCAATGCCTCCCTGTGTTTTAAAAAACTCAAAATTTCCCGGACGGTGGGTGTGCGTAATCTCACCATTTTTATCAAATTCAAAAAACTCTCCCTTTCCAATATTACTGAAAAAGGCTGCACGAAGACCGTAGTTCATGGAAAAGTTACTGCCTGTTCGCCAGCTGTTTTCAAGGTATCCCGTCCACTCTATCGCTTTTCGCCTTGAGACCGTATCCGGAATGATTAATTCGGTTTCGGGGTTTACATTAACCTGCCCCGGCAAAGTATTGTGGCTGATCACATTCAAACCAAATTTCAGTGTATTGTTTGAGTTTTTGTAGTAGGAAAAATCTTGTTTGATATTCACATCCCTGATTTTCGACTGAATGACTATATCCAGACTTTGAAAAAGTGAAATATTGTAGGAATAATTGCTGATTATTATCGAAGTATTGGAAAACAGACGGTCACTGAAAATGTGATTCCACCTCAACGTGCCGGTGGCGCTTCCCCAGTCGAATCCGAATTCGTTTTTGTAGCCTAAATCATCGCGTCCCATATACCCCGAGAGGTAGATACGGTTTTTATCGTCAATTTTATAGTTGGCTTTCAGGTTCAGGTCATAGAAATAGAGGTGGGTTTTTCGGATATCTTCATTGTTAGACAATTTCAGAAAAAGGTCTGCATAAGTTCTGCGTCCGCTGAGCATAAACGAACTTTTATCCTTCAACAAAGGACCTTCAGCCACAAAATTTGAAGAGATTAGTCCGATGTTCCCTCCGGCGCTGAAGTTTTTCATGTTTCCCTCTTTCATCTGAATATCAAGCACAGATGAAGCGCGCCCTCCATATTTTGCAGGAATGGAACCTTTATATAAGCTGGCATTTTTCAACGCCTCCGAGTTGAAAACTGAGAAGAAACCAAGCAGATGAGTTGCATTGTAAACCGGCGCTTCATCCAGTAAAATCAGGTTTTGATCAATTCCTCCGCCACGAACATGGAATCCCGAATTTCCTTCACCGGCAGATTTCACTCCCGGAGTCAGCTGAATGGTTTTCAGAATATCGGGTTCGCCAAAGATAACGGGGATGGTTTTCACCTGTAGTGGCGTCATTTCTGTGTTTCCCATTTGCAATGAGCGGATATTTTTGTCGGCACGTGTGCCGGTCACTAAAACGTTATCCAGTTCATAGGTTTTGGGTGAGAGTAAAACTTCAATTTTTTCGCTTTTTGCTAAAATAAGATTAACACTATCCGGTTCAAATCCAATATGCTGAATAACAACAACATAATTCCCTTCGGGCAGCATTAATGAGAAGAAACCGTAGTTGTTGGTTATTGTGCCCGAATGTTCAGCTCCTATGGCTAAAATGGTTGCCCCTGTTAGATCTTCACCGGTATGCTTATCCTTCACTGAGCCACTCAGTACAACGCTTTTCTGTGCAGATGCAAAAGAAGAATTTACAAGAATTAATATAAATAATATGATGTATTTTAGCACGATAATCTTATAGAAAGCCCAAAAGTAAGAATAAACTTGATGGTTTATAAATTATTGCTAATTTTGGTAACTTTTTTCAGGAAAGGATTATAAAAAAACCAAAATTGAAACAATAAATAACAATAAAAAATGAAAATTTACAACACAGGACAAATTCGTAACATTGCATTGATTGGAAATGCCGGCAGTGGAAAAACCACCCTTGCAGAAGCCATGATGTTTGAGGGTGGAGTTATTAATCGCAGAGGTGAGGTCACTGCAAAAAGTACAGTTTCAGACCACACTCCGATAGAGCATGAATATGGCAATTCCGTATCATCTTCTCTCTTATACACCGAATATGACGGAGCAAAAATCAACATTATTGACACCCCCGGAATGGATGATTTGTGTGGCGGTGTGGTATCTTCACTGAATGTTACAGACCTTGCGCTGATGGTAGTAAATTCAACAGGCGGAGTTGAGTCCGGTACTGTTTCAGCAGGGCGCCATGCAGAGAATGTAGAGATTCCCATGATGTTCGTTTTCAATCAGCTTGATCACGATAATTCCAATTTTGATGCATCACTTGAGCAGTGCAGAAATACTTTCGGAAACAAGGTTACCATAATTCAATATCCGGTTGATGCCGGTCCCGGGTTTTCGTCAATCATCGATGTGATGAAGATGAAAATGTATAAATACAAATCAGCCGATGGGAAGCCGGAAATTCTGGATATTCCCAATTCTGAAAAAGAGAAGGCAGAAGAGCTGCACAACGAGCTCGTTGAAATGGCTGCTGAAAATGAAGAGTCATTGATGGAACTCTACTTCGATAACGGTTCGCTTACGGAAGCTGAAATGCGCAAAGGGATTAAGTTAGGAATATTGAAGCGCGACTTTCTGCCTGTACTTTGCACCTGTGCAAGAAAAAATATTGGAACCGGAAGGTTGATGGAATTTATCGTGAATACGGCTCCAACACCAGTCGAACGTCCGATGCGTCCTGTTGTTGATGGAAAAGAGTTTAAAATGGAAGAATCTGCCGACCCCAGCCTTTTTGTATTTAAAACCGCTGTGGAATCCCATGTAGGTGAAATCACTTATTTTAAGGTTATGTCCGGGAAGATAAAGGAAGGGCTTGATCTTTTCAATACAAAAACAGGAAACAAGGAGAGAATATCACAGGTGTTTGTTTCTGCTGGTAAAACCCGCGAAAAAGTGGATGAGCTGGTTGCCGGTGATTTGGGCTGCACCGTAAAACTCAGGGACACCAAATTTAACCAGACCCTTACCATAAAAGGCGCCGAAACTCAATATGAGCCAATCAAGTTCCCGGCACCAAAGCATACTATTGCCATTAAGGCAGTTAGCGAATCGGACGATGAGAAAGTTGGGGAAATACTGAACAAAATAAAATTTGAAGATCCAACATACATTATTCAGTACTCAAAGGAGCTTAAACAACTGCTTGTTCACGGTCAGGGTGAATATCACCTGAATGTGCTTAAATGGTATTTCGATAATATTTACAAAATCGATGTCAATTATATTCAGCCTAAAATCCCTTATCGCGAGACGATTACAAAGGCGGCTCAGGCAGATTACCGTCATAAAAAACAATCGGGCGGTGCCGGGCAGTTTGGTGAAGTGCACATGATTATTGAGCCCTACCATGAGGGTGCTGAGCCAAAAACATCATTTAAATTTGGTGATAAAGAGCAAAAAGTTGCTGTTCGCGATGTGCAGGAGCATCTACTTCCATGGGGTGGAAAACTCATTTTTGTCAATAGCATTGTGGGTGGTTCCATTGATGCGCGCTTTTTGCCGGCAATTCTCAAGGGGATAATGGAAAAAATTGAAGAAGGTCCCCTCACCGGCTCCTATGCGCGCGATATCATTGTTTATGTTTATGATGGTAAAATGCATCCGGTAGATTCCAACGAAATTTCTTTCAAATTAGCCGGACGCAATGCTTTCAGTATAGCATTCAAGGATGCAGGTGCTAAAATTTTAGAGCCGATTTATAATCTTGAAGTTTGGGTTCCAACCGATCGGATGGGCGATGTGATGAGTGATTTACAAGGACGGCGTGCCATGATTATGGGTATGGGATCGGAAAAGGGAATGGAAAAAATCAGCGCCAAAGTGCCTCAGAAAGAGATGTTCAGGTATGCCACTTCGCTCAGCTCCATCACAGGAGGGCGTGGTATGTTCAGCACTTCGTTCGACAGCTACGAAAAGGTGCCGGCAGAAGTGCAGGACGAGCTTCTCAAAGCATATGAAGCAGAACAGGAAGAGGAATAAATCAATTTGTTTTATATCTTATAAAAGCCCTGGCATTGAAAAGCCGGGGCTTTCCTTTTCAATTCATTTAAAAACAATCTTCTTAACCATCTCCTCTCCTGCCAGTTCATTCAGCCGGAGGCGAATTTCCTCGCGCATCATCAGCAGTTCGTTTTTGACAACGGGCGAGTCGATTTCAACATACAGAACCTGTTTTGAAAGAAAAACATTGCGGGTGTATCTGGCAATTGTTTTGCCAAGAATGGTTTCCCATGAACCAATCACATCCACCTCTTTCAGCTTGCGGTCCATTCTCATCACGCGCACATACTCGCGCAGCACCTCGCTCAATGATTGTGTATTGCTTCTTTTCATGGTATTGGCTCTATTTTTCCCTGGCTGACATTAAAGATGTGGTATTCTGTATCCATCTTTTTTATTATGGTATCCAAATGACCGCGATTTGTGTCTGTTATAAAAATCTGACCGAAGTCATCAGTTGAAATCAGCTTAACAATCTGCTCCACCCGGCTGCGATCGAGTTTGTCAAAAATATCATCTAACAGTAAAATGGGCTTCATTCCCGAAATTTCCCTGATAAATTTATATTGAGCCAGTTTCAGTGCAACCAGATAGGTTTTATTTTGCCCCTGGGAACCCAACCTTTTAATGGGCCACCGTCCTATGTTGAAAATCAGGTCATCTTTGTGAATCCCAACTGTTGAGTGTTGAGCTGCCCGGTCGCTGGAGATGGAGTTTTTCAGAATATTCTCAAAACTGTTATGATATAAATCCGAAGAGTGCTTCAGTCCTACACTTTCATTTTCCCGGGAAATAAATGAATAGAACTGCTGGAAAACAGGAATCAGTTTCTCTACAAACTTTTGGCGTTCAGCATGTATCCTTGATCCGTGCTCAACAAGATGCGAGTCCCAGATTGAAAGCAGTTCGGCATCGAAATAATGTTCATTGGCAAATTGCTTAAGCAGGTTGTTGCGCTGCAACACCGCACGGTTATATTTCAGTAAATCATCAAGGTAATTTTGGTTGTATTGGGAAATAATACCGTCCATAAATTTTCTCCTCTCGTCGCTTCCTCCCAGTATCAGATTAGTGTCGGCAGGTGAAACCATCACCAGCGGCAACAATCCGATATGCTCCATCAGCCTTCTGTAAACTTTAGTGTTTCGTTTAAACTGTTTTTTCTGTCCCGCCTGCAATCCGCAGGAGATAGTTTCGTGTGAACCAAGCCTTTGGTAAGAGCCGTTGAGCATAAAAAAATTTTCATCGTGATTGATGTTAATCTGATCGGTTGCATTAAAAAAGCTTTTACAAAATGAAAGATAATACACCGCATCCATCAGATTGGTTTTTCCGGCGCCATTGTTGCCAATCAGGCAGTTCAGGCGTGGTGAAAAAGTTAACGCAACCTCCTTCAGATTTTTGTAATTAACAATGGAAATTTCTTCAATATACATCCCAAATCAATTCTTTACTATTACACAAAGTTAACGAAAAAACGGCGTTGGAGGCAGGGTCTTGGTAAAATTCAGGTTAATAACAATCAACTGTTGATTAAACCCTCAATTTTAAATATCAATTACTACGCAATACACAAAAAAAAGTTAATTTTGCGGCACATTTTGAAAAAAGGAAATTATGGCAAAAAAGAAAGCCCGTCAAACTGATAACTTGCAGGAACTTGAAAGTGCACTCACCAGAACAGAGCAGTTCATTGAAGAACATCAGAAACCGATCACCTATGTTATCGGGGCTTTAGTACTGTTAGTTGTTGCTTATCTCGGATTTACAAGATTTTATCTGCATCCGCGCGAAGAGGAAGCGAATTCGCAAATGTTCATGGCCGAAAATTATTTTGAAAAAGATTCATTTAACCTGGCAATCAACGGCGACGGAAATTACCTTGGATTTTTGGATATCATCGATGATTACGGTCTGACCAAAGCAGGTAAACTTGCAAGGTATTACGCAGGAATATCCTACCTGCATCTCGGTCAGTATGAAGATGCTTTAGAGTATTTAAACGGATTTAAAACCAAGGATATGTTGCTTGCTCCGATAACTGAAGGAGCCAAAGGCGATGCCATGCTTGAATTAGGCGACACCACAGGTGCCCTCAGACACTACCGGAAAGCCTTTTCGATGAACGATAATGAGTTCACAACACCGATATATATGATGAAGGCTGCCAATTTATTGGAGTCGATGGATCAGCTGGATGAAGCTTTGGTTTTGTACAGGCAGATTAAGGAAAAATATCCCGAGTCCAATGAAGGACAGAATGCTGACCGGTATATTGGGCGTATTGAAATCAAAAAAGGCTGAAAAAGTTATTTAATAATTTCACCCCTCTCCAGAGGGGTTTTTTATTTTTATATAATGGCAACACAAAATTTATCATTTTATGATTCTGAAAAAGTTCCTTCGGCAGCATATATGCGTTTTGGGCTGGTGGTTGCTGAATGGAATCCGGAAATCACTTTTGCTTTGGCAGAAGGCGCAGTGAATACATTGAAAAAACATGGTGCTTCAGATGAAAATATATCTGTAAAATATGTACCCGGCAGTTTTGAATTGCCCCTGGGTGCACAGTTTTTTGCAGAAATGGAAAATGTGGATGCAGTCATTTTGATCGGTTGCGTTATACAGGGCGAAACAAGGCACTTCGACTACATCTGCGATGCAGTGACCCTCGGCACTATCCGTCTGAATCTTAAATACAACAAACCTTTTATTTTTGGCGTGCTTACCACAAACGATGAGCAACAGGCTAAAGACCGCGCCGGTGGGAAACACGGCAACAAAGGTGATGAAGCGGCAATTGCAGCAATAAAGATGGTCTATTTAAAACAAAATTTTGCTTCTGTGTAATAAAAAAGGGATTGCTATCGCAATCCCCAATCTAAACCAATCTAAAAAACCTAACTAAATCTATTTCAATAATTTACCTGCCACCGGAACGACCGCTTCGCGGCTCTCTCCGGAAGCGGTTCTCTTCCATGTGCTTTTCATATTTTTTCCATTGCTCAGCAGTCATTATTTCTTTCATCTTCTTATCCTGCTCTGCACGGATTTCTTGAAATTGCTTACGCATGCCGTCGCTGTCACCCCTCGTCTTCTCACGAGCTGCACTCATTTTCTTTGAAGTTTCAAGGCTAAGGTCATAAACTGCTTTCTCCTGCTTGGCATCCAGACCTACAATCTCTTTCACACGTTCTGTCTGACGTTTTGCCATAGTTTCAGGATCCATCTGGCTGCGTGGTCCACTCGGCTGAGCCATGGATGCCACAGATGCCAACAAAAATGTTATCAATACAAAACCAAACTTTTTCATTTTCACGAATTTTAATAATTAATGCCCTTTTGACAATGGAATATGTCAAAAGTTTAATACAGGTAAAAACTTCTTTCGATTTTGCTAAAAGCAAACCAGGGCATCACTTTTTAGGCAGTTGCACTCCGCGCTGTTTTGCCATATCTTCAAGTCGTTTTTGAAAATTGGATTTTTTAACCGGTTTCTTTTTGTTAATATGTAGCTGTGCTCTGATTTTGTCATCATCAATAAATGAGCGAATAAGAAAAGTTTGCCCGATGGTTATGACGTTGGCCAAAAAGTAATAATAGCTCAGACCCGATGAGTAGTTGTTCAGAATAAACAGGAACATCACCGGCATCATGTACATCATTGTTTTCATTCCGGGCATACCCTGTGATGTGGTTGCCTGCTGGTTTAAGCGTGTTGAAATGATGGTGGTAATTGTCATCAGCAGACAAAACAGACTCACATGATCACCATAAATCGGAATACTAAAAGGCAGATCCAGTATTGAATCGTAGGTGGAGAGGTCGTGTGCCCACAGGAAACTCTCCTGTCTCAGTTCAATAGAAGTTGGAAAGAAGAAGAACATGGCAACCAAAATCGGGAATTGCAACAGCATGGGCAAACATCCTCCCATGGGATTAACCCCCGCTTTTTTATAAAGCGCCATGGTTGCCTGCTGTTTTTCCATGGGCTTGTTGTTGCCGTATTTCTTGTTGATTTCATCCATCTCCGGTTTCAGACTACGCATTTTAGCCTGTGAAACATATGATTTGTATGTGAACGGAAACAGGATAGTTTTAATAAAAATAGTGAGCAGCAGAATAATAATTCCAAAATTATCAATGTATTTTCTTAAGAAATTAAATATGGGAATTATAATATAGCGGTTAACCGGCCTCACAATGGCATAGCCTAAATAGACAATCCGCTCCAGGTCGAGCCCATATTGCTTTAGCGTTTGGTAATGGTTTGGACCAAAATAAATTTCCATGTTGAAATTCTCAGAGCTTGTTCCTCTATATGGGATAGCAATGTCGGCATGGTAGTTTGCTAAATATTTGGGATTGTCGCTGTAGCGCTGCGAGCGGATAAATGCGTTTGGAAACGACTCCTTTGCAATGATTGTCGAATTGAAAAACAATTGTTTAAAACCAATCCATTTTATTTTTGTACTCAGGTTTTTCTCATCCGATTTGCTTTGTGAGAGATTGCTCACATCATCTTCAAAAAATTTATAAATAATATTTGTGTAACGGTCTTCGCCAAACTTTGAAGGTTTTTCCTGCCGGGGAACATCAAATGCCCAGGTAAAGTTCAGATAGGTTTGGTTGGAGGCAATATATTGTTCCATCCCCTGGATATTTACATCAAAATCAACTAAATAGGAGTTGTATTCAAGTGTGTAAATATATTCAAGAAATTTTCCGGGTGCTACTTCTATCTTAAAACTGACAGACTCTTTTCCTCCGGGGTGTTCCTCATTAAATCTTGTGCGTCCCTCACTTCCGGTTTTCACCTCCGGGCCACTAACAACAATTGATTTTTGATTGACAGAGGGCGTAAAATAGAGCTGATCGGTTTGAATACTGCGGTTTTGTGCAAAAAAGTTCAAGCCAAAGAGTGTCTCTTCACCATCAAATAAGATGAGCGGAAGCGAATCATGGGTCTGATAATTTTTCAATTCCACTGAATAGATTTTCCCCCCTTTACTGGAAAATGTTATTCTGATCAGATTATTTTCGAGAGTATAAAATTCCTGTTCACCAATAGCTGCCGGCCCAAAAATTCCAAATTGATTGATTTTATCTTGCAGATTACTGCTTTTTATCAGGGAGTCGGGCAGATCTTCTAACGCAGACTGCTCTGGTTGTTGCGTTTGCTGCTGCTGAAGCTCAATCATCCGCACCCGCTCTGCTTCAACTTGCGCTATGGAATCACGTCTTTGTCTGGCTGCTTCGATTTGTTCCTCTGATGGCTGATTAACAAGTGAAAATACAACAAGAATGGCAAAGATTAGTACGATACCAATAATTGAATTTTTATCCATCTCTTTTTATTAATAGCGGGTACTTTTTGAAATCTGACAAACAACAGATGCAGTTTTTGCAATGATGCTCTTAATATTTCCCAAACCCTTAAATTTTATAATCAGTTTTTTAAAACACAAAATTAATGAATAAAACGTATTTCTATACGAAACATTTGCCAAATTGATTTATGTTTGAAATGAAATAACGCCACATTCAATTCTGTTTAACAATAATCAACTCGATTTAAAGGGGATATATCGGCTTAATTCGCAAAACTGTAAGGAAAAAGCATTTTTAGTCAGGTAAACCAAATGTCATTAAATATTTTAAAACAATTTATCTATTTACGTTCTTATTACAGAACCTCAACACATTGTACATATGTAAACAACACAATAAAAGGCATTCTCATTTGTATGTTACAAATGTAACATACTGAGTTCTCAAATTTTATAAGTTAAAACCTTCTTCGATGCAGGCGCAACTTTCATTTGTGAATTTTCAGGATAACAGAAAAGTGTATATTTTTATGACGTGAATATTTCATTGAGAAGATCTATTCCACTCAGAGTTACCGGTGGTAACTATGTGATTCAGAGGAGAAGTCGATGAAAAGCAGAAAAAAATTGTAAACGTGAATGAACTTTATTTAAAAATTTGCAAAAGCCCCTTTTTTATCGCAGGTCCATGCGTTATGGAAAGTTTTGGTTTGATGGATGAAATAGCTGATGAACTGACCAGGATTAAGAGAAAGCTAAAAGTTGACATAATTTTTAAAGCCAGTTTCGACAAGGCTAACCGCACTTCAATAAAATCATTTCGAGGTCCGGGAATTGATAAAGGATTACAGTGGCTTAACGAAATTCATTTAAAATATGAATTACCCGTAACAACAGATATTCATGAAAGCTGGCAAGCCAAACCCACAGGAAGTGTTGCAGATATTATTCAAATACCTGCATTTTTGTGTCGCCAAACCGATTTATTGGTAGAAGCAGCCAAGACCGGAAGAATAATTAACATAAAGAAAGCGCAATTTCTCAGCGCTGATGATATGAAATATCCGGCAGAAAAGATTTTATCAGCAGACAATCAGCAGATTATACTCACCGAGCGAGGAACAGCCATGGGACAGAACAGTCTTGTTGTGGATTTCAGGAATATTGCAATTATGAAAAAATTAGGATACCCGGTTGTTATGGATTGTACCCATGCTGTTCAGCAGCCCGGTGGAAATATTACCAGAGGCAATCGCACATATGTTAAACCTATTGCATTGGCAGCTAAAGCATTTGGAGCAAACGGATTTTTCATAGAAACGCATCCAACCCCGGAAAAGGGATTAAGTGATGCAATGAATATGTATCCGTTGGATGAGATGGAAAATTTTATTGAACTACTTTTAAAAAACGACTCATGCGTAGTGGAATTTTAAATACTGCAAGTCAAATATTGTTGAATGAAGCGAATGCTATAAGGAATCAATCAGTTGAGCTCAACAGTAATTTCGAAAATGCCGTTAGGGCAATGATGGCGACTAAAGGGAAAGTTGTAGTTACCGGCATTGGAAAGTCAGGAATTATTGGGCGAAAAATTTCAGGCACACTTGCAAGTACAGGCACACCAAGTTTTTTTCTTCATCCAACCGAAGCCTTTCATGGCGATTTGGGTATGGTAACCCGGGATGATTTAGTGTTTGTGCTGAGTAACTCGGGCGAGTCAGATGAAATTTTAAAAATACTACCCTATTTCAGGGAAAACGGAAATACTATTATTTCCATGAGTAGTAATCCTCAATCAACCATGTCGCAGAACTCAGATATTCATATTTCAATTATGATAAAAGAGGAAGCCTGCCCGCTGAATTTGGCTCCCACCACATCCAGCACTGTAATGCTTGCAATGGGTGATGCGATAGCTCTGTCAATAATGAAAATAAATGATTTCAGTGAAGAGAATTATGCACGTTTTCATCCTGGTGGTGCATTAGGGCGGAAATTGTTAACAAAAGTAGAACACAAAATGAGAACCGGGAATTTACCCATTATCTGTGAAAAAGCACCACTCCATGTAATTATCAACACAATGAGCAAAGGTCGGCTTGGGTTGGCTCTTATCAATCAAAATAACCGTACAACCGGAATTATTACTGACGGCGACCTTCGTCGGTTGTTAGAAGCGCATGGAAAAGATGCATGGGACTTAAAAGCTTACGACTTTATGACTAAACATCCCAAAACAGTGCTTGTGGGCACTTCACTACACGAGGCTGAAGAGCGGTTAAAACAGTTAAAAATCACATCTTTAATTGTGGTTGATAACAATTGTAACACAGTCGGAGTGATACAAATCTATGATTTGAAGTAAAATGGCTGCAATGAAACTTACTGCCTCTTCCAAATATTACAAAATTGAACAGCTAAAATTCATTTTTTAGCTGTTCAATCCATGCTTTTATCCTGCTGTTTGTCTTTCGTGCCTGATTTTCCTGATCCAGTGGCAATCCAACAAAAGTGTCTCCCCGCTGTGCTTTTGAGGCTTCAAAGGTGTATCCTTCAACCGGCGTATGTCCAATAATTTTTCCTCCACACTCCTCAATAATTTCTGCCAATATACCGATGGCATCCACAAAGTTTTCAGAATATCCCTTTTGATCGCCCAATCCAAAAATTGCGAACTTTTTATTTTTAAGGTCCATCTCCTCAAGGTCGGGCACAAACTCGTCCCAGTAGTTTGGGAGTTCACCGTCAAACCATGTGGGTGCGCTCAAGATAAACCAGTCGTATTTTTCCATCACCTCTTTAGTGAGCTCTTCAGCATTCACCGGCTCAAGTTCAGGTTCTCCCCACCCTTCAATAATTTTTTCGGCTATTCTTTTGGATTTCTGTGTATGAAAACTGTAAACTATTGCTATTTTTTTACCCATCTCGTACAAATTTTAGTATAAAAGCAACTCTTTCGCTGCATCATAAATTTTATCACTATTGGGAAGAATCGCTTTTTCAAGAATTGGGCTAAATCCTACCGGCGTGAATGTGGAACCAACTCTTCTCACCGGAGCATCTAAAAATTCAAAAGCTTTTTCGGTAATCAGTGCACTCAATTCGCCGCCAAAACCTCCAAACACTTTATCTTCATGGGCTACCAACACTTTCCCGGTTTTCTTCACCGACTTCATAATGGCTTCCTCATCTAAAGGTAAGAGTGAGCGCAAATCGATTACTTCCACGCTGTATCCTTCTTCTTCCAGCTTCCTGGCAGCTTCTATACTCATGTGTGAAGTGTTGCCGTAGGTCAGGATGGTGAGTTCAGAGCCTTCTTTTCTGATTCTTGCTTTTCCAAATGGCACTTCAAAATCATCGGGAATTGGGGTAGCTGCCTTCGGACTTTGGTATAGCGCCTTAGGCTCCATAAAGATGGTAGGACCCCTTGACCGCATTGATGTGCGGAGCAGTCCGGCAGCATCGTCTGCAAAAGAGGGATAAACAATGCGTACGCCGGGAAGGGAAGCCAGCGAACCTTCAATAGTCTGAGAATGGTACATGCCACCTCCGATGTAGCCGCCCGAAGCAAGGCGAATGGTTACGTTTGGAGTAAACTTCCCGTTTGATCGCCAGTAGTCGTGGCTGGTTTCAATATACTGCTCCATTGCTGGCCAGAAATAGTCGGCAAACTCGGCACCTTCGATCACAATTCTGATTTTTTCATCAAACCTCGACATGCCGTTGGCTGTTCCCACAATAAAATCTTCAGCAATAGGTGCATTAAAAACTCTCTTAGGACCAAACTCCTTTTGAAGTCCTCTCGTGACATTGAATATTCCGCCTTTATCTTTGTAGGCTATATCCTGTCCCCAGATAAAAGTATCTGGATTGTGCCGGAATTCAGCTGCCAGTGTTTCGTTCAGAGCAGTAATTAACCTTTTTTTCTCTCCCTCCTCTTGATGAACACCTTCCGGATATTTTTCAGAAACATAAGGCTCTGGAAATACAAAATCGAAAATGGATGCAGGATCCGGATTTGGAGCTTTCAAAGCCGACCGGTGAGCAATTTTAATCACTTCACTCACCTCTTTTTCAATATTTTGCAGCTCTTCTTCCGTAAACCTCTCATAACGGATGAGCATCCTTCTGAATTTCGCCAGCGGATCATATTCAATCACATAATTCCGCTCACCTTCATTTCTGTAGAGCTCGTGATCATCAGAATTGGAATGGGAATGAATACGCACACAGTTTGCCTGTAAAAGAACCGGTTTACTCTCCTCAAGAGCATACCTCCTAGCTTCAATCATGGCATTCATCGAGTCAAACACATCTTTTCCGTTGCAATGCATGATTCGCAGGTTTTTGAACCCGGAAAAGTTATTAGCCACTTTGCGCTGGGCGGTTTGGTCTTCCTTAGGCACCGAAATGCCGTAGCCGTTATCCTGGATAACAAAGACCACCGGCAACTCTTCCTTGTCGGCGCCGTTGAATGCTTCGTAAACATATCCGGAGCTTACGGATGATTCGCCCTGACTGCTGATTGCCACTGCTTTTGCACCATAATACTTAATGGCACGGGCTACTCCAACTGCCTGCTGGGTATGGTTTCCCGTGAGCGAAGAAACACTGTGGATATTCCATTCATGCTTTGCAAAATGGTTTGACATGTGCCGCCCTCCACTGGATGGATCGTTCGCTTTGGAAATTCCGTTTAAAATAATCTCTTCGGCAGTAATTCCCGCCGACACAGCCACCAGCATATCGCGATAGTACATGAACAGGTGGTCGTTCTCTTTTTCAAAAACCTGCCCGATAGCAAGCTGAATTCCATCGTGCCCGGCATAAGGAGCATGATATGACCATCCAATCGCCTGTTTCAGGTAGTTGGGCGCCTTATCATCAATTGCACGTCCGATCGACATCAGTCTGAACCACTTTTCAAGTGTCTCCTTATCCGTTTTCTTAATTGTATGAATTTTGGGTACTTTCAATTTTTCCATTTTATATTGCTCAAATTGTATTATTTATATCAAATTTTTCCAGGTTGTCGGCTATTCTTTTCAAAAAAGCGCCACCTAAAGCACCATCTACAATTCGGTGGTCGTAGGACAGTGAGAGGTAAATTTTGTGTCGTATGGCAATTACATCTCCGGTTGGAGTTTCCACCACCGCCGGTTTCTTTTCAATGCTTCCGGTAGCAAGGATACCAGCCTGCGGCTGGTTAATGATCGGAGTACCAATAATATTTCTAAAGCTTCCGAAATTGGTAATTGTAAATGTCCCGCCCTGAATTTCGTCGGGAGAAAGTTTGTTCTCCCTGGCTGCACTGGCAAGCCGGTTCAGCTCTTTTGAAAGCCCGACAACATTGCGCTGTTCTGCATTTTTAATTACCGGAACAATTAAATTCCCATCGGGTCTTGCCACCGCAATTCCGATATTAATATTTTTTCTGAGAATAATTTTATCGCCGTCAACCGATGAATTCACCATAGGGAATTCGGCAAGTGCAGCTGCCGTTGCTTCAATAAAAAATGGCATGTATGTAATTTTTACGCCATATTTTTTCAAGAAAGCATCCTTGTTTTTCTCTCTCCAGAAAACCAGATTGGTGACATCGGCTTCAACAACCGTTGTAACGTGCGGAGAAACCTGCACCGACATTACCATGTGATCGGCAATAATTTTGCGAATGCGGTCCATCTCAATCACCTCATCACCGGCTTCGGTGGTAACCGGCGGAGCAACCTTCCTCTCGGGCGACGGAGTCGGAGCAGAAGCCTGAACCGGCTTGGCTGCCGGTTTTTTTCTATTTTCAATATAGTTCAGTATGTCTTTTTTCTGAACGCGTCCATTGGCTCCAGAACCTTCAATGGATTCCAGCTCTTCATTTGTGATGCCCTCTTCTTTGGCGATTTTCCGCACCAGCGGTGAATAAAACCGGTTCGACAATATTCTAGAGGGTTCCTCTTTCATCACCGGAGTTGTTGCTTCCTGAGTTGATTCAACAGCCGCTTCAGTTTCCTTTTCGGTGGAGACTACCTGAGTATCAGCTGCCTCCCCATTCTCCTCTTCGCCAGACATATCAACAATAGCCACCACTTCCCCAACGGGGAGCACGGTCTGCTCCGGATAAAGAATTTTCAAGATTACACCTTCCACAGGCGAAGGAATTTCAGAATCTACCTTATCGGTTGCCACTTCAAAGAGCATATCATCTTCTTCAATGGTGTCTCCCTCTTTTACAAACCACTTGGTGATTGTGCCCTCCTGGATGCTTTCACCCAGCTTTGGCATTAAAATTTCAAATTTTGACATATTCTCTTACTGATTTTTATTCAATTTTGCTATCTGTACCTTATTAAACATATGCAAAATTGAAATGTTCACATTGCAATTTATTTTTTTACTCTCAAATATATTTAATTAAAAATAGCTTCAAATTGTCGTAAAGAGAAAAGCAAATTAGTAAAATCGGATGAATTTCTATCTAAATATACTTAAAAAAAATTATCTGTCTCCAAGCTCCCGATTAAATCCTGAATTTGGTTAAAATTATGTTTTTCCAGATACTCATTTAAACCTTTTATTATCTGGAGAGGTATAAACGGGTCAGTGAAAAGCGCTGTACCAACCTGCACCGCAGAAGCGCCGGCTAAAAAAAACTCAATAGCATCGGCAGTATTCATAATACCTCCCATTCCGATTACGGGAATTTTCACAGCCCCCGACACCTGCCACACCATGCGCAAGGCAATAGGTTTAATTGCCGGACCCGACAAGCCGCCTGTAATTGTTGAAAGTAGCGGTTTTCGTGTTTCAGCATCAATTGCCATTCCAACAAAAGTGTTCACCAGGGAAATTGAGTCTGCCCCCTGCCCTTCTACGGCTCTGGCTATTTCTGCAATATCGGTTACGTTGGGAGACAGCTTCACGATTAAAGTTTTGTCATACACCTTTCTCACTTCGCGTGTCACCATTTCCGCACCCGGGCAGGTTATGCCAAAAGCCATTCCGCCCTCCTTCACGTTCGGACATGAAATATTCAGTTCAATTGCCGGAATTTTATTCAGCTCATTCACTTTTTCCGTCACTTCAATATACTCTTCAACCGTGGAGCCGTTTACATTTATAATCAGCGGCGTGTTGTAATCCCTGATCCGAGGATAGATATTCTCAATAAAATAATCTACCCCCCTGTTTTGCAGTCCAACTGCGTTCAGCATTCCGGAAGGGGTTTCAGACATGCGCGGATAGAGGTTGCCATCTCTGTTGTGCAGCGTAATTCCTTTCAGAAAAACACCGCCCAGCTGTGAAACGTCGTAAAAATCATTAATCTCTTCGGCAAAACCACAGGTTCCCGAAGCGAGCATCACCGGATTTTTCAGCTGCAAATCATGTATATTAACCGTTAAATCTGCCATTTCAAGTCATTTATATTAAAAACGGGCCCTTCGGTGCAAACACACACATTTCCGTTCACAGTAGGTTCTATGCAACAAAGACACACACCAAACCCGCAGGGCATCAGATTTTCGAGAGAAACTTCACAAAACACACCGGCACTTTTTGCCTTTTTGGCAACAGCTCTCATCATGCCGTCGGGACCGCAGGCATATATTTTATCGTAATTCTCCAATTTCGAAAATAGAGGATGTTGCGTTACAAAACCCTTAACGGCCAGTGAACCATCATCAGTAGTGAGGTGAATATTTCCAAAATTTGAATATGAACTTATGTCAACATGATCAGAAGCACTTTTGGCACCGATGATGATATCCACGTTCGCTGCAGGAAGACCGGATTCTCTAACCAAAAAAAGCATGGGCGCAAGTCCGCTCCCACCGCCAACTGCAAGAACTTTTTCCTGCTTATCCGGGAAAGTAAAATGCCTCCCCAGCGGATACATAATACTCAGCGAAGTGCCGGTTTCGATTTTTGCAAGTTTGGCAGAGCCCCTTCCTAAAATCTTAACAATCAGAGAGATGGTATTTTGGTGGTAGTCCACTTCAAAAACAGAAAATGGACGACGTAAAAAGATTCCGGCAGTTTTTATCTCAACATTTACAAACTGCCCGGGAAGTATTTGAGGTAATGTAACCGAAGTGTGCAACCGTATCAAAGAATTGGTCTCATTTAAAGCGATATTTTCGGTTACATTAAAATCAGATACAAATTTCTTTGGCATGCCTAACTGTTTTACTCATGCAAAGATAGTATAATTTGATTTTTGATAAAATATCATCAAAGTTAAATCACAAAACATATGTAAACATGAAAAAACACTTTAAGTACATTTGTGAATAATGCTTTTGGCTGATTACAAATGTTATTTAGTTTTATATGACACAAAAGTGCCGTCGGAATACAACAATACCACTTTCTCTAATGTTTTGGACTCCTTTTTCTGATCATTGCTACTGCTTTCACCCTTTCTGTAATAAACAGGAGGCTCTGATTTAACCTCCGAAGTCTTTACATCTTTAGCTGGCGGTTCACCTTGTGCATCCATTATCATAGTGCCCTCCCCGGTAAACAACCAGCGTGCATTGAGCTGGGGGAATACAGTCAGGAGCTTTTCTGTAAACAAAGCACCTGGCTTATTGCGCCCGTTTAATATGTGAGAAATATTGGAACGCTGTACTTCTAACATCTCTGCAAGCTCTCCGGGAGAAATATTCTTGTAATCGATAAATTTTTGAATTCTGTTCTTCATGCGATTCAGATGTTTAATTTTAACTCATAGACTCTTTATGTAATCAACAATTAACCACTATTTTCACTACACAGGCACTGCCTGCTAATTCCTACTTACACCAGCACTTATCAACAGCTACAAATGTAATGAATTAATTGTTACAATCCACACACGTTTTTAAACACATATTTTTTAGCAATATAATAACCTTTTCATTCATTTGCAGCGTATTCATCTGATTATATGTCTTTTAACTGTTTGTTCAAATATCTATAATTAACTTTAATAACTCTATCTTATATCGCTGGCAATTAATGCTTAACAACTATATTAGACTCTATTTTGATGATTTATACTAAATATCCTCATTAGATTTATATTTTACTTTACATCTGTTGTTTTATATAACTGATTATATGCATTTTATATTTAATATTTCTTTATATGTATTTGTCACCGGTTCTGTTCTTAGTGGCAACTTTTTCGTGTTGCTGTTGATCTATATTCCGATTGAGGAAACTACTCTTCAAGTTTGCATATGTAAACGCAGTTATAGTAGCAGACTCCGTGCAATCCCACAAATGTAAACAACATCAAATGACTCTATGTTACAAAAGTAAATCAGCAGAGTTGTATCTTTTACATCTCCATTTTTTGTTACAGCATCTTTTTTTCCGACTTTAACCTCATTTCCTGCTTCTGTTTCTGTACTTTTGTACGGTGATTTGGAAATATTTAAGCCACACAGAGGTTAAAACTCATTTTTTCATATCTAAATCATTGATATTATGAATGTTTTACGATGAAATATGTTTTTTGATTTTATAGCAGATAAGTTTAATTTGAATATTTTATGCGAACATTTCCTCTTTTACCAGTTTTATATTTTCTGATATTTTATTTACTTCTTTTAATTGGAGCAACTTTCAGTCTGAAGAAAATATTAAGCACAAAAAAACTAAAGCCACTTGCAAACTTCTATTTCATATTTTGTCTGCTCCTGCTTTTCACGCTGTTTTATCTCTACATCTACCCCAACTCTCCGCGAACTTCACATACTTTTCGCTTCTACCTATATTTTAATATTCTTCTGTTTGTCGTAATCACCTTTAATCTTCCCGCTTCGCTTTTTGCTTTTTTTTCGATTTTTCTTGGTAAGAGCAAAAAATCTACTCCCCTGTTGATTGCAGGTGTGATTTTAGGCACCGGGTTTTCAATGGCTCTGGTTTGGGGGAGCATGTTTGGCAGTAAGCAGATAAAAATTGAAAAGAGAGACCTTACTTTTAATAATCTTCCTCCCGGTTTTAACAACTTTCGCATCGTTCAGCTATCCGACTATCATCTGGGAGGTTTGTTAAAACCTAAAAATTTCCTTTCTCGAATACATCAACAGGTAATAGATTTAAAGCCTGATTTACTACTCTTTACAGGTGATTTTGTCAATAATTTTTCAAGAGAATTTGAAGGACTGGAACCACAGCTCAAAGCAATTTCGGATGAAGCACCAACCTTTTCCATTTTAGGAAACCACGACTATGGGGATTATTCGAACTGGGAAAGTCCGCTTAAGAAGCGGGCTAATTTCGATGCTATCCGTGAAAAACAGCAAGCTTTGGGATACAACCTGTTATGCAACCAAAACATTGTTATTAATTGCGGAGAGGATTCCATCTATCTTGCAGGAGTAGAAAACTGGGGAGATCCGCCATTTCCGCAGTATGCCGATTTGGAAAAAGCACTGGAAGGCATAAATCCTGGGGAATTCACCATTCTGATGACCCACGATCCGGCTCACTGGCAGGAGCAGGTTGTGGGTCAGAGAGACATTGCACTCACCTTTTCCGGGCACACACACGGCATGCAATGGGGAATTAAAATTGCCGGAATTCCGTTCAGTGTTGCCTGGCTGACGCGCAAACATTGGGGTGGACTCTACCATCCAGAAAACTCTTATCTCTATGTGAACACGGGAATTGGCACTGTTGGAATGCCCTGGCGGCTTGACATGCCTGCTGAAATTACCTTAATTACCTTAAAAAGAGGAGAAATCGACTGAAAAAAGAATATCGAAAAACACACTCTTCACTTCAGGGAGATAAGATGTTCTGAAACCAATATCAACCGGGGCATAAAATCGCAGCAGATTGACATCCGCAGTAATCTCTGTTCCAACGGAAGTGATCTCTTTCATAAACCTGTCGGCAATCTTCCCCGATTTGTAAATGTTTCCTTTCAGGCGCGAATAATCTGCAAAAACAGAAGCTTTGATTCTACGCACATACAGTAGTCCCAAAAGATTCATATCGGGATAGAGCAAAGGCATTTTATAGTCCGAAGCCAGCGTGTTAACCGAAGTGGTGTTAGTTCTTCCCCATCCTCTGGCATACTGCACAACATCGGAAAACACCCTGTTCCCATTGCTCTCCTTTCTCTGTATTCCGCCATAGAGTCTGATGCCGTGGGTTTTCATCAATCCGGGAAGATAAAGAAAAGACTGAGCCGCAGCCAAATTTGAAGTGCCTTTTGTGCCAAAAGGTATGTGCCGGTAGGCACCGTCAAATATAAAACCAAAGTTTGGGTACATATCAAGATAGCTTTTTCTGAGCGTCTGCCTGAAGTAAAGCCTGTATCCCAAAGAGTGGAAACCGCCCATGACAAATCCTTCCGGTGCCTGCTCGTCACTGCTGTAATAGCTGAAATCATAATGAACCTCCGGCTGAAGGTATCTGCTGAATGAGCCTTTATCCAGCTTCAGCGGCAGATGAATATTTAAACCGGCTTTAGTATCATTCCAGCCAAACTGCCGAGTAACAGTATCTTGTTTTACTATATTCCCGTTATTATCAGCATATTGCTGAATAAGCATAAATTCGGAAGAACGCAAACCATGCGAGAAATTCAGATTAAACACGGGATACCAGCCCATAAACGAATAATCAGCTGTGAATCTTCCGGTTTTTTCGGTTAAATTCCGCCTGTATCCCAAAACTGTTTCGGAAGTGCCTAATAAGTTTTGCGACATCAGGCTGAGGCCCGGATAGATTCCGTGACTGTTCACGTCAATATTTACCGGCGCCCAGCTGTGAAAATTAAAAAGATGAGCAGCTTTGTTATATTTTATTGAATTATAAACAGTTGCAAGGGTGTCAGAAAATACAGGAATTCCTTTTTCCTGTTCTGAAAGAATTTGTGCCAGCTTATAATCTGCAGGAGTTATCTCTTTTAAATTTCGCCTTTCCACATTTTTAGTCTGAATTTTTATCAAACGAAAACCATCCGAAGTATAATCACTTAAAACAATATTGCCCCCGTCGGGTGAAATGGCAGGCGATTCAACCCCAAAGCGCGGTGAGTAAATCAATTCAATTTCCTTACTCTGAAAATTTAAACAATACAAACTGTTTTTTCCGGAGTAGGAACTGATGAAATAGAGCTTGTTTCCCGAAAAACGCAACTGTCTGATGTCGGCTAAATCTTCGGAAACCAATGGGTCTGATATATTTTGTTTAAAATTGACCGTTTCAATATGTTTTCCTTTCTCTGAAAGCACAATCAAGGCAATTTGATCGTTGTCGATCCACTCGGGAGAGAAAAAATAATTATTCCCGGGTGACTGGTAACGATTGAGTAATTCACCATCAGGCAACCTGTAAACAGAAAGATAATTGTTGTCTTCAAAGTCGGATTCCACCACTGCAACTTTTGTTTTGTCGAGTGAAATTACCGGAGCAACAGCAATAAATTGAGAATGAATCTCAATGAGTTCTTTGGTTTCAGTATGAACCATCCTTATTAAGGAATGCCCATTGTGCTGCCAGCGAAGGTCAGGTATCTTTTCTGACCAAACAATCCATTCGTCCCTATATCGCACAGACTCATCAAAAATAGCCCCCGGACGCACAATTCTCTTCTCTTCTCCGTTGGAGGAAATTTTCACAAACGAAGGAGGTTCATCAAATGCCGTCTTATAGGAAAGAATCACCGAATCATTCAACCAGTGGTTGTGCCTGTAGTTTGTGTAAAATTTATTTGAAGGGGAAACTGCAGGAAAATCGCTTTTCTCCCAAAGCCGGTCTTCGTTTTGCCAAACTGTGTGCAAACTGTCAAACACCGCTTTATACTGTTTAACATGGTTTAATCCTGTTTGCTTTTTCAAAGTTTTGCGCATTGGAAAATTTTGGCGGGTGGTATTAGTCAATAATTTTTCCCAAAGCGAATTGCCATATTTTGCCCGAAGATTTCCAACCAGAAAATACCCTAAGTTGTAGTGATTGGGAACAAAGTGTTTGTAAGACCCAAAATAGGCTTTATCGTATGAAAACCGCCCTTTTTCAACCAAAAGCGCCTGTTGTTCCATGAGGAAAGAAGGCTCCCGCCCCCGTCCGTAGTTGCTCAATGCTGTTTCAGTTACAACTGCATCACCTTCAGTGAACCACCACGGCAAAGAGACACCGAAAATCAGGGCAGTTGCCTGCTCGCCAAACATTAAGCGCATCAGCACGGGCACGTTGCTGTTTATCTTCTCAATCTGCACCATGTGGCGAAACTCATGCAGTGCCAACTGCTGCAACCAATCCTGCGGATAGATGGTCTGATGGGGAGTGGTGAAAAACTCACTTCGCCGGGGTGCCCAGGCAACCAGTCCGTTGGACTCAATGGTTTGCGTATGCAAAACCACCGGAAATTTCCGGGGATTGTGCTGAAGCGAATAACTCCCAAAGGGATAAACTGTTTCAAGATAACCGGCAATCTTCTGTGCCTTAAGTTCGTAATAGTCAGGGTAAATAAGTTTAAAGTTCTGAGTGTCAAGCTGTCGCCAGCGGATTGAAGCAGGGTCTTGTCCGGTTTGAAAATATTGAGCCGAAACAGAAACTCCGGTCAAAATGCACAAAACAATAAGGATGCGTTTTTTCATCCAATTAAAATTAAAAGTTTTCAAAGGTATTGGATGCCTGCCTGTCCGGTAGGCAGGTAACTCCCTCATTTTAATTATGCTTGTTTGTGAAGCATTTCTACATGGTCGTTTCATATTTCAAAAATAAGCATTCCGCTCAAAGAAACAGGAATGTTTGAAATCTCTGATAAATTTGCATCTTCATATATCTGCAAACTTGTGAATTTGGCAATTGCGCCTTGCGCTATTGATTGAAAACAAACGAAATAATATTGGCTCCCATTTTCAATGCCTTTTCGCGCAGTTCGGGCGGATCGTTGTGAACCGCTTCATCTTCCCAGCCGTCGCTAATGTCAGATTCGTAGGTATATAGGCAAACCATACGGTCTTCCATAAAAATTCCAAAAGCCTGCGGCGGCTTGTTGTCGTGCTCATGTATTTTGGGAAGTCCTTCATTGAAAGTATATTTTTGATGGAATATTGGATGCGATGGAGGCAACTCGATAAGGTCGTTATTTGGAAAAACTTTTTTAATCTCGCGCCGGAAGTATTCATCCAGCCCGTAATTGTCGTCAACATGCAAAAAGCCGCCTGCTTCCAGGTAGGTTCTCAAATTGATGGTTTCATTCTCCGACAAAACAATATTTCCATGTCCGGTGAGATGAACAAACGGAAAATTAAAAATTTCGGTACTGCCCACTTCGACGGTTGAAGGCTCGGGATGGATGTTGGTTTTCAGGTTGGCGTTGCAAAAAGCGATCAGGTTTGGGAGTGCTGTCGGGTCGGCATACCAGTCGCCGCCTCCGCCGTATTTCACAAGTCCGATGCGCACCTGCTGCGTTTGTGCAGCGACCGTTCCCGATAGCAGAACAAAAAACAGAGCAAATAATCTCATAGTTCCAATTTTCGTTAAAAATACAAATTCCCTGCTGAAGTGAAAAAATATAGCGGTTCCTTCATTTTACTCATTGGCTAAATTAACAATATGACATGCTACAACACCGGCAGTTTCGGTGCGAAGCCGGGAGCTGCCAAGCGAAATTCCCGTAAATCCGTTTTTCTCTGCAAGTTCCACTTCACTTGGGGAAAAATCACCTTCCGGTCCAATCAGAACAAGCACCGAATCCCCGGATGCTATTTTATCCTTTAAATGAAACTTTTCTCCCGGATTACAATGGGCAATAAACTTCATATTATTCTCATTATAAATTTTTTGTATAAAATCCTCAAACTTTTCTGCCGGGTTCAGTACTGGCAGATACGCCTTGACAGACTGCTTCATGGCTGAAACAAGAATTTTATTCAGGCGAACAGCGTTCACTGTTCTGCGTTCACTGTGTTCACACAGGATCAGGCTAATTTCATCAATTCCGATTTCGGCTGCTTTTTCAACAAACCACTCCAATCTGTCACTGTTTTTTGTGGGTGCAATGGCAATGTGTAAATTAAAGTTTCGTTTCCCAAACTCTTTTTGAAGCCCGGTGATTGTGAGCCGGCAATGTTTTGGGTCGGGCAAAGAGATTTCTGCAGAGTATAACCCTCCGCTGCCGTCCAAAACCCGAACACCGGCTCCCACACCAAGTCGCAATACCCTGACAGCATGTTTCGATTCGGTTTCATCCAAAACAATCTGGTTGCCGTCAATCTCCGTTGAATAAAAAAGGTGCATAATTTCAATTAATTTCTATTTTTGTAAATCTAATGTTAAATCGACTTACTCAAAAACCGGTAATCTTTGTTTTTACAGATTTTCAAACAGTCAATCATTTTTAATAAATATTTAATTCATTTTTCATTAGACCCGGAAGAAAACGAAAAACTCTGGGGTGCATGGCGCTGGTACAGCGAAACCGGAAACGGCTACACAGCCGACTGGGGGGCTCATATGTTTGACATTGCCAGAAGAGAATTTGAATTTTCAATAAAAAATTATACCTCCAGAGAAATCAACCTGGCATCAACACCTTTGACCAGGTTGAGTTTTCTGGTAATTTCTTCGTGCCTTCCGGCATCTTCGCCGGTCAATTCAAGAAAAATCAATCCGCTTTCGGAGCAGTTTTCCAAAACCCCGTCGTGTATTCCCAAACGTGTTTTTATGAAACAGCCCCACCCTGTTAATATTTTTTGAACTTTTTCGGCTGTCTCCAGGCGGTGGCTCACTAAAATAAGCAATACATTACGTTTCATGATTTTTGATTTTGATTTATATAAAAAAGCTTTTCAGCTAAGTTATACAAAATTGATTTATGAAACCCAATGATTTTACCCAATAAATTATAAAAAACACAACTCGCTGTGGCATAATGCAAAAGAGCAGCCTATTTAATAGCTTTTTGAGCTTTTACTATCTATTGCGATTGATATTATTGATGATATTAAAACCTTTCCAGTTTTGAGAAAAAGAAATCGGCTTCAATCACTGCATTTTCATCACTGTCGGAACCGTGAACAGCATTTTGCTGAAGATTGGTTCCATACAGTTTCCGAATGGTTCCTTCAGCAGCATTTTCGGGATTGGTAGCTCCAATGAAATTTCGGAACTCTTCCACGGCATTCTCCTTTTCAAGAATGACAGCTACAATCGGACCTGAGCTCATAAACTCCACAAGCGAATAGAAAAAAGGTTTTCCACGGTGCACTGCATAAAATGCAGCAGCCAGTTCAGGGGTCAGCCGTGTTAGTTTCATTGCCTTTATCCGGAATCCGGCTCCGGTAATCATATTTAATATTGCTCCCACATAATTCTTTTTGAAAGCCGTTGGCTTGATCATTGTAAAAGTTTGGTGTCCTGCCATTTTTAAAGGTATTTTAAATTTAAAACTTCTGCAATATATATAAAATTTGGGGAAGGTTATCTTTGCGACCGCCACAGATTTCTTATCTTTGCCGGTTGAAACAGATTTAAATTTGATTTTGAAAAATACCGAAAATAAAATTTTCAGTGAACTAAAAAAGTGGTTAACGGCAAAGCCGGAAAAGATTGCTCTGATAACGCATGAAAATCCGGATGGCGATGCAATCGGCTCTTGTGTCGGGCTTGGCGAAGTGCTGAAAAACATCGGACATCAGGTGACCATCATTGTACCTAATGATTATCCTGCATATCTTCAGTGGTTTTCGAGTAAAATTGAGATCATCGTTTACAACAGAAACAAAAAGAGGGTGAAGGAAATTCTGACAGAATCCGAAACTCTTTTTTGCCTCGACTTCAATGAGCCCAAGCGCACCCAACATCTTGAAAAAAGGGTGCTGGAATTTCCCGGCAAAAAGGTGCTAATCGACCATCATCCTCATCCTACTCAATTTTGCGACATTATGATTTCAGAGCCCGAATACAGTTCTACTGCCGAACTGGTATTTGATGTGGTAAAAAAATCTGGGCTAAGTGAGTATATCAACCGAAATGCAGCCGAAGCGCTGTTTACCGGAATTATGACCGATACCGGATCATTCAGCCACAATACTTCGCGGACAAATATGTTTAAAGTTGTAGCTAAGCTTATGGAATGGGGCATTGACACTGAAAAAATACATCAGGCGGTATATCACAACTTTTCGACCCAGCGCATGAAATTACTTGGTTACAGCCTTTCCCGAAAAATGAAGGTTTTTCCTGAATTTCGCTCCGCTGTAATCTGGCTTTCTCAGCAGGAACTGGAGGAGTTTAATTTTCAGCCAGGAGATGCAGAAGGGTTTGTTAATTATCCGCTTTCGATAAATAATATTGTATTCAGTGCGTTATTTATGGAGAAAAAAGATCACACAAAAGCCTCTTTCCGCTCAAAAGGCAACTTTCCGGCAAATCTGTTTTCAAAGGAGCACTTTTCAGGCGGGGGTCACATGAATGCAGCAGGCGGTGAAACTAAACTACCGCTTGATGAGGCGGTTGAAATGTTTACGCAACTTTTAGGCGAATATAAACATCAGTTACTGGAAACAATTATTTAATACATAGACATGAAAACAAAATTATTTACTCTTGGAGCAATTGCAACATTTTTCATAATCTCCTTTTCTTCATGCCTCAAAGATGATTCAAAAAAATATACAGCTGAAGATGAAATTGCCCAGAGAGAAGCTTATTTGGAGGGTTTGAGAGACAAAGGATCCAATGTTCAAAAAACCGAAAAAGGGGTTTATTATATTGTTATAGATGAAGGAGAAGGCGATTTTGCAAAAAGCGGAGATACTTTATCCATTACCTATTCCGGTTATTTCATCGACGGAAGGTTGTTTGACACATCTTTAGATAATCCCAATTTCCCTGACGGAAAAATGGAATTTGTGCTTGAAGACGATGACAGCCGCATGATTCCCGGCTTTGAAGACGGCATGAAAGTGATGAACAAAGAAGCCAAAGTGCAGCTTGTAATTCCTTCGGAGCTGGCATACGGAAGTCAATGGAGTTATATTATTCCTCCATACCAACTTTGATTTTTGTAATTAAACTGCACGAAATAAAACCATCTTAGTTTTAAAAATTTATGCACAAAAAAATGAAACGCTATATCATTATCATGGCAACAGCCATTATAGCCGGAACCTTCTTTTCCTGCAAAGACGACAGCCTGGAAAAACAACGTCAAAATGAATTAAAAGGGCTCGATGAATTTATCCGGGTGCATTATACCAATGCAAAACCAAAACCTTCAGGCTTATACTTTTTCCCGCAGGAAGAAGGTATCGGAGATTCTATTAAAATTAGCGATAAAGTGCAGATATTTTTTACCGTTATGACCCTTGACAGCAGTTTAGTGGATTACACGGGAAGATATGAACCCAGCGAAGTGGTGGTTTTGCATCCCACACAGCTAACATCATCTGCCAAAACTACGGAAGAAACTTTAGCTCTGCATGAAGCGCTCACCTACATGAAAAAAGGCTCAAAAGCAGTGTTGGTTTTTAACTCGGCACTGGGATTTGGCCAATACGGCTCGTATAATGTCGGCGGTTTCCGCTCGATTATTATGGAACTTGAAGTGTTTAAGGTATTTCCTGCAAATCCCTCTGAGGAAGAGGAAAAGCCCGGACTTCAGGAATCTTTTTAATCTACCTTCCTATCAAAAAAATTGCAGGCTGTTTGTGCAAATCGGGGAGACTGCTTGCCCATTGAGAGATGGTTTTTGTGGAAATGAACTCATTTTCTCCGGTCAGGTTGGCAGCAATGCAAAGCAAAATTCCGGGAGAGCATGTTTTCAGCAACGCTTCAACCAACTGGTTGTTGCGATAGGGCGTTTCAATAAAAATCTGCGTCTGTCCGCTGTTTTTCACCTGCTTTTCCATCTTCACAATGGAGTCGGTGCGCTCTTTGGGCTTGATCGGCAGATAGCCGTTAAAAGCGAAGTTTTGTCCGTTTAAACCGGAAGCCATCAGGGCTAAAAGAATCGAAGAAGGTCCAACAAAAGGAACCACTCTGATTCCCTTTTGGTGGGCAAGGCGGACAATCTCTGCACCCGGGTCGGCAACTCCCGGACAGCCGGCTTCGGAAATCACAGCCATATTTTCGCCCAGTTCAAGTGGTTTTAAATACTCCGGCAGGCTTCCGGACAAAGTATATTTATTCAGCTCATAAAATTTCAGCTTATCAATATCAGTTTCCGGATTAATCTGTTTGATAAACCTTCGTGCAGTACGAATATTCTCTACAATGAAATGCCCGGTAGAGGCAAGTGCCTCCGAAATCCCTTCAGGAAGTACATTTTGCCAGTTGCCTTCGCTCAACGTATTAGGTATAAGAAAGAGTTCACCCATTTTAAGAAATTTTGGTAAAATTACAGTTAATCATGGTTTAAGCAACCTTTTATTAATTTTGCAGAATGATTAAAATGGAAAATCCTCAAATAGAAGCCATTTTTCTTGGAACTGGAACATCGCAAGGTGTTCCCGTAATTGGCTGTGATTGTGCTGTTTGTCAATCAAGCGATTTAATGGACAAGCGTTTGCGCTCTTCCCTGCTGCTCAAAATCAACGGAAAAAACTTTGTCATTGATGCAGGACCCGATTTCAGGCAGCAAATGCTGCGCGAGCAGATTAAGAAGCTCAGCGCCATACTGCTGACACACGAACATGCTGATCACATTTTAGGCTTGGATGATATCCGTTCGTTTAACTGGCTCCAAAAAAAACCTACCGACGTTTATGCGGAAAAGCGGGTGCAGACAACTTTAAAACGGATTTTTGATTACGCTTTTGCAGAGCATAGATATAAAGGATTGCCGGAAATGGTGCTCCACAATCTCAGTGATGAACCATTCTACATTGGCGAAACAGAATTTATTCCCATTCGCTGCTATCACAATAAACTCCCGGTTTATGGATTCAGAGTGGGAAACTTGAGTTATATTACCGACACAAATTTCATTTCCGAAAATGAAATTAAAAAGCTTCAGGGACTGGAAGTTCTAATCATCAATGCACTGCGAAAAGAGAAGCATATTTCGCATTTCAATCTTGAGCAAGCACTCGAAATTATTGAAAAGCTGAAACCCAAAAGATCTTATCTGACTCACCTGAGCCATGTTTTTGGAAAACACCGGGAAATTGAAGCGGGATTGCCCGCGAATGTTTTTGTGGCTTACGACGGTTTGAGAGTAGCCGTTTGACAGATAAATTGCAAACAACAGGCACTACATAAAGTTACTGAAATGTTTTCAGTGATTTTAATGATTCTTCTTTCAAATTATAACCACAATCTTAAATTTGCAAACAATTCGAAAAATATTGAAAACAACTTTGAAATATTATTCAGATGAAACTGTATATTCCTGAAAATTATAACGCAATTTTGAACGTCAACCAAACGGAGCAGGCTATAAAGATGATTAAGGATTTCTTTCAGCAAAATCTGGCTGCGGAACTGAAGCTGCACAGAGTCACTGCTCCCATGTTCGTTAAAAAAGGGACGGGCATTAATGACGATTTAAACGGTATTGAACGGCCGGTCACATTCCGGATGAAAGATATGAACGACGATGTTGCCGAAATCGTCCATTCGCTGGCAAAATGGAAAAGGCTCGCATTAGCCAATATGAAAATCGAAGAGGGCTTAGGGCTTTATACCGACATGAATGCCATTCGTCCTGACGAAGAGCTGACGAACATTCATTCACTGTATGTTGACCAATGGGACTGGGAACGGGTTATTTCGGAGGAAGATCGCAATCTGGAGTTTCTGAAAAAAATTGTTCGTAAAATATATTCGGTAATTGTCAATACTGAATTTTATATATCTGAGAATTTTGCCGGTATTGAGCCACAACTGCCCGAAGAGATCACTTTTCTTCATTCCGGCGAAGTTGCAGCAATGTATCCCGGGCTGACTCCTTTTCATCGCGAGAATGAGATTGCAAAAAAGTATGGAGCAGTGTTTTTGATCGGCATTGGCGGAAAAATGCCCAACGGTGAAATACACGATGGCAGGGCGCCCGATTATGATGACTGGACAACTCCTACCGTTGATGGGCATATTGGACTCAACGGGGATATTATTTTATGGAACGATATATTAGGTCGTGCCTTTGAAATATCTTCGATGGGTATTCGTGTTGACCCTGAAACTATGCTCAAGCAGCTGAAAATTAGAGGCATGGAAGAACGTAAAAATCTCATGTGGCACCAGATGCTTCTCAATGGTAAGCTTCCGCAAACCATTGGCGGCGGAATAGGTCAATCACGGCTTTGCATGTTTTATTTGCGAAAAGCGCACATTGGAGAAATTCAGTCAAGCCTTTGGCCCGATGAGATGATTGAAAAATGTAAGATGAACGGAATTAACTTGTTATAACAGACAAAACACAGTTTGGGTGTTCAAAACTCAAAAGCCTTTGAAAACATTGGTTTCACATTGTCTGGTTTTTATAATTTCTATTTTGTTTTTTATGAATTGCTTTATACTTTTGCGGCGCTGAAATATTGCAGGAAACATGCAAAAATAAGCAGTTTCGTGATTTTAATGACAGACACGCCCCGATAGCTCAGCTGGATAGAGCAACTGCCTTCTAAGCAGTAGGTCATGGGTTCGAATCCCGTTCGGGGTACAGACATAAAGAACAAAGACTTAAAAGCGGTTAATCTTATTAATTGCTTTTAATATTTTTAATATTTATTAAAAACAAAGCAATGAGAAAAATTCTTTTAACATTTTCCTTATTTGTGATGACTGCTGTTGCGGTGAGCGCACACGACTATAATACCGGAATCGGGGTTCGCGGCGGATTCTCCAACGGGTTGACTGTCAAACACTTTATCGGTAGCAACTCAGCACTGGAAGCTTTTGTAGCCTCCCGCTGGCGGGGTTTTAACCTCACAGGACTGTATGAAATTCACGCCCAGGCATTTGGCGTGCCACGGCTCCACTGGTATTACGGCGTCGGCGGGCATGTCGGCTTCTGGAACGGCGGAAAAAACCATCCCTGGTTTGATGAAGGAGACAGCCATTCAGTTATTGGCATTGACGGTATTTTAGGAATGGAATACAATATTCAGGAGATTCCGTTCAACATCAGCTTAGACTGGAAACCGGCATTTAACCTGATTGGCTACACCGGCTTTTGGGGAGATGAGATTGCCTTGTCGATCCGGTTTATATTTTAGGTTTAGAGGAGAGGTCATTTTAGAAAATCAATAAAAAGAAGCTGTTTGAAAAAGCAGCTTCTTTTTATTTATTTTATTTGTCTTTCTCTATTTGTTTTTCTCTAACTTCAATGTTTCTGTTGGCTGGTCGCATATTTCCGCAGGGCCGAAATACTGAATCGGTCCAGGATATACGTAATGCGTACCTGTTGCCCAGTTATCACGCTGCGAGGCAAAGTATTTGAACGGCGCACCTTCCAATTCCACCAATGCTTTCTGAATCACCGGTTTCATGCTGCCATGCCTTCTCTCCATGTTCATCATCATGGTAATGGGAACCCCGGCAGCGATCCACTCTTCTGCGGGAGCAGTCAGATTTTGAACCGAAGCCATGTAGCCGGTTTTGCCCTCGGCAGCCAGAACTGATGCGGTGATGCCTAATGAATAGCAATAGTCGGCATCAAAGTTTGAGGGAGCGGCACATCTGCCTTCGTAGCCAAAAAAGTGGTATTGAGCACTGAATTTTCCTTTAAACTTTCCTGTTTTTTTAAGTGCATTAAGCTTTCCAGCAACCATTTGCCCAAGCAGCTTTTCGGTTTCAATGAGTGAAACCTGCACGTTCCCGTGCGGGTCGCGGTCGAGGGTCAGCTGGGTGGCAATTCCCTGTGGCAGAGATTTGAAAACCTTTGCCGATTTTTGTGTCAGCCGTTCTCCAACCCACTTAAGCCGCAAATCTTTATTTAGACCTTTAAAGACATTTCCGGTTTCTGTTCCCTCGGCAAGCAGATCATTTAATTCGGAAATCAACGTTTTCATCTCTGGTATAAATTCAATCAGCCCTTCGGGAATAAGCGCCACACCAAAATTGTCTCTGTTAGCTGCGCGCTTAACGATTATTCCGGAAATATACTCGACAATATCTTCAAGGGTTTGTTGTTTTGCTGCAACCTCTTCGGAAATCAGCGCAATGTTGGGTTGTGTTTTTAATGCGCACTCCAGACCGATATGCGTTGCCGAGCGTCCCATCAGTTTGATAAAGTGCCAATATTTTTTGGCAGAGTTTGCATCCCGCTGAATGTTTCCAACCAAATCTGAATATACTTTAGTGGCTGTGTCAAACCCGAATGAGGTTTCAATCACTTCAGTTTTCAGGTCACCATCAATGGTTTTTGGACAGCCGATTACCTGAAGTTTTTCGTTCTTCTGCAGGTAATATTCTGCCAGAATGCATGCATTGGTGTTTGAATCGTCGCCACCAATAATAACCAGTGTATTCAGATTTAACTTTTTGGCAATTTCCAGCCCTTTATCATACTGCCACTCCTCATCCAGTTTGGTGCGTCCGGAGCCGATGATATCAAATCCGCCGGTATTTCTGTACTCGTCAATGATCTCAGCAGTGAGCTCAATGTATTTGTGCTTAATCAGTCCGGAAGGACCACCAAGAAAACCGTACAGTTTGCTTTCCGGATTAACCCTTTTGATTCCGTCGAAAATACCGGAAATCACATTATGCCCGCCCGGTGCCTGACCACCGGAAAGAATCACGCCCACATTAAGCGGTTTCCCTTTTCCGTTTTGTTCTCCTTTTTCGAAAACAATTAAAGGCATTCCGTAGGTATTCGGAAATAAATGTTTGATTTCTTTTTGATCGTCAACCGATTGGGTTTTTGCACCTTCGGCAAGCCTGACTGCTCCCTTGAGGGAAAGCGGAAGTTTCGGGCTATATTTTGCCCTTTCTTTCTGTAGAGGACTAATAATCATATTTGTTCAATTTTTAATTTCAGTTATTATTCACTTTGAATTCAAAAATAATTTAATTTTCCAGGATTACACTGTAGTGCATTTTTCAGGGGGCAGTCTTAAGAAAAATTTAAACGGCTCAGGGTCTGAGACGCTGATTTGTTGTGCGTTTTTTCCACTTTTCAATAGCCAGCTTCTGAAGGTCTTCCACTTTATCCGATTCGTCCATGATTTCCAGTCCAAGCAGTGTTTCAAAAAGGTCTTCCATTGTAACAAGTCCCACCACGCTGCCGAAGCTGTCTGCCACTACAGCCATGTGCTGCCGGTTCAGGATTAAAGTGTCCAAGAGTTTTGCCACGGAGAAGTTATCGTCAACAAACAAAATATCCCGTTTAATTTCGGCAGCTTTGACGAAATGCTCATCCTGTGCCATTTTTTCGAGAATATTATCCTTTAAAATGACTCCGGTTATGTTATCGGGCTGTTCGTGATAAACCGGTATCCGGGAAAAAATCATCGGTTTCAGCTCTTCATAAATTTCAGTCATGTTGCTTTTCTCTTCCACCATTACAATTACTGAGCGTGGCGTCATAATGTCACGCACTTTCAGGTTTTCGAGGCGAAGCAGGTTCTGAATGATCGATTTTTCATCTTTGTCCAAAGCGCCGCTTTTCAATCCCACATCAGTCATTGCTGCAAAATCTGCACGACTGAATACGCTGCGCCCTTTCTCGGTTTTGACAATCCGGGTAACCCATTTGCTCAGCCAGACAAACGGTGCAAGAATAACTACCAAAACCTTGAGCGAGTGCACGGTAAAAGGAGTCAGCTTCTGCCAGAAAATTGCACCAATGGTTTTGGGCAGAATTTCAGAGATAATCAGAATTGCCAGGGTCATAAAAGTAGCAATCAACGATTCAAAAGAGACACTGAACAATCCGAGATCAATCTGGTGAGCGCCAAACATTTTTCCTGCCTGCACACCAACGCCAAGCGCACCAATTGTGTGTGCAAAAGTGTTCAAGGTTAAAATTGCAGAGAGCGGTCTGTCGATATCTTCCTTCATTTTTCCCAATATATGCCCGATTGAAGGCTTTTCAGACTGAAGCCTTCCGATGTAGGACGGAGTGTTACTGAGTAAAACAGCTTCCCAGAGCGAACAAAAAAATGAAACAATAACTGCAACGGTGAAAAATAAAAGTAACGTTCCCATTTTTTGGTTTTAACCCTGAAGTCGTTTGTTTCCTTAACGCTTAAAAAACAAACATATAACACAGAGTATATTTAAAGCACGAAAATAAACAATTCAAACATCATTTGAAAAAAGTGTTCAAAATAATTTCTTTTACACATTTGACTGGCACTTTCCCAAGTCAAGTAATTGTTTTGACTCTTCGAAGAAAACTTAAAAATTCCAATTCTGAGACCATTCAACAGATAATCTGCAAAAAGCAACATTTTATTGAGCAAAAGCAAATATTATAAACTAATTTTGTAGCCATCAGCTAACCCTTGTTTTTAAAAAATGCAGATATGAAACTTTATTATCTATCATTGATTGCACTAATGATCACTTTTTCAAATTGCAGCAACCAAAAAACCGACCCATACCTTTGGTTGGAAGAAGTTGACAGCCCCAAAGCGCTTGAGTGGGTGGAAGATTGGAATGAAAAATCGATTAAGGTGTTTGCAGAATCACCTGACTACCAACAGCTTTATGATGAGAATCTCAAAATTCTAAATTCATCGGAAAGGATTGCGGAGCCTAAAGTTTTGGGCGATTTTGTATATAATTTCTGGCAGGATGAACTACACCAGCGCGGCATTTGGAGAAGAATCGGTTTGGAAGATTATCTGAACGGTAATTCCGAATGGGAAATTCTGATGGATCTTGATGCAATTTCTAAAAAAGATGGAATCAAATGGGTTTTTAAAGGTGCAAAAGGACTTTATCCCGACTACGACAAGTTTTTGGTCAGCCTTTCAAAGGGAGGCGGTGATGCAGTGGAAATCAAAGAGTTTGATGTAAACACCCGGCAATTTGTTGAAAATGGCTTTTTTATTCCCGAAGCCAAGGGAGAAGCAAACTGGATAGATGAAAATACTCTGATGGTTTCCACCGATTTTGGCGAAGGCGTAACCACATCGGGATATCCGGTGCAGGTGAAAATCTGGAAGCGCGGCACAAAACTTGACGATGCGCGCGAAATTTTCAAAGGAGAGCAGGAGGATATGGGCATCTGGGGATATGTGTTTCCAAAGGAAGACAGAGTGTATCAGCTCATTATGCAGCGCACCTCATTCTATTCAGGGAACATTTTTTTTGTTGAAAACGGGGAATTGATTCAGCCGGATTTGCCTGCCGATATCGACTTCAAGGCAATTTTTAAAGGGCAGATAGTTTTTCAGCTGAAATCTGACTGGCAGGTTAATCGCATAAATTTCTCACAAGGCTCGCTAATCAGCATTGGATATGACGATTTGATAGAAGGTAAAAGAAATTTTCAGCTTTTAATTGAGCCGGGAGAGCGGTCGGCTGTCACTTCAATTTCCACAACCAAGGATCGGATTTTGGTGAATATGCTTGAAAATGTCAAAAGTGAGCTATATGCTTATAAATTTGATGGACAATGGATTAAAGAGAAATTCGCCACTCCCCTATTTGGAACTATCACCATCGGTTCAACAAATGAGTTCAGCAACAAATTCTTTTTCTATTTTCAAAACTTTCTGCAACCCAATACGCTCCTTTTTGGTGATTCAGAGACCGGTGAGTCAATTGTCTTAAAGACCCTTTCATCGTGGTTTCCTACAGAGAACTATGAGGTTAAGCAATTTGAAGCCACATCAAAAGATGGTACTCAAATTCCCTATTTTGTTGTGCATAATAAAACAATGGAGTTTAATGGAAACAATCCGGTTCTGCTCTATGCCTACGGAGGTTTTGAAATTCCGCAACTGCCTCGTTATTCGGCAATTACAGGCGTTTCATGGTTGGAGGCGGGCGGAGTTTATGTACTTGCCAATCTGCGTGGAGGCGGTGAATTCGGTCCAAAATGGCATCAGGCGGGACTTAAAGAGAACAGGCAGTTGGTTTATGACGATTTTTATGCGGTTGCCGAAGATATCATTGCAAAAAAAATCACATCCCCCAAAAAGTTGGGCATTTATGGCGGCAGCAATGGAGGATTGCTTGTTGGCGTGGCATTCACACAGCGCCCCGATTTGTACCATGCTGTTGTTTGTGCAGTGCCCTTGCTGGATATGCAGCGCTACAACAAGCTTCTTGCCGGTGCAAGCTGGATGGCAGAGTACGGAAACCCCGATATTCCCCAAGAGTGGCAATACATAAGCAGATATTCGCCCTATCACAATTTGAAAAAGGGAAAAAAGTATCCGGAAGTGTTTTTCACCACCTCAACCCGCGACGACCGTGTTCATCCGGCGCATGCCCGAAAGATGGTTGCAAAAATGCACGACATGGGATATCCGGTTTTATACTATGAAAACACAGAGGGCGGCCATGCGGGAGCTTCCACAAACGAGCAGCGCGCAAGAATGAATGCCCAGATTTACACCTATCTCAGAATGAAACTGATGGAATAGCCGGCACCGGTTATTCCATTTCATCTTCAATTTGCTGCATTGCCTCTGTTACGCCCTCAACCGGTAGCCTGCAGGCACCTTCGCGACAAACATAAATCAGTGTTTTGCCCTCAACATACCGCTCTTTGAGCATTGACAGGTCACTTTTTTGGGTACTGATTGCCCAGACTACGTTTGGCAAATAAAACGACTGCATCGCAGAGACTTTCTGTACTGCATCCGCACCACAAACCGCTATCTCGAAATAGGGCTCAGTGATTTTCAGCTTCAAAATTCCCCAATTGGCAAAAAAGTAGGGATATTGCTTAAATTGCGACGTAACTTTTTCCAGCATGTTTTCAGCCAGACGCAAATACTCAGGAATTCCCTCCAGCAGATAAAGTTTGTGCAGATTATTTGCCATCACAGAATTTGCTGCAGGCATGACGTTTTCTTCATTTTGAAAGAAATTGGCTATCACCTGCTTTTTCCCTTTTTCAGAGAAATAAAACATTCCCGACTCTTCGTCATAAAAATGCTTTTTCGAATAAACAAGCAATTTACCGACAGATTTCAGCCAGAGTGTATCTCCGGTAATTTCAAACAGTGAAATAAAAGCCTGTATTGTGAGTGCATAGTCTTCCATAAAACCAGAAACAGAATGTTTCCCCTGCTTCCAAACATGGTAAATTTTCCCGTTTTTCATCATCAGGTTTTCTCTTAAAAACAAGCCGTTTCTTACAGCCAATTTCATAAACCGCTCATCTTCAAATGCTTTGAATGCATCGGTTAGTCCCTGAATTACCAATGCATTCCATGATGTGAGCGTTTTGTCGTCAAGTGCGGGACGGACTCTTTTTTGGCGCTCGCTCAGAAGCAGTTCTTTCCAGTTTTTAATTTTCTGTTGCAGCTCCTGTTTTGACAAATCATGTTTTTGCGAAAATTTTTCAAATGAAGAGTTACGATATAGAATGTATTTCCCATTTTCCCAAAAAGTGGCATTATTCACTTGAAAATATGCAGCAAACAGAGTATATTCATCTTTCAAAAGCGTTTTTAGCTCATTCTGTCTCCAAACATAAAACTTCCCCTCCTCCCCTTCACTGTCGGCATCCAGGGAAGAGTAAAAAGCTCCGGTTTCATCCATCAGTTCACGTTCTATGAATCTGACCGTTTCATAAACCACCTGCCTAAACTCTTCATCTTTAAACTTTTGGTATGCCTGAGAATAGATACTGATGAGCTGTCCGTTGTCATACAACATTTTTTCAAAATGAGGAACCTTCCAGTTCTCATCGGTTGAATAGCGTGCAAACCCACCGCCTATCTGATCATAAATTCCGCCCCGTGCCATTTTCCGGAGGGTGAGTTTAACAAAATCCAGCGTTTGCTGATCCTCTTTAATACTCCCATAATAGAGTAGAAATTGTAAATTCAGAGGAATAGGAAATTTAGTTGTGCCTTTTCTTCCGCCATTTTCAGTATCAAACAGACTCTTCCAGCTCTCCACCGTCTCAAAAAGTAGCTGCCGTGAAACGGGAATTGTGTTGTCATTTACCTTCGGAAAGAGAAAGGTGCTGATCTCTTTATGCAGACTTTCTGCATATTCTATAACTCTTCCCGGATTTTTTTCCCAGTAACGCACCACGGGCACAATCTCTTTCAGCCAGTTTTCCTTTGTGAAATAGGTTCCGCCCCAAACAGGACGGCCATCCGGCAGCGTGATAACATGGAGCGGCCAGCCGCCCTGAATTCCCATCATTTGCACCACCGACATAAAGTAGTGATCCACATCAGGTCTCTCCTCCCTGTCAACTTTAACACACACAAAATGTTCATTCATTACCTTAGCAACCGACTCATCTTCAAAACTCTCGTGTTCCATAACATGGCACCAGTGGCACGCAGCATAGCCGATACTCACTAAAACAGGTTTCCCGGTTTTCTGTGCTTCCTCAAAAAGCTTATCATCCCAGGGCTGCCAGTTTACCGGATTATGTGCATGCTGAAGCAAATAGGGTGAAGCGGAATTTATAAGTGCATTTGTGTGAAGCTTTTTCATAATGATTCTATTGAAATTCGGGAACTGATTCCAGATATTTCAAACAAAACCTGTGAATAAAAGTTTATCATCACAACTCAGCCCGACTGATAATCAAAAAAATGTAAATATTTTTGATTTGCAAACAGAAATATGTTTTTGTATCTTATTTCAAAAACTTTTCGTTCTTTCTGTCAAAAATTTTAACTTTACTGAAATAATCATTATAAATCAATTATGCCTGTACAATTAAATAAAATTCCTTTGCTGATTATTTTAGCACTGTTTTTTATTGGGTTTGCCTGCACTGAGGAAGAGTCTGAACCAAGAACCCGGGAGAAAGAGTGGGAAGAGCTGAATGCCTATATCCGGAAGCTTGAAAACGAGGGATATGCCGTGGATACCACCGACTTGAGTGTATTTTACATCATTAAGGAAAAAGGAACAGGAGAAACACCGCAGGTTGGAGACAACTGTACAATCAGTTATACCGGTCATACTCTTAGTGGGCGAAAGTTTGAAGATTCCAAAGATATTTTTGACAATGGAATGTGGAACTTCAAGTATAAACCTTCACACAAAGTTGAAGGATTTGTAAATACAATCAGATACATGAACAGGGGAGCTAAATTTGAAATGTATATCCACTCCGACTATGCCTACGGGGCAGAAGGAGGAACTGGTGTACCCCCCTTTACTACAGTGGTTTACAAAGTTGAAATGATAGATATTTCAAAATTAGGATTATAAAAATCAACAGTCAATGCTTAAACTTTAAAAAAATGGAAGACTACTTGGAAAACTTATTAATGAGATGCATTACAGATTGCAATCTTGAAACTGGCGATTTTCCCGGACCGGTGGTAACCATCTCCCGGCAGGCAGGCTGCTCGGCACAGCGAATCGCCATTAAACTCTCAAAAATACTGACAGGATACAGTTATATGTCTGACAGAAAGAAAGATGCTGAATGGAAATGGGTGGACAGGGGAATTTTTGAAGGTGCAGTTGAAGAGATGATTAAGGATGTTAAATCGGGCGAAATAAAATATTCTGAAAGCACCATCAAGACGCTCAGAGATGTTGCCAAAGCCTTTTCCAGCGAAGCCATTTATGATATTGCTGACGAAGAGGAGATTAATATTTTCAAGGGGATTATTTGCTTGCTGGCATGCAGGGGTCGTACAATTATCGTAGGGCGTTCTGCCGGTGCTATTCTCAAGGAGATTCCAAACAAGCTGAATATCAGGCTTGAAGCACCTTTGGGGTGGCGAATTAACCGCATCATGCAAATGCAAAACATGAAGCAGGCGGCTGCTGAAAAATATGTAAAGGAAATTGATGAGAAACGCGACTTGTTCATCCGAAAAATCACAGGAAAGCCTGCCAATAATGAAGACTTTGACGTAATTTTCAACTACTCTTCACTGGAAGACGACGAAATCATTGATGCCATTGTAAATATCCTGAAAAACAAAAAGATTATTTCTCATTTTGAATAGTTGATAAGGGACCGCCCAAAGGGTGGAAACCTGATTATTGAAAATAATTCAATTTTTGGAAAGATAACTTTTCCTCCAAGCACACTGATAATCAGTGCTTGCTGAGTGCCGCAATTATTTTACGATAGTGCAAAATATCTTCTATCTTAAGCTTATGTCCTTTGCGGTTGCGAAGCCATTGCTGTGCGGGCTGGTAATCTCCGACAAAAGAGTTCCAGGCTGACTCAGAAATATTGGTGAAATATTGAGAGTTGTTTATAAAGACTTTTCCCGTTGTGTCTGACTTCCTGTCAGAATAGAAAAATGGCTCTGCAACAATATTTTCACCTTTGACCGGAAAATCTATAATAGATTGATTTGTCCCATAACTTTCCATTAAATGTGAATTTCGAAACTCTGAACCTATTCTGACAAGCTTCCAGAAAATTTCTGAATTTTCCGGATAGGGTATTTCAGGAAAATCCTTTTCTGAAACCTTCCCATGCATTTTTCTGAAGGCTGGCGAATGCAAAACACCATAGATATAATCGAAAAGATCAATGGGTACAAATACAAGTTTGAAATCATCCTGCAATTCAGGATTGGCAGTTGCAAAGCATAAATTACCTTCGGCTATTTCGGAAATAAACAGTAACCCCGTTGCAGAAGCAATCTGAGAAACAATATTTGAATTCAGGTTGAGAATGCGTGAATTTCGACTTAGCCTACCTGTCTGTTCGCCTTTGTCAGACATAGAGAACAGAGGAAATGAGCAAGTGATGTTATCTTTGTAAGAAGTCAGCATCTGTTTGCCTGCCGGATATTTTGAAACAAATACATGGTAAAGATCAGTTCCCGGATTCATGGACAAAACAAGGAAAAGGTTGTTTATAAGCGAACGGTTTATCTCATTTTTTGTATTCGCTTCAATTGCATCCCAATCCAACCATTTCGAATCAAAAGGGCGGTTTGCAAATTGAAAACCATTTATAGAATCACTCTCTCCGGTTACTAAATTTTTATTTTCACGCACTTCAATGCCATTGATTTTAACCGGAAACAGCTCATCAACTTTAAATCCTTTTGAAATCTCCTCTATTTTTTCCATCATTGTTAGCTTAAAAGTGAATTGAAACTTTGCTGTTTAACTAATCATTCAGACTGATTTCTGAACTACCCGAAGCCTCTCCCAAAACCGAATATTCCATCAAAAAGTAAAAACCATAAAAGAGCAGAATTGGTTCATTTATCTGCTTTTATATCAACTTTAACTGCAATTTAAAAAAATAAACTAAATTTAGGGCTTGTAAAAAACTACAAAAAACATTTTTATTATGGCTATTTCAACAATTAAAGTTGGCGGAACAATCGGGAAAACTTTCCGCGTAGAAATTTCAGCAGACCATCCTTTCGTGATTGATCAACCAAAGGCTGGTGGTGGAAATGATGAAGGACCTAATCCACTGGAAACTTTTTTGGCCACCTTAGCTGCCTGTTTCTGTACGATGGGACGGATTATTGCCAACCAGCGCAAAATTGAACTGCGGAAAATTGAATGTGAAACTGAAGGCGATATCGACAAAGATTTCCTTATGGGAAAGACCGATGTTGGTCGTTCGGGTTTCACTGAAATCCGCTCTTTTGTTAAAATCGATGCAGACATGACTGAAGAGGAAAAAAAAGCTTTTTTGCATGAAATTGAAAGGCGCTGCCCGATGGCTGACAACATCAGCAAAAGCACACCTCTTACCTCTTCAATTGTGGGCTAAAGCAGATATTATCTCAAAACATAACTTCCGGTTTGATGAATCTTTCATCTTCCCGGAGTATTTTTTGGTGCTTCTTAATTTTTTTCAGTTTATATGCCATAATATTCACTAAAAAACCTATATTTATTCCGTTATGTCGCAAAAAAAACCATTTATCATCCAACGGATCTGGTATTTTTATATAAACGGATTTCGGAATATGAGCCTTTGGGGCAGGCAGCTCTGGCTGATTATCCTCATCAAACTGTTTATCATGTTTGCCATTCTTAAAATATTTTTCTTCCCCAATTTTCTGAAAACAAATTTTGAAACAGACCAGCAGCGTAGTGAATATGTGTTGGAAATATTAACAGAACCAAAAAAATAGTTATGGTAGAATTAGCAGATTTATCATTAGTCAACTGGTCGAGGGGGCAATTTGCCCTCACGGCAATGTATCACTGGTTATTTGTACCGCTCACCTTAGGAATAACCTTTATTCTTGCCTTCATGGAAACTATTTATGTAAAAACCGGCAATGAAGAGTGGAAGCGGATAACCAAATTTTGGATGACTCTATTCGGGATCAATTTTGCCATTGGGGTTGCCACCGGAATCATCCTTGAATTTGAATTTGGCACAAACTGGTCGAGTTATTCCTGGTTTGTGGGAGATATTTTTGGCGCTCCGCTTGCCATTGAGGGGATTCTTGCATTTTTCATGGAGTCCACTTTTATTGCTGTGATGTTTTTTGGCTGGAACAAGGTGGGCAAGAAAACACACCTGATGGCTACATGGCTGACAGCCATCGGCGCCAGCCTTTCGGCTTTGTGGATTTTGGTAGCCAACGGCTGGATGCAAAACCCGGTAGGCATGGCTTTTAATCCTGAAACTGCACGCAACGAAATGCAAAACTTTTGGGAAATTCTGTTTTCACAGGTTGCAGTTGACAAATGGCTGCATGCAACATCATCGGGATTTGTACTGGCATCCGTTTTTGTGGTTGGTGTTTCTTCTTGGTTTCTTCTGAAAAAGCGCGATCAGCAACTGGCACGAAAAAGTATTCTTGTTGCCAGCATTTTTGGATTAATCTCATCGGTTTATCTGGTGGGCACCGGTGACAACTCCACCCGCACCATTGCAAATGTGCAACCCATGAAATTTGCAGCCCTCGAAGGGTTATACAAAGGCACAGAAGGAGCCGGACTGGTGGTGGGAGGAATATTCTCGGCATCAGAATCCGACCCCTACAATGAGAATCTAAAAGATTTCACAATTATAATAGAAATCCCTAAAGTGCTCTCTTTTATGACGTTTTTAGACTGGAGTGCATTCATTCCCGGCGTTCACGACCTGATTGACGGAAATGAGAAATATGGGATTATGTCTGCAAATGAAAAAGTTGAACGGGGCAAAACAGCCATTGGAAAGCTGTATCAGTTCAAAGAGGCAAAGAAAATAGGAGATGAAGAGCTTGCAGGTTTGCTGAAAGCTGAGCTCACTAGCGATGATTTTCAGCAGGAGTATTTCAAATATTTTGGGTACGGCTTTTTTGAAGATGTGAATGATTTAATCCCCAACGTTCCGCTATCATTTTACAGTTTTCATCTGATGGTTGTACTGGGACTGATGTTTGTGCTGCTGTTTGCGCTCTCCCTTTTCTATGTCATAAAGGGTTCAATTGAAAAGAAACGTGGGTTTCTTCGTTTTGCAATCATCTCTATTCCGCTGGCATACATAGCCTCGCAGGCAGGATGGATTGTGTCAGAAGTAGGCCGTCAGCCGTGGGTTGTTCAGGATCTTATGCCAACTATGGCCGGGGTTACACGAATCAGCACCGGTTCGGTGAAAACCACTTTCTGGTTGTTTGTCGCTCTTTTCACAATATTGCTGATTGCCGAACTGAAAATCATGTTCAGACAAATTAAAATTGGTCCGAAAAAATAAAAAAGGAGGAAAAAATTATGTTTGAAAACTTATCACATCTCGCACTGCAACACTATTGGTGGGCAATCATTTCGTTACTTGCCGCACTGTTTGTTTTTCTCACATTTGTGCAAGGAGGACAAACGCTACTGTTTACCATTGGAAAAAACGAAGGTGAAAAATCAATGATACTGAACACATTGGGTAGAAAATGGGAATTTACCTTTACGACTCTGGTAACCTTTGGCGGCGCCTTTTTTGCATCTTTTCCGCTCTTTTATGCCACCAGCTTCGGGGGCGCTTACTGGGTGTGGATGATTATTCTGGGAGCTTTCATCATTCAGGCTGTGTCTTATGAATTCAGAAAGAAACCGGCTAATTTTTTAGGTGCAAAAACCTATGAGATTTTTCTGTTTATCAACGGTCTGTTAGGCACCATTCTGATAGGGATAGCTGTGGGTACTTTCTTCAACGGAGCTGAATTTTCACTCAATGTGCTGAATCAGGTAATCTGGCAAAATCCGGCACGCGGACTGGAGGCAGTTCTGACATTTCACAATGTGGCGCTGGGACTTTCCATTTTCTTTTTAGCAAGAATCTTAGGACTGCTCTATTTTATATACACAATTGACAGTGAAACGATTGTTGTCCGGTCAAAGAGAAACCTGCTTCACAATTCTGTTATTTTTCTGGTGTTTTTTCTCTATTTTGTTATTTGGCTGTTGCTGAAAAACGGATTTGCGGTGAATCCGGAAACGGGTGAAGTATTCATGGAGAAATACAAATACCTGAATAATCTGTTACAAATGCCTTTGGTGTTGATAATTTTTATTACAGGAGTGGCAGGAGTCCTTTGGGGATTGATTTCCACACTGTTTTTTAACGGAAAAAAAGGATTTGCATTTTCCGGGCCCGGAACCGTTTTGACAGTGTTTGCGCTGTTTATCATTGCAGGTTTTAACAATACGGCTTTCTATCCTTCAGTTGTCGATTTGCAGTCGTCGCTGACGATACAAAATGCATCGTCGAGCCATTTTACCCTGGTAACCATGAGCTACGTTTCGCTGCTGGTTCCGTTTGTGTTCGCCTATATCTACTATTTCTGGAAAGTGATGAACCGGAAGAAAGTAACCGAAGAGGAGTTGAACGAACAGTCGCACGTTTATTAAAATATTTTCAGGCAGACACAAAACAGAAAGCTGTCTGATATCGCTTTATTAATTTGAAAATATCTGAATATGTACACAATACCGATTCTCTGGATGCTCAGCTGGCCGCTTTTGATTCTCATTTCATGGTTTGCGGTTTCATGGGCTGTAAAGAAATTTGAATCTGAGCTGGAAGATAAAGAAAACGAATAAAAAGTGTGAATTTCATTCACCTTCCGGTTGATATTGCTCAAAGAATTCCCAAGAGTTTTTTGGGCAATATTAACATATCACATTTCTGAATGCTGCATTCCCTTTTTCTTTCTAATTTTACCGCACAAATAAAGAACGAATGATTAATGGCAGAAAAGTGGTGGTTGTGCTCCCTGCGTATAACGCATCAAAAACATTGGAAAAAACCTACCACGAAATTGATTTCAACATTGTGGACGATGTTATTCTGGTTGACGACCTGAGTAAGGACAACACGGTTGATGTAGGCAAAAAATTGGGTATCAAACACATAATTGTCCATGAAGAAAATAAGGGGTACGGCGGAAATCAGAAATCGTGCTACAATAAAGCACTTGAAATCGGCGCCGACATTGTGATAATGCTCCATCCTGACTATCAATATACCCCGAAGCTCATTCCGGCTATGGCAAACCTGCTTGCCAGTGATTTATACCATGTTGTGTTAGGTTCCCGGATTTTGGGGAAAGGGGCGTTGAAAGGCGGCATGCCCATCATAAAGTACATTGCCAACCGTGGACTCACTTTTCTGCAGAATATTGTTATGAATGCCAAGCTTTCGGAATATCATACCGGCTACCGTGCATTTACACGGGAAGTTCTTGAGCGGGTAAACTACAATGTGAATTCTGACAACTTTGTGTTCGACAACCAGATGCTTGCACAAATTTGGTATGCCGGATACGAAATTGCGGAGATAACCTGCCCCACCAAATACTTTGACGACGCATCAAGCATCAACCTGAAAAACAGTACAATTTATGGGCTTGGTGTGATAAAAACATCGTTTCAGTTCAGACTACAAAAGTGGGGTTTTGCTAAATTCAGATATTTTAACAACTAAAGTTCCCTGATTTTGATATTTCTGAACCACACGGCATATCCGTGATCCTGAAGTCCGATATACCCTTCCTTTGAAATTCCTTCGGTGAAACCCGGAAAGTTTTTGAACTTGCTGTTTTCCACAAGCTGATCCCACTCGGGTGTCCACAGTGTGTATTTCACCACTTCGGTTCCGTTCATGGAATGTGTTACGTTTCCGTCTTTCACCCGAATAACCACCGTATTCCATTCGCCGGCAGGATTAACGGTTTCCGGATCGGCTGGCAGCATATCATAAAGTGAACCAGCAAGATGGCTGTCGATTTTATTATCGGTAGCATTTTCATTGTCAAGCACCTGCACCTCGGGTGCTGCATAATAAATGGGTTTCCCGGGCACTTCGCGTATGTTATAGAAAATTCCCGAATTTGCCATCTCACTGGCTTTCCAGTCGATGGAAAGTTCAAAGTCTCTAAACACCTTATCGCCATAAAGAATGTCGCCACCAGCACCCTGTCCCGGTTTTTTTCCTTCTCCTAAAAAAACTTTCATTGCTCCATCTTCAATGGTCCAGTTGGAAGGCATGGCATCACCGTTACAGGCGCGCCAGCCTTCAAAATCTTTACCGTTAAAAAGAAGAACCCATCCATCATTTTTCTCTTCTTTAGTCAGTTTGTTCACTTTCTGGCATCCTGCATTTACGGTTGAGAATACCAAAGCCATCAAAAAAATCATTGTAGAAATTGTCTGTTTCATCGCTAAAATGCTTTTATATTAAAAAATAAACCAATTCTTTTCTATTCTCCCTGCTCTATCTGAATTTCAGTTTCACAAAGGTTGTCATTTTTTCAGATTTTACTTATTAATTTCAGATTTTTTTTATTAGCACCAGATACCGGAATGGTGAACAGGTATGGAGTGACACTGTATGGCAATTACCATCCTCTGCGGAACCCTCGCCCTCCGTAGCCTGCCTGTCCGCGGCCTCCCCTGCGGCAGGGAGCGAATCCTCTGCCACCGTAGTTATAGCGGGCATGCAATAAATCGTAATGTTTTTGCTGCTCTTCGGTAAGTAAGTTTCTTACTTCCTGGCGGTGGGTCTGTACTTTTTTCAGCATCTCCCCGCGAATTTCATTTTTTTCAATGAGTTCGAAAGTTGAACGCTGTTTTAGCCGTAATTCGGCCATAGCATCCTGATGAGCGGTTTCCAGTCCTGTGATTTTAGTTTTCTGGTCTTCGGTTAATCCCGGAAGAAGAGTGAGACAGGTTCCCGGACCGTAACGGTAACTGTAAATTGAATCATAACCATAACCATAACCTTGATTATATCCGTAGCCCGGACGATTAAAATTCCTCCAGCCCTGTGCGTACATAATTGTTGTACTCAGCATAAGGGCGATTAAAACAAGTGCAAATTTTCGAGTTTTCATGATTTCTAATTTTTTAATTATTTATCTGTTATTTCTATATCTTCTGCCATGTTGAGGCAGTCTGACATCTTCATTCTTTTTCAATACTGAAATGAAAATTTCATTCAGTTTTTTTTGCTGTTCATCGGTGCAAACCTCTTTCATTGCAAGGTAGTAATCGATGGTTTCGTTTTTTAAACGGGTGTGTAATTCTCCAATTTTTTTTGAAATAGCCTCCAGTTTTATTTTGTCAGGTGTTTGACTGCCCATTTCGGTAACCATTTCAATACGTAAACTTTCCAGTTGATGGTTAATTTGCCAGGCAGTCCGGTTGAATTCACGGTTCAGTTCTCTGAATGCGTTCATTTGCTGCGGTTGCAGGTTCAGTTGCTCCCTGAAAAACCGGGTGCGCTGCTGTGCCGGCAATTCAACGGCTTCCTGTTCTGTTTGTTCCAGTAGCTTTTTATCCTGCTGTTTATGGTACAGGAACGAAAAGCCCATAGAGAGGTTGGTAGCTACCAGAATGACAATAACCCAAACAAGTATGCGGTATTTATTTTGTAGTGCCATGTCTCTATTCCATTAAAAATGTTTCAATTGGTTCTGCCTCCATTTCATTTAAAAATGGAACCAATTCAGTTTCGGCAAAAATATTTTGACCTTTTTCGTTGTTTACCGGCTGCCCGATTTTTATGCCGGTATAAATTCCTGCCAGCAGAAGCAACGAAAAGAAGGCTGGCTGCAACACTTTTTCCCAAATTAGAAATCCAACCTGTTGTTCTTCCCGTGCCTCCTCATTTTCCATCCGGGCTTTTAAACGGGTATAAAAAAATGGATTCACCTCCGGCGATTTTTCTTCCTGAATAATTTCCAGTGTTTTCTTCATGTCTTCGGCAAATGCAGCGCAATCAGTACACTCATTCAGGTGTGAATTAATTTCCTGTGCTTCTTTTTCAGGCAAGTCGCCATCGAGGAAGAAAATCAGTTTTTTATGTAGCTTTTCGCATTTCATCACATTCCTTATTTATTGGTTAGACACATAATTTGTTAAAAACTTGCGGTTAAATGCACTTTTTTTTGTAACAGTGGTGTAATTTTTTCTGAAGGTTCTTTTTTGCACGGTGAATCAACGACTCCACCGAAGAGAGGGAAAGGTTCATCACCTCCGATATTTCCCTGTAGGCCAAATCTTCGTATTTGTTTAGAGTAAAAGCCACGCGTTGGTTCTTGGGAAGCGAATCGATGGCTTCGTGTAGAATCAAGGCACGCTGGCTCTTTTCCAGTTCAGATTCCGGGTCGTCAGTGCTTTGAAGATGCAACGGGATTAGCATCTCTTTTTTCGACTCCACCACATCGTCGAACGACTGAAACCATTTTCGTTTTTTGTTGTCGCGAATGAAGTTGAGCGAGCGGTTTACGGCAATGCGGTAAAGCCAGGTAGAAATTTCAGCATCGGCTCTGAAATTTTTAACAGAACGAAACACTTCGATGAAAACATCCTGAGCAACATCTTCAGCATCATCAGTATTGTGCAACAATCCAAAACAGGTATTTACCACCATCTGGCGGTAGATATCAACCAGTTCCCGGAATGCACTCTCATCCCCCTGTTTTAATTTTTCTATTATTTCAGCTTCGTTCATTAATTGTTTGTCCGCCTAAATTATAAATTAGACACGGCATTTAGAAAAAACTTGCGAACCAATTTCCCAAAAGCAAATCACTCTGAAGCTCTGTGTCCGAATTAATTGGTGAACAGCGAAATCTGCCGAAAATAACTTAGCCATTTCTTCTTCGATACAGGGTTACCATTGTATCGGAGTCAGTCCGTTAGACTGAAGAAACCGGTTTGCTTTGCTGAAATGGCTGTTGCCAAAAAAACCACGGCTTGCCGACAGTGGCGAAGGATGTACAGAGCTTAGAATCAGGTGTTTCTCCCGATCAATAAATCTTGCCTTGTTTATTGCATAATTTCCCCACAAAATGAATACAGTATGTTTTTTTTGCTCATTGATTTTATGAATGACCGCATCCGTAAACTCTTCCCACCCTTTGTTCTGGTGAGAACCTGCCTGCCCTGCCCTCACGGTTAGCGTGGCATTGAGCAATAAAACCCCTTGTTTTGCCCAGCCGGACAGGTTACCGCTCTCCGGAATCTCCCTGCCGGTATCATTTTTCAACTCCTTAAAAATATTTAGCAGACTGGGTGGAAAATCAATGCCGTCATTCACCGAAAAGCAAAGCCCGTGCGCCTGTCCCGGGCCATGATAAGGGTCCTGCCCAAGAATTACCACTTTCAAATCAGTGAACGGACACTGATCAAAAGCGTTGAAAATAAGCCTTGCAGGCGGATGTATGGTGCGGGTTTTATATTCGTTTCTGACAAAATCGGTCAGTACTGCGAAATAAGGTTTTTCAAACTCTTCTGCCAACACTGTTTTCCAGCTCTCATCAATACGTACATCCATATTTTTTTATTTTGGCAAATAAAAGTAAGAAAATTTTCAATTATTGAAAATCGGGATTACTTATTTTTTTATACCAAATCTGAATAACTATTAAGGTGAAGTTCTGCCTTTTTTGAGCCTATAGGCCTCATCAGCGCTCGTCCCCCTTGGCGAAGGGGATTCAGGGGGATTGATTTCAGGCAAACAGAAAGGCATGCATTAACGCTGTCAGGTCTGGCGACGCTGACAGGTTTACGGATGTAGCAACGTCAGCAGACTTGTCAGCGTGCGAAGCTCCTGACAACGTCGGATTAAGGAATGAAGAAGAAGCCCCTCTGTCCTGCGGACATCTCCCTAAAGAGATAGGAAAGAGGTGAGAGATGAGAGGTGAGTGTCAATTCTCCATTCTCCATCATCTCCCTAATCCTCCGGCTTCGTGCCTCAACCACCTCCTTTATACTGTAAATTCCTGCTTGCAGGCAGGCGAAGGGGGAAAGCCAGGTTTGCTGTTGAAAGTTACTTCTGTTATCTGTTGCCGTGCATTCACAGTTTTTAACTGTTTTATGGGCATTTGGGTGAGGGGCCCTCTTGCCCGTTAATAAATCAATTATATTCAGAGGGGTGCTTAAGCGTCCCCTTGTATTTTCTTAACAAATTATTTCAGATTTTTTTGCAGCTCAATACAAGTCAAAATATCTAAAGAATTCTATTCCATAAATCCAATTTATCCACTCTATATTTATATTCCCCAAAAAAGAGAAAAGGTAACCCGTAAAAACAAAAAAAAGCTACTTTGATGGATATTTAGGGTAATACTAAATAAAATCAATAAGTTAAAGTTCTGAAAAAAGAGACGCATTCAATCATAATTACCATGAATGAAACAAGTTATTATTACTTTCGTGTTTCTTGAAATAACTAAAATTGATGAGAAAACTTTTTAATATCCTGCTGATTTTTCTCCCGCTTTTCGGGGCAGCACAGCAATTTGAGTATCAGGTGATGTTTGAAGGAATTGGCGACAATCGCGAATATGCCAGTGAAAAGGCTATGTCACAAACCATTTTAGGCAGCCGCGGCGCTTTTGAAGTCGGTATTAAAACAGATAATAACCGCATCAGGGTGGGATTGAACCATCTTTTAGAGTTTGGCAGCGATATTGATTTTCACAAACCCCGGCTAACTATGTATTACGAATACACCGACAGCAGGAAAAGTTTTTTGTTTGGTGCTTTCCCGCGGCGCGCCCGCATTGATTTTCCACTTGCCATGATGACCGACACCCTGCTCTATTATCGCCCGAATCTGGAAGGAATGTTCGGCGAAGTGCGCTGGGCATGGGGGCATCAAAACGGTTTTGTGGACTGGGTAGGAAGACAAACCGAGATGGTTCGTGAAAATTTTACTGCCGGTTTTTCGGGTGAAATTTTTCATAAAAACCTATTTTTTCAAAATTATTTGCTCATGTTTCACGACGCAGGAGCTAAAATCAGATTCCCGGGCGTTTTCGTAAAGGATTATCTCGGCTTTGCCCTTCAGACAGGTGTGCGCACTTCAAAAAGCGCATCAGTCAACGGTTTTGTCAAAGCCGGTGTTCTGGAATCGTCTTTTCGCGAGCGGGATGAATTCAATGAGTTTATTCAGGCTTTCAGCCTGTTTGCAGAAGCTCAGGGACGCTATAAAAACTACGGAATAAAATCTGTACTACATTCGGGCGATGGACACAGGTTTAAAAACGGTGATCTCTTTTACAGGCTTAAAAACTACTGGCGCACCGATGTAATCTGGTATTTCATTAACAAAAAAAACGTCAAAGGACATTTTAATCTTTCGTTTCATCTGATTGACGGCGTAAAGCTGGATCAGCAGCAACAGCTATCAGTCATTTACCTTTTCGGGAAGTAAGAAGCTCAGAGAATCACCTCCCCAAACAAATCATAATCTTCAGCACCGGTTATTTTTACGTTGCAAAACTCCCCTTTTCTTAGTTCGCCAGGAGAAGAAACAAGCACTTCCCCATCCACTTCCGGCGAATCGTACTCTGTCCGTCCCACATAATAACCGTCTTCTTTCCGGTCGATAATTACCCGATATACATTGCCAATTTTCTGCCGGTTTAAATCTCCCGATATCTGCTGCTGAAGCTCCATGATTTCATCTGCGCGAGCTTGTTTTATCTTCTGCGGAATGTCATCCCTGAATTTTTTGGCAGCATATGTATTTTCCTCATGCGAATAGGTAAAAACACCCAATCGCTCAAACTTTGCACCGGCAATGAACTGTTTCAGCTCTTCAAAATCAGCTTGGGTTTCTCCCGGAAAACCAACCAACATCGTTGTGCGGAGTATTACGCCGGGCACTTCCTGTTTTATATGTGAAATAAGCGCTTCGATCTCTTCACGGGTTACGTGGCGCATCATGTTTTTCAGCACCGGATTGGAAATATGCTGCAAAGGCATATCAAGATATCTGCACACTTTGGGGTTATCCCGCATCACCGGCAAAATTTCGTAAGGAAATTTTGTGGGATACAAATAATGAAGGCGTATCCACTCTATTCCCTCAATTTCCGAAATACGGGCAATCAGTTCCGGAAGGAAGTTTCTGCCATACAGGTCGATACCGTAGGAAGACAATTCCTGAGAGATAAGCAAAATCTCCTTCACCCCTTTTCTTGCCAGATATTTTGCTTCCTGAACAAGACTTTCAACCGTCCGGGATTTGTGACTTCCGGTCATCATGGGAATGGCACAAAATGCGCATGAGCGGTTGCAGCCTTCGGCAACTTTCAGATAGGCATAATGCGAAGGCGTGGTTATTTTCCGCTCATAAATATATTCCGGCTTGAAAGTTACTTTCAGCTCATCCACCATCGCTTTGAGATCAAACTTGCCGAAATAGCGGTCAACTTCAGGAATTTCCTGTTCCAGCTCTTTGCGGTAGCGTTCCGACAGGCATCCCATCACAAATAATTTCCCGATTTCTCCGCGTTTACGGGCTTCAACATAATCCAGGATCATGTCAATTGATTCCTGTTTTGCATCGTGAATAAAACCGCAGGTATTCACAAAAACTGCATCAAATCCAGTTTCGTCAGAATCATGTGCCACTTCAAAATCCCCGCGCTCAAGCTGATTGAGCAAAACTTCCGAATCGACAAGGTTTTTTGAACATCCCATTGTCACCACATTTACACGCTTCTTTGCCATATCTGTAATTTTAAGTCAAAGTAAATATTTTTTTTAACACAGGTTTATCTCAGAAGTTTCAAAATGAGTCACTATAAAAAGTAAATAAGAGAAATTTCACAAAACATTAAATTACACAAGACAGTAATGAATAACAGATGACTTTGTTAATTTTGGCGGCAAAGTAAAAAATTATGACAACGAGAATTTTTACGCTGATTTTTTGTTCTTTACTGTTATCTTTCCATTTTTCTTGGGCACAACAGGCTTTTTCCCCGGGAGGCGAAAAGCCAAAAGTTGTAATTGGAGTTATTGTTGAAAATATGCGGCCCGACTACATTCAGCGCTATTGGAATACTTTCGGAGAAAACGGTTTTAAAAAACTCTTTTCACAAGGTGCAGTGTGCACCAATGTTAACTTAACACACTATTTTCAAAATTATGCCAGCGGAACAGCCACTTTATATACGGGCACAACTCCGTCGCTTCACGGAATTGTCGGAAAAACCTGGTATGACAGAAATAAAAGCAAGGAGGTGGAATGCACTGTCGATGATTACTACTTTACAGTGGGCGCCGACACCAAATTTGGAAACGCTTCTCCAAAACAGCTTCTTTCAACTACAATCACTGATAATCTAAAAATCTTCACGCACGGGAAGTCCCTGGTATTCAGCGCTGCATTGAACCGTGAATCGGCTATTTTTTCTGCCGGACATTCGGCTGACGGAGCATACTGGTTTGATCCCGAATCGGGACGCATGATTTCAAGTTCATTTTATGTGAGTACTTTCCCCGGTTGGGTGCGCGAATTCAACAATCTGAAATATTTTGAGCGATATACGAATCAGAACTGGGTGTTGCTTTTGCCCGGAAACTTTTACACAGAAAGCCTACCCGACAACTATCCGCTTGAAAAGGGGTATTTTGAAAAATGGAATACCTTTCCGCACAACATCAGGAAATATGTCAAAGCAGCAGAAAACTTCTCCCCGTTAAAATCAACTCCATACGGAAATGAGTTAATGAAAAATTTCGCAATCGCCCTGCTTGACAATGAACCTGTAGGTGAAGATGAGTACACCGACTTTGTTTCGTTCACCTTCTCTTCGATGGATGACAAAAATAACCTCTTTGGGCCCGCTTCGCTGGAAATGCAGGACAACTATCTCTATCTTGATAAATATTTAGCGGAACTGATTGATCATGCTGAAAATAGATTTGGCAAACAAAATGTTCTGTTTTTTCTTACAGCAAACACATCAGCTTCCTACCCTGTTGATTATCTGAAAGAAAAATTCAATCTGCCGGTAAACTACTTTTATCCGGAAAATGCAATGGCGCTGCTCACTTCCTACCTGAATGTTTCCTATGGAGAAGGGAAATATATCGAACACCATTCAGATTGTCAGGTTTATCTCAATCACGATTTAATAAAAAAATCCAAACTTAATTTGAATGATATCCGTGAAGATGCTGCCGGATTTATCAATCAGTTTGAAGGCGTTCAGCTCTCCATGCCGGCGCACCAGCTTGAAACGGGAAGTTCTTCCAACGGGCTGCTCTCCACCCTTTATAAATCATATACCAAGAGCAGGTCGGGCGACTTTTTATATATACTGAAAGAGGGTTGGCAACCTACCTACAAATACCATAGAGTGAACTATACAGACCAGTCGAATATTCCGCTGGTTTTTTACGGAGCTGGGGTTCGCCCGCAGGTGATTACCGAAAAATATAATGCCATTGACCTGGTGCCTACTTTGAGCGATCTACTGCACATCCCCCGGCCTGACAAAAGTCAGGGAATTACAATTACTCCCGTTTTAAACAAATAATAAAAAATTGGATTTTCTTTGAAACAGTGAATTTTTCAGCTACAAAAACCTGACGCTATTCTTCTTTCAATTTAGCTTCATTCCGGTTAGACGTTGTATCCTTTTTCAATCTGCTCCCGGACACAATTCTGTTGTTTACCACATTCATTGATTTTAGATTAACAGAAATCACAGTATCGGCATTCATTTTAAAAGGAAGTTTAAAAGACTCATAGCCCGGACTCGAAATTTTCAATTCACGGTTGCCTTTGCTCAGTAAAAGTTTATAATATCCATCACTGTTGGTGATGGTGCCAATTCCGGAAACTGACTCATAAACGGCAACACTTTCCACAGCCTTGCCCGATACAAAATCACGTACATATCCTGTTACGGATACAAGCTGCGCCTGGGCAGCAAAAGAGAAAAATAAAACTATTGTTGAATAAAATAGTTTCAAAAAAGTTTTCATGGTTTACTGAACATTAAAAAATTAAACTTATGTGGTAACGGAGATAAGACAACCTCATGGCTAAAAAGGTTGCGTCCGTCATAAATATATATTATATACGCAAAAAGTGCACCACAAATCACTTTTCTAGGCATTTAGCGGCTAAAAATCAAAATATGGCTCTTATTTAAAATTAATCTATTTATAACCGATAAAACTATGTTGAATAACAGAAATATTGCCAGATTTTATAGGACTTTATTTCAAACATCTGTCTATATTTATGGATAATTTTCTCTATTTTTCAATTTTGGAATTTAAAATTAAAATTTAGCCTATGAATCCGATACAAACATTAATCAAAGATCTGGCTGACCAGCATGGCAGAAACCGTAAAAATCTGTTGCCGGTTTTGCAGGGAGTGATTCAGCAGGAAAATTTCCTGTCGGAATACACCATAGTTGAAATCGCACGTGAGATGGATATTCCGCCGGCTGAGGTATTTGGAACAGCAACTTTTTACTCCTTCCTGGAAACCAAACCGACCGGCAAATACATCATCAGGGTCTGCAAAACCATTACCTGTGCCATGAAAGGGAAAAATCAGCTTCTCTTTGCAATTCAGGACATGCTGAAAATCAAAATCGGCGAAACAACACCCGACAAGAAGTTCACACTCCTTGAAACAAACTGTTTGGGATGGTGCCACAAAGCGCCGGCAATGCTAATTAATGATGAAATTTATACCGAGATAAGCCCGGAGAGGGCAAGGGAAATTCTTACCGCATACATGAAAGAAAACCAATAAAAACAGAAGATATGTCATACTCCTATCAGTTAAAGAGGGTGGATTTCATTTTCAGAAACGAAAATGACTGGGAGAAAATTCTCTCTGCCTCCATAAAAAAGAGACGCGATGACCTCATCAACGAGCTGATAAGCTCGGAGCTCAAAGGGCGCGGGGGAGCCGGGTTTCCTACAGGGCTTAAATGGAAGCTCACCGCAGAAGCGAAAGCACCTGCCAAATATGTGATTTGCAACGCCGACGAAGGCGAACCCGGAACTTTCAAAGACCGGGAAATTCTGTCGCAGGTGCCCTACAAAGTACTCACCGCCATGGCTGTTTGCGGCTATGTAGTCGGCGCAAAAGAGGGGTTCATCTATATGCGTGGGGAATATAAGTTCCTTGAAAAAGAGTTGAACAAAGCCATAAAGGAGTTTGAGTACTATTGCCAGGAAATTAATCTCGATTTTAAAATCAAAATTTTCATGGGCAGCGGCGCCTATATCTGCGGTGAAGAGACTGCCCTCATGGAGTCGATGGAGGGGCGCAGAGGAGAGCCCCGCAACAAGCCGCCCTACCCTACCCAGCAAGGTTACATTGGAATGCCGACAGTTGTAAACAACGTGGAAACACTGGTGCACACATGGACAATTTTTAAATACGGAGCAAAAAAGTTTTACGACCTTGGGGTTCAGTATTCCCGCGGCACCAAGCTTTTTTCCGTTTCGGGCGACACACCCAAGCCCGGAATTTATGAGCTGGAGCTCGGCATGAGTCTTCAGGATTTTGTTTACGAATTTGGCGATGGAGATACCAAGGCAGTGCAGGTTGGCGGAGCTTCCGGATTTCTGGTGCCCCGCAAGAAGTTCAGAGACACAGCCATTGGCTATGAAGGCAAACTGGTAGGAATTTCCCTGCCAACCGGAGGTTCAATGATGCTGTTCAACAGTTCCCGCTCCATGTTCAACGTGCTGGATAATTATCTGGATTTCTTCCGGGAAGAGTCGTGTGGTCAGTGCACTCCCTGTCGCGTTGGCTGCCAGCAGCTTTTATTAGGGATAAAAGCAGTGAAACGAGGCGAAAAGCCCGCGTCATACCTTGATAAATTACTGAAACTCACGGAAACTATGCAACTCACATCAAAATGCGGGTTAGGACAATCCGTAGCCAATTCATTCTCCTCCATTGTTGAAAATTTCAGGGAAGAGATGATCTATTAACCATCAAAAAAGAGTGATTATGGAAAAAACAGTAAATATTACTATAAACAGTTTTCCTGTTAAAATTGAAAAAGGGAAAACCATTCTTGATGCTGCATACGGGATAGGGATCAAAATCCCTACACTTTGCTACCACAAAGACCTTTGTGTAGCTGGGAATTGCAGAGTTTGTGTTGTAGAAGTCGTTGGGCAGAAAAGACTTTCCGCTGCCTGCGCAACCCCCTGTGAAGAGGGAATGGAAATACTCACAAACAGCCTGAAAGTCAGAAACTCAAGAAAACATATCATCGAGCTTCTTTTGGCAGAGCACAATGCAGACTGCACAAAATGCTACCGCAACGGCAACTGCGAGCTTCAGGACATCTCTTCCGAGTATAAAATCATGACCCAGGATTTCCTTGAGCTCACTCCGCTGAAGAATTATACCATCGACATGTTTTCCCCTTCCATCATTAAGGACGACAGCAAGTGCATCCGCTGCCAGCGTTGTGTGCGCACCTGTGCCGAGCTTCAGGGAGTAAATGCACTCACGGTTGCCTATAAGGGCGACAAGATGAAAATTTCAACTTTTTTTGAAAAGCCCATGAATGATGTGGTTTGCACCAATTGCGGGCAATGCATCATCCACTGCCCCACTGGTGCATTAATCGAAAGAAACTACATTGAAGAGGTGTGGAGTGCAATTTCAGACCCCACAAAACATGTTATAATCCAAACTGCGCCCGCCGTGCGCGTTGGATTGGGTGAAGAGATGGGAATGGAACCGGGCGAACGTGTTACCGGCAAAATGGTGGCAGCGCTGAAAAGATTAGGTTTCGACTCGGTGCTTGACACAGACTTTACGGCTGACCTGACAATCGTGGAAGAGGGAAACGAATTGCTGTCAAGGTTGAAAAAAGCTTTGGTTGATAACAACAAAGATGTTAAATTTCCGATGCTTACTTCCTGTTCCCCGGGCTGGATAAAATATATCGAACATCTCTATCCTGAATACCTGGGGCATCTTTCCACCTGTAAATCACCTCAGCAGATGTTTGGTTCGTTAGCCAAAACCTATTATGCAAAAGCGCGTAATCTTGACCCCTCAAAAATTATTTCAGTATCCATTATGCCGTGCACAGCAAAAAAATTTGAGGCTCACAGGCCCGAGATGCACGACAGCGGCTACAGGGATGTGGACTATGTGCTAACCACCCGGGAGCTGGCAATAATGATAAAACAGGCAGGATTGGATTTCAAAGAGCTGGAGCCGGCAAAGTATGACCGGCTGATGGGAGATTCCTCCGGAGCAGGCGTAATATTCGGCGCAACCGGCGGCGTAATGGAAGCCGCGCTACGCACGGCATATGAACTGATCACCGGCAGGGATGTGCCGTTTGAAAATCTGAATATCATGCCGGTAAGAGGCGTCGAAGGTGTAAGGTATGCTTCCATAAAAATTGAAGACCCCCTGAAAGAATGGGCATTTTTGGACGGAGTTGAGCTGAAATGTGCTGTTGCTCACGGACTGGTTAATGCAAAACAGGTGATGGATGACATAAAAAACGGAAAATCCGATTTTCACTTCATCGAAATCATGGCGTGTCCCGGAGGTTGCTTAGGTGGTGGCGGGCAGCCCATACCGACAAATCCCGAGATCAGACAAAAACGCACTGAAGCAATTTATGCCGAAGATGCAGATTTGCCCATCCGGAAATCACACATGAATCCGGAAATTCAAAAACTTTATAACGATTTTCTCAAAGAGCCCCTGGGTGAATTGTCGCATCAGTTGCTGCACACCACTTATACAAAACGGGAGAGGTATTAAATTTCTTTTCAATTAAGGATCCGGCATTCCCGGGTCCTTTTTTATTTCAAAAATCCATCCTGCCCTCATTATTTGTATATTTGCCGAATAATTTACAAATAAACAGCATAATGAAAAGAATATTTCTCATCGTTTTGTGGTTGATTCCTTTTTCACTTTTCTCACAGCAAATCAATGTAGTATCCTTCAACATCAGGTACGGCACCGCTCCCGATGGAGAAAATTCATGGCCAAACCGGATTGAAATGGTCAACGGTCTGCTGCGCTTTCACAATGCCGACATCTTTGGACTGCAGGAAGCACTCTACCAACAAATTCTGGACATTGAAAACGGACTGCCCGGATTTGGCTGGTTTGGCATTGGCCGTGATGACGGAGACAAAGCAGGAGAATTTACACCAATTTTCTACAATAAATCAAAGTTTAAACTGCTTGACCATGGCAATTTCTGGCTTTCCGAAACACCCGAAAAACCAAGTAAAAGCTGGGATGCAGCTCTAAACCGGATTGTTACCTGGGGAAAATTTGAATCGGCTGAAACCGGGAAACAGTTTGTCTTCTTCAATACCCATTTCGACCATCGCGGTATGGAGGCACGGAAAATTTCTGCTGAACTCATCTGGAAGAAAATTCAGGAAATCACACAAAACAAAGACATTCCGGTTTTGGTTACCGGCGATTTTAATCTGTCGCCCGACTCCGAACCGATACTTCTTCTGAAAAAACACCTGCGGGACAGCTTTGAAGTTTCCGAAGAACCGGCTTACGGTCCGGTTGGAACATTTCAGGCTTTTAAAATTGATGCCGAACTAACAAGCAAAGCACGTATTGACTACGTGTTTGTAAACAACAAAGTTGATGTACTGAAATATGCTGCACTGTCCGATTTTAAAGACCACCGGTTTCCTTCTGACCATCTGCCGGTTTTTGCAAAAGTCAGATTGAAGTAAAAACCACTTAATATTAATTTCATATTTAATGATTTAGTTGCTCCCTTTCCCCGTTCCTGAGATAAAAATCTGCAATTTCGTCATGTGCAAAGCACATAAAAAATAATTTTTTAATAATAAACATATGTTTAAAATAAAAACGCTGAACAAGATAGACAGCGAAGGACTTACCCTGCTTCCATCAGACAACTACGAAATTGATACTAATATTGAATCGCCTGATGCAATAATATTGCGCAGCTACAACATGCACGATATGGAATTACTGCCGCCATTAAAGGCAGTTGCGCGGGCAGGAGCCGGAATAAACAATATTCCTGTTGAAAAATGCACAGAAAAGGGAATTGTTGTTTTCAACACGCCCGGAGCCAATGCCAACGGGGTGAAGGAGCTGGTAATTGCCGGTTTGCTCCTGGTGTCAAGAGACATTATTCAGGGTGCAGAATGGGCAAAAACTCTGATTGGGAAGGGCGATGAAGTGCCGGCACTGATTGAACAAGGCAAAAAAAGCTTTGCCGGTCAGGAAATTCAGGGAAAAACCCTTGCCGTTATCGGATTGGGCGCTATCGGGATACAGGTCGCAAATGTAGCCTGGTATCTGGGAATGAAGGTGATCGGATATGACCCCTACATGTCTGTGAACCGGGCGCTGCAGTTAAATAACCACGTCAAATTCGTTAATGACGTTCAGGCGCTGCTCAGTCATGCCGATTACGTTACGCTAAATGTTCCGCTAACGCACGAAACAAAAAATTATATCTGTGAAGAGAGGCTGCAAATGATGAAGAATGATGTGCGTATTCTCAATTTCTCACGTGGCGGGCTGGTTGATCTGGATGCATTGGAAAATGCCATTGAAACCGGAAAAGTAGCACGCTACATCACCGATTTCCCAAACGAGAGGTTACTGAAAATGAAGAACACCATCGCCATTCCTCACTTAGGCGCTTCCACAACAGAATCGGAAATCAACTGTGCAATTATGGCTGTGAAGCAGATTAAAAACTTTCTGGAGAGTGGAAATATTAAAAATTCGGTGAATTTCCCGGAAGCGGAAATGGATCGCAACGGTGGCGCCAGAATTCTGATTGCCAATCAGAATATTCCCAAAATGGTCAGTCAGATTTCCAGTGTGCTTGCTTCTGAAGGGTTAAACATTGATAATCTGCTGAACAGAAAACATGAGAATATAGCCTACAACATCATCGATGTGAATGTGCCCACATTAGACCTTGGACTACAAGAGAAACTTAAGTCCATTGAAGGGGTTTTCATGGTACGCATAATTCAGGCATAAACAACGTTTGCAAAAAAGAGGAAGCTTCAGTATTCCTCTTTTTTGTTAACTTTGGGTTCTTTCAGAAATCAAAATAATAATTTTTAAAACAAAAAATATGAGTAAGCAAATTGAAACCAGAGCTGCAGACAATATTCGCATACTCTCTGCCGCCATGGTTGAGAAAGCAAAATCCGGGCATCCCGGTGGCGCTATGGGTGGCGCTGATTTTATTCACATCCTTTATTCCGAATTCTTAAATTATGATCCTACCGATACTTCATGGTCAAACAGGGACCGGTTTTTCCTCGATCCCGGACACATGTCGCCCATGCTCTATTCCGTATTGACAATGGCAGGTTTTTTCGACATGGAAGACCTGAAAAACTTTCGCCAGTGGGGCAGCGTAACACCCGGACACCCGGAGGTGGATGTGTTACGCGGAATTGAAAATACTTCAGGGCCCCTTGGACAGGGACACACCATGGCCGTTGGCGCAGCCATTGCCGAAAAATTTCTGAAAACCCGGTTTGGCAACTGGATGTCACACAAAATATACACTTTCATTTCCGATGGCGGAATTCAGGAGGAAATATCACAGGGAGCAGGACGAATTGCAGGTCATCTGGGACTGGACAACCTGATTATGTTCTATGACTCCAATAAAATTCAGCTCTCCACAACCACAGATGCCGTATCGACTGAAGATACTGCAAAAAAATATGAAGCGTGGGGATGGAAAGTTGTTACCATCGACGGGAATAACCCGGAACAGATAAGAGAAGCACTGAAAAACGCCGGAGCCGAAACGGAAAAACCAACCCTTATCATAGGGAAAACGGTTATGGGCAAGGGCGCCATTACTGAAACGGGCGAAAGCTTTGAACATCAGGTGTCAACCCACGGCATGCCGCTTTCGGGCGCAGGTGCCTCATTTGCCGGAACGATTAAAAACCTGGGAGGCGACCCGGAAAATCCTTTTGTCATTTTTGATGATGTGAAAGCAATATATGACAAACGGAGAGAAGAACTCATCCGCACTGCCAAAGAGAAAAAAGCGGCACAGGCTCAGTGGAAAAAGGAAAATCCGGAGCTTGCAGCAAAATGGAATCTGTTCTTTTCCAATAAACTGCCGGAGTTTGACTTTTCGGCTATCGAGCAAAAAGCCAACAATGCCACCCGTGCTGCTTCAGGCAATGTGATGGGCGCCATGGCAGGAAAAATCGAAAATCTGATTGTGGCTTCTGCCGACCTCTCCAACTCCGACAAAACCGATGGATTCCTGAAAAAAACCACTGCTTTCACAAAAGACGATTTCAGCGGTTCTTTCCTTCAGGTTGGCGTCAGCGAGCTGACTATGGCCTGCTTAGCCAGCGGAATGGCGCTGCATGGCGGCGTTATCCCCGTTTGCGGAACTTTCTTTGTCTTCTCCGACTATATGAAACCGGCAGTCAGGTTGACAGCACTCATGGAACTTCCTGTGAAATATGTCTGGACGCACGACGCATTCCGTGTAGGCGAAGATGGGCCGACCCACCAGCCGGTGGAGCAGGAAGCACAAATCCGCCTGATGGAAAAACTCAAGAACCACAGCGGAAGCAGCAGTATGCTGGTGCTCCGTCCTGCGGATGTGAACGAAACCACCGTCGCATGGAAAATGGCAATGGAAAACACTACCACTCCCACAGCGCTGATTTTATCGCGTCAAAACATTGAAAACCTGCCCGTGAGCGGAGATGCCTATCAATCGGCACTGCAAACCAAAAAGGGAGCCTATATAGTAGTGAAACCTGAAGGCACTCCGGATGTGGTATTAGTGGCAAGCGGCTCGGAAGTCTCCACCTTAGTTGAAGGCGCAAAGCTGCTCAGCGAACGTGATAACCTGAAAATACAGGTGGTTTCCGCACCTTCCGAAGGGTTGTTCCGCAATCAGCCGGAAGATTATCAGCAAAGTGTGCTTCCTGACGGAATTCCACGATTCGGGCTCACTGCCGGACTGCCGGTTACCCTTGCCGGATTAGTTGGCGAAAACGGTAAAATATGGGGGATGGAATCATTTGGCTTTTCAGCACCCTACAAAGTTTTGGATGAAAAATTAGGTTTCAACGCCGAAAACGTTTACAAGCAGGTTACAAAAATGCTGAACAGATAAAAAGCATTGAAAATGCCGGTTCTAAAGAGGTGACCTTGTTTTGAAGCATCCATCGGACAACAAGGCACCTTTTGCAAATAATCAGACACAGTGTCTTATTAAGAATTGCTTTAGCCGGATTTTTTGCTGTTTTTCATCAATAAAATCCTATTTTGGCGCTCCAAAAATTCAAAAAGGTATGCAACGAAAATTACTGTTGGGTGTTGAAGCTATCGGGCAGGCAGCCATTGATGCCGGAATATCAGGTGCTTATGGCTATCCCGGAACGCCTTCAACCGAAATCACCGAATATATTCAGCTCAGCCAAACCGCTATTGAACGAAACATTCACCGGGAATGGTCGGCAAACGAAAAGACAGCTTTGGAAACTGCATTGGGTATGTCTTATGCCGGCAAGCGGTCGCTGACCAGCATGAAGCATGTGGGGCTGAACGTTGCAGCCGACGTTTTTATGAATATGGCAATCACCGGCATTCACGGCGGAATGGTGGTAGCCGTTGCCGACGACCCCTCGCAGCACTCTTCGCAAAATGAGCAGGATTCGCGGTTTTACGGAAAATTTGCCATGATTCCCGTTTTTGAACCCTCCAGCCAGCAGGAAGCTTACGACATGACCTACGATGCGTTTGCATTTTCTGAAAAAACCGGTCTGCCAGTGATGATTCGCATTACCACGCGGATGGCACACTCCCGCTCGGGGGTGGTTCAACAACCACTGCAGCCCGAAAACTCGCTCCGTCTGCCTGAAAACCTGATGCAGTTTATGCTGCTCCCGGCGTATGGCAGGAAATATTATCAAAACCTGTTAGATAAGCAGGAAGGACTTTTGAAACTGTCGGAGGAGTCGGGTTACAATCAGTACATTGACGGAGAAGATAAAAGCCTGGGCATTGTTTGCTGCGGAATTGCCTACAACTACCTGTTGGAAAACTATCCGGGCGGAGTCTGTCCTTTTCCAGTGGTGAAAATCACCCACTATCCGCTGCCTGAGAAAATGCTGCAAAAACTTGAAAACCAATGCAACAGGCTGCTAGTTGCTGAAGATGGCTATCCGCTTGTTGAAGAGATGCTTACAGATTTTTTCAAAAAGGGTACCGCAGTTTCCGGGCGGCTTGACGGCAGCCTGCCCCGCCGCGGCGAGCTCAACCCGGACCATCTGGCAAAAGCATTAGGAATTCAAAAGGAGGAGCCGCTCAAAGTGCCCGCTTCACTGGTTGGCAGACCGCCGTCACTCTGCGCCGGCTGTGGCCACCAGGATACCTACAACGCACTGAATGAAGTAATTGCAAAAATCGGCAATGGCAGGGTCTTTTCCGATATCGGATGCTACACATTAGGCGCATTGCCGCCCTACAATACCATCAATACCTGCGTTGACATGGGCGCTTCCATCACCATGGCAAAGGGAGCGGCAGATGCCGGTCTTTCTCCAGTTTTTGCAGTAATCGGCGACTCCACATTCACCCATTCAGGAATCACCGGACTGCTCGACTGCGTGAATGAAAACAGCAATGTCAACATTATGATTGTGGATAATGAAGCCGTGGCAATGACCGGTGGCCAAAAATCGGCAGCCAAAGGGCGCATCGAAAAAATATGCGAAGGCGTGGGCGTTGCTCCCGAACATATCCGCCTGTTTGTGCCCGTCAAAAGAAACCACAGCCAGATGGTGAATATCATCCGCGAAGAGATGGCTTTTAACGGCGTTTCGGTGATGATTGCCCGCAGACCATGTGTGCAGAGGATTGCAAAAATGAAAAAATTGAAAAAAGCAGAAACTCAGATATAAAATGAAGACAGATATCATTCTGGCAGGCGTCGGCGGACAGGGAATTCTCTCTATTGCCGCTTCATTGGGCGCAGCAGCACTCAACGAAAACTACTATCTGAAACAGGCTGAAACCCACGGCATGAGCCAGCGCGGTGGCGCCGTGGTTTCCCACCTGCGAATTGCCAGCGCTCCCATCTATTCCGACCTGATTCCGGCAGGAACCGCCGACCTTATCCTTTCGGTTGAGCCGATGGAATCGCTGCGATACCTGCCCTACCTATCCCCCGATGGTACTCTGGTGACAAACACCGCAACTTTTGTCAACATTTCCAATTATCCGGAACTGGAGCAGTCGTTTGAAGAGCTGAGCCGCAGCATCAACATCATCCGGATTGACGCCGACCGAATTGCACGGGAAACCGGCAATCCCAAAGCATCAAACATGGTGATGTTAGGCGCCGCATCGCCATTCATCGATATCCCCCACCCCATTATTATCCACGGCATTGAAACCATTTTCAAAAAGAAAGGCAAAAAAATCATCCGGCAAAATATTGATGCATTTCATGCCGGCAGAGCATTTGCAATCGAAGAGACTGTTCAGAAGAAAACCGTTAAACACCTGTAGAACTATGAGTTTACTATAAAATCTAAATATTTTGGAAATTACTGCTTAATAGATAAATTTGCGTTCAATTAAAAGTTCTAAGTGGTATTGTTGATAAAATAAAATGAAATGAAAAAAGCAGGGTTGTTTGTTATTGTTTTCACTTTTTGTCAGTTGACTTTTGCTCAGCGATTTGATTTAACCCCCAACTATGATGAGAATAAAGTGCCCGAATACAGGCTCCCTGAGGTTTTAAAAACATTCAGCGGCAGGGAGATAAAAAATGTTCGTCAATGGGAGAGGATACGAAGACCCGAATTGTTGAATTTCTTTTCCACCAATGTTTACGGGAAGGTGCCCGGAAAACTCAATATTTCAAAATGGGAGGTGGTTGAGCAGAGTAATGATGCGCTGGATGGCAAAGCAATCCGAAAACAAGTTGACCTTGTTTTCAATAAAAACGGAAAAACACTCTTTTTTAACATTCTCATCTATCTTCCAAAAAATATTGAAAAAGCTCCTCTGTTTTTAGGATACAATTTCTATGGAAACCATACTATTTGCTATGATGTAAACATCCGCATCTCGGATGCATGGACACGGGATAATGATTCCTTCGGGATATCAAACAACCAGCTTACCGAAAAATCCAGGGGAGTGCGAAAAGAGAGGTGGCAGGTAAACAAAATTATTGATGCGGGATATGGACTGGCAACTATTTATTATGGCGAAGTTGACCCTGATAAAAATGATTTTTCCGATGGTATTCATCCGCTCCTTTATACAAAAAACCAGCGACGTCCTGATGCCAACGAATGGGGCGCCATTTCTGCCTGGGCGTGGGGATTAAGCCGCGCGATGGACTATCTGGAGCAGGACAGGGATGTGGATGCATCAAAAGTGATTGTTTTTGGGCACTCACGATTAGGCAAGACCTCGCTCTGGGCAGGCGCTTCCGACAAGCGGTTTGCCGGTGTGATTTCCAACAACTCCGGATGTGGCGGTGCTGCGCTGTCAAAACGCGAGTTTGGGGAAACCATTGCCCGTATCAACATCAGTTTCCCGCACTGGTTTTGCAGGAACTTCACGAACTACAACAGAAACGAATATGCGTTGCCAGTGGATCAGCATGAGCTGCTGGCGCTGATTGCTCCGCGTCCGCTCTATGTTGCGAGCGCCGAAGAGGATCAGTGGGCAGACCCCCGTGGCGAGTTTCTGTCGGCATACCACGCCACACCTGTTTATGAATTGTATGGCAAGACCGGAATTCCGTCAGCAGAAATGCCACCGGTAAATCAACCGATTCAAAATACAGTCGCCTACCACATCCGCACCGGAAAGCACGATGTCACTGCATACGACTGGGAACAGTATATCAAATGGGCAAATGAACAAATCCTGAAATAGCAAACCTAATCTCATCTGAAGAGTAAACTCAACAATTTGACTTTCTGCTTGTTGAGATAACAGTTTGCGCATTAAATTCGCTAAAATCAGCGGGAAACAGAGAAATAATTGCTTATTTCACTGTTTATCTTTCTGATTTGCTGCTCGTTCAGCTTTATCACTTTCCTGTCGTAGGTCATCAGCCCGTTCACTTCAATTTCCACATCGGTAGTTTGTGTGTAAACTGCTCCGGAATAACCAAACGGAATGAGCTCTTTCAGCTTTTCGGCATATTCAACGTAAACCTTTGTGGCTTCTTCAGAGGTTTTGTACTGAACGTAGCCCCAGTTCCGGTCTTTTTCCCAAAGATGATTTTCAATAACCAGCCCGATACCTCCGTATTCGCCCAGAACATTCACCCGTTTTGAATCATAAAGTCCCATCACCGGGTTGGGATAGTTATGCATATCCAGAATATCCCCAACCTCATAGTGGTTCCCGCCGCTTGCTGAATTAACCAGTCGCGACGGATCGTAACTCTTTGTCCAGGCAACAATTTCTTCGGTTTTGAATTGCCCCCAGGCTTCATTGAACGGAACCCAAACTACCACACTGGGATTGGAGAAGGTCAAATCCATAATCTCTTTCCACTCCTGCCGGAAATTGGCTTCCGATTCGGCGCTGCGCTGCAGTTCCTGTCCATTGAAATAGCTACGCATCTGCCACTGAGGCGAACGGTCGCCGTTAGGCATATCCTGCCAAACCAGAATCCCCTCGCGGTCGCAGTGGTAATACCAGCGGGCAGGTTCCACTTTCACGTGCTTACGAATCATGTTGAAACCGAAATCCTTGGTTTTCTGAATATCATAGAGCAGCGCTTCGTCGGTAGGCGCCGTGTAAAGCCCGTCGGGCCACCAGCCCTGATCAAGCGGACCAAAATGAAAATAATCCTTGTTGTTCAATTGCATGCGCACTATGCCATTGGCATCGCGGGCAGTGGAAATCTTGCGCATCCCGAAATAGCTGTTCACCTTGTCGAGCTCTTTTCCATCTCTCCATATTGAAACTTCCATCGAATAGAGAAACGGCGACTCGGGGCTCCAAAGTCTGGCATTGGGAACTGCAACTTCCACCTCCTGTCCGGCAGCGGCTTTCCCTGTGCCAACCACCTTCCCGTTTTCCAGGGCGTTCACCTCAATGATGTCGCCCTGCCGGGTTCCTTCAGTAGCTGCCAAAACGGAAACATTCCCGCCATCAATGTTGGGAACAGTTTTTAAATGAGTGACATAAGCGCTTTCAACCGGCTCAATCCAAACCGTCTGCCAGATTCCGGTAACCGGAGTGTACCAAATTCCACGGGGGTCATTCACCTGCTTTCCGCGTGGCTGGTATCCCTTGTCAGTGGGGTCCCAGACCCTGACTGTCAGCTTTTGCCCACCTTTTGTCAAAAATGGGGTAATGTCGAAACTGAATGGTGTGTAGCCGCCCTGATGTGACCCCACTTTAATGTCGTTCACCCAAACATCTGCCTTCCAATCAACCGCACCAAAATTGAGCAACACATTTTTATTTTTCCATGCTGCAGGAACGGTGAAACTGCGCTGATACCACAACTCTTGGTTTTCGCCCACCCTCTTTTGCACTCCCGAAAGTGAAGATTCAACCGGGTAAGGAACTAATATTTTTCCTTCAAAACCGTTGGGTGCATTGCTTCCCTTGTCCAGAACAGCATAATCCCACAGTCCGTTCAGGTTGAGCCACTGCCCGCGCTCCATCTGCGGACGGGGATATTCCGGAAGCGGATTAGCCGGGTCAATCTCTTCTGCCCAGCGAGTTTTGATACGATTGCCGGCAGGCTGCCAGGGTTGGGCACTCATTGCAAAAAAAAGCAAAGCTGCAAAAATTGTTAAAACTGATTTTCCCATTGCATTTAATTTTACTTATCAATATATAGAGATGATTAAAGACTTTGTGAGTTGATTATTTTCAAATTGATACAGTTGACAGCAAAGGCTGTTGTCAAATCTTTCGTTAAAAATACAAAATAAAATTCAAATTCTTTATGGCAAAGTTGGATTCACATATCATACGATGCAAAGCTAAAGGCATATTGAAACTGTTAGTGAAATTTTGCGACTTTGAGCCTCCCGATGGCGAAATTGTGGAAATCCTAAAAAGGCACGAAAGAGAATACTTTAAAGATAAACGACTGCACGTTTCCCTTTTATGCCGGTGTTTATAAGCGAATCTGAGGAATTAATGATTTTTCCAAACGAAGTTTTATCTTACCCTTGCTTTTTGTTTTTACATTTCTTACCTTTAAAGTCTGTAAGCAAAAAGCAACCATTGAACGAAAAGCCGAAAATAGTGCTCAGTACCGCAAATCACCGCGAACAGCCGGTAGTTAAAATTGAATTTGCATATAACCGCGAACTAATTAACGAGTTGAAAGCCCGAACCAACGCCCGCTGGAGCGCCAACATGAACTGCTGGTATATTCCCCAAAACAATTTTAATTTAGGCGAATTTTTTACTGCCATGAAACCGGTGGCGTGGATTGACTATTCGGCGGTGAAAAATAATTCGGAACCTTTAAACAAAAAAAAACAATCCTACCAAAAAAAATCAAACCGGAATAAAAATATCATCCTTCCAACAGGCTATCTTGAAAAGTTGGAACAGGAGCGATACAGCGAAAATACCATTAAAATATATACCCATTATTTTAAAGCTTTTGTAGCTGAATTTTCAAACAAGGAATTACCAAAAATCACCAAAGAAGAAATTAACGCCTATATTTTGCGCTTGATACAGGAGAAGGACATTTCCCCCTCGCAACAAAACCAGCGGATTAATGCCATCAAATTTTACTACGAAAAAGTATTGGGAAGGAAAAGTGAATACTATGATATTGGCAGGCCACGCAAAGAACGAAAACTTCCTGATGTTTTAAGCAAAGAAGAAATAGCTGCCATGATTAAATCAACCGAAAATAAAAAACATAAATTTTTGATAGCGTTGATCTATTCGTGCGGTTTACGCAGAAGTGAAGCCATTAATTTAAAAACTGAAGAAATAGACCTGAAGCGAATGCAGGTAAAAATAAGAGGGGCAAAAGGCAAAAAAGATCGTTATGTGCCGCTTGCTAAAAAAACCTTTGTATATTTGAACGAGTATTACAAGAACGAGGAACCAAAAATTTTTGTTTTTGAAGTGAAGCCGGGGAGAAAATACAGTGCCACCAGTGTTTATAACGTTATAAAAAAAACGGCTAAAGATGCAGGTATCCGGAAACGTGTTTATCCGCATATTTTGAGACACAGTTTTGCCACCCATAATCTGGAACAAGGAATGGATTTAAGGTTTATTCAGGAATTGCTTGGGCACGAAAGTTCAAAAACAACAGAAATTTACACCCATGTTTCGCAAAAAGACCTGCAAAAATTTAAAAATCCGTTTGATGATGCTTTTTTCGATGACGGGTAATTGATATAACTATTTTACTCCAATATGGAGGAATATATTCACTTTTAAGTTAAAGCGATAATTAAAATATATTCACATATGAACTTACAACAACGTTAGCGTTCATTGTAAAAAGACAAAACAGACGACAGAATGACAAAGGAATTTTTGCTGCATAAAGACAAAAAAGAAAATAGAAACCCAGCGCACATTCAGGCACATTTGTCTGCCCCACCGCACAGGCGACCGCTTAGCAGCCAAAAGAGCCTTCATTTTGCCGACCCACAGAATAAATATATTACTTTTGAAATACAAAATATTTGAAATATGACCGAAAATCAAACAAAGCTAAAATGCTATATCTCAGGAAAACTAAGACCTGACACACCAGAAGAAAAGGTTCGCCAACAAGTGGCAAAATCTTTAGTTGAAATTTATGGTTATCCAAAAGAGAATATTGAAATTGAATACCCTATTCAAAGGGGTTCAAAAAAGAAAGGCGAAGCGGCTGACATTGCAGTTTTCCATTCAAAAGTAAAAAAGCAAAACAATATATTTCTACTTATCGAAACAAAACCCGTTATAAAAACTTATGACGACCAACTTTTTTCGTATGCAACTGCCACCACAGCAATTTGGTGTGCTTGGACAAACGGATTAGTTTATCATTATTGGAAAACTAACTTAGGGACGAAGGAAAGTACAAAATTTACAGAAGTTTGGGATATACCTTATTATGCACAAAAACTTGGCTCTCTAAAAAAAGAACATTTAATACCACCAGTAAATTTAGTAGAAACTTTTCAAAAGCTACACGACTACATTTATGCGAATGCGAATATTAAAAAACCTGACAGAATTACGACAAATATTATTAATCTTCTTTTTTGCAAAATATATGATGAATTAAATTTTGAAGAATATTGCAAATTCTATGTAAGACTGAATGACAAAGAAGAAACAGACATTAATACAACATACAAGGAAATTAAAGAACTTTTTAAAGAAGTAAAAACAAAGTATAAGGATATATTTTATGAATCAGACGCAATAGAATTTGACAAAATAACCGTTCTTGAAATAGTATCGAAATTTCAAAAATTTACATTTTTAAATTCTTCTATTGATTCCATTGGTGCAGCATTTGAAGTTTTTACAAATGAATCTTTGAAAGAAGATAACGGACAATTTTTTACTCCTCGACAAGTTGTTAGATTTATGGTTGAATTTATTAACCCTCAACCAGAAGAGTACATTATTGACCCAGCTTGCGGGAGTGGTGGTTTTTTAATTGAAGCTTTAAGAGAAGTTGGAAACATATTAGATTCTAAGCTGTCTAACAGACTTCCTCAGGATAGGATTATTACTCATAAACGGAATATGTTTGCTAAATACTTTTTTGGTTTAGACCAAGAAAGGGATTTAGTTAAAATAACAAAAGCATATATGGCTATTGTTGGCGATGGCAGTGGCGGGATTTTTTCAGAAAATAGTTTAGAAGAACCAAAAAAATGGGAATCTGTTAATAGAGAAGAATTAAAAAAGAATCAGTTCAATGTTTTATTAACAAATCCACCATTCGGGAAAGACATTAAAGTAACAGGTAAGTTGCTTGAACAATACAACTTAGCAAGGATGTGGGTTTCTGAAAATGATTTATTTAAATTACCCAAAGAAAAGACTTATAAAAGTGCTGTTCGCCCTTCGGTTTTGTTTATTGAAAGATGCTATCAGTTGTTAAATAAAGAAAATGGAAGATTCGGGATTGTTTTACCTGTGGGCGATTTAAGTAATGATGAAGATGCTTATATCAAAACTTGGATTCTTGACAATTTGAAAATAATTGGAATAGTACAATTGCCATCAGAAACATTTCAACCTTATACTGGCACACAAACTTGTTTGCTATTTGCCGAAGCCGGAAATACGATTAAAGACGAATATCAAGTTTTTATGGGACAGGCTGAAAAAGTTGGTAAAAACCAACGTGGAAAAGATTTATTTAAGCGTAATGAAGATGGTAGTTTACTTTTGGATGAAAATAGCGTGACCATTTTAGACAATGATTTAATACAAATTTTAGAAGACTATAAAAACTTCAAAACTGGTGCTGAAACATCCAGTAAATACTCTTTTATTGTGAGTTCAAAAGAATTAGCTAAAAGTCTTTTGCCAAATTTTCATAATCCAAAATATTCTCTCTTAATACAAAAGTCTGCAAAGAATAAGATTACTTATGACAAACTGGGCAATTTATGTACTAAAGTATATACACCACCAAGAACAAAAAGAGTATATGTAGAACCGCAATTTGGAGTTCCTTTTTTATCTGGAACTCATATTACTCAATTAATTCCGCAAAATCTAAAATATATATCTAAAACTGAAACCAAAAGCATTGACCAATATATCGTTGAAGCTGGAGACATTGTTATTACGAGAGTTGGGACAATGGGTATTGTAAGATTAATTGGAAAAGATTTAGAAGGTTATGCTGTATCTGACAACATAAATATTATCAAAGTAAATAAGGACAAAATTGCTCCAGAATATCTATTCTCTATTCTAAATAGTAAAATTGGAATCCAAAGTGTAAAAAAGGTTAGTAAAGGCAGTGTTCAGAATTACAATACTCCAAAGGCAATAAGAAATATGACAATACCAATATTAACAGAACCCGATTACTCTGAGATTGTAAATATGGTTAGGAATGCAGAAAATGAAAGATATAATGCTGTTATTAAAATTTTAAAAGCAGACGATATATTTAATTCATTTGTTCAGTAATTCCACCCTTGTAGTCAAGCACATTTGCAGGTCACACCAGCCAACATTAAGACCCAAACCTGCAAAAGAGCTTGCCTACCCCAACTCACGGACAGAAAGACAATGCAGCAAAAATGAAAGAAAATAAAACGAGAAAAATAAACAACGAAACGCTAACAAAGGCTATATGCAATAAGGGTTTCAATGGTAATTCAAGCATTCTGCCCCGCATAAAATTTCGTGTCGGTGGACAGGAAAGTAGCCCGCAATCCCTTACTGCATATAGCCTCAAC
>JAXGYA010000008.1:0-155537 GCA_040772505.1 Mariniphaga sp. | reverse complement strand
GGCGACTATGCTCCGTTTATGCGAAAAGCAGGCAATATTTCATCCGGAAATCAGCAGGCTTTGAAAGACCTTCTCGAAGCCGGGATTTTGGATAAAGTGATTTACCGTCCCAATACGATGGGCCTCGACAACTTGTTGATGCCTTACGTGGAAAGCGGCGTGGTGGAATTGCTGGAAGGCCCTGCATCAGTGATGATGGGCAATCAATTTCATCTCGATGGTGTTGTGCAGGACGGAAACTGGCGGCTCGATTACGTTTATCCCGCGACGGATGCACCGGCAGGCGAAGGGCTGGAAAACATCTATAAAATTACTCCGCGAAAAACGAGTGCATCTTTTGTGTTCGCTTTACCGAAGGAATATCAGGTAAACGCAAAGGAATACAAATACCTGAAAATGAAGGTTTATGTTCCGGACGTTAGTAATTTTGAGGGTAGATATGAACCTTTCAAACGCTTGTGGCCCCGGATGATGAACCGCATGTGGTCGTTTGCCGAGAATAGCAGCTTTGGGCAGGAATATTGGGAAATACCGCGTTTCTACTTGGATGAATCCAAATTTAAAAGCTGGCAGGACGTAACCATTGATTTGTCGCAAGCCGAGGGGAAGCATACCCGTGTGTTTGTGCTCAACATCGGTGGCGAACCTTGGATTGATTATGAGGATAATAAAATAATTAATTATTATTTCTCCAATATTCGTTTCACAAAAGAATAATGCAAATCCGGACTTTACTGTCCGAATGAGTTTTTTAAAAGGGCAGCCTGCATGGGCTGCCCTTTTTGGTATGTCGGGCATGACAATAAAGAGGCAGGGTGCAAGTCCTTTTATGTGCCGAGTTGATAAGAATTAAAAACCAGGTATCCGAAATGTTTGTCCAGTCGTTGTTGTGCTTTTTTAAAATATCACTATCTTTGACCGACCGTTCAATCAAAAGAAATAATTATGCCGAGAAACGAAGAACAATTTGATAATATACGAAACCAGAAAAAGAAATTGATTCTTAATGTGGCAATGGAGCTTTTTGCAGAAAATGGGTTCCACGCCACTTCAATGAGCTTGATTGCAAAAAAGGCGCGTATTTCAAAAGGTCTCGCTTACAACTATTTTGAAAGCAAACAGGATATTCTGGATAAAATCATCCAATCCGGGTTCGATGCCATTTATTCGAATTTGGATATTTCGAAAGATGGTTCATTGACAGATGACGAATTTGTGTTTTTTATCCGCGAAAACTTTAAGCTATTGCACACCAACCAGCACTTTTGGCGGCTCTATTATTCCTTGATATTACAGCCAAAAATTGCTGATTCTTTAAAAACACTTTATTTGGAAAGTGCCAAGCCCATCCTTGAAATGCTTCAAAGTTACATTGTATCAAAGGAAACTAAGTCGCCCGAAGCGGATTTGATCGCGATTAGTGCGATGTTGGAGGGCGCCTATTTGCTATCTGTTACAACGCCTGAATTATTCGATGATGGAAAAATGGAAGAGCAGATAATTGCTGCATGTTTTAAAATACTAAACAATTAAATTCAACAATAATGAAGACTAAAATACTTTCCATAATCCTGCTTTTTACAGCAGCAATGGCAAATGCACAAAACGCAAAAGAAATTGTGCAAAAAGCAGATGACAAATTCCGCGGAAAATCGAGCGAGGGCACAATGACAATGATTATTGAACGCCCCACCTGGAGCCGCACTGTTACAATGAAAAGCTGGAGCATGGGGAATGAGTATTCGCTGATATACATTACCGCGCCTGCCAAAGAAAAAGGGCAGGTTTTTTTGAAACGCGAAAGCGAAATGTGGAACTGGGTGCCCAATATCGAGCGGATGATAAAACTCCCGCCATCGATGATGATGCAAAGCTGGATGGGCTCCGACTTTACAAACGATGATTTGGTGCGCGAATCGTCCATAGTAACCGACTACACGCATAAAATTATTGGTGAAGAAACCATAAACGGCTATGAATCATGCAAAATTGAACTAATCCCGTTGCCCGATGCACCCGTGGTTTGGGGGAAAGTGTTGATGTGGATTTCGAAAGATGAATTTTACTGGTTGCGAAGCGAGTTTTACGATGAAGATAACATCCTGGTAAATACCGAAACCCTGTCGGACATCAAAAAAATGGACGACCGCACCATGCCAACACGCATGGAAATGATACCTGCCGACGAGGAAGGGCACAAAACCATAATGATTTACGATAAAATTGATTTCGACGTGAAAATCGACGAATCGTTCTTTTCGCAACAGAATATGAAACGGATACGATGACTACCAACTTAAAACTCGCTTGGCGAAACCTCTGGCGCAACCGGCGGCGGACTATTATTACCATTTCTTCCATTGTTTTCAGTGTGTTGCTGGCATCGTTTATGCGTTCGATGCAGGAAGGTTCCTACAGCAGCATGATCGATAACGTGGTGAAATTTTATTCAGGTTATCTTCAGGTACAGGACACCGCTTTTTGGGACGAACAAACCTTGGAAAACTCTTTTGAACCTTTACCGGAGTTGATTTCCAATATCGAAAAAATTGATGACGTCACCCTTGTTTCACACCGCATCGAATCGGGGGCGCTGGCAGCCAGCGGCCTAAAAAGCAAGCCTGCTATGGTATTGGGCATTCAACCCGGTTTAGAAGATAAAATCACCCACATATCGAAAAAAATTATAAAAGGAAGTTTTTTGAGTTCCGACGACAAAGGAGCGGTGATTGGCGAAGGGATGGCGAACTACCTGGAACTTGGTGTTGGCGACACCTTGATAATGATAAGCCAGGGCTACCACGGAATCAGTGCAAACGGATTGTTTGAAGTGAAAGGGATAATGAGCCACCCCAACAAAGAATACGATAACCGGCTTATTTACCTCGGTTTGGAAACTGCCCGCGATTTTTATTCGGCGCCCGGGATTTCAACATCGCTGGTGATTATGACCGGCAATCCCTACGGGGTGAACCAGCTAAAAAAGAAAATCGGCAGAATTTTACCTGAACAAGATACGGTGATGACCTGGGTGGAAATGCAACCCGAACTGGAACAACTCATCCAAAGCGACCGCGGCGGCGGGATTATCATGCTGGGGGTTTTGTACGTGGTTATCGCATGCGGGATGTTTAGTGTGGTAATGATGATGGTAAAAGAGCGCCAAAGGGAATTTGGGGTAATTCATGCTGTTGGGATGCGAAAGGCAAAAATCTCCACCGTATTGTTTATAGAAACGCTGTTGATAGGAGTAATTGGTAGTGTAATCGGGTTGTTAATCAGTGTTTTGATTGCGTTTTATTTCTATCACAATCCCATCCCGTTCAGTGGCGAGCAAGTGGTGTCTGCATCCGAGAAATTTGGGATGGCGCCCTTTATTTTCTTTTCCATGAAACCTTCGCTATTCTATAACCAGATGATTTTGGTTTTTAGCATCAGCTTAACCATTTCATTGTTCCCTATTTACAACATCCACCGTTTGAAAATTACAAAGGCAATGAGAAGCTGAGGAGGAAGAATGGAGAAATGCTTGAATGAAAAAAATGCAAGAATGCAAGAATGAATGGGAGAATGGGAGAAGAGGAGAAGGGAAGAAGAGGAGAAGGGAAGAATAAGGAAAGGCGGGACAAACGGTAAACGGTAAACGGTAAAAGGTAAAAGGTAAACGGTAAACGGTAAAGGGTAAAGGGTAAAGGGTAAACGAACAATAACGAGTAACCAGCAACGAGCAACGAGCAACCAGCAACCAGCAACTCGAAACTTTAAACTCGGAATTCTTTAAACATTGAATTTTAAACTTTAAATTATTTTGTATGATTTGGTCAATAGCATGGCGTAACGTGTGGCGCAGCAAATCGCGCAGTCTAATTATGATTGCAGCAATTGCCATAGGCTTGATTGCCGGGGTTTTTATCATGGCATTTATGCAAGGTTTGGTAGATGCGCGTGTCCAGTCAGCCACAAAATCGGAATTGGCCCACTTGCAAATACATGCCCCCCGTTTTGCTGAAAACAAGGATGTTGAGTTTTTTATTCCCGGTTCACAGGAATTGATGGATAAAATTGACGTTAAAGATTCGGTAGTGGCCGTAAGCAGGCGTTTACTTGCAGAGCCTTTTGTTACTGCCGCACACGGGACTGCCGGTGGCACTTTGCTGGGCATCGAACCCGATAGGGAAGGGAAAGTGACCGATATTTCGGAACACTTGGTCGATGGCACCTATCTTGAAAAAACAAGCCGGATGCCTCCCGTTTTGGTTGGCGCAAAACTGGCGGAAAAATTAAAACTAAAAACCGGTTCCAAGCTGAATGTCCAACTGGTAAACCGCAACGGCGAACTTTCGCTGAAAGGCTACCGCGTTTCGGGCATTTACAAAACTGTCAGTACGGGTTACGATGAAACACATCTGTTTGTAAGGTACCAGGATTTAAAAGCACAACTGGGAATGGAGGAAGGAGCAGCCCATGAGATTGCAATCTTGCTCCAAAAAGGCGACGAGGCCGATTTGGTAAAACCTTCCATCCAAAAAATTGCGGGCAACAACATTGTGGAAACCTGGAAGGAAATCAGCCCCGAAATGTTTTTATTGACCAATATGATGGGACAGGTTATGTACATTTTTGTGTTTATCATTATTCTTGCTCTGGGGTTCGGTATCGTGAATACCATGCTGATGGCCGTAATGGAGCGAACCAAAGAAATCGGGATGCTCATGGCTGTCGGGATGAACCGACGTAAAATTTTCTTCATGATTATTTTTGAAGCAGTGATGCTTACCGTTACCGCAGGTTTGATTGGAGCGGTGATTGGTTCGCTGATTACCAAATATTTTGAAACCACCCCAATTAATCTTTCCATTTTGGCAAAAGGGCTCGAAAAATTTGGCTTCGCGTCCCAGGTTTACACCTCTTTGTCGATTGGCACATTGGCCACCATTTTCATGCTTGTGGTTGTCACAGGTATTATATCGGCTATTTACCCTGCTCGGAGGGCATTGAAACTGAACCCCGCAGAGGCGACGAGGACGGATTAGGAGCCTCCCCCAACCCCTCCGAGGAGGGGAGAAAGAAAGAGAATTGCAAATGAAACAACATTTCAGAATTAATAGAATATTCTACCCCCCCGTTTGAGCCGCAAGCCAGCCTGACTGGCTGAGGCGAAAACGGGGGGTAGAGAAATTTAATATAGAAAAACAAAACAAATTCATTAACATGAAAATCATAGAAATAGAAAACCTGCACAAAGTATATAACAGCGATTCGGTTGCAGTAAATGCCGTTAACGGGGTTAACCTTTCCTTTGAAGAAGGGGAATTCTCTGCCATTGTCGGCCCTTCGGGTTCAGGAAAAACCACGCTGTTGAATATTATTGGCGGCTTAGATGATGCCACCGAAGGAAGTGTAACCATCGACGGGGTAAAAATCAACGGCCTTTCGGCACGGAAACTCACCGATTTCAGGATGGAAAAAATCGGCTTTGTTTTTCAGGCCTACAACCTGATCCCGGTTTTAACAGCCAAAGAAAATGTGGAGTTTATTATGCACTTGCAGGGCGCCGACAAAAAAGCCCGCGATAAACGCACATCGGAATTGCTAAAAGCCGTTGGCTTGGAGGGAATGGAAAACCGCCGCCCGTCGAAACTTTCGGGCGGGCAGCAACAGCGGGTGGCAGTTGCGCGGGCGCTGGCATCGAAACCAAAATTTGTTTTGGCAGACGAGCCAACCGCCAACCTCGACTCCAAATCGACCGAAAAATTGCTCGACATTATGGAGCAACTGAATAAGGAAGAAAAAATAACGTTTATCTTTTCAACCCATGACCAACGGGTGGTAAAAAAAGCGCGGCGGGTAATTACGCTCGAAGACGGGAAAGTGGTAAGCGATGTTCGCAAGTAAAAATCAGTTGCCGAAAGGCTTGCAAATTTCAATGCAAAAAATCTATTTATCCATAGTGCTTTTTACGATTGGCTTGAGTGCAAGGGCTCAATCCAGCTTTACCTTGAATGGTTATGTGAAGGAACTATCGATGTACTTTAAGCCCGAGAGCCCAACTCCGGTGAGCGAAACGGATACGGTTGATTATTTTTTTATGAATCAAATCCATAACCGGATGAACTTCAAGTGGTATGCGAGCAACAAGCTGACTTTTGCACTGGAAGCACGGAACCGGTTGTTTTTTGGCCAGATGATCCGCGAATATCCCGATTACAAAAATTCCGTAAATACCGACGACGGTTATTTTAACCTGGGAACAGTGTGGGCATCGGGGGACAGTTGGTTTATCCATTCGGCAATCGACCGCGCCTATGCCGACTATGTTGTGGATAAATGGCAGGTTACGGTTGGCCGGCAACGGGTGAATTGGGGCGTGGGTTTAGTTTGGAACCCCAACGATATTTTTAATACTTTTTCTTATTTCGAATTCGATTACGAGGAACGGCCCGGTACCGATGCGGTGAAAATTCAATATTATACCTCGGTAACATCTTCGGCCCAATTGGTTTATAAAATTGGCAGAAATGCCGATGAAACCGCCATAGCGGGAATGTACCGATTTTTAAAGGGAAGCACCGATTACCAGGTCCTGGGAGGTTGGGCCGGCTTAGATTATGTGTTGGGCGGGGGCTGGGCAGGCGATATTAAAGGTGGCGGTTTCCGTGGCGAACTGTCCTGGTTTACTCCGAGAAGCAAAAATAATGGCAGCGAGGAAGCTTTTGTGGGCTCGGTTTCGGGCGATTATACCAGGAAAAACAGCTTGTACCTGCACGGCGCTGTTTTATTTAGCAGCAACGGGGCAACCGGCGATGCGGGCGGCAACCGCAACCTTTTTGACCAAAACCTTTCGGCAAAAATGCTGGCACTCGGAATGGTAAACCTTTTTGGCCAGGTTACCTATCCTTTTACCCCGCTGTTCTCAGGAGATATTTCGGCCATGGTAAACCCGCTCGACGGTTCTTCGTTTATTGGCCCAACTCTTACTTATTCATTGGGCAACAACTTGGAAATCATGTTAAACGGGCAACTGTTTTTTGGCCGCGAAGGTACTGAGTACGGCGATTATGGAAAAGCAATTTACGGCCGGGTAAAGTGGTCGTTCTAAGTCAAAAGAAAGAAATCGCTTACCGATTGTCTCGGCTATTCGCGTGTCCCACATCGTTATTCACCGATTATTCACCATTTAAACCCCAAAGGCATTTAACCTTTTAAACCGGATAGGGTCAAACCGACAGTAAATAAAAACAAATAACAGGAGAATTATAGAATAGTTACATAACATTAGAAAATAGAAAACATGAAAACAACAATTACAAAATTAGCAGCAATTACTTTTTTCTCTTTATTCTTTTTAGTTGGAAACGTAAACGCAAAAGGAACAAAATTCGATGTTCCAAATCTTGCCGCCACAGAATCGGTTTTAGTATTGGAAGATTGGATGGTTGCTGATACTTTATGGGAAATCGGTGAAACTTTCTTTTTTGAACCGGTAATTGAAAAAATTTTAGAGCTGGAAAGTTGGATGACCAACAAAATATTCTGGGGTTCAGCGGACAGTGTTAAAACAGAAACTGAAATGGAACAAAAACTGTTATTGGAACCATGGATGATAAACAATGATGTATGGAAAAGGTAGTTCAGTAGAAAGACGAATAGCGTAGAGGATGAATGAGGTTGTAAGGAATTACAGCCTTTTTTGTTAATTGTTTACTATACGAATATTGTTTAATAAAACTAAATACGTATATTTGATGCGTAATCATAAAATTAGAAATAAAAAATGACTGCACGTAAAAAGAATAAAAAGTACATTTCCATTTTAAAAACTGCCAAAGCCTTGTTTTGGAAACACGGCATTCGCAGAGTAACAATTGAAGAAATTTGCAAAGAAGCGACTGTTAGCAAAATGACATTCTATAAGTTTTTTCCAAATAAACCCGACTTGGCCTTAACTATTCTTGATAATTTGATTCAATCGTCAATTGTAAAATTCAAAGACATCGTTTCAAGCGAAGTTCCCTTTTCACAAAAATTGGAAGAAATATTTTTACTGAAATTGGAAGGGATGAACAACATTAGTATGGAGTTCATCAACGATATTTACACAAATCCTGAATTAGGGTTAAAAGAATATATGGAAGTACAAAAGCAGAAATCGATAAAAATAACTGTCGATTTTTATAAGGATGCACAAGAGAAAGGCTTCATCCGCCCCGATGTAAAAATCGATTTTTTGCTCGCTTTTTCAAACCAAATTATTGAGATGATGAAGAATGAGCAACTGATGGCCCAATACGCTCAACCACAGGATTTTGTTATCGAAGCAATGAACGTTATGTTTTACGGAATTACAACAGGTAATGAATGAATGAAGTAGTTACATTATTTTTTGTTTTTTTTATCCTCTCTTTTCAGTTGAAAGGGCAAAATGGGGATTCAGGATTCCATGATTCGCTGCAGTTTCAAGGTCAACTTTCATCGTATATTCATTACAACGGCGGAAACGAATTGCCATTGCTTTTGAGTGGAAGATATATTCCACAAGCCAATTACAGCATATTTTTGAAAAACAGCCAGCTCATCGATTTTGAATACGCTGCAAATGTTTATGGAAATGCCGAATTTGATCCGTTTAGCGATTCCGATTTCAACGGGAAAATAAAAAATTACCGTGCCTGGGCGCGCTATTCTACCCGTCAGTTTGAGTTGCGGGCAGGTTTGCAAAAGATAAATTTCGGTTCTGCCTCCATATTGCGCCCCTTAATGTGGTTCGACCAAGTCGATCCGCGCGACCCGCTGGGATTGACCGACGGAGTTTGGGGAATCCTGGGACGCTACTATTTTTTGAACAACGCAAACCTGTGGCTTTGGGGATTATACGGAAACAATAAGCCAAAAGGCTGGGAAATTGCCAGCACAACCAAAAACAAAATCGAATTTGGAGGAAGGTTGCAAATGCCTTTAAGCATTGGAGAAATTGCACTTTCCTATCATCAGCGGAAAGCGGATTTCTCAGAGGTTTCGCCCGAATTCTCAACCCTCAATGACATACCCGAATCCCGGATTGGTTTCGATACAAAATTAGATGTGGTGGTCGGTTTGTGGCTCGAAGCTTCGTGGGTTTTTAAAGATGCCTATTTGGGGATGTTCAAAAACCAGGAAATTATCAACATAGGAACAGACTACACTTTTGGCGTGGGAAACGGGTTAAGTGCAACCTTCGAACAGTTGGTTATGAGTTACGACGAAAAAGCTTTTGCCTTTGAGAACGTTACTTCGTTTTCCTTGCTCAATGTATCCTACCCAATCGGGATGTTCGACAACCTCAGCGCAATTATTTATTACAACTGGACCGACAATAAAGCGTATAACTTTATCAACTGGCAAAAACAGTTCAACAATATAACCTTGTATGTAATGGCTTACTGGAACCCGAAAGACTACCAGATACCAACTCAAAACACCGAGCAAACCTTGTTTGCAGGAAAAGGAATTCAATTGATGTTTGTATTTAATCATTGATTTATGAGTAATGAGATTGTGAGATTTGAGTAGTGAGAAAAGTAAAAGAAAAAGAGAGATGAGAGATGAGAGATGAGAGATGAGAGATGAGAGATGAGAGATGAGAGGTGAGAGATGAGAGATGAGAGATGAGAGATGAGAGATGAGAGATGAGAGATGAGAGATGAGAGATGAGAGATGAGAGATGAGAGATGAGAGATGAGAGATGAGAGGTGAGAGGTGAGAGGTGAGAGGTGAGAGATGAGAGATGAGAGATGAGAGATGAGAGATGAGAGATGGGAGATGAGAGATGAGAAATGGGAGATGAGAGATGGGAGATGAGAGATGGGAGATGAGAGATGAGAGATGAGAGATGAGAGATGAGAAAATGGAAGTCAATATCGTGTAGCTAATGTTCAGGACTTGTCAGCGTGCGTAGCTCCTGACAACGTCAAATAAACAATAAACAAATATTTACCACAATGAGTATCATAAACATTAAAAACCTAACAAAGAAATTCCCTGTTGGAAAGGGCAAATTTACGGCGTTGGAAAACGTAAATCTTCAATTTGGCAAAGGCGAATTTGCGGGTTTGATTGGCCCAAGCGGATCGGGGAAAACTACTTTGCTGAATATTATCGGGTCGCTCGACACGCCCTCCGACGGTGTGGTCGAAGTACTCGGGCAATCCATTTCCTTGCTGACCAACAAACAATCGGCAAAACTGAGGAACAAACACATCGGGTTTATTTTCCAAACCTACAATTTGTTGCCCGTTTACACGGTTTACGAGAACGTTGAATTTGCCTTGTTGTTACAAAATTTACCAGCATCGGCAAGAAAAAAAGCCGTGATGGATGCACTCGAGTGGGTAGGATTAACCGACAAAGAGAAGTCGAAACCGGCCATGCTTTCGGGCGGCGAATGCCAGCGGGTTGCCATTGCCCGCTCCATGGTTAAAAAGCCCGAAATTGTTTTGGCTGATGAACCTACTGCCAACCTCGATTCTGAAAATTCACACCATGTTATTCAAACCATGAAGAAATTGAACAAGGAATTGGAAACGACTTTTATATTCGCCACCCACGACGAAAAAGTGATGCAGTATCTTGACCGTATCATTTCATTAAAAGATGGCGAAGTTGTTAAAGATGAGAAGAAAGTGAAAGGTAAACAGTGAACAGTGAACAGTAAACAGTGAAAAGTAAACAGTAAACAGTAAACAGTAAAGAGTAAACAGTAAAAAGTGAACAGTGAACAGTAAACAGTGAACAGTGAACAGTGAACAGTGAACAGTAAACAGTGAACAGTGAACAGTAAAAAGTGAGAATTATGGATAAGCCATTTACATATGCAAGGAGTTTTAGGGAACTTGAAGTTTATAAACAAGCGAGGATTTTGTCGAATATAATTTTCCACTTGACGAAGAATTTTCCAAAAGAAGAGCGATATTCTTTGACTGACCAAATCAGAAGATCGTCGAGGTCCGTTGGTGGTCAGATTGCAGAATCCTGGGGCAAAAGAAGATATGAGAATCATTTCATCCTAAAACTTACAGATGCCGATGCAGAACAATACGAAACGCAACATTGGATTGAGGTTTCTCTGGAATGTGAGTACATCGACAAGGCAACTCACGATGATTTGTTAAACCAATGTGAATCTTTGGACAGAATGATTAACGCAATGATTGACAAATCATCTCTCTTTTGTCAAAACAGAACTGTAAAAGGTGAGAAGTAAAGAGTGAAAAGAAAAAGGTAAACAGTGAAAAGTGAACAGTGAACAGTAAACAGTGAAAAGTAAAAAGTGAACAGTAAACAGTGAAAAGTAAAAAGTAAAAAGTAAAAAGTGAAAAGTGAAAAGTAAAAAGTGAAAAGTAAACAGTAAACAGTAAAAAGTGAACAGTAAACAGTGAACGGTAAAAAGTGAACAGTAAAAAGTAAAAAGTGAGAATTATGGATAAGCCATTTACATATGCAAGGAGTTTTAGGGAACTTGAAGTTTATAAACAAGCGAGGATTTTGTCGAATAAAATTTTTCACTTGACGAAGAATTTTCCAAAAGAAGAGCGATATTCTTTGACTGACCAAATCAGAAGATCGTCGAGGTCCGTTGGTGGTCAGATTGCAGAATCCTACTGGGGCAAACGGAAACGGTAAATACTTTACTGATTACTTCTTCTGTTCACCGATTACTGTTTACCTTTTACTGCTTACCTTTTACTGTTTACTAATACCTCACTTTTTGAAAATGAAAATTTAATAGTTCGCAGAAAAATAATTAGAACATGAAACTTTCTCTAAAATTAGCATTCAAAAACTTAATTGGGGCAGGATTACGTACCTGGCTCAACGTATCGGTGCTCTCGTTTGCCTTTGTGTTGATGATTTTTTACAACGGAATGATTGACGGCTGGAACCGCCAAAGCCGCATCGACACGCAGGCATGGGAAACCGGCGAAGGCCAGTTTTGGCATCCCGATTACGATCGTTACGACCCTTATACAATTCAGGATTCACACGAATTGATGTCGGACGAAATTCTGACTAAAGTAAAAAACAAAAAGCTTGTGCCAGTACTTATCACGCAAGCAACAGCTTATCCGCAAGGCAGGATGCAGGGGATTTCACTGCGTGGGATTGACCCCGACCAAAACATTTTGAAACTGCCCACTTCGGCACTTAAAAAGTCGGATGACGTGGATTATGCAATCATTGGAAAACGAATGGCTCAATCGTTGAAAATAAGTTCAGGAGATAAATTATTAATTCGTTGGCGCGATAAAAATGGCACGTTCGATGCACGCGAAATTGAAATCGCATCGGTATTCGACAACGATGTCCCGTCGGTTGATAAAGGGCAGATTTACCTGCGCCTTGAAGTGTTACAGGAAATGATGGGCATGGAGAACCAGGCCACACTTTTGGTTGCTGGCGAAGCCTACGAAAACCGTAAACTCGAAAACTGGGAATTTAAAGGACAGGATTTTTTACTGGCCGACATGGACGAACTCATCCAAACAAAAAAAATTAGCGGTACAATCATTCAGGCGCTTCTGCTGATTATTGCATTAATTGCCATTTTCGACACACAGGTTTTGTCCATTTTCCGCCGCCAGCGCGAGATTGGCACCTACATAGCTTTGGGGATGACACGACAGCAGGTTGTCGGTATTTTTACCGTTGAAGGTGGGGCGCACAGTATTTTGGCCGCCTTGTTTGGAGCAGTTTACGGAATCCCGCTATTTTTATGGATAAACAAAACCGGTATTAATATGGGATATGCGGAGGACATGCAGTTTGACATTCCTATTTCAGATGCCATCTTCCCATATTACAGCGTAAAACTGATTGTGATATCTATATTTCTGGTGGTAATTTCGGCAACAATAGTAAGTTATTTACCTGCCCGAAAAATTGCGAAAATGAAACCAACGGATGCACTTAAAGGAAAACTACAATGATAAAATTTATATTAAAAGGGATATTAAGGGACAAAAGCCGCAGTTTGCTGCCCGTTATTGTGGTTGCACTGGGCGTTTTCCTCACTGTTTTTATGAGCGGTTTTTTAAAAGGGGTTTTTACGGACATGACCGACATGAACGCAAAATTCACAACCGGCCATGTTAAAATCCTGACCCGCGCTTTTGCCGAAAACGAAAATCAGGTTCCCAACGATTTGGCATTGATTGATGTGGATGAATTGATCGCGCAATTGCAACAGGATTACCCCGAAATGAAGTGGGTGGAACGGATACACACAGGAGGTTTGCTGGATGTGCCCGATGAAAACGGCGAAACCCGCGAACAAGGCCAGGCAATTGGAACAGCAGTAGATTTGCTTTCGACAGGAACACAGGAAATAGAGCGGATGAATATCCAAAAATCCCTTGTTATGGGTTCTGTTCCGCAAAGCCCGGGAGAGGCATTGATAAGCGATGATTTTGCTAAAAGATTTGATGTAAAATTGGGCGATGATGTTACGCTTTTCGGCTCAACAATGAATGGGAGCATGGCATTTAAAACTTTCAAAGTGAGCGGTACCTTGCGCTTTGGAAGTTCGATACTTGACCGGGGCGCCATTTTTATGGACATTGCCGATGCACAGGAAGCACTTGATATGGAAAACGCCGCCAGCGAAATCCTTGGCTATTTCCCAGATGGTGTTTATGATGACCTGAAAGCCCAAGAATTGCAACAATCGTTCAATGCAAAATACAGCGATCCCGACGATGAATTTTCGCCCGAAATGCAGCGATTGGTGGAACAGGAAGGTTTGGGACAATACATACAAATGGCCGATAACATCAGCGCAATTATGGTTTTTGTATTGGTTTTTGCCCTTTCCCTTGTTTTGTGGAACACAGGTTTGTTGGGCGGATTGCGCCGTTACAGCGAATTTGGTGTGCGCCTTGCGTTGGGAGAAGAGAAAAAACATATATTCAAAACCACCATTTATGAAGCTATTATTATTGGGATAATCGGTTCGGTTGTAGGCACAATTTTCGGTTTGGCTGCAAGCTATTATATGCAAGAGGTGGGCCTCGATATATCAAACTTGGTAAAAAATATCGGGATGATGTTACCTTCGATTTATCGTGCTGAAGTAACACCCGCCTTATTTTATATAGGTTTTATACCGGGGGTTCTGGCCACTGTTTTGGGAAATGCTTTGGCAGGATTTGCCATTTACAAACGCAAAACCTCGCAATTGTTCCATGAGTTGGAAGTGTGAAAAAAGAAGCCCCTCTGTCCTGCGGACATCTCCCCGAAAGGAGAGAGATGAGAGATGAGAGGTGAGAGGTGAGAGGTGAGAGGTGAGAAGTGAGAGGTGAGAGGTGAGAGGTGAGAGATGAGAGATGAGAGATGAGATGAGAGATGAGAGATGAGAGATGAGAGATGAGAGATGAGAGGTGAGAGGTGAGAGGTGAGAAGTGAAAAGTAAAAATGAGGTGATAGATTTCTTCAACCTGATTGATTATTGAAAATAAAACCTGACAGCGTCTTTAGACCTGTCAGCGTTGACAAAACGTAGAAAAACATAGAATTAAAACATTATCAAAACATGAAAACAATATCAATAACAACAATCACATTAATTCTTCTTGGCTTTGGAACAACTTTCGCCCAAACAGCCGAGCAAATACTAAATAAAATCGACGACAACATGTCGTCGGAAAACCAGGTGGCAAAAACCACTATGATAATCCATGGCAGGCGGAATAGCCGCACTTTAACCGCCATTGGCTATTCGGTTGGCGACAAAAAATCGTTTACTGAATATTTGTCTCCGGCGCGCGAGCAAGGCACCAAGATGCTGAAATTGGAAAACCAGCTTTGGATTTATTCGCCATCCACCGACCGTACTATCCAAATTTCCGGGCACATGCTACGTCAATCGGTAATGGGTTCCGATCTTTCATACGAAGATGTGATGGACGATCGCAAACTCACCGAAATGTACAATGCCGAAATTATTGGCGAGGAAGAAATTGACGGTACGAAAACCAGGGTTTTGGAACTTACCGCAAAAGTAGAAGATGTGGCTTACCATTCGCGCAAAATATGGGTTGATCCTGAGAAATATGTTCCGCTAAAAGAGGAGCTGTTTGCCAAAAGCGGACAGTTGTTAAAACAAACAACGTTGTCGGATGTAAAAAAAATTGAAGGGCGCTGGTTTCCAACCAGAATGATTTACAAGGACATGCTGAAACAAGGCGACGGCACAGAATTTATTGTTGACGAAATAAAATTCAACCAGGATATTCCAGAGTATATTTTTACGAAGGCGGCATTGAAAAAGTAAGTCAGAGTGAGTGTGAAAAGTTTAAAGTCAGCTGGCGTTCTGTTAGTTGACTTTTTTTATTCTGTCATAATCAACTCTTCTAATTGAACCATTTAGTAAATTTTCTGCACCTTTCATCTTCACGATTATTGGCTTGATTATAACATTAAAGTTATAAATTCTCATTTCCTAATTGAACATTCTATTGAGTTAATCGTTTTTATTTTCGTTAAAATCTTTTTAGGATTTTGGCACAAAAGATAGAATTTTCAGTAAGGATGTTACAAAAATGGGAGTAACAGCGGGGTTACCCTGTCATAAACAGAATGAGAATTGCATGTTATTTCAATTTATCTTCAGAAAAACCCCTTAAAACATTTATTAAAAATAACTCTATAAGTCATTAGAAATAAGAATAAAAGAAAACTCTTTCTATAAATACAAAGGACTATATTGGAATATATCTAATATATTTTTGTTAATGACAGATACACAAAAAAGTTCTTTGGCATAGAAATCATTCTCTATTCTTTAAAAAGCGAATTTTGCAATTTATTCAATTTTTCTTCTCTCAAATTAAAAGTTCAGTTTCCTGAATTATTAATTATTGCGATTTACACAACATCCTTAGCTCCACCCGGGCAAGTCAAATAGAGGGTTCTTTGAAACTTTAGTTTATTAATCGGCAAACAACTCTAAGTTAAGAATAATGATTCGAAAAAGATTTAACAAAGACCAGATACTTCAAATTCTTGAGAAACATAAAGAAGGTGTTTCCATTAAAGAGATAATTGAAAAGTACCGCATAAGCCAGGCTACTTTTTATAATTGGAGAGCAAAATATGGCGATGCCGGGTTTAGATATTCTCAAGAACTTAAATCGCTTAAAGAAGACAACGAACGTTTAAAACGAATGTTTGCCGATATTAGTCTTGAAAACATGAAGTTAAAAGCACATTTGCAAAACTTGCAAGGTCATCATTAACAGCGCTATGCGACTGTTAAGATTTATTGAATTGGTACACTTTAATCAAAAAAACAGTTTACTATGTATTTAAAAAAACCGGTTTACGAATGGTATGCAATATATACCAGAGTGCATCAGGAAAAGAAAATTTATTCCATACTGATGGAACAAAACATAGAGTGTTATTTACCCCTTATAAAAACATTGAAGCAATGGAGTGATCGGAAGAAATGGATAGAAGAGCCACTCTTTAGATGCTATTTGTTTGTAAAAGTGAGTTACGTCGAATACTTTAACGTACTAACTATACCCGGGGTGGTTAACTATGTTTGTTTTGGAGGAATAGCCCAAAAAATTCCGGTTATTCAAATTGAAAATATTAAGACATTGATGAGTCAAAAACAAGAAGATGTAGTATTAACACGAGAAGATATTGCGAAAGGAATAAAAGCTGAAGTTGTTTTTGGCCCATTGAAAGGATTGAAAGGAGAGATTGTTCAAATTTGCGGGCAATCGCATATATTAATCAGACTGCAAGCAATGAACTGTTGCATACATATCAAAATCTCTAAAGATGAGATTAAGGTATTGAGTTCAGAAAAAGCAGACCCATCTAAATTAAACCGGAATGGGAAATCTGTGAGTTACGTTAAGGAATAGATATTTCAAGTTTTAAAAATTAAATTTAGTAACATGAAGGTACTTATACTTGCCGGAGGCTACGGATCACGACTCTCCGAAGAGACAGATATGAAACCAAAACCGATGGTTGAAATTGGTGGAAAACCTATATTATGGCACATAATGAAGATTTACTCTTATTATGGATTTAATGATTTTATTATTTTGCTTGGGTATAAAGGTTACATCATTAAAGAGTTTTTTGCGAATTATCATCTCCATCAATGTGATGTCACGTTTGATATAAAACATAATGAAATGGAAATATTGAACAATGGATCAGAACCATGGAGAGTTACACTCATCGACACCGGTTTAAATTCGATGACTGGCGGTCGAATAAAAAGGGTTCAGAAATACATTAATAACGAAACATTTATGCTTACATATGGCGATGGAGTTGGAAACATCGATATAAGTGTACTTTTAGAATTTCATAGAAGCAATGGTAAAATAATTACAATGACATCGGTTCAGCCTGAAGGAAGATTCGGTTCATTGATTTTAAATGCCAATAATGAGGTGCTTAAGTTTCAGGAAAAAATTAAAGGTGACGGGCAATGGGTCAATGCCGGATTTTTTGTCTGTGAGCCTGAAGTTTTGAACTATCTGAAGGATGATTCAACCATATTGGAAAAAGAACCATTGGAAAAACTGGCAGATGAAAAGCAGTTAGTAACTTTTAAACACAATGGTTTTTGGAAACCCATGGACACACTTCGGGATAAAAGATTGCTTGAAGAGCTGATAGCGAGCGACAAGGCTCCCTGGATGGTGTGGAACAAAGTTCCCGCTACGGTTAGTTATTAACAATAAAGTTTATTCTATTCGAAATCACCATGTATAGCAAAACACAAAGCGAAATAAAACATATGAAAATATTAATCGCAGGTAATATGGGCTATGTTGGCCCGGGGGTGGTTAGCCAATTACGGGAAACGTATTCCCATGCAGAACTGATTGGTTTCGATACAGGCTACTTTGCACATTGTTTAACCAACCCTGTTTTTCTGCCCGAAATTAAACTGAACCGGCAGATTTTCGGAGATGTGCGGGATTTTAAAGAAGATCTACTGAATGATGTGGATGTTATTGTTTACCTGGCGGCCATTTCAAACGACCCAATGGGCACTAAGTTCGAAAAGGTTACTATGGATGTCAATAATAAAGCGGCAGTACGGATGGCAAGGATAGGAAAAGAAAAAGGAGTAAGTTCGTTCGTGTATGCATCGAGTTGCAGTGTTTACGGTGCCGCCGGTGATGAAGCAAAAAAAGAAAACGACTCACTTAATCCGCTAACTGCCTATGCCCGCTCGAAAGTTAATACAGAAGCAGAGTTGGTCTCCTTTGCCGACAAGCATTTTACCGTTACGTGTCTTCGTTTTGCCACAGCCTGTGGATTCAGTAACCGGTTGCGACTCGATCTGGTGTTGAATGATTTTATCGCGGGAGCCGTTACATCAAAACGAATCGATATTTTAAGCGATGGTACCCCGCTGAGACCGCTGATCAATGTGCTGGATATGGCTCGAGCCATCGACTGGGCAACCTCACGCAGGCCGGAAGCAGGAGGGGATTTCCTGGTAGTTAATGCAGGAAGTAATATATGGAATTATCAGGTAAAGGAGCTGGCTGAGGCAGTGGCTAAAGTAATTAATGGATGCAAAGTTACGGTAAACCCGGATGCCCCGCCGGATAAACGTTCTTATAAAGTGAATTTCGATTTGTTTAAAAAATTGGCTCCTGACCATCAGCCTGTACACGATCTAAAATCGACAATAGAGTCATTATTCAATAATTTAAAAGCAATGAAATTTAATGATTCAAATTTCAGGGAATCCGGATTAATCAGGTTAAAAGTATTAAACCAGTTAATTCAATATAATTATCTGAATGAAAGTCTTTACTGGATTTAAAAGTAAAAAAGCCAATGACATGAAAAACTATGTAATGATTTTCATGGAAGCAAAATTGAACGTTACATTTGTTTTACTCAGAGGATAATTATGAAAAATGATATTATTATTATAGGAGGAGGAATCGTTGGTTTGGCTACTGCCCTGAAGCTTAAGGAGATCAAACCTGATTTGAAAATTATTTTGCTTGAAAAGGAAAGCAAACTGGCTCAACACCAAACAGGGAATAATAGTGGGGTAATTCACGCAGGAGTTTATTATAAGCCTGGAAGCCTGAAAGCTGTTAACTGCCAGAATGGTTATCAACAGCTTATAGATTTTTGTGACAAAGAAGGGATCAAATACGATCTTTGCGGAAAACTAATCGTTGCAACAAGAAAAGAAGAATTACCCCGGCTTGAAAATCTTTGGGAAAGAGGCATGCTAAACGGACTGACAAAAATGAAAAAGATTCCCGGAGGTCAAATTATAGAATATGAGCCGTATGCAACGGGTTTGGCAGCTCTGTTCGTTCCTTATACGGGTATCATTGATTACAGCGAAGTCAGCCGGAAATATGCTGAAATTTTTACGCAAAAATATGGAGGAGAAATTTATTTAAACAACGAGGTATTAAACATCACTTTTAATCAAAACGAAGCCACAGTTATTACCGACAAAGGACATTATTCGTCAACAATAATAATTAATACCGCCGGCTTATATAGTGATAAGATTGCGGCGCTGACACAGAAAAAATTGAATATCATGATTATTCCATTCCGTGGGGAGTACGCTGAACTAACTGAAGAGAAAAGATACCTCGTAAAGAACCTAATATATCCGGTACCCAATCCCAACTTTCCGTTTCTTGGTGTTCATTTTACCCGGATGATCCAAGGTGGTATTGAAGCCGGCCCCAACGCTGTGTGGGCTTTTAAACGGGAAGGATATAACAAAACTTCATTTAAATATAACGAGTTCTGGGAATCGGTGTCATGGCCTGGTTTCAGAAAAGTGATGCGTCAGTACTGGAAGATGGGGCTGGGAGAATACTACAGGTCATACAATAAATCAGCTTTGACAAGAGCTCTCCAACGCCTTGTTCCCGATGTACAGGAAGAAGATATTAAACCTGCCGGATCAGGTGTCAGGGCGCAAGCGTGTGACCGGAACGGAGGATTGGTAGATGATTTTCTGTTTATGGAAGACAGGTTTACCCTAAATGTATTAAACGCACCTTCACCTGCAGCAACGGCTTCACTTGCAATTGGAGAGACCATAGCGAGGAAAGCTGTCTCCCGGTTAAACTAAAAATACCATAACTCCACACACGGTTAAAAAAATTTATCTTAAAAAATTCTATTAACATATGAAATGCAGACACTGTAACAGCGGGTTAAAATATGTATTCCTTGATTTGGGAATAGCCCCTCCTTCAAATGCCTATTTAAATAAAAAGGAGTTGGAACTTCCGGAGAAACAGTTTCCTCTGAAACTTTATGTTTGCCACAACTGCTGGCTGGTGCAAACTGAAGATTACTCAAAGAGTGATGAACTATTCACCAAAGAGTATGCTTATTTTTCCTCTGTATCTTCCAGTTGGTTGGAGCACGCATCCCGTTACTCAGAAATGATTAGCGGCAGACTGAACCTGAACAAAAACAGCTTTGTGCTGGAGGTGGCTTCAAATGACGGGTATTTATTGAAAAACTTTGTTGCGATAGGTATTCCCTGTCTCGGTATTGAACCCACCGATAGTACTGCCGATGCAGCGGAAGCCATTGGTATTCCTGTTCGCAGAGAGTTTTTTGGTGAAGACTCTGCCAGGAAATTGGAGCAGGAAGGTAAAAAAGCTGACTTAATTATTGGAAATAATGTTTATGCTCACGTGCCGGATATCAACGATTTCACAAAAGGATTAAAAATTGCTCTTAAATCTGGCGGCACCATTACACTTGAATTTCCTCATCTGCTTAACCTCATCAAATACAATCAATTCGATACCGTTTACCACGAACACTATTCTTATTTGTCACTTCATGTGGTAAGACTTATTTTTAAGCGGGCTGGATTAAAAGTGTACGATGTGGAAGAATTGTCAACGCATGGTGGAAGTATAAGGGTTTATGGATGCCATGCAGATGATGTTAAAAAAGAGACAACTCCGGCTGTTAACAAATTAATCGAAGAAGAGATAGAATTTGGAATGCAGAATCTACCGTTGTACCTTAATTTTCAATCCGAAGTCGACAAAATCATGCACAACCTGACTGCCTTTTTGACGGAACAAAAACAAAAAGGCAGAGTAATTGGTGCATATGGTGCAGCGGCAAAAGGCAACACAATGCTGAACTACGGGAAGATAAATAAGGATATCGTCTCCTTTGTCTGTGATGCAGCTCCTTCGAAACAGGGAAAATATATGCCGGGGAGCCACATCCCTATTTTGCCCCCTTCCGCATTATCAGAATTAAAACCGGACTGGGTGCTAATTCTGCCATGGAATATTAAAGACGAAGTGATAAAACAGCAATCGGTAATTAAAGAGTGGGGAGGCCGGTTTCTTGTTTCAATTCCGGAGTTGAAGGAGGTTGGTACATGAAAAGAATTCTTGTAACAGGCGCAGCAGGTTTTCTTGGATCCCATTGTTTAAATGAATTAGAAAACAAAAATTTTGAGATCTATGCACTGGACAAAGTAAAACGACAAAACCCGGATACAAAAGTGAACTGGATTGAAACCGACTTAAGAGAGCCTAAGCAGGTAGAACAAATGCTCTATAATATAAAACCTGATTATCTTTTACATCTCGCCTGGAAAATGGAAACTGGCATGCAGTTAAATTCTAGGGTTAATAATGAATGGGTGGAAATCAGCATGGATTTGATCCGAAAATTTGCAGAGGTAGGTGGGAAAAGAGTGGTGGTATCAGGTTCTTGTGCTGAATATAAGTGGGGCGATTATCTGTACAATGAAGAAACTTCCCCTTTAGAACCACAAACTGTTTACGGACAGAGTAAACACAAGCTCCACCAAATGGTTTCGGCGTTTTGTACACAAAACAATATTGGATACGCATGGGGCAGGATATTTTTTATGTATGGGCCGAATGACAATAAAAAAAGGCTGGTGCCTTACGTTATTCGAACCATTTTAAAAGGGGAGAAAGTACTTACCACACACGGCAATCAAATTTATGATTACCTGTATGTGGAGGATGTTGCACGTGCCCTGGTCAGTTTGATCGAAACGGATTTCAATGGTGCAGTAAACATCTGTTCGGGACAACCATTAAAAGTGAAAGATTTGATATATAAAATAGCTAACCAAATGAATGGTTCACATTTAATTCAATTGGGCAAAATAGATCCGAGTAAACATCACTCACATAATATTGTAGGTAATAACAGTTTATTAAAAATGATTACAAGCTGGCTCCCGGAAATCGACATCGATTCAGGCATTACAAAAACAATTCAATCTATTCAAGATAAAATCAATTAAAGATGAAAGATATTATAATAATAGGAGCAGGGATGGCGGGTTTTGGTGCAGCTCATCATTTTTATAAGAACAACATCAGAGCGACAATTTACGAGAAAAGTGATTTTATCGGCGGACATGCTGCCACATTCGAGCGGGATGGTTTTATTTTTGACGACGGACCGCACATCTCTTTCACAAAAGATGAAAGAATCAGAAAATTATTTCATGATAGTGTAAACGGTAAAGTAGAGGCATTTAAAGCTTATGTGAACAACTACTGGAAAGGTTTCTGGGTAAAGCACCCGGCACAGGTAAACCTGCACGGGTTGCCAAACGAGATGGTTGTAAAAGTTATCCGCGAATTTTTTGAAGCAAGCAAAACAGATAAAAGAACAGCCACCAATTACAAAGAGTGGCTGCTGGAAACCTTCGGAAAAACATTTGCAGAAACATTCCCGATGGAATACACCAAAAAGTTTCATACAACCACCGCTGAAAATCTCGATATTGACTGGATTGGCCCGAGATTATACCAACCTGACCTTGATGAAGTGTTAAAGGGGGCGTTGTCGGAAAGTACCGATGATGTGCATTATGTAACTGACTTTTATTATCCCAGCAACGGTGGTTTTGTCAGGTTTCTTGATAAGTTTATTGACAATGCAAATTTGAAATATTCGCATGAAGTAACTAAAATAGATCCTGTTCGGAAACTGATTTCCTTTGCCAACGGGAAAACAAAACGGTACGATTATTTAATATCTTCAGTTCCTCTTCCCGAGTTAATACCCTGCATTGAGGGGGTTCCGACCGGGGTCTTGGAGGCCTCCCGAAGATTGGCATGTACTAGTTGTGTCACTGTAAATATAGGGGTTAAAAGAAAAGATATTTCCAAAGCACACTGGACCTATTTTTATGATCAGGATATTATATTTTCAAGGCTCTCTTTTCCCTATTTGTGGTCGCCAAACAACGCACCTGAAAATTTCGGGAGCATTCAGGCGGAAATTTATTTTAGTAAAAAATATAAGCCACTGAACAAAGAACCCGATAACTTTATTGAACCAACAATCTCTGATTTAAAACGATGCGGAATATTACACGAGTCGGATGAAATAGTTTTTCAGGAAGCCAGAATTTCACAGTATGCAAATGTCATTTTTGATCTCGAGCGAATTCCAAACCTTGAGATTGTTCATAATTATCTTAAACAGGCAGATATAAAATATTGCGGGCGCTTTGGCGAATGGGGTTACCACTGGACCGATGAATCGTTTATCAGCGGTGAAAAAGCTGCTGATAAAGTTTTGAAACAGTTGAATAACCTCCGCAAACCCATTATGGTTTTTAAAGAGTAAGGCTAAATTTTTTTGATCATGATTTTTCAGGAAACAACACTCAAAAACGCTTATGTTATCAACCTTTCTCCCTTTGTCGATACCAGGGGCTATTTTACCAGGTTGTTTAGCAAAGATGAATTCAGACAAATCGGATTTAATGAAGAAATTGTGCAGATAAACCAAGCATTCAATAAACATCGGTTAACGTTTCGTGGATTTCATTATCAGAAACCACCATTCAGTGAATCTAAAATTATTTGTTGTATAGAGGGTAAGATCCAGGATTATATTATCGATATTAGAAAAGGTTCCACAACTTTTTTAAAGAGCTTTACCGTTGAACTATCAGAGCAAAATGACTTAATGATTCTGGTGCCTAAAGGTTTTGCACATGGATATCTTACCCTCACAAAAAACACAAGACTGGTTTATTTTCATACGTCGTTTTATACCCCGGGATTTGAAGGAGGCATACGCTATAGCGATAAGAGCCTGGGTGTAGAATTCCCCTATAAACCAAAGATTATTTCCGAAAAAGACCTTTGTTATCCGTTTATTGAAAATTTATCTTTTGAAGGAATTGAAGTTAAAAATATGAATCCGATTGTTTAGTGTTAATGCGGGGTTTCGGAGCATATTAACAAAAGAATTTCTATTGTAGCTTATAACATTCACAATTTTATTATGGTGCCAAATAATATTCTGAATAGTATTGATTTTGAAGAAGAGGGGAATAAAATGTATCGGTTGGCTGAACGCCTTTATCCGATTTGTAGGAGTATTACCGGTAATGGAGTTCGTGAAACCCTGGCGATATTGAAAGAGATTATACCCCTCGAATTAACTGAGGTTCCTTCCGGCACAAAGGTACTTGACTGGGAAATACCCGATGAATGGAATATAAAGGATGCATGGATAAAAGATATGGCTGGTGATAAAATTATCAATTTTCGTGATTTGAACCTGCATGTTTTGAATTACAGTACACCGGTTGATCAGATTATTGATCTTGAAAGATTAAAAAAACATGTTTATACATTACCGGAATATCCTCAATGGGTCCCTTATCGCACGTCGTACCATAATCGTCAATGGGGGTTTTGTATGTCTCACAACCAAATGGAAAACCTGAAAGATGATAATTACCATATAAAAATTGATTCGGAGATTAGACCCGGGGCATTAACATACGGGGAGTTTTTTATTCAGGGGAAAACTAAGGAAGAGGTACTTATAAGTTGCCACATTTGCCATCCCTCGCTTTGTAACGATAATTTGTCAGGAATAATAATTGCCACTTTTATCGCAGGATTTCTCCAAACATTGAAAACCCGGTTTTCTTATCGCTTTTTGTTTATTCCGGGAACTATTGGTTCTATAGCGTGGCTGAGTAGAAATGAGAATAAATTGCAAAACATTAAGTATGGATTAGTACTTACTCTGCTGGGCGATACATCTCCTTTCCATTATAAAAAATCGAGAAGAGGCAATGCAGAAATAGACAAAATAATGGAGTTCCTGCTCAGAAATGAAAGCAACTCCCAAATACGTGAGTTTTCTCCTTATGGATATGATGAAAGACAGTTTTGTTCCCCGGGTTTTAACCTGCCGGTTGGAAGATTTTCCCGAAAACCGCACGGGGAATTTCCCGAATACCATACTTCTGCCGATAACCTTGATTTTGTTAATCCGGTAAACATAGGCGAATCTTTTAAGTTTTTACTTAGAGTTATAACGCTTATTGAAAACAATATAAAGTATATTAACTTGAATCCCAAAGGGGAACCTCAGCTTGGGAAGCGCGGTTTGTACAGACAGATTGGAGGAGAGAGTCGGCAAAAGGATTACGAAATGGCTCTTTTATGGATTTTGAGTTTTTCTGATGGGGATAATTCATTGCTTGATATCGCTATAAGATCGGGAATTGATTTTTCAGTAATAAGTGATGCTGCACAAAAACTTCAGCACTCTTCTTTACTATCAGCATGTTAGGGATGGCAAAACAGGAGCACAAGACAGCCTTAATTACTGGAGCAACTAGCGGGATTGGAAAATCTATTGCTGTTTTACTGGCAAAAAAGGGATATAACCTTATTTGCGTAGGAAAGAATAAGGAAAGGCTGATTCTACTAGAAAAAGAGTTAAAAGCAGGTGTGAGCTTATACAGTTATGAGTGCGACATTGCAGTTGAAAGTGAAGTTATGGATTTTTTAAAAAAAGTAAATTCTGATTTTGCAAAAATAGAAATTCTTATACATTCAGCTGGTTGTATTAATCCTGTTTCTGTTATCGATTCAAAAATAGAGGATTATAATTTTCATTTTAATTTAAATACAAAAGCTCCGTTTTTAATTACAAAAATACTATTGGAAAAATTAAAAGAAAATAATGGACAGATAGTATTTATAAATTCAAGCGCAATTCAACGTGCGATACCCAATCTGAGTTTATATACCGCATCAAAGTTGGCATTAAAAGGATTTGCCGATAGCCTTAGGCAAGAGGTAAACCAGCACGGAGTAAAGGTCATATCTGTTTATCCGGGTCAAACTGCCACGCCGATGCAACAAAAATTGTATGCAGCAGGAAATAAAAGTTATAATCCCGAAAAACTTTTACAAACATCTGATATTGCATCTATAATAGTCAATGCTTTGGAGTTGTCGGCAACAGCTGAGGTAACGGATTTATATATAAGACCCTCGGTGAGAAATGAATTATGAACATGCATTAGCACAATCTGAAGCTTTTTGCAGAAAGTTTAATGGTCAAAGAATTTTTTACATGAAAAACATCAATAATTATGTTCAATAGACATATTGCCAGCCAGTTTTTGGAAATAACCAGAAGATATCCTCAAAATAATGCATTTTGTATTGATGAGGACTACTACTCTTATACCGACTTTGTTCAGCGAATAGCAGCAATTGCAAAATCGTTACAAAATAGTGCCGAAACGGAAATTGCCCTGGTGGCAAATGATGATTTGGATACGTATGCTGCAATCTTTGCCATTTGGCTTACCGGAAAAATGTATGTTCCGCTGAATCCGGATACACCTCCTGAACGAAACCAAAATGTAATTGATCAGGTTGGCATTAAAACTATTTTGAATTCTTATGAAACTGCAGCCCTTCCGTCACCGGATTTTGAAGCATCAGTTAACTGGCTGAGAAAATGTGTGAAAGGCACTAATTTTGACAACCAGTTGGCGTATATATTTTTTACTTCCGGAAGCACGGGAACTCCCAAAGGGGTAATGATCACAAAAAACAATGTAGCAAGCTTTGTGGAAGCATTCTGGGCGATGGGATACGACATAAATGAAACCGACCGTTGTTTGCAAATGTTTGAACTTACATTTGATTTGTCGGTAATGTCCTACCTTATTCCCTTGCTTAAAGGTGCCTGTGTTTATACCATTCCGAAAGATAAAATCAAGTATAGTTATATTTTTGAATTAATGGATGAGAAAGAACTGACTGTAGCTTTGATGGTGCCTTCCATACTAAATTATCTACGTCCCTATTTTAGTGAAATCGATTGCCCTAAAATGAGATACTCTCTATTTTGCGGAGAAGCATTGCATACGCAAATTGCAGAAGAATGGGCAGATTGTGTTCCAAGTGCCAGAATCGATAATGTTTACGGGCCAACAGAAGACACGATCTTCTGTACCTATTACACCTTTAACAGGAATGCTGAAAACGATTCCCACAATGGAGTTTTATCCATAGGAAAACCTATGCTGAACAACCTGACAGTTGTTTTTAACGATGCTAACAGGTCAGCGAATGTGGATGAAACAGGGGAGCTTTGTCTGGCAGGATCGCAATTAACGCCCGGTTATTTTAATAATCCCCGGCTTAATGCAGAGCAGTTTTTTACGACAAACTATAACGGTACCGATACCCGCTTTTACCGAACAGGTGATTTATGTATTCAGAGGAAAAATGGGAATATCGATTATGTGGGGAGGAAAGATTCTCAGGTGAAAATCCAGGGTTTCAGAATTGAACTGTCGGAAGTAGAGTTTCATACCAAAAAAGCTATTAATGGGCAAAAAGTATTAGTAGCGTTAGCTGTTCAAAATCAGGCAGACAATAATGAAATTGCAATTGTGTTTGAATCCGGTGAGTTTGAGATTAACGGGGTAAAAGAGTACCTGAAATCAAAAATGCCTTCTTATATGGTACCTACTCAATACTACTTCTTTAAACCATTCCCCTTAAATGCGAATGGAAAAATTGACAGAAAAAAAATAAAAGAGCTAATTCATTACAAATGAGCTATTCTTATAGAAGAGCCAACCTCAATGATGTAATATTCCTCTCAAAAGTAATTATGGAAGCAGAGAAGAGCGGGAGTGACAAAATAGGGCTGGCAACTATTTTCAATTTATCAGAAGCTGAGCTTCAAAATTATTTAATTCAAATACTTGAAGAAGAGATAGAGGGTTGTGAATGGTCTGTAAGCAGCTATTTTATTGCAGAATGCGACAAAAGCCCTGTTGCTGCTTTTGCAGGATGGAATGAAAAGGAAAATGAAGACGAACAGCCATCTTCTATTTTAAAATCCAATCTTATTGGTTTTGTTTTTCCAAAAGAAAAATTAGTTGAATTCCAGAAAAACCAGAAAGTTATAAAAGGCATTTTAATTGAAAGAGAGCCTCATACCCATCAACTGGAATACGCTTATGTTGATAAAAAACACAGAGGAAATGGGCTGACTTGTAAGATTATAGAGCAATTATTATATGTTGCTAAAGAACAAAACCCAAATTTACGAAAATCTCAGGTTCAGGTTTTTGAAAATAACCAATCAGCAATTAAAGTTTATGAACGTTCAGGCTATAAAATAACAAAACGACAGGTGTCATCTCATACTGAGATTTTAAATTATTTACCATGGAATGTCAAATTGCTTATGGAAAAAATATTATAATATACTATGGAAAAAAGTGAAGTTTCAGAAAAGGTGAGTCAAATTATTGTTTCGGTTGTAAAACATGAAAGATTTGAGATGAGAGATGATTTAACAGCCACCGATGTAGATGGATGGGATTCTTTAACCCACATGACCATAATTAGCGAAATTGAAGAAGCATTCGATATTAAATTTAAGCTTAAGGAACTAAATAAACTAAAAAACATGGGGTCACTGATTGATTTAATTCAGTCGAAATTACAATAATTACAATCTGATTATTTTTATGGTTTTCAATTCAGTAGGATTTGCCCTGTTTTTTCCGATTGTTTTTTTGCTCTATTGGTTTGTTTTTGGTAAAAACTTCAAAACTCAAAATACCCTTTTACTATTCGCAAGTATTGTGTTCTATTGCCTGGCAGACTGGAAGTTTATTTTCCTTTTAGCATTTTCGGGTTTTGTAAATTTTTATCTTGCTAAAGCCATAGCAAAAAAAGAAGAGGGCGGGGGCAGGAAACTCCTGTTTTATTCCGGTGTTGTTTTTAATGTTGGCATTCTGTTGTATTTTAAATACTTCAATTTTTTTATTCAGAGTTTTGTAACATTGTTTAATTACAGTGGCGGTAGTTTAGGTTTCACGCCATTTCACATATTGTTGCCGTTAGGGATAAGTTTTTTTACATTTCAGTTGATCGGATACCTTATTGATGTGAACAATGAGGAAATTGAACCCACAAGCGATCTGTTAAGTTTTTTTACCTATCTCGCCTATTTCCCGAAAATTTTATCTGGCCCGATAGAAAGGGTGCAGCAATTTCTACCCCGGATTCAAAAAAAGCGCGAGTTTAATTACAGCATGGCTGTTGATGGATTAAGACAGTTTTTATGGGGATTATTCAAAAAGGTTGTTATTGCCGATAACTTAACATCTGTTGTAGATTTTATTTTTGAAAATCACCAAAACCTGGCGGGAAGCATTTTGTTTATTGGAGGAATACTCTATCTCATCAGTTTGTATGCCGACTTTTCAGGATTCACAGATATGGCCTGCGGTGTGTCAAAATTGTTAAACATTAAAATTGTAAATAACTTTGCATTTCCGTTTTTTTCGACCAACATCAGCGATTTCTGGAAAAAGTGGCACATCTCGCTTACTACATGGATGATGGACTATGTTTTTACTCCTTTAACCTTTGTTTTAAGGAAATATAAAAAATACGGATTAATATTATCTGTTATTCTTACTTTTTTATTGGTCGGATTATGGCATGGGGCGAACCTTACCTTTATCGTATTTGGGGTTATGCATGGACTATATTTTATACCGCTCATTGTTAAAGGTTCCATAAACAGAAATAAAATTGTTGCTGAAGGGAAACTGATACCAACGTTTAAAGAAGTTACCGGAATGACATGGTTGTTTCTTTTGGTTGCTATAACCACTATATTTTTTAGAGCGGCAAATATTGGCGAAGCTTTCTCCTACCTCGGCAATCTTTTTTCGCTTTCGTTGTTCACATTACCAAGTAGCAGTGATATTTCAGGGAACGGTTTGCACCCTTTGATATTGGTTTTTTTAGTCGGTATTTTTTTTCTTATTGAATGGGTGGGCCGTGAAGGTGAATATGCAATTGCTCAGTTGGGTGTTAAATGGTATAAACCGGTCCGGTGGAGTTTTTATTATGCGTTGATTGCCTCTATTGTTTTTTTAAGCGGCTCACAACAACAATTTATTTATTTTCAGTTTTAAAATGAAGAGGTTGTTTACAACAACAGCTGTTTTTATTGTTCCTATACTGTTCTGGGTTATTCTTGAAGGTTTGTTGCCATCGTACGCTTTTACATACAGGCCGTGGGAGGCTCTCGATTTTCAAACGGTTTTTCATTTAGACCGAACTTTTCACCCCAATACAGTGCTCCGGATGAAATCTGTAGGGCAGTTGTGCCATCACACAGAATATGCTGTAGCACACGAGGAAATATGGATAACCGATGAACTGGGAAACCGGAACAATACATTTATTAAAGATCCTGATATATTGATTATCGGGGATTCATTTGCCGCCGGTTGTGCCGTTACACAGGATTCGGTTATTGCAAATATGCTTTATGCCGAACTGGATGGAAAGATGAAAATATATAGCATTGCACCGGCTGAATTTTCAGAACTCGATTATTACCTGAAATCAAATACGATAGCGAAACCCAAAATAGTGGTTTATTTAAAATCGGAAAGATATGTGCCAAGGCCCATGAAATATTACAGGAAGCCAAGCGGATTAAAATCGGCGATAAAAGCTAAGATAAAAGACAATTTACTTTTTTCATACTTGAGCATTTTCTTAGATAAATCTTTAAGGCATTACTCGAAAAATTGGGTCAGGGCCAGGTTGTCTAACCAAAAAGGGGACGGTATTGCAGGTATTAAAGGAAGTAACATGTTTTTTTTTAATGAAGAAAATTACAGGCACGATGTTAATATGGTGCAGGATTTTACAACTGATTTAAAACGCACAACTGACAATGTTGTATCTTATAAGGAGTACTGTGATTCACTGGGAATTGAATTTATTTTCATTCCAATGCCCAATAAAGAAACCGTTTATTTCGAGTTTGTACCGTATAAAGTACAACCCGGCTATATTTTAAAATTGAACTCAATGCTGCAGGTAGAGAGTGTAAAAACTATTAATCCATTAAAGCTGTATAACGATTACCGGAAATCGAACGACGAATTGTTGTACCACTTAGATGATACGCACTGGAACTCCAATGCGATCCGTATCGTTTCGGAGGAAATAGCAAAAATGATTATTTCTGCACCACACAGCCAAATAGACCTGGAATAAATTAAAGCAACATAGAATTGACAATGAATTATACAGAATTATTGACCATAGCAATGCCCGTTTATGAGAGGAGGGAATATTTTTTAGAAGCTCTCGAAAGTGCAATTAACCAAACCGTAAAATGCAAAATTATTGTTGTGGACAATTGTTCATCACACGATTATTTTAGGGATATCTGCGGTAAGAAGGGGATAACTTACTACAGGAATGAAACCAACATTGGGATGAACCCGAATTTTAACCGTTGTTTCAAACTTGCAGAAACAGAGTATGTAATGACTTTACAGGATGATGATATTTTATCGCCCGATTATGTCGAAACGTTTGTTAAAGCATGGGATAAGCATCCGGATATTGATGTGTTTTTTACAGATTTTGTCCGAAAAACTCATGTTGGTAAACTTCCACACCGGCATACTTTCCCTTTTGGTTATATGGAGGACGGGCAAAAAGTAATAGAATATGCAGTAAAATACAAATTGGGTTTCCCATACCTGAACAGCTCTATAAGGCGTTCGAAATTTACAGGCTTTTATACCAAATACTCAGGCAGTAACGACTGGGTGTGGATTTATGATAATGCGGATAAATTTGCGTTTTATGGAGATTCTAGAGTATTGTACCAGTTCCGGGAACACAGTATGCAGGATACACAAAACAATGTTTTGCGGTACAGGTTTACATTGCCGTATATTTATGATGCCATCCTTAAGAACAAAACAGTAGATCCGTTAATTAAAAGAAAAGCTGAAGTGAACGCTTTTTGGGCGCTTGTCCAACTTAAGTCAATTGCCACAAAGAATAAAGTTGATGGTTTTATAAAGGAGGATAACATATTTAGCAGCTATCTTAAAGAAAAGTTGAATTCAGACCGGTGGGTAAAAATGATCTTTGCCATGCCAACGTGGCTTGTTTATATAATTTACAAGTCGCTCAGGAAAATTGGTGTCAGCGGTTAAGCCTATTTGTTGATGAATATACAATTGAAAAATCTCATCGGTTCTTTTAAAGGAAAAGCAAGGGGCGCGAGGGCAAAAAGACAGATAGGATATTCGTTTTTCATTCAGGTAATCAGTGTTTTAATAGGATTGCTTTATGTGCCATTACTACTGGACTATCTAACACAGGAAAAATACGGAATATGGATAACGCTTACTTCCATTTTAGGGTGGTTTAGTTTTTTCGATATAGGATTGGGCAACGGGCTTAGGAATAAATTGACCGAAGCACTGGCTAACGATAACTTGGTTTTGGGGAAGAGATATGTAAGTACAACTTATGCCATTTTAATTTGCATTTTCAGTGTTGTTCTTCTCGTTTTCCATATAAGTAATTTCTTTTTAAACTGGAATTCGATTCTTAATACAAAAACAATTGATGAGAACGAGCTGTATATATTAACATCGATCGTCTTTACATTTTTTGTTCTTCGTTTTATTGTTCAACTGATTTCTGTAATTTACCTGGCCGACCAAAAACCATCGGCAACAAAAATGATGGCGACGGGTGGGAATCTGTTGTCGTTCCTGATTGTTTTATTGTTGACAAAAATTACTTTAAATGGCAATTTGGTATTGTTGGGTACGATTATAAGTGCAGTGCCGGTTTTGCTGTTTGTTGTGGTATCGGTAATATCGTTTAATACACGTTATAAATCATTAAAGCCTTCGGTAAAAGCAGTTGATTTTAAACTCAGCAATACCTTATTGAAGTTAGGCACAAAATTTTTCTTTTTGCAAGTTGCTTATATAATTGTTTTTTCCACTTCAAATGTTTTTATTACTCAGTTTTATGGCCCTGCCGAGGTAGCTGTTTTTAACATCGCATTTAAATACTTTCAGATTCCGGTCATGGTATTTTCAATTATTATGAGTCCTATATGGTCTGCCGTTACCGATGCGTATTCACAATCGGACTTTGATTGGATGAAAAAAACGCTGAGGCAGCTGAACGTTATTTCCCTGCTTTTTGTATTTGGAATTATTTTAATGGTTGTGATTAGCAATTGGGTTTACAAAATATGGGTTGGTGATGAAATTGAAATACCTATGAGCCTGTCCGTTTCACTTAGCATTTATTCGGTTATGCAAATTGCAATTGCCCCATATTCAAGCTTTATTAACGGAATTGGGAAATTAAAACTGACCGTTTTGCTCACCTTCCTGGGTATTTTAGTCTATTTAATTTTAATTTTTGTTTTTGGCAATTTGTTTAACAACAGTACCGGTATTGTGATGGCGATTATTTGCACGCATGTTATAGGGGCAATTATACAACCCACCCAAACCTATAAGTTATTGAACAAAACAGCCAAAGGAATTTGGAATAAATAGTACAGACATGAGAATTCTTTGGATAACCAATTCGCCTTTTCCTGAAGTTTACGAGAAGCTCAATTTGAGCGCACCTGTAACTGTAGGATGGATTCATTCAGCTGCAAATGCGTTGCTTAGTCAAAGTAATGATATAAACCTGGCGGTGGCATCTTTTCATAAAGTTAAGGAATTAAAAGAACTTGAGATAAATAGAATAACCCATTATCTTATGCCAACCCGGTTGAAATACCGGGTCGGTAATACTGATAGCTCATACTGGCAGCAAATTAAAGAGACGTTTAATCCTGATGTTATACATATTCACGGGTCGGAGTATTTACATTCGTATTCGTTTGTTAATGCATGTGGCCCGGAAAAAGTTGTTTTGTCAATTCAGGGATTGGTAAGTGTTTATGAACGGTATTATGATGGGAACATACCATGGAGGGACTTGGTGAGACATACAACCCTTAGGGATGTGGTAAGATGGGATACCTTTTTTACAAAACACAAGAATATGCAGAAAAGAGGTAAATATGAAAAAATGCTTATTGAGAAGATCGGGCATGTAATTGGCAGGACATCCTGGGATCGTGATCACGTGTGGGCTATCAACCCGAATGCTACTTACCACTTCTGTAATGAAACATTAAGACCATCTTTTTATAAAAACCGGTGGTCGTTACAACAATGTGAGAGATATTCGATTTTTGTAAGCCAGGCACAATATCCGATTAAAGGTTTTCACCAATTGGTTAAAGCTCTGCCAATTGTTTTAAAACATTATCCGGAAACAAGAGTTTATGTTGGCGGAAGAAATTATTTTTCAGGAAGAGGAATCAGACTGAATGGTTACGGGAGTTACATCAATTCCCTGATAAAAAGATACAAATTGTCTGACTATATTGAGTTTACAGGATTTTTGTCTGAAGAGGCAATGTGTAGGCGATTTCTTAATTCTCATATCTCAGTGTGCCCTTCGGCTATCGAAAACAGCCCGAACTCGGTGGGAGAGGCACAAATATTGGGAGTGCCTTGTCTTGCTTCGTATGTAGGGGGTACTGCAGATATGATGGAACATGGTGACAACGGATTGCTGCACCGGTTTGAAGAGGTTGAGATGTTGGCATCCAACATTTGCAGAATCTTTGTGGATGATGAATTGGCGTTGAAAATCTCGGAAAATGCAAGGGTGTCCGCAGCGAAACGTCACGATAGTGCCCGGAACTCTTCTGATCTTTACCAAATTTATCAGAAAATGATTTAAGAAACAGGGCTTTATGTTAAAATATATTTTTCCGAAAATATTAGCGTTTGCAGTTTTTCCAATCGCAATATATTCGTTTCAGCGATTCACCTTGTTCCCTCTTGGCAGTACCTCCATATGGTGGTTTATTCAAACTATGGTTTTAATTGTTTTAGTTGCAGCTCGTTTTCTCTATTTTGAAGCTGAAAACAAACGGAATTTTCTTATTGTGGATATGTTTGTGGCTTGGATTGTCTTTAGCCTTATACGGGGAATATTTATGGCTGAAAACTATTGGGATTACAAATCACTGGTTGAGCGTATTTTCGACCTGCTCATTATCGTTGTTGTTTATGTAGCATCAAATAAAGAGAGACTGCAATATATCTTGTCGTTTTTTGTGAAATATGTTCTGCCTTTCTCTCTGATACTTGCTATTTACCAGGGGGCATTTATGTCCAGAGGTATGTTTCTATTTCCAGTCTCTTTTTTACTACTGTTTGTGCCCGGGTTAAAAACACATTGGAAGTTAATATTGATTTTTATTACGTTAATAGTCTTTTTTGATGGTATAGCCACGGGAACAAGGAGTTTTATATTTAAATTCGGGGTGCCGGTAATTTTACTTTTGCTCTATTATACCCGTTTTTTTATTGCATTTGACAACATTGTGAAAAATACACATCTGGTTCTCATTGTTGCTCCATGGTTACTATTTGTTCTTGGGGTTTTTGGGATTTTTAATGTTTTTAAGATTGATGAGTATCTTAAAATAGACTATGTAGCAGAAACAACAACAGCCGAAGGAGTAGTAAAAACGCAAGAGATAACGGAAGACTCCCGGACTTTCATATATAGGGAAGTTTTACAATCTGCTCAAAAATACAACTATTGGATACTTGGGCGCAGTCCGGCGCGGGGAAACGAAACGGTTGCTTTTGCAGGTTTTTTTGAGGAAATTTCCGGAAAGAACGAACGATACAAGAATGAGGCAAATGTGCCTAATATATTTACATGGATGGGTATCATCGGGGTGTTGCTCTATTTTCTTGTTTTTTTAAAAGCTTCTATGTTGGCAATCTACCGGTCCAACAACATATACAGCAAGCTTTTAGGTCTTTTTGTAGCAGCGCGCTGGGCGTATGCCTGGGTGGAGGATCCTTCCGGCTTTGGGATGAACGATTTTACGATTTGGTTTATGATTGGAGCTTGTTTGTCTGAATCTTTTCGTAAAATGAACAACGTTGAAGTGAAACTATGGGCACGGGGCATTTTTGAAAGCAGGTATGTCAAGTATATGAAATATCTAAAAGAGGATTTACCTGAAAATTATGCTCAAATTAAATCGATTCAATTTTAAATGGGAAATAATATCTGTAATATAGCTGTTCTTTTAACCTGCCACAACCGACGGGAGAAAACGTTAAGTTGCCTGCAATCCCTGTTTGGTGCTACAATGCCTGAAGGATATAAAACTGAAGTTTTTTTGGTTGATGACGGATCGACCGATGGGACAGGCGAGGCGGTTGAAAAATGTTTCCCTCAGGTAACCGTAATTCAGGGAGATGGAAAATTGTATTGGAACAAGGGTATGAATCTGGCATGGAAAAATGCCGTTGAAACATTTAATTACGATTTTTATTTGTGGCTAAATGACGATGTCATCCTAAAAAATGAATCTATTGAAGTTTTATTGAAAGATTTTCGGACAGCAGGGGCTGACAATGTAATTATTGCCGGCGTATGCCAGTCTGCCAACGGAATGGTTACTTATGGCGGGTATAACAGCCTGGCAAAAAAAATAGAGTTAACACCGAACGGGGAGATACAGCAGTGTGAATATTTTAACGGGAATGTGGTGCTTGTCCCTTCGGTTGTTTTTAAACGGGTAGGTTTTCTGGATCCAATATTTCATCACGGTCAAGGGGATTTCGACTACGGACTAAAGGCTAAAAAGTCAGGAATACAATCATTTGTCAGTTCCGGTTTTGTTGGAGAATGTGAACGGAATAAGGAATTACCTCGGTGGTGTAATCCCCGATATTCTTTACTTGTACGGGTAAAAAGTTTTAAAAGTCCACTCGGAGGAAGACCCGGATCAACATTCATTTTTCAAAGAAAATACATTGGGTTTGTACCTGCTTTGTTCCATTATGTTACCATACATATGAGATTGATTTTTCCAAGTTTGTGGAAGAAAAAATGGAGCTTGTAAATAGCAGTGGCAAATATGAACAGACAAACAAGTTGTCGCTAATATAAAAACGCGTTGAATATGAATAACTTAAAATTTAGACGGCAATTTTTATTTACACCTGTTAAGTGTAAGCAACTAGAAAAGTGGCAAGTCGAAAAAGTTGACAAATATTTTATATATGTACACCCGGATTGTCAATTTGAAAAGTCATTTGGAATTAATGATTTATATTTAATAGGTTACTTTTTTAGTCCACACGACACAAAAAAAACATCGAAAGAAATTCTTGATAGTCTTTCAAGCCTAAAAGATATTAATGATTTCCCAACTAAATTGTACAGTTTGGTTGGTAGATTCGTGCTAATTATTAAAACAGAGAATGACTTTGTTTTTTTTAATGATGCTTGTGGTTTAAGAACATTTTATTACACAAATAATAATAATAATATTTATGCAGCATCTCAGCCATTATTAATCAATAAAGTTTTGCAAATCAAAAAAACAAAAGCATACGAAGATTATTTCAATTCGGATTATGTTGCAAAAAACATAGAGCATTGGTTGCCAAGCGGTGTTACTTTTTATGAAAATGTTTACCACCTGGTTCCTAATCATTATATCAAAGCATCAGAGTTTGAACAAAAACGCTATTATCCATTTCAAAACCTAAAAACTGGAAATTATTCAGAATCCGTTATAAAATTTTCTACACTATTAAAAAAGATAGTTTCAGCTGCAAATAACAATATGGATTTAGCTTTTACCTTGACTGCCGGGTGGGATACCAGGGTTATTCTAAGTAGCTGTAAGGACATTATTGACGATGTTACTTTTTACACATTAAGATACAGGAATATGGATGACAAACATATGGATATAAAAATACCTATGTCTTTATCTAAATCACTGAACTTAAAATTTAATATTTTCGATTGTCAAAAAAATATTTCCACCGAATTTGCGAAAATATATGAATCCAATACAGATATGGCTCACATTAATGATTGGGGAAAAATTGCTTTTGGAATGTCAAAAATTTATCCGCAACAAAAAGTAGCTGTAAAAGGAAATTGTTCAGAAATTGGTCTATGCCTTTATTTCCCAGAGAGAACGATAAAAAACAATTTAACTGAAAACGACTTTTTACAATTAGAGAGTGGTTGGGGAGAATTAATTTTCATAAGAGAAGAAATAAGAAAATGGAATGAACTAATAAAAGGAAATAGTTTTAACTACAACTTGTACGATTTATTTTACTGGGAGCATCGTATGGGGAGTTGGCAAGCTCAAAGCCAGTTAGAATGGGATATAATTCAAGAAGTTTTCACTCCATTTAATTCAAGAGAATTACTTGATCTGATGTTAAGTATTGACAAATCAAAAAGAAAAAAGAATAGTCCATTACTTTACGTAGATGCTATGAAGCACTTATGGAAAGAAGTTTTAGACGAACCAATTAACCCTCTTCCTTTCAAAAAGAAAACGCGAAGATTAGCTGTTAATATAGTGAGGAAAGCAAGTCTTGTGAAAGTCCTAGAAAAACATTACAAAAAGTAAATTCTCAAAATTCCTAAGAATATCCCGATGTGATATAAACCTTCCTCCGGGCTTTTATTAACTTATTTATTTATTGCAATTCTATTTTCCAGGTCATGAAGAATATTTTGCTGTTAACATCTGTTTATCCTGCCGATGACTTTACCGATGAAGTTACACCTGTTGTCCATTTTTTTGCAAGGGAATGGGTGTTGCAAGGGTACAACGTCAAGGTTATCCACAATATCAAGTACTACAATCGGTTTGTCTATCTGTTGATCAGTACATTTAAAAATATTATATCCAGATATTACAAATTTATATTCAGCACTAAAGGACATACAAGAGAAAGAAATTATGTAATAGAAAAGGTAGATGTTTACAGGCTGCCGATGTTTAATAGGTTCCCGTTATTGCTCTTTTCCCGTACTACTCAAAAAAATCAACTTAACAGGATTAAAAGACTAATCGATTCAATGAATTTCAGGCCGGATATTATCATTGGGCATTGGGCAAACCCGCAATTGTTGCAGGTTTCTGAATTAGGAAAACGATATAATTCCAGGACATGCATGGTTATCCATTCGGATGTACGGATTATTGAAAGAATGTACGGTGACAAATCAAAAAATATTGTTGCTTCCATCGACGTCTGGGGGTTTCGTTCCAATGCAATAAAAAATGAATTTGAACATCTGTATGGTAAAGTGGACTTATCTTTTCTTTGTCACTCCGGTATTCCGGTCAATAATGTCAACCCACCGAAGCGAACATTTGAAAAGGGTATCAGGAAGTTTCTTTTTGTCGGTCTGCTGATTCCGCGGAAACATCCCGATGTTCTTATAAAAGCTATAAATGATGCGTTTAAGGGGAAAGATTTTCATATAACTTTTATCGGGGAAGGGATAGAAAAAAACAAGCTGGAGCGTTTGGTGAAAAAATTGAACCTGTCAGACAAAGTATCGCTGCCTGGCCGTATTCCGCGCAACGATGTATTTAAAGTGATGCAGGAATCCGACTGTTTTATTATGCTCAGCAGCCCGGAAACCTTTGGCCTTGTTTATCTTGAAGCGATGAGTATGGGGTGTATAACAATTGGTTCAAGGGGAGAAGGTGTTGATGGAATCATTCAACATGGGAAGAATGGATTTCTTTGTAAAGCAGGAGACGAAAAAGAGTTATCGGTGCTTTTAAAAAATATTTCAAGGTTTTCGTGTTATGAGCTTCAAGCTGTTTCAAACAACGCCATCCATACAGTTTCAGGACTTACAGATGATAAGGTTGCACAGCGTTATATCGAATTTGTAAGCTCGGTAAATTCGGGTGATAACAATATCCTTAAGGACGAGGGTAATGCCAAAAAAGTAAAACAGTCTGAAATAGGGCTAATTGGTGAATATGAACTCCATGGTTAATCCGGTCATTATAAAGTCATTTAATAGTCTTAAGCTTTATTGTGAGGTCGGGAATTTTAAAGGTTGGGATCCTTATGACGGGTTGAACTCCGAAATATTTCAGGCCACACCATTAAAGCATTGGCGCTTTGCTCGTCTGGCCTGGATTCAGGCATTTAAACGCAACCCGGTAAACCTGCGGAAACTACTGTTAATTCCCAAGGGGCATAATCCAAAAGGAATAGGCCTTTTCCTTACCGGTTATTGCAATTTATACAAAATAGCTGCTTCGGGCAAGAACAGTTTTGGTACTACAGATGAACTTAAAAAGAGAGTAACAGAGTTGGCTGAGTTGTTAATTTCTCTTCAATCCAAAGGTTATGCCGGAGCATGTTGGGGGTACAACTTTGATTGGCAAAACAGGGTTTTTTTCCAGCCAAAACATACGCCTACTGTAGTAGCAACCTCGTTTTGTGCCGACGCCCTGTTTAATGCTTATGAAGTTACCGGCAATAAAAAATATTTGGAAACAGCATTGTCATCTGCCAACTTTGTAATGAAAGACTTAAACCGGATAAAATGCGGGGAAAATTTTCTTTTTTCATATTCTCCGTTAGACCACTCTCAGGTTTATAACGCATCGCTTCTTGGTGCAAGATTGTTGGCACGTTGTTATGCATACAGTAAGAATGAGAAGTATTTATCTCTTGCCGGTCAGGTTGTAAATGCGTGCAAGGAAGTTCAGGCTGCCGATGGCTCCTGGGTTTATGGTGCAGCAGGCAACCAACAATGGATCGATAGTTTTCATACAGGTTTTAACCTGGAATGCACTTGGGAGTACATGCAATATACCGGAGATAATTCTGTAATGGATTCATTTCGAAAAGGGATGAAGTTTTATATAGAAAATTTTTTTCGTGAAGACGGGATTTCAAAATATTATCACAATAAAATCTACCCGGTTGATATTCATGCACCTGCCCAACTGATAGTAACTTTAGCCAAAACCAAACTGTTAGACTCACATCTTGAGTTGGTAGAGAAGGCTTTGGAATGGACCATAAACAACATGCAAAACCGGAAGGGATTTTTCTATTACCAAATGAAAAAAGGCATATCATCCAAAACACCCTATATGCGATGGGCCCAAGCCTGGATGTTTTATGCCTATTCCTCGTATTTCAATAAAAACTAAAAAATATAAGCATGACACAAAAGATACTTCTTGTTTTCGGAACACGTCCCGAAGCAATAAAAATGGCTCCACTGGTAAAGGCTCTGCAAATGCACCCCGATCGTTTTCAAACGGTCGTGTGCGTGACAGGGCAGCATCGGGAAATGCTTGACCAAGTATTGGAAGTTTTTGAGATCACACCTGACTTTGATTTGAATATCATGAAACAGGGGCAGGATTTATATGATGTTACCTCCCGCGTATTAATCGGTATGAGGGATGTCCTTAAAGAGGTTCAGCCCGATATGGTACTGGTTCACGGCGATACCACCACATCTGCAGCAACGGCTTTGGCTGCATTTTATCGGCAAATTCCGGTGGGGCATGTAGAAGCAGGGTTACGTACACAAAATATTTATAGCCCGTGGCCCGAAGAGATGAACCGACAGATTACCGGACGGCTTGCAACCTTGCATTTTGCACCTACCCCGTTGAGCTGTGAGAACTTAAAGCGCGAGGGGGTGAGCCAGGACAGGATTAAAGTAACGGGGAATACGGTTATCGACGCCCTGAAGTTAGCTGTAGAGAAGATAAAAACAATACCGGGGACAGAGCCTCGTTTAATTAAGTTGCTCATGGGCCGGGGCATTTCCGAAAAGCTGGTTTACGATTGGGATAGAAAGCGTCGATTGGTTTTGATTACCGGCCATCGGAGGGAAAATTTTGGTGACGGGTTTCTGAACATTTGCCAAGCTATTAAAGAGCTGGCAGTTGATTACTCTGATACCGATTTTGTTTATCCTGTTCACCTAAACCCAAATGTAAGAAAGCCGGTTTATGAAATTTTGGGTAGCAACGGTAATGTGACTATTCCAAATGTACATTTGATTGCCCCTCTTGATTATCTTCCTTTCGTCTATCTGATGAGTAAAAGTTATCTGGTGCTTACAGATTCAGGTGGTATTCAGGAAGAAGCCCCCGGACTGGGTAAGCCGGTACTGGTAATGCGAGATACAACCGAAAGGCCTGAAGCGGTGGAAACCGGTACAGTTTTGCTGGTGGGCACCAATAGGCAAAAAATCGTGACCGAAGTGAGCCGTCTTCTCGACGATCATGGTCATTATCGCAACATGTCGCAGACATCAAATCCTTATGGCGACGGGAAAGCGAGCGCCCGTATTGTTGAGTTTATTGAGCTATTTATCGCAAATAATCATTTATGAACTATAGTCAAATATGTTTTTTGGGATTGGGTTACATTGGCCTGCCCACTGCTGCAATTACTGCCGATAAGGGGCTTTCAGTATTGGGAGTAGATACAAATAAAAAAGTAGTTGAAATCATTAACAAGGGGGAGGCACACATTTCTGAACCCGGATTAGATGAGTTGGTAAAAAAGGTTGTTGCCCGGGGGAAATTACGTGCGGCAACCACACCTGAGGTCAGCGATGTTTATTTAATCGTGGTTCCTACACCATTTAAAGGTGACCATGAACCAGATATTTCTTTTGTGGAAGCTGCAATCAGGGCTATTATTCCGTTACTGAAGAGAAACGATCTCTGTATTATAGAATCCACATCTCCGGTAGGTACCACTGACAAAATGGCCACGCTTATATTCACGAAACGTCCCGAACTTAAAGAGAAGATTTATATTGCTTATTGCCCTGAACGGGTACTTCCGGGAAATGCCATTCATGAGCTGGTGCAGAACGACCGCGTAATCGGTGGAATTGATGAAGCTTCAACGACAAAAGCGAAGGAATTTTATTCCGTTTTTGTAAAAGGAACACTACATGCAACCAATGCCCGTACCGCAGAAATGTGTAAACTAACTGAGAATTCATCGAGGGATGTACAAATTGCATTTGCCAACGAGCTTTCACTGATTTGCGATAAGGCCGGCATCAATGTTTGGGAGCTGATTGAACTGGCCAATAAGCACCCGAGGGTTAACATTCTCCAGCCGGGTTGCGGTGTAGGTGGACATTGTATTGCTGTTGATCCCTATTTTCTGACTTCCGATTTTCCGATGGAATCGCAAATAATAGGGAAATCACGCGAGATCAATAATTATAAATCATTTTGGTGCGCCGAAAGAATCAGAAACTCTATGCTTGGCTTTGAGTTGAAAAGCGGCAGAAAACCACTGGTGGCAATTATGGGGCTTTCATTTAAACCCAATATCGATGATCTACGGGAAAGCCCCGCCAAATACATTGCACAAAAGGTGATGCAATCGGAACAGGATGGCTTGCTGATAGTTGAGCCAAACATTAAAGACCACGACGTTTTTAAACTGACAGATTATCGCGAGGCTTATGCAAAAGCTGATATTGTCGCTTTCCTTGTTGCTCACAACGAATTTAAAACCCTGGAATATCGGAACGATAAAGTAATACTGGATTTTGCCGGGATATTTAAAAAGTGAAAACTGATCATCAATGAAGATCTGGATAGATTTTATCAATACACCCCAAGTCTCTTTTTGGGTTCCTTTTATAAAGGAATTTGAAAATGAGAAACACGAACTCTTGCTTACCTGTCGTGATTCGGGTAACACCATCGCATTGCTTCAACTCAACAGATTAAAATTTCATGTTATTGGCGAAAAGGCGGGCAGAGGGAAATGCCAAAAAATGTTTCTTTTCCTTAGGAGACTGATAAGACTGTATGTATTTATCCGAAAAAACAAGCCTGATATTTCGGCCAGCCAGAGTAGTTTTTATCAGCCGGTAGTTAGCCGGGTTTTGGGGATTCCCAGTTTATATACGAATGATAACGAACATGCAAAAGGCAATATTTTTGGATTTTGGTTCGCTAACAAGGTGGTTTTACCAATCGCTTTCCGAAACGAAAAATTTACCCGGAAATGGCCGTTAAAGTCAAAAGTCTCTTTTTACCCAAGTGTGAAAGAGGCGATCTATCTTTCACAGCAAAAAGGATTATTTCCAACAAACGGTTCGGTTAAAAATGTCATCTATTTCAGGCCCGAGCCGTGGTCGGCACAATATTACCATGGGCCACTGAATTTCTTCGATGAGAAACTGCTGGCATTGTCATCTCAGTATAAAATCATAGTGTTGCCACGCGATAAAAACCAGACAGAACATTACAAACGACAAAAATCTGTCAACCTTACTGTTGCAGAAAAGCCACTTTCGCTGAAAGAAATTATTAGTAATTGCAAACTTTTTGTTGGTGCAGGTGGCTCAATGACACGGGAACTGGCTGTACTGGGTATTCCGGTAATTTCAATTTATCAGGAGGAGATGCTGAAAGTAGATTCATACTTAGTTGAAAAAGGTTGCATGACAATCCATCCAAACATTTCATACGAGGAGATCAAAACGACCCTTGAGGCTGAAAGAGCAGTGGAAAAGGATTTGTCCACACTTGCAGAAGGTGTGGAATCGTTCAAAATTATTAAATATCAAATAGTTAACCTTAAACAATAAGCTATGATTAAAGGTGCTGTAACAGGCCTCGGTAAGATGGGGCTGTCTCATGCTGCAATTGCGAGTGCACATCCCGATGTTGATATGGTTGCTGTTTGCGACACATCTTCTATGGTTTTGAATGCATTCAACAAATTCAGTAGCGTAAAAACTTACAGCGACTTTGAGAAAATGATAAACAGTGAAAATCCTGAATTCGTAATTATTGCAACTCCAACCAAATACCATTATCCTATGGTAAAATACGCCTTGGGAAAGGGGGTACATGTTTTTTGTGAAAAACCTTTTACCCTAAAAGCAGATCAGGGACAAGAATTGAGAGACATGGCGCTTGAAAAAGGGCTGGTCAACCAGGTAGGATTCCACAACCATTTTATCGGAACATTCAGGGAATTGAAACGGTTACTTTCGCTAAATATTCTGGGGGAGCTTTTACACTTTAGCGGTGAAGCTTATGGCCCGGTTGTTATTAAAGAGAAAGGGGGGACCTGGCGTTCCAATCCTGAAGAAGGCGGCGGTTGCCTATACGATTATGCATCGCACGTCATCAATCTTATTCAGGAAATTGTGGGGCGCCCGGTTAATATTTGTGGCACCCTGTTAAAAAATTTTTACTCCAGAGGGGTGGAGGATGGAGTGTATTCCCTGTTAAAACTGGAAAACGGCTTAACGGGAACGTTACTTGTGAACTGGAGTGACGAAACTTACCGTAAAATGTCCACTTCGATAACGGTTCAGGGGAAAAACGGTAAAATCGTATGTGATGCTACCGAGATAAAGGTATTTCTGAAACAGTCTGTTCCTTCAGAGAATCTGGAAAAAGGTTGGAATCTAAAATATATTACAGAATTGGCTATTCCTGTTGAGTTTTATCTGCGCGGCGAAGAGTACAGTGCACAGATAGATTATTTCGTTAATTGTATAAAAAACAATCGACAACCGGAATACAACACTTTTGAGATGGCAAATTATACGGATCATGTAATTGAAATGATAGTTAAAGATGATAAAAACAACTAACATGGAAAAAGTGCTGTTCGGAGACAACCAGTTTTTCGCGGTAAGTCATCAATCAGATGAAAAATCAAGGACCCAGGCGATACGGTTTAAAGATGATTCATCTATTATCAGGGTACTCGACCAGGCAATATCGCTTGGGATTAATACATTTATGTGCACCACACACGATAGGATCGGAAATGTATGTGCACACATACGAAACAATCCGGCAGGATATGAAAACTTTAAAATTTATCCGTGCATGCCTTACGCTCATAAATATGCCAATGCAGTTACCGAGTTGGGTATTATGGGTACAATTAAACAATATGTACCGGGAAATATTTTCGGCACTTTTGCAAAAGGGGGGCTGGCCTATTTAAACAAGGACTTTACAAAGTTAATGGAACTCCTGATCGATGCTGAAATGAAAATGTTTACTGGTATAGATACGCCGGTTATATTCATCCAGAATGTTTTGGTGGATATGATTCTGGGGTTAAAAATGTACCGTGTTTTTGCCGAATTCGATGCTTATATCCGGAAAAGGTACAACAGTGAGCCAGGGTACATTACTATGAACATGCCGTTATTGCTCGATGCATTAAATTCCGTGGGTATTGAAAACCCTATTATCTGTTCATCCATTAATAAGATTGGGTTCAGGATGTCAGGTGGCAAAGAAATTTATGAGAAATATCTGAACGAACGGGAATTCAGGCCAATTGCAATGCAGGTTCTGGCGGCCGGTGCCCTGAGACCTAAAGAGGCAATCGAATATCTTGAGCAGTTTCCCAAAATTGAATCGGTACTCTTTGGCGCATCATCAAAAGCGCATATAGAAGAAACTAAGTTGCTTATCGAATACTGTGTTGCATAAAAACTTATGCTACAGGATTGTTTTCTTAACGCATTTTAATAATATTTTAAAACAAATAGCTATGATTAAAGAACGTGAAGCTGCAGTAGAAAGGATAAGTGTCCTTTTTCAGGTTGGATTATCCCTGCTTAGCTTCTTTTTGGTGTTATGGTATTTTGGCAGTTTTAATGCCGATCCTATAATAAATAAAACAGAGTATCTTGTAATTGTATTTCTTATTATCCCCATTTGGTTTGGGTTGTTAGACCTTTTTGACATGGGAGCAATGACAAGGATTCAAAACTACATACATTTGCTAAAGCGATATGTATTGATCATTGCACTTGGTTCCATTTCCATTGCAATTATTGCCAGGATTTTTGACTTTGAATGGCTAACGCTAAAGGTCATATTAACATTTTCAGTAATCAATTTTTTCGTGCTTGCCATAGAAAAAATATTAGTGATAATGATATTACGCTACTTTCGCAAGAAAGGGTATAATTCCAGGATGATTTTGATCATGGCTGATGAATCATCGTCTGAATTTATCAACCAAATAATTGAAACCGCCGGTTGGGGCTACCGGATTAGGGGAATAATATCCAATTCGAAGCAAATCAGGTTGAAGTTTGGCAATAGGTATCCAATATACTCCGAAAATGAAAATTTTGCTCAACTTATCGACGAAACAGTAATTGATGAAGTTTTTTACTGCAAAAAGGAATTTGATTCCAGAAGAATAAAAAAACTTATTCGAGATTGCAGAGAAGTTGGAGTAATTTTTTATATCCACAACAAGGTATTAAGTTTTAGTGGGTTAAGTCCTAAGATCTATTTTCTGAATAATCAGTTTTTTCTTTCTTTCAGAAATACTCCGGAGCACTATTTCGCCATGAAGGTGAAAGGTACTATTGATTTCTTTTTGTCAGCATTAATACTCATCCTTATTACGCCCTTTATGTTGGCTATTGCCCTGGCGATCAAACTGGATGATGGCGGGCCTGTATTCTTTAAGCAGACAAGGGTCGGACGGAATGGGAGGTTGTTCAAATGTCTTAAGTATAGAACTATGGTAATAAATGCCGAAGAATTACAAGAAAAAATGATGGATTTGAATGAACAAGACGGCCCTGTTTTTAAAATAAGAAATGATCCCAGGATAACGCGTGTAGGGAAGTTTCTTCGAAAAACATCACTTGACGAACTTCCTCAGTTTATTAATGTTATAATGGGCGATATGTCTATTGTGGGGCCCAGACCACCGATTCCCTCAGAGGTAAAACAATATAAAAGGGAGCTCAACAGGCGTTTGAGCATAAATCCCGGTATAACATGTACATGGCAGGTGTCGGGTCGCAATAAAATATCCTTCGAAAAATGGATGGAGATGGATATGGAATATATAGATAATTGGTCGCTAATGCTGGATTTTATTATTATACTAAAAACGTTCAAAGTGATATTTGCCCGTGATGGGCAATAAAAGAGGATGAAACGAGCATTTAAGTTTAACACAAACGACTACGATTAAAATCTATGCGAGTTCCATCTGATACCATAGAAAACAATTAATTTGATATCAGATGAATAGTAAATTCAACAATAATTTAATGGAACAAAAATGAACAAAGGATACATTATAAATCTTTTATTGATTGTGTTTATCATTCAAACATCATGCAGAAGTTCAAAGGAACTAACCATGTTTAGTGATTTAAAAGACGATATGACGCTTCATGAGATTCCCGGAAAGGCTCCTGAATACAGGATAAAACCATTTGATAATCTGTATTTAAGTGTATTAACACTCGATAAAGAAGTGAATCAGCTTTTTAATCCCGGACTGAGCGTAGGAGGAGGCTATGGTTCCGGAACGCAGCAAATGTTTGGGGACAGAACCAGTCAATATATCAACGGTTACATGGTGGATAAGGAGGGTAATATCACGTTGCCGGTCATAGGAAAAGTTGAGGTAGCGGGTTTAAATTTGGCTGAAGCCCAAGCCCGGATTAAGGAAAATGCAGAAGACTATCTGAAAGATCCGAATGTGAGTGTAAAAGTATTAAATTTTAAAGTAAATATTATGGGAGAAGTACGAAATCCCGGGTTATACTATAATTATGAAGGTAGTTTAAATATTGTTGATGCAATAAGCATGGCAAACGGCATTACAGAATTTGCCAACCTTAGCAATGTATTGGTAATACGACACAATGAAAATGAAACCCAAACCTATAATATCAATTTTCAAGACAAAAGTGTCTATTATTCTGACGTATTTTTCCTGCAGCCAAATGACATTGTTTATATTCAACCAAGTAAATATAAAAGGACACGTGAAAATAGTAACTTTTATTCACTTTTCCTGTCAACTATTTCAACCCTGATCGTAGCGGCTACAATATTTTTAAAATAATTTTTAAGATCAGAAATTGATTACATGGAAAAAATAAATGAAATTATCAGTTTAATTGAGTCTCAGGAAAAAAAGGAGGCAAAAAATGTATTCCTCAAATATTTGAGGAAGTGGCCTCTATTCTTGCTGTTGTGTCTGTTAGGGGGAGCAATTGGTTTTTTTTATTATAAAAACTCACCCAACACATTTGAGGTTAAGAGCCGGATTTTAATTAAAAGTGAAGAAAATTCTTTAGGTTATGTCTTTAATTTACAAAATCCTATGCTTGGTTTGGGTAAAAGAGCAGGCATTGAAAACCAGCTTGGAATATTGAAGTCATATACCCTGTTCAGGAAAGCCCTTGACAACCTCAACTGGCAAACATCCTGGTTCAGGGAAGAGCTTTTGTACAATGCGGAATTGTATAACTATGAACCTTTTGAATTAATAGTTCCACCATTAGCGAAAAACGCAGAAAATGTTTTCCTTAAAATAGTCACTTTAAATGGTAAAAGTTACAAAGTAGAGGCAAAAGGAGAAACAACCACAAATGGATACATTCAAACAATTGATTTTGAAAAAACAGGAAATTTTGGAGAACCATTTAATAATGAATTTTTCAATTTTACGCTTAAACGTGGATTGGGGGAAATTGATAAAACTTATATTTTAAGATTTAATAACCTGCATTGGTTAACCAGTCATTACATGCAGAAAACACAAATTGAATTGGAGGATCTTAACTCTGATCTGATTTCAATTCGAATACATGGTGAAAATATACATAAAGAGGTGGATTTTATCAATGAACTCACTAATGTTTTTATTGGTTTTGGAATGGAAAACAAATTCCATAACTCTGAGAAATCTATGCAGTTTATTGATTCTCAGTTGTCCAGGATTAAAGAAACTCTTGGCACAGCAGAAGAGGAATTCAGTAATTTTCGAAGAAACAATCAGGTTATGAACCTTGGACAGGAAGCCCAGCTCATTTATTCAAAACTGGAAGAAATTGAAAACGAGCAATACTTAACCCAACTCCAAATTGATTACTATACGGAGCTTGAGAAATATCTTGATGACTCCAGAAAGTTTGGAGACATGGTCAATCCGTCAGTAATTGGGATCAAGGATCCGGATTTAAGCGAAATGTTGTCGAAATTATCAGAACTTTATTCAAGACGTGAACAACTTTCTTATAGCGTACAGGATAAAAACCCAAGTTATATTATGCTCGAAAAAGATATCAAAATTGCACGAGACGGGTTAGAGGAATCTCTAAAAAATCAGTTGAGAGTAACTAAATCCAAAATGGAAAGTATGCAAGAACGTTACAATGAAATTCAAACCAGGATAAGAAGACTGCCTGAAACAGAAAGAAATCTGATTAGTATTCAAAGGGAGTTTGACCTGAACAACGAACTTTATACCTATATGCTTCAAAAAAAGGCTGAAGTTTCCATCACAAAAGCATCTATTGCTCCGCAAGTTCAGGTCATTGATTCTGCAATAGCGGAAGCTGCTAAAAAAGTAGGCCCAAGTATGATGAAAAGTTTGGGGGCAGGGATTCTTGCAGGCCTAACTTTACCTTTCATTATCATTACATTAATGAATTTTTTTAATGTAAGGTTAGAAACCAGGGAAGAAGTTGAAAAATGGAGCACTATTCCGGTACTGGAAGGTATAATCCAGCATAAATATAAAGAACTATTACCGGTCATTCATTATCCGCGGTCCGGAATTGCAGAGTCATTCAGAGGAATAAAATCAAATATAAGTGCCATTCTGGAACAACCGGGGTCTAAAGTGATATCGATAAATTCGTTAATACCGGGAGAAGGAAAATCTTTTATTTCATCTAATTTTTCTGCAATTCTAACAAAATCCAATAATAAAGTATTGCTCATCGGTGCTGACCTACACAATCCAACATTGCATAAATTTCTAAATATCAAGAAGTCTTTTGGATTAAGTAATTATCTGTTAGACGAGCTTGGTATTGAAGAGATAATTTCGTCAACCACAATTCCTGACTTATACTTTATTCAGTCCGGTCCCGTACCTTCAAACCCTTCCGATTTATTCGACAATATTAAATTTGAGTATTTATTTGAAAAGGTGCGGAAAATGTTCGATTATGTTATTGTTGACAATGCACCTCTGTTATTGGTTCCGGATGTAATTACAATAAGCAAGTTTGCAGATATAAGCCTGTTTGTTTTGCGGATTAACTTTAGTCACAAAGAACAAATCAAGCAGATTAATAAAATGGTAGATTTTAATAGAATCGAACGTGCGGCAATTGTTATAAACGAAGCACCCGACAGAGGATATGGGTATGGTAAAAAATATTGGAAAAAGGGTTATGGCGAGTACAGACATAAAATTAGAGATTCTTAATATCCAAATTGTATAGAAAATTAAAAAATAATTGTTTAACCAGAAAATTGTAAATTTTTATGATTATAGCTGTAGATTTCGATGGAACAATTGTGAAGCATAAGTATCCTGATATTGGGAAAGAGATACCCTATGCGATAAAAACCCTAAAACTTTTCCAGGAAAAAGGGCATAAACTAATTTTATGGACATACCGTTCAGGGAAAGAATTGGAAAAAGCCATTGAATTCTGTGAAAAGCGTGGATTAAAATTCCATGCTGTCAATAATAACTTTGAAGGAGAGGAATTTGATAATACCTATAGCAGGAAAATCTTTGCTGATATCTATATTGATGACAGAAATATCCTGGGAATTCCTGAGTGGGAAAAAATTTATAAAATAATTACCGATAATCAGAAACAACAAAATAATATTAAGACACAGTGATAAAGCAAAAAAACTCACCGGACTAAGCAGTGAGTTTTTTGAAGTTCCATTTTTATTCAATAATGAATTTTTTAACCTTTTGTTTTTGCCCTTGTACAGATCTCAGGTAATATAATCCTGAAGGCAGTTGATTCGTATTAATTCTGTTTAAAACAGATTCTGCTTTTTGATTGTAAATGGTTCGTCCATTTACATCTAATATTTCAATTTTTGTATCTTCAGGTTGTAATGTGTAACTAATATTAATGTATGACCGTGCCGGGTTTGGATAAAGTATAAAATCATTGACTTCGGTCGTCTGATAGTTTGATGCTGAAGTAGTAACATCCGTTTTGCCATCTTTCAAAGTGTCATTCTCCGATGTTTCTGAGAGTAAAATGACAAAGAGGTTGGTAGTAACAATGGTGTTGCATCCTGCATCAGATTCCAGTGTTCGTTCATATATGCCTGCCTCTGTCCAGCCCATATAATTCTCACCTTCAGTAATTGTAATATCTTCGGTATAGTATTGGGTGGGAGTTACTGTTAAATGAGTAATAATCACCTGGTTAACCTGAACTACATCTTCTGTAATCTCAGCCAAAGAGACATCATCTAAAAACAATGAGTGGCCTGCGGGAAGACTGTTGCCAAGGTAGAACCGTAACTGCGCATCAACGGCAGAATGTGTTGCCGTAAACTTGATTTTATGCTGTTCCCAGTTGGTGGATATTTTTGGGCTCAACTCGTCGAATGCGCCGTATTTAGTCCACGGAGAGCTTCCCTGATGGATATAAAGTTTGCCGATGTTGAACTTTACTGTGGCTTTGGCATAAAAAGAGAGTTCATATTTCTTCCCGGATTCAATGGATATTGCCCCTCCGGTTATTAGTTGAAGGGAGGAATTCGATGTTCCGTTGGAAGTGCAGGTGGCCTGCATACTTGCCGGGGAAGATATATAATCCTGGTTGTTTGTCCTCAGGTTCATGCTATATCCTGTGGCTCCCCATGTTTTCCAACCATCGGTTCCATTGCTGAAATCGTAATTTGGAATTTGGTTCTCTTTTTTGCTTTGAATGACACTGCCATTGGTTAAAACTCGCTCATACACTCCTGCTTCTGTCCATCCCAAGTACTCTTCACCTTCGCATATAGTTACATGTTCTGTAATTTTTCCGGTCAATGTAATGGTCACTGAAGCATAAACTGAATTCGATATATTTCCTGCAGCATCCTTCGTCCAGGCATAAAGGGTATTAATACCACTTTGTGAAAAAGTATAGGATTCGGGAGCAGAAGTTTTCCAGCCAGTATCACTGCCCATTGGTGCTAATGGTGTTTCTGTTAATTTATATCCTGTAACAGCAAAATTGTCTGTAGCAGTGAATGTTAATATGGGAATTGTTAAAGATGCATAAGTTGATGGAATGGTGAATAAAGAGATTACAGGAGGGGAGATATCAGAGTTTTGATTATCCTCAATTCCGATAATATTCACAGTAACGGAGGCAGTTGCAGACAAAGGATTAACATCATTGTCTGTAACTTCGACTACCAGAGCAATGGATTGATTCACGGATGACTTTAAGTCCATATTGGTATAGATTTCACCTGTAGCTGAATTGAGTACAAATAATTCCTCTTCATTTCCATGAATAATTGAATATCTTAGTATTTGTTTATCACCAGGGGCTTCTGCTACAACTTGCCCAATTAATTTATTAGTTGGTTTTGGGGCATAAATATTGAAAGACTGATCCAAAATTACCGGGGCCTGGTTACTGCTATTATTTTCAGATTTTGTTTTAATAAGAATTTTTGAAGTAAAAGGCTGTAGTGTAAAAGATTCCGAAACCTGTTTTCCATCTAAATCCCTGTACACAGAGCTTCCGAGATTGATAGTTTTCTTTTGTTTTGTATCGTTGTAAAACAGCTGTTCTGTTTCTCCTTCGGCAAGTGGAGAACCCACAAAAGTTGAATTCTTATCCTGCCCGGAGGCAGATTTCCATTCTGCAAAATTTTGTCTAACTCCTGCCCGAAACACCTTTGTCTGGTGTGGGTTATAATATTTGTTGTTATCGTAAATAGGTGACGATGCGTCTCTTACGTGAAATACTTGATGATGGTTATTCCACCAGGTAAAATCACCATCTCTATCTACTGCATAAAAGATATTATCATATAAGTAACTATCTGAATATTCTCCGGAAGCCCTGCATCCCAGCAGCGCATCAAAAATGGTATTGGATTGCAAAATAACGTTTCCGGCATCATGTATATAAAGGGCACAGCTAACGTAGCCTACTGTGTTATACTTCACCAAAACATCCGTAGTTTCATTATCCATATAAATGCCGTATCCCGGGTCGTAGCTGTCAGTGTATCCCACCCTGTTTCCATGCACATTTAAAACTATATTATACATGACTTCCGAACCGGCAGAGGCAGTAGGGGTTTTACTATTATAGGTGTATATTCCCCCTCCATCATCAAGTGTTTGGCAGGCCCCGTTAACGTAGTTGTATTTTATAATACCGTTACGACCTTTCCAGTTAATTCCACCATATCCTGCATTAATTATGCGGTTGTAGGTAATTGTTGGATAATTGTTTCGCGAATAAATGGCAGTAGCGTAATTGTCGTGTGTGAAAACTGTTTTATTAATGTTTTCCAGTAGCCCGGTATCTTCAATCGTATTATCCGTAATAATTGCTGATGTACCAAAACACCTGATTCCACCGCCAGCCTGATAGATATAATTATTAGTAATCGTTATCGGGTTGTAATTATCAGGTATCAGAATACCAAATAAATCAGGACTTATAATTCTGTTATTATCGATGGTTATGTAATTACTTCGGGTGATGTAAATACCGGTTTCCGAGCTATGCAGTATTTCCAGATCTTTAACTATAACATTGTTTTTATTTGAAATGCTGACCCCGTATTTAATTGTTGAGCCTCTTACTTTATAATTGGCCGGAGAATCATTATTAGGCGCCCAGAGATAGACGGTTTTTGTTGATGCATCATAGTACCACTCACCTGCCTGATCCAGAAATTCCAGTTTATTGGCTAAGAAGAAACCTTTATTAACACCTAAGCCATAAGTAGGCTGAGATTCCAATGTTAGTGTTTGGGAATTTGAAGCAGTAACTGTTTTATTGTATATGGTAAAAGCAGTAGTCCTGCCAATCCATGTAGCTCCATTATAATCAATACCGCTTTTTAGGTACTTACTTGTAAATTGGGTGGAATTTTGAACGCTTGTAGTGAGAAAATAACCGCTGTTCGGATACCGGGCCAACCTGCCCCTTGAGTTGTCAACAAATAACTGTTCAACAGGTGAATTAACCTTTGCTTTGTAGATGTTTCCGGAGTGCAACGTCCAGCCTGTTATCTCTTCTGAGCCATAAATTTTTGGTTTTGACCCTGTTCCGTAAGCACCATAAGTAACAGGATTTCCGGACGACCCCGAAGCTGAGACAGTAATAGTTCCAATCCACTCATCTCCCCTGTTGAATAAAATCTGATCGCCAGGTTTGGGAGAAAAGTTGTTTACTTTTGCCAAAGATTTCCAGGGTTGCCCGGTGCTTGTTCCTGTATTGGAGTCATTTCCGGATGCGCTGACATAGTAGATTGTTGCATTACCGACGATGGATGAAAACAGTAAAAATATGATAAATAGAAGACAAAATATTTTTCTACTTAATGGGGTGTTGCTTATATATAAAAACCTCACACCCTGAGAATTGGGAGGATAATTCCTAAATGTACTCATGGTTGAAAATAATGTAAAAATGATTAATGTGGTTTTATCTCTGGTGCAAAAATACTAAAATATTCAATACCGCATTGTGTACTATTTGCTAATTTCGGCTTATTTAATGTGCTGATCCTTAATTTATAATAAGACTAAATATAGATATAATAAAATTCCATGCGTCAAATTTTATATGAAGTCTGTTAATATACGTGTAACTACGCGGGAAGGGTGCTTTTCACGAATCAGAAAAAAGCTTGTCAAAAAGAGAGACTTTGAATAAAAAAAGCCCAAACTTAAAAAATGTTAAAAATTCTGTTTAATTTCAAAGATCAATGCTCTTTAAAACAGAAATTTTTCAGGGAATATTTCTGATAATATTTTTTATCTTTTAATGAACAATAACAGATGTTTTGGGTTAAATTGCTACGTCGGTTTTGCCAACACAATTTGCATGGAATGCGAAAGCTAAAGAAGATTCTGTTTTGGAGATAACCTGTTTTAGATGATGCAGACATTGAAAAAACGTGAAAGCAAATTGCCGGAGGCAAAAGAGCCTCGGGAATGTGCAAGATTGATTGGCGAAAATATCTGACAGCAGCTTGGTAACATGATATTTAAATATCAACTGCACAATCAATCATGGAATTTGACATGCGCAAGTAATGGACATCATATAAGTGAGGAGCTTTAATTATTAGCATAACCAAAAAAAAGGAGGTTGAAATGAGAGACAAAAAGATTTATTCTATTAAATCCAATAAAGTTGGAGCAAGACTATTTAACAGGTTAAAATTTAGTGTCGTTCTTCTGTTAGGACTAGGACTAACAGGATTACATGCACAAGAGAGCATTAACGCCACTGGAGGCAATGCTTTGGGTAGCGGTGGTTCGGTGAGCTATACCGTTGGACAGATGGTTTACCAAACCTATAATGGTACAAATGGCTCCGTAGCCGAAGGAGTACAACAACCGTATGAAATTTCAGTAGTAACCGGACTTGAAGAAGCCAAAGACATCTATCTTTCAGTTTCGGCATACCCAAACCCAACTACCGATTATCTTACTTTGGAAATTAAGGGGTTTGAAATTCCAAACTTAAACTTTCAGCTGTATGATATGTCCGGAAAACTTCTGCAAAGCGAGAAAATTGAAGGCAATCAAGCAAGAGTTGTTATGAGCCATCTTGTACCGGCAACCTATTTTGTGAAAGTTATTCAAGGAAATAAAGAAGGTAACCACGTGAAATACAACGAAGTTGGCTCTAAGCAATTTAACGTGGTAAAAACATTTAAAATCATTAAAAATTAAGGAGGAATAGATCATGAGAAAAATATTTACATTTTTGGCAATCTTACTATTAACAGTAACTGTATTTGCTCAATCTCCTGAGAAAATGAGTTATCAGGCCATAATCAGAGATGCAAGCAACAAATTGTTAACAAGTCAAACCGTTGGCATGCAAATATCTGTTTTGCAAGGATCTTCAACAGGTACGGTAGTTTACACTGAAACACAAACGCCACTTACAAATGCTAACGGTATGGTAAGTATAGAGATAGGAGGCGGAGCAGGTTTTAATACTATTGATTGGGCAAACGGACCATATTTTATTAAAACTGAAACTGATCCAACGGGTGGTACCAATTATATCATTACCGGCACAAGCCAACTATTGAGTGTGCCCTACGCTTTGCGTGCTAAAACTGCAGGTGAAGTAACACTTACTGCGGCGCAGATAGCACTTTTGAAGGGCGACCAGGGAATTCAGGGCGAAAAAGGTGATCAGGGCCCACCAGGACCACAAGGCCCGAAGGGAGACAAAGGTGATAAAGGAGACCGGGGTATTCAGGGAGTTAGGGGAGTTAAAGGAGATGAGGGCGTTCAGGGATTAATGGGTCCACAAGGACTGAAAGGTGATAAAGGTGACAAAGGCGAAAAAGGCGAAAAAGGCGATAAAGGTGATCAGGGTGACCAGGGTATTCAGGGCGAAAAAGGCGATAAAGGTGATCAGGGTGACCAGGGTATTCAGGGTGAAAAAGGCGATCAGGGGGCACCAGGACCACAAGGGCCACAGGGAGATAAAGGTGATAAAGGTGATCAGGGAATCCAGGGTGAAGCAGGAGCTGATGGCTTAACAGTTTCAGTAAATGGAGTAGAGCATGTAGGAGGAGAAATTACCCTTACCAAAGCAGATATTGGCTTAGCAAATATTGACAACACTGCCGACTTAGACAAACCAGTAAGCACTCCAGTTCAACTTGTTTTAGATACCAAAGTTGATAAAGAAACAGGCAAAGGGTTATCATCAAATGATTATACGAATGCCGATAAATTGAAATTGGATGGCGCAGGCACAATGATGACTAAAAACTTTTGGACGGGTACACAAGCAGAATATGACGGTTTAGCCAGCTATGACAGTAATACAATATATTTTATATACCAATAAAATGAAAATATTAATCCTAATACTTACATTTTTACCTGCCTTGTGTTTTTCTCAACATGTTGATTGGGATGCAGTAAATATAGGTGTTACTACTATAAACAGAATTTATGTTGGTGACAAGCTGGTTTGGGATAAAGGCGTTGCCGATTGGCCAAGGGATACCGAAACCGCCGTGGTTGATGTGACCAATCCCGGAACGGGAAGAATCTGGATGGACCGTAACCTGGGTGCCAGTCGTGTAGCCATCAGCAGCGCCGACGTTGATGCCTATGGCGATTTGTACCAGTGGGGACGTGCCGCCGACGAGCATCAGATAAGAACATCGGGTATAAATTCAACCTTGAGCTCTAGCGACACACCCGGGCATGGTGAATTTATAACTGCCGGAATTCCTCCTTACGATTGGCGCAGCCCGCAAAACGACAATTTGTGGCAGGGAGTAGATGGCATCAATAACCCATGTCCAAGTGGTTACCGATTGCCTACCGAAGCGGAATTGGAAGCAGAACGAACGAGTTGGAGCTCCAATAATGCAGCCGGAGCTTTTGATTCACCGCTTAAATTGCCCGTGGGAGGCTTCCGCCTCTATAGTACTGGTGTGCTCATCAATGTAGGCTCCAGCGGTAACTATTGGTCAAGTACCGTTGGTGGTACTTACTCAAGGCGCCTCTCCTTTAACAGTGGGGCTAACATTGAGGGCAACGGCCGTGCAATGGGATTCTCTGTTCGTTGCCTTAAGGAATGACGCTTTATCCCTTGAGACTTACGGATTTACGCTGCACAAGTAAAGTGTATTCTATGAGTGGTTACAACAAGGATGTGATGTTGTTCGTGAAACATGTAAAACCTACAAAATAGACGGATTTATTTATGAAAAAAGTTGTTTTATTTTGTATCGTTTTAACTTACTTTAGTGCCGTTGCCTATGCTCAACGTACAATTATCGGCTCTTTTACATCTCTAAGCAATCAGCAGATTAAACTTGTAGGCTTTGAAGGGTTTAATACCTATGTCATCGACAGTGTTAAGGTGAGCGAAAAAGGAACATTCAGACTTTCATTCAACGTTAAAGATATTGGCATGGGCTATCTGGCAGCAGAAGACAACAAGCCCTTTATTGTGATACTGTCCGGAGATGAAGAGATCATGCTCGAAGGCGAAGAATTGGCACTGCCTGAAACCGTTGTAATCACTTCCGGCAAACAAAATCAGCTCTTTGGGCAGTATGCTGTTCAGCACCCCCGCAGGGAGCAAGCCCTGAGTGCGTGGATTTTTCTGAATAGAATTTATCAACAGGATTCCCTCTTTGCCGTTTACAACGCCCCCGGAAATGCTATTAAAAAAGAGATACAGCGCATCAAAGATGAAGACAAGGCTTTTTTGAAAAGTTTAGATCCGCAGACCTATCTGGGCTGGTTTCTACCGGTCCGCAAGTTGATCAGTTCGGTAACAACTATCGCACAATACCGTACCGAAGAAATTCCGGATGCCATCGCTTCGTTCAGAAATATGGACTATACAGACCCAAGGCTTTACAAAAGCGGACTGCTAAGGGAAACCATAGAAAAGCATTTCTGGCTTATTGAAAACAGCGGACGGTCTCTGGATTCGGTTTATATTGAAATGAATATTTCTATAGACTATATGATTGAAAACCTTGTGACTGACGAGAAAAAACTCAATGAAATAACGGAGTACCTGTTCAGGTTATTGGAGCAGCGCAGCTTATTCGGAGCCTCAGAGTACCTGGCTTTGAAAGTTCTCAACGAAGTGAGTTGCACTATTGACAGCAACCTTGCCGCACAACTGGAAAGCTATCGCGCTATGAAAATCGGAAAGAGATCCCCTGACTTTGTTTTCAAAGAAGGTTATTTTGCCCCCGGATACGAGCCTGTCAATTATCCTCAAAAACTATCTGACATAAAGAGCAAATATACGGTAATAGTATTTGGATCAAGCTGGTGTCCACAGTGTTCTAAAGAACTTTCGCAAATTGTCAGTCTATACGAAAAATGGAAGACTCAGGATGTAGAAGTGGTTTTTGTTTCCCTTGATGAAGATAAACAAACTTTCAAAAACTATGTGGAGGGTTTTCCTTTTATCAGTATCTGTGATTACCGGAAATGGGAAAGCCCTGTTGTAAAAGATTATCATGTATTTGCAACGCCTACTATCTATTTATTGGATCACATGCGTGAAATTTTACTCAGGCCCCACTCTGTCAATCAATTAGACTCGTGGATTGACTGGTATTTAGTGCAAGGGAAGCGTTAAATTAAATAAAAAATGCGCTTGAGCATCCCGAGGCAGAGTTGTTGCTAATATTGACAAAGGTATGATGCTTGGGGTTGGTGCAGTATTAAACTATTTCTCAGGCGAGATTACAGATATTCCAAGCTGAATGATAAATATGTTTATAATTGATTTAATGAGATTGTAAAATGCACAAAGCACTATGCAAATATTAATTACTGGAGCTTTTGGTTTTATTGGCACAAATTTATCTGAAGCAATAAAAGCAACACACAATCATCACTTAATTGCTGTTGATTTATACCAACCTGAAAAACATGCCTACGGTGAGTTTTTCGACTGGAATCAATTGGAAAAAATAGATTGGTCAAAAGTTGAAACAATAATTCACCTGGCTGGAAAATCACACGGCACAGGCAAAAACGCAAATGAGAAAATATTTTTTGACAGGAATGTGGGATTAACAGAAAAAATTTTCAAATATTTCGCAGAATCAAATGCTACAAAATTTATATTTTTCAGTTCAGTAAAAGCTGTTGCCGATAGCGCTACTGAAAAAATTCTCACTGAACTAACTTTACCAAATCCACAAACACCCTATGGTAAATCTAAACTCGCTGCCGAAAAATATATTCTTAACTACGATTTGCCAAAAAATAAAAAAGTCTATATCCTGCGTCCATGTATGATTCATGGTCCCGGGAACAAAGGAGTTTTAAAATTACTTTGCAAACTAATTCAATACAAAATCCCATGGCCTTTAGTACAATTTGAAAACAAGCGATCCTTTACTTCAATCGACAATTTGATTTTTGTATTGAAGAAAATTCTAGAAAAAGACATATCCTCTGGATTTTATTTAATGGCTGATGATGATGCTATTTCAACGAATCGATTAATTCAGTTAATCGCTGAATCGAATGGAAAGGAGCTTCAAATTTGGAAATCGAACAAGAATGTGATTTATAGCATTACCCAATTGGGAGATATTCTGCATATACCAATAAATAGCGATTGCTTAAAAAAACTGACAGAACCTTATGTGGCTTCTAACAAGAAGCTCAGGGATACACTCGGGATTAACAAAATGCCCGTAAGTGCAGAAGAAGGAATGAAAAAAACATTACAGTCTTTTAAAAAGCAGTGTATGCAGATTGCGAAGAAATAATTAGCCCATGGCAACTGTACGAAAAACTTTTTGATGACAAGGAAGAAAAGCTTATGAACACCCTCAATGAGAAAATATACAACATGCTCACTAAAGATAAATTTCCTGACACCAAAAAAGATAAAAAAACAACGTTTGACCTTCCGATTTTTTAATCATTCAACATTTTACACATGAAAAAGAAGAGAGCCTTGATAACAGGTATCACGGGGCAGGATGGCGCTTATTTGGCCGAATTTCTGATAAAAAAAGGATATATTGTGCATGGACTGAAACGCCGTGCATCGATGTTTAACACCGAGCGAATAGACCACTTGTATCAGGAGCCGCACATAGACAATCGCAATCTGATTTTGCATTACGGCGATTTAACCGACAGCATGAACCTTACACGTATTATACAAGAAGTGCAACCCGACGAAATATATAATCTGGCGGCAATGAGCCATGTGAAGGTGAGTTTCGACATGCCCGAATATACCGCAAACACCGACGGGGTTGGTGCGCTGCGCATTTTAGAGGCAATCCGCTTGTTGGGGCTTACCCAAAAAACGAGGTTTTATCAGGCATCAACGTCCGAACTTTACGGATTGGTGCAAGAAGTACCGCAAAGCGAAAAAACACCATTCTATCCGCGTTCACCCTACGGTGTAGCAAAACTTTATGCATACTGGATTACCGTAAACTACCGCGAAGCATATAATCTGCATGCTTCCAACGGCATTCTTTTCAACCACGAATCGCCAATCCGCGGCGAAACTTTCGTTACCCGAAAAATTACGCGGGCAATGGCGCGCATTGCATTGGGCATGCAAGATGCATTGTATTTAGGAAATCTGTCGGCACAGCGGGACTGGGGTCACGCCAAAGACTATGTGGGGGCAATGTACCTTATTCTTCAACAGGAAAAACCCGACGATTATGTTATTGCAACCGGAATAGCTACTTCCATCCGCGATTTTATTAAAATGACAGGTGAAAAGCTGGGGCTCGAAATTACGTTCGTAGGGAAAGACGTCGAAGAAAAAGGTTACTTAACCGGGGTGGACGAAGCAGTTTTTTCCGAAAATATTGGCAGCCAATACCTTAAGAACATCAAGTTGCGAGTTTCGAATGTTTCAGACGAAAAAGTGCAGGAACCTATAGTTTCGGTGGATCCGCAATATTTTAGACCAACCGAAGTGGAACTGTTGATTGGCGATGCATCGAAAGCAAAAAAGGTTTTGGGCTGGGAACTCGAATACGATTTGAAAGGTTTGATTAGCGAGATGGTTCTGTCTGACATAAAACTGATGAAAAAAGATGCCTATCTTCGCGAAGGAGGATATCGTACGCTAAATTATTTTGAATAAAAAACATAAGAAGAGAGAGGTGAGAGGTGAGAGGTGAGAGATGAGAGAGGAAGAGTGAAAATCGAAATTATCAGATATTTACTATGGCTCAAATAAATAGCTTTCGGGATTTGATTGTCTATCAAAAGGCATATAAGCTTTCAATGGAAGTTTTCAACGTAACAAGAACATTTCCAAAAGGAGAAAAGTACTCGCTTACCGATCAAATTAGAAGATCTTCTCGATCGGTTTGTGCAAACCTTTCTGAAGCTTGGGCTAAACGTCTTTATCCGAAAGCATTTGTAAATAAATTGACTGATTCTTTAGGAGAAGAATTTGAGACAGAAACCTGGCTTTGTTATTCTAAAGACTGTAAATATATGGAGGAACAAACTTATAATGAGCTAATGAGCAGATATGCAGAAGTTCGAAAAATGTTGATATCAATGATCAACAATCCTGATAAATTTTGTAAATAATATTCAATCGCTCACTGCTAACGGCTCATCGCTCACTTCTCATCGCTCACTTCTAAAATACTTGTTATGGAAAAATACTTGTACTTTAAATAAAACCTATGGACAAACATTCAAAAATATACATAGCCGGCCACAGAGGCCTTGTAGGCTCGGCAATTTGGAAGAATCTGGAATCGAAAGGGTACAGTAATTTAATCGGCAAAACCAGAGACGAACTCAATTTGATGGATGCCGGTGCTGTTGATGATTTTTTCAGTCACGAAAAGCCTGATTTTGTCTTCCTCGCGGCGGCAAAAGTTGGCGGTATAGTGGCAAACAACACTTATCGCGGGCAATTTATTTACGAGAACCTCACAATTCAGAATAACGTTATTCATTCGGCATATAAAAACAAGGTGAAAAAGTTGTTGTTTCTGGGCAGCACATGCATCTATCCCAAAGAAGCCCCACAACCCATGCACGAAAACTACCTGCTCACCGGTCCGTTAGAATATACCAACGAACCTTATGCTATTGCAAAAATTGCGGGCATAAAAATGTGCGAAAGCTACAACATTCAATACGGCACCAACTTTATATCGGTGATGCCTACAAACCTGTATGGCCCCAACGACAATTTCGATCTGGAAAAATCGCACGTTTTGCCGGCTTTGTTGCGTAAAATTTATTTGGGTAAATGCCTCGAAGAAAATAACTGGAAGGCAATTGAAAAAGACCTCGATAAACGCCCGATTGAAGGGATTGACGGAAGCGCCGCCAAAGACAAAATTAAAAGCATTTTTACCGGATACGGAATTCTGCCACCGGTGGGAAGACAAAAAGGGTCAGTTGAAATTTGGGGCAGCGGCAAACCGATGCGCGAATTCCTCTGGAGCGAAGAGATGGCCGATGCTTGCGTGTTTGTAATGGAAAATGTCGATTTTCAAGACCTGCTTTCAAAAAATCAAAAAGAAATCAGGAACACGCACATCAATATTGGTACCGGTAAAGAAATAAGTATCAAAAAATTGGCAGAATTGATTAAAGAGAAAGTTGGTTTTCAGGGCAAACTGGTTTTCAATTCCGAAAAACCCGACGGAACCATGCGCAAGCTTACCGATGTGTCGAAGTTACATTCGTTGGGCTGGCACCACAAAATTGAAATAGAAAAAGGGATAGAAAAGATTTTTGAATGGTATAAAAAGACTTAGCCACAGCTTGAATCAATGGGCGGTGCGGGAATAAATTTTTTATTTATATTAACATTTCACTAAAATTAAAAGAAGCAGAAAAATGATCACACACAATTTAGGGTATCCGCGAATCGGGCAAAACCGGGAGCTTAAAAAAGCAATCGAAGGTTATTGGGCAGGTAAGATTACCTACGACCAACTTAAAAGAATTAGTACTGCACTAAAACGTGAAAATTGGTTGTTGCAGGAAGATTCGGGGATTGACCTGATTCCTTCCAACGACTTTTCCCTCTACGACCAGGTTTTGGATACGGCTTTTACAGTAAATGCCATTCCGCCCCGTTATGGCAACCTGCCGCGGGATAACGAGCAAACAAAAACCGACCTGTATTTTGCTATGGCAAGAGGTTATCAACACAGCGGGAATGACATCACAGCCATGGAAATGACGAAATGGTTTGATACCAACTACCATTACATCGTCCCTGAGTTTTACAAAAATCAAAAATTCAAGCTGTTGGATTTGAAGATAATTGATGAATTTATCGAAGCAAAACAATTGGGAATCCGAACAAAACCTGTTCTATTGGGGCCAGTGTCGTTTCTTTTGTTGGGAAAAGAAAAAGAAGACGGTTTTAACCGGATTGATTTGCTTGATAACCTTCTTCCGGCTTATTTCGAAATTTTGTCTGACCTCTCAGATAACGGTGCTGAATGGGTTCAACTTGATGAACCTTGTTTGGTTTTGGATCTGACTTCGGAACAAAAAAAGGCGTTCAAAACAGCCTATCCACGAATCAGAGAAAAATTCCCATCGCTTAAAATTCTGTTGGCTACCTACTTTGGAGGATTGGGTGATAATTCGGAAGTCGCTGCAAGTTTGCCGGTGGATGCAATTCATATCGACCTTGCAAAAGCACCCGAACAACTTGTGCCGATGTTAGATTTAATTCCGGGGAACATAAAATTGTCGTTGGGCATAGTGGATGGCAGGAATATCTGGAAAAATGATTTTGAAGATTCTTTAAAACTAATAAATAAAGCACTCGAAAAAATTGGTGAGGAACGCGTGATGATTGCCCCTTCGTGCTCCCTACTCCATGTTCCCTGCAATCTTGATTTGGAAACCAACGAAAAGGCTTTACCTCCCGAAATTAAGCAGTGGCTTTCGTTTGCCCGGCAAAAGCTTGATGAGACCGCGGTTCTAAAACTATTGTCGATGGGAGACGAAAGTCAGGCGCCGAAGCAAGTTTTCAATCAGAATCAAGCTGCCATTCAAAGCAGAAAAACATCGACGCTAATTCACAATAAAAAAGTCGGTGAGCGCATCAACACTATCGGGCAATTGAAAGGACTGAAAAGGCCGCCTTTCCAACAGCGAAAAAAGGAACAGCAAAAACACCTGAACCTGCCACCCTTTCCAAGTACTACGATTGGTTCTTTTCCACAAACTGCCGAAGTAAGAACATGGAGGGCAAAGCGCAAAAAGGGTGAACTTTCAACGGAGGAATACAATCGGCTCATCCGGAGTGAAATTGAAAAGACAATCGCATGGCAGGAAAAAATTGGCTTAGATGTGTTGGTGCACGGCGAATTTGAGCGGAACGACATGGTTGAATATTTTGGGGAGATGCTGGAAGGTTTTGTGTTCAGTAAAAATGGATGGGTGCAGAGTTACGGAACGCGTTGCGTAAAACCACCGATCATTTTCGGCGATGTTCAACGACCAAACCCGATGACCATTGACTGGATTAACTATGCGCAGTCACTCACCTCGAAACCGGTAAAAGGAATGTTGACAGGTCCTGTAACCATGCTGAAATGGTCGTTTGTCAGGGACGATCAACCGCTTTCGGTCACCTGCAACCAAATTGCGCTTGCCATCCGGGATGAAGTGCTCGATTTGGAAAAAGCAGGAATCCGTGTCATCCAGATTGACGAACCTGCCCTCCGCGAAGGTTTGCCACTTCGGAAAAGCGATTGGAAAACCTACCTTGATTGGGCGGTAAATGCTTTCCGCCTGTCGTATGCCGGAGTGAAAGACGAAACTCAAATCCACACGCACATGTGCTATTCCGAATTTAACGACATCATTGAAAGCATCTCTGCCCTCGACGCCGATGTAATTACCATTGAATGTTCGCGGTCGCAAATGGAATTATTGGATGTATTTGGGGAATATAAATATCCAAACGACATCGGCCCCGGCCTTTACGACATCCATTCCCCCCGCGTGCCAACGGAGAAAGAAATGACGGATTTGTTGGAAAAAGCATCCAAACTTATTCCTGACGGGAACATATGGGTGAATCCGGATTGCGGGCTGAAAACACGCAAGTGGGAAGAAACAAAAGACGCACTCGTAAAAATGGTTGCAGCCGCTAAAATACTTCGTGAAAGTGCATTGGGTACCAGAGCTTAAGAGAACGATCCAAGGTAAGCTGGAACAAACTTTTATCATCCCCGTTGTAATTGATGAGGCTGTAAATCCATCGAATCAGGTTAATTTGCCATATTGTTGAAATTTGTGTGCGATACAGCCTTATTTTCCTGATCTCTCAAAGTGGCACAAATTGAACCGGAATAGCCAGTCCTGACTTTATTTGTGATTATGGTTTCCAGATGGCTGCTTCAATATAGTTATGGGGTCGTTCTTCTGTTGCAAGATAATATAAAGCCACCATTTCCCCGTTGGCATTTTGTGTCAACTGAGGGTATCCCATATCGTATGTGTGTGGATTATTACGGACAACTACCGGTTTCTTCCATGTGACCCCATCATCGCTGCTGAAGCTAACCAGTACCTGCCTGAGATCCCTGTTTGCATAACAGCAAGCCAGCCGACCATCATTCAGAACAGTTAACCCTGCAGGATTTCCGTTATGCAAACCGGTTTCACCCACCTTACTCAGGAATGACCATGTGCGTCCATTGTCTTCCGAGACATGAGTGTCGATCCAGCATGGAATATCCCCATCACGGGGATTCCGCACACGTACGGCGGTTATTATTTTACCTCTCTTTGTCCGGACCACGGAAGGCATTGCTGCGCGGTTATCCTCATCGGACCACGGCACAACCCAGGAAATAAACTGGAAGGATTTTCCACCATCGGTAGTTTCCAGAATAAAAGGTTTGTCTCTGCGGCTGGAAAATTCAAGTTCCGGGTTGCGGGCAGTCATGATGATCTGAGCAGATGTCTCACCAGTAATAATATAACTTGTGCGGGAGGTGATTTCCATACCTTTGAGTTCCCGTGCATTATGCATTCCGTTGAACCGGTAAGGACCTTCCCACGTTCTGCCCCGGTCATACGAAATAAAAAACCGCCCAACGGGATCCTCATTTCCGTGATATCCGGTAGCAGATACCCTCAGTGCAAAATCAGGGTGTCCAAATCGGATATTGCCGGGTGACGGAACCGGATCTTTATCGATGCCCACAAAATTATCCGGGTCTTCACCTCTCCATGTCTTTCCTCCATCAAGGCTGCGTGCAAGTTTGGTTAACTGATGATGCCCAATTCTGTGGAAACCTCCTTTTTCGTCATAGGGGCCATCGGTATAACCCACAAGGAGCTCCCTGCCATTATCCCATTTCCATAATCCATTATTTGCGGGCCATCCCATGTAGCGCCCCATTTTACTCGCCACTACCACATGCTCTATTTCCAATGAAGATGAAAAACTGCCAAGTCCGCTTGAATGACCCCATACAGGGACAGAAACCATGGTTCCCGCCAAAAATGAAAAACTTTGCTGAATAAATACCCTGCGATTTGTTTCTTTTTGATTACTCATAACTCTATGTGTTGATTTAATTGCTCGCATTATATCTTCAAACAGTGCAGATTAGTAAAGATTAAAAAAAATTATTCAATTTTTACTGCCGGTACAACCCTGTATTTGAAAATCGACTTATTATCATGTCTCATATTCACTGAATTGTCATTGTATTTTATTTCTGCATCTTCTATAGGCAAATCATCTTCATTAACGCCTTCTATGATTACAGCAGAAATTTTCGGGTCAATTAAATCCAGATTAAAGGTAAATTGTTTAAAATCATCAGCAGGAATTATTTCCCAACCAAAATCCTCTTTCTTGAAAAATATTTTACCCTCAGCTTCAAAACTATCCGTTTTAACAATTGATCCATAAGTGTCAAAATAATATTGATTCTTGCCCTTTACTAAATCTATACGATAGTTATTGTTATTAGCCAAGAAATCATCACACATGCCAGATAATGCAAAAGTTTTCAAATCTTTTGAATAAGCTAAAATCCCATGCTTCGACAATGTAAAGGATTTACCTATATCATAAACCCTCCAGCTATCTTCCGAAAAGTTGATATAAACAGTAAATCCATTTTCATATTCAATTTTTAATTTAGCACTGCTATTAAGTCCATTTTTTATAGCTTGAGAAGAATTGAATTTGTCGTTTTTATTATCAAAATAGTTGATTTCTTTTACCGGAACCATTGAATATTGATCCTGCAGAGTTTGCAAAAAAGCATAACGTTTCATCATCTCTGAAATATCTCCACGCAACAGACCAATATGACCATATGCAAGAGTGTAAGCTAAATATTCAGCTCCGTTTACCTTAGTGTCTCCGGCATCCATTTGCAATGGATGTATTTTATAAAGTTGGAATTCGGGAAAGATTGGAAGTGTGTTGATAGAAGGAGTAAAATTGGCATAATTACCGTCAGTAAGTCCTGCATACCACCACAAGTCTTTACCCTCTGAATATACGGGAGCTCTGTAGGCTTTTTTTTCATTCAATAACAGCAATCCAAAACACTCAAAAGTTCGCCTGAATGTAGCAGCACCCGGTACTCTATAATCATAATCAACGCGAGCCATAGGAGATACTGCTGTATGAACATCGCAATAGCTGTGGTTTGGGCTGAATTTTTTATTGATTATAGGTGCTAATAACGCTTGTTGCTCCAAAGCAATCATTGGTTTAGGGGCGTAACAGCGTGGCCAACTTACTTGCCATGAATCATCTTGTTTTCGAAGAACCCAATCCGGATCCCAATTTTTATTTACCGGAGCAAAATCACAGTAATTTGAATATAGTCCAATCCTCCATCCCTGATCTTTTACATATTTGATGAACTCTTTTACGGCTTCATCTCCGCCTCTTCCCGGAGCTGCATCCGTACGAAAAGTATAACTTTCACCCCCATCTCTCCAAAACTCTTCATGATAACGAATGGTAATTTTTTCAAAACCGAGAGATCTGAATTTTCTCACCCTTTTTTTATTTTCCTCATAATTTGCGCTGTAATCAATCATCCACAAACGGTCAGCCTGATATGATCGCATAGGTGAGGCAGGATTATCTATAGTTGGTAGTACCTCCATTACATCTTTTGAAACATTAATAAACAGTTTCTCCCTGATTGGATTACGTTCCCCATTTGTTTTCGGAATATACTCAACTCCCTGGTTGTAATTGGCCCATCCATCGGAAAGACTATTATTGGTTGTAAAGCTTGATGCATCGGAGCTGTACCAGTCGAACTGTTTAAAAAAGAATAGATCATCTCCATATAATAATTTGGGATGTCTGTTGTATTCGTATGGTAAAAAGGGAACGGTTATCAATTTACTGTCTGCCAATTTTCCCGTTTCGCCCAATGTTATCTCTTTAACCCAACCTGTTTCTGAGTTTTCATGCATGCCAATGATCAGTGACTTTTGATTAATAGTGTACCAGCAAGAAAAATCAAATTTCTGTTTACCAACTGATGCAATAAATTCGACATAGAGTGTGTCCTGTTGAATTTTTTCACTTTTAACACTCCATACAGCTCTTTTGTCAGAAGTGAAAATGAATTCAGAACCCTTGCACAAATCATAAACAGAATTGTTCGTCTTCACTTTAATCCCGTTTAACACTCCTTTGGAAAGACTTAGGGAGTATTCCATATCCATATCTTCCCCTTGATACGTAAGACGGTAAAAACTACCGTCTTTTGTTATTTCATTACTATAGACAGAATGTTTATTAATAGGTAAAATTGTTTCCTCTCGTAGAGGGAAAGGCATTTTTTCCGGGAATGCATTAAAGGATAACTCCTTAAGCGGCTCTTTATAGATATAAATTGGTCCAAGATAGACAGTCTGCTTTTTTCCTGGGGTTGTGTCTTCACCTTTAAATTTCAGACCTATAAATTTAGCAGGTGCCTTAATTTTTTCATTCATTTTTATGTGGCTTAAAAACCAGTATTTATGAACGAGACCTTTATGCCCACTCTTTGAAAAATCCAACTCGTGTATTTTTCCATCAGCTCCTTCAATTAATGCATAGTGTTTGAATGCAGCTTTATAATCGGGCATCCAACCCCAGTGGTCGCCATAGGTCCAAAAATCGATGCAATCCCAAGGGTCTGATAGCACTATTGGAGTATCATACAGTAAACTTATTGATGCATTTTCATTTGTTGTTTTATAAACCAACTTCCCGCTCGTTTCCCTGAATAATCTTTGCTCTGAAGTTAGATAAAGATCTGCCTCACAGTTTTCAGTTCTAATTATCCACTTTTCACAATTGTCAAAAAGTGCTATTGGAACTTTATCTTCTTCTCGTGTTGCCATTTCATAAGGCTTATCTCCAACTGTTTTTGATTCCGGATCGAAGTTTATTCCTCGTTTCTGTGTAAATCCTAAAGTTGAAGTCAGCAAGAAGAGAACAATTAGCTTGATTTTCATTTTTCTGAGATAATAAGTTTTACTTTCTTAAAATGTGCAAAGATACAACAATGAATTTAGCTGGTCAGTCAACAAAAAAATAAATTTCAAGAAGTTTTAAGGGTGGTGCTGACCGAATAAATTATGAGTTTTCTCAGAAATTTATTTTTTAAGGTTACTCGTTCGGTGTAAATACTGCCAAATGTATTCATCGCCCGCCGGAACGGTCAAAGGGTGGTACGCCAAAATTTAAGTGGAGTGTCAAATAAGTTTCAATGAAACAAAATCGGGCATTTGGATTCTTAATTGTGCCCAGAACAGGACTCGAACCTGCACATCCGAATGGATACTAGTCCCTGAAACTAGCGCGTCTACCAATTCCGCCATCTGGGCTTTTCAAATGAACTCTTCAAAGCAGAACATTAAGTTGTTTTGCCTCGCAAATATATAAAAAACCTTTTGCCCGCAACCGATTTATAAAGATTTTTTTAAAGCATCCTTATTTGCTCACCCACAGTATGCTTTTCGCAATATTTGCATCTCAATGCAATCGGAGAGGTATTTACAACCTGAAAACTTGTGGTAATCTTTTCGTGATTTGTGATGCACATCGGATTGAAACACCTGACAATACCAATAATCTCTTTGGGAATCTCCACAACTTTTTTCTCAACCACCTGATAATCACGAATAATATTCAGTTTTGCACGAGGCGCAACAAGTGCAATTTTGTTGATTTCATCATCTTTGAAAAATTTGTTGGAAACCTTTACAATAGCTTTTCTTTCAAGCTTTGCACTCTCCAGGTTGGTTCCAAATGTAATCTGATTTTTAACTTTATCGAGATCGAGGATTGAAATCACCTTGAACAGATACTGTGCCGGTATATGATCAATAACCGTTCCCTCTTTTATGGCGCTTACTTTCAGCTGTGGTTTATTTTTCATCCAGTTGACCATTACATTTTTATTTAAGATTCATGATATATGAAATGATTGCTTCCCGGACATAGACTCCATTGAGCGCCTGCGTAAAATAATAGGCTTTCTCATTTTTGTCCACATCCGTGTGAATCTCGTTCACCCGCGGGAGCGGATGCAGGATTCTCATGTTGGGTTTCGTATTTTCGAGCATGTAATTCCTGAGGATATAGACATTTTTCACCTTTTCATATTCCATAGGGTCCGAGAATCGCTCCTTCTGAACGCGGGTCATATAGATAATGTCAGCCTCGCTGACGATATCGGTGAATTCGGTGTGTTCATAAAAGCGAATCCCCTTTTCGCGAAGATAAATTTTATATTCCCGCGGAATTTGCAATTCAGGGGGTGCAATAAAGTTGAAAATTGGATTTTTAAATTCCGACATCGCCATGAGCAGGGAATGCACCGTTCGCCCGTATTTCAAGTCGCCAACCATGAAAATGTTCAGATTATCAAGTGTTCCCTGTGTTTTCTTTATGGAGTACAAATCGAGCAGCGTTTGTGTCGGATGCTGATTTGCACCGTCGCCGGCATTAATAACCGGCGCGGGAGAAATCTCGGCAGCATAGCGCGGGGCACCTTCCAGTGGATGGCGAATTACTATTAAATCGACATAGTTGCTGACCATTTTGATGGTATCGTGCAGTGTCTCCCCTTTACTGGCACTGGAGCTTCCGGGATCGGAAATCCCGATGATGCGCCCGCCAAGCCTGTTGATGGCTGTTTCAAAACTAAGCCTTGTGCGTGTTGATGGTTCAAAAAAAAGAGAGGCAACAATTTTCCCCAGCAGCAAATTCTGATTGGGATTGGCTTCAAATTCAGCTGCAAGACTCATTATTTTCAGATAATCTTCTCTGGAATAATCTGTAATTGAAATTAAATCTCGTTTCATGCGATATATTTTGAATATCAATTATTTTCAATAAAAAAGCCAATACTTTAATGAAAAAAAATACTGGCTTCCCGTTGGTGAAAAACTTTAAGTTTTTCTTTAAAATTCATATTTTTAATTAAGAACTTTTGTATGATGAAATGACAAAAAGAGGAATTAAGAGTTTTGCTGCGGATGTTTCTGCTGCATATCAAATGGCAGTGATTCTGTTTTCGTTTCTTCATAAAATCCAAAATTAAAAAGTTTTGAAAAGCAATTGTCAAATTCAGCTGATTTTTATCACCTTTTTATCAACAGTTTCAGCCTTCGTCCAAATATTCAATGTCCACACCATAAAACTTTTCAAATACCTCCCTGATTCTTTCAGATTCTGACTTGCGTACGGAAAAATCAAGCTCGCAATCGAGTTCAAACCGTGTATTCAGCACATTGAGATTTTCCTGTTTAATAATCTGCATCACATCATTCATCTCATTGTATGAAAATTTCAGTTTGTATTTTTCCTCAATAATCCCGGTAATGATTTTTGCATTGCTGATGGCATCAGCTGTTGCTGTACGGTATGCATTAATCAGCCCGCCGGTGCCAAGCAAAGTTCCACCAAAATAGCGCACCACCACAACCAGAATGTTTGTGAGCTCATTGCTCAGCAACTGCCCAAGTATGGGCTTTCCAGCTGTGGATGAAGGTTCTCCGTCATCGTTTGCCCTGAATGTGATTACTTCTGTGCCAAGCCTCCATGCATAACAATGGTGACGGGCGTTGTGGTATTCTTTTTTCAGGCTGGCAAGAATTTCACTGATATCCTCCTCACTTTGAACAGGGTATGCAAAAGCTAAAAATCGGCTGCCCTTATCCCTGAAATATCCTTCACTTTTTGAATCTATGGTTTTATATGTATCCATTCCTTTTGTACAGGGACACTAAAACAAAAGTGCAGTCCGTCAAAACCGGGCATCTGTCCGGTTATGCACAACGAACTACATGGTTAATTTCTTCTCAATGTCTTCTACGTATTGTCTGAAATTTTTATCGGTATCCCTGAGATTTTTCACTGTTTTGCATGCATGCAAAACAGTTGCATGATCTTTATTTCCTACCTGTGCACCAATGGATGCGAGAGAATGTTTGGTGAGATTTTTTGAAAAGAACATGGTGATCTGCCTTGCCTGAACAATTTCCCGTTTGCGTGTTTTCGCCTGAATGGTTTCCACCGGCATATCAAAATAATCGCAAACCACTTTTGATATATATTCGATTGATAGCTCTCTCCGGGAGTTTTTCACCAACTTGGTGATAAGCTTTACAGTCAGATCAAGGGTGATTTCCCGCTTATTTAGCATGGATTGCGCAAGAAGCGATACCAGAGCACCTTCCAGTTCACGAACATTATTTGTTACGTGAGAAGCAATATATTCCATCACCTCATCGGAAAGAGTAATGCCATCCTTGTATGTTTTACGGCGAAGTATTTCCATGCGGGTTTCAAAATCGGGAGTTTGCAAATCAGCAGTTAATCCCCACTTAAATCTCGACAACAACCTCTGCTCCATTCCCTTCAGCTCAATTGGCGGCTTATCTGATGTCAGAATAAGCTGTTTCCCTGTTTGGTGAAGGTGATTAAAAATATGAAAAAAAGTCTCCTGTGTTTTCTCTTTTCCTGCAAACTCATGCACATCATCCAGAATCAGCACGTCAATCATCTGATAGAAATGCAGAAAATCGTTTCGGTTGTTATTCCGGGTAGCTTCGGTAAATTGTGTCTGAAACTTGTTTGCATTAACATATAGCACCACCTTATCAGGCATCTGTTCTTTCACTTCAATGCCAATTGCCTGCGCCAGGTGAGTTTTTCCCAGTCCGGAATTTCCATAGAGCATAAGCGGGTTGAATGCTGTGCCACCCGGATTGTGTGCAACGGCAAAACCGGCACTTCGTGCAAGCCGGTTGCAATCGCCCTCAATGAAATTCTCAAAAGTATTATCGGGTTTCAGCTGGGGATCAATCTGTAATTTTTGAATACCGGGTATGATAAACGGATTCCTGATGGATTTTCTCTCATCTGTGTGTAACGGAACAGTAAGCGGTTTATTTTGAATTTTTGTCGAACTACTGGTCGGATAACTAACAGTCAGAGGAGTGGCATTGCCGTTGGAAGTGCTGGGATTTCCTGAACCAACAACTACATTATATTCCAATTTGGCTCCATTGCCCAAAACCATTCGGAGCGTTTTTTTCAGAATATCGATAAACTGTTCCTCAAGATATTCATAAAAAAAAGCGCTGGGCACCTGAATAGTTAGTACATTATTTTTCAGTTTTACAGGCACAATCGGCTCAAACCATGTCCTGTAACTGCTACCCGGCACATTATCGCGAATTATTTCAAGACAATTTTCCCATGCAGTTTGATGTTTGTTATCCATTTAATTTATGATAGATTTTAATGTTCGACAAAATTCTTTAATTCCCAAGAGCAAAAATTGCAAAAAAAAAGTGAATAAAAAAATTCTTTTACTATTGATTTTCTCAAATAAAGTATATTCGTTTAAGAATGAGATGATTATTTTTTTATTTTTTTTATTAATTAGGTAAGGCGTTGATTCTCAACAAATGCAACAACAACAGACTGATTAACAGTAAACTAACTGGTAGGTAGTGTTAGGCTATTGTTATTGAAACAGGATTTTAAAGACAACTAATAAAAATTATGAACATTTGAAAAACAGCAACGAGCCGGCATTCTCATAACATTCCGTTTCATTGCATAAAAATTCAATTTTGAAAGAGAGCAATAGAGCACTTGATAATCTTTTTTGCTGTTTCTAATCAACAAAAGTGTCACTTTAGCGACCTCAGTGCTTTTTCCAGCTTTATCAGTTTCCCGTTGCGAAATGCCACCACCGAAGCATCGGGAAATTTAAGAACAGCTTTTTGGTGTAGCTCAAGAATTTCAGGGAAAGAGTGTGAAGAGCCTGCAAGATATGTGTAGGCTTCGCTGATTTCATACTCTTCGACCGGTTGGAGTTCGGAAAAAATTTCAGAGTCCAGCGGAATTCTGACTTCAGTGGAAACAAGATGAACTTTGAAAACAATGTCCGAAGAGGTATTGCGTGATGCATCAACATACACTTTCCTTCCCATATCAATTGCGGAAAACTTCACATACCGCTCGGGATTTACCCGGACGTCTGTCATCAGTAAATTGAGATTGTCGGCTATTTGATTAAGTGACAGATAGAGCTGGTCATCGGTAAACAACAGTCCGGCAGTATTGTCATCTGCTTCAAGGCGTGCCAATAAATCTTCAATTTTCTCAGTAATATCCATGATATTCTCAAGCACAGGCGAAACGGAAATCAAGGATAATGTATCGCTGAATGCAGCCAAATTTTTTAATGTTCTTTCAAATTCATCGGTGTGATTATTAAAAGCTGTTGTTACATTATCAATATTTGAAATGATATTTTCAATACTCTCCCGTTTTGTTGATACTATCTCCTGAAGATGAGAGGTTGTATTTTGCACATTGATAATAGTCTGATTGATATTCTCGAAACTTTCCGAAAGATTTTTCCGGGCATCTTCGTTAAAAATCACTGTGAGTACCGTTAAAGCAGAATCAAGAGTTCCCAAGAGATTTTCAGCCTTGTTTTTTATGGGAAGCACCTGCATGCTCACCTCCTCCTTTAGGTCGCGCTCAACTGCGCCAGGGATTGTATCGTAACTGTTGTAGAACTGATCGGATTTTCCAAGATTTAACTTGATGGAGCGGGTTCCCATTAGGTCGCTGCTGACAATTTGCGCAACAGTGTTCACAGGAAGTTTCACCGAAGAGTCAATCATAAAAGTTACCACCAAACGGCCGCTGTTATCGGGGATAAACCTGATCTTTTGTACCTGCCCGATCTTAAAACCACTTAGCTCTACATCGCCTGATTGTGTCAGACCCTCAATGCGGTCATAAACAACATGGTAGCTGTTGCTTCTTTTGAAAATATCGTTTCCCTTGAGGTAGCTAAGCCCCCAAATCAATATTGCGACTGAAATCACAATGAGGATTCCGAGTTTTGTAATTTTTGATACTTTCATATTCATATAATCGTTTTTGTTTCCATAATTATCAGGTAAAACTAATCAATTCAGTCCGGAATCTGCATATTAAATTAAACAATTGGCAAAATCCGGCTACATTTTCTCCATGGCTTTTTCAACCGGTATCAACATATCGTTTTCGAAGGCAACCACAAATGCTCCTTTAAATTTTGCGCGCAGACGTTTCTGTGCCTCCCGTGCCTGTTGCGGGCTTTGAAATCTTCCGCAAAAATAGCGGTAAGTACTTCCTGTGTTGTGCATAAAAACATCTTTCTCGCCCTTAAAATTTGCCGATTTTGTATCAACAGCTCCCGAAAGGGAGGCTATTTGCACAGAAAAAAACACACTGTCCGTTTTCTTCTGCACCCCGGGCAAAGAAGGAGCTGTAGTCATTTCGGGCGATGAAGACCCTGATGCAGCAGAAACAAGAAAACTACTTTTGGCTTCAATCCTTTTTTTGTACTCTTTAAATGCATCGAAAATTGATGCTGCCAAAGAGCTTCGCCCCGAGTCGCTCATCAAATAACTTCTTTCAGAAGAGTGGGTTATGAAACCGGCTTCAATTAAAATACCGGGCATTACGGTTTGCCTGAGCACTAAAAAGCCAGCTTGTTTCACACTTCTGTCGATGCGCCTTGACTTTTCCCTAAACTGATTCTGAACCACTGATGCAAGCATTGCGCTTTGCTCAATATACTCATCCTGAACCAGTTCAAACATGATGTATGATTCCGGTGAATTCGGATCAAATCCTTCATAAATCGTCTGATAGTCTTCTTCAAGAAGAATCACTGAGTTCTCCTTTTTTGCCACTTCAAGATTTTCATTGGAGCGGTGCTGCCCTAAAATAAAAGTTTCAGTTCCCTGTGCTGAGCCCTTGGAAACAGCGTTCACATGGATGGAAATAAACAGATCGGCATTGTTTTTATTGGCAATCGCTGCTCGCTGAAACAATGGAACAAAAACATCCTTGTCGCGTGTGTAAATCACTTTAACTCCGGGATATGCAGTGCGGATATGATTTCCCAGCTTTAAAGCGATGTCAAGTACAATATCTTTCTCTTTTGCACTTCCATAGACCGCTCCGGGGTCTTTTCCGCCATGCCCGGGGTCAATCACAACAGTCCTGATGCTGCCGTTGCCACCCGTTTGGGCAGAAAGTCCGGAAACCATCCAGCAACTGATTATTACGAATGATGAAAAAAATAATCTCTTCATGCAGATTGCTAATTTGAAAACAAAAATAGAAATTTAGTATTATTTTGCATTTATTAACCACATGTGTAACCCTTATTTTTAATTTTGCGCGTTATGCCATGAAAAAGCATGTTATTGCAAAAATATTTTGTTTAAAATAATAGCGACATACCTTTTAGCCGTTATCCCTTTGCTGGTTTTTGGCCAGGAAACAGAACCGAGACGCTTCGTAACGGAAACATCCCCTTCCGATACGTTAGGCATTGTGCCGCTTTTGACAGATTCAATTCCCGTTTTCATTCAGGGTGACGATACGCTTATGATTGATTCTCCGATTCCAAAGGACAGTGTCCGGATAAAAGAAACACCAACGGTCATTGAGGCGCCAATCGAATATCGTGCAGAAGACTCAATCATCGGCTCTTTTGACGGACAGAAAGTATTTCTTTATAATAATGCGCAAGTAACTTATCAGCAAATTGAACTGAAGGCTTATTTCATTGAGCTAAATCTGGAGACCAAAGAGGTTTATGCGGAAGGACTTATTGATTCTACAGGAACATTAATTCAAAAGCCTGTTTTTAAGGATGGGCGTGAGGAATTCGAATCGAAAACCCTTCGCTACAATTTCGATACGGAAAAAGGAATCATTACCGAAGTAGTTACACAGCAAGGGGAAGGTTTTGTGCACAGCCAGCGCACAAAAAAAATATCCAGGGATGCTTTTGTTCTGAAAGACGGAAAATATACCACCTGCGACGCCGACCATCCACACTTTTACCTGCATTTGACAAAAGCCAAAGTGATCTCCAACAACAAAATCATTACCGGGCCCGCATACATGGTACTGGAAGATTTTCCCATCTATTTTCCAATTTTGCCTTTTGGGTTTTTCCCAAATTCACCGCGTTATTCTTCGGGAATATTGGTGCCAACCTACGGAGAAGAAAATAACCGCGGCTTTTTTCTGCGTGACGGCGGATACTATTGGGCTGCAAACGAATATTTTGATCTGGCTGTGCGCGGAGACATCTATTCCAAAGGTTCATGGGCAGGCAAGCTGCATACAAACTACAGGAAACGCTACAAATACAGCGGCGGATTTGATTTCCGGTACAACATGAATGTTTTTGGTGAAAAGGGACAGATCGACTACAATCCATCGCAGCAGTTTGCAGTTACATGGAACCACAGCCAGGATGCAAAAGCAAATCCCAACCAGACCTTTTCCGCCAGCGTAAATTTTTCGACCAGTGGTTATGACAAGCAGAATGCAATCTCAGCTCAAAACTACCTGCGCAGCCAAAAATCATCAAGCATCTCCTATTCAAAGAAATTTGAAAACACGCCGTATAATCTCTCCGTGAATCTCAGACATTCACAAAACTCAATGGACTCATCGATAACATTATCAATGCCGGAAATGACGTTCAGCATGGCAAAAATCTACCCGCTACGAAAAAAAGTGCGTTCCGGCTCATTGAAATGGTATGAAAAATTCGGAGTCAATTATACAGGGAACTTGCGAAACTCTATCACCGCCCACGAGTCGGAAATTCTGAAAAAATCACTTGTGCGTGACTGGAAAAACGGTATCCGCCACAATATCCCCATTGCATTGCCAAGTTTCAACCTGCTGAATCACATCAACTTCAGTCCCGGATTTAGTTATAACGAAAAGTGGTATTTCAAAAAATACAATTACACCTACGAAGAGGGTGGAGATTTCGATAATCCGCCGAATATTCCGCGAACCGTTCGGGTGGACACCATCTCCGGACTGAGCCGTGTTTATGATTACTCATACAGTTTGAGTGCCTCAACCAACATTTACGGAATGTTTTTACCCCTGAATCCTAATTCAAAAACTAAGGGAATCAGGCATAAAATGACGCCATCACTGAGTTTCAGCTATCGCCCCGATTTTGGCGCCGAAAAGTTTGGATACTGGCAGGATGTCCAGATTGACGAAACCGAGAAAAGACGTTTTTTTGACGTTAACAACGGCGGCATATACGGCGGATCGCCCGGCAGAGGCGCTTCAGGTGCTATTTCACTGTCGGTGAACAACAACCTGGAAGCAAAAGTATTGGAAACCCGCAGCGACACCACCAAAACCGAAGATGAACAAAAATTTAAAAAAGTAAAAATCATTGATAATCTGAGTTTTGGCACCTCCTATAATCTGATTGCCGACTCGCTGAATTTGTCTCCTATAAATATCAGGGCGCGCACAACCATAGCCGGAGTCAGCGTGAATATGGGTGGAGTTCTCGACCCATATATGACAAATAATGAAGGAGTTACCATTCACAAGTACGTGTGGAACGAAAAACACGGATTTGCAAAACTGGGAAGGCTGACGCGTGCCAACCTCTCTTTCGGTATGAATTTCAAATCGAAACAGGGCGGACGCGAAGCAGAGCGCAACAAAGAGATGATTGAACAGGAAAACATCCTGCCGGGAGATTATGAAAATTATTACGACTTCAATATTCCATGGGATTTTGGTTTCGATTACAGTTTTAATTATACCGGGCCAAGAAGACCTTCCGAAAAGGGAAGATACACGCAAACCATCGGATTGCGAGGCAACCTGAGCCTTACCAACAAATGGAGAATTAGTGCAAATACCAACTTCGACATTATGGCAAAGGAATTTTCGTTTACCACCTTTAACCTGAATCGCGATTTGCACTGCTGGTCAATGTCGTTTAACTTTGTTCCCTTCGGATATATGAAAAGCTACAGTTTCACCATCAACGCAAAATCTTCCATGCTGAAAGACCTTAAACTCGAGAAGAGACAGAGCCATTACGATAATTTTTAAACTTCTTTTCCATGAAACGGATAATTCACACGAACAAAGCGCCACAGGCAGTCGGACCATACTGCCAGGCTGTTGAAATCCACGGAACACTCTACATTTCCGGGCAGATTCCATTAGACCCCGATACGATGCAAATAGTTGAAGGGGGAATAAAGGAGCAGACCCGGCAGGTGATGAAAAACATCAGTGCAATTCTGGATGAAGCGGGATATTCTTTTGCCGATGTGGTAAAATCTACCTGCCTGCTCAGCGACATGAAAAACTTTAAGGAGATGAATGATGTCTATGCCGGATTTTATCCTGAAAATCCACCTGCACGGGCAGCTTTTGCAGTTAGAGAACTGCCGCTTGGGGTGTTGATAGAGATTGAGACAGTTGCAGTCAAATAAGCACTGACTGCTAAATTGTTAAAACCATCGGTTTATTAAAAATCAAGGATCCCTTTTTCTGCCTGAATATAGTCAGCAATCAACTTGTCATATTTTTGCATGAGCAGCCGTACCAATCTGTCTTTCAGGTTGAAACTTATCTCAGACAGTTTCGAAACCGGTAAAATCTTCGGTGAAGTTCCGCTAAGGAAAAGAGCCTGAAACTCTGCAACTTCAGAAAGAAATATATCTGCTTCAACAATCTCAATGTTCATATTTTGCGCCAGTGAAATAATTTTTTGACGTGTTATTCCGGACAAAACATCCCCCGCTTTTGGTGTAAACAACCGGTCATTTTTCACGAAAAAAACATTGCTCCGGCTTCCTTCAGTAATCCGCCCAGCACAGTCAACCAGCAGCACTTCGTAAAAACCCTGCTTTGCCATCATTTCGTCAGCCGCCTTGCGCACTGAAGTCAGAAAAACTTTTGCTTTCGGATTATCCCTCTCAGCCATCAGAATTCCGCAGCGCACACCGGTTTCATAACACTTTTCATCGGGATATTTATGTGGAATAAAAAAAGTTATGAAAGCATCTGCCGACCAGATGAAAATGTTTCCCTCCGAAACCTCATTATCCCGGATAAGCTCCATAACAAATTGGGCAATCTGAGATTTGCCGTAACGGATTGTTTTTCCTGCAAGCGAAGCAGAATTGTAAAATCGTTCCAGATGGTCTTCCAAAAAAAGCGGAACGCCATCGTAAATGCGTAAGACTTCATAAACACCACTGGAAGCTAATATCGGCTTGAATTTAGCGACTTCCTTTTTTTGACCATTGCAATAAAAAAACCGGTGTATCGGATTGTATGCCATTTCTTAATTTCTGAAAACAAGTTCGTTGTTTTCAACGTCAATAACAATCGGTTCACTTTTATCCACCTGACCGGCAAGAATTCTCCGCGACAATTCGTTGAGCACATTCCGCTGTAACACCCGCTTTACCGGGCGCGCGCCAAAATGTGGTTCATAGCTCATCACCGACAGCCAATCAACGGCTTTATCAGTGAGATTGATTTTCACATCCGTACCCGACAATCGCCTGACAACCTGATCGAACTGCAGTTTCACAATCTGCGTAATATTCTCTTTTGATAGTGGTGTAAAGACAATAATTTCATCTATCCGGTTCAAAAACTCCGGTCTTATTGTTTTACGCAGCAATTCAAGCAGATTTTCTCTCGTTCGGGACATCACTTCTTCCATATTTCCCGACTCCAAAAACTCATAACTCTCGCTAATGAGATGAGAGCCCAGATTTGAAGTCATGATTATAATGGTATTTTTAAAATTGACTGTTCTCCCTTTATTATCAGTCAGCCTTCCATCATCAAGAACCTGCAGAAGCACATTGAACACATCGGGGTGCGCTTTTTCAATCTCGTCGAACAGCACTACCGAATAGGGTTTGTGGCGAACGGCTTCAGTGAGCTGACCACCCTCGTCATAACCAACATACCCCGGTGGACTGCCTATGAGCCGCGTCACGGAAAACTTTTCCTGATATTCAGACATATCAATCCGGGTAATCATATTTTCATCGTTGAAAAGATATTCAGCCAGTGCTTTTGCCAGTTCGGTTTTTCCCACACCTGTTGAACCTAAGAAAATAAATGAACCAATTGGGCGCTTTTCATCCTGCAATCCGGCACGGCTCCTGCGTACTGCATCCGATACGGCAGAAATCGCTTCAACCTGACCCACTACCCGCTTGTGCAACTCTTCCTCCATGTTCAGCAGTTTATCCCGCTCGCTTTGCAACATTTTTGAGACCGGAATACCGGTCCACCTTGCAACTATTTCAGCTATATCCTCAGAGTCAACCTCCTCTTTAATAAGACTGTCGCCCTGTTTCATTTTTTCAAGTTCTGCCTGATATTTTTCGATTTCATTTTCTGCATCTTTAATTTTCCCGTATCGCAACTCGGCTACGCGGTCGTATCTTCCCTGTCTTTCAGCCTCCTCAGCTTCAAAACGATAATCTTCAATCTCAGCTTTCCTTTTCTGAATGGATTCAACAACTGCCTTTTCACTCTCCCATTTTGCACGAAGCTGCGATTGCTCCTCTTTCAGATTAGAAATTTCCTTGCCTAACGAAGCAAGCTTCTTGTCGTCTTTTTCACGCTTAATGGCTTCGCGCTCAATTTCCAGTTGCTTAATCCGGCGTTCCACTTCATCCAGTTCTTCTGGTACCGAATCCATTTCGAGGCGTAGCTTTGCAGCGGCTTCGTCCATCAGGTCTATTGCCTTGTCGGGCAAAAACCTGTCGGAAATATAGCGCTGGGACAATTCTACTGCAGCAATAATTGCATCATCTTTTATGCGCACTTTATGGTGGTTTTCATAACGCTCCTTAATTCCGCGCAGAATGGAAATGGCGCTTAATGCATCGGGCTCATCCACCCGCACAATCTGAAACCGCCGCTCAAGCGCTTTGTCCTTTTCAAAATATTTCTGATACTCATTAAATGTTGTGGCACCGATGGCACGCAGCTCGCCGCGCGCCAGGGCAGGCTTCAGTATGTTGGCAGCATCCATGGCGCCATCGCTTTTGCCAGCACCCACAAGGGTGTGAATCTCATCAATGAACAAAATAACCTGATCGTTGGAGTTGACCACTTCATTGACCACAGCTTTCAGCCGCTCTTCAAATTCTCCCTTATACTTTGCACCGGCTATCAAAGCGCCCATATCTAAAGAGAAAACCTGTTTGGTTTTCAGGTTTTCGGGCACATCGCCGCGTACAATACGACGTGCCAATCCTTCGGCAATAGCGGTCTTTCCCGTTCCGGGTTCACCAATCAGAATCGGATTGTTTTTGGTGCGGCGCGAAAGAATCTGCAAAATCCGCCGGATTTCTTCATCGCGCCCGATCACCGGGTCAAGCTTCCCCGAACGCGCCCTTTCATTCAAGTTAATGGCAAACCGGTTCAGGGAATTGTATGTCTCTTCTGCGCTCTGACTATCAACTTTGGAGCCTTTGCGCAACTCTTCAATCGCTTTTCTCAAATCTTTTCCGTTAACTCCGCTGTCTTTCATCATACGGCTGACCGAATCATCGGCATCCAGCAGCGCCAGAAGAATATGTTCGACTGAAACATACTGATCTCCCATCTCCTGAGCCAATGCAACCGCCTTTTGCAAAACACGGTTTGCTGTGGATGAAACATATGTTTCTCCTCCGGTCACTCTCGGGTATGATTCAATAATCTTAGCTGTTGCCTGTTGAAAAACAGAGGTATTCACGTCCAGTTTTTTCAGAAGAAAATCAATGATATTTTCAGCCGAATGAGATAATCCTTTCAAAATATGGCCTGTTTCTATGCTTTGCTGATTATTCCCCTGTGCAATTTGAAATGCTTGCTGAATGGCTTCCTGTGCCTTTATGGTAAAATTATTCAAATTCATTTTCAAAAATTTTAAAATCCGGGAATTCACAAGCAAACAATAAACCATAATTCCCTGACAGTCAATTTGTCATACAGTACTGCAAACTTTATGAAAATATTTCAGAAAAGAAGATTTTTTAATGATTAAATGGCAGACAAGCAGTAGTTTTCGCGCAAAAAGTGCAAAGGCATTTATCGATTAACATCAGTGAAAATCCGCAAGAAGCAAAAAATGTTCTCTCAGATAAGCGCAGATGAAACCTCCGTTACATGAAATAAATAGAATTAATGGCTTATGCCTACAGCCTCCTGATTTTTATATCTTTAAAATACACCTTATCTCCATGGTCTGTAATCAGGATGTGCCCGCTTTTCAGCTCTCCGTACTTTTCGTCATCCTTAAATTTGGTTTCAGCTTTTCGCTTCAGAAAATCTTTGCTCCCGCGTTTGTATTTCACCACTTGCACGCCATTCAGCCAGTGCTCCACCTTTCCGTTTTTGGAAATAATCCTTCCGGTGTTCCACTGCCCGTGAGGATTCAGCTTTTTATTCTTCGGAGCATAAAGCAGATATGCCGATGCTGTTGAGCTTAACCCGTGTGGGTCGTCTTTAATGTGGATATTGTTAAAATCGTCAATAATCTGATATTCAGGACCATTTATCATAACTTTTCCTGTTGTTCTGTTTACCAGGGTATCCACAAAATATTTTATGCCGCTGTTTGCTTCTCCGGTGAGATTAAATTGAAAAACCAGCTCGAAGTTGCCATATTTCTCTTTAGTCACAATGTCTCCCCCACCCTTGCTGTCCAAAAACAACATGCCGTTTTCAACCTTCCAGCCTTTCGCCGGAAATCCGGACTCCAGCTTTCCTCTCCACTTATCGGTATTGCTTCCGTCAAATAAAACTTCCCAGCCGGCTTTCCCGTTTTCCGAATTTTTATTTCTGTTCTGAGCTTGTGAAAAAGCCTCAGACGAACAAGACAGAATAATTGTGACAAGTAAAACAGTCAGATATTTTTTCATCAACATAACACAAAAACTTTAATCGAGACTTGCTATCAGTTCATCAAACAAAATCCGCTGTTTCTTCATGGCTGCAACAATATCCGAAGGAATTTCGGCATCTTCCAGAAGCATCCATCCGTTATAATTTGCCGCTTTCATCAACCTGAAAAATTCAGGATAGGGATAATCGCCTTTATCCAGGTTGTGAATGTGCGTGGTGTCGCCAAGCCACTGTTTCACCAGATTGAAATTATATTCCAGTCCGGGTTCATTCAGATCGGTGGGATTGCAATTCCAGCAAATCTTCACGTTATCATTGGTTACCTGATCAAAAATTTCTTTCATCACCGGCAGTTCCTGAGTAATACGCCCGTGCACTTCCACCCGGATTAACTGCCCGTAATCCTCACCAAATTTTCCGACTGCGTTCAATGAAGTAGCAATTTGTGCAATGGTTTTTTCGCGCGGTACATCATTGGGGAGAGTGTTGGGCTTTACTTTTATGCCGGTTGCCCCGATATCGTAACAAAGCTTGATGTATTCCTTTGTCTGCTCAATGTTTCTTTGGAGTTCAGCCGGGTCTGGACTGTGATACTCCCAGTTGGAGCCATAGCCAACATTAATTACCGGACTGTCGGCAAATCTTTTCTTAACCTCTGCTCTTTCGGCTGCACTTAAAGATGTTTCAACACCATGGGCATGCTGGGTGCGCAGCTCAATTCCTTCAAATCCTGCTATTTCGCAATTTTTAATCAGGGTCGGAAGATTCCAATCCTTTCCCCACTGATAGGTTACCAGCCCATATTTCATTTTGGGCTTACTAACTGATGAACAGGACAAAAGCGAGCCGGTCATACTTAACCCGACTCCTGCGACAGCTGAAACTTTTAAAAATTCTCTTCTGTTTTGATTCATTTTTGAAATAATTATTTGTGAAACTTCCCAAAACTACTTTATGTTTTAGTGAAAGACAATTTGTTTTCAATGTTTTTACACATTGCTGTCTGAAAATTTTTTATCAAACAACTGTTTTGCCGGTTTATCAAGTTTACAAATTATGGATATTCCAATTTAATGGGTTATTTTTAACCCAGAATTCAAAAAGGAGAAAATGTAATTTAATCAAAAAACCGGTTAATGTCTGAAGAACTCAATACCAACTGGAGAAAAGTAGCTTCCTCTATATACAAAAAGCCCACAGATTCCAAAATTTACGGATCGGTTGATATTGATGTAACCGAGCTGGAAAATTTCATTGTAAAAAAACGAAGGGAAGGCGTAAAAACTACGCTCACCCATTTGCTGACTCTCATTGTGGCGCGTGCTTTCCGCGAAGAGGTTCCCGAATTGAATGCCTTTGTCAGACGTGGAAAAATCATCAGGCGCAAAAGCATTGACGCAACTGTAAGCGTACTTCTTAAAGGCGCAGAGATGGGGTCGGTGAATATTCCAAATTGCGACCAACTCAACGTCTCAGAACTTACCGACATCATTGCAGCAAAAATAAAAGATTCACGGTCAGGAAATGAAAACAACACCATGCAATCCAAACAGATGCTGTCATCCATTCCATGGCCTTTCCGTTCGTGGCTGTTCTATCTGTATAAAAAAATCACTATAGACTGGGGGATTTCAATACCGGGAATGAACCTCTCTTCCGACAGTTTTGGTTCTTTTCTCATTTCCAACATCGGCACTTTGGGTCTTGATAGCGGATATGCCGCACTGCTGCCTTCTTCAAATGTTTCCATTGTTCTCATCATCGGAAAAGTCTATAAGAAACCGTTAGTGATAAACGATGAAATTGTAATTCGCAAAGTATTAAGCCTCTCTGCAACTCTCGATCACCGGGTTGTTGATGGTTATCATGGTGGAAAGCTTTTCAGATATATCCGCAGAATAATCAAACAACCAGAACTGTTAAACATAAAACCGGAAATTCTATAAATATCTTCCTCTTCACAATTAACTTTTTGTTGATAAATATTTTCCGTGTACGTGCACGAAAATTAAAAATTTTTTTTATCTTTGTGTTTCAATACTTTAAAAATACACGAATTCATTAAATTTTAAAGCATTATCGAAACACCAAAACAAATACGAATAAAGGATATTGCTGAAAAGGCAAATGTGTCCATAGGTACGGTTGACCGGGTGCTGCACAACCGGGGTGAAGTTGCTGAATCAACTAAAAAGAAAATTTTAAAGATTTTAAAAGAGCTGGATTATCATCCCAACTTTTTAGCCAGCGCATTGGCTTCAAAAAAATCTGCCTTGTTTGCCACGCTTCTACCAGAGCCGCCCTACCCCGAAGGATACTGGACACGGCCAGTGGTTGGAATCAAAAAAAGGGTTTCTGAACTTCGTCAATATGGAATTCAGGTTAAGCCCTTCACTTTTAGCCAAACCGAGCCAGAAAGCTTTGCAGAAAATGCACAAATGATTTTAGAGTTAACTCCTGATGGTGTGGTACTTGCTCCTTTTTTCAAAAAAGAATCACTTGCTTTTATCGGCAAGCTCAAGGAGTTAAATATTCCGTTTGTTTTTATCGATTCAGAAATAGAAAACGCGGGGCACCTCGGTTATATAGGGCAAAACTCATATCAAAGCGGTTTGGTTTCCGGTAAGCTTCTGGATATGCTTATGCCAACCGGAAATATTTTAGTCATCCACTTTGCCAAAGAAATGGACAACCAGAACCATCTGGTGCAGCGGGAAAAGGGATTTTACGACTGGTATTTTAAAAACGACGAAAATGAGCATCAGCTTTTTACAGTTGAAGTGCCCGATGCTTCCGGTGAAACATGGATGGAAACAATTGCTGAAAACATCCGCGAAAAAAACATTAAAGGAATTTTCGTAACCAACTCCAGGGTTTATAATGTGGGCCGTCTGATTGAAAAATATGGATTTGACGAACTGAAAGTGATTGGTCATGACCTGCTTAAAGAGAATGTAAATTATCTAAAAAAGGAAATTGTACATTTTTTAATCTGCCAGCGTCCCGAAGAACAGGGGTATAGCGCAATAGACAAGGTATTCAGGCATGTGGTGCAAAAAAGAGACATCCCTGCAGATAACTATACATCCATTGATATAATTACTAAAGAAAATGTTGATTATTATAAAGAATTTAAAAAAGGAATATGATGACAATGTCGTTTGAAGATTTAAAAGGAAAAGTATGTGTAATTACCGGCGGAGCCGGTGTATTAGGCAGTGCTATGGTTAAAGCCATGGCTTCGGTGGGAATGAAAATTGCCATTGCCGACATCAACAAGGAAGTTGCCGACAAAGTGGCAAAAGAAATTGCAGCTGAAAGCGGTTCACAGGTCATTGGCGTGGAAACCAATGTGTTGGATAAGAGCTCACTAGAAAAAGCAAAAGCTGAAATCAATCAAAAACTGGGAGAGATAGAAATCCTCGTGAACGGTGCTGGAGGAAACAGCCCGCAGGCTACTACCCAGGTTGAACAGATGCAGGAGAGCGATCTTGAAAACCTGGAAAGCACATTCTACGGATTGCAAATGGAAGGATTCGACAAGGTTTTTGCACTCAATTTTAAGGGTACAGTGCTCCCGACTATGGTTTTCACACAGGATATGCTCAAACATAAAAAAGGTGTGGTTTTGAACATATCTTCGATGAATTCGTACAAACCACTGACAAAAATACCTGCCTATTCTGCTGCCAAGGCATCCATTAACAATTTCACCGAATGGCTTTCGGTGCACCTGGCTAAGGTTGGAATCCGGGTTAATGCTATTGCTCCGGGCTTTTTCATTACAAACCAAAATCGTTTTCTGGTGATGGATGAAAAAACGGGGAACTACTCACCGCGCGGTCAAAAAATTGTGGACAACACACCAATGGGCAAGTTTGGAGAACCTGAAGACCTGCAGGGGGTAACCCTGTTCCTGCTCTCCGATATCTCGGCATTCATCACCGGAATTGTGATACCCGTTGATGGCGGATACAGCGCTTTTGGCGGAGTATAGAATGATTTTCATTACAAGATTATTTAAAAAAATATTAATCCCCTTCACCACTTTAATTATTAATTTTAAAAAATAAAAAATATGAGTTTAGATTTAAGAAAAAATGCCAAATACGCTATGCTGGTTCCCACAAGCATGGGAATCCGGATTATTCCCGACAACGGACAGCCGGTTCATGCCAGCGACAGGTTTACAATGTATGCAACCAGCGCAGAAACAAATGTTGCAAGTATCTCATCCTATCTGGGATTGCCTGTAAAAGTGCTGACTACTTTTGTTAAAGACAGTCCGATTGCACATTTTATAAAGGCTAATCTGAAAAGCCGGAACATGGATTATGAAGGTCCCGAAGTTGAACAGGGCACTCCGTGGGGATACCGTCACCAGATTAACATTGCCGACAGCGGTTTCGGTCTGCGTGGTCCGCGGGTATTTAACGACCGTGCAGGCGAAGTAGGACGCACACTGAACGTGAAAGACTTTGATCTTGAGCGCATTTTTGGAGAAGAAGGAGTTCAGATTGTCCATATTTCCGGGTTGATTGCCGCATTATCATCCGAAACCAGCCAGTTCTGCCTGGAAATCGCACGGGCAGCAAAAAAACACGGAACAAAAATCTCTTTCGACCTGAACCACAGAGCCTCTTTCTGGGAAGGTAGGGAGAAGGAACTTCATGAGAACTTTACCGAAATTGCTTCAATAACCGACATTCTCATCGGGAATGAGGAGGATTTCCAGTTATGCCTAGGAATTGAAGGGCCCCCGGCAGGAGGAAAAGGGATTACAGAAAAAATTGAAGGTTTTAAAGGATTGATTGAAAACGTGAGAAAAAGCTTCCCAAATGCTTCAGTTTTTGCCAATACGTTGCGCGAAGTTATCAGCGTAGGCGAACATTTGTGGGGCGCCATTGTCCTCGAAAACAACAACTGGCATGTTATTGAGCCACGCCCGATTGTTGTGCTTGACCGAATTGGCGGCGGAGACGGATTTGTTGGTGGATTGCTATATGGTATCCTGAAAGGATGGGAACCTGAAAAATGGCCGCAGTTTGCATGGGCAACAGGAGCTATGGCTACAACATTCCTCACCGACTATGCACAGCCCACCGACGAAGAGATGGTTTGGAGTATATGGAAAGGTAATGCAAGAGTAAAAAGATAAAAGCAATGATTTATTACGAAAAAGGGTCAAAAAACACCAGCCTTTCGGCTGATGACCTTAAAAACGGATTGTTTGAAGCGCTTGAAAAACTGGGTAAAAAGAAAAAGGTGTTAGCTATTCCTCCTGACTTCACAAGATTTCCTTCCCGCGCAGGCGAACTCACCGAATTTGCCTGGCAATATTTCGGCGACAAGCTCACCGACATTTTGCCTGCCCTGGGAACGCACACCCCCATGACCGACAGCCAGATTTCCACTATGTTTGGCACTACACCCCGTAATCTTTTCCGTGTTCACGACTGGCGCCATGATGTGGTAACTTTAGGTATGGTGCCGGGAGAATATGTAAAAGAAGTTTCCGAAGGAGCAGTGGACTATCCCTGGCCGGTACAGGTGAATAAACTGCTTATTCAGGGTGGTTTCGACCTGATTCTTTCTATCGGGCAAGTTGTCCCGCACGAAGTGGCAGGCATGGCAAATTACAATAAAAATGTTTTCGTGGGTACCGGCGGTTCAGAAGGAATCAATAAAAGCCATTACATCGGTGCCGCATTCGGAATGGAAAAAATGATGGGCAGAGCAGACACACCGGTTCGCAAGATTTTCAACTATGCATCGGAACATTTCGCCAAACATATACCCATTATTTATATACATACCGTTGTGGGAATGAATGAAAATGGCAAACTTCAGACCTACGGGCTCTTCATTGGCGACGATTTCAGCGTTTTCGACAAAGCTGCAGAACTCTCATTGCAGGTGAATTTTGAAATGGTTGACAAACCACTCAAGAAAGTTGTTGTATGGCTCGATCCCACTGAATTTAAAAGCACCTGGTTGGGAAATAAAAGTATCTATCGCACCCGAATGGCTTTGGCAGACGAAGGCGAACTCATTGTGCTCGCTCCGGCGCTGATTGAATTTGGCGAGGATAAGGAGATTGACCGGCTCATCAGAAAATATGGCTACTTCGGAACACCACACACACTGAAACTGGTTGCCGAGAACGAAGATTTGCGCTCCAACCTGGGAGCTGCGGCACATCTCATCCACGGTTCGTCAGAAGGAAGATTCAGCATCACCTACTGTCCCGGAAAAGGCGAAGAAAATCTGACTCAGAAGGAGATTGAAAGCGTAGGTTTTAAATATGCCGACATAGATGAAGTAACTGCGAAATACAATCCCGATAAACTGAAGGATGGAGTAAATATTCTGCCCGATGGCGAAGAAGTATTCTATATTTCAAATCCGGCAATCGGATTGTGGGCATTTAAAAACCGATTTGAATTTTAAGTGCCCCTCCTAACCTCCCCAAAGGTGAGGAATTAAAGAAGCCTGATTTTTCGGAGAATAATTAAAAATAACACTGAAATGAATGAGTTCAACCCAGACATAAAGCCCAAATTCTCCCCTTCGGGGGAGTCAGAGAGGGCTGTTATTCGTTGGGGCATAATCGGTGTGGGAAGCGTAACAGAGATGAAAAGCGGACCGGCTTTTTACAAAACCGGACACTCACGCCTTGTGGCAGTGATGCGGCGAAATGCGAAAAAAGCTGCCGACTATGCTAAAAGACATAACGTTCCCAGGTGGTATTCCAATGCTTCTGAATTGATCAACAATCCGGAGGTGGATGCGGTTTACATTGCTACCCCACCCGATGCTCATGCCCGCTATGCCATAGAAGTGATGCGCGCCGGCAAACCGGTTTACGTAGAAAAACCCATGGCGCTGAATCACGTGGAATGCATGGAAATGCTAAAAGTTTCCAAGGAAACCGGGATGCCGCTTTGGGTTGCCTATTACAGAAGGTCGCTTCCTGCATTCCTGAAAGTAAAGGAAATGGTGGACACAGGGGTTATCGGAAAACCGCTTACTGTTACCATCCGGCTCCATAAGCAGGCACGGGAAGCAGGTAGAAAAAGAGAAGAAATGAGCTGGCACGTTTTCCCGGAAATCAGCGGTGGAGGCTATTTTTTTGATTTGGGCTCTCACCAATTTGACTACCTCGATTTCCTGTTCGGTCCGATTAAGCAAGCAAAAGGAATTGCAGCCAATATGGGAGGATTGTATCCGGCTGAGGATACAGTAACAGGAGTCTGGAAGCATGAATCGGGCATTATCGGTTCGGGAAGCTGGTGTTTTGTTGCCGATGAAAAATCCGTTAAGGACGAAATTATTATTACCGGGGAAAAAGGGGAAATTATAATTCCTTGTTTTTCTCACGGTGCAGTTCGGCTCACAACGAATGAAGGCACAAGCAGTCTTGAGTTTAGAAATCCGGAGCATATTTCGCAAAATCTGGTGAAGCAAATAGTTGATGAACTGAGGGGTATCGGGAAATGTGTCAGCACCGGACAATCTGCCGCCAGAACAAGCTGGGTGCTGGATGAGATGGTGAAGGGGTATTATGGTGATTAAGTGGTGATTGATAGTGATTAAGTGTGATTTAATTGAAACAACTTCGAATTTTGACTATGATTTTATAAATTAAGCAATTAATAATTTTAAAATTACAAATTATGAAATTAGAAGATTTAGAAATTTATCGCTTGTCAATGGAAATTGGCGATGACATTTGGTTTTCGGCTGTTGGATGGGAAAATCTCGCAAAATATTCAATGGGGCAACAAATTATCAAAAGTGCCGATTCAATGGCCGCAAATATCTCTGAAGGTTTTGGTAGATATCATTTCAAAGATCGTAAAAATTTTATGTTTTATGCTCGTGGATCACATTCTGAGACCAAAACCTGGCTTACAAAAGCTCATAACAGAAAAATTGTTTCCGATGAATTCTATGATGAACAAATTCAAAAACTGGATAAATTAGGAATTAAAATGAATAATTATATTGCTACTTTAGCATCCAAAACACGATGAATCGTCCCCAAAAATCTCAATCAATCACAATCAATCTCAATCAATCTCAATCAATCTCAATCAATCTCAATCAATCTCAACAAAGTCGAAACATGTTAAAACAAATTAATGCGTTACAGTTTTTAAAAATCACTTCGTTTCAATGAAAATAATCATCGACAATAAAATACCATACATCCGCGGGGCATTTGAGCCTTATGCCGAAGTGGTTTACCTGCCGGGAAGCAAAACAACACCGGTGATTGTAAAAGATGCTGATGCAATCGTAACCCGCACCCGCACCCGGTGCAACCGCGAATTGCTGGAAGGCTCAAAGGTGAAATTCATTGCAACTGCCACCATCGGGTACGATCATATTGACACACTATATTGCAAACAGGCAGGAATTGAATGGACAAATGCTCCGGGCTGCAATGCTGAAAGCGTGAACCAGTATATTGCCTCAGCGCTGTTTTCCTGGTCGCTGAAAAAGCGAACAGCGCTTCAAGGAAAGTCCATCGGGGTTGTTGGCGTTGGCCATGTGGGCTCAAAAGTGGCAAGACTCTGTGAAACTATTGGCATGGAAGTCCTATTGAACGACCCGCCACGCGAACGGTCGGAAGGAACAGGCAGCTTTGTTTCAATGAAAGAAATTCAGAATAAAGCGGACATCATCACGTTTCATGTGCCGCTTAACAAAAAAGGGGAGGATGCAACCTACCACCTGGTGGATGAAAAGTTCATTCAAAACCTTAAAAAACAGCCGTTGCTTATCAACTCCTGCCGGGGAGAAGTGTTCAAAACAGAAGCGCTGAAAAACAGCCTGAAATCGGGAAAAATTTCGGGATTGATTGCCGATTGCTGGGAGAATGAGCCGGATATCGATCTGGAGCTCTTAGCCCTGGCTGACTACGGAACACCGCACATTGCAGGCTATTCCAAAGACGGCAAAGCCAATGGCACACGAATGAGCGTGCAGGCTATCAGCAGATTTTTCAAACTGGGCATTGATGATTGGGAACCTGAAAATGTGGAACTTCCTGAAAAAACGGTCATTGAAATTGATGGCAATCAGCGAAGGGAATATTCGGTTCTGGCTGAGGCAGTACTCTCAACTTACACCATTGAAGATGACGATGAGGCGCTGCGCAGCAATCCCCAGCTATTTGAAAAACTCCGGGGGGATTATCCGGTTCGCCGTGAGTTTGCAACTTTTACGGTGAAAGTTAAAAATGTGAATGAAGAGACAGTGAATAAACTTGGAAACATGGGGTTTAAAATAAATGGTGAATGTTGAAAAATACGATGCCCTGAGCGAAGTCAAAGGGAAAATTAAAAACTATGTGCCCTATGGTGCCTGATGTGGTTCAAAAAAAGAACAAACCACAATAGACACAATAGTTCACAATAAGATATAAACAAATAATTTTAAATAAAAAATGATTATGAAGCAATTAGCAGACATTGGATTAATCGGGTTGGCTGTAATGGGCGAAAACCTGGTATTGAACATGGAGAGTAAAGGTTACACCGTTGCGGTGTTTAACCGGACAGTTGAAAAAGTGGATATTTTTGTCAACGGACGCGGTGCCGGGAAGAAATTCATCGGGGCACATTCTGTTGAAGAGCTGGTCGCATCGCTGAAGAGACCGCGCAAGGTGATGTTATTGGTAAAAGCAGGCAAACCGGTTGACGATTTCATCGAACAGCTGATTCCGCACCTTGAGCCGGGAGACATTATTATTGACGGGGGCAACTCACACTTTCCCGACACCATCCGCCGCACCGAATATGTGGAAAGCAAAGGATTGCTCTACATTGGCACGGGTGTTTCCGGAGGCGAGGAAGGCGCCCTGACAGGCCCATCACTGATGCCGGGAGGTTCCCCGGACGCATGGCCGTTTGTGAAAGAAATCTTTCAGGCAATCGCTGCCAAAGTTGATAGTGGTGAGCCATGCTGCGACTGGGTTGGTGAAGGCGGCGCCGGGCACTATGTGAAAATGGTGCACAACGGAATTGAATATGGTGATATGCAGATTATTACTGAAGCATATCAAATCATGAAAGACCTACTGGGAATGTCCAATCAGGAAATGCACGAAATGTTCAAAAAATGGAATGAGGAGGAGCTTGACAGCTATCTCATCGAGATTACCCGTGACATTTTAGGCTATAAAGATGAAAACGGCGAAGAAACTGTCGATTTCATTTTAGACACTGCCGGACAAAAAGGAACCGGAAAATGGACAGGAATTTCTGCCCTTGATCTGGGGATCCCGCTGACACTCATCGGAGAAGCAGTATTTGCACGTTGCCTCTCAGCACAGAAAGACCTGAGAGTGCAGGCTTCAAAAACTATCAAAGGACCGAAGCCCAAATTTGAAGGCAACCGCGAACAATTCCTTGAAGATTTGAAATTGGCACTTTATGGTTCAAAGATCATCTCTTATGCGCAGGGATATAACCTGATGATGGAAGCTGCAAAAGAGTATGGCTGGCATTTGAACTATGGCGGAATTGCTCTGATGTGGCGTGGTGGATGTATCATCCGCTCTGCATTTTTGGGAGATATCAAAAAAGCATTTGATAAGAATCCTGAATTGCCCAACCTGCTGTTAGACCAGTTCTTTAAAAAGAAAGTGGAAAGCACTCAGGAAGGATGGCGCAGAGTTACCGCAACAGCACTCTCAAACGGTATCCCGGTTCCGGCAATTACCTCTGCATTATGTTACTTCGATGGATTCAGAACTGAAAGGCTTCCGGCAAATCTGCTGCAGGCACAACGCGACTATTTCGGAGCACACACCTACGAGAGGATAGACAAACCGCGCGGCGAGTTCTTCCACACCAACTGGACAGGACGCGGCGGCGACACCGCATCATCTACTTATAACGTGTAATCAGCAGGCTTAATGAATAATTAAAGCGGGAGGAGCACAGTGCTCCTCCCGCTTTTTTATTTGAAGGCGGATCAAACAAAAAGAAATATTTTTCCTTTGCCGCATTGAATAATTCTATCAACAAAAGCGGGTTCGACGTGGTTGTACAATTTGATGTAAAATAAAATACCTTTTTGTCCGTTGCTTGTTTTATCTTTGTTAACCGACTGCACCAAAACCTGTAGTTTTTTGGAAACAAACGAATAATACCTTATGACAAAGAAAAAAATAGAGAAAAGATTATCGCCAGCCCAAAGTGAAGAGCTCATCAGCGTATTGAACACCCGTTTCATAAAAAACAGAAACCGACATGAAGACATTGAATGGGCTGAAGTTGAGGCAAAGCTGAAAGCCAACCCTGCAAAAATGTGGTCGCTTAACGAAATGGAACGCACCGGTGGCGAACCGGATATTACCGGCATGGACCCCCAAACCGGCGAATACATTTTTCAAGATTGTTCCGCCGAAAGTCCCAAGGGCCGCCGAAGCATTTGTTACGACCCGCAGGCGCTGGAATCGCGAAAAGCCAACAAACCCAAAAACAGCGCTGTGGGCATGGCCAACGAGATGGGCATTGAGCTGCTCACCGAAACCCAATACCGCGAGTTGCAACAGCTCGGGAGTTTCGACACCAAAACATCGAGTTGGGTAAAAACCCCTGATGAAATCAGAAAACTGGGCGGCGCCCTGTTTTGCGACCGTCGCTACAACCAGGTTTTCACCTACCACAACGGAGCCGAATCGTACTACGCCACCCGGGGGTTACGTGGATTACTACGGGTTTAAATATTGAAATTAATTTATAATGAAAAACAACAAAGTGACATTACACCGCGTGCTGACTTCACCACCGAAGAAAGTATTCCGGCATTTTCCAACCCGGATGCCTATGCCACATGCCAGCCTGTCCCTTAAGTGTTGAGAATTCACGGTGTCCACAGGTGGGGGTGCTTTTTCTTACAAATCTGTTGCCCGAAACTTTCATGAAAGGTTTTACCACCCAGGAACCAGCATGAACATCAACAAAATTGCTCTGAAAAGCGGGTTTAAAGACAGGTCGCACTTCAAAAGAGTAATAAATATCTTTTCAAAAAACAGCGCATATTTGTATATTGCCGCTTTAAAAAATTTCGAAGGAACCAAAAACGTTTTTTATGGAAAAGATACGCCATACAACTGTTGCCCTGCTTTTAATTGCAGGAATATTTTTTTCTGCCAACGCAGTCTCCGACTCAAGGCTCATGCGCTTCCCCGATATAAATGGCAATCTGGTTGCCTTTGTATATGCCGGAGACATCTGGACAGTAAGTTCAAACGGGGGCGATGCCCGCAGGCTGACCTCCCACGAGGGAATGGAACTGTTCCCGAAAATTTCACCCGATGGCAAATGGATTGCCTTTTCAGGTGAGTATTCAGGCAGCCGCCAGATTTTCGTAATTCCATCCCAGGGAGGTGTACCAAGGCAACTCACCTGGTATAATTCTGTTGGCGTTGTACCTCCACGCGGCGGGTTTGATAATATTGTACTGGGATGGACTCCTGACAGCAAAAACATACTCTTCCGTTCCAACCGAACCGAATTTGGTGAACGAAACGGAAAATATTTCACCGTTAATATCGACGGAGGATTTGAAAAGCCGCTGCCCATTGTCAACGGAGGAATAGCCACCTTCTCGCCCGATGCAGAAAAAATATGTTTCACTCCGGTTGATCGGGAATTTCGCACATGGAAGCGCTACAAAGGCGGGCGGGCAACCGACTTATGGATTTACGACCTGAATAATAACACTTCAGAACAAATCACCAGTTTTGCCGGTTCCGACCAGTGGCCGGTGTGGTATGGCAACAAAATCTTTTTTGCATCTGACCGCGACCTGAAACTGAATATCCACAGTTATGATACCCAAAGCAAGGAGACCAAACAAATTACACACTTCAAAGAGCTGGATGTGCTGTGGCCTTCCGGACAAAACGGACAATTGGTTTTCGAAAATGACGGATTCCTATATAAACTAAATCTGGAAACCGGAAAATCTGAAAAAATTAACGTCAATATTCATTTTGACAATCCCCTGCTGCTCCCCTATTTTAAAAACGTAAAAGAGAATATTCATAGCTATACGCTCTCTCCTACCGGTAAGCGTGCACTGTTCGATGCCCGCGGCAACATCTTTTCCGTTCCTGCAGAAAACGGTTCCATTGAAAATCTTACACAAACTCAGGGAGTTCGTGAGATTTATCCAGCATGGTCACCCAACGGAAAATATATTGCATACACTTCCGACAAAACAGGCGAATACGAAATATATCTGCTTGAGAATAAGAAAGGTGCTAAACCCATGCAACTCACTTCCGGCTCTTCAGCATGGAAATACGCCGCCATCTGGTCGCCCGACAGTAAATATTTAGCCTATTCCGACAGGAGCTTACAATTGAAAATTATTAATATAGAAACTAAAAAAGAATCGATTGCCGATAAAGCAGTTGAATCTGAAATTCGCAACTTTGCATTTTCTCCCGATTCCCGATGGATTGTTTATGCAAAAGAAACATCAAACGGGCAGCCGGCAATTTGGGTTTATAACATTGAAGACACCAAAAGCATTCAGCTTACTGACCACACTTTCAATGACTTTGCGCCCGTTTTTTCAGCAGACGGAAATTACATTTTCTTTTTATCCAACCGTGATTTCAATCTCGGATTTTCAAGTTTCGAGTTTGACTATGTTTATCAGAATGCAACCCGTATATATGCAATGATACTTGCAGCTGACGGCCCGAAACTTTTTAAGGACAAGAACGATGTTGAGCCGGTGAAAGAAGGAGAAACTGAGAATCAAAAGAAAGAAAATGAACAAACTTCCGGGAAAAAAGAGGATAAATTGACAGTTAGAATCGATACGGAAGGCATAAATAACCGGATTGTTGTTTTGCCTCCTGCTACCGGCAACTACCGTGATCTTATTCCAGTTGAGGGAGGTCTGCTTTATCTTGTTGGCGGAAAACTGGAGAAATATGACATTGAAAAAGAGAAAAGCGAGGAAATAATGAGCAATGTTTCGCAAGTTCAGGTATCGGCAGACAACAAAACAATGCTTTACCGTTCAGGGAATGATTACGGTATCACTGCAATAAAGCCCGGCATAAAACCGGACGAAGGCAAACTAAACCTTGATAACCTTGAAATGAAGATTGAACCTCGCAAGGAATGGATACAGATTTTCAATGATGCATGGCGCATTTTCAGGGATTACTTCTATGTGGATAATCTGCACGGGGTAAACTGGAAAAAAGTTAAGGAAAACTACATCAAATGGGTACCTTATGTTGGGCATCGTGCCGATCTCGATCATATTCTCAGCGAAATGGTCTCCGAGCTAAATGCCGGACATGCTTACATTAACTGGGGCGATTTTGAGCAGGTAAAAAGAATTGAAGGCGGACTCTTAGGGGCAAAGCTGGAGCCTGATGCAAAGGCAAATAAATTCAAAATCTCAGAAATTTTCGACAGCGAGAACTGGAACAGTCAGCGCCGTTCGCCGCTTACTACTCCCGGAGTTGATGTAAATGAAGGCGACTACCTCATTTCCATAAACGGGAAAGAGATCAAAACAGATGAAAATCCTTACCTCTACCTGGAAAATACGGCAGGAAAGCGCACAGAAATTACTGTATCGGCAAATGCTGACGGCAGCAACCCAAGAACTTCAGTCATAGAGCCAGTTAAGAGTGAATTGGAGCTGATGTATCTCACATGGGTAAACCAGCGCCGTGAACTGGTGGATAAACTTTCCAACGGACGAATCGGCTATATTCATGTGCCCAACACCTCCTATGAGGGCAACCGCGAACTTTTCCGGGGAATGTATGCTTACCACGACAAAGAAGCGCTGATTATTGACGACCGCTACAACGGCGGAGGATTCATTCCCGATGTGATGACCAGCCTCTTAGACCGAAAAACCCTCAGCTACTGGCAGCGCAGTGGACTTGAGCCTATGAGGACACCAGGAGTGGCACATGACGGACCCAAAGTGATGCTAATAAACGGATATTCCTCATCCGGCGGCGATGCCTTCCCCTACTTTTTTAAGAAAAAAGGGCTTGGAACGCTCATCGGAACGCGCACATGGGGCGGATTAGTAGGAATCTCAGGAAATGCACAGCTGGTGGACGGAGCAAATATATCTGTCCCAAGATTCGGTATTTATGATGAAAATGAAAACTGGATAATCGAAGGAATCGGAGTTTATCCTGACATTGAAGTGGTTGACCGTCCCGAACAGTTAGCAAAAGGCGAAGACCCTTCCATTGAAAAGGCAGTAGAAGTATTGCTCAGGCAACTGAAAGAAAATCCGGTGAAAAAGGTTAAAAAACCACAGCCCCAAAACCGTGCAGGATGGATTGAAGAGGATATTGACTAATTATCGCAAAATGAATTTTACGCTTTCCCTTCAGTTTTTAAAATTCATTTCTAATTTTGATGTCTGATAATTATATGTTATTTCTGTTCGGGTGGTTATTTTAGAAACAGAATTTACAGAGCATGAAGAATACAATAAAAAACTGATTGTGAGCGCTTTGGAATGCCATCGCTCTTTACAATTTTTGCAGTTTGCAATTTGTCTCTTAAATATTATAAATGCTGTATGTCATTTGAAGTCTGGATTGTACTTATAGTTTTGCTTTTCCTGATTGTGGCTTTCCTGATGGAAGCCATGCGCCCGGGACTGATTTTACTTAGTGCTGCCGTAATTTTCATGGTTACCGGAATCATAACTGACCGCGAACTTTTAACCGGTTTTTCCAATGATGGGTTAATAACAATAGCCGTACTTTTTCTTGTTAATGAAGGCATCAAACAGTCGGGACTGTTAGGCAGGCTTGCCACAGTATATCTTCCCCGGAAACGCAACCCAATGACATTTATGCTTCCCCGGATTATGCTGCCTGTGGCAGCTTTTTCTGCTTTTTTAAATAATCTGCCCATTGTAGTCAATTTTGCTCCAATCCTCATCCGCTGGGCAGAAATAATGAAATTCTCAAGAAAGAAATTTCTTATTCCTCTCTCCTATGCTGCAATTCTTGGCGGAATGTGCACACTCATAGGCACATCGTCCAATTTAGTTGTGCATGGGCTCATGCTGGAAAGTGGAGGAAAGGGGTTTCATCTGTTTGAGTTAGGAAAAATCGGCCTTTTTATTTCCATTTTTGGATTGATTTATATGTCGGTTTTTGGGAACTGGCTTCTGCCCGGTGAAAAAATCAAATTTACTCAAAAACCTGAAACAGAAAGCAAAGACTACTACTACAATCTTCAATTGACGCAGCAAAGTCAGCTTAACGGCAAAAAGATTATTAACCGGAGAATTGAGGGATTGCCCGGATTTGAAGTCTATTCCCTGACACGAAATGATAAAATTTTATATCCGCACGAGAAACACCTCTCCATTCAACCCGGTGATGAACTTCTTGTAACCGGAAACTCCGAAAGACTAAGCTATATACTTAACCACAAGGAAGTGAAACTTAAGGGAATAGAATTCCTGAGCCATGAAAAAAGAGAGAATCTGAAGCAATATGAGGCTGTGTTGTCTCCCCGTTTCCCCTGGTTGGGGCAGACGGTAACCGAATGTCATTTTTTTGAACAGCTGAATGCAGTGGTTTTGGCTATCCACCGCCACGGCGAGCGCATCACAGAAAATCTCAACAACCTGCAATTACAGGAAGGCGACAATGTGGTTCTTCTGGCTACAGAAAGATTTTACGAAACGTGGGGTGCTTCCCAAATGTTCTATTTAGTGAACTATATGGGCGACCTCCACCATGACAAAGGCAAAAGAGTAAAATGGGTTGCCGGGATTATTCTTTTGGGCATGGTTGCCGCTGTTGTGATTAACGAGCTGGTTTCATGGGGGTTTGGCATGCGCCTCAACATTTTTGTCTATGTTGCCTATGCAGCAATACTAATGGTCTGGTTAAGAATCGTTCCGCAAAGAAACTACACAAAAGCTGTGAGCTGGGATATGATTATCTCCATTGCTTCGGCATTTGCCATTGGCAAGGCAATGCAAAATTCCGGAGTAGCCAATCTCCTTGCAGCCGAAGCCATCAACACAGTTCGCAATATTGGGCCTGTGGGTGTACTCGCCATTATGTGGCTGCTCACATCAGTTCTTTCAGAAATTATTACTAACAATGCGGCAGTTGCCCTTGTTTTTCCCATTGCAGCCATGGCAGCGCAACTGCTTGGCGCCGACTCCCGACCCTTTTTTGTTGCCGTAGCCATTGCAGGCGCTTCCAGCTTTATGACTGCAAGGGGATATCGTTCAAACTTAGTCATCAAATCAGTCGGAAAATATTCCGGACTTGACTTTATACGGATCGGCGCCCCAATGCAATTTGCAGCTTTTATGCTAAGCGTCTGGCTTATTCCCTATTTTTGGCCATTTTAATGAAATTTAAAGAATAAGAATGAATATTCCGATGGTTGACCTCAGAAATCAGTACCTGAAAATAAAACAGGAAATTGATGCGGCGCTGATACGTTGTGCTGAATCTGCACAATACATTAAGGGCCCGGAGGTAAAGCGGTTTGAAGAAAATATGGCTTCATATCTGGGTGTAAACCATGTCATTTCCTGCGGAAATGGTACGGATGCCCTGCAAATTGCCCTGATGGCAGCAGAGCTGAAACCCGGTGACGAAATCATAGTCCCTGCTTTCAGCTACATTGCAAGCGCAGAGGCAATTGCCCTGCTCAATCTCACCCCGGTTATGGTTGATGTTGATCCTTACACTTTCAATATTGATGTTGATGCACTGAAAAAGGCAATTTCTCCAAAAACAAAGGCTATCGTGCCAACTCATCTTTACGGGCAAAGCGCAGACATGGAATCAATCATGCAGCTTGCTGAAAAACACGGACTACTTGTCATTGAAGACAATGCACAGGCATTGGGAGCCGAAACAATTTTCTCAAACGGGCAGATAAAAAAAACCGGAACTATTGGGCACATTGGCTGCAACTCTTTTTTTCCCACCAAAAATTTGGGCACTTTTGGTGATGGTGGCGCACTCACCACCAATGACCCGCAATTGGCAGAACGCTGCCGGATGATTTCCGCACACGGACAAAGAGAGAAATATTACCACGAAATTGTCGGCTTCAACTCCAGGCTGGATGCCCTTCATGCTGCCATTCTGAATGTGAAGCTCAACCACTTAGACCAGTATCTCGCCGCAAGGCAAAAAGCAGCGAATTACTATTATGGAAACCTTGCAGAAGTGGAGTGGGTTCATTTGCCGAAACGGGCAGAATATGCAAAGCATTCCTTCAATCAGTTTACCCTTACAGTGAAAAACGATAAACGCGATGCATTGCAGGAACACCTGAAACAAAGCAGTATTTCTTCCAACATCTATTACCCGATGCCACTCTATCAGCAACCTGCCCTTCAAAAATATAATCCGGCTGATTTTAAATTGAAAAACACCGAAATGCTTTGCAGTTCAGTCTTATCCATTCCCATGCACACGGAGTTGACCGAAAAAATTCAGGACAGAATTATCAGCGCAATAAAAAAATTCAAAGATTAGTTCAGCATATATAATAAAATTGCGAAATTCGCATTCATGACAGAAAAAAACTATTTTGCACACGAAACTGCTGTAATTGAACCCGATTGCAGCATCGGGACAGGAACCAAAATCTGGCTCTTTTCACACATAATGTCCGGGTGCGTGATTGGCGAAAACTGTAATATCGGTCAGAACGTGGTAGTTTCTCCCGGTGTTATTCTCGGAAAAAACGTGAAAGTGCAGAACAATGTATCCATCTACACCGGCGTCACCTGTGAAGATGATGTTTTTTTAGGGCCCTCCGCGGTGTTCACCAACGTAATTAATCCGCGTTCGGCAATCAGCCGAAAAAATGAATTTGCAAAAACCCATGTAAAGAAAGGCGCTACCATTGGCGCTAACGCTACCATTCTATGCGGAAATAATATCGGCAAATATGCGTTTATAGGTGCCGGTGCTGTTGTAACCAAACCCGTGCCCGACTATGCTCTTGTTACAGGAAATCCTGCACGGCAAACCGGCTGGATGGGCCAGTTTGGACACAAGTTGAATTTCGATGAAAAAGGGAAAGCCCGCTGCCCCGAAAGCAATGAAGAATATATACTAAAAGATGGGAAAGTGAGTAAATCAAAGTAAAAATAGAAAAACATGAAAAAGAATATCATTACCCTATTACTTGCTACAATTTTCACATTAAATGCTTTTTCCCAGTCGGGAAAAGTTTTTGACAACCTCTCCATGAACAGTAAAATTCTCAATATGGAGCGCAAATATGCCGTTTATCTTCCGCCCGATTATGAAACTTCTGAAAGAAGTTATCCGGTTCTGTATCTGCTTCACGGGGCAGGTGATGACCAAAGCGGCTGGATTCAGTTTGGTGAGGTTCTGCAAATTGCAGACAAAGCAATAAAGGAAGGCACTTCAACGGCAATGATTGTAGTCATGCCGGATGCAAATACCGGCCAACGCGGCTACACCAATGATGTGAAAGGAAACTGGAGATACGAGGACTTCTTTTTTGAAGAGTTTCTTCCGTTCATTGAAGGAAAATACCGGATCAGAGCAGAAAAGCGCTACCGGGCAGTTGCCGGACTTTCCATGGGCGGAGGCGGTTCATTTTATTATGCACTTCATCGTCCCGATCTGTTTTCTGCCGCCTGCCCTCTTAGCTCATCAACAGGACCGCTAAACCGGGAAGATACCAAAAACTATATCCAACGCATGGGCGGAACAGATGCCGGGCAAGCGGAAATTGATGCATGGTATGAAAAATACAGCGTAACTGAAATGGTTAAGAATCTGCCTGAGGAAGGCATAAAAGCCGTTCGATGGTATATTGATTGCGGCGATGATGATTTTCTTTTTGAAGGTAATGCTCTGGTGCATATCACATTGAGAAAACGAAATATTCCTCACGAATACCGTGTGCGCGACGGTGCACACAACTGGACCTACTGGAGAGAATCACTGCCTGAAGTTTTACGATTTGTCTCAAATGGGTTTCATCAGCATTGAGAAATGAGTTAGTCTATAGTTTTCATTTTATAGATACTCGCCGTAAATATCACCAAACAACTATTAATCTGCACTTTGTGAAGCACAAAGCACAATTTTTATTTTTTCCCTCAACTCTGGTATGAGTTTTGCCTTATGCTTATTGAAGAAACAAATCTTCAAAATAAAAGCAAAAGCCATGAAAAAGTTAATTTACACATTCATCGCCGTGCTGCTCACAGCAGCCTGGAGCATAGCCGGGGCAAATGCTTACCAGAGTGAGTATCTGGGACTGCCGGGTGATAACTTAAATCTCTATGCAGTAATGAAACTCTTCCATGAATCAGAAACACTTGAAGGTTTTGAAAGAGACCTCAATGACCCCAATTCCATGATAAATAATCTCGATCTTAATGGAGATAATATGATTGATTATATTTCCGTGCATGATTATGTTGACGGAAACGTACACAATATTGTTCTGAGAGCAAATCTGAACAGAAATGTAAGCCAGGATGTGGCTGTTTTTATAGTGCAGCAGTTCAATAATGGCTCAGTACATATCCAGCTGATTGGAGATGAAGCTTTATACGGCAAAAACTATATTGTCGAACCAATCGTTGACGAACATTACACCGAAACTCCAAATCCCGGATATTTGGGCACGCCAACAGTCAGGACAAATGTTACGGTTGTAAGAACAACTCCCTATCAGATTGCAGCCTGGCCGGTAATTAGATTCATTTATGCACCACGATATGTAGTATGGCGTTCTGCATGGTACTGGGGTTATTATCCAACTTACTGGAAGCCATGGAGACCACACTACTGGCACTATTACTACGGATACCACTCCCATTGGAATACCTTTTATCATACCCACTTTCACTATACTGTAAAACCGCGGTATGCACGCTACAACGACTACTATTACAGCAAAGTTAGGGTTTATTCCCCAACGGTTATAGTCCGCATCAACAAAGGAAAATACAATTACACCTACTCCCGTCCTGAACAAAAGTCTGAAGGAGAAGCGCTCTATGCAAGAAGAAATCCTGCTCAGACTACAGTGGTCAGAGAAGGCAATGCGGTGAGTGCAAGCGGAAGGAGAAACACCTCAACCGGAGTAAATGAAAGAACTGCCACCACAAAAGCAGCTGAAACCCGTTCATCCGCTGCTTTGCGAACCGGAACAATGAAAACTCCGCCCGTGCAGAACACTGAAGCTACTCGCAAAGCTACTTACAGCTCTGCAACAAACAGGAGGTCTTCAAACAATACGATTTCCGGACGAACGAGAGAAACTCCACAGGCAACCCCTGCAAAAAGAGCTGTTCAGACCACAACTACACGGGAAAGAAACACTGTAACAAAAGGTGCGCAAGCGCCTGCTGCACAGCAAAGAGCAACTACACGACAACGTTCTGTGACACAGCCAAGACAGGCAACTCAACAGCGTACAACAACGCAGCCAAGGACTGCACCTCAACAAAGTTCTGCGACAAAACCAAGGCAAACTGCTACAAAATCTGCACAGACAGCTGCTCCGCGTCAAAGCTCAGGAACTGTAACATCCGGAAGCAGAACTACAACGAAAAGAAGCTCTGCCGTTCAAAGCAGAACAACCACAGGCAGCACCAAAAGTGCAACTGCTCCGGGCAGCAGATCTGCCAAAAGAAGCACCTCAAGCAGCTCATCCAGAAGATAACAAGTAAAAATTTTGAAAGTAATAATTTAGCTTGATTCAATAAACGACCATCTTTTTAAGGTGGTCGTTTTCAATTATTGCTTTGGATATGAAAACCGAAATCATCAATAAATTCCGGTGTATTTTGTTGATTTCCTGCAAGCACAATTATTTTATATCAATCCGTTTGATCTTCCCGCAAGATTACAAAGCCTGTAGATTAGCCGTGCCGCAACATTGGCATCCCACTCACTGTTACCGGTTTCACAAACATCAAAACCAATAATTTTCCGTCCTCCTTCAACCATCTTTTTCAAAAGGAAAAGTGCCTCCTGAAATTCCAGTCCACCCGGCACAGGTGTTCCGGTAGCGGGGCAAAGTTTAGGATCAAGGCAGTCCACATCAAAACTGATATAAACCAGTTCGGGAAGCTCTTTAACAATCTCATCACACTGAGCACTCCATGTTTTGCCATTATAACGGTTTTCTTTCAATTCCAAATCAAAAAACACCGAAATACGTTCCCCTTCGTTGGCAACGCATTCAATTTCTTCATCACAATAATCACGAATTCCAACCTGCACAAGTTTTGAAACCTGTTTTGCTTTCAAAACATTATAAAAAATGGAAGCGTGAGAATAGTGAAAACCTTCATAGCTGTCACGTAAATCCATGTGTGCATCTAAATGTAAAATACCAAAATCTTCATATTTTTCAGTCAGTGCTTTTACAAAACCAAGAGGAACACTATGATCGCCGCCTATAACTCCCACAAGCTTCCCTGCATCCAATAATTTTCCGGACTGTATCATCAGCCATTTGTTCAAGTATTCTGAACCGGAGTTTACCTCATGCAGAAGTTTCTGCATTTCGGGATTTTTATCAGGATCTCCTCCCTCTTCCAGAAAACGGATATATGATGCCGATTTTTTACGGAGGTTTTTGCTTTTGCTCTGAATTTCCTGATCCGGCGATTGCATAAATATTCCCAGTTTCCACGCATCTTTCACATCGGAATCATACAAATCCAATTGCAGGGAAGCTTCCAGAATTGCAGACGGAGCCATGGCGGTGCCTTCACCGTATGAAACGGTTACATCCCATGAGACCGGCAGCAATACAACCCGGGCGGTATCTTCAGAAAATGGAAGCCCGATAAAATTCCCATTACGTAAACCTATCCCACTGGGATCAAAATCCCTTATTTTCGTCATGTCGTTCATTAATTTTTATTTATTTTGTGTTGTTTTAAAAACAGAGGAATTGATTGCGAAAATATCATCATTCCTTTAAAAAAAGGTGAATTTATAATTTTAAACGAAAAAAATAAAATGAGTAAAGTCTTAATCATCGGAGCAGGAGGCGTAGGTCGCGTTGTAGCTGCTAAATGTGCTGATAATCCTGAAGTGTTTTCTGAAATCATGCTGGCAAGTCGCACGCTCTCTAAATGTGAAACCATTGCCCGGGAAGTGGGCAAAGGTCGAATCCAAACTTCAAAAGTAGATGCTGACAATGTCAATGAAGTTGTTGATCTGATTAGTAGTTTCAAACCGGAACTGGTGATAAACGTTGCCCTGCCTTATCAGGACCTGTCCATAATGGATGCCTGCCTTGAAACCGGTGTTCACTATCTCGACACTGCAAACTATGAACCTAAGGATGAAGCAAAATTCGAGTACAGCTGGCAATGGGCATATCACGATCGATTTAAGGAGAAAGGCATAATGGCTGTGCTGGGCTGCGGATTTGATCCCGGTGTAACAAGTATTTACACCGCTTATGCAGCGAAACATCATTTCGATGAATTGCATTATTTGGATATTGTGGACTGCAACGCCGGTGATCATGGTAAAGCTTTCGCAACCAATTTCAATCCCGAAATCAATATCAGGGAAGTGACCCAAAAAGGAAAGTACTGGGAGGACGGAAAATGGGTTGAAACAGAACCTCACCAAATAAAAAAAGTGCTGAACTATCCCAATATCGGACCACGTGACTCTTATCTGATTTTCCATGAAGAACTGGAATCGCTGGTAAAAAACTTCCCGACACTGAAACGTGCAAGGTTCTGGATGACATTCGGACAGGAATATCTTACACATTTACGTGTTATTCAAAACATTGGAATGGCACGTATTGACCCTGTGAAATATAAGGGAATTGACGTAATTCCACTAGAGTTTTTGAAATACGTTTTGCCTGATCCGGGTGATTTGGGAGAAAACTATGTGGGTGAAACCTCAATTGGCTGCCGGATAAGGGGAATTAAAGACAAAAAAGAAAAGACTTATTATATCTGGAACAATTGCAGCCATCAAAAAGCCTATGAAGAAACTGGCACTCAGGCTGTTTCATTCACAACAGGAGTTCCTGCCATGTTAGGTGCAATGATGATACTCACCGGAAAATGGAACGGCAAAGGTGTATTTAATGTGGAAGAATTCGATCCCGACCCGTTCATGGAAAAAATTGGCGAACACGGACTGCCATGGAACGAGGCAATTAACATTAATTTGGAATTGTAATCTATTGCAAAATTGGACTATTCAAAAATTCCTTCTCCGGCTTTTGTGCTGGAGGAAAAATTACTCCGGAAGAATCTTGAACTCATCGACCGGGTTCAAAAAAAGGCAGGTATTGAAATAATATTAGCCTTCAAAGGTTTTGCCATGTGGAGCGTGTTTCCGCTTGTGCGCCACTATTTGAAGGGAGCTGCCGCAAGTTCGCTCAACGAAGCAAGACTCTGTTTTGAAGAGATGAAAACCCGCGCCCATGTCTATTCTCCGGTCTATTTTGAAAACGAATTCGATGAACTGTTAGAGTATTCAAGCCATATTGTATTCAATTCATTTTCTCAATTTGATAAGTTTTATGATAAAACCAGAAAAACAAACTATAAAATTTCATGCGGCATCCGGGTGAATCCCGAATTTTCTGATGTTCAAACTGATTTATATAACCCGGGAATGCCGGGCTCACGACTTGGGGTAGGCAGTGATGAGTTTCCCGATGAATTGCCTGATGGAATCGAAGGAATTCACTTTCATGTTTTATGCGAATCCGACTCCTACAGTCTGGAAAAAGTTTTACAAAATCTGGAAATGAAATTCGGCAAACACCTTAAACGTATAAAATGGGTCAACATGGGCGGCGGCCATCTAATGACACGTGCCGGATACAATCACGAGCATTTGATTCAACTGCTCAGAAAATTCAAGAACAGATACGGCGTGCATGTAATCCTTGAACCCGGCAGCGCCATTGCATGGGAAACAGGCGCACTGGTTTCAACAGTACAAGATATTGTAATTCATAAAGGCATTAAAACTGCAATTCTTGATGTTTCTTTTACTGCCCACATGCCTGATACGCTGGAAATGCCTTATCGCCCAAAAATTGAAGGCGCAATTGAACCGAAGGCTGACAGCAAGCATCTCTACCGCCTGGGCGGGGTGAGCTGCCTGGCAGGTGATTTCATGGAAGTATATGATTTTGGCAAAGAGCTGAACCAGGGCGACAAAATTGTTTTTATGGATATGATTCATTACACAATGGTGAAAACCACCATGTTCAACGGAGTCAACCATCCGTCAATTGCTGTTTGGGATGAAAACGATAAACTAAGAGTAGTCAGAAAATTTAACTACCGGGATTTTAAGGAAAGGTTATCCTGATTGTCTAAAAACACCACCTGAACTTATCAACAATTGTTAATAACTCCTGTCGATATTTAGTTGATACAAAACATCAAAATAATTTGCATTCAACTTGCATTTTGACTTATCTTTGTACGTACCAGGTGAGAGATAAAAGGCAGCTCTAAAAATGTGGAAACGGGGAACCTTTCTTAGTTGAATCGGGAACCATTTCAGTCCAACCTTCGGGAAGGCACATCAAAGGAGCCGAAGTTTGAACCGGGAATCTGGAATCCAAAGGTTCATTCAATCAGCTGGAAGAAATCCAGAGTTCTTTCAAGATTGAGTCTTCAGGCAGGAGACAGCCAACCGAAAGGAAGGCACTAGAAAACTTCGGTTTTTGAAATGTCACACTGCACATGCATATAGTGGTTCATACCACAAAATGCAAGTTACCAACTGCAAATTTCTTCGGAAAATGCAGAAAGTACTGAAAGGCACTTCGTCTGTGAAGGCAAACCGGAACGCCGAGCAGACTGCTCAATGATTAGACCGTAGAAAGTCTGGTCAAAGAGTACCGGGCCTCATCTAAAAGATGAAAGCCGGCCACAATAACAGTAGCCAGGCACTCGGGAAGACTTCGGTTAACCCAAGTGAATGGGAGTTATTCGTAAAAGATTAGCTCCCATTACTGTTTTATAAAGGTCTCTGTTCAATATCCGGCATCATCCTTTCAAAAAACAAATATCAACAGTATTTCCTTTCACTAAAATTTTCTCAGAAAACCTGCTTTGCCGATTTTTTACTAATTTGGCTGTGCATTCTTTTAAAAAAAACTCAAATATAAAAGGAATGAGAAATTTTTATTTAGCCATTACTCTTATTTTTTTGCTTCAGAATGTCTATGCTCAGACCAATTCTCTGACAGTGAAAACATGGGTTGGTGAAGAGGTTACTGATCAATTTAATCCCTCGGGGCGAATATTTCTTTTCGTCAGCTCAGCCCGGTATGGCGAGCCCCGCCTAAATATCTGGCCAAACAAAGAAACCACAATTTTTGCGCTGAACATTGAAAAATGGAATTCAGAAGAAATTTTCACCTTTGATGCAACTTCCGAATTAAACAAAACCTCAGATATTACCCTCAGCCAAATACCAGCTGGCAAATACACGGTGCAGGTTCTTTGGGATCAAGACTTAACGGAGCCCGGCATTGAAAATGCTGGAAATCTATATAGCTCTTCAGCATGGATTGATTTTAAAAATGATACAATACTAAAATTACCGCTTAAACATACTGTTGAACCCCAAAAATTACACGATCACTCCCTGTTGAAAGAAGTGAACATAAAAAGCAATCTGATTTCTTCATGGTGGAACAGAGATGTGTACCTTAAATCGGCAGTATTGCTGCCTTCCGGATTTCATCAAAATCCGGACAAAAAATATCCGGTCAGGTATAACATTGGCGGTTATGGCGGGCGCTACACCCGCGCCAACCGATATGTAACGTGGGACAAATCCTTTTTAAACTGGTGGCTCTCTGATGAAGCACCACAGATTATCAATGTGTTTTTGGATGGCACGGGTCCATACGGAGATTGCTACCAGTTTGACTCAGAAAACAACGGTCCGTATGGAACTGCATTGATTGAAGAGCTCATTCCATATATTGAAAAAACCTTTCGTGGGATTGCAAAACCGGAGTTCCGGTTTCTGGATGGTTGTAGCACAGGAGGCTGGGTTTCGCTCGCCCTTCAACTGTTTTACCCCGATTTTTTTGGTGGATGTTTTTCTTACAGCCCGGACCCGGTTGACTTTGAAAATTTTCAGCTTATAAATATCTACGACGACGACAATGCATTTATTAATAAACACGGATACCTCCGTCCCATTACCAGGGAACTTTCAGGGCAGCCCGTCATTTCACAAAAAGATTTTGTACAATTTGAAAATGTTTTGGGGCGGAACAATACCTACACTACCTCAGGCGGACAGATTGGCGCTTTTACTGCACTCTTCAGCCCAAAAGGAGATGACGGGCTGCCCCGCCCACTGTTCCATCCACAAACCGGTAAAATCGACAGGGAAGTTGCTGAACACTGGCGCAAATATGACTTAAAGCAGTATGTTGAATCCAACTGGGATAAAATAGGAGAAAAACTAAAAGGAAAAATTTATATCTGGATGGGAGATATGGACGAGTTTTATCTCAACACGGCACTACGTTCACTTGACAAAACATTTCGGGAAATGGAAAACCCAAAATCGGATGCACTAATTGAGTATTTTCCAATGACCGGACACTGCATCGGATACAATGACAGAAATGTACTGGAACAAATTTCCGAAAAGATAAACAGCCTGACTCCTTAACTTCTACGCCTGTTACTGCCTTTAACCAGCCAGCTGAAAACAAGAACCTCACACACATTCTCCTTTTAAGTCAACTCGTCTTACCCGCGCTTTTCCAAGTAAATACAATTCAGACAATACGGATTCTCAAAAATTGTATTCTACTATAAAATGAGAGAACATCCACAATTTCTTTAAAATGGATTCTCATTTTTTCTCTTTTCTCAGATAATATTTTTAACTTTATTGGTAAAATTAAATTTTAAACCATATTACAATGACAGAAAAAACAAATCGCAGAAATTTTATCCGCAACACATCGATGATTTTAGCCGGCTCAGGGCTAATCTCCTCATGTGCAGCACCACAGGAAAAGAGAGAACCTCAAAAGAAAAATGTCAGAAGAAATCCTGTCGGAGTTTCCACTTATTCTTTCTGGCAGTTTAATGGACCCAAGGAGAATGCCCCCATTGAAGATTGTATCGAAAAAGCTGCCGAAATGGGTTTCGACGGCATTGAGTTTCTATTGATACAAATGCAATCGGAAGAGAATAACTATTTGCAGAAACTCAAGCGGCAGGCGTTCCACGCAGGGCTCGATCTCATGGGTTTTTCCACACATCAGGGGTTTGTCTATCCCGAAGCCGGAAAGCGCCAGGCAGAAGTGGACAAAACAATCCATCAGATTGAGCTTGCCTATCAACTGGGAATTCCGACCATGCGGCTGAACACCGGGCGCTGGGGCACCAGTGGCTCATTTGATGAGCTGATGGCAAACAAAGGGATTGAGCCTGTTTTGGAAGGCTACACCGAAGATGAAGGATTCAAATGGGTGATAGACGCCATTGAGCAGTGTATTCCCACAGCTGAAAAATGCGGAGTGGTTTTAGCCCTTGAAAACCATTGGGGATTAGGCCGCACTGCCGAAGGGGTTTTGAGAATTGTAAACGGCATAGATTCTCCATGGCTGCAAATCACTTCCGATACCGGAAATTTTCTTGAAAACCAGTATGAACAGCTGGAAATGATGGCTCCGCAAACATTCCTTATTCAGGCAAAGACCTACTATGGCGGCGGCAAATGGTACACTCTTGACATTGATTATCCAAGGGTAGCTGAAATTTTCAGGAAAGTCAACTACCGTGGATACATCTCCATTGAATTTGAAGGAAATGAAGATCCAATGACAGCAGTACCCAAAAGTCTGGAGGTGATTCGTGATGCTTTCACATGGGAAGTTTAGGCTGAAACTACCTCAGTGCTTCCTCAATTTTTGAAAGCCCCTCCTGAACTTCTCTGTCATTTGGCCTCAGGGACAATGCTTTTTTATACCAGAAGCGGGCAACAGTATAGCTCTTGTTTTCCATTGCTTTGGCTGCATTTTGTTTAAGCGCATCAAACTGTTCACCCGAGCGGGCAGCAAGTTGCTCTTCAATCAAGGCGGAAATAGTCTGCAATTGCTCTTTTGGATAAGTCTCTTCTGGCTTGATTGTCAGCGCTCTGTTATACCATCCGCGTGCCACCGCAAGCTGATTATTTCGGAAAGTGGAGTCAGCAAGGTCCACAAATCCCTGATAATCACGATCACGCTGATTGAGAAGCAGACCTGTGACCAGCCTGTTGATTTCATCTATTCGTTGTGGCGGATATGTTTCCTGTGGTTTTACATCCCATGCTTTATAGTACCACGCGCGAGACACATTATAACGTTTATTGTCAAAAAAACCATCTGCCAACTGAACGTATTCAGCGTAAAGCTGATCGAGCGACGCTTCGCTCATCTCCTGCCGTTCGCTCATTTGCTGCTGGCGCTTTTCAATCTCAGCCCTTCTCCTTTCCATATCTTCAGCAGCACGCTGCTCTGCTAAAACACGTTCCTGCTGCTGACGAATCAGATTTTCAATTTTTACCAGCTGACTCTTAGGATAATTTTCCTCGGGCTTGATTTCCAAAGCTTTCTCATATTCTGATTTCGCATTATCCCAGGACTCTTCCTTAAAATACACATCCGCAGCCAAAATAATCTCGCGGTAATTTTCATCCAACTCTTGAAGTGCCAATAACCGCTCTATTTCAGCAATTTGAGTTTTGGGATAAGTTTCCGAAGGTTTAATTTCGGATGCCTTTTCATAATTGATACGGGAATTCCCATACTCTTTACCATTAAATTGCTGATCGGCAAGTAAAATTGCATTTTGGTATTCACGATTTATGCGGTCTTGTTCATCTAAAATCCTATTTATCTCATCAATGCGCTGCTGCGGATATGCCTCTTCTGGTTTTATCTTCAACGCCGACTCATAGGCACTTCGGGAGTTGTCATAATCGGTAAGGGTGAACAGACTGTCGCCACGGGAAACTGCGCTGGCATACTGGCTGTCTTTTTCTGCCTGCAAAGCAGCAAGGCGTGCCTGCTCGGCAGCTTCCGCTTCGGCAGCTAAACGTGCACGGGCTTCAACAATGCTGTCGATTTTGGTAATCTGCTCTGCAGGATAGGCTTCATCGGGTTTTGCCTGCTGTGCTTCTGTGTAGCCCGATTTTGCCTCGGCAAATGCTTCCCTGCCAAAATCACGGTCGGCGCGGGCAATGGCAGCATCATAGGCTTGCCGGGCAGATAAAAGCTGTGCTAAAATGTTTTTAATCTCATCAATGCGCTGCTGCGGATAAGCCTCTTCGGGTTTTATCTTCAACGCCGACTCATAGGCACTTCGGGAGTTGTCATAATCGGTAAGAGTGAACAGACTATCGCCACGGGAAACTGCGCTGGCATACTGGCTGTCTTTTTCTGCCTGCAAAGCAGCAAGACGCGCCTGCTCGGCAGCTTCCGCTTCGGCAGCTAAACGTGCTTCTTCAGCAATAATGGAATTTATCCGGTTTATCTGATTTTGCGGATATTCCTCTTTTGGCAGCAAATCAGCAGCCTGTTCATACTCAGTCAATGCTTCCGGGTATTGTTTCTTTTGAAACGAACGATCGGCTGATTTAATCAGTTTATCATACATTGAGCGGTTCGCCAGATCATTCATCAAATCCCTGATTTCCTGAATCCTCCGGGTTGCCACCTCATCACCGGGTTTATGATTAAGTGCACTTTCATAAAAAGAGATTGATTTTTCATACATCTGTTTCTCAAAGTTAACTTCTGCCTGAAAAATAGCCTGCTCGTAACTTTTCAGTCTTTCTGCATTTTGCGCCTGCTGGGCTAATATTTTATCAATTTCTTCAATTCTCTGCTTTGGATAGGGCTCATTTTCTTTTAATTGCAAAGCCTCGCGATAGGTATTTTGTGCGTCAACATAGAGCAGCTCCCTAAATGAATTATCCGCTTTTTTTATCAGTCCGGCATATTCCTGTTCGCTTTGCTGCTGTTTCAAAATTTGAGCAATCTCATCAAGACGCTGCCGGGCGTGCAGATTATTTATATCAACTGAAAGTGCTCGGCTGTAGGCATTTCGTGCTTCCTGATATTTTTTTGCGACAAACAGTTCATCAGCCTGCTTAATCAGCTCATTTAATCTTTCTGCCAGCGCTTGCTGCATTTCGTCAGCAACCATAAGTAAACCTAACAAATCATTAATTTCAGCAATACGATCCTTGGGGTATTGCTCTTTGGGAAAGACCTTACTGGCAGCCTGATAACCATCAAGCGCTTTGAGAAACTCCTCCTTTCTATACTCATTCTCGGCTTCTTTTATAAGCTGGTCGTACTCCTTGCGGAGCTCGGCAAGCTCAGCTTTTGTCAGTCCTGCCAGATAATCAGCCTCCCTACTGATCAGTTGTGACTGAAGTATTGCCTGATCAATCAGATGTTTTATCTGAGCATCATTATAGTAAAGGTCAGAAATAAAATTATCCACCCGTTCACTGTAGTAAAGTTTCATTACCGTATTCTCCGAAAAGGTACGTTCAATGCCGGGAATTTCCGTGAAAAGCCTGATGTTAACCGGGAAAGGTGGAAAAACAGGATTAGCCTGAAGTACCTGCCTCGGAACCTTAGTATCCACTACAATTTTTTGGGGAAAATTTCCCGGACAACTGAAAATCAGCACAAACTCATGGTTGTAGTTCAATTCAACCTTATAGGTACCATCCAGTCCAATACCATAATTGTCAAGACGCCTGCCATCGCGGTACATTTGAATAATTGCACCGTCAACAACACCTTCCTGCACAGTTACAGTACCTTCTACGGCAAGTCCATTGCTTCGCTGGGCAGAAACCTGCAGAAAAACGGAATTTAACAGTATAAAAACGAATAAAATCTTAAGACAAATTTTCTTCATACAGTCATTTAACTAATAGCCAAAACGAATATAGAGACAATTAATTATTTGAAAAACATTATTTGACTCAAGATGTTGAATTTCAGTAAAACTTTTTTTCTCAGCTTATCGCTCCTTTCTGATAATTAATTTTTATGGCAGCCATACTAAATTACTTCCTACAAGTTATATATTTACATCAAAAACTTGTAATTTCGTAAAAAGCTATAATAATGAGTAATGCACTACTGGAATATCTGACAAAACGTATGGGCGTGGAACATCCATTTCCCGACAAAAAAAAGCATCATGGGCCACTTATAACCATTTCACGTCAGGTAGGCTGCAATGCAGAAAACCTTGCAAACAAAATTGCAGACAGGCTCAACCATCGGTTTCTTGGTCCAAACTGGCGGGTTTTAAGCAAGGAGATTTTTTACAAAAGTGCTCAAGACCTTGATTTGCACCCGGAACATGTAATCCGCGTTTTCAGACATCAGGAAAGCTACACCCTAAATGATATCCTGAATGCTTTTGGAACCAGAAAATTCAAAAGTGAGCGAAAGGTAATCAAAACGGTGAATGAAGTTATCCGGTCGTTTGCTGAAGAAGGATTCTGTATTATTGTGGGACGAGCTTCAAATATCATAGCATCTGACATTGAACATGCGCTTCATCTGCGACTGATTGCTCCCAACGAATACCGGATAAAAACCATTATGGAAAATGATCAGTTGAACAGGGAAGATGCCATCTTGTATATTGAAAAGCTGGAAAAGGAAAGAAGAACATTTCGAAAAGCTCTGCGAAAAGATGCGCCTGATAAAGATACATTTGATGTTTGCATAAACCGGGCTTCTTTTGAGGATGAGGAAACCATTGACTTGATTGAGTTTGCAGCAGAAAAAAAAGGAATTTTCAGGGATCTTGGAAAACAGATTGATTTTTATTGAAAAAGGAAAGTTGATTTTTTAACCCTTTTTCATTTCAAACCCCTTCCTGTCAATTTCGCATGCAAAAGGTTCAGAACAGGTGATTTTTCGTAGTTGTGTAAACAGTTTCCCTGGTGGTGAAACAGGAAATTTATTGTGTGGTTTTTTAAATATTTGGCAGCAAGATAAAAAACGTATGATTCTACAAAAGTGAAAAATCTTAATCATCCTGTTCCTCTATTTCAAATTTATCCTGTGGATTATTGCCCTTGTAACTTAAAATGAGCAACACCAGGATAAAGAATGCCAAGCCATAACTGGCAAAGCTGTAAGTTCCGAGCCGGGTTAATGAAAAACTGAACAGTACTGGCCCTATAGCACTGAAAAAAACGATTAGCGACATTACAAAGCCAGAAATTCGTCCCAGATTTTTCCGCCCGTAAAAGCGTGGCCAGGTAACGGTCATCAGTACGTTATACAAGCCGTTTGCCATGCCATGTCCCACAATAAAACCGTAATAATAAATCCCGTCGTTCATATTTGCCAGAGAATAAAGTGCAATAAGTTCTCCTGTCAGAAAAATGTACAATAAATATTTCAGTTTGATTCGGTCGCTTATCCAGCCTCCGAAAAAAGAAATACCAACCGATGCAAATGAAATGGGAATAAAAATTACCAGTGCTTTCTCCCGATCCAGCCCGGCCTGGTCGAATATTGAAATCAGGTTAAATGTAAAACCGGTGATGTACAGGGCATAAAAAGCCAGCGGCAGGGAATAGAGCCAGAAAGGAAACGTTTTCCGTGCTTCGGAAAGCGTATATTGTTTGAATGGCTTGATGGTCACATTGTGTTTGCGATGCCGGTGTTTCTCACCGTCGGGTACCATGCCCATATCTTCCGGATTATCGCGAAAAAACAGAAAGGCAATCAGCATAAATACTATCCCAATGCCAAATGCCATAATAATCCACGCATATCGCCAGGATGTTCCCTGAATGAGCCAGTCGAAGGTAAGCGGTGCAATGGAAAAACCGAGTGTGATTAACACCGACGCAATTCCGTTTACAAAACCACGCTTTGCAATAAACCATTTCATAAGCATATTGCGCGAAACCATGGTTAACACACCCTGCCCCGAAAAGCGAAGCAGAAAAAACAGAAAAACCATTACTGCAACTGCAACACCGGCGTAAACCCCTGATTCACGATCTTTTACAAACAGACGCACCAAATGATCGGACTGGCTTAAGAGCAGTAAAACAAATGCAAGCAGTAGTGCTGCTGCTATGGTTACCCAGCGGGCGCCAAATTTATCATACTGTTTTCCTGCCCAGGTAAGTAAAAATGAACTTCCAATGGTACCAATCATGTAAGCGCTGCTTATCTGGTTACGGCTGATGTGAATATGTTCAATCAAATAGTCGGTAAACGTAGAAACGCCCATGGTTTGACCCGGAGCGCTTGCCAAAACACCCACCGTTGAGGCTATCAAAATAACCCAACCGTAAAAAAAAGGGATTTTCCCGGGATGAAATGGAAAGTTATTCCACCGTTCTTTTATTTCCATATCTGACTTTTCGGCGAAAATACAGATTGATTGGCTGAAAATTCACTAACCGGAGCTGAAAATAACCGAAACGGGAAAGAATAATCTTTAAGAAAGGTTCATAACCTTAAAAATACTCGTTCCCAATCAGTTGCTGTTTTGTTTTTTCTTTACGTTGGTTGAAGGTAAAAGAAGCGCCTATTTCCAAAATTTGCCCTTCATAGTCATCAGCCCAATCGCGCCTGAATATATTCATATTATTTGCAGAAGCTCCGGTAAATCCTCCCGACTGGTTTGTACCAAACACATCAAGTATTTTAGCGAAAAAATTCCAGCCCTGCAGCTTTTCAGGTGTATAATTGAGTGCAACGTTCATCATCTGGAATTCCATGTCTTCACCCTGCGGAGTTACAGATTGCGACTTATAGGAATAATCGACGTTAAACTTCAGTGGTTTAGCAATGTTCCATGTCAGGTTGGCTTTTGTATCCCAGTTAATACTGCTTTTTTCGCTTTGGTCTCCGAACAAAGTTTCATTCGATTTTACAGAAAACTGATAAAGCGAGCCGCCCATAAAAAGTTTTACCTTGCTGAGAATATCGAAATTAAACCCCAGCTCGCCTCCCAGGGCAAGGTGACTTCCGGCATTGGTGAAACTACGCAACAATACCCCGCCTTTGTTGGCCAGATTATAATCGAGCCGGTTAACCCTGTAAACGGCATTGGTAGCCGACCGCACAAATCCTGTCAGGGTCATATTGTGTTTCCCCAGCAAGCGACCATACGACAAGTCGGCATTCCAGCTGTATTCAGGTTCCAAAAGCGGATCGCCCATTTCAAATACCTCCTGGTGGCGCCGGTAAAGAAAAGGAGCCATGTTTTTGGCAGGCGGCCGGTTGATGCGATGGCTGGCTGCCAGCGAAAAAGTGTTTACATCACTTGCTTGGTACCTCAGATGAAGTGTGGGGAAAACATCGAATTTATTCTGCTCGAATTCCGTTTCACTGAAATCACGGCCAATTTTCTCGAACACATCGTACGCTTCCTCAAAATATTCAGTACTGTTTACACTCATTTGCTGATCCAAATATTCCAGGCGTAACCCCAGAATATATGTTAGTTTTTCGTATGAACCTGAATATTCTGCATAAGCAGCATAAACATCACGGTTCAGGTCGATGGCATTGTTGAAATAATCGTACCCTTCAAAGTTCCCGGATTGAATGTTTACCGTGTCGTATTCATACGTACCTTCCAAACGAACAAATTGCGAAACTGCTCCCAATTCAAGGTAATTTCCATTTTCAAATTCCTTTTGATAGTTCAGGGATATGCGGTAGGCATCGAGAGGTGTCTCATCTTTCTGAAAGGAGTGGAACACCGGGTTGCCCGTCTCACCCGAAAAGTAATCGTAATATTTCTGTTCACCACTATAAGCAAATTCTTTATTGTCTATTATTTGCTTCAGGTTCGAATTTTCATAAAGAAAAGATCCTCTGAGGATTGAATTGGCATTGTTTGTTAAAGTATAATCCAGGCTGAAATTCTGGAAAGTTCCTTCCCGGTGATTGTCATTTGGATTGTAGAGTTCATATAATGTTCCGGGAATGGGGAAACCATCCGTGCTGTTCGAGAAAAAAGTGTTGTATTTATAATGTGCAGCACGTCCGCTGTGCCTTTCTGAGTATTGGTAGTTGGCAGAGAGCTCAGCATTGTCGCTCAGTGTTAAATCTGCACCAAGGTTGGTGTAGAAATTCTCATCCCATTTGGGTCTTGTACCCATCCCGTCAAGTATATAAAAGGTGTTTGAATTCAGCTGGGTTTCGTCCTGAAAAATGAATGTATAATTGTCGAAAACTCCGTTGTTATTCTTGTTGGCATAATTGATTGACCCATGCAAGTTCAGTCCGTTAATGTTATAATTGAGATTCAGTCCGCCGTTTACGCGGTTGTTGTCCAATTCTTGATTGCTGTAGATATCTGTACCGTTTTTCCATGGAGTTCCTCCCAGCAATCCGGTGGCCAAAACAGTAAGGCCCGTATTTGTATTGCGTTTGGTAGTAATGTTAATTATGCCCCCTTTTCCCTGCGCATCGTATCGTGAAGTGGGAACTGTTATGATGTCGATGTTTTCTATATTTTCGCCCGGAATTTGGTTAAGCAACACCGATGCACTGGTGTTTGAGGGTTTTCCATTCAGATACACCACGAAATCGGAGGAGCCCCGCACTGAAATGTCGTTTTCGCTGCTAATAGAAACGGATGGAATTTTACTTAAAATATCGACGGCGGTTCCGCCCCGGGCAGTTTCAAAGTCAGAAGCCCGGTAAGTTCTCCGGTCAATCTTGTTCACTGAGGTGCGGGCTGCAGCAGTAACCTCTACTGCTGCAATTCCAAAAACGTTAGATTCTATTTCTATCTTTCCGAGGTCGGTCTCCTTATTTTCGGGGGTGACCGACACATTTGAAATTTCACCCGAAGTGTAACCAATAAAAGAAACCACCATATCGTATTGCCCAAAGGGAATTTTATCTATCAGAAACTTTCCGTTTTCATCCGATACCGTTCCTGTAAAAACTTCCTGTTCACCAGCCTTCATAAGGGCAACTGTGGCAAAGGGAATATTCTCCTTCGTTGTCTTATCCACAATCATTCCTGTTAGTGAACCCCTTTGTGCAAGCGCTGTTGAGGTGGTTAGTATCAATATCACTGCTATAATATTAAACTTCATCACAATTTTTATATTAAGATTTTAACATGCAAATATTTTTCAAAAGCCACGAAATTATGAAATTAAGATACCACTGCAAATAAAATCGTTATATCTTAATTCAATGTTGTTTAGTTAACGATATCAAGTCTAAAAATGCTGAAAGGTTCAGGAAATATACGACTTGTCGGTATTTACATGCTTCATTTTCCAGGGATATGAAAACCCTCAGAAATTTATATCCCCGATTATATTATTTTTGCTTGTAAAAAACCTGCTAAAATTCAAATTATGGCTTTTCTATCAAAACAAAAAATGTTCAGTAAACAGTGGTATATTGATTATACCCTTATACTTTTAGGTTCCTTTATTCTGGCAGCCGGTTTTGTCTATTTTGTAACGCCCCACAAAATTGTACCCGGCGGCGTATATGGTATCGCCATAGTGGTTCACTACCTTACACAGGGCGTGTTTTCATTCTGGCCCAACGGAATTCCCATCGGTTTTTTTGGACTGGTTTTGAATATTCCGCTCACCATCGCCGGAATTAAAATTTTAGGCCCCCGTTTTGGGGTAAAAACTATTGTGGGATTTGTGCTCAGCTCGGTATTTATTGATGGAATGACGTGGCTTCGTGCGGAGGGAAACGTTCCTCTTGTGGACGATGTTCTGCTTTCCAGCCTCTTTGCCGGAGTTTTGATTGGCGCCGGACTCGGGCTGATATTTAAATCAAGGGCAACCTCAGGAGGATCTGACATAATAGCCATGATTATTGCCAAATATACCAAACTACAATTGGGGAAACTGATGATTTATGTGGATTCCTGTATTGTGCTTTTAGGTCTTATAGCATTTAAAGACTGGCATATTCCTCTCTATTCGTGGGTTGTAATTTACATAACAGGACATGTTATTGATACAATCATGGAAGGGGCAGATTACAACAAGGCACTGTTGATTGTTTCAAAAGAGCATCAGATAATCAAAGACAAAATCCTGATTGACCTGGAGCGTGGCGGCACTTATCTGAAGGGAACCGGAATGTTTACAGGAGAGGAGAAACAGATTATATATACTGTGGTTAGTCGGCGCGAAGTAGCAATTTTGCAGGAGTTTATCAGCACGGTTGATCCGAATGCTTTTATCACCGTAATGAATGCCAATGAAATATTGGGTGAAGGATTTAAAAGTTTACGCAACAAGGTAGAGTCGGGATAAAAGTTTTCAAATTCTCTTTTCTTTCCTTTGAGTAAATAAATTCCAATTTTTAACCAAATCAGTTTACTTTACGTTAAATTTTTTATAAATTTGTTTTATTCAGAAAACAATTTATAAGCAATGCTAAAAAGACTGATAGTCTTCACTTTATCCTTAATATATCTTTCAGCAGCAAACGCCCAGTCGGTTGGACTTGTACTCAGCGGTGGTGGTGCAAAAGGCATTGCACACATTGAAATCATCCGCGCTCTTGAAAAAAACGGCATTCCTATTGATTACATTGCCGGAACATCCATAGGCGCCATCGTTGGCGGGCTTTATGCGGCGGGCTATTCTCCCGATGAAATGGAGCATCTTTTCCGTTCCGATGACTTCTATTTCTGGTCAACCGGGCGCATTCAGAAAGAGTATCGTTACTATTTTATGAGATCCGAGCCGGAGCCTTCATGGTTAGAGTTGCGCATTGAAAAAAAACATGACAAACTTGCATTGCTTCCACCAACCAACATAATTCCTGAGGAACAGATGAATTTTGCATTTATGGAGCTGTTTGCTCCTGCAAATGCGGCATGCTCCTACCAGTTTGACAGTTTAATGGTTCCTTTTTTTTGTGTTGCCACCGATGTTTATTCAAACCAGCCTGTAGTTTTACAAAAAGGCGATTTGGGTGCAGCAATCCGGGCTTCAATGACTTTTCCACTCTATTTTATGCCCATTGAAATTGACGGCAAATTACTTTTCGACGGTGGAATGGTGAACAATTTTCCACAGGATCTGATGGAAAAAATATTTGACCCGGATATCATTATTGGGCACAAGGTTGCCGGAAGTCTTCAGGCACCTTCATCGGACAATGTTGTGGAACAAATCACCAGCATGTTGATGAGGCCAACCGCGTATGAAATATCTCCTGAAAAAGGAATTTTGCTGGAAACAGATTTATCAACCATAGGGTTATTGGATTTTCAAAAATATCACTTCATCGCCGGAGAAGGGGAAAAAACGGCTGAAAAAATGATTGACAGCATTAAAACCCGCATTACCCGAAGGATTGATCCGGAAAAAGTAACAAAGAAAAGGAATGAATTTAAAACAAAGAAACCGGAGCTTTATTTTCAAAACATACAGGTTGAAGGAATTCCCGATCCGCTTCAACGAAAACTTATCATTCAGTCAATCAAGCATAAATTCAATATTATATCCTTAAACTCCCTGAAAACAGATTATTTTAAGCTCATTGCCGACCAACATCTGAAATCCATTCGCCCGGTGGCATATTATAATCCGGAATCGGGATATTATGACCTGCACTTAAAGGTAACACCTGAAAAAAAGCTGCGTGTAAATATCGGTGGTAATATTTCCACTAAGCCTATCAATCAGGGGTTTGGAAGTCTTCACTACCGAAGTTACAAGGGGCGTGCATATACATTGAACTCTAACATCTATTTCGGCAGGTTCTACAGCTCCTTTTTAGCCGGTGGCAGAGTTGATTTTCCCAGTTCACTCCCTTATTATGTCTCTGGCTATTCCACATTTAACCGCTGGGACTTTTTCTCTTCCAGCACAGAACTCTTTTTTGAAGATGTCCGCCCGCCATATATTATTCAAAATGAGTACAATCTGCGTTTAGAAGCAGGAATTCCACTCGGACTTCACTCCAAACTTTTTACAGGGGTTACCTTTGCCAATTCAAACGATCAATATTATCAAACCGATATATTTAATAAAGAAGACCTACCCGATAAAACATCTTTTAGCGCGTTTGTCAGTCAGGTGGGAATTGATAACAACTCACTCAACTACAAGCAATTTTCCACTGAAGGGGCAAGCTATTCGCTGAACATAAAATATATCTCAGGAAAGGAAACTAATAAACCGGGAACTACATCTTCATCAAGGTACAAGTCAGTTCAGAATCACAACTATTTTTTAATTCGTGGAAATGCAGTAAGACATAATAGAATTTCCAGAACTTTCACATTAGGCACTCAGGCAGAGGTAGTTTTCAGCAATAAAGGATTGTTCAAAAACTACCGCTCGACAAAACTGACAGCACCGAGCTACAACCCCACTCCCCACAGCCAGTCATTATTCATTGAAAATTTTCGTTCAAACAACTTCTTAGCCGCCGGAATAAAAGCAATTGTTAATTTCAATCAGTCGCTGCACTTCAGGCTGGAAACACACGGTTTTGTCCCGATAAAAGAAGAACTGCCCAATGAGGATTTTACCGCTTTCAAAAGTGAAGACTTTTTCACCAGCTATTACCTTCAGGGGCTCGCTGCATTGGTTTATAACACGGGTGCAGGTCCGGCAAGCATTATGGTTAACTACTACGAAAAGCCAAACACCAGATTTTATCTTACACTCAATTTCGGATACATCATATTTAATAAGAGGGGATATTAGATGCATTATCCAGGTCGGAAATTAAATCTTCTGCATCTTCCAGGCCGATTGAAAGGCGTACCAAATTATCCACAATGCCACGCCTTTTTCTCTCTTCGGGCAACATGCCGTGGTGTGTTGTTGTAATGGGTTGGGTAACCAGGCTTTCAACACCGCCCAGGCTGGCGGCAATAGAAAAAAGCCGCAGCCTGTCAACCATATCCGATGTTGCTTTTGCTGTGCCTTTATATTCGAAACTTAACATGCCCCCGAAACCGGTCATCTGTTTTTTTGCTGTATTATAACCTTTAAAATCTGACAACCCCGGGTAGTTGACTTTTTCTATTTTTTTATGTTTTTGCAGAAATTCGGCAATTTTCATTGCACTCTGGTTTTGGCTTTTAACCCTTACTGCCAGCGTGCGAAGGCTTCGAGCCAGCAGAAATGCAACTTCGGGAGCCATTATTTGCCCCAGATTTTTACGCCAGATCCCCAGCGGCTCAATCATAGAACTTTGACCAATAACTGCCCCGCCGGTGAGGTCGCTATGTCCGCCCAGGTATTTTGTTGTGCTGTGAACAACCAAATCGGCGCCAAGCTGCAATGGCTGCTGGTTAACCGGTGAAGCAAAGGTATTGTCAACCACAAACAAAATGTCGCGCTTTTTACAAAAAACTGCAATCTCTTCAATATCAAATATCTCAATATTCGGATTCGATGGGGTTTCCAGAAAAACAATCCGGGTTTTATCATCTGAAACCTGGTCTAACATGTGCAGTTCATCACCCAGCAAAAATGTTGTTTCAATATGAAACTTTTTTAGGTTCACACTCAAAAGCTCGTAGGTACCACCGTAAACATCGCCGATGCATATAATTTTATCTCCGGGTGCACAGTAGGTCATAAAAACAGCGGTTTCAGCCGCCATTCCCGAACTGAAAACATAAGCGCTTTCAGCATCTTCCAAGGAAGCGAGCTTGTTTTCAACGGCTCTTATGGTCGGGTTCAGTCCATACCTTGTGTACAGGTTTCCTTGCTTACGTCCTTCCACGACATCAAGCAACTCGCTTGTTGTGGAGAATCCGAAGGTGGAGTGATTGTACAACGGAATGTGTATTCCGCCCTCCTTGTCTAATTGTTCACCAGAATGGACACATCTGGTCTGAAAGCCTGCAAACTGTTTTTTCATTTTCATTATATTTAATAAGGACTTTATTTTCAATAAACCATGCTTCATATCCTGAAACCTGTGTATAAAACAGATTTTGTTTCATGGCGCATTAAAATGTAATAATTTTGTCGCTGTCAACCACCCACTGCGTAAGTTCAGCCATGGTGCTTATTTCGGAACCTGCAATAAGCTGAACATCTTTCAATCCACGGGCATCAGCACACGAGCCGCAGATTTTAACTTTGGCGCCTTTATTAATGGAGTACTTCATCATCCTTTCGATGTTGTAATACCCGTTGGGCGTGGTTTGCCCGGCCACGGCGCACGCTGCGGCATCGGCCATCAGAAAAATCCGAACTTCCACATCATCGTGGGCTTTGTTCAATTGATTGGCTAAGCGTAAGCCATTGTACGCCTTTTCTGTTCCGTAAGGCGCATCGTTAATAATAATCAGTATTTTTTGCATTTTGTTCTTTTTTAAATTTTATAGAATATTTTTTATGAAATTGAATCCATTAAAGATTTTAAGGTGTCATAAAGGGCGGTTGTTTCTTTGAAAAGTTCAGGATTGGAACTCACCGCTTTCAGCATAATTTCCATATTCATGGTTGAAATAACTGCTTTGCCATCATTTTCATAAATAGCTTTTAAATTAAAAGGTTAATACAATTTTATTTTTCCTGACTATATCATATAAATCTGCCAAAGATGAGAAGGTACAAATCTGAGGTTCATCGTTTTTCCGGCTCTGCAAACAAGTACCACAACCAAGTATAGTTCCGCCCTTTTCCAAAAAGGCATTGACCTGTTCTTCCAAATCTTCGTTTTCTTTCACCAGGTTATCTACTTCCACCCCTTTTCCAAAGAGGAAAATCCGAACTGTATCACCCTGATTTACAGAATGGTTAGCCAGCCTGAAAGCGTTCCAGGTGGTTTCCACATCATTGGAGTAAATTACCATACTGATAGATGTGGGTGAATGCTTCTGCTTCTGTGGTTGCGGATTAAACTGTTCCTGTGCCGAAATGCTGTTTGACAGAAACAGTAAAATAACGGTTAGGAAAAAGATTGCTTTTTTCATAAAATTTGAGTTATTAAAATGATTTACACTAATTTATTTACAATATCTGAAATGGCCTCCACCGCATAGTCAACCTCTTCTTTGGTGGTATATTTCCCGGTTGATAACCGTACCGTACCGGCTGCCATCCGAGGGTTAACCTGCATCGCCTTCAGCACAGGCGAAATTTCGACCGAATCGGCATGGCAGGCCGAGCCTGTTGAAAACAGGACTTTTTTACCGGCCAGTGAAGCAAGGGTGTGCGCATCCACATTTTCAAAGGCGATGCTCAGGGTGTTGGGCAGGCAGTTTTCAAGGTCGGCGTTCAGTTTAATGGCTGCCCGGCATTTCTCTTTCAAGCCGTTCAGCAACCGTTGCCGCATTTGAAACATGTGCTGACTATTGGGTTCCAGATTTTCATTGGCCAGTTCACAGGCTTTCCCAAGTGCAACAATGTAGGGTATGTTTTCAGTGCCCGGACGCAGTCCCCGTTCCTGTCCCGCTCCAAAAATCAGGTTTTCCAGCTTCACTCCATTCCTGATATACAGAACGCCGATGCCTTTGGGTGCATACAGTTTATGTCCCGCAATAGAAAGCAAATCTACCCCGGTTTCATTTACATCGGTTTCAATTTTGCCAACCGATTGGGCGGCATCTGTATGAAAAACAGTATTATTTTCTTTGGCAATAGCCCCAATTTCTGCAATTGATTGAATCGTGCCCACTTCATTATTGGCGTGCATAATAGAGATCAGAACAGTGTCAGGTCTGATTGATTTCTCAACATCTTCGGGATTTACTTTTCCAAAAGAATCCACAGGAAGCAGGGTAATTTCGTAACCCTGCTTTTCAAGGAAATTACACACCTCAGTAACTGCCGGGTGTTCCACCTGCGAGGTGATAACATGTTTTCCCTTATGCTGATTGGCAAAAACTGCTCCCCGGATAGCGTGATTGTTCGATTCGGTGCCACCGCTGGTAAAAATAATCTCTTCGGGCGAGGCGGCAATGAGGTTTGCCACCCGCATCCGCGCCTTTTCAATGGCTTCCTTGTTAAACCGGCCAATGGCGTAGCTGCTGGAAGGGTTTCCGAAATGCGCCTGAATATAAGGCAACATTTCTTCCGCTACTTCCGGGGCGATGGGGGTTGTTGCATTATAATCGAGATAAATTTGTTTTTCCATACGTTTCTGAAATTAAATACCGACCGCCAGTTGCAGGGTAAAAATACTTTGGGCCGCTGTTTCCGAAAGGCTAACCACCGTGTAATCGAAACTTGCCTTTGCGTTGTGGCCGTTGAGATAGTAATTAAACCCACCGCTGAAAATGCCGGTATTATCCTTTTGTTCTATTGAAACTGTTTCATACCGGAAATAGGGTTGGATATTTCCCACAGCAACCGGGGCATTAAAATAATAGCCGGCCTGGATGTAAAAAAAATCGGCATTACCGGAAGGAGTAAGCTGTGAAAAACTGTTCGCCTGGGTACTGTTTTTAATGTTGATGTAAGCGCTTTCAGCTGTCACAGCGCCATTGGCAACGGGCTGGTCGAAAAACGCATCCACGGTCCATATAAAATTATCTTGCCCTGGCTCGTTATTCAAGGTCAGGTTGTTTTGCGAATCGAAGGCAGCGCCAAAACTCAGTACTTTTTTCTTTCCCAGGTAAGTGCCCTGGTTAAACCAGCCTGTTTCGGGCTCCAGCAAATTTAAAACCCCACGGGCAACCACACGCAAATTATCTTCCGGGTTGAAGCTGCTTTCTACTCCTTCTGAAATCATCAACCGATATTGAAACAGGCCATCGAAAGGATTGCCCCAAAGCGTTACGCCATCGTCTCTCCCTACCTTGCCGGTGTAAAAAATACCTCCGCGAATTCCACCCTGCATAAACGAAAGGTCGGTGGTTAAAAGCGATTTGGTGGAGGTCGTGCCGTAGTTTCGGGTAAGTGGAACGTACATCCTGCCCGCCTGAACTTTGAAACTTTCATCCAGGTCAAGTGTTATCCATAAATCACGAAAAGTCAAACCACTACCGAGCCCCATCGACGGATTGTCCAGGCCATCCTGCCCAAACCGGTCAACAGCGATGTGTGTGAAAAAACTAAGGTAGTCTGTGGGCTGCCCTTTTACTGAAAGATAAGCCCTGCGAAGCATAAAATCGTTCAGGTTGTTGTCTCCCTTGCCATTTTCAACATGTTGGTACCAGGCTTGTGTCCAAAAACCGATGTCTATTTTACTCTGAGCTTCGCTTTTACTGGTCATAAAAATCACAAGTAAAACAAATACGGTCAGATATCTTTTCATCGTATATAGCATCTTTAAATTCTCGACCTTAAATTTTCCTTTTATTATTATACTTCGTACGGGATAAATTATACCAACCTGTATCGAATTGGCAGTTGCCAAAATACAGTTGCCAAAAGCACCTTGCAAACTGCCAATTGTCTTTGCCAACTATTAAAAGTGTGCGTCTTTTATCCCATTTTCGACATAGAGGCAAAAATAATTTTTTAATTCAATTATTCAAGATGTTTATTGAATAAATATCAATTAGAAATAATCAGCTTTATAAAACTTGAACATCACCGCTTAGTTTTTTATCTTTGAAAGAAATATAGAATTTTAAAAAGAACACCATGAAGAAACAGGTAGGACAAGTTATACTGGAGGCCGTTCGTGGTGATATTGCCAATTTACCCGACATGACGGCCATTGTAAATGCAGCCAACGCGGAACTGATGCCAGGTGGCGGCGTTGCCGGCGCCATCCACCGGGCAGCGGGCCCCGGTCTGGCTGAGGAGTGCCGCCCTCTTGCACCTATCGAACCCGGAAAAGCAGTTATTTCAAAGGGGCACAATCTTCCAAATAAATATGTTATTCATTGTCTGGGCCCGGTTTACGGGAAAGATAAACCCGAAAATATTTTGCTTGCCGACTGCTACCGGAATGCATTGCGACTTGCAGATGAAAAACAAATAGACTCGGTGGCATTCCCTGCTATTTCAACCGGCATTTTCGGCTACCCGTTCGAAGCCGCAAGCGATATTTCCCTACAAACCGTACTTGAAGTGATACCCGATTTAAAATTTGTCCGCCACATCCGTTTTGTACTTTTTGGCGAAGAAGATTTTGAAGTGTATGTGGAGCGACTACGCAGCTTAAAAATCTGATTTTGTTAAATTCAAAAATTTTAAAAAATTACTATCTTTCAGCCCGAAAATTTAAGTAATGATCCACCGACCACTTACCTGCCCCGTAAATCAACAGAAATACAAGCAGCATTGTCATGGCAAAATCGGTTCGGGCAGCATGAGCCATAAACCAGAAACCCTCGTTCAGCAAGATGGGAATTTTTGTGCTGATTAATGCAGTTGCCATAATGGTGAGCAAAGGAATGGCAGCCAGCCGTGTAAGTAAGCCGACTAAAATCAACAATCCGCCAACGACTTCAAATCCTGCCACAAGGTAAGCCCAGAATTCGGGGTTTTCAAACCCTATCTTTTCAAAACGCCCTACCCCCACAATTTCAGGATAGAGAAATTTCTGAATGCCTTCGGAGAGAAATACCAGTCCGACAATAATTCGCGGAATCAGGGAACGATTGTCATTTACTGTGTTAACAAGCTTTTTGAAAAATTGATTTTTCATATACATACCATTTTAGATTTAAATGATTCCAGTTACTAAACCAATTGAAACTAAACTGAGCATTACTGCCACTAATAATTGCACAAATCGGAAAGTTACTTTTTTAAGGAGCATTTTACCGGCAACAGCACCGGTGATGGCAGCCAGGGTCGCCGACAAGAGCAAAACAACATTCTCAGACAAACCTGAAGATGCGAAACGCGATGCATAAACGGACAACCGCGTAACATCGACCAGCGAGGCGATAATGACACCAGTAGCAATAAACGCCTCTTTTGAAAGTCCGCTTTTTATTAAAAATGCACTCCGAAATGCACCCTGAATGCCAGCCAGCCCGCCAAAAAAACCGCTTAAAATGCCTCCAAAAATCAGCCGGTTTCCACCAAACTCCATTTTTTTAAAAAAAGGCAGAACTTCAACCAAAGAGAAAAACAACAGCAAAATACCAATAATAAGTTTCACCGGCGTGATTTCAAAAGAGTTTCCCCATAATTCATATTTATTGATCGAAGGTAAGTCAGTAATCCTAACCAAAACCCATGCGCCGGCAAAAGACGCCAGAATTGCCGGAATACCGAATCGGATGAGCACCGGCTTGCTTGCCATTTTCCACACAAGTCCCATTTTGAAAATATTGTTGGCAAAATGCACCACGCCGGTGAGCGCAATGGCAATCTGCACCGGGAAAAACAGGGCGAACACAGGCAATAAAATGGTGCCGAGCCCGAATCCTGAAAAAAATGTAAGAATGGCTGTAAAAAAGGCGGCAATACTTATAATAATAATTTCAAGCATAATCTTACACCCTGAAAAGCATATACATTTTATTTATTCCCTTCATAAAAGGTAAATAAAACAGAACAACCTTTTCCCGGATTTGCTTTTTCTACTTCCTGACAGAAAAAAGTGTGTCTAAAATTTAATAACCTACTGATTCGCTACAACCTGTCCTTTTACCCTTAACCTGACCATGCTGTTTGCAGCGTTTGAATTTACAGTTATGGTTTTGTTAAAAGCTCCGACAATGTTGGTATTGTATTTAACCTTTATTTCCCCATGTTCTCCCGGTGCAATTGGTGTGCGTGGCCATTGGGGCACAGTGCAACCGCAGGAAGCACGTACATTGCTCAGCACCAATGGTTTTTCTCCCTGGTTGGTAAAAGTGAACACACTATTGCCGTCGCTGCCCCGCTCAATGGTTCCATAATCGTGTTCCAGCTTTTCGAAAAGAATGGAATCGGCAACAGCAGTCTGGTTTTCCTGTGCATAGTTTACAAAAGAGAAAAGGCTTAGAATGGTTAGAAGGATGATTGATTTTTTCATGGTGAAATTATTTTTTTCCCAAAAGTAATGTGAGTTTCGCAATAAGAAATGATTCAAACGTTAAGGGAGTGGACTACCAACTGCAATATCGCACCGGTGCCATGGTTGTCCGTGAGGCGGGTTCAGGCGCGGCTTGGTTCCACTGTTTGCAGGCGCCGTGTTTCTTCCCTGAGTAGAATTCATCCGCATAGCATTCTCAATAGTTGGAGCCGTGGGGTTGTTCGCAAGGGTGGGCGCCGAACCTGAAGATTGGGCAGTTGGAGCCTGAACTGCATTATTTGTTGTTTGCCGGGCAGCGCTTGCCGGAGGAGAGTCAAGCGGTGCACCAACAGGAATATCGCACCGGTGAAAGGGTTCTCCATGCCGGGGGTTCAACATCACTTCTGCATTATTTTGTACTGTGGCAGCTTGTTCGGTTGTTTCAGAAACGGGCGCTGCAATATCTTGATTTTCAATTGCTTCTACTACATCAGCATCTTCTGATAAATTGGCTTCTGATTCAGTGTTCACCAGATTATTTTGCTCCATAGTTTGTTGCTGATTTTGCAATGGTGAAGACTGTTTTGAATCGTTTTTTGGGGAGTTACAGGAAGTTATTGCAAAAACAGCAACTGCCGTAATTCCAAAAATATATAATTTTAAATGAGTTTTCAGATAATTCATATTTTCTAATTTATTGATTAAAAAAGAGTTGTTACTTATAAAATTGCCGTTATAATTCAATTACCACAACAACGTTTTCCGGTAAAAATAGTTTAAAATATTTAATATTTCCACCTGTTTGCCAGAGCAACCAGCGACAACATCACAGGCACTTCAACCAGTACACCAACAACTGTTACCAATGCAGCCGGCGAGTGCAGTCCGAAAAGCGCAATGGCGACCGCTACGGCCAGTTCAAAAAAATTACTGGCGCCAATCATGGCTGCCGGTGCGCAGATTTGATGCGGAAGTTTTAGTTTTTTCCCTCCAAACCATGCCAGAAAAAAGATAAAGTAGGTTTGAATAACCAATGGTACGGCAGCCAGCAAAATAATCAGCGGATTATTCAGAATATTTTGCCCCTGAAAGGCAAACAGCAACACCAGTGTAACCAAAAGGGCAATGATGCTCACCGGTTTCAGTTTGGGTAAAAATTCTTTTTTGAACCATTCATTTCCGCGTCGTTTTATCAAAATTCGTTGTGTGATCACTCCCGCAACCAGCGGAACAACCACGAAAATAATGACGCTTGCGATCAGCGTGTCATAAGGGATAGTAATGTTGGTAATTCCGAGCAGCAATCCAACAATGGGAATAAAAGCCACAAGAATAATCAGGTCGTTAACCGAAACCTGCACCAGCGTGTAGTTGGGGTCGCCATCGGTAAGGTAGCTCCACACAAAAACCATTGCCGTGCAGGGTGCGGCGCCCAAAATAATGGCGCCGGCAATGTATTCGCCGGCAAGCGCCGGATCAATCCACGCAGAATAGATTTTTGAAAAAAATATCCATGCAAAAAATGCCATGGTAAAGGGTTTAATGGCCCAGTTAATAATTACCGTCCACACAACACCCCGGGGCTTTTTACCCACTTGTTTAATGCTGGTAAAATCAATCTGGAGCATCATCGGATAAATCATTAGCCAGATTAAAACTGCTACCGGAATGTTTACACGGGCAAACTCCAGACTGCTGATAACATCGATTGAATCGCCAAGTAAATAACCCAGGCTTATACCTGCAAGTATTCCGAGGGCGACCCAGATGGTCAGATATTTTTCGAAAAACCCGATGGTTTTTTTTGGTTTATCGGGGATTGTTACTTTATTGAATTTCTTAATCTTATCCATTGAGTTCAGCTTTTAAATCCTTTATTTTTTGGCGGTTACGGTTATACTGTAAATACCGGCTCCGGAATTTTTAAACTGGCTCAATTCCAAATCATTCAGGTATCCGGCAAGCACTTTTTCAGGAATAACAATTGGTTTTTCTTTGCGGATTTCAACCTGCGAAAAACCCTGTTTTTCAATAATTTTCAGGTATTCCTGTTTTTCAGTTGCTCCGGAAACACATCCTGCATACATTTCGGCAGCTTCTTTCAGTCCTTCAGGCAATTTGCCGCTGGTAACCACATCCGAGATGCAAAAATGGCTGCCCGGTTTCAATACCCGGAAAATTTCTGAAAAAGCTTTCTGCTTGTCGGGGACCAGGTTGAGCACACAATTTGAAATCACCACATCGAAGGAATTATCAGGCAGGGGCATTTCTTCAATATCACCCTGAACGAACTCAATATTTTCATACCCGGTTTTGGCTAAGTTCTGTTGTGCTTTTTGAACCATTTCTTCGGTAAAATCGAGGCCGGTCACTTTTCCGGTTTCACCCACGAGTGAACGGGCCACAAAGCAGTCGTTTCCGGCGCCGCTTCCCAAATCAAGCACACTATTGCCCTTTTTTAAATCTGCAAATTCAGTGGGTAGTCCACATCCCAAACCCAGGTCGGCATCGGGGTTATAGCCTGCCACGCCGGTGTATTCATCGCCAATCATGCTGAATTCCAGTTCGCCACAACAACCCGATGGTCCGCAACATCCCTGCGGTTGTTCCAGCAGACTGCTTTGACCGGCAATAGCGCCGTACTTTTCTTTTACAACTAACTTTAAATCTTCTGCCTTCATTGTAATTGTGGTTTAATTTTTTCGATGTATAATTTATAAAACGCCGCTTTTATTTCGTCGCGCACCCGGTAATATTCGCTTTGAATAAATTCCGGTGTGCCTGTGGCATACGACGGGTCGTCGAAACCAATGTGAAGGCGGTGGTTCACTTTACCCAAAAAAGCGGGGCAGTTTTCGTTGGCACCGCTGCAAACGGTTATTACGTAGTCCCATTCTTTGTCCAGATATAAATCAACTGAATCAGAGGCATGTCCGCTGATATCGATACCGATTTCCTTCATCACTTCTACGGCTTTGTGGTTCAGTTTTCCGGAGGCTTCCGTTCCGGCCGATTTAACTTCCAAACGTTTGTCGAACGACTTCAAAAATCCATGTGCCATCTGACTACGGCAACTATTGCCGGTGCATAAAATCAATATTTTCATACCTATAAATTGCTTAATTGTTAAACTGATAAATTGATAAAATTCTGTGCTTTTATTCCTTCATATATTTATAATGAACATCCCCAAAAACCTTGTGCCCAATTGATTCTGTATGGCAGGATTTACAGCTCATTTTCACCGATGTACTTTTTAGTTTTCCCTTATCTCCATGGCAGGCTACACAAGAATTTACCTCTTGGTTGCTATAACTGTTTGTTAGATAAGTATTGGTAAAAATCTCATTGAGCGATTTTGCAACCTTTTGAGCTACATCACCGGTTAGCCGGCGACACCGTTCTTTTCTCTCGTTGCTGTTCACATAAAATCCTGATTCTTTGCACCAGTTTGTATTGGAAGCGTGGCACAAAACAGAATTGGAAATACTACTTACAGGCACATACTCATTTGCAGGATTAACAGGGCTGAACACTGGAAGGGATTCACTTTCATACCACTGAAAAAGGTCGGTAATCATTTTGTCCTGAACACTTTTGTCGGGAATAAACAAGCCAATAAGCGCTGCTGCTCCGTTCAGCGCGCCACAAACTGACCCGAAACCTCCGATACCTCCATGCCCGTATTTAAACATTTGTACAGGAAATGATGTAAACGGTTCCCCAAGTTTATCGGCCAACTGGGAAACAACACTTATAACGGTTGCGTACATGCAGCTTCCTTCGCTGTACTTGTCGTATGCCAGTTGAGCAGTACCAGCAGGGTTCAGATGGAAATATTCCCATTCGTTTTCTTCCGGGGTGTATTCCAGGCTTTTTGTCTTCGGTAAAGGTTGTTTTTCAGGTTTGAATGCATTGGTAAGTGTAACCAGTCCGGCGCCTCCTGCTGCAATAGCGCCGGCAGCTACTTTCATTGCTTTTCTTCTGTCCATTTAATTTAATTGAATTTTATTATTTTAAAAAAACATTCCGTAGGTTATACCCGAAATGGTTGCCATAATTACCACCAAAAGTACATAGACTAAAGTTTTTTGAGTTCCGATAACTCCCCGGATAACCAGCATATTGGGAAGCGACAACGATGGACCGGCAAGCAACAATGCCAGTGCCGGCCCTTTTCCCATTCCGGCAGCAATAAGTCCCTGCAATATAGGCACTTCAGTCAAAGTGGCGAAATACATAAAAGCGCCAACAATGGAAGCAAAGAAATTGGAGAAAATTGAATTTCCACCTACCAGATTGGCGACCCATTCGTTGGGGATTATTCCAGCCATGGAGGTGTCGTCGTGGGTGGAACCGAGCAAAAAACCGGCTGCCAAAACTCCAAGAGCCAAAAGCGGCATAATTTGTTTGGTGAAATCCCATGCTGAGATGGTCCACTCTTTATTGTCCTGGTCTTTTTTATCGATTAAAGTGATGATGCTAAGTCCGGCAATGGCAACAACCATTGGAATTAAAGGAGAAGAGCTTAAAAATGCAGAGGCTGCGGTTGCCACGGTAGCTAAGATTACATGCTGCCATTTGATTTTCAAAATAGCTATTAATGAATAAACAAGCACCAGTCCAAAAGCCGAAGTAATGAACCATTTATTGACCCAAATCCAGTACCACACGCCATCTGTTACACCATCGCCCGGTTTTCCCCAATTGGCAAAAACCAGAATGAGCACCAGGGTGAAAAAATGCAAAGATGTTTGCCACATGGGGCGCTTTTCAGGAATATCGGGAAAACTGAGCTGCTCTTCCTTTTTCACTTTCTCTTCTTTGCGGTAAATGAGTGCCATTGCCGAGCCAATAACCACGGCAAAAATAACAGCTCCGATTACGCGGGCAACTCCCATTTCAAAACCCAGAATCCGGGCTGTGAGTATAATGGCCAAAATATTGATAGCCGGACCGGAATACAAGAATGCAATAGCCGGTCCGAGTCCTGCACCGCGTTTGTGAATGCTCGAAAACAGGGGCAAAATAGTACAGCTGCACACAGCCAGAATGGTTCCCGAAACTGAGGCGACCGTATAAGCCACCCATTTTTTTGCCTTGGCGCCAAAATATTTCATTACCGCGCCCTGGCTCACAAAAACAGCAATTACACCGGCTATAAAAAAGGCAGGCAGCAGGCATAAAATAACATGCTCCTGTGCATACCATTTGGCCAAATCGAACATGGCCATTATCGCTTCAGAGAATCGTGCGCTTTCAAGGGGCATAAAATAGGCAAACACAAAAACAACGACAATCCACCCTAAAATTTTAAATTCTTTTTTCCAGTCCATATTAATTTTCGTTAAATAGTTGGTTGAATAATTTAAAAGAATATGGTAACCACGTAGTAAATACCAACTCCGATAAACAGAACAGCAATTACCCTCCGGAACCATTTTTCAAAGGCTTTCATACTATTGTAAAGCTTTCCGATTTTACCCATACTGAATGCAATGAGCCAGGCAAAAATGATCACCGGAATTCCGGTGGCAAGTGCAAAAACAACTGGCAGGTAAAGTCCGCTGGCACTGCTAACGGTCATGGGAATAAGCATTCCGAAATAGAGTACGCCGCTGTATGGGCAAAATGCCAGTGCAAATACAATTCCCAGAAGAAGCACACCCCAAAATCCGCCTTTAGAGTTATTCTCCATTTTTTCAGTCAGCGAGCCTATTCCCGGAATGTTAAAGTTAACAACACCCAACATAACAAGCCCGATGACGATAAGCAGCGGACCAATGATTTTTTCGCCCCAAACCTGCAGAAAGCCAGAGAACTGAAATTGGCTGGCGCCAAAAAAGAAAATTAAACCAATGGCTGTGTATGAAATACCGCGTCCCAATGTATAGATTAGACCATTGTAAAAAACACGCTTCTGACTTTGTATGTCTTTGCTGATGTACCCAATAGCGGTAATGTTTGTGGCTAAAGGACAGGGGCTTATGGCAGTCATAAGCCCAAGAATAAATGCCGAAAATAACGGCAATTGGGAATTTTCAAAAAAGTTATGCAATATCTCCATAACAGTTTTTACTTCAGCGACTCAACTGTTTCTTTTATTTTTATTTTGAGTTTTTCAGGTTTCCGCACTGCATACATAAACCCATCGGTGGTGATATCAACTTTTTTATCGCCGTTTACAAACAAAAGCGACTGGCCGCCCACTTCAAGACTTTTTGCCAGTTGTTCATTTTTTTTATTTTCGAGGTTTACCGGTTGTAACGGAATTTTATTGCCATAAAGTTCCTGCAGCGCTTCGGCCGCAACTTTTTCAACTGTTTTACAGGTAACACAACGTCTTGAAGTATGAAAATAATAGGCTTTAACCGCTGACTCATCTCCCTCTTCGGCTAACGCCAAAGTTTCTGCTGATTTGCCTAATTGAGCCGTTTTATCGCAACACTGTGCATTTGCAGAGAAAATTCCAAATACAAAACTTAAAATTGAGATTGCTCGTTTCATGATTTTTTGTTTTTATCCGGTTATTAAATTTTTGATTTCATCTACACTGGGCACACGCCCTTTTACCAGAACTTTCCCGTCAACCACCAGCGCAGGTGTAGTCATTACACCAAACTGCATAATCTGAAATATATCTTCAACTTTCGAAACGGTAGCATTTACGCCGGCAGCGGTAACTGCATCGTTGACTGCTTTCTCCAATGCCTTGCATTTGGGGCAGCCTGTTCCTAAAACTTTTATGTCCATTAATAAAAAAATTAATTGTTCGCTGTTCGCAAAAATACGAATGATTTTAAAAAGAACAACTGAAAAATGATTTTTTTTTTAGATATTTCTTACATTGGAAAAAAATTAATTATGACAACAAAAGAAAATTGGAAGAAATGAACCATGCCCATGTGGTAGTGGAAAGAAATATAAAAAGTGTTGTGGAAATAAGTAAAAAAATGAAATTTATCTCTTGCGGTAGCACTTAACCCATTCGGTCTGATACTGCACCGGCAGCTTATTTCCGGAAATCGGGCTGATCACCAGCGTGAACAGGCTAAGGTGCAACGGAAAATCAAGATGTCGGTTTTCAAGCTTAAGAACTTCGGTGTCGTTAATTTTCCAGACCAATGCTCCTCCCGTTTTCTCAAGGGTAAAAATATACCACTTCCCCTTTTTCAGGTTTGAAATATCCAGTCCGTTTATCGATAACTTTCCCTTTTCGCTGATTGAGGAAACACCAATTCGGTTTTTGGCACCCATTTCAAGCAGATAAATTCCGGGAAAACTGTTTTGCCCTTGCAAAACAAAGGAACTGACTATTTCTTTTACCGGGTTGAATTTAATTTTGGCTTCAAAGATTCCATCCTCCTGTGTAAAACTTTTCGCTGTTGAAACGATACCAGAGGTGTATTCAAACTCAGCGGGAACGAATCCGGCTGGCATTTTCCACACTATCCCCTCCCCTCTTTCCTTGCGTGTTTCAATAACCAGTTTTGAGCTGCATTTTATATTCTCCCCGTTTGTAAAAAGGTGCAAATCGCCGGGCATAGCATAATTTCGTCCAAGCGTTTTTTCTGCCTGCGGCAACACTGCCGACCACTTCTCTTTGTTGAGCTTTTCTGTTTGAAAATTATCCTCAAAACTCAGTTCCCAATCGGTAAAAAAACGAAAAGCATCTGTTCCTTTATATGTAAAGTATTTTAATAAATGCGGACGTTTTTTCATCTCCAGATATTTCTGCTCGCGAGCATACTCTTCCGATTTTTCCCATCGCTTAGAATCCTCAAGATAAGCTTTCCGGTTTAAAAATTCTTCGGAAGATGTCAAAGCATTCAGCTCATTATATCGCTCTAATTCAGCCGATTCTGAAACCTTGTAGTAGTTTTGCAAAAGCGGGGATTTTTGAAACTTCAGAAAAAATTTCACATCATCGTCAGCACTCAATTGTTTGAATTTTTGCCAGGCTCTAAAAGCTTCTGTTTTTTCAAACTTCTTTTTGTCCTTTAAAAATCCCACCCTTTTTCTGAACGGCTCATTTTCTATCTCATTCTTGAGTTCCTCGAATTTTTTCAGATTATAACTTCCAGCTGTTTCACGGTACAGTTTCAATTTTTTCGAATGTTCAAACTTCATATAATTTTTGAGCTCATAGTCCTTGCGAAGCGCTTTGAATTCATGTTTTTTTTCCTTGTCCTTTGCCGGTAGATTTTTCAGTTCCAAATATTTTTTCAGCTTTTCTGAATGGGAAATTTCTTCGTGGCGTTTCAGAGTTTCCGAATGATAAAGCTCGTAATAGATTTTAATACCGGGATGCTTTTTCAATTTTCTGAACTCCCTCTCTTTAAATTGTTCCTCAGAGCCTCTATAAACCAAACGGTGCATCTCTTCCTTCTCTCTACTAAAAGTGCCATTCTCCACAAACTCTTTTAGCTGCCGGTATTCTTTCAGTTTTTCCGAATCTTTTAAAGCATTAAACCGTTTTAATTGCTGCGAATCTTTTAGTTTAAAATATTTCTTGAGAGCAGCCGAACTTTTCAGCCGTTTAAATTCATTCAGCAATGCTTCCTCACGGCTTCCTTTAAACCTCAATTGCTTAATCTCTTTTTTACGATTCTCAAATTCCATTGACTGAACGGTTTTTTTTAATTCCAAAAACTCTTTCAGCTCATCAGAACTTTCAACGCGGTTAAACTCTTCATAATCTTTATAAAGACTTTCACGCTGAACTTCAATTTTTTCAACAGATTTAATTTTTCCTGTCAACTGGTAAAAGAATATTTTAAATGACATGGGTTAATTTTTTGGTTTTACACATTCAAAAGTAAGAATTTAAGCCATTAAAATCGAATAAATTCGACCTGTAAGATACGATTTATGTTAAAGTTGTTAACATATCAAAATTATTATTGAATAGTGAAGAAGTTATTGTTTATATGTTTTTGGCTGACTACTTGGCTGTTAAGCTTATTTTAAATAATTTTAGCCGTTTAATTGAAGCGAAATGATTACAGAATCGGAATTGATTTTAAACAGCGACGGCACCATTTTTCATCTACATCTGAAGCCTGAAAATATTTCAGACCAGATTATTCTGGTTGGCGATCAGGCGCGGGTTGAAACTGTTGCAGGATTTTTTGACAAAATAATTTTTGAGGCCGAAAACCGTGAATTTAAAACGGCTACCGGCTGGTACAAAAACAGAAAAATTTCAGTCATCTCCACCGGAATCGGCACCGACAACATTGACATTGTGCTAAATGAACTGGATGCGCTTGCAAATATTGATCTTGAAAAGCGCGAGATTAAAAAGAAAAAGAGATCGCTCCAGTTTGTAAGAATCGGCACTTCAGGTGGATTGCAGGAAGACATTCCACTGAATTCTTATGTTGTTTCACAAAAATCCATCGGATTCGACGGGATGCTGAACTTTTATGCCAACCGGGAAGAGTATTGCGACCTGGAATTTGAGACAGCATTTAAAAAGTTTACCGGCTGGAAAAAATCACTGCCTGAGCTCTATGTGGTTGATGCATCGGAGAATCTGCTGCAAAAGTTTAATACTCCCGGGTTCATCAACGGCATAACAATTTCAGCCCCGGGATTTTACGGGCCACAAGGTCGTGTTTTACGGCTTCCCCTTTCCATGCCGGAGTTGAATAACAGGATTGAAGAGTTTCAGTTTGAAAATTTCAAAATCTCAAATTTTGAGATGGAAAGCTCTGCAATTTATGGCCTTTCAAAAATGTTAGGGCACGAAGCCCTTGCGGTGTGCCTGATAATTGCCAACAGAGTGTTGGGGCAGGCAAATGAAAATTACCGTCCCGAAATGGAAAAACTGATACAAATTGTACTGGATAACCTAATAAAATAAGAGATGAAAACAAGCAGGTTAAAAGCACTGGTAAACTTGCTGGATGACCCTGACCATTTGGTCTTCAACACAGTGAAAAATGAATTGTTGAAAACCAAAACGGATATTATTCCGATACTTGAGGAAAAATGGGAACAAAGTTATGATGAGCTTTTTCAGGAGCGAATTGGGAATCTCATACAGGATGTACAGTTTAAAGAGACCCGGTCGCTGCTGAAAAAGTGGATTGATTCCGAAAGCAACGACCTTTTGGAAGGTTTCCTGATCATCGACAGGTTTCAGTATCCTGACTTAAACAGAGCCGTGATTCTTCAAAAAATTGAAAAAATCAACAAGACGGTTTGGCTTGAATTAAATAACTCTCTGACCATGCTTGAAAAAGCAACTATTCTAAATCATTTTCTTTATAGTGTTCATAGTTTTTCCGTAAATCACGCCCATCCCAAATCGCCTCAAAACTGCTATATCAATCAAATATTGCAAACAAAAAGAGGAAATCCGGTTTCAATAAGCCTGTTATATACAATTCTTGCACGCCGGCTCGGATTGCCCGCACAACTCACCGATTTCCCCAAAAACCCGTTGGTTGCCATCATTGACAGCGACACTGCACAAAAAGTCCATGGCGAAATTCCCGGCAGTAAAGTGCTGTTTTACATCAATCCCTCCAATAATGGTTCGGTGGCAAGCCGAAAGGAAGTAGAGTATTATTTGAAAAAAAATGAATATATCCCCTGTAAAAAATATACCGAACCAAAAAAAGACCAGCTATTCATCAAACGGCTGATTGAGTCACTACGAGACTCCTATCTTTCACAGGGGTTCACCGATAAAAAGATAAAAACTGACAGTTTACTTAACTATTTTCCGGCGGAATAAACGAGCCCACTCCTAAAAGTGTTTATTCCACTAAAAGCTCTAATGCTGATTAGCAACTCTTTGTGCAATTTTGTGCTGTTTTTTTGCATTATTCAATTTTCGGAGAAAGCTCTTAAACAAAACTACAAAAATGCAAAATTTCATTCCGGTCCGAATCAGACCAAAATATTTTTACAATATTCCACACAACGAATCACCTCCTTTTGAGCATCTGAATTTTCCGGAACAGGATATTCCAGTTCAATATCACAGAATATAGGCCATTTGTTCTTTTGAATCAGTTTCAAAATATCGGCAATAGGCGTTTCACCTTCGCCCCATGGCATATTTGTATTTGCAGGATTTCCATCCTTGCCAGTTTTATCTTTCATATGAATGCTGAAAATCCGGCCGTGCAGCCGTTCAATCACCTCGTTGGGATGTTTTCCCGTAGCGCCAAAATAGTGGCCAACATCAAAATTCAGCATATTATTTGGTGAATAGGAGAGAAAATCGTCAAAAGAAAAACCGGGTTCACCTGGCTGAAGATGGTTATGAAAAATGGCATACATATCATGTTTTTCGGCAAACTTACCGAGCCTTTTGCACGCTTCGTGCCCAATTTCATTGGTAATTCCCCGGGCGCCTAATACTTTTGCAGATTTAAAAACATAGTCAATCTCCTCATCCGACCAGTTTGAAGGTGAAAACTTGACGATATGTAAATTTACTCCGGCTTCATTAAACATTTTCCTCAGCTCTTTATAAGCATCCATAGAAACTGAAAGCCGCCACTCACGCTGTTTACCACGGGCAACTTCTGCCTCTTCTCTGTAATTTTCACGCTCCTGATCAGTTGCATCCGCTGAAGGGCGTGACGGCATTGCCGGAATTCCGGCAAACTCTTCTGCCACATCGCCCATCAACTCGATGGAACTGATACCCGCTTCAACACAATATTTCAGAATATCCTGTGCTGAAGATGGCATACTTCGCCAACTGTATGTAATTGCCCCTATCTGAACACCACCAAATTTTGAATCGGGTTTTGCTGCACCCTGCGGAGCACATGAAAAACCAACAGGCACTATCGAAACACCAGCCGCAACAGCAGCTGAAGTGGTGATAAATTTTCGTCTTGAAATTTCCTTGCCGGAATGTGAAAAGTAATTCATAATATGTTTTTTAATAATTTTGCAGGATAAAAGTAAGAAAATTTCCGAAAAGTCAGGGTAAAATAATTTACTTGCAGGAAAAAAACTAAATTATCCGACAAATAAACAAAAGTGCATAAATAATTCATTGAAAAAATGTAGTTTCGCCTTGATTAAAAACTTCGAAAATGCAAAGAAGAACCTTCATTAAAACAACAACTGCTGCAACAGGCAGCCTTCTTATTCCGGCAAACCAAGCTGCTTCTCCTTCCGGCAAAGACTTCTATGAAATGAGAGTATATCAGTTTTCTGACGGAAGCGGCATAAACCGACTAAAAAAGTATTATACTGAAGCAGTAATTCCGCTGCTAAATAAAAATGGCGCTAAAGTGGGTGTTTTTGGCGAATACAGTAAGGAAGATCCGCCAAAGCTATATGTTTTGCACATTCACAAAGGAGTTTCAGAATACTGGGAAACCGTTCAGGCAATGAAATCCGATAAAATTTTTATTGAGGCATCAGGGGATTATTTCAGACAGCCGGCAGAAAAGCCGGTTTTCGAGCGTTACGAAACAGTTTTAATGGAAGCTTTCGATGCAATTCCACGCTATAAATCACCCGGCAACAATCGCGGGCTGTTTGAGTTACGAACTTATGAAAGCTACAACGAAGAGGCTCTCGGAAGAAAAATCAAAATGTTTAATCTGGAAGAGCTCCCTCTATTTGAAGAAGTTGGGCTTCATCCCCTCTTTTTCGGAGAAATAGTAGCCGGGCAATTTATGCCCGCCCTCCGGTATATGCTCTGGTTCAGGAATATGGAAGAGCGTGAAGCAAACTGGAATAAATTCAGAACCAGTAATAAGTGGACAACCATGCGTAATAAGGCAGAATATGCAAACACTGTAAGCAAAGTCAGAAAAATATTTCTTACTCCATTGGACATCAGTCAGATTTAGAAATGAAAGCGCTCGTACTTGATGCATATAATCAACTGAACTACCGGGATTTCCCCGACCCGGCTATTTCTCCAGACGAAGTACTGATTGAGGTGAAAGCCTGCGGAATTTGCGGAAGCGATGTGCATGGCATGGATGGCAGCACCGGAAGGCGTAACCCTCCGCTCATCATGGGACACGAGGCTTCCGGGATAATCATGGAAACGGGCAGTGAGGTTACCGGCTGGAAACCGGGCGACCGGGTAACTTTTGATTCTACTGTGTATCCGCTCAATGACTGGTTCACATTAAAAGGGAGGTATAATCTGAGCGACAATCGCCAGGTGCTGGGAGTTTCTCCGGGCAATTATCGCCGCCATGGCGCATTTGCCGAAAAAATTGCGGTTCCGCAGCACATACTCTATGCCATTCCCGAAAATGTTTCCTTTGAAGAGGCTGCAATGGTTGAACCCGTTGCAGTAGCTGCACATGCCATTAACGTATCGGGATTAAAACCCGGCAACAGTGCTGTAGTTGCAGGAACCGGAATGATCGGATTTTTCATAGTACAATTGCTGTCACTGTTTGGTGCAAGTCCGGTCATTGCAATAGACATTGATATTCAGAAATTAAAACTTGCGCAAAACTATGGAGCAGACTACAGTTTTAAGGCGGATGATGAAAACCTGACCGAAAAAATTTTACAACTTTCCAGAAATCGCGGAGCAGACCTTTCGTTTGAAGTGGTGGGAATTTCTGACTCGGTCAGAACCTGTATTGAGAATACACGCAAGGGCGGCACTGTTGTTTTGGTAGGCAATTTATCTCCCCAAATTCAGTTTCCCTTGCAGCAAGTTGTTACAAAAGAAATCACTGTTCAGGGAAGCTGTGCCATCAACGGAGAATATCAACTGGCTCTTGACCTTCTTGCAAAAGAAAAAGTAAAGGTCAATCCCCTGATCTCTGCAGTTGCTCCGTTATCTGAAGGCGCACAGTGGTTTAAAAGGCTCTACAATAAAGAACCCGGATTAAATAAAGTGATTCTCGTACCCTGAAACGAAAAAAATCTTATTTTTACCCAAATAACTTCAAAAAACAAAACAAATGGATCGCAGAAATTTTATTCTAAAAGCAGCATCGGGAGCTGCCGCTGTAACCATTATTCCGCGGCATGTGATGGGTGGCAAAGGCTTCATTGGTGCAAATGATCGTGTCAACCTGGGTTATATTGGCACCGGAAAACAGGTAACAACGTTGCTTAATGGTATTGGAAAGTGTGAAGGAACAGTAGTTGTGGCAGCCAGCGATGTTTTTCAGAGCAAGCTCAGCCAGTTTACAGAGCTTGCTCAAAAGAACAATGCAAATAAAGGGTTGAATGTAAAAGTTGACGGATATCACTATTATCGTGAATTGCTTGAGCGCAGTGATATTGATGCAGTTGTTATTGCCACTCCCGACCACTGGCACGCCCAGATGGCTGTGGATGCCGCCAAGGCAGGGAAAGACATTTATTGTGAAAAACCGATGGCGCTCACGGTTGCAGAAGGGCGTGCTATGGTAAATGCTACCCGCAAGTATGACCGCGTTTTCCAAACCGGAAACATGCAGCGTTCATGGCGTGATTTCAGACATGCTGTTGAGCTGGTAAGAAACGGATATATCGGCGAAATTAAAGAGATAAATGTTAGCGTGGGAGAACCTGTTAAGCAGTGTGATTTGCCATCGCAACCTGTGCCTGACGGACTTGACTGGAATGAATGGATAGGTCCTTCACTTTATCGCGGTTATCATGAAGAGCTGGCGCCGGTGGATGTAAACGGACCGTGGGCATGGTGGCGCGGTTACCGCGATTTCGGCGGTGGACTGGTCACTGACTGGGGTGCACACATGTTTGACGTTTCGCAGTGGGCGCTTGACATGGACGAATCGGGACCGGTTCAGTTTATGCCTCCTGAAAAGCCCGCGCAAACTCATGGACTTTCAATGCTCTATTCAAACGGCACACGAGTGAACCATAAACTCTGGGGCGGAAAAGATGATGAAAACGGAGTTCAGTTTATTGGAACGGAAGGGAAAGTTGAAGTGAGCCGCAGTTTCCTGCGCACCTTCCCCAACCAGAACCTTTCCAAAGCAGACCTAAAAGAAACCGATGAGCGGGTGTATTTCAGCAACAACCACTACCAGGACTGGGTTGATGCTATAAAAACACGTACAAAACCAATTTCTGATGTGGAAACCGGACATCGCACTGCTTCGGTATGCAACATCATTAACATTGCATACGAATTGCAACGTCCGTTGCTATGGAATCCAAAAACAGAGCAGTTCACCGGTGACGATGCTGCAAACATGATGCTCTCCCGCCCATATAGAGGAAAATGGAACTTTAATAATTTCTGATGAGACCGGGAACTATTGCCTATAAAACCGTAAACTTTCAAAAGACGCATGGAGTTTTTCTGGTCATTTTAATCTTCATCTTGTCAGGATGTGGGTTATACAGTTCATACAGAACAATTTCAAGTTCTGACTGGGAAAGGTTCAGCAGTTCTATTCCCGGAACCCCCCGGCTGGAATATCAACATGCTGTTCCAATCCTTCATCTTTACGGCACTCCCGAAGAAATGGGGAGGCAATACGGTACTATCCTTCAAAACCATTTACAATTAATCGTACAAACGGCTGAAAAATTCTTCACAAAAAAAAGAATCAAAAAATTTATTTCCATAGCTGAGGGGTATAGAGAATCACTCCCGGATGAAACAATGGAATTTATTTCAGGCATGGCTGAAACATCCGGAATCAACCACAAGTATCTAATGGCAATAAATATGGTATCAAAAATTTCGTGCAGCACATTAGCCGTATGGGACAGCGCCACCATCGACCAAAATTTAATCATGGGAAGAAATGCGGATTACAAACTAAGAAAAATTAACAACTTTCTGGGAATCATCGTAGTGAAGCATCCTGCAGAAGGGCTGGCAACAGTTTCTTCCTCCTTTTTGGGTTTGGCAGGTACTTTTACCGGGATAAATGAAAAGGGGGTTTGTTATGGCAATATGCTCGCTTACAATGGCTATGAAATCAAAAATCATAAAGATGGATTACCCATTCAGGTTTTAATGCAGCTCTCTGCCGAAAGGAGTTCTTCTGCCAGGGAAATGGCCAATGATCTGGCTGCCAGCAATCACGTTATTCCTGTCAACGTGATGTGCGCCGACAGGCACGATGCAGTTTTGATTGAACTGGGACAAAATAATTTTGCATTTCGTGAAAGCAACAACGGAATATTAGCAGGTTCCAACAACTTCTATGCTTCCGGTATGTTTAAAAAATCACGTTCGGACAAACAGTTTACCGCACTAATACTCAATGCAGAAAATCATTATGGAGATTTCACCCTTAAGAAAATGAAAGATGCAATGCATGCTGCCAGCTTTAAAAACAAAACGCTCCAATGTGTTATTTTTGAACCTGAAAAGATGCTCATTCATGTGAGCATGAACAAAGTGCCTGCCTCAAAGGGTCCATTTATCGAATTTGATGTTAATGAATTGCTTAAGAAATAATTTATTCCCGGTTATTTTCATAAAGTTCCAATTTTTAATAAAGATATTAATCTATCTTTGGTGCAATGTTACATCACAAAATATTTCATCATAAAACCTCTAAAATCTGGGTGGTTTTCATACACGGTGCAGGAGGGAGCAATGTTGTCTGGTTCAGGCAACTGCGCGACTTTAAAAAACATTTCAATGTGCTGCTTGTAGATTTACGCGGGCATGGGAAATCAAAATCCAACTACACTGAGGAAGAAATGTACAGATTCGATGAAATTGCATTGGATGTCATAAAAACTATGGAACATCTGCATATCCATGAAGCTCATTTCATTGGCATTTCATTGGGCTGCACTGTAATTCGTGCCATTGACAAGCTGGCTCCCGGCAGGGCAGCTTCCATTATTCTGGGCGGCGCCGTTGTGCAGTTCAATAAAAAAATTAACGTGCTGGTTACGTTGGCAAAACTGCTCAATTCAATCCTTCCCTATATGTGGCTCTACAAACTGAATGCGTGGATTTTGATTCCATCAAAAAAACATGCACAATCACGAAAACTCTTTATCAGTGAAGCCATAAATCTGGGAGAAAGAGAGTTTAAAAAATGGCTGCACATGTCCAAGGAGATCAGAAACAACCTCAAAGAGTTTCTGATTAAGGAGGCTTCAGCGCCGGTGCTGTACCTTATGGGCGAACACGATCACATGTTTTTGCCAATGGTTTCCGAACTGGTGCAAAAACATTTCAACTCAAAGTTAGAGGTCATCAGCGACAGCGGTCATGTGTGCAATCTGGACCAGCCGGATTTGTTTAACCGTCTCTCCATACAGTTTATCAAAAGCTTTTCGGGGTAAGACAATAAAATGCAAATCTCAGGTATCCCAGCGAATACTTTTTAGCCTTTCCTATTTCAGAAAATCTTCTCTCAATGGTGTGAAATTGTCAATAAGCCGGGCTGTTTTTGTCAGCAGCTTTATGGTATGCTTTTTATTTGGAGCAACAGCAAACATATCACCTGCTTTCAGGTGATGATCCGGTTCTCCCTCACAATAAAAAATAATTTCTCCCTCGGCAATGTATGATGTCTGCTCGTGCGGATGGGAATGGGGCGGTTCGGGCTTTTCCCACGGACCACCGGAGAAATCAAGCAAAACACTCATCAAACTATCCGTGTGGATAATTTTTCGTCGCAAATCCTCCTTCACCTCTTCATAAGGAATATCGTCAAACTTTAAAACAGCCATAATCTCAGATTAAATTAAAGAAACAAACGCTTTATTTATACTACAAACGGTTGAACTGTTTTACTCATGTTTCGCATCTAAAGTAAAAAAAGTAATTGTTTGGCATTATTTTATAATTGGCGCCCAAAATATAAACAATAATAATACGATTTAAAAAGAACGGGCAAAATGGTCAGGCAAAATAGTGATTATAAAAAATTCATTAAAATTAAATTGGAAATAACGATTTTTTTTATTTTTACGATAAAAATGGAAATTTTATTTTAAAAGATTATTATGAAACATGACAAGAGGCAGAAACGGTTTTCAATCTGCACTCTTCAGATTGGAGTGAGATCGCCCCCGGAAACAGATTAGCAACATGGCGTGAATGCCAGGAAAATCACTATTTCTGTTAAAACCCAAAACCATAAAAAGTCATTAATTTCATTTATAACTTTAAAAAAGAAGATATTAGCAATGAAAAAGGAATTATTTTTGTTGAATTACAACCAAATTTTAACACGAGTTTTTCTGCCATTTTTAATAATTATTTTTTTTACCCCTTCAATTTCGGCACAAAGTCTGCAACTTTACACACCCTATAGAAAGATCACTGTTCCCCCGGGCGAGTCTATTGATTATTCCATAGAGGTGATTAATAATGGTTCATCCATTTCCACAGCTGAGGTCAGAGTTACCGGACTGCCCGACTCCTGGACATACACACTTCGCTCGGGAGGATGGGATTTGCAGGATATTTCTGTTTTGCCGGGAGAAAAAAAGAGCATGAACCTGAAAGTAAACGTTCCATATGAAATCGACAAAGGCACCTATACATTCCGTGTATTGGCGGTCAACAACAGTGTTTTGCCTCTCACCATAAATGTATCAGAGCATGGAACTCTAAAAACGGAGTTTACATCCGAGCAGGCAAATATGCAAGGGCACGCCAAATCGGATTTTAATTTTAGAACCAAGCTCAACAACCAAACCGGCGAGAAACAACTTTATGCACTCACATCCAATGCGCCACGCGGGTGGAGTGTTGTTTTCAAGCCAAATTATCAACAAGCCACTTCAGTGGAAATTGAACCCGGACAAAATAAAGATATTACCGTAGAAGTCAAACCTCCATTTGGCATAAAAGCAGGGAAATATACTATCCCAATTATGGCCAGAACTAATGCAACTTCTGCAAATCTTGATTTAGAAGTGGATATCACCGGCACATTTGAAATGGAATTGTCAACCCCTAGCGGGCTACTCAGTTCCAGCATCACAGCAGGCAGAAAAAAGCGAATTGACCTGGTTGTGCGCAATACAGGCTCAACGGATATGACCAGCATACGAATGAGCTCTTCAAAGCCACGAGGTTGGGAAGTGACTTTTTCTAACGACACCATACCCTTCATTGCGGCGGGTGAAACTGCCGGGCTGACAGCCCAGATTAAAGCTTACGAAAAATCTATTCCGGGTGATTATGTAATCAGTCTCACTGCACAAACTCCGGAAACAAGCTCTGCGGCATCATTCAGAATAGCCGTTAAAACTTCACCACTTTGGGGGTGGTTGGGCATTTTCATTATTTTGAGCGCAATCTGGGTGATTTTCTATCTGTTCCGGAAATATGGAAGGAGGTAGAGCGATGCAGACAACAACCATTGAGGTGAAAAACCTCACAAAAAAGTATGGCGACTTTACTGCAGTAAACAATCTCTCACTAAAAATTGGGAGAGGTGAAGTTTTTGGCTTGCTTGGCCCGAACGGTGCCGGAAAATCCACTACAATCCTAATGCTCATGGGTTTGACTGAGCCAACAAGCGGTCAGGTTAGTGTTTGCGGTATTGACTCTGTACGTAACCCAATTGAGGTAAAAAAACGTGTCGGATACTTACCTGAAGATGTGGGATTCTATGATGATCTCACCGGGTTTGAAAATTTGGTTTATACAGCCACACTGAACAACATTCCGGAACAGGAAGCAAAACAACGTGTCAACAGCTTGATGAATCGTATCGGATTAGAAGAACAAAAAAATAAAAAAGCCGGTAAATATTCCAAGGGAATGCGTCAGCGTCTGGGATTGGCAGGTGTATTAATTAAAAATCCGGAAGTTGTTATTCTTGATGAACCTACGACAGGTATTGATCCATCCGGGATTAGGGAGTTTCTGGGACTTATCGTCAGTTTAAGCAAAGAAGAAAATATCACCGTGCTTCTATCATCACATCATCTGCATCAGGTTCAGCAGGTGTGTGATCGCGTTGGCATTTTTGTCAAAGGCAATTTGCTTGCATCAGGTGATATTTCTTCGCTGGCAGATCAGCTTTTTTCAGGCAATGTTTTTAAAGTGGAAGCAAAGTTGGCTATTGATGAAAAAGAGAAAAACTCACTTTTTGACGACTCAAAACCGAACATATTAACAGAAAAAATAAGAAGAATTGAGGGCGTTAAAAATATTGTGGCAGAAAACACCAATTTGACAATTGACTGCTATAAGGACGTTACTTCTGAAATAGCCAAAACTATTGTTAATTTAGGATTCGGTTTATCTTCTTTAAGTAAAAGAGAATACGGTTTAGACGATATTTATTATCGGTATTTTGAAGGAGGAAATAATTATGAAAGAGAGAACAGTTGAAAAAAAATTAACAGTAAATTTTTTGAATAGAGAAAAATTAAAACAAGTCATCAATAAGCTGCAGGAGCCATTCCGCTTCTCTGAAACATATAAAAACGACTTTGGCGTTTTCCGTTCAATGGTTTTTAAAGAGATAGGCGACCACGTTCGGAGCTGGCGGGTAATTATTCTTGGAAGCATAATTATTTTGACGTGCATTGGCTCACTTTACACTGCATTTTCCGGTATCGCAGATGCAGCAAACCAGGCGGGCAGTGAGGAAAGCTTTTTCTTTCTAAAACTTTTCACACTGTCAGATGGCAGTTTGCCCCCCTATTTCGTTTTTATCAGCTTTTTAGGTCCGCTATTGGGTATAAGTCTGGGATTTGATGCTGTTAATTCTGAGCAAAACCAAGGCACCCTTAGTCATTTGCTGGCGCAACCCATACCGCGGGATTATGTGATAAACACCAAGTTTATTGCTTCACTTCTTGTGATATCGCTGCTGTTTTTTGGATTAAGCTTTTTGGTTATTGGCGCAGGGCTCATTGGACTCGGTATTCCGCCAACGCCTGAAGAATTTTTCAGAATTATTTTTTTCACTCTCCTGAGCATTATCTATGTTGCATTATGGCTTAATCTGTCGCTATACTTTTCAATCCGTTTCAGACAGCCAGCCACCTCAGCGCTGGCAGGAATTGCTGTTTGGCTGTTTTTTACGGTATTCTACCCTTTGCTTGTAAATATTATAGTAAAAATAGCATCTCCGCCTGAATATGCTTCAGGTAGAGCAGTTTATATGTTTGAAAAGTTTCGGTTTGCTATTGTTCAGGTAATGCCCAACGAATTATTTAGTCAGGCAACTTCAACACTGCTCATGCCATCGGTTCGCAACCTGGGTCCGCTCACTATTGAGCAAGTGCAAGGAGCTATTCCCGGTCCGTTACCTTTGGGACAGAGCTTATTGGTAGTTTGGCCACAACTAACGGGATTAATAGCGTTAACAATCTTTTGTTTCATTTTATCCTACACAACTTTTATGCGTAGAGAAATTCGTTCGCGGTGAAGCTATATTTCGCTTTGTGGCAACTGTTGGAATGAAAAATTCTGAATTGAGCAGGTGGGGGATTATTCCCCCGCCCTTTCATAACAACGGATTTTATAAGTCCCCTTCGGCTACCCTCTGCCTCTGCAGGCGTAAATTTGCAAATTCATAAATTCGCTGATTCCTGCCTGCCTCAGGCGTTAACGCTGTCAGGTCTGTCGACGCTGACAGGTTAACGGATTAGCAACGACAGCAGACTTGTCAGCGTGCGAAGCTCCTGACAACGTCGGATTAAGGAATGAAGAAGAAGCCCCTCAGTCCTGCGGACATCTCCCTAAAGAGAGAGGAAAGAGGTGAGA
>JAXGYA010000007.1:0-175288 GCA_040772505.1 Mariniphaga sp. | reverse complement strand
GACTACCTAACGGAGCGGAGTTAGGGTTTAATGGTAACATATATAAACAGAGGAGTTAGCAAAATGCAAAGTATTGTCATCATCAAAACCCCGGCTGCCGGATGCTGCGGATAATTATGCCCCATCAGGATAATCGGAGCATGCCATATTCCCCAGATAAAACCAATAATCAGCGATGCTTTTAGAAAATGCATCGCTTTGAACTCTCTCAGTAAAAATCCGCGCCAGCCCAGTTCTTCACCAAAAGCCGCAACCGCATTGATTGTTGCTCCGGCAATAAGTCCCTGAACCGTTGTTAGGAAAATGGGGTGAACAGGCAGATTCTTCAGCGATATTTTCATTTGCTCAATTTGTTCGGGCGTAATCAGGTTCTCATATCGCTCAATCATACCGGCCATGTCACTGCTGTAAGTAACGCCGGGAAACAACAGACTGATACCCAACGTCAGAAAGCTGATTGCCGGCATAATCAGCCAGGCATACAAAAACCACTTGTTAAATTTGAATGAGATGAGTAGGCTCGGATTTAGCTTCTCTTTATGAATCACTTTTTCAACAATCACAACACAAAGTGCAGGAATGAACATATAGACAATGCCAAAAATGGTGAATATAAGGCTGTCGTTGTAGCCCCAGCCAACCGTTTTAAAAATAGCCGCTAAAGTATAGCTGATGCCAAATGTCAGCAGCAGAAAGAGGGTTGTTCTATTGATTTTTTTCATTTGAGTATAAAGTTGATAAAGCTATAACAATATTCAAAAAACAGATGGTTGGAATACCTTGTTTTTTTTGTTCTAAAGATAAATGAAAAATATTTAATTTAGATAACCCATAATACAGCCGAAACGAAGTGAAGGCTTTCAGAATCTTACATCCCGGATACTTTCGATTTTTTCAAACAATGCTTTGACAAACGGACAGACAGGTACAATTTTCACTTTCTTTTCTCTTGCAAATTCCACAGCCCGCATAACCAGTTGCTTGCCATAGCCTTTCCCGTTGAACCGGGATTCTACACCCACATGGTCAACAATGAATTTTGTTTCATCATCCCAGATATATGTCAGCTCACCTGCAAAATTATCGTTATCATAAATGATGAATCTCCCTTTTTTGCCATTTTCTTCCTGCTCAATTCTTGCCATAACATTTTGTCTTTATTTTCCCAGTAAATATATCCTTATCCCAGCTACTTTATCTCTATTTATGAGCCACTTCAAAAAGTGTTAGGTGGTATTTATGCAATATTTACTTTTTAGAGCGGGCTCAATTTTTATGAACTCAATATTAGTATTGTTAACATTTTGTCTGTTTGTTTTGTTGAGCGCAGTGCACTTTACCCGTTTTTTATTAATCAAACAGTTCTTTGTCCGAATAGGAGACATGCCCGTTTCTCACAATTGCCGGAGCTGTATAGGGATGTTCCTGAGTTTTTCCTTTTGACATGATATGCAGCACTTTCCAGCCTTTAGCTTTCAGATAATCGGATACCATGGAGCGGTGGCACCTCCACCAGACTGCCTCAGAGCACATAATGGCAATGGTCTGCCTCATTGCAATCTGTTCCAGATTTTCTGTGCCTGCTTCAAATTCACGGGTTTCCATGTAATCTGCATAACCTTTGAACGCTTTATGCCGCCAGCGGTTATTTTTTGAATCCTTTTTTACTTTTCGTCTTCCGCCCAGAGCACTCAGATGCAAATATTTGATTCCATTGTTTTCTAATGAAGTTTCCAGATTTTCTTTATTGAACTGTGGAAATTTTCGTGAACCCGGCAAACTGCGAATGTCTGCAACAACTTCAATGTTAAAGGATTGAAGCATATTTAGGAATTCGTCAAAAGTGTGTGTCGAATGTCCGATGGTGTATATGGTATATTCACCTGGATTTTTCATTGATGATTATGGAACGCATGGAGGTATTTGTCGATATATATTTGTTTCTCTTTTGATTTATATTGCTGAATGTAGCGCGGGTGTTCCAGAACAGTTAACTTGTCAAACAGTTTTGCCTCTTTATTCAGTTTTTTTATGAAATCAGCGTTTTTTTTGCCCAAAATAAAAACTTCCGATTGGTTTAATCCCAGTTCGATGTGTTTTTCAAGCATGGCAATCATATACTCTTTTGTCATTTCAAAAAGAGAAGTTTCATCATAGTAGTTGGCGTTGAGCCATTTGCCGTCCTTGGTTTTCCGGATGATTGCCAGCGGAAATGGGGAGTTGATATAGAAATGTTTGTAAAACTTTTCCACGCCGCCATATGCTGAAATCATCTCATAAACAAAAACCGAAGAGACCTCATGTGTGCGGGCAGATTTCATTTTGATGCCGCAGATGCTCTCCAGTCTTTTGGTATCTGTAAAAGGTACACCTGTGGTGCCGGCGCCGTGGCGTCCGGGATTGATGCCGATAATAAATTTTCGCTGAGCAGTGTCGTTATAAAACTTTTGATAAAACCGGCGCATAATTTCCAGTGTCTCGGGATTATCTGCAAATGGATTCATTACCTGGTATCCATCCGGGAGTTTACCAGAATAATGCAGCTGATTGTTGAATTCGATTACTCTTTCTGCAAAAGTCATTGGTGGATAATTTTATTCATGTGCTTTCAAAATTAACAATATGATGCAAATATTTACAACAAAAATTCACTTGCTGTTGTTGAAAGATTTTAGACAGTCTGTTTTATTTTATAAATTTGAGGAATCATAACAATGTTATTACCATGAAACAAACTGTATAGGAAAAACAGATTGCTGATGCATTTTTGTGAAAGTGAGTTTCAGGAATTCCGTTTGAAATCATTAATTTTAATCATATGAATTATAAAATTGCTTCTTTAACAAAACTTCAGAATGAAGGAAAAAACATGCATCGTTTACCTTTTTCCATTCGTATATTACTGGAAAATGCACTGAGAAACCACGATGGTTTTTCAATTACCGATGAGCATGTTGCAACACTAACGGACTGGAATGCAAAAGGCTCTGACCATGAGATTCCATTCAAGCCTGCACGGGTTTTAATGCAGGATTTCACCGGTGTTCCGGCAGTTGTGGATATGGCATCGCTTCGCGCTGAGATGATCAGGCAGGGTGGTGATGGAAACAAAATAAATCCTGCAATTCCGGTTGATCTGGTGATTGACCACTCTGTTCAGGTCGATTTTTTCGGAACCCGATATGCCTATAAAAACAATGTTGAAATGGAATACCACCGCAATTCCGAACGTTACAAATTATTGAAATGGGCACAGACAGGGCTCGATAATTTCACGGTTGTTCCTCCGGGAATGGGCATTTGCCATCAGGTGAATCTGGAATACCTGGCAAAGGGAGTGGTTGTCAGAGATGGCTGGGCTTTTCCGGACACTCTTGTGGGAACCGACTCGCATACGCCAATGGTTAATGGTATCGGTGTTGTGGGGTGGGGCGTTGGCGGTATTGAGGCAGAAGCGGCAATGCTGGGGCAGCCCATCTATTTTGCCTGCCCGCAGGTGGTAGGCTTGAAGCTGACCGGAAAAATCCCGCAGGGATGCACCTCAACAGATTTGGTTCTTACCATTACCAAAAAACTCCGCGACTATGGCGTTGTTGGGAAATTTGTGGAAGTTTTTGGCTCTGCTCTGGATTATCTGACCGTTACCGACCGGGCAACCATTTCCAATATGTCTCCTGAGTTTGGCTGCACAGTCACCTATTTTCCGGTTGATGAGCAGACTTTAAGTTATATGGCAATAACTGGCCGCACAAAGCAAGAGATTGATCTGGTGCGAGAATATTGTCATGAAAATATGCTCTGGAGAACGGGAAATGAAGAAATTGAGTATTCTCATGTAGTGGAATTGGATTTATCTACCCTTGAGCCAACGATTTCCGGACCAAAACGGCCGCAGGAAAAAATACTTCTGAAAGATCTGGATCAGGATTTTGTGAAAATATTGCAGGAAGAGTTCTCCAGAACCTATGTTCCTTTTATCAGCAGGCAGGAATATGACTGGGTTGCCGAAGGCGGTTCAGGAACTCAGTTTATTTCTGAAAAGAGTAGAGCTGATAATATATCCTACAACAATATCAATGGATTGCGAAGTGTTAGGGTAAAAGACAAACATAAGGAATTTGTTCTGCACGACGGTACTATTGTAATTGCTGCAATTACCAGTTGCACGAATACTTCAAATCCTTCTGTGATGGTAGGTGCCGGACTGGTGGCACGGAAAGCCATCGAAAGGGGATTGCGAACAAAATCATGGGTGAAAACCAGTTTAGCTCCTGGTTCAAAAGTGGTGACCAACTATCTTGAAAGATCAGGATTGGCAGAAGATCTGGAGGCTCTCCGTTTTCACACTGTTGGCTATGGTTGCACCTCCTGTATCGGAAACAGCGGTCCGCTGCCGCCCTATATTGCAGAAGCAGTGGACAAAAATGAGCTGATTGTGGCTGCTGTGCTCTCCGGTAACAGGAATTTTGAAGCCCGCGTACATCCGCAGGTGAAAATGAACTTCCTGATGTCGCCCATGCTGGTGGTCGCATTTGCAATTGCAGGAAGGGTGGATATCGATCTTGTCAACGATCCCATTGATTTTGATCCCAACGGAAATCCTGTCTATCTGAAAGATATATGGCCCACCCAGGAGGAGATAAATGATACGATTAATCAATGCCTGAGGGTTGAAGACTTTGAAAATGTATATTCTGTGATTTTCGATGGCGACGAGGCGTGGAAGAAGTTGGAAGCGCCGGAGGGTGCTGAGTTTATATTTGATGAAAACTCCACATATATCCGGGAAGTTCCTTTTTTCCATGATTTTAAAAAAACACCGGATGCGCTGCAGGATATTAATAATGCAAGAGTACTGTTGTATTTGGGCGACTCGGTTACAACTGACCATATTTCGCCTGCCGGCTCATTCAATGAGGTTTCTGCTGCCGGAAAGTATCTGCTAAGCAAAGGTGTGGAAAGAAAAGAGTTCAACTCCTACGGTTCCCGGAGGGGTAACCATGAGGTGATGATGCGGGGTACTTTTGCCAATGTTCGCATTAAAAATAAAATTACCGATAAGGTCGGCGGATTTTCCCTTCATTTTCCAACCAATGAAACAGCCTCGGTTTTTGACGTTGCACAGAAATATCAAAAAGATAATACTCCGCTGATCGTTTTGGCAGGAAAAGAGTATGGCAGCGGTTCTTCGAGAGACTGGGCAGCAAAGGGTGTCTCATTGCTGGGTGTGAAAGCAGTTATCGCTGAAAGTTTTGAAAGAATTCACCGTAGCAATCTGGTGCAAATGGGGATTTTACCTTTGGTATTTTCCGAAGGGGAAACAGCTGATTCACTTGGATTAAAAGGAAATGAAATTTTCACAATCACAGGCATAGCCGATAATCTGGTTCCTTTCAAAAAAATGAAAGTTAGGACAGAAAGTGAAGACGGTTCTGTGATTGAATTTGAAGCTAAGGCAAGATTAGATTCAGAAATTGAGGTTGAATATTTTAAAAGCGGAGGAATTTTGCAATATGTGTTAGGAGACATGCTGGCAAAGGGTTGAGTTTTAAGACAATACTGTCGCTTAGAAGCCCGGTTGTAAAGCCGGGCTTTTCTATTGAATGGACTTCAGGTATCCATCATCAGTTTTCAGTCCGGCTTTCAAGGATGCTTCAACGGCTAACTGGTCACAGCGTTCGTTCAGCGGATTGTTGGCGTGTCCTTTAACCCATACAAATTTAACATTGTGCTGTTTATACACTTCCAGAAAGCGCATCCATAAATCGGGATTTTTTTTGTTTTTAAAGCGTTTGTTCATCCAGTTGAAAACCCATCCTTTTTCAACAGCATCGGCAACGTAGCGTGAATCGGTATAGACAGTAACATCGCTTCCGGGAATTTTTAGCGCTTCCAGTGCCACAATTACGGCTAACAATTCCATCCGGTTATTTGTCGTGAGTTGATAGCCTTCGGAAATTTCCTTCCTGTGCTGACCGGAAATCAAAACAATGCCGTATCCGCCCGGACCGGGGTTCCCGCGGGATGCGCCGTCAGTGTATATGGTAATTTTCGGTGTATCCATCGAAATCTCAAACGAAAACTGAAATGGTATTTGGACATACAGTTAATGCTCTGTAAATCAATAATATCTATTTGAAAATCTGTAGCAGTCAATTTTTTAATTGACTGATTTCTAAAAGAGGAGTTTAAGCGGGTAATTCGAGTATTTACTGCATAATTATCATCTCTTCCATGAGGTGTGTTGCGCCGGCATATTTGTCGATTACCCACATCACAAACCGGATGTCCACGTTGATACAGCGCTGCAAATCATACTCAAAAGCGATATCCCCACTCATGGCTTCCCAGTTTCCGTCAAAAGCGATTCCGATTAATTCACCTTTTGCGTTGATTACCGGACTTCCTGAGTTTCCGCCTGTAATGTCATTATTGGTGATGAAACAGGCATTCAGCTTGCCGTCTTTATTGGCATAGCGTCCAAAATCTTTTTCAAGGAGCAACTCTTTCAGCTTTGGAGGCACATCAAATTCCATATCTCCCGGAATTTCCTTTTCCAAATAACCATCGGTGGTTGTGGCGTATTTATAAACAACACCGTCTCTTGGCTCATACTCAAGCACTTGTCCGTAGGTTAGCCGAAGTGTGGAGTTGGCATCGGGATAGAATTTCCTGTTGGGCTGCATCTCCATCAGTCCTTCAACAAACAGACGGTTTCCAATGTCTAAAAGATCGTCAGATTCGTTGGTCAGATTTGTCAGCTCCCTGAACATGTCAAAAATATCGCGTGCCGCATTAAAAGCCATATCCTTATCCAGAGTTTTCAATTTCATGTCATTCAGAAAGGCATTAATTTCATTTTCATCATCGAAAATTGAGTGTTTGAACATTTTCTCTGCATACTTCCCGAAATCTCCCTTATATTTTTTATTTATTTCAGCAAAGAATTTAGGATGATATTTTGGATCGATATTGTCGTTATACAATTTCATCAGGGCGGCTGCAATTTTTTGGTCAGTTTCTGCATCGTAGTCTTTAAAATGCTCATCCATACCATCAGTGATTCTGCTTTTAATCATCTCTTTAAACTCAGGACGAACATTCTTGTCACTTAAAAGGCGATGAACAGGCAGACCACGGTAGGCAAACATGAAAATTTCAGGACCGCGAATCATTGCTTCCATCATATATTCCTGAGCTTTTCTGACTTCTTTGTCCTGGTAGGCAGTTTCAATATCATTTAAAACGTTTCCGTATTTCTCCTTCCTTGCGTTGTCGGCATTCACCCACTGTGTAAACTCTTTTTCCAGCTCCAGCTTTTTGGCAATCACATTGAGGTTTTCCAAACCACGGTTTTGCCCGATGCTGAACTTGTAGTAGTTGGAACTTCTTGCATGTTTCGATGCATACTGAATTCGTGCTTTCTGGCTTGTGCTCATATATTGGTCAATAATTTCCAGCTTTTTCTCACGAACTTCAACCCGGACAGGGTTGGTAATATCCATAATATATTTCACTCCGTAGGAAGTTTCATATCTTTCTGTCATTCCGGGATAGCCCATAATCATGGCAAAGTCTCCCTCCTCAACACCATTTAATGAGATGGGAAGAAATTGTTTTGGCTGGTATGGAATATTGTCTTCAGAATATCTTGCAGGTTTTCCGTCGGGGCCGGTGTAAACCCGAAACAGCATGAAGTCGGCAGTGTGGCGGGGCCACATCCAGTTGTCGGTGTCGCCGCCAAATTTTCCGAGCGCCTGTGGCGGAGCGCCAACTAATCGTATATCATTAAATGTTTCAATTGCAAAAAGATGATATTGGTTAGCATTGAAAAAGCTTCTTACATATACTTCATAATGAGAGCTGTCTCGTGCCTCATCTTCAATTTCCCGGATAGCCTCGTAGATCTTACTGCTTCTCTCTTCAGGGTTCATCTCATCAGTTACGTTTGCCAGCACTTTTTCGGTCACCTCTTCCAGTTTTACAAGAAATGAAGCAGATTTTCCCGGATTGGGAAGTTCTTCATTTAGGGTTTTTGCCCAAAAACCATCCTGAAGATAGTCGTGTTCCACGCTTGAATGGGCTTGAATTTCATCATATCCGCAGTGGTGGTTGGTGAGGAGCAGTCCGTTGCCCGAAATTAACTCAGCTGTGCATGAGCCGCGATCGAGGGCGGCAATGGCATCCTTTAAACTGGAATTGTTGATACTGTATATATCTTCGGCTGTTAACTCAAGGCCCAATTCCTGCATGTCTGAAATGTTAAGCTTGTAAATCAGTGATGGCAGCCACATTCCCTCATCAGCGATTAACGTTTTTGTAGAAGACAAAACAGAAAAGAGCAGTATAAAACTTAATAATCTCATTTATTTTTGGTGTTTTAAAATTTAAAGCCACAAAGATAACATTTCAGTTTTTATGGCTTAATAATTTGATGCATGTTTCGCACAATCAGCTAAAAATTTACAAAACCATTTATCAGTTCCTTTATTCTTGCTAACTTTGCAGCTCTCAAAAAAAGGAGAGAGAAAGTGAAGAAATGGATTGTAAAAAAACTCAATGACCGTTATCGGTTAATTATATATAACGACACTACTTTTCAGTCGGTTTGGAGTATGAAACTCACACGCCTGAAAGCCTTTACGATTACCAGTCTTTTGTCGGCCATATTGGTTATTCTTGTTATTCTGCTGATTGCCACAACAGGATTACGTGAATATATTCCGGGTTATCCAAAGGCAGAATATCGTCAGACACTTTTGTTAACCGCCCTGAAAGTTGATTCTCTTGAAAATGAACTTTACAAGCGCGATCAGTTTTTTAAAAGCATTCAGGCAGTTCTGTCGGGAGAAGTTCCGGTTGATAATTTATATATTGACACCGTTTTCGTTCAAAATGTGATTGAAATAACCGAATACGACCATGATTCACTTTTTCAGGATAAACTATTGGCAGAACAGACCAGTCTTGCAACTCCATCAGGGAGCAGCCGCCGGTTAAATCTGAGCCAGATTCACTTTTTTGCCCCCGTTAAAGGGATTGTCACTAATAAGTTTAAATCAACACCCGACCATTTTGGTGTTGACCTGGTGAGTGAGCCCAATGCCCGGATTTCAGCAGTTATTGATGGTACCGTAATTTTTTCCGGCTGGACAATAGATGCAGGTTATGTTATCTATATTCAGCATGATGCTGAACTGGTTTCAGTCTATAAGCACAATTCCGTCTTGCTGAAAAATAAGGGCGACCGGGTTAAGGCAGGTGAAGCAATTGCAATTATTGGAAATACCGGAGAACATACAACCGGGCCTCATTTGCATTTTGAGTTGTGGTACGAAGGTACTCCTCTTGATCCTGAAGAATATATTGATTTCTGACAGCATGAAGAAACGAATTGCTATACTGGGTTCAACGGGTTCCATAGGAACCCAGACACTTGAGGTGATTGAAGAAAATCCCGAACTGTTTGAAGTGGAGGTTTTAACCGCAAACAACAATATGGGACTGCTCATCAGGCAGGCAAAAAAGTTCCAGCCCAATGCTGTTGTAATTGCAAATGAAGGTTGTTATCAAACTGTTTCTCATGCGCTTAAGGATGAGTCGATTAAGGTTTTTGCCGGAACAGAAGCTTTAAGTCAGGTTGTGCAGATGGAGACCATTGATCTGGTTTTAACGGCAATGGTTGGTTTTTCCGGGTTGATTCCAACTTTGAATGCAGTGAAAGCCGGGAAAAATATTGCATTGGCAAACAAAGAAACTTTAGTTGTTGCCGGTGAAATTATAACTGCTTTGGCAAAAGAAAATCAGGTGGATATTTTGCCTGTAGATTCTGAACATTCAGCAATTTTTCAATGCCTGGTCGGAGAGCTGTTTAATCCAGTAGAGAAAATTTATCTCACCTGTTCCGGAGGTCCCTTCAGAGGAAAAACGATTCAAGAGCTGAATCAAATATCTGTAGAGGAAGCGCTTACGCATCCCCGCTGGGATATGGGCGCTAAAATTACCATCGACTCTGCAACCCTGATGAATAAGGGGTTTGAAGTTATTGAAGCACATTGGCTTTTTGAACTTCCTTCATCGAAAATTGAAGTGGTCGTTCACCCGCAATCCATAATACACTCTATGGTTCAGTTTGAGGACGGTTCAATAAAAGCTCAGCTTGGACTGCCCGATATGCGTTTGCCAATTCAGTACGCACTGGCATTTCCATACCGGATTAAAAATAATTTTCCACGGCTCAACTTTCTGGATTATCCTGTTTTTGAGTTTGAAAAGCCCGATACAAAAATTTTTCGTAACCTTGCACTCGCTTTTGAAGCACTTGATGCAGGCGGAAACACTCCATGCGTGCTCAATGCCGCAAACGAAACAGTAGTTCAGGCTTTTCTTGAAGAGAAAATCGGTTTTTTACAAATGTCGGATATCATTGAAGAGACACTGCAAAAAATAAGTTTCATTGAAAAGCCTGATATTGACGCAATTATCCAAACAAATGAAGAAACAACCAGAGTTGCTCGTTTATTAACAGAAAAAGTAAAAAGGTAATTTAATATATGGGAACAATATTTATTAAAGCTGCGCAGCTTATATTAAGCCTTTCATTATTAGTGGTCTTACACGAGCTGGGGCATTTTATGTTTGCCCGGCTTTTTAAAACCAGGGTAGAAAAATTTTACCTCTTTTTTAATCCGTGGTTTTCATTGTTTAAAATGAAAAAAGGAGAAACAGAGTATGGTATCGGGTGGCTTCCTTTGGGAGGATATGTAAAAATTTCGGGGATGATTGATGAATCCATGGATTCAGAAGCCATGAGCCAGCCGCCGCAACCCTGGGAGTTCCGGTCAAAACCTGCATGGCAAAGACTGCTCATCATGTTGGGCGGGGTGATGATGAATTTTCTGTTTGCCATGGTCATCTATATTGGCGTTCTCTATGCTTGGGGGGAATCCTATCTGCCAACTGAAAATGTGAAATATGGTATAGAGGTAAATGAAGCCGGCAGGCAAATAGGCTTTCGCAACGGAGATAAAATTCTGAGTGTTGACAATCGCTATGTGGAAAATTTTATGAAAATTATTCCGGCAATTGTTTTGGATGGCGGACGTACTGTTCAGGTGGAGCGGGATGGTCAAAGACTTGATATTCAGATTAATGAGTCGGATCTGGCATTGTTCCTCAAAAGCAAAGACCTTTTGACGTGGAGAAAACCGTTTGATATCCATGTTGGGGATGTGGTGAAAGATTCACCTGCCGAAAAAGCCGGACTGGAAAAGGGAGATGTTTTTTTAAGCATTGACGGTCAGCATTTCGAGTATTACGACCAGTTTGCAGAATATCTTGAAAATAAAAAGAACAGCAATATTGAACTGAATCTGCTGCGCGACGGAAATGAAATTGTTAAAAATGTATCTGTTTCAGATGAAGGGAAACTTGGTTTTTTCCCGGTATTTAATAATATAGATTTCATTGAGCTTGCAACAGTAAAATATGGGCTTTTGGCATCAATCCCTGCCGGAATTAAGCATGGCATTCAGACTACTACGGATTACCTGAAACAATTCAGACTTCTTTTCAAGCGCGAGGCAAGAGCCTATGAATCATTAGGCGGATTCGCAACTATTGGAAGTATTTTTCCTGCAACATGGAACTGGTTTTCATTCTGGAATATGACGGCATTTATATCGATTATTCTGGCTATAATGAACTTGTTGCCCATTCCTGCACTTGATGGCGGTCATGTCATGTTTTTGCTTTATGAATTAATCAGCGGACGCAAACCCGGAGAAAAATTTATGGAATATGCGCAAATTACCGGAATGATAATTCTTTTGGCGTTGGTGTTGTTTGCTAATGCAAATGATATAATAAAATTGATTAATGGGACATTTTAATTAAAAATATCTTACTTTTGTATCAAAACCATTTTAGTTATATATTATGAATTCATTTATAATTGCAGGATTTATCGGGCCACAGGAACTGCTAATCATCTTAATAGTTGTTCTTCTGCTTTTTGGAGGCCGTAAAATACCCGAGCTTATGAAAGGTCTTGGGAAAGGAATGAAAGAATTTAAAAAGGCTACCAGAGAAGATGATGAAGAAGAGAGAGTGGAGCCCGGGAAAATAGAAAAATAGTAAATCCCGTAAGGGACTATCTGAAAATCCCATTGCCACAGTAAGTAGGGTGCAATGGGATTTTTATTTTATTTTTTTGTTTTATCTTACAGGAAACAGTTTTATTAAAACTTTTCAATAAAATTTGTAACGATGATATTTCAACGTATTCGGTTCACTCTTCTGATAGTTCTTATTGCTTTTCTTTTTTCGTGCAGAAGTAACCAGAGAACGGAAATGTCAAAGAAAATCACCGGCAGGGCAGGTGAGCTTGTCGTTGTGATTAGCGATGAGTCGTGGGATGGAAACCCCGGGAAGATTATTCGCCATGTGCTTGCCCGTGAGCATTCTGCATTGCCACAGGATGAGCCCCTTTTTGATCTTATCAGGGTGCCTCACGAAGGCTTTAAAAGTATTTTCAAAACAACGAGGAATATCCTGCAGACCCATATTTATGAAAACATAACTAATCCCGGAATAACTTTCAAGGATAATGTGTGGGCATCCCCTCAGGCAACGGTTACCATTAGTGCAAGAAACGAAGAGGAGTTTGAGAATTTGTTTAATGTAAACAGCAACCTGATTTTAAACTATTTTCTGAAAGCTGAGAAAAACAGACTTATTATGAATTATGATAAAATCTTTGAGCGTGGGATTTTTAATGTTCTTCAAAAGGATTTTGGGATTACTTTAAAAGTACCACCCGGATTTCAGATTGCCAATCAAAAAAAGGATTTTATCTGGCTGCGCTATGAAACACCCGAAATATCGCAAGGAATTATTGTCTATACTTTTCCTTATGTTTCCGACAGCGCTTTCACTGTTGATTATCAGCTAAAGGTTAGAGACAGTATTCTTCAGGCTAATATTCCCGGACCAACCGAAGGAAGTTTTATGGCTACCGAAAGAAGGGTGGATCAATTTACCAGTTATCGCGAACACAATGGAAATTACGCTTCGGAAATGCGCGGATTGTGGCGGTTGATCAATGACTATATGGGCGGACCTTATATATCTCTTGCTGAGCTTGATGCTGCCGGGCAGCGGGTAGTTGTAGCCTTTGGCTACGTTTATGCACCGAGCAAAAATAAACGAAATCTTCTGCGTCAGGTGGAAGCTATGGTCTATTCGCTGAAATTGAATAATCAGGCTGAAAACGATAAATTAAAAGAACAGCTGATTGATATTGATGTGCTCCCGGAAAATATGCAATCAAAAAACTGATTTCATGATTTTCTTTACATTATCTGAAATGCCATAAGTGTATATGTGCAGAGACGGTGCATTGTTGGCAATTAAATCCTTTGACTGGTAAATTGCCCACTCCGTGCCCACCTGAGTTGCATCTTCGTTGCTCTTGCATTTGGTAAGTTCGTCGGTTAGCACTTTGGGCAGATTGACATGAAACAGCCTGGGCAATGTGGTCAATTGATTTTTCATGTGAATGGGTTTGATCCCGGGGATAATCGGAACGGTTATTCCGCCCTTCCTGCATTTATCAACAAATTCGTAATACACCCGGTTGTCAAAAAACATTTGGGTAACGATATAATCTGCACCTGCATCCACTTTTTGTTTCAGGTAAAATAAGTCCTGCTCCGTGTTGGCTGCTTCAAAATGTTTTTCAGGATATCCGGCAACGCCAATGCAGAAATCAAGAGGTGCATTGTTTTTCAGGTCTTCTTCAAGATAAACTCCTTTTTTCAGGTTAATAATCTGAGATACAAGCTCATTGGCATTTGAATGTCCATTTTTTTCCGGCTGGAAAAACTGCTGTCCCCTGATTCCGTCTCCCCGGAGGGCTAAAATGTTTTCAATTCCCAAAAAATTCAGATCGATGAGTACATGCTCAGTTTCACTTTTTGTGAAACCGCCACAAAGAATATGCGGAACAACCGGAATATTGTACCGGTGCTGAATAGATGCCGCAATGGCAACAGTACCGGGGCGCTTTCTGATTGTTCGCTTAACGATTGAGCCATTGCTCAACTCCCTGAATTCGGTTTCGTCGCGGTGGGTTGTGATGTTTATATACTTTGGATCAAATTCCAGCAAACTCTCAATGGTGTTGTATATCCGGCTGGCGTCGCTTCCTTTCAGAGGGGGAAGCAACTCAAAGGAGAACACGGTTTTTTTTGCATTCTTAATAATGTCGATAACTTTCATCTTATCGTGTAATTTTTGGTTGTCTTTATGAAATCCGGGTTGCGGATTTGGCGGATAAAGATACAACTTTTATTTTCCGTTTGCTTTGAATGCAATCATAACGGTGTGTATCATTATTTTAAAATCCATATAAAGGGAAATGTTTTTCAGATAAATCATATCGTAGGGAAGTCGCTCCAGCATCTCTTCCACACTTGATGCATATCCGTACTTCACCTGCCCCCATGATGTAATCCCGGGTCTGAGCTTGTGAAGAAGGGTATAGTGCGGCGCATGTTCAACAATCTGATCTATGTAGTATTGCCTTTCAGGGCGCGGTCCAACAAGAGACATATCGCCTTTCAGCACATTAAAAAACTGAGGAATTTCATCGAGATGTGTTTTTCGCAGGAATTTTCCGATTGGAGTGATGCGGTTGTCGTTTTTTGATGAAAGCGCCGGTGTTCCTCTTTCGGCATCCTGAACCATGCTTCGGAGCTTGTAGATATAAAATGGTTTTCCATATCTGCCAATTCGCTCCTGCTTGTATATCACCGGACCTTTGGATGATCTTTTTATTAAAATGGCAAGAATGGCAAAAACAGGAAAAATGACCACTGAAGCTGACAGTGAAATGGTAACATCTAACAAACGCTTTGTATTTGCCTGCCAGACGGGCATCAATCCGTTGGAAATTTTGATGAGTGGACTGCCGTATATCGTATTTGTTCTAACAGTTCCCGATAGGAAATCATACAGTTCGGGTATTCCCCAGATGCTAATCTGTAAATTTTCGAGTATAGTTAAAATATTGTTTAAGCGTTCATGCTCACGGGTTTCAATGGCAATGATTACCTCTTCAATGTCATATTCCTCAATAATTTCAGTGATATTGTTCAGCTTGCCAAGTTGAGGGATATACTGTTCCAACAGTTTGTCGTCATTATTTTCTATGCCTACATAACCGACAAAAAGATTTCCGGCAGGGCGCTTTTGACTTGACATTTCTTCATAAATCTTTTTAGCTTTTTGGTTGCTCCCGATGAGCAATGTGTTAAATCCGATTTTCCGGTTGTGAATCCGGTGTATGGTGCGTGTTGTTAAAATCAGTCTAAACAGATAAGTGAACCCAAAATGCAGTATAAAAAGAGTGAAGAAAAGGTGATAATAATTTTTGTAACTGTGGATATAATCATCAAGAAGAAGAGTGAAGAAGATAATTATCACCCCAATTAAAGAAGTGAGAAATGTTTGCCCCAATTCGATTAGCCGTGATCGGCGGTAAATGCTGTTGTAAAAGCCAGATATAAAGTAGAATAATATCCAGAAAGAAGGAATAATTATCAAACCTAAAAAGTAGCGATGTGAAAGTTCTATGGGAACATCAATACCAAACGTCTGAGATTCGATAACGACCTTTCTGTAGATAAAAAATACTGTCCAGCTTAATGCTGCAGCTATAAAATCTAAAATTAAATATTTGGCAACCTGCCGTCTTTTATTCATTATTTACAGTTAAGCCCAGTCTGGCATATTGCACAATTGCGAATGCTGAAGAAGTAACGACCGAAGCGATATAATATTGTGCAAAAATGGGCTTTTTGCACGATATTAATGAACATACTTATTCAGACGGGATGTGATTGTTTTAACTGTCTGGCTTGCAGCTGAGTAGTCATCAAGAGAGGTGGGCTGAATTTTTGAACCGCTGATGGTGTCAAAAAAGGCAGAAACTTCATTGTATTGTGCAGAAACAGGAAGATTAACCGCTGAGTTATTGCATGTTCCAAGAGAGTTAATCATATCGAACGAGGTAAATTGATCACGGGCAAAAGTTTTAATGATAAATTCTTCCTGATTTGCAGAATATTTAATATTGAAATTCACGATTGAACCATCGCCATATTCGAGATTGATATTTCTGAAAACTTCATTTTCAGATTTCATTTCAAAAAAGATTGCTTTTATCTTTTTGGGCTTGCCATCAGTCATCTCTTTTAGCATTAGAAGCATCTTAACCAATAAATCTTCAAACTTTTCTTCTTCCTTTTTTGATAATGCAACATCAATGTAAGCTGGTTTTTTAAGGTTTTGGTTTAGCCATTGCACCGAAGGAAGATACAGAAACGGGTTGGCAACCTGAATTATTGTTTGTGCCTCCCGTGCCAGCTTACTGAGCTGAACGCACTCTTCTGGAGACAGATCGGGATAAGATGCAGCAAAAAAAGGTTTAGACTCTTTAATAATATCACTGAGCAGCTGAAAGGATAGGGATGAAAACCGATTGATGAACAGTGCATCAACATATTTAACCAGCTCTATACGACTGTATTCAGGAATGGGCAAACTATAATCTTCATTTTTTGACCCTGTTTCAGTGATAGATTTGCCGGCAATGTTAATTTGCGGCAGTTCATAAGCCTTTTCGATATAAGACTTCATGTGGTAGATATTTCCAATTAATCCCAGATTAACCATAATGCAAATATAAAAATCAGAACCACTGATTTGTTCTTTTTTGATATTTATTTATCAACTTTAAATGTTAATATTGTAAAAGGGAAATAATTATCTGTTCAAACAGATTTACTTTTTTTAAGGAGCTATACTTGTTTTTATAAATATGATTGAAAGTGATAACATTAGGCATCAGGGAATGCGCAAGAGGCTGGTTGAGGGTTTAAAAATAAAAGGGATACGTGATGAGAACGTGTTAGAGGCGCTTAGCAAGGTGCCAAGGCACCTTTTTATGGAAAGCTCATTTCTGAATTTTGCATATAAAGATCAGGCGTTTCCAATTGGAGCAGGACAAACAATATCCCAGCCCTATACCGTTGCGTTTCAAACGCAGCTGTTGCAGGTGGAAAAAAACGACAAAATTTTGGAGATTGGCACCGGTTCAGGCTATCAGGCAGCAGTGTTGCTCGAAATGGGCGCCCGGGTTTATACCATTGAAAGACAAAAGGAACTGTTTCAGAGAGTACAGGCATTTTTGCCTGAAATTGGCTACAATCCGGCATGTTTTTTTGGTGACGGATATGAGGGATTGCCTGCTTTTGCACCGTTTGATAAAATACTTGTTACAGCCGGCGCTACAACGATACCGGAGTCATTGAAAAATCAGCTGAAAACAGGCGGAAGACTTGTAATACCTGTCGGCAAGGCTAATCATCAGGAGATGTTAGTGATAGTCCGGATTTCTGAAAATGAGTTTAAAACCGAGAAGCATGGTGGATTTGTTTTCGTGCCCCTGCTCAAAGGGGTGGTAAATTAAAATAATATGTTGAAAATTAAAAAGTTCACAGTAAATCCATTACAGGAGAATTCCTATGTGCTTTCAGACGAAACCGGCAACTGCGTTTTTGTAGATCCGGGATTTTATTTTGAAGAAGAGTATGAAGAGGTTAGGTCTTATGTTGCCGAAAACCGGCTGACACCTGTGATGATAGCCAATACTCACTGTCATTTCGATCATATTTTCGGCGTGGAAGCTTTACGGAAGGAATATAACATTCCGTTTTTGGCACACAGAGATGATGAATTTTGGCTTGAACAAGCTGTTGAACAGGGAAAAATGTTTGGATTTGATCTAAATGCAGTGAAAACACTCGATTCATTTTTTAATGATGGAGAATTTTTAAAATTTGGAAATTCTCAATTTGAAATTATTCACATTCCCGGTCACTCGCCGGGTCATGTTGTCTTTTATTCAGAGGTGGATGAAATTGTAATTGCAGGAGATGTTTTGTTTTATGGAAGCATTGGGCGTACAGATTTACCGCGGGGAAATCACGAATTATTGATTTCAGGAATAAAAAGCAAGCTCTTCAGCTTGCCTGACGATACGAAAGTATTTTGTGGACACGGACCTGAAACAACATTGGGATTTGAAAAAAACAACAACCCTTTTTTAACTTAATACTTTATGACTTATTGGTTGAAAGGGGAAAATTTAATAACCGAATTCAAAAAAATATATCATGTTGCAAGATCATTTTGTAAACCGCCACATTGGCCCGCGTGATGAAGATGTTGAGGAAATGCTTGAGTTTATTGGCGTTTCTTCTCTCGAAGAGCTGATTGACCAGACTGTACCGTCCGATATCCGGCTAAAGGAGCCATTATCATTTCGCGAAGGGCTCACGGAACATCTTTTTTTCAAAAAGATTTATGGTTTAGCCAGAAAAAACAAAGTTTTTAGTTCATATATCGGTATGGGGTATTACAATACAATTACTCCTGCCGTTATTTTGCGTAATGTTTTGGAAAATCCCGGCTGGTACACCTCCTATACCCCTTACCAGGCTGAGATTTCTCAGGGAAGATTGGAAGCGCTGCTGAATTTTCAAACCATTATTTGTGAATTAACCGCAATGGAAATTGCCAACGCTTCGTTGCTTGATGAAGCTACGGCTGCTGCCGAAGCAATGATGATGATGTATGGACTTCGTCCGCGGGATATGGTTAAAGGCGGGGCAAGCGCAGTGCTGGTTGACGAAAAAATATGGAGCCAAACGCTTGATGTACTGGAAACCAGAGCAAATCCGCTGGGAATTGAACTGCGAATACGTCCAAAAGAGGCTTTTGAATTTTCGGGTGATGTTTTCGGTATCATTTTGCAATACCCCAATTCCGACGGGAACATTGAAGATTATTCCCGGCTTGTTGAAGAGGCACATGAGAAAGGTGTAAAAGTTGCAGTTGCAACCGATTTGCTTGCTCTCGCTCTGCTGACTCCCCCGGGAGAGTGGGGCGCAGATATAGTTTTCGGAAACAGTCAGCGGTTTGGTGTCCCGATGGGTTACGGCGGTCCTCATGCCGCATTTTTTGCTGCGCGCGATGAATACAAACGTTACATGCCGGGACGGATAATCGGCATATCAAAAGATGTGCATGGTAACCGTGCTTTGCGAATGGCACTTCAAACCCGTGAACAGCACATAAGACGAGAAAAAGCAACATCAAATATTTGTACGGCTCAGGCACTTTTAGCGATTATGGCAGGGTTTTATGGTGTTTATCACGGCCCTGAAGGTATCAAGAATATTGCACAAAGAGTTCATAATCTTGCTGTTCTACTGAAGAGTGAAGCTGAAAAACTCGGATACAAACAACTGAATGAACTATTTTTTGATACCCTTCGGTTTGCTCTTCCCGAAAATGCAAAATACGAAGACCTTGAGCGAATCTCACTGGAAAAGGAGATGAATTTTCGCTATTTGAAAAACAGCGAAGTGGGCATCAGCATCGATGAAACAACAACCCTTGATGATATTAACCTGATTCTGGAAGTATTTGCCCGTTCGGCAGGTGAGAGCTATGTGCCTGTAAATGAGTCTCCTGAAGATTCTTTTTTCGACAAAACGTTTGCACGCCGGTCTGCTTTTATGCAGCAAGAGGTTTTTGGTAAATACCGCTCGGAAACAGAAATGATGCGTTATATAAAAAGGCTGGAAAAAAAAGACATATCTCTGAACCATTCCATGATTTCGTTGGGTTCATGCACCATGAAACTGAATGCAGCTATGGAAATGCTGCCAATCAGCTGGATTGAATTTAATGGGATTCACCCGTTCGTGCCTGTTAACCAGGCTGAAGGCTATCACGAAATGATGAAGGAACTTCGTGAAGACCTTGCTGAAATCACAGCCCTTGCCGATGTGAGCCTGATGCCCAACTCCGGCGCTGCCGGAGAATATGCCGGACTGATGGTCATCCGGGAATATCTGAAAAGCATAGGCGAAGCCCGGCGCGATGTGGTTTTAATTCCTTCTTCAGCACACGGAACAAACCCCGCAAGCGCTGTAATGGCAGGGTTGAAGGTGGTGATTGCGAAATGTGATGCCAATGGAAATATAGATATAAACGATATTCGCGAGAAAGCAGAAAAATACTCTGATACACTTGCTGCCATAATGGTTACCTATCCCTCTACCCACGGTGTTTTTGAGCCGGATATTAAGGAGATTTGCAGCATAATTCACAAACATGGCGGACAGGTCTATATGGATGGTGCAAATATGAATGCTCAGGTTGGGCTCACTTCTCCGGGGATTATCGGTGCAGATGTGTGCCACCTGAACTTGCATAAAACGTTTGCTATTCCTCATGGTGGCGGCGGTCCGGGAGTTGGCCCGATTGCCGTGGCAAGCCATCTGGTGAAATTTTTACCCTCTCATCCGGTTGTGGATAACGGACATGCGGGGATTAAAGCAATTTCTGCCGCTCCGTGGGGGAGCGCTTCAATTTTGCCGATTACCTATGGTTACATTAAAATGATGGGGTCAGAGGGATTGACCAAAGCTTCAAAAATTGCCATTCTGAATGCAAATTATATTGCAAAATCATTAGAGAAAAATTATGGAGTTCTATACACCGGTGCATCCGGCAGGGTGGGGCACGAGCTGATTTTGGAGTGTAGGCATTTGAAAGCTTCTTCGGGAATCACTGAAGAGGACATTGCCAAAAGACTCATGGATTTTGGCTTCCATGCGCCAACACTCTCTTTTCCGGTTTATGGAACACTTATGATTGAACCAACGGAGAGTGAATCAAAAGAGGAAATCGATCGGTTCATAGAAGCACTGAACACTATTTTCGATGAAATAAAGGAAGTTGAAAATGGCACAATGGATAAAGATGATAATGTGTTGAAAAATGCACCACACACAGTGAGAGTTATTACTTCCGACAATTGGGAACATAAATATTCGCGTGAAAAAGCGGCATGGCCACTTCCATGGGTGAGAGAAAACAAGTTCTGGGTTTCTGTTGGCAGGGTTGACAATGCGTGGGGCGACCGGAATCTGATCTGTTCCTGCGGTTCGCCTTTGGAGTATGAGCTGTTTCATCCGGAGGTAAACAAATAAGGTGGCGCTTCGCTTATGATAGTTTTTCCGGGTGCAAAAATAAATATTGGGCTTCATGTTGTTTCCCAACGTTCTGACGGCTATCACAATCTGGAAACCGTCTTTTATCCGGTTCCGCTCATGGATATTCTGGAAATGGCTGAATCGGAAAAGAGCAGAATTGCTTTTTCCGGAATTCAAATTAACGGCACTTCAGAAAACAATCTGGTAATGAAGGCATACCGGCTGCTTCAAAAGGAATTTGAATTGCCGCCGGTAAAATTTCATTTGCACAAAGTGATACCGCCCGGGTCAGGATTGGGAGGCGGTTCTTCAAATGCTGCATTTACTTTGAAAATGCTGAATAATTACTTTCAATTGCAACTCAGCAATGACCGGCTTAGAAGCTATGCCGTTCAGCTTGGTGCCGATTGTCCGTTTTTTATTGACAATGAACCTGCCTTTGCCACTGGAATTGGCGACGCACTTAGTCCGTTTCCGCTTAATTTGCCGGACTATCGCCTGGTTTTAATTATACCCGGCATTCCGGTGAACACCGGGCAGGCATACCGGGAGATAGTTCCTGCTAAACCTGGATTTGATCTGAGAAATATTATAGGATTGCCCGTTGAAGAATGGGAAGATGTCGTGGTTAACGATTTTGAAAAAGTTGTTTTTTTGCGTTATCCTGAAATTGAAAAATGGAAGAATACCCTATACGAACTCGGTGCACTATATGCTTCCATGTCGGGCAGCGGCTCTGCACTTTTCGGAATTTTTAGCGATTTGCCGGCTGACTTGAATATAAAAATACCCGAAAGTGTCTTATTTGTTTGCTAAAACCTGCCATTCACCGAATAAATCCCTCTGTTTGTCAATCTCCTGTTTTTTCTCCAAGAATAGAGTGTAATCTTTGTGCCGTTGAACAGTCTAATGATTGTACAACAATGAAAACAAAATTACTTAAAAACAGAAAACAATGAAAACAAAAATTAACCGTATGGCACTTGCCATATTTTTTGCTGGATTTTTATTCGCAGCAAATGTTGAAGCTGAAGGAAAAGAAATGATTGCTTTTTCAGGTCTGGAAAAGACAACAGACAGCGAGCTTCAACTTGAAAACTGGATGATAAATGATGCTTACTGGAATTTTCCTAAAGCAAAATACACATATAAAGCAGAGAGGGAAAATAGTATGTGCATTGAATCATGGATGTTGGATGACAATATGTGGGAAATCCCTGCCTTAAAGTATTTAGCTTTGGACAAAGATGAAACTTTATGTGTTGAAAACTGGATGGTCAATGAAAAATACTGGAACTAACTGTTAGTTAAAATAGTCCGAAAATATTTCCATCGGAATCGATATCAATATTTTCTGCTGCCGGGATTGCAGGCAATCCCGGCATTCTCATTATATCTCCTGCGATTGGAATGATAAAACCGGCGCCGGTTGCCAGCTCAATTTCACGAATTTTTAATACAAACCCTGAAGGACGACCAATGAGTTTGGGGTCATCAGAAAGTGAACTTTGAGTTTTGGCAATGCAGATTGCCAAATCCGAGAAACCGAGCTTCTCAATTCGTTCCAGTGTCTTTTTAGCTGATGATGAATATTCAACATCCTCAGCACCATACATTTTTTGTGCAATGATTTTTATTTTTTCCTGTACCGGACTTTTAAGCTCATAAAGCGGCTGAAAAGTATTTTCTTTTTTGATTGTTTCTGAAACTACCAGTTCAGCCAGCTCTATAGCACCTTCGCCACCTTTTTCCCAGCCATCATTAACTGCCACTTTCACTCCCTGGCTCTCACAATGACTAATGATTGTTGCTATTTCTTCAGGTGTGTCAGTTAAAAACCGGTTGATGGTAACCACAGGATTTACATTAAAACAGCGAATGTTTTCTATATGCTTATCCAGATTGCTCAATCCCCGAAATACGGCTTCCGGGTTGGGATTTGCAACCTCTCTCTTATTGACACCTCCATGATATCTGAGTGCTCTGACGGTGGCAACAATAACTCCCAAACCTGGTGAAAGCCCTCCATATCTGGCTTTTATGTCGAAAAATTTTTCAGCGCCCAGCTCTGATGCAAAACCGGCTTCAGTGATGACATAGTCTGATAAAGACAGAGCCATTTTTGTGGCTATCAGCGAGTTGGTTCCCTGGGCAATATTGGCAAACGGTCCGCCATGAATAATCGCGGGAGTGTTTTCCATGGTTTGCACCAGATTGGGTTTTATGGCATGACGCAACAATACGGTCATGGCTCCCTGTGCTTTAAGGTCGCGGGCAAAAATAGGAGTTTTGTCATAGGTGCAACCGATAAAAATATTTTCAAGTTTGCTTTTCAAATCTTCAATATTTTCACTCAAACATAGAATTGCCATAATTTCAGATGCCACAGCAATGTCAAAACCACTCTGGCGCGGCACACCGTCGGTTAAACCTCCAAGTCCCACGACTATATTTCGCAAAGCACGATCGTTCATGTCGAGAACACGTTTCCATGTTATGCTGCGCGGGTCAATATTCAAATTGTATTTTCTGCTCTGGATATTGTTGTCAATAAGCGCTGCCAGAAGATTGTGCGCTTTTTCAACCGCTGCAATATCTCCTGTAAAGTGCAGATTTATATCTTCCATGGGAATCACCTGCGACATTCCGCCGCCAGCAGCTCCGCCCTTAATGCCAAACACAGGTCCAAGCGAAGGTTCACGAATTACAACAGTAGCTTTTTTTCCAATTTTGTTCAGTCCCTGTGCCAGTGCAATGGCAACGGTTGTTTTTCCCTCACCTGCAGGCGTGGGGGTAATGGCGGTAACCAGTATTAATTTTGATTTTTTTACCTTTTCTTCATCAATATATTTTAACGGGATTTTTGCTTTGTGTTTTCCATACAAATCCAAATCATCCGGATCGATATTTAACTGTTTTGCAATGTCATTGATATGAAGCATTTTTGCTTCTTTGGCTAAATCAAAATCTGATTTCATGGTCTTTTTGTTTTTTGTCAAAAAATGAGCAAATTGTGTCGTTGCATATTGAACAAATATACAAAATTAACAGAGTTTTTACTCAAAATTTTGTAATAAAGTAGTGATGAAGAAATTCACTTATAAGTTGTTGGAGGATTGACATCAATACTATTAAAACAGTTATTTTTATAGAGAATTAATTTCAAAATATAAGTTACAGGGTTGAATATTCTCAATGTATCAGTCGGTCTTATGGAAAAAAGTATTAAAATTCAAAAGCAGGAGTTGCGGCAAAAGGTTTGGAAACTAAAAGCCGGATGCTCTTCAGAGGAAAAACTTGAAAAATCCCGGCAAATTTTTGCTGAGCTTGAAAAGTTATCTGATTTTGTAAATGCAAAAACAGTGATGTGTTATTGGTCAATGCCTGATGAGGTGGAAACAACCGAGTTTATTCTGAAATATATGAACGAGAAAAAGTTTGTTTTGCCTGTTGTCAAAAAAGATGAACTGGAGCTGAGATATTTTGAAGGGGTTGAATCACTCAGACCCGGCAGAGCATTCAACATTATGGAGCCGACCGGGCAAATTTTGTCAGATTCTTCAGAGCTGGAACTTATTATTGTTCCCGGGGTTGCTTTTGATAAAAATATGAACCGTCTCGGACATGGAAAAGCTTATTACGACAAGCTGCTGAGTAGGGTAAAAGCAATAAAAATCGGCGTTTGCTTCGACTTTCAGTTTTTCGATATTATCCCTGTTGACGGGCATGATGTGAAGATGGATCAGGTCATTTATGCATGAATTCTTATTTATGACAATGAGTTTCTCAATCGCTCAGGCAGGTTGAAAAACAGATAATCCGGTTTGGAAGAATTCAAGATTGCGCCGATGAACATTAATTTACCGCTATGTTTTGGTATCATTTTTTAGACTGGTTTTTCGTAATTTTTCATTCAGGACTGACACTGTTTAATGTTTTTGGGTGGATATGGAAGAAAACACGGCTTGCAAATTTTATCACATTGTCGGTCACTGCCGCTTCATGGTTTGGATTGGGGATTTTTTACGGAATCGGATTTTGTCCACTCACGGAATGGCACTGGCAGGTTTTGAGAAAATCAGGCGAAACAAATTTGCCGCACTCCTATATTAATTATTTGATCCACAGAGTTTCAGGAATCTATTTGGGCGACAAGACGGCAGAAACCATCACAGTTCTGTTTTTTGTTTTTTCACTTGTTATGTCTGTCTGTTTCAATTTTTTCAGAAAAAAGTCCGGGAAAAGTTCCAAAAGTGTTCAGTAAAAATAGAAACACTCCCGCTACAATAAAAGCACTGAAAATAAACATATTAAGATTAAATGCAGGAATTGCACCCCAAAGAAAGTAGGACATTAAACCTTGCAGAAACAGCAGCAGTTCACTCAGAATAAAGCCTGAAATATAGAGGGCGGTTGCCAGATAAATAACTCCTTTTCGCCTCACAAAAAATCCTTCAATGGATAAAAACATCAGCAGGGCACCACTGATTACGCCAAGCATCAGTAGGTGAACAAACCCAACCACAAAGTTTCTTGTTTGTATGGCAGCTTCAATGACCACAGGAAAAACCGAAAACGTTTGGAACAGCACTTTTACCAGCAGTGATGCCAGAATGAACATCCCCATAATTTTCACGAAAAGAGAAGCTTCTGAATAAAAAGTTTTTACAGGTGTTTTCAACGCAGTAAACAGATAATAAAAACCAACCAGTTGCAGTATGACTCCAACGCTGTTTAAATAGTTAAAAAAAGGATGTTTAATGTACCAGCCTACCGGCAGGAAAAGCGTGAATATGATGGACACAGTCAGCCAGCTTAATGCTTTTTTTAAAACGGAATCTTTTTGTAACGAATTTTTCAGAACGTAGTGAATGCCCAGACCAAAAATTCCGAGTAAAAACCAGCCGTCAAACTGAAAGTGCAAAAAGACCTGAATAGCTGCATTGTATGCATCAGAGTTTTTGCCAAAGGCAACAATGGAAACCGGTATGAGCCAGATACCAAATGTGGAAAAAACCATAAACCACAGTGCTGTCCGGATGAATTTTTTTGCAGCGCTGTTGACGGGGCGCAAATCTTTTAAAATGAGCTTTACAAAAAAATAGGAGACAAATATGTGGATTGAAGAAAAAACGATTGAAAAGGCGGCATACCCCTGAAAGGGAAAGCTGAAAAGCATTCCCAGAATGCTGATTTGAGTAATGAAAAACAGATAGCGATATACTTTTTGATTTCTCTTCGCAAAGAGATGAACTGTAAAAGTATAAAGCATTAAATAAAGCCAGCCCAGCATTGCAACATGTGAGTGAGCATGAGTAAGATAACGGAAATTGACTGCAATGTTGCCAATAAAGGAAAAACGTAAAATCAAACCTAAAACTGCTGCAACGAAAAAGTTAATCAAACAGGTTATTACCCAGGATTTATTCATTTTGTGAATGCTCTTTGTGTAAAAATAATTATTCATGTCAAAATAAATTTATTTCTACACCCGGGTAAATTTCATACGTTTGTCCTTCTCTTGCATCTCCCTGATTGATTGAAACTTGTATTTTGCTTAAATAATCCTCTGACATTCTGAAATTTTAAGCTCACAATTTACCAAATAATTATTATTAAAAAACAACTGAATAAAAAGAGTTGAACATATTTATTGTAAAAGCCTGAATGACCGGACGGAGGGGTGCTAAAATTCACAAAAACCGGGGAACTGCACGGATTTTCTAAGTATCTACTCTGTGGTTCAAGAGGAATTTACCACGGAGAACACAGAGAGCCACAGAGAAAGATGAAAAACCTATGTGCCCTAATGTGCCTATGTGGATTTTCAACATTACTTTTTGTAGTGAATAACTATCTCTGTTCCTGCTGATTTCAGGTGATCCATGAGATCGCTTAAATCATAAAACGGCAGACTGCCGGGAACTGCACTAAAAGCGGTTTCAGGATTATAATATTCGGTGTTGACCAGCTCCGTCATCTGCCCGGGAAAATCGTAAAAGGTGATTTTTTCAAATGGATTGTTCAGCATTATATAATGCAACACGGCTGACGCCGCATTTCCCTGCACTATGGCTTCCGGTTTTTTGTTCAGAAAATGTGAACTGGAATTTAAAAACTGATTGAGCAGGGCGATTGCTTCTGCCTGTATTCCGGGAATACTTTTCCCTGCAAGGTTGGCGCCGAAAGTATAGTTAAACGTAATTTTTGCAATCACCCCGTCGCCCGAAAAACTGGGGTCGTTTAATTCGCCGGTGCCGGGCAGGTCGGCTGCAACGATTGTGCTTGCCTCACTTAAAATTTCCTGAAACAGCGGAGTTTCAAAAATCTTGCTTTTCCCATCCTGATGAAACCAGACTACAAGTTTGCCGTTGCTGTTTTTATCGTTTTCAATCACATAAACCGGAAGCGCATAATCCTTTTTGTCGTTTTCCAGAAAGTATTTTTTTGCTTCCACATTCTCTTTTTGAGTTTTTCCGGTGTAAACTGCTGCTGTGAGCGCTCTTTCGGGCTGAATTCCTGCTGTTTGCAAAACCTTTTCTTTCAAATCGCCGGCTGAGATTGATTTTTTGGAAAAATATTTTTGGTTCAGGCTGAATACCGTTTCGCAGTCGTACGATGTTCCTATTTGTCCGGTTGGTGTTACCCAAAGCTCTTCCTGGGCGAAAGGAGTGGTTTTTACATCTTTGTTATCCCCCGGATTGTTTAGGTGTTTTTGGAAAAAGGCATACAATTCTTCTCTGTTTTTTTGCGTGGATTGATGCACTCCGAAATCTTCGCACATCTGAATGTTTTCCGGTTTTCCCATTGCGGTGTATGACTTTTGCGCTTCGGCAAAAGTCTCCCTTGCGCCCTGAATACTGAAAAAATCGTGAGTGGTAGTAATGATCAGCGTTGGTTTTGGCGCTCTGACATGAATGAAATCGGCATGGTCAAATCCGGCGGCAATGGCATTGTATGGATTTTGTTCTGCATCCTGCGGCCCGATGGATTGGAGCAGTCTTTTGAAATTAGTGATGTAACATTCCGGTGCGGCTGCATAAACCCGGTCGTCGCAGGCTGAAATCTGGGCAGTTTGGGTGCCTCCGCCTGAACGTCCCGTCATTCCGATTCGCTTCATGTCCACTTCGGGGCGGGTTTCAAGGTAGTCCAGAACCCGGATGCCGTCCCACACAAAATAGTCGGTGAGCGAAGTGCCGGTGAGCAGTGTCTGAACACCTGCAAAGGAGTGCTCCTTGGTGGGACCGCCAACCTTCGATTTGCCGGTGTCTGCATCGGGATATTGCAGGCGTTCGCCCTGTCCGAGGGGATCGAATGCCAGCACAATGAATCCTTTATCCACCAGATTGAGAATGACATGCTGGTAGGTGTCGCTTCGGAAACCAAGTTCGGTGTGCCCGCAGGCGTAAATCACGGCAGGTGCCGGATTTTGCCTTTTTTTGGGAAGGAAGAGCCCGGCAGTGACATAAAAGCCGGGATGGGATTCAAACCGCACTTTTTCCACAGTGAACGTTTCCCGCTCTAAAGTGCCGGTGGTAACAGCATTGAGCGGTGTTTTTCTGAATTTTTCAAGCGAACGGCAAAGCACCGATTTTATCTCTTTTTGGTGCGCCGCCCAGTCATCGCGGGTGTTGAAACGGGAGATTTTTTCTCCTCTCTCATCCAAAAGCCTGAACGCCTCATCGGTGATGATTTTGTACAAAGCGCGATGGTTGTCCTGATAGATCAGCCACTGGCGGTCGCCGCCCTGATTGCGGGAAAAAACAGAGGCGGAAGGTTCCTGTGTGTAAGCAATGTTTAGAAAAAACAGCAGCGAAAAGGGGAGCAATAAAAATTTTCGTTTCATTATGGTGTTGTTTTACAGTGATTTAAAGTTGATATGTTTTTAAAGAAAGCTTTTTGTTTTTTTTTAGTTTAAAACTACTCAATATTTTCCAGAACATCCAGCAGATGTTTCCAGAACTTTTCCGTTGTCTCAATATTGAGCCGTTCATCGGGCGAATGTGCGCCCTTTATGGTTGGCCCGAAGGAGACCATATCCAGATTTGGATATTTTTCAAGGAAAAGACCGCACTCCAGTCCGGCGTGGATGGAACGCACAACAGGCTCTTTGCCAAACAGTTTTTTGTAGGAAGAAACCGTTGTCTTCAATATATTGGAATCCGGATTGGGAGCCCATCCGGGATAACCATCGGAATGGGTTACTGCGGCGCCGGCAAGTTCAAACACCGACCGCACCATTTCTGCGGCGGCATATTTTCTGCTTTCCAGTTCGCTCCGCTGACTTGTGGTAATAAGGATTGTATTGTTTGTTTCAAATTTCACCGAAGCCAGATTGGTTGAAGTTTCAACCATGCCTTCCATCCGGGTGCTCATCTCCAGTACGCCGTGCGGAGATGCTGATATTGCATTTAGCAGCTTGTTTTGGGTTTTGAAGTCAATCAAAAAACCGGGCAGTTCGGCATCTTCTGCACTAAGTTTCAGATTGGGTTCATTGTGTTCAAACTCAAATTTCACCTGTTTTTCAAAGTTGTTGAATCTATTTATCAGGTTTGATTTTTCCTTTTCCGGGAAAACGATTACTGCCCGGGCTTCGCGTGCAATGGCGTTGCGAAGATTACCGCCGTTGAAGTCTGCCAATCGTGCAGAAAAATCATTAAAAGCACGGAGCAAAAATCGGTTCAGGATTTTGATGGCATTGCCCCTGTTTTTGTGAATATCGTCACCGGAATGGCCTCCCAAAAGCCCGGATACTGAAATTTCCATTGCCGCATGACTCTTCGGGACAGGCTCTTTTTCATAATGAAGAACTGCAACCGTATCAATTCCGCCGGCACATCCGATAAAGATTTCTCCCTCATCTTCCGAATCGAGATTCAGCAAAACCGAACCTGTCATAAACCCCGGCTCAAGCGCCTTGGCGCCGGTGAGTCCGGTCTCCTCGTCAACGGTTATCAGGCATTCCAGCGGACCGTGTTTAATTTTGTCCGATGTCAGCACAGCCATTTGTGCAGCTATCCCGATGCCGCAGTCGGCTCCCAATGTTGTTCCGTTGGCTTTCACCCAGCCGTCAGCTATTATTGGCTCAATGGGATCGTTGTCGAAATCGAAGATTTTGTTGCTGTTTTTTTCGCAAACCATATCCATGTGGGTTTGCAGGATGACCACGAGTCTGTTTTCCCTGCCGGGGTGTGCAGGTTTGTAGATCAGAACGTTTCCTGCTTTGTCGGTTTTTGCGGTCAGCTTGTGTTCTTTGGCAAAATCAAGCAGAAATTTCCTGATTTTTTCCTCTTTTTTTGACGGTCTCGGAATCTGGCAGATTTGCTCGAAATAGTTAAAAAGAGGTTGTGGTTTTAAGTGTTCCAGCTTATTCATTCTATTCTGTTTTTAAATATAAATTACTGTCGCCATAGCTCAAAAAGCGAAATCCGTTTTTCAATGCAAAATTATATACTTCTTTCCAGTTTTCTCCCAAAAAAGCGGCAATAAGCAGGAGCAGCGTGCTTTGTGGCTGATGGAAATTGGTTATCATCCCTTTGATCAGCTTAAATTCATAACCGGGGACAATAATAATTTCTGTGGCAAAACTCAGACTCTCTAGCCTGTTCTTTTCAAGCCAGCCAAGGATGTTTTTCAATGCCTGATTCACACTTACTAAAGCGTCTGAATTATATGGTTCCCACTGGTCTATGGTTATTTTTCCGGCAGACAGTGTTCGGTTTTCCAATCGAACTCCCAGCCAGTAAAGACTTTCCAGCGTACGGACAGAGGTTGTGCCGACGGCAATCAGCGATTGGCAGTTTTGTAACAGCTCTTCGATAAGTTTTCGCGAAACAATCACCTGTTCACGGTGCATTTCATGTTTGCCGATAGTTTTCGATTTCACCGGTTTGAAGGTGCCCGCTCCCACATGAAGAGTAATTTCATGAAGGGTAATGTTCTTATCTGCAAGCTGTTTTATCACGTTTTCAGTGAAATGCAGTCCTGCAGTGGGCGATGCCACAGAACCATCCAGTTTGGCATAAATTGTCTGGTATGTCAGCTCATCATCCGGTTCTGTTTCGCGGTTCAGATATGGAGGGATTGGCAAAACGCCCGATGCTTCAATAATTTCAGCAAAAGTGACAGGGGAATTCCAACTGAATTCAAGGAGAAAAGTCTCACCTTCATGTTTGGTTTTTTTTGCTTGAAGGACAATCGCATTGCCATTCAATTCAAAGGTTTTTTTTAGAGTTCCATCTTTCCACTTTTTTACATTCCCCACCATACATTTCCAGACCACTTTTTCAGTTTGCTGAAATACAAGCTGATAATCAGCCGGTTCTACCGGCTCAAGGCAAAAAATTTCAATTTTTGCGCCGGTCTCTTTTTTGAAAAACAACCGTGCGTGAATGACGCGGGTATTGTTAAAAACCAGCATGGAATCCGTAGGAAGATAGTCAGTAATGTTTTTGAATTTGTCTTTGTTTATCCTGCCGTTTTGCCACACTAAAAGAGCTGAACTGTCGCGTTCTGCCAGCGGATAGCGGGCAATTCTCTCTTCGGGAAGATGGTAGCTGAAATCGCCAATCTTTATGTTTTTGTAATCTATCAAGAATTCTGTTTTGTTGAAGTGGTAAAAATACACTAAAATTTTGACGGGTGAAAAATCTGAACCCAATCCCAAAAATGATTATTGCCACTAAAACACGGAGCAGACTCAATATTGATTTTATGGCAGTTGTGGGATTTTGCAACCGGTGTTTTTGCTGCACATGAAGAATATTTGTTTTTTTGAGAAGAGATAAGTCTTAATTTTGTAAAAAAGGATATAATGATAAAAGTAGGCGACAGAGTAAAGTTTTTGAATGATGTGGGCGGCGGAATTGTAACGGCATTCATCGGAAAAAACAGGGCAAAAGTTAAAAATGAAGATGGCTTTGAAGTGCCCTATCCGGTTTCAAAACTGCTTCGTGTGGATGATCCTGCACTAAATAAACCGGACAGAACAGCAGAGGGACGGGAGTCGCCATCGGTTTCCACACCTTCTCTTCCCAAAAAGAAAAAAACAAAAGGGAAAATCATTAAAGGCAAAGATTCGCCCGATTTTTATTTCTGCCTTGTGCCCGATGATGTGAGGAATATTTTATCCGGTGAAATTGGTTTATATCTGGTGAATGACAGCAATTTTACCTTGCTATATCGCTTTTCTCATTTGAAGGAGGGGGAATATGAAACTATACAGCGCGGATTGGTTCACCCCAATTCCAAAAAAGAGCTGGAAGTAATTGATCAGTCTGAATTTTCAGATTTGCCGGAATACGGTTTTCAGCTCATTTTTTTCAGAAGCGGAGAAGAAGAACTGCAACTGCCCATTACCAAAACTTTTAAAGTGAATCCCGTGAAGTTTTATAAGGAAAAGAGCTTTTTGCCCAACTCCTTTTTCAAAACAGATGCTTTGATTTATCAGATTTCTGCAAATATTTTGAACACGGAGATTGACAAACTCACTGACGAAGATTTCAGGAAAGTCATCAGGTTAAAGGAGAAGAGTGAGCCTGCGCCGGCAGTGCAAAAATCCAGACCTCCCGAAATTGTTGAGGTGGATTTGCATATTCACGAGCTGGTTGACAATGCCGAAGGACTGAAAAATCGCGAAATCATTGAGATTCAGCTTGAAAAGGTGGAACGCGAAATGCGCCAGGCAATTCAATTCCGTGCTAAACGGATTGTTTTTATTCACGGAGTGGGGCAGGGAGTGCTGAAACAGGAAGTTGCCAGGCTGCTAAAATCGCAATTCCCGAAGTATGAATTTCACGATGCCTCATTCAAGGAGTACGGATATGGCGCCACAATGGTAATTTTACGCAGAGGTTGACCCGATTATTCTTTTTTCTGCCGGTTTTTCACTATTTTTGCAGTGGCAGGCTGCTTTATCGCTCTTTGCTGACAAAGAGAGGAAAGTCCGGGCAACGCAGGGCGCCGTGCTTCCTAACAGGAAGATCTCCGAAAGGGGATATCAGCGTAACAGAAAATAACCATCCCGATTAATCGGGGAACGGGTGAAAAGGTGGGGTAAAAGCCCACCGGTGGTTGTGGCAACACAATCAGCCGTACGCCTCACGGGTTGCAAAGCCAAATATATCCCGATTGTGCGGCTGTTGCATCGCAGCGGAGTTGCCCGCTCCGTTTCCGAATTCTCAACTCGGAGTGTCGGGAGGGGTAGGCTGCAGGATCCCGTCAGCGATGACGGGGCAAGATAAATGATAAAGGTTTCCGGTGAAAACCGAAAATACAGAACCCGGCTTACAAGCCTGCCATTTTTTTTGAAATACATAAGGAAATTTTCCTTTTTTAACTCCAATAATCACATTTAAAAATTCTACTGACATATCTGCATGCTCTTTTAGTTGGATTATTTTTTGATAGAAGATGGTTTTAACTTACTTTTGATAGAGATAAAAGAATAAAATGACAGACAGGGAGCTAAAAAAAATATACGGACAAATTTGTAATAACCTTTCTGCACGAAGGCTTAAGCCTGCATTTGACCTATTGGGCGGATTGATTCAACAAACCGGACAGGGAGTGTTTTATGACGAATACAGAAACCTTGAGGAGACTTATCACTACATGTTGAAATATACAGTGGAAGGCATTCAGGACCCCGAGCGGCAGAAAGTTTACCTGAAACTAATTGTTTCTGTTTTCAGCCTCGCCGATAAGGTGAATGAAGCTATACGGCTGAGGTTTTCTTCATCATTGGAGTATGAGAAAAAAAGAACTTTCAATGAGATTCCTGCTGTTGATTTTCCAAAATTTATTGATAGCCTGGAAAATTTTTACCTTCAGGATAGTCAGAGATTGGCAGAAAATGTGAAAAATCATCAGAAAGAGATTTTCAGGTTGTTCTATCACCTTTGGTTTCACAACAACATTTCGCCGGAAGAGACGGATGCTTTAAAGGATTTTTTCAAAAATCCGCTGGTTTCTTTAAACTACAAGTCATTTATAGTCACTGCGCTGACAATGAGCCTCCAGCGCTATTTTGACGAAGAGAAATTTCATCTGCTCTTTGATACCTTTCTCTCAGAAAATCCCGAAATAAACCAGCGTGCGCTGGTGGGGCTGCTAATCGGTTTTTACCGATACGATGGGCGTATGCATTTTTACCCATCTTTAACCGGGAGGCTGAAGATAGTCAGCGAAAATCCGGGATTTACGGAAAATTTAGAGCGAATTATTTTACAGCTGATCCGGAGTAAAGAGACCGAGAAACTGCAGCAGCTCATTCGTGATGAGATTGTGCCCGAGATGATTAAAATCAGTCCGAATCTGAAAGATAAAATCAATCTGGACAGCTTGATGGAAGATGTTTTGGGAGAGGATAAAAATCCCGACTGGCAGGAAATTTTCAGTGATTCACCCGGGTTTATAGATAAAATGGAAGAGCTTTCCGAGTTGCAGATGGAAGGTGCCGATGTTTTTATGGAATCTTTTGCCATGTTAAAATCTTTCCCTTTCTATAATGAATTGGGTAACTGGTTTATTCCTTATTTTCTTGAAAATCCGGAAATTACAGAAGTCCTAGATATTTCGGACGATGTGATAAAAAGATTACTCAATGCCATTGTCATGGCGCCTGTTCTTTGCAATTCCGATAAATATTCATTCAGTTTCAGTATTCAGTCCATACCCCGGGAGAACAGGAATTTTATGGAGAAGGCTGTTCAGGCTGAAATGGAACAGATTAAAGAGCTGATGGACGATGAAGAACTTACCAAACCCGGACAGTTGGATGAAATCGCTTCAAACCGGTACATTCAGGATTTATACCGGTTTTACAAGCTCTTTCCGCGAAAAAGCGATTTTGAAGATATATTTAACTGGAAGCTGGATTTTCACAATACGCTTGCATTAGGAGACATCCTCAGGGAACATCCCCAAATTTTGCGGAATATTGCAGAGTATTATTTTGCAAAAAACTATTTTGCTGAAGCTGCTGAAATTTTTGAATATCTGATTGAACAGAAGCCCAATGGTGAGTTGTATCAGAAGATTGCCTATTGCTGGCAACAAACCGGAAATTTTGAAAAATCACTTGAAAATTACCTGAAAGCAGAGTTATATGAAGTAAACCATTTGTGGAATTTGAAGAAAATTGCCCTCTGCTACCGCTATCTGAAGCAGCCCGACAAGGCGCTGGAGTATTATCAGGCTGCCGAGCGGCTCGAGCCTGATGACCTGAACAATCAGCTCAATATTGGGCACTGCCTGCTGGAACTGCATGAATACGAAGAAGCGCTGAAGTGCTATTTCAAGGTGGAGTATCTCGCTCCGGGAAATAAAAAAGTGTGGCGCCCCATCGCATGGTGTTCCTTCCTGACCGGAAAAAAAGAACAGGCTGAAAAATACCTGCTTCAATTACTGGAAGATAATCCCGAAAAACATGATTACATGAATATGGGGCACGTACAATGGAGCATGGGAAACCGGAAAGAAGCCCTGGATTTCTACTGCAAATCTGTGTCACAAAAGGGATTTACCGAAGAGGAATTTCTTGAGGTTTTTGATGAAGACCTGCCCCATCTGATTGACCAGGGCATCAATAAAGATGATGTGCCCATCATGCTCGACCAGTTCAGGTATTTTCTGGAAAAACAGAATTCTGACTAATTTCGGAAGGATTTCTTTTTACTTGAGGTTACTCATTGCTTGTATAAATCAGGGTGTTATGTACAAGATTATTTGAAATACGACAAGTTTTGATACAAAAAACCACCGAAGTTATTAACAAAAGTAATTTCATAAAAACAGGCGATTCGATTTTCAGGTTTTGATGATTTTCTTAATTTTGAGGTTTTTTAGATAATTTGTGAAAAGAAAACAGAGGTGGATGAAAAGAAAAAGATTGATTACGCTATTGCTGCTCTTGATTTTTGTGTTGGTTATTACAAAAAACCAACGTATTTCGTCTTCGCCGGATTCCCTGTCAAAAATTGATGAGCAGTCGCAGTTTATTTCCGATACGGATAGAGAACTGGATGAGATGAAACATCTTTTCAGCAACTTTGACGAATGGCTGAATGCTGAAATAGAAAGCACCGGAACGGTGGGAGGAGCTGTTGCCATTATATATAAAGATAAAATTGCTTACCAAAAATGCTTTGGCGTCCGCAAAACCGGAACTGCCGACTCTGTCGATGAACACACAGTATTTCGGTTGGCTTCTGTTTCAAAGACTTTTACAGGCGTTTTGTCCGGAATTTTGGTACAAGAGAATAAGTTAGATTTTAACGAGTGCGTAAAAGAAATACTTCCCGATTTCAAGTTAAACAGATCATTAAACACAGATAGCTTAACCATCAGAAATCTGCTCACACACACTTCCGGGCTGACACCTCACGCCTACGACGATTTGGTGGAAAGTCACGTTCCTTTCAATACGATTCTTACCCGGTTGAAACATGCGGCAATCTCTGCAAATCCCGGAAAAGCATATAGCTATCAGAATGTGATGTTTAGCCTGATGGATACCATTCTTACCTTAAAAACTGACATGAATTTTGACCGGCAGATTCGTGAGAAAATCTTTAACCCATTGGATATGAGTGATGCCTCAACCGGCTTTCAAAGTTTCAGAGATAACGAAAATAAAGCATGGCCCCACGGCAAAACAAATACTTCATACCAGCTGCTTCCGCTGAATAACCGCTACTACTCCACAGCTCCGGCAGCCGGCGTCAATGCAAGTATCTCCGACATGTCAAAATATATCCTTGCGCTGCTCGACAATGAAAATCCCATACTGGGAGACAGCGTAAGTCAGATTGTTTTTGAACCCCAGATTGTTACACCGCTAAGCCGCGGATATTTTAAATACTGGGACGATATCGATTTGAAAAGCTATGGACTCGGCTGGCGGCTGATCGATTACAAGGGGCGGAAGATTGCCTGTCACAGTGGATATGTGAGGGGTTACAAGTCAGAGATTGTTATTTGCCGGCAGGAGAACATCGGTTTTGTCTATCTGACAAATTCACCGGATGCAGTGGCATCGCAAAGCGCTCCGGTGTTTTTGAACTCCTTTTTTAATTATCGCTCCACCCCTGTTATAATCACAGATGTTGACACTTTGGAAGAAGATTCTGTAATTACGCAGGGGAGTTAATCTTTTTTATATCTTTAGGTCGTTCCGTTTTAGTGAAGTTTTGAAGAAATATTTGTGAGAACCGGATTTATACCAAAAAAACCTGATTGAGATTTTGTAAAAAGCAGTATTTAAGGATAATAAAATGGAAGTTTTGTTATTTGATACCTTTGAAAATATTTAATTTTATTCAAATGAAGTTTAAATACTGGGTAATTTCATTTATGGTTTTTAGCTGTGTATCTGCTGAGGCTCTGTTTCCTGAAGTACAAAACAATCTTGACAGGAAAGTTAAGGCATTTCTTGAAGAAAATGTCAGCAACTGGAGCGATATGAATATTCCTCTTTCCGATGGCAGGGCGCTATATGATATTATTGTGGAAAACGGATATACCAATGCCGTTGAAATCGGAACATCAACGGGGCATTCAGCTATATGGATTGCATGGGCAATGAGTAAAACCGGCGGCAGGCTAATTACTATTGAAATTGACAAGAATCGCTGGCTGCAGGCAAAAGCCAATTTTGTTAAAGCAGGTGTTGATAAATATATTGATGCGCACCTGGGAAATGCTCACGATATTGTGCCGCAGCTTGAAGGAAAGTTTGATTTTGTTTTCAGCGACGCCGACAAGTACTGGTATAAACAGTACTTTTTGGATTTAGACCCTAAACTCGTAGCTGGAGGGTGCTTTACTGCACACAATACCTCTGTGAGGATTTCAGGTATTCGTGATTTTTTGGATTATGTTGAAAGCCGCGCTGATTATAAAACTACATTTGTCAGCGAGGAGAACCAGGGAATTTCTATCAGTTATAAAATTGCCGAAAATCAATAATTAATAAATTGAAGGATAAATCTCAAAATCTCGAAAGGAAACTTGGTCTTTTTCCTGTAATAAATATTGTGATTGCCAATATTATCGGAGCGGGAATTTTTACCACAACCGGTTATTTAATGGATTTTTTGGGAAATCCTGTTCTGATGATTTCACTCTGGTTTTTTGGCGGGCTGATAGCCTTTTGTGGCGCTTTGGCTTTTGGCGAGCTGGGAGCTACATTCCCCGAAGCGGGTGGTGAATACACTTTTATCTCCAAACTGTTTCATCCGATGCTTGGATTTTTGAGCGGCTGGCTTTCTCTCATTGTTGGTTTTTCAGCGCCAATTGCCGCTTCGGCAATAGGTTTCAGTAAATATTTTTTGATGGCTGCCCCCGGATTCCAATCATGGATTTCGTTCGGTGTTCATTTAAATCCCGAAACATTCAGCAGGCTGTTGGCTATTTTTGTAATTCTCGTTTTTTCATCGCTTCACGCTCTTGGGGTTGTCTTTGGCTCAAGAGTTCAAAATTGGTTAACCATCCTGAAGATTGCCTTAGTTACCGGACTGGCAATTGCCGGACTGACATTTGGGAGTGGGAGCTATGAATACCTGAAATCCGCCGCAAGCAGGGAAGCATTTTCTTTCGATTTCAGCGGATGGAAATCCATTGGGCTTTCACTCATGTTTATCATGTTTGCTTATAGTGGTTGGAATGCGGCAACTTATATCGGTTCGGAAATTAAAAATCCCATAAAGGTGATTCCCCGCTCCCTGCTCATTTCCACAGCTATTGTAACTGTTTTGTATCTTCTGCTGAATCTCTTTTTCGTTTATGCCATTCCTCCCGACATGATGGCAGGCGAGCCGGAAATTGGCGGATTGGCTGTTTCTCTGGCATTTGGAGAATTTACGGGTACAGTCATCTCATTGCTCATCTCTTTTGCCCTATTCTCATCGCTGAGTGCTTTTATAATTTTGGGACCACGGGTCTATTACTCCATGTCCCGCGACGGGTATTTTTTTAAATGGGTTTCAACGGTGCATCCGCGCTTTAAGGTTCCACAAAATGCGCTGATGCTTCAAAGCGGAATTGCCATTATTCTGGTGCTTTCCGGAACATTCGAGCAAATACTTGCCTATATGGGCTTTTCTTTGGGAATTTTTCCGATTCTTGCAGTTTTGGGAGTTTTTAAACTGCGCATCAAAGGCATGAGCAAGCTCAAACTGCCCGGATTCCCGTTTGTACACATTTTCTTTATTCTGGTAAGCATGGGTATTTTGGTGCTCTCTTTTTTTGAACGCCCGCAAGAGTCAACAATTGCGATTCTGACTGCGCTTTCCGGAATTCCCGTTTTCTACTGGTTCAAAAGGAAAAACCGCTGACTACTGCATTTCTGAAATAATATCTTTCAGCATCCCGTTTATCTGCTCCCGGGTTTTTGCTTGAAGAACTTTGTAGTCACTGTGGCTTACAGGCTTTCCGTAGCGGATGGTTACGTGAGTAACCGGTTTGCTCATCTGTCTGAAAAAATGACCAAAAAACGTATCGTTACCCACCCACGCATCGTTAATGTCTTTGTAGTGAATCGCCATTGGAATTACGGAAATTCCGGCATCGGCGGCAATTTTAAAACTGCCGTTTTTGAAAGGTTTCGTCAGCGGTCCTTTGTAGGAAGTGCCTTCCGGGAAAAGTACCACGGGAATTCCGCTGTCTATCGACTCTTTGATTTTGTTCATGGTTGCAAGAAGGCTCTGCAGTTCGGCGCGGGAAACAAAAATAGTGTTGGTGATTTTTGCTCCCGGCTTCAGAAAGGGCCACTTCTTTAGTTCTGCTTTTGCCACAAAGCCTGTTGAGGTATAGGCTGCAACAATGAAAATATCCAAATAACTGCGGTGGTTCGGCATCAAAATAAAGTGCTGGTCCAACGGAGATTCATTCTTTTTCACTTTAACACTGCAAACCCATAAAATACTTTTTCCCCAGGTGTGCATCGCCCAGTTTTGCAAACGGCGGCTGAAACCGTATATTTTGAGCCAGACCATACCCACTGCCACCACATAGGCTGAAACTCCAAGAATAAACAACATCCTGAAAAGGGCTAAGGGGAAAAGCAAAATGATTCTTACTGTTTTCATTAGTCAGACAATGAGTTAAATCCCTATTTGTAAAAACCTTTTTTATCGATAAAATTCCAAACTTTGACCGGCAAAAAATGGCGAATGTCCTTTCCTTCTTTGATGGCGTTTCTGATGAAAGATGATGAAATCTCCATTTGCGGGGCATTTTCCGCAACAACAATGTTTGGGTGTTCTATTTTAGAAGGGTCAAAACCGGGCCGCGGATAAATGACTACTCCGAAATGCTCTAAAATAACTTCGTGATTTTTCCACTTGTGAAAATTTTCCAGATTGTCGGACCCCATCAGTATTTTAAAAATTTTGCCGGGGTTTCGTTCCTGCAGATAGGTTAGTGTGTCAATGGTGTAGCTTGGCTTGGGCAGGTAAAATTCGATGTCGGAAACCTGCATGCGGTCATCTCCCTCAATAGCAAGCTGAACCATCTCTAAGCGGTCGTAATCGTTTAGCAGATTGGTTAACTTATGCGGATTTTGTGGTGTAACAACAAACCAGAACTCATCCAGACCGGCAAATTCCACCATGTAGTTTGCAATGGCTAAATGCCCGATGTGAACAGGATTGAAAGAACCGAAATATAATCCGGTGATTTTTGCAGGATATTTTTTTTTAGGTGTCTGTTTCATTACTGTTGAATTCATTAGTTGGATTTCATCCAATTAAAATTAAAAGTTTTCAAAGGTATTGGATGCCTGCCTGTCCGGTAGGCAGGTAACTCCCTCATTTTAATTATGCTTGTTTGTGAAGCATTTCTACATGGTCGTTTCATAGCATGGTGAAAAACGGCAGCTGAAATTAATTTTCTGAAAGGAACCCGGCAACTGCCTTTTCTGCATCGGCAAGAGCAGTTGAAAGTACATCGTTTACGATGATTACATCAAACTGATCGGCAAATTCCATCTCCTTTTTTGCCTTTGCAATGCGGGTGTTGATTTTTTCTTCGGTTTCTGTTGAGCGCTTTTTCAGGCGCTTTTCCAACTCTTCCACAGATGGCGGGGTGATGAAAATTGCAAGGGCATCGTTTCCGTAAAATTTTTTTATGTTTAATCCGCCCACGACATCCACATCAAAAATTACACTTTTTCCCAAATTCAGAATGCGGTTTACTTCACTTTTCAGGGTGCCGTATAAATTGCCCTCATAAACTTCTTCCCACTCTAAAAACTCCCGGTTCTCAATTTTCTGGCGAAATTCGCTTTCAGGAATAAAATAGTAATCCTTCCCGTTGGTTTCTCCCGGTCTGGGTTGGCGGCTGGTTGCAGAAACAGAAAACTCAAGCCCGAAATTCTGTTGAAGCAGATGTTTTACTGTCGTGGTTTTTCCGGCTCCGGAAGGTGCCGAAACGATGATGATTTTTCCTCCCATACTACAATACATTCAGTAGTTGTTCTTTAATCCGTTCCAAATGATCTTTCATTTTCACGACTATCCGCTGAATTGAACTGTCATACGCCTTGGAGCCCAATGTGTTGATCTCGCGCCCCATTTCCTGGGAAATAAAATTCAGTTTTCTCCCGTTGGATTCAGGCATGGCAAGGGTTTCAAGGAAATAGTGACAATGGTTTGCCAATCGTATTTTCTCTTCATTCATATCCATTTTGTCAAGATAAAACACCAGCTCCTGCTCAAAACGGTTTTCATCAATGCTTTCGTTCAGCTGAAGCTTGCCGAGGTTTTCGGAAAGGCGATTTTTCACGGTTTCAATCCGCTCTTTTTCAAAAGGTTCGATTTCATCCAGCAAATTCATAATGCTTCTGGTGTTGGCAATAATGTCCTCCTCGAGAGCTTTGCCTTCGGCTATTCTGAAATTGTCGATATCCTGAATCGCCTTGTGCAGGTTTTCCAGAATCACCTGCCACTCCTCTTCGCCTGGCGTTTCATATTCGGTTTTTATTACATCAGGAAGGCGCAAAATTGCCAGCATGGTGGTCTGGTCTGTTGGCAACTCCAGTTCACTGTTTATCCTTTGCAGGGTTTCAAAATAACTTTTCAGAACCGGTTCGTTGATTTTGCTGTTGGTCTCCTCTCCGTGATTTTCCACATAAATGGTCAGGTCCAGTTTTCCGCGGAACATTTTTTCGGCAAGTTCCTTCCTGATTTCGATTTCCTTTTCGCGATAGACTGGCGGAATGCGCACGCTAATGTCAATCTGCTTGCTGTTGAGTGATTTTAACTCAAGAATAATTTTCTTGTTGTTTACTTCAAATTCGGCTTTACCAAAGCCTGTCATTGATTTTATCATCAGTAAAAATTTTTGTGAATTTACAGTTTTTAAGCGATAACTCCCGAACCGATGAGTTCATCATTCTGATGCCATGCAGCAAATTGTCCGGAAGTGATTCCGCGCTGTTCATTTTCAAAAAGCACATATATCCCCTCGTCTTTTACGTGAAGAACTCCTTTTTCCAGCGCCTGCCGGTAGCGGATGCGGAAACTAAACTCCCTTTTGCTTCCGGGCTGCATCATCATGTCGGTTCTTATCCAGTGAATGTTTTCTGCAGAAATGAAGAGCCCGGGACGGAAAAGTCCGGGATGCTCCTTACCTTCGCCCACATACACGATATTGCGTTGCACATCGGTGCCGATTACAAACAAAGGCTCCTTGTGTCCGCCAATATTCAGCCCTTTTCGCTGCCCGATGGTATAAAAATGCGCTCCCTGGTGTTCTCCGATTATCGTTCCGTTCCAGGGCTTATACGGATATGGAAAGCAAAGTTTGGGATAATTTTCTTCCGAAATTTCAACCTGCTTTTTCTTCTCCATGAAGGCTGCCGGAATTTCAATTACATTTCCGGTTTTTGGCTGAAGTTTCTGTTGCAAAAAAGTGGGTAAATCCACTTTCCCGACAAAGCAAATTCCCTGAGAATCCTTGCGTTCGGCAGTGGGAAGGTTCTCGCTGCGTGCTATTTCGCGAACCTGCTTCTTTGTGAGTTCACCCACCGGGAAAAGCGCTCTGCTCAGCTGTTCCTGATTGAGCTGGCACAGAAAATAGCTCTGATCCTTATTTTTGTCTTTCCCCTCCATGAGCCTGTAGATTATGTTGTCGCCGGCGGTGATTTCCCCTTTTCTGCAATAATGCCCGGTAGCAACGTAATCAGCGCCGAATTTTAATGCTTCCTTAAAGAAAGTATCAAATTTGATTTCGCGGTTGCAGAGTATGTCCGGATTGGGTGTTCTGCCCGCTTGGTATTCGGCAAACATGTAATCCACAACCCGTCGTTTGTATTCGTCGCTCAAATCAACAATGTGGAAAGGAATATCCAGCTTTTGAGCAACCATTCTGGCAATCAGGGCGTCTTCCTCCCAGGTGCATTCACTGGTTAGAGCTCCCACCCGCTCATGCCAGTTCACCATAAAGAGTGCGGTCAAATCATACCCCAACTGCTTTAGTAGATAAGCAGCCACACTGGAGTCAACTCCGCCCGAAAGACCAATAACAACTTTTTTCATCACCTGCAAAATTAGGAAGTAATTTGAAAATAATGTGTTAAACGATGTTTCTGAATAATAAAAGTAATTTGATTACTGTAAATAATTGCTCTCCTTTCGGGTTAACCCCTTACATTTTCTTACCTTTGTAATTCAAAATTTGAAGCATTAAAATATTGCAATATGGCACTTGTGACCAATATACTTGGAAAATTGTTTGGAAGTAAATCCGACAGGGATATCAAAATAACAACTCCCATTGTTGAACGGATAAAGGAGGAATATAAACACATTTTGACCCTTTCCAACGATGAATTGCGCAACGAGACAGATAAGCTGAGGCAAATCATTCAGGAACGGATTCAGTCTGAAGAAGATGAGATAGCGGAATTGAAAGAAAAGGCGGAAGAAGCAGATATTCAGGAAAGTGAAGAGATTTACAAACAGATTGACAAGCTTGAGGAGATTATTGATGAAAAAATTGAAATAGTATTGGATGAAATTCTCCCGGTAGCTTTTGCTATTGTCAAAGATACTGCCCGAAGATTTTTTGAAAATGAAACCGTTAAGGTTACAGCAAGAGAATACGACAAGGATCTTGCTTCGGTGCGCTCTTCCATTACCATTCAGGGAGACAAGGCGTTGTGGAAAAACCGGTGGATTGCCGGGGGCAATGAAATCACATGGGATATGGTTCACTATGATGTGCAGCTCATTGGCGGAATTGTCCTGCATCAGGGGAAAATTGCGGAGATGAGCACCGGAGAAGGGAAAACGCTGGTGGCAACATTGCCGGTTTTCCTGAATGCACTTGCCGGGCGCGGTGTGCATATCGTTACGGTGAACGATTATCTCTCCAGACGCGACGCCGAATGGATGGGACCCATCTTTGAGTTTCATGGGTTAACCGTGGATTGCATTGACAAGCACCAGCCCAACTCGGAGGAGCGCAGAAAGGCATACAATGCCGACATAACCTACGGAACCAACAATGAATTTGGATTTGACTACCTGCGTGACAACATGGCTATTAACCCTGAAGATTTGGTGCAGCGAAGGCACCATTACTCCATTGTGGACGAAGTGGACTCGGTTTTGGTGGATGATGCCCGCACCCCTTTGATTATTTCAGGACCAGTGCCAAAGGGTGAAGACCAGCAGTTTGAGGAGTTGAAAGGATATGTGGAAAGGCTCTATAAAGCGCAGCGCGATTTGGTCAGCCGGATTTTTGTAGATGCCAAAAGACTGCTCTCTGACGAAAATGCCACCGAAGAACAGAAAAAGGAAGGTGGATTGCTTTTGTTGCGCGCACACAAGGGATTGCCAAAAAACAATTCGCTGATAAAGTTTTTGAGTGAGGAAGGAATGAGAGCCATTATGACTAAGACTGAAAATTTCTATATGCAGGACAACAACAAAAATATGCATATAGTAACCGATCCGCTCTTCTTTATTATTGAAGAAAAACTGAATTCGGTTGAACTTACGGATAAAGGAATTGATTTAATTTCTGCCGGTTTTGATGACCCCAACTTTTTTGTGATGCCCGATATAGGGTCAAAAATGGCAGACCTCGAAAACTCGGGGATGCCCTATGAAAAGCTTATTGAGGAGAAGGACAGGCTGATGCAGGAATACGCCGTGAAATCCGAAAGAATTCACACAATTAATCAGCTGCTTAAAGCATATACTATGTTTGAAAAGGATGTGGAATATGTGGTTATCGACAACAAGGTGAAGATTGTGGATGAGCAAACCGGGCGTATCATGGAAGGGCGCCGCTATTCCGACGGATTGCATCAGGCTATTGAAGCCAAAGAGCGGGTGAAAGTGGAAGCCGCAACGCAAACTTTTGCAACCATTACTCTGCAGAACTATTTCAGAATGTATCACAAACTGGCGGGGATGACCGGAACTGCCGAGACCGAAGCGGGAGAATTCTGGGATATCTATAAGCTGGAGGTGGTGGTAATTCCGACAAACCGCCCGATAGTCCGCGACGACAGGGAGGATTTGGTCTATAAAACCAAACGCGAAAAATACAGTGCAGTCATCGATGAAATCGTTGAATTAAACAAGCAAGGAAGGCCAACACTGGTCGGCACCACTTCGGTTGAAATTTCGGAATTGCTCAGCCGCATGTTGAAAATCCGTGGCATAAATCACAATGTGCTGAATGCCAAACTCCATGCGCGTGAGGCTGAAATTGTTGCCGAAGCCGGACATTCAGGCGCAGTAACCATTGCAACAAATATGGCCGGACGCGGAACGGACATTAAACTTTCTCCGGAAGTGATAAAAGCCGGTGGTCTTGCCATCATTGGCACAGAGCGCCACGATTCGCGCCGTGTTGACCGTCAGCTGCGCGGACGTGCCGGGCGCCAGGGAGACCCGGGCTCTTCACAGTTTTATGTCTCACTCGAAGATGACCTGATGCGCCTGTTTGGCTCCGACCGCATTTCAGGAGTTATGGACAGGCTCGGGCTGAAAGAGGGTGAAGTCATTCAGCACTCCATGATTTCAAAGTCCATTGAACGGGCACAGCGGAAGGTGGAGGAAAATAATTTCGGAATCCGTAAACGGTTGCTGGAATATGATGATGTAATGAACTCTCAGCGCGAGGTGATATACAAACGCAGGAAACATGCCCTGTTTGGCGAGCGCCTTGAAGTGGACTTGCTGAATATGATGTATGATTCAGTTGAGGATTTGGTGAATGAATATTATGGCGCCGACCAGTTTGAAAACTTCAACATGGAACTACTTCGTCTGCTTTCCATCGAGTCTCCGGTGGCAGAAGAGGAATTTAAACAGCTTCCGGTTTCTGAAATCACCGAGCGGATTTACGAGAAAATGATTGAAAGCTTTAAGCGAAAAGTTGAGTTTATATCCAAACAGACCTTTCCTGTCATCAAAGATGTGTATGAAACCAAATCGAAAATTTACAAGAATATTGTAATTCCCATTTCCGACGGGAAACGAGTTTTTCAGATTGTCTGTAATCTGGAAAAAGCTTATCTCAACAGAGGAAAGGAGCTTGTTCGCTCCTATCAGAAACAGGTTGTGCTGCACACTATTGATGAAGCATGGAAAGAGCAGCTCCGCGAAATGGATGATTTGAAACAGTCGGTGCAGAGTGCTTCCTATGAGCAGAAAGACCCGCTCCTCATCTATAAGCTGGAGTCTTTCAACCTGTTCAAAATAATGCTGAACCGGGTTAACAAGGATGTGGTGGGTACTTTGATGAAAGGTCATATTCCGATACAAAGTCCCGATCAGGTACGCCAGGCAGATGAGCGCAAACGAACTGATATGAGCCGCTACAGAACTCAGAAATCGGACTTGCCCGGAGTGGACAATCCGATGGAGGGGGCACACGCCAATACGGGAGAACGCGCAAAACCGCAACCGGTCAGGGTGGAGAAGAAAGTGGGAAGAAATGATCCCTGTCCCTGCGGAAGCGGAAAAAAATATAAACACTGCCATGGCAGGGGAGCATAAGTAAATAAAATTCTGTATTGGAAACTTTTGATTGGAATATCAATTAATTAAACATAATAAAATGCTGCATTTATTAAACTTTATCCACTGGAATGCCAGTCCTGAGATTTTTAATTTAGGTCCTCTTTCTGTTCGCTGGTACGGGCTGCTTTTTGCATCCGGATTTTTAATCGGTTACTATATTGGCGAAAGGATGTTTAAATCGGAGAAAACACCCCAAAAGTGGATCGATTCCCTTTTCTTCTATATAATTATTGCCACAATCGTCGGTGCACGGCTGGGACATGTCTTTTTTTACGGCTGGGAATACTATTCACAGCATCCCTCTGAGATTATTAAGGTGTGGCATGGAGGTCTTGCCAGCCACGGAGGTGCAATCGGGATTGTTATTGCACTTCTGATTCATTCAAAGCTGATTACTAAAAGAAATGTTTTGTGGACAATTGACCGGATAGTTGTGCCCACCGCTTTGGTGGCAGCTTTTATACGCACCGGGAATCTGATGAATTCGGAAATTTACGGAGTTGAAACCGGACTTCCCTGGGGATTTATCTTTGAAAGAAACGGCGAAACGCTTCCCAAGCACCCCACGCAGATATATGAGGCGTTAGCCTATCTGTTCAGTTTTGGTGTGCTCATCTATTTATACTGGCGCACCGGAATGAAAAACCGGGAAGGGTTTCTGACGGGTCTGTTTTTTATTCTGATTTTCTTTGCCCGTTTTCTCATTGAGTTCATCAAGGAAGATCAGGAAGCCTTTGAAGCAGCAATGACACTGAATATGGGGCAATGGCTGAGTATTCCCTTTGTTTTGGCAGGAATATTTCTGGTTGTCCGTGCATTGAAATTACCCGAAAAAGTTTACAAAAAACCTGGCTGATTGAAAGCACAGTAAAAGGAAAACCTTATTCGGCAACCAGCTTGCAAAATATGCTCGGTGTAGGTTTGAAAGTGAATCGCTCCGAAATTCCGCACTACACTTGCACCAGCCGGTACCTGCAAGCTGAAAAAATCAACCGCACATTTTAGTACATTTGGTTTTTGTCAACTTGAAAGCCAATATTATACTTCACTCGGCATAAATTTCAGCAGAATAATTATCAAAATACTGGAACTTCAAAGTAAATAAATTTTTCAAATCTTCCTTGTATTTTTGGCTGACATCATTAAAGAAGCCGGTTATTGCTGAATGAAATTTTGCCGGTGTGTCATAATATTTTGCATATAATATTTTTCTCTTGGTAAACTTCCATAACCGTTCTATGATGTTCAAATTTGGAGAATAGGAAGGTAAAAACAAAAGCTCAATCCCCAAGCCTTTTGCTGTCTTTTCAACGAACTTGCAATGCTGGTAACGTGTATTGTCTCCAGGACTATTTTCACGGGCTTGTCCGCACAGCGTTCTTTTATCCGGATTAAAAAATCAACAATGGTTTGGGCATTTATATAAGTAGTGTTGCATAAGGTTATGACCTCTTTTGAGATTGCATCCACTCAGCAAATGATTTCAAAATACCCGTTGCATGCGGCTCCAACTCGCTCTTGTTTGTGCCATAATTGTATTGGCAAAGGGCATCAAACCCATCTCTTTCATAAACCCTTATCCAGCGCCCGACCGCATACAGCGATCCGTTAACGTCAAACCAAAACGCACACTCAGATGAGCATTAAATACAATAATTGCTAAACCTGTTGTGCATTTACTGTCTTTGTAAAAACAATATCATAATACTAATGAAAACTCTTTATCAGAAATTTGAAATTCTTTTACAAAGTACATCTACAGATTTTAAACGTTATTTATACAACCAGATCTCGTGGGATAACAGACTAGTAGGGATTATTGGAGCCAGGGGGGTTGGTAAAACAACTATGGTTTTGCAACATATCAGAGAAAATCTAGACAGCAAGAAAGCCCTATACGTATCTGCTGATGACATGTATTTTGGGGACAATAAACTTTATGATTTAGCTGATAACTTCTATAAAAATGCAGGAGAACATTTATTTATCGATGAAATACATAAATATCCTAATTGGTCACGTGAATTAAAAAACATCTATGATTCATTTCCTTCTCTAAGAATCATATTCACAGGTTCTTCTGTTCTTGATATATTGAAAGGTTCGGCTGATTTAAGTCGTCGCGCAATAATTTACAAACTACAAGGACTTTCATTTAGAGAATATTTAAAACTATTCCACAATTATGAAACTGGAATTTATTCGTTAGAACAGATACTCAATCATGAAGTAAAACTTAAAGATGTAAAACATCCTCTGCCTTTATTTAATGATTATTTAAAACGAGGATACTATCCTTTCGGACTTGAAAATGAGATGAATATACGTTTAGGTCAAATAATTGTACAAACCTTAGAAACAGATATCCATCAATACGCAAATCTTAATGTAGGTACAAGTCGAAAGCTAAAACGATTACTTTCTATTATTGCTGAAAGTGTACCATTTAAGCCTAATTTTTCTAAAATTTCGGAGATGATTAATGTTAGTAGAAATTCCTTAGACGATTATTTTACATATATGGAAAAAGCTGGACTTATCAGCCAATTACGTAATGAAACAAGCGGTATTAGAGGATTAGGAAAGGTTGATAAAGTATATTTAGATAATGTAAATATCATCTTCAACTTAGTTGGAGACAAATCAAATATTGGAAACATACGAGAAACTTTCTTTTTCAATCAAATGCGAGTGAAAAACGAAGTTATATCTTCAAAAAATGCAGACTTTATTATTGATAACTATACATTTAAAGTTGGTGGAAAAAACAAGCAACAAAACCAAATAGAAAAAGATGGTAAGTCATTTATTGTAAAAGATGATATTGAATTTGGATACCTTAACGTAATACCTCTTTGGGCTTTTGGACTAAATTATTAGAAAACATAATTAATAGGAATTGCCAGGCGTTAACATTATAGGAATTAAGGCACACTTGAGCCCTGAAAAAAGGTAGTAGGATGATTTTTCTGCTGCCTTTTTTGCAAAAATTACTATAATCGGCAATGTTTTCCAAAGCCAAAAAAAGCTGAGGTACAGAATAAAGGCAGAAACTAAAAAAAATAGATAGAGGTAATGAATCAAGTGAAATATTTTTTATTTATTAGTGTTTATGAAATCAGAAATAATTGAACTAATAAAGCACGCAAATTATAGTGCTGAGTTTATTGCTTATGTTGAAAAAGAATTTCCCGAAGATTATTCGAAAAAATTCAAACAACCGTATCACAAGAAAGTGGAAGATAATCCTCTTTTAGATTTAAGTCCTAAGGAGCGTTTGTTCTCATCTTTAGTTGAACTTCTGAACGTAAAAAATTACTATCACAACAAGCAGATTCCAATACAATATTTATACGACAGTATTAGTGATTTAAGTTTCAGATTAGAGCGCTTCCACGCCAATAATAACATTTATGGCTTAAGCGAAAGAGACCTAAGATGGCTGACCCCTTTATTTAAAGCCGAGATAGTTGATTTGGGCTCATTGAGGTTTCAAAGAATTTTGTTCTCTTTTAAAGGGATAGAACGCGAAGGGTATGATTTTATGCCCTTGAGCGATAAGTGGAAGAAACGCTTTCCGGAAGGGACACCGGTTATAGAGATTCATATACAAACGGATACGGACTTTAGAAAGGATAAAATTGATGAGGCTTTTGCACTTGCCCGCAATTTCTTTGAACGTTATTTTAGTGATCATGAATATGAAATATTTATCTGCAGGACGTGGCTGCTTTACCCAAAGACCCGGGATATTTTAAGTGAAGATAGCAATATCGCATCATTCTCTAAACGCTTTGAAGTGATCGCCTCGCATCAAAACACAAAACAAGCTTTAGATCGTATTTACGGAACAAATGATTTGAAGGAAATAGCATCCATGGAGAAGGACTCCAGCTTAGCCCGGGTGGCATGGAGAAATTTAGATAAGCTTGGTGTTGCCGCCGGAATTATTTATAAATAAGAGAAATAAAAGCAATTGTTTGGGTGTTTCAATGTTTTGCTTCCGGTAGCAGCTCGAAAAAATGCCGTAGCACCGCACTTTGAAAAAACCTTTTGGCAGCACATGCAACAAAATCCGGCGGTCGGTGATGGCAATGCGGAACACGTAGCGCGAGAGGTATTCCAGTAACTTTCACGTATTTCTTACTTTAATTGCGTAAAACCGTTTCCTGTTCAAATCTTTTTTTAAATTTGCCATAATATGAAACGAGCATGTAAAATGTTTACAGCCAAGGGAATAATTAAAATGAGCGAGTTCCCTGTCTGCTGTCAGGCAGGCATCCAATACCTTTGAAAACTTTTAATTTTAATTGGATGAAATTTGAATGGTTAAATGCCTCAAAGATACTGGTTTTCGGTGGCCCAAAAAACCACCGAGCGCAGTGAGGTTAAGTTCAATACAGGACAAAGACATTGCAATGGAAAACAATAACGACACGACTACACCCGACAAATTAAAAGTTCGGGAAAAAGAATTAAAAACTCTCGAAAAAGATTTTGATTTTGAGAGATTGGAATTGAACTTAAAACTGCCGAATATCTTTAGGATACTCAAAATTTCCAAAGCAGAAATCAGGCATTCTAATTTTCTTGCTTGGTTATTAAACCCCAACGAAAGTCACAATTTAAGAGATACATTTTTAAAACATTTTCTACTCGACATATCTGTCGATTTTGACAAATTAAATTTTCAAGACTTTGAAATACGTCGAGAATGGAAGAATATTGATTTATTAATAATTACAAGTGGATTTGTAGTTTGTATTGAAAACAAAGTTGAGTCTCAGGAACATTCAAATCAACTACTTCGGTATAAAGAGATTATAAAAGAATCGTTCCCAAAACATCGACAATATTTTGTTTACTTGACAACAGACGGAGATAAACCTTCTAAAGTTGAGTACCAAAAATATACATATTCTCAAATAGTAGAGACTTTAACCCATGCATTACAACTTTATGAAAGGATGTTAACTTCAGAAGTAAAACAATACATTCAAGATTATATCGAAATACTAAAAATTGAAATAATGAAAGAACATGAACTCAATGACCTGGCATTAAAGATTTATAACAATCACAAAGAAGCACTTGATTTTATTTTTGAAAACAAGCCTGACTTAGCAACCGAGTTCTACAGATTTTTTGAAAAAAAAGTAAAGGACAAAGGATGGTTGATTGGCTCACCCAATAAAGGATATGTACGATTCCTGACTAAACCATTGAAAGATATTTTACCCAAACTGAAAGGATGGAGGCAAATGGAATCTTTTAGCTTTGAGACAGATTATTTCTGGTATAATCAAAAGCAAGTTCTTTTTGCCACAGTCATTGCACCCGGTACTGGTTCCGATGAAGATAATCAAGTTGTCAATTTATTAGATGAAAGCTTAAACACACTTAATAGCCATAATGACTGGAAAAAACCTCAAGGAAAAAAATGGTTAGTCCATTTTAGAAAAAGGTGGAAGTTTGATTTGGAGGAAATGAGTGAAAAAAATGACAATGAAATTTATGAGGCAATAGATAAATTCTGGCATGTTTTTGAAAGTATTGTTTCACTCACGGAAGCCGCAATCCTAAAAAGAAAAGATCAGTTTATTGAATTAAAACAAAAACAAGAAGCATGGGAAAATTAGATATTTCGCACTACATCGGCTGTTTAGTTGGAGGTGCTGTTGGAGATGCCTTAGGTGCGCCAATTGAATTTCTTTGTCTTTCTCAAATAAGAGCAAGATTTGGAGAAAATGGAATATCAGATTATGTAGAATTTGCGAACAATACCGGAGAATTTACTGATGACACCCAAATGACACTATTCACGTCAGAAGCCTTGCTCCGTGCTTATCATAGGGCAATGCTTAAAGGAATTGGAGGTGCGTTGAACGCAATTGCTCATCATTCGTACCTACGTTGGTTGCATACTCAAAATATTGGTGTAAACATTGACAATATTAAGGATGGAAAATACGACATCGAGAAAGGATGGCTTATAAAAGAGAAAGTATTGTATAATAGACGTGCTCCCGGGAATACCTGTATTTCTGCTTTGAGTAGTGGAATTGCCGGAACAATTGAAAATCCAATAAACGATAGTAAAGGTTGTGGAACTATTATGAGAATTGCTCCAGTTGGATTAATGTTCGAAGGTGATAGAGAAACTGCTTTTAGAGTAGCATGTGAACTTTCCGCAATTACTCACGGTCATTCAACAGGATATTTAAGTGCAGGTTTCTTCGCTTCAATAGTTTCTGACTTATCAATTGGCATTGAACTCCGCAAATCAATTGACAATGCAATCCAAATTCTCGAAAATTGGAACAGTCATGAAGAAACTAAAAATGCAGTAAACGCTGCAATTGATTTATTTGGAAAAACTAAATCGCACAGCGATAAGATAAGTGCTGAAACAATTGAAAAATTAGGTCAAGGTTGGATTGCAGAGGAGGCTTTATCAATGTCTTTGTACGCAAGTCTGATTTTTGAAAGAGATTTTAAAAAAGGAATTCTTTTTTCTGTAAATCACAGTGGGGATAGTGATAGTACTGGTTCAATAACTGGCAATATCCTTGGTTTGATTAACGGTATTGACAAAATTCCAGAACAATGGGTAAGAAATCTCAAAGGCAATGAAATTGTAAATCAAGTTGCTCAAGACCTGTATATTAAGGTTAAGGGTGACTCATTCAATACAAATGATGAGTGGTGGGAAAAATATCCGGGATTTTGATCCTACACACAATCAGACACATTTACTGGTCGCACAAGCTAACCCTCAACCAGAACCTTTAAAAATGCCTGCTTTTTCCGCTGCTTTGACTGAAAAAATAAAGCACTAAACGTTAACATTTTAGCGTTAGCAACAAGCAAAAAATCGGAGTGGATTATTGAACTCGAAATGAAGAAAGTAGCATTAAAAACCCAGTAAAACCGCTACAAATTGATAATTTTCGCTATGATGAAAAAAAGTTTGTTTTTTTGAATTATGTGGATAATTGATAAAATATTGACAAGATTAGAGTCTTATGCAATAAACATAAAGTGGATAAATTATTTGTATTCGGTTCATCAAAGGCACACCGTGAATGGCACAAATCGAACCGAAAAAGCCAACCGGGCAAATTTCCCCCCATTTAGCTGAAAACCGCCCGGTTTTGGCTGTCCATGCACATGTGCAATATTTTCAAAGAACTATGGTTTTAGCCGGTACTATCAAGGTTCCCACGGAACATCTTTAACCAAACCGGCAAAGCTGGGCAGGGATGTTCCATCATGTTCTGCCCAGATGTGAAGCACGGTTATCAGTTCGGTTTCGGTTTGGTACGACATCATCGGGGAAGGAACAAATGAAATCCTGTACTGTATTGTCCACTTATAGCACCGCATCGGTCAGAAATGACAATCAATGAGAAACGGGATTTTAAAAAATGAGAATTAAATTTTTTGTATAATTGCACTTCTTTCAAAGTGGCACCGTTTCAACCAAAAAGGCTGGCATGGGCTGATCGAAATCGCCACCGAGAAACAGCTCACAACTAAATAATATCTTTGCCTTTAGTTAAATAAAAAAATCAAGATGGATATTGAACAGAGAATTTCGGAATCAGTAGAAGATGCTTTAAAAAGTTTGTATCATATTACACTTGAAAAAAGTTTAATTCAAATACAGAATACCCGGAAAGATTTTGAAGGTGATGTTACGCTGGTTGTTTTTCCGATTTTAAAGTTTTCAAGAAAATCACCAGAAGCAACAGCTTCGGAGATTGGAAAATATTTGATTGAAAATGTATCGGAAATTGTAAAATTTAATGTTGTAAAAGGCTTTTTAAATCTTGAAATCAGTAGTTTATACTGGATTGATGTATTGAAAAATGCTTGGAGTGATGATTCTTTTGGAAGAGTGCCTGAATCTGCAAAAAGTGAATTGGCTATGGTTGAATACTCTTCTCCGAATACCAATAAACCACTCCATTTAGGACACATCCGCAATAATTTACTTGGCTTTTCAATTTCGGAAATTTTAAAAGCTAATGGGTATAAAGTAGTTAAAACCAACATTGTAAATGATAGGGGAATTCATATTTGTAAATCAATGCTTGCCTGGCTAAAATGGGGAGAAGGGCGAACGCCGGAAAACTCAGGAATAAAAGGCGATCACCTTGTGGGAGAGCTCTATGTGGAATTTGACAAACAATATAAACAGGAAATAGCTGACTTGACAGCAAAAGGGATTTCTCAGAAAGAGGCAGAAGAGCAGGCACCTTCAATTCTTGAAGCAAGAGAAATATTGCGTAAATGGGAGGCTGGCGACAAGGAAGTGGTTAAACTCTGGAAAACCATGAATCAATGGGTATATGAAGGGTTTGATGTTACCTACAATAAACTGGGTGTTGATTTTGATAAAATTTATTACGAATCCGACACTTATCTTGAAGGAAGAGACGAAGTATTACGTGGATTGGAAGCCGGAATTTTTTACAGGAAAGATGACGGTTCAGTGTGGGCTGATTTGACAGAAGACGGACTTGATCACAAAATTTTGCTCCGCAGTGACGGCACGTCTGTTTATATGACGCAGGATATTGGTACAGCAAAATTGAGATTTGCCGATTATCCAATAAATAAAATGATATATGTGGTTGGTAATGAGCAAAATTATCACTTTCAGGTATTGGCAGTTTTGCTTGATAAATTGGGTTTTGAATGGGGAAAAGAGCTATATCATTTTTCTTATGGAATGGTTGAACTGCCTTCAGGTAAAATGAAATCAAGAGAAGGAACTGTTGTGGATGCAGACGACTTGATTGATGGTATGGTGCAGGTTGCCAGAGAGATGGCTCAGGAGCTGGGAAAGCTTGATGCGCTTTCTGATGAAGAGGCAGAAAAAGTTTACGAAATGATTGCCTTGGGTGCACTAAAATACTTTATTTTAAAAGTAGATCCCAAAAAGAATATGCTGTTCAATCCTGAAGAGTCTATCGATTTTAATGGAAATACAGGTCCATTTATTCAATACACACATGCAAGAATCAAATCAGTTTTAAGAAAAGCTGAACAAAAAGATATTCTCCTTCGAGAAAGTTTAGGAGATTATTCCGGAACCCTGACTGTTAAGGAAAAAGAGCTGATAAAAAGAGTTTCTCTCTTTCCGAACACTGTCAGAGATGCAGGAAACAACTACAGTCCGGCGCTGATTGCCAACTATTGCTATGAACTTACAAAAGAGTATAATCAATTTTATCACGACCACCCCATATTGAGTGAAAAGAACAATTTTGTCAGAGATTTGAGACTTTTACTTTCTGCAGTGGTTGGAAAAATAATCCGTGACGGAATGAGCCTGTTGGGAATTCAGGTGCCGGAAAGAATGTAATAAACCAAATCTTTTCTTTTTGTGTTATTTTGTAAAGTTCTAATTAGACTATAGGTTAAAATAGGTATGCTTCCTTGAAAATAATTGAATTATTTTCTAAAAAAAATAGTTCCTTTTTATTGTTGTAAGTGATTGTTTTACAGTATATTTTTTTAATTTTGAACCTTAGTTAAAGATAACAAACAAATATTTTTTAAAAATAGAGGGTTACCTTTTATACATTTTGACGATTCTATATTGGAGGCTATGAGAGATTATACAGATGAACAAATCCTTAAAGGAATATTAAGGCACGACAATCTAATTTTGCAATATATTTATAAAGAGTTCTATTACAAGGTTAATTTATTTGTTAAAAACAACAGCGGAAATGAAGATGACGCCAATGATGTTTTTCAGGAAGCGATAATTATCATCTACAGAAAGTTGAAAGAAAATGACTTGGTTCTTGAGAAAAATACTTTCCCCAGCTATCTTTTTTCGGTCAGTAGATTTTTGTGGCTAAGAGAACTTGAAAAGCAGCGTGTTGAAAGGCAAAAAATAAGTGAATCATTGCCGTTTCAGCATGATATTTATGATGACGATTTGGTTGAACTGGTAAAAAGAAATGAAGAGTACAGTTTGTATCAGAAGCATTTTATGAATCTCAGCACCGATTGTCAGAAGCTTTTGCAGTTGTTTTTTGAAAAAGTTCCTTTAGCAGAAATTGCTAAAATAATGGGCTACAAAGGTGAGAATTATGCTAAAACAAGAAAATACAAGTGTAAAGAACTTTTGGTTAGCAGAATAAAGCAGGACACAGAATTTAAAAAAATACTTGAAGATGACACCTAAAACAAAGTTTTTTGAAATGATTGAGGGATTTTTAATGGACGACCTCAATCCGGTTGAAAAGAAGGAATTTGAAACAGAGCTGAAAGTTAACCCCAAACTGAGCGCTGAAGTGAAGTTTGAAAAGCAAATGCAGTCTGCACTTGCCGAGAAAGACGTTCTAAAGCTGAGAGAAACCCTTAAGTCTATTGGCAAACAAGTTGTTAACAGCCAAACTCCTTTTGACCTCTTGGATGATTTTGAAAACGTTCGGCAGCTTTCAGATATTTTAGCTCCCGAGGAATTGCTTGAGTTTTTCGATTCCTTACCCAAGGCTCATGTCTATCAGCATGAATTGGCTTCCAATGAAAATGTTCACGAATTTTATCGCCAACAAAATTCTCAGGAAATTGAAGATGAAGAGGAGATGATTCTCAGTGAATTATGGGATTTGGAAGAGATTGAAGGATTGGAAGATGCAATTTTGGAAAAAGATATTCTGAACCTCAGAGATACTCTTTCTAAAGTCTCCTCATTAGTCAAACATCAATATTCGGTAAAGGATATCGACAATTATTTAAACGGAGAGTTAAAAGGCAAGCAACTGGAGCAGTTTGAACACGAGCTCATTGTCAACAGCGCTTTGCAGCAGGATGTTTTTCTGCACCGGAGTATTGAAATTGCGATGTTTGAATCTCAACTAATCGATTTGCGGCAGAAAATGGCAGAATTGATGAAACTGCAGTCGCATAATGGGGTAGATTATCCTTTTGAAGAGTCAATGGCTGATGATACAACACCTGTTAAAATAAATGATGACTTTCCTTCTGATGCCGAGTCTAATCTGAAGAATAATCTGGATAAATCGCTTGGTGAATTTGATATTTTTGCTCTTCGGAGTAAGCTTCACATCGTAAAGAATGAAATTCAAAGGAAAGAGGCAAAATCCTTTATTTCCGATACAAATATGCAGAAATCCCAATGGTGGAAGGCAAGCGTTGCTGTGGCAGTCATCGTATTTGCTCTTACCGGGCTGTTCAGGGTCGAACTTGGAAATAACAAAGTATATGAAAAATATTACAAAGTCCCGGAATGGGCACCGCAAAGGTCTGTGTCAGCCGATTTAAGTGTTTTGCAGCAGGCTAATCTTTATTTTGCAGCAGGTGATTATGAAACGGCACTCACATATTACGATAAAGCAATTCGGGAAAGCAATGAAAAGTTTGTATCCCAGTTTTATAAGGCAGCAAGTCTTCAAAACCTTGAAAGATATACCGAAGCAATTCCTGAATTCACAAATGTTATTCTTCATGGTGATAATTTGTTCATTGAAGAATCTGAATGGTACAGGGCATTGTGCCATTTGAAACTTAACCAGAAAGAGGTTGCAAAGGAGCAGTTGCTTGCAATTGTCAGGAAAAGAGGATTTTACGCTTCGGATGCCAAAGCTATTTTAAGAAAAACCAGATATTAATTCAATAAATTTTTTTCGTTAAACTTGAATTACACACACATTTAAGTTCTTTTCATTCTAAGTTATCAAACGGATTTTAAGCGTTAAACTGAAAACCACACATCTACTTTTTTATGAACGCTTGATTTTCCGGTTTCTTCTCAGACGGATTATCTGATCGACAACCAAACCGGTTAAGGTAAGTGCCAATAGTCCGGCAAAGTAAAAGTCCCAACTTTTGAAAAGCGGACTTGTCTGTCCGATAGTAACGTATCCCAGCCAGTAGTGAGGATGCCCCATACGCGGGTTGGCATTTTTCAAATAATTTAACTGAGCAGCCCTGAGAGCTTCGTCAGTATGTTTCCCTTTTTTGAGATTCCGGTAGAAATTGCTCATTATTTTTGTTCCGGCGTTATCTTCAACTTCCCAGAGGGTCATAATAATTCCCGGACAGCCTGCATATAAAAACCCTCTTGCAAGGCTCATTACTCCCTCTCCCTTTTTCAGGTTTCCGATTCCCGTGTTGCATGCACTCAACACTGTAAGGCGGGCATCCAAATCGAGGTTATAAATATCAGCTGTGTTCAGCCAGCCATCATTTTCGCTTAAATTATTTTTGTTTTGTGAAAAAGAAAAACGTGAAAATGCAGGTAGTGAGTCGTTAATAAATGCATGCATCGCCAGGTGAAGAATATCATAGCCTTTACTGAACTCTCTGAAATTTGATTCCGTTGCCTCTTCGCCACGAAAAACCCGGGTTTTAATCTCTTCGGAAATAAAATCAACTTCGCGTTGAACTCCCGGAAGTGGTGTCAGGATATACTTTTCATTTTCAAAAAAGATTGTATCCGAATTATAGACGGGTGCAAAAGCAAGCACGCTATTACCTGTTTTTCGGTTGCTTTTTTCTGTGCTGTAGAGTAAATTAGCTGAATATGAGTAGCTAATGATACTGTTTTTTATTAAATAGGGTAAATGGTTAAATAGGATTTGGTTTGTTGTGTCAGGCATTTCGGTTAGTAATGCATAAAATGGAAGGTAGTTTAATTTTCCATCGGGAATAATGGTAATTCTGTTATTGTGAGCAAGTTTTTCAAACGGATAAATGAGTTTTTTATATAGATGATGCGCAGCCGCACAATACTTTATTGCATCTTCATTTTGGGTAAACAGATAACCGGGGTTTGAGAGAAATTCAAAAGTGGTTTTTAAGGATTGGGTAAAATCCGGTTTAATTTCAATTTTTTGAAAAAACTCACTGTCTTTAGAGAGACCAAAGGCATACAGCTCCGGAATTGAGCCTGTTTCATTAAATACATACTCAATTACAAGTTCATTGTTTCCAAGTCTTTGCCTGATTTGAGCAGGAGTTATCGTTTTGTCTGAATATTTTAACTGAAAGTAATCGCTGTAATTTTTTTCCATATATCTGTTGAGCTCTTCCCGTTGTTTTTTAAACAGAAAAAGCATAGAATCTGCTTTGGCGATTTCAGCAAGATCGGGCTCTGCCTCCTGCCTGAGATAAAACAGATTTTCGTTTTGCTTTGAAATATTGTAATTCAGCATGCGTTCAAGTTCTGCTAAGCTGTCCGGCATTAAACTGCCTTTTTGGGCCAATTGATCAGACAGGCGGTCGAAAACAGCACTGGCTTTCATGCGTTCAGCCGTTTGAAAGGCAAAAGCTGTTGTTTCACTGTTTGGCGAGATTTCATTTGCCATGAAAGCTGTCCGGATGATTTTATAAAATGTGGTTTCGGCAAGTGCACTCAATTCAATTTTACTTTCGTCGGAATATATCTCTTTTCTTGCCTGCTGTATGAGGTTGGATGTAAGTTTGTAGTAATCAAGTGCTTTGTTTATGGGTTCAATGCTGTTTTTCTGTTGATTACTTTCATATATCTCTGAGATTTTAAGATAGGCGTCTCCTATTAGCTCTAAAAGTTCAATGTTTTGCGTGAGAGAAAGCGTGCCGGATAAAATTTGGGTGATGTTGAGAGCATGCGCATCAGTTCCAAGTGCCTCAAGTCCTTTTTCATAAGAATTGACGGCTTCTTTAAGATTTTTGACTTTTCCAGCTACAAACTCATCCACGCTTTTTGAATCCACATTTCGGTTTTTGTGGAAATCACCAAGATTTTTATAGTAAAAAGACAATTCAACACCCTGTGTTGTATTGTTACCTGCTAATAATTCCCGGACTTTTTGCAAAAAATCCTGCGCTTCTTCAAATTCATCATGTTTGATTAAAAAGTTGGCAAAATTCAGATAATTGTAAATCAAATCTAAATCGGATGTAGTGTAGTGTTTTTCAGATAATTGAATTACTTTTCTGTAATCATTATAAGATTTATTAAATTCTTTCAAGTCTTCATAGATCATTGCACGCAGATTCCAAAACATAATTTTTGTATCTGAATTAGCTTTTGTGTTTTGCTCATCAATAATGCTAATGGCATATTTGTATTTCTTTAGTTTATGATTTGCGTTTGCCAGGCTGTAGTATATATCTGCAATATATGTTCTATCTGATAATTTTTGATTTTCCAGTAAATTAATTGCATTTTCGTAATACTCAGCTGCTGTTTTATAGTTTAGTTTGTTGAAATAGACATTTCCAACATTATTGTAAAGCCCGGCAATAGCAATATATGTATTTGGTTCACTTTTATATGCTTTTTCGGCTTTCAGGAAATGTTCGAGCGCATTATCAAAACTGCCCAGATTATTGTATGCAATTCCCAAGGCGTCTTCTGCTATCCCGAATTCATAACTCTCTTTTGTATATAATTTTTCCCATAATCCGGAAGAAATTTTTAATAATTGAACAGCTTCCGAAAAATCACCGGAATATATCAATTCTGCCGCTCTCATATAGTTTTCTTCAGCTTTAATTGTGTCATTAACCTGCTGATTATTAGAAAGTATGGTGTGAGCATAAAATATCAGAAATATTACTGTTAGCAGTGGTTTCATCATCAAAGATTTGTAAAAATAATTACGCCAAATTAAAATATTTTATCTTTTCTTCAAATTTTAGGGTTACCTTTTCTCCATTTTCAGGATTAATAGGTAGATGTGTGTATTTTTTAAGTTTAACGAATTAAAATTTTTTGAAATGAAAAGTCTCTTTTTTAACAACGAAAAAGTAAATTTTGAAGGTTTTGAAACCCTGACTTCAGGAGAAATGTTGAAAGTACGCGGTGGCTCCAAACCAATTGCTCGCCCAATTGATATTATCCAGCCTCCAAGAAGGTAATTTTTCACCACATAATCCCCCCAAAATCATAACAGAATTTTTCTCTGAATATCATTGTTGTGCTCTTTTTCCTCTGAATAAAGGGTATGACAGATAACTGCATTCCAGTTTTCCATTATAAAGTGTTTGTTTTGTTTTTGGCTTCAGCCCAACTGATTTCAGGTATTCCCTTGAAGCCGTGAGCAACCAAGCTGTGTTTCCCGCAAAATGGTGCTTGAGCCGTTCACCAATCATCGAGTAAATTGCATTTAGATTTTCCGGCAACATTCTTTCTCCGTAAGGGGGATTAATGATAATCACGGCGTTACTGGTTTTTATGTCCAGATTTTTCATGTCGCTTTGCTGGAATACGATATTTGAATAAACTCTGGCTCTCCGGGCGTTGGTTTGTGCAATCAACATGCTTTCCCTCGAGATATCGGAGGCGTAAATTTTTTTCAAAAAAGGCTTTGTCTGATTTTCAGCTTTTATTTTCTCAAAAAGTTTTGGATTAAAGCCCGGCCATCTCTGAAAAGCATACTCTTTCCTGAATCGTCCTGAAGGTATATTCTGGGCAATCATTGCCGCCTCAACCGGCAACGTTCCCGAACCGCACATTGGGTCAATGAAATCGGTGGTTCCGTCCCATCCCGACAATAAAATCATGCCGGCTGCAAGTACTTCGCTTAGCGGCGCTTTCCCCTGCCCGGCACGATAACCTCTTCTGTGTAGAGATTTTCCGGAACTGTCAAGAGAAATGGTGCAGTTATTTTTATTTATGTGAACGTGAATGTAAATATCGGGATCCTGAGTGTCAACATCCGGTCTTTTTCCGGTCTTTTCCCTGAAATAATCAGCCAGAGCATCTTTCAACTTCAAGGAGGCGTACATTGAATTGCGAAAATCCCGAGAGTTAGATACCGTGCTGCTAATGGAAAAGCTTTGATTGACAGCCATGTACTTTAACCAGTTGATCTCTTTGCATTTCAGATAGAACTGGTCGGTATCCCGGAACTGAAAAAAAGCAATTTCCCTGAAAATTCGCAGTGCGGTTCGCAAATAGTAATTTGATTTGTAAATTACCTCAAGGTCTCCGTCATAGAAAACAGCGCGCAATCCGGTTTTAATATTAGCCCCTCCTATTTTACTGATCTCTTTGGCCAGAATATTTTCAAGTCCCGAATATGTTTTTGCAGTGAGCCTGTAATTTTCCAATTCTTTCTTTTTTTCGGTTAAATGCCTAATCCGTCGGAGAACTCAAGCTCTTTTGGATGCGACTGAACAATTTTTGAGTTTGGCGGAACATTTTTGGTTATCCAGACATTTCCGCCTATCACTGAGCCCTTGCCGATGGTTATTCTTCCTAAGATGGTGGCTCCCGAATAAATTATCACATTGTCTTCCACTATCGGGTGGCGGAGGATGCCCTTAATCGGTTTGCCGTTTTCGTCTAACGGAAAACTTCTGGCACCCAATGTAACACCCTGGTAAATAATTACATTATCACCAATGATACTGGTTGAACCTATTACAACGCCTGTTCCGTGGTCAATGGTGAAATTTTCTCCTATCTGCGCCCTGGGATGAATATCAATTCCGGTTTCGCTGTGTGCCATTTCGGCAATAAACCGCGGAATAAGCGGAACATTCAGCTCTAAGAGTTTATGTGCAATCCGGTAGTTTGTCATGGCACGCACTCCGGGATAGCAGAAGATGACTTCTCCAATATTTCTTGCGGCGGGGTCGTTCAAGTAGGTGGCGTTTACATCGCCAACCAGTTTTCGGCGGATTTCCGGCAGATATTCAATAAAATCAGCAGCTATCTCTTTTGAAGCCGGTTCGTGCCTTTTAAGTCTGTTTGAATTTTCGTCGGGACATTCAAAGCATAAACCTGCTAAAATTTCCTGTCTCAGAAGATCATACAACTCATCAATATAAACTCCCATATAATGGCTGATAGTGCCCGGGCGAAGGGATGTGTTGCCAAAATAGCCCGGGAAAAGTATCTCTCTGAGTATTTCAATTATTTTTTGAAGTCTGGCAATGGAGGGGAGGGGTTCTCCCATCCGGTGTTCATGGCAAACCACATCAAAAGTAGAGGGGTCGCTCAAGCCTTTGATGGCTTTTGATATTTTGTTTTCAAATTCGCGAGATGTCATAATGTCTTTTATTGTTTTCTACAAAATTAAGCAATTCAATTAAATATATTTTCCGTGCTGAAGTTTGTGCCATATTTTGATGAGATCACCTTTAAATGTTAAAGATTTTCAAAGCATTGAGTGCGTTTAAAAAGCGCGCTTCATTCATGTCGCTGATTATTTCATACCTGAAGCCGTAATCCTCTATTTCTTTCAGATAGCGGTTTTGAAGAAATATCCGCCGCTCACCGCCATTTTCTCTGACAGGATCGGGTATCCATGGCAGATTTGTGTCGCAAACCAGGAAAAGGTCAATTTTTGTTTTTTTTATCTCCATATCAATCCATGAAGGAACTTTGTTAAACACTTCTTCAAACCATATTTTAGTAATAATCAGCCAGGTATCGCAGAAAATCCAGGGGTGGTCTTGTTGTTTTAATTCTGCTAACTGTTCTACCTGAATCCGGGCTATATGTTCAATATCGGAATATTCGTATTTTCTGCCAAGTTGTTCAATGTAGCTTCTTGCATATTCAGAAATAAAAGGTACCCGGAAATGGGTGGCAAGCTGCCGGGTGAGAATACTTTTTCCTGTAGATTCCGCACCTGTGATTATAATAACTTTCTGTTTTGCTTTCATTGCTGTGCGATTAAATCTTTCTTCCAGCTTTTGTAGCCAATAACGGCCATAACCGTATAAACCAGAAAGAGTATCACTGTTGGCCACAGATTTTTGTAAACGTAAAGTCCTGCTGAAAAAATATCAACAAAAATCCATATCAGCCAGTGTTCAATAAATTTTTTAGCCAGCATATAAGTTGCTGTAATACTCAGGGCTGTTGTTAAAGAGTCCATGTAGGGAACCGTTGAGTCGGTGAAATTCAGCAGAATAAACAACAAAGCGATATAGATACCGGCTGTTAGCGGAATGCTGTACAGTATTGTTCTGTATGGTGTTTTTCTGACCGGAACTTGTTTTTCTCCCCGGACCGGCTCCTTGTTTCCTCCTTTGAGCCAATAATACCATCCGTAGATGCTGATAAATACATAATATACCTGTAATCCCATGTCGGCATAAAATCCGGAGCGGAAAAACACGGCAACATATAGAAGTGAAGTTAGGAGCCCTGTCGGCCAGGTTAGGATATGCTGCTTTATGGAGAAAAAGATATAGAGGATACCAAGAAATGCTCCCAACACTTCAATATTGTTCTCCCACAAAAAAGTGGTTAAAATTTCAACCATTTTTTAATTTTCAGCCGTAACCAGAAGATTTCTGTATGCTTCGTTGTTTTTTAAAACTTCCATGGCTTTCAGAATGGCTTCATCGTCACGATAAAAGATTTTATAAAAATCGTTGCTTGTGTAAACATCCCTCGCAATCAGCGCTTTTATCTCTCTTTTTATGGTGTTAAGAGTAAAGGACAAACTTTTTTCATCTTTTTTAATTCCTTCTTCCTCTCCCTGTGCTACTATCTCTTCAATCATTTCGTTTGAAACCTGAAAGTTCTCATCAAATTTGCTAAAGACCGGATATTGTTGTTTTATGTCGCTGCGATGATGATCCACATAATCAAGCACATAGTTGTAAACAATATTGTTCCTTCTCAGCCGGTTAAAGTATTGGTAATGAACTGATGTATCCATTGGGATAAATATATCGGGCATAACTCCGCCCCCGGCATACACGTTCCTTCCGTTCACTAAAGTTTTGAATTTTAATGAGTCGGCAAGCGTAATGCTGTCGGCACTGAACAGCTGACCGGCGCTCAGTCTGTCCAAATAATCCCGTTTATAGCTTTCAACTCCGTTGTCATATGGTTTTTGAATATTTCTTCCGCTGGGTGTATAATAGTGGGCTGTCGTCAGTCTCACCATGGAGCCGTCTGTCAGAAAATAGGGTTTTTGCACAAGTCCTTTGCCGAATGAGCGGCGTCCGATTATTAATCCGCGGTCCCAGTCCTGCACCGCACCCGATACAATTTCGCTGGCTGATGCAGAAGCCTCGTCAACCAGAATGATGAGGTTGCCGTTTTTAAATATCCCCTTAGCCGAAGCTTTATACTCCTTTTTAGAATCGTGCAATCCTTCAGTGTAAACAATGACCCGGTTATTTTCGAGAAACTGGTCGGCTATTTCCACGGCTGTTTTCAGATATCCGCCTCCATTTCCTCTCAGGTCAAGGATAAGATTTTTGAGGTTTTGTCCTTTTAAATCACTCATTGCCGCAGTAAATTCATCGGTGGTGGTGGCTGAAAATTTATTGAGCCTGATATACCCGGTTTCGTTGTCAAGCATGAAAGATGCATCTAGGCTGTGAATCGGAATTTTATCGCGAACGATGGAGAAGTCGAGAAGTTCACCTGCGTTGCGGCGCAAAACGGTAATTGCTACAGTTGTTCCTTTTTCTCCGCGAATCAAATTCACCACATCACTGTTCTTCATGCCTGTACCTGCAATGTTTTTGCCGTCAACCTGCAGGATACGGTCACCTGCGCGCAAACCCACTTTTTCGGAAGGACCACCGGGTATAATAGTGGTTATCAGCAATGTGTCCTTGAAAATGTTGAAAGAAATACCAATTCCCTCAAAGTTGCCTACCAGAGGTTCATTCATTTTATCCACTTCTTCTTTGGAGATATATACGGAGTGGGGGTCTAATTCGCTGAGCATGTGCACTATTGCTTTTTCGGTAAGCTCGTCCACGTTTGCAGAATCAACGTAAAACCCGTCAATCAGGCGAAGAAGCCTGCCAAATTTCATTTGATTCTTCTGAACAGCTTCCTGAGCATAGATATTGGCAGCAGGGATTATGGTCAGCCAGATGAGGGAAATTACAGGCAGCGTAAAAAATAATATTTCTTTGAATCTGTATTTTAATGTGGTACCCATTTTATTATAATTGCAAATTTTTAATGATAAACATGAATTAAAGTTTACAAAATTAACGTTTATTGTTTAAATATGCTTTGTTTCATGTTTTCAGTCTTTTAAATCAATATTGAATAAACGTTTATTCCCATTCAATTGTTGCAGGCGGTTTGGAGCTGATATCAAAAACTACGCGGTTAATTCCCTGCACTTTATTAATTATTTCATTAGATATTTTAGCCAGAAACTCATAGGGCAAGTGAGCCCAGTCGGCTGTCATCCCATCCGTTGAATTTACTGCCCGCAGTGCAACCGCATTTTCATAGGTTCGTTCATCGCCCATCACACCCACCGACTGAACCGGCAGCAAAACAACTCCTGCCTGCCAAACCTTGTCATAGAGTCCGTGCTCTTTTAATCCATTAATGAAAATTGAATCGGCTTCCTGCAGAATAGTTACTTTTTCCGGAGTAATCTCTCCTAAAATTCGCACTCCCAGCCCCGGACCGGGAAAAGGATGCCTGCCTAACAATTCAGACTTAATACCAAGCTCCTTACCCACGCGGCGAACTTCATCCTTAAATAACAGCCGTAGCGGCTCAACTATTTTCAGATGCATTTTTTCCGGGAGTCCACCCACATTGTGGTGTGATTTAATTTTGGCAGATAAGCCGTTGACTGACACCGATTCTATCACATCGGGATAGATTGTTCCTTGTGCAAGCCATTTTACATCTTTAATTTTATGTGCTTCGGCATCAAATACCTCAATAAAGTTATGTCCGATGGTTTTCCTTTTTTTCTCCGGATCGGTAATTCCTTTCAGCGCATTCCAGAATTTTTTGCGAGCATTAACACCAATCACATCAAGTCCCATGTCTTGGTAAGAATGCAATACAGATTCAAATTCATTTTTTCGCAGCAATCCGTTGTCAACAAAAATGCAGGTGAGATTGCTGCCAATGGCGTGATTAAGTAACACACCGGTTACTGTGGAGTCAACACCACCGGAAAGCCCTAAAACGACCTTGTCGTTACCCAGTTTTTCCCTAAGCTGTTTGATTGTGGATTCTACAAATGATGCGGGTGTCCATGTCTGTTCAGATTTGCAGATGCCGGTTACAAAATTTTTTAATATTTGTTGCCCTTCCGTGGTGTGATAGACTTCGGGGTGAAACTGAATTGCGTATGTCTGTTCATCATCAATTTTGAAGGCGGCAATTTTCACATCTTTGGTTGAAGCAGTCACCTTATAATTTTCCGGCAAACTTATAATAGTGTCCCCGTGTGACATCCACACCTGAGTATTATTCGCAACATTCTCAAAAAGAAAACATTCCCTGTCAATGAACTCAAGATTTGCCCTGCCAAACTCCCTTGATTCCGAAGGTGCCACTTCTCCGCCAAAATAATGCGCCAGATATTGTGCTCCGTAACAAATTCCAAGTAAGGGAATTTTTCCTTTAATTTTTGAGAGGTCGGGGAGGAGGGCTGTTTTTTCGTGAACAGAAAAAGGGCTTCCTGAAAGGATAACTCCTTTCACGGTTTCATCAATTTCCAGGTAGTGGTTAAATGGGTGAATTTCACAATAAACATTTAATTCCCGGATTTTGCGTCCGATTAACTGTGTATATTGTGAACCAAAATCAAGAATGAGAATTTTTTCCCGCATGAAATTTATTTTAAAACTTTAAAACCTAAGCTGCAAAATTAGAAATAACAAAGTAAAACAGATATTTTAAATATCTGAAAGAATTCAAAATTAATGTGAAATGGAAGCGTTTAAAATAATGGGCTAACCAATAATTATTACTTTTGAGCATTTTATTAAAACTTAAAATAAAGGAAATGAGCCATCTGGTAAAATTACATAAAAATGTAATTTTTAACGGACGGTTCCTTGTTGAATTATTGAAAATTTACAATTACAGAAACATGAAAATTACACATTATTTTCTTTTTCTTTTGTTTGCCGGAATCTTCACTTGTAACCTTTCCGCCCAGCAATTAAAGGAGAATGAAATTATTGTAATTCAGGGTGAAAAATTTGTTTTACATCAGGTGCGGACGGGCGAAACCATTTTTTCCATCAGCCAGAGGTATATGGCAGATCCGCATGATATACTGAAATACAATCCGCATATTTCAGAAGGTATTAAGATTGGCGAAATTCTTAAGGTACCTTATACTGAAGGCAGCAACTGGCAGGAAGTTTCTGTTAATAAAAAAGGAGATCCTACACATTTTGAGTATTTTACTATCTCTTCCAGAACAGAAACCCCTTATTTTATTGCACGGGAATTCGGTATTACCGTCGAGGAAATTTATGCTTATAATCCCGAGGTAAACCGTTTTAAGAAAGGAACAAAAATTCGCATTCCCCGTTGGGATGCTGCCTCTTCCATAGCTGAGGAAAAAGTTCCGAAAACAGAAACAGAAGAAGATAGGGATGAGAGCCGGATAATTACACATGAGGTGAAACCAGGTGAAACTTTGTATTCCATATCCCGCCGTTACAATATTCCGGAAAGTGAAATACTGTTTTTAAATCCCGGAGCACGTAAATTGAAGTCAGGAAGCATTATTTATCTTCCGCCCGGAGCCGGGAAAGTGATATCAGAAAGTTTAGAAAAAGAGAAAAAGCCTGTTGTTGAGAAAACTCCAGAAATCTTTTCCGAAAGCGGTGCTTATTTTGAACATGTCATTGTTTCGGGGGAGACGCTCTGGTCTTTGAGTAGAAAATACCATGTGTCCGAAGATGAACTGAAATCAATTAATCCGGTTTTGGAAACCGGATTTCCTGCTGGTGTTTCTATCAAAATTCCGGTAAAAGAATCGGATTTGAGTGTTGCAGAACCGGTCAATGAAGATGCTTTCTTTCGGCATCAGGTGCAGCCGGGGGAAACATTGTACCGTTTGTCAGCCGAATATGGTCTGACAATTCCCGAAATCAGAAAATTCAATCCGCAATTGGCAAACCGAAACCTTGTGCAGGGGGAAATGCTTTTAATTCCCCGAAAAACTGAGGAAAGCATTGTTGAGAAAGTTGAAACAAAAGTTGAAGAAGATTCTTTGCAGATAGAACCGCCACGGTTTGAGAGCAGCTTTTATGATATTGAGCTACCGGTTGTTACACCTGAAGAGTGTAAGCCACTTATTTCCTATTCATTTCAGCCTGCATATAATGTAGCTCTGTTTTTGCCATTGTTTGTGAGTGAAAATGAGAGATTGAATAAAAAGTTTAACAGAGAATATGTTTTGAAAGATTCGCTGCAAAATGAATCTTTAAGAGCAGATGATGATGCTCAGGTGGAAATTGATGAACCCGAAGAGTCGCTTTATGAGTTTTATCGCGAGAGTGAAAATTTTCTTGAATTTTATGAAGGAGTACTGCTGGCTGTGGATTCTTTGCGAAATACCGGAATGCGCATTCGTTTGAACGTTTTTGATACCCGGCAAGATCCTGTTTCCGTCAGAAATAGCATCTATTCAGATGAGTTTTTGCAAACGGACTTGATTATCGGGCCGGTTTATCCGCAGGTGCAAAAAGAGGTTTCGTCTATAGCTTCCAAAAATCGTATTCCAATGATCTCTCCGTTGTCATCACAATCGGATGAAATAAACGCTAATCCATATTATTATCAGGTTAATCCCACACGTGAGTTTTTGCACCTTAAAACAGCGGAGCTGATTGCCGAAGAGTATTTTAACAGTAATCTGGTTGTCGTTAAAACAGCAAACTCAGTTAAAGACGCAGAAGAAAAAATTGTGGACATGGTTCGTGAAAAGCTCAGCCATTCGGGCTACTGGGGGCAGCCACAAGGAATGCAGCACCAGGTTTATGATTTTAACAGGGAGGGACCGTTTGGGTTTAATCGTGTTATGTCTCCCGATAAGGAGAACGTAATTCTGGTTACCTCCCTGCATGAAGGGGATTTAAGCGTGATTTTATCAAATATCAACAATCTTGTGGGAAGATACTCCATAACATTGATTGGTTTTAACCGTTACGAACAATTTCACAGCATTACTGATGAGTTTTTTCATAATTTAAAATTAAAATATGTAACTCCATATTGGGTTGACTACAGCCATCCGGGAACCATCAGCTTTTTGAATAATTTTAAAAAGAATTTCTATACTGAACCCGGCAATTTTGGCAGGCAGGGTTACGATGTTGCCTTCTATTTTTTAAGCGCTCTCCGGTATTACGGAAAAGATTTTGCGGATTGTCTCTCCTATCACCAGGTTCATCTTTCGCAGGGGAATTATAACTTTGTGAAAACTTCCCGTTTTGGAGGGTATATGAATCAGGGGGTTTCGGTGGTCAGCTATGAGCGGAATTATGAAGTGGTTCGTAAGCGGATAGTCGGGCTGCCCCGATTTGCTGAAAAATAGCGGGAATGTTTTTTTGCTCAACGACCTGTTTTTGAACCAGCCGGTTTTTTAATCTTTCCCCAGAAACGGGCAATTAAAACTTCAGCCAAAACAAACAGCATCGCAAGGAATATGCACCATTTCCAAAGTTGCTTTCCCTTTTGAATTTGCAGTAGTGTTTCACTGAAATTTGAAGTAATATCAGTCAGCACTGAAGCTTTTTCAAGACCTGTCATTTTGATACGCTCTTTGAGCTCATCCGGTGAAAAGTAACGTAAATCTGATTCTTTGCGGTTGTAGTTGAATGAATAGGATGCAATAGTTTTATTTTCGTTTTTCACAAGATAATGTCCGGCAGTTTCAATGAAATCTCCCAAATCGAGCCGAAGCCCTTCTTGCGAAACGGTAATTCCGGGAATAGAGCTTTCGCCAGTTTCCTGATTTTCAATTTTTAAGGATGATTTTGCATCGGCGCCAGTATTTCGTGGCAAAAGATAGGATTGCTCACGCCCGATGATATGAGAAATTTGCTGGTCGGGCAGACTGTTCAGGGCTATATTATATATTGTGGGAACGAACAGAATGTCGTGTGCAAACGCCTCATTTTCTTTATTTAGCGGAAAAGCAAAAACCCACACTTTCCCTTTCCTGAAAGGCATGACTGACAGAGCCTTGTCATCGTTTCTGAACCAGAGAAGCTGCGTTTCACTGCTGCGCACATTGTCTGAAAATTTCAGATGTCCAGCAATCTCAGGCAGTTTTGCATTCTCCCTCTTTTCCCTGAAAACATTCAAAAAAAAGCGATTGTCGAAATCGATTCCTGAAATTTCCTGCTTAGATGTATCAGCTCCTAAAACAGTGTTGGCACCGAATTTTGATAAAAACTGATTGTTTACGGAAACCGAGTGTGAGAGTTGCGGGAACAGAATTACCGAAGCGCCGTTATTAACAGCCACTTCAAGTTCATTTAAAAAGCCGGAGGAGAAATGGTCGGGGTTTATTAGAAAAATGGCATTACTTTCATTCAGTTTGCTGATTTGAAGACTAAGAATGTCCATTGTTTCCATCTCCACATAATCGTCATTTTCAAAAAGCGCCGACAGGTATTCGAGCCCTTCTTTTGAATCACTGCTATTATTATATATTGCTAAAACTTTCAATTTGGGTTCCACAAAATAGCTGAGATACCAGGTATTGTCATGTGTGAACGGATAGTCGGTAATTTCCATTTTGCCCGTTTGAATGCCATGCGAACTGTTTTTATATTTCAGACTGGTGACAATATCGCTTCGGGCTTCCACCGTAAAATTGGTTATTGATTTCAGTGAATCGTTAAGAAAAAGCCGGAGAGGAAGGTTGTAATAATCTTCATCGGAACTGTTTTTTATTTTCACAAAAACTGTCTCTTCCTGATTTAGCCCGTGAGCAGGCACTTCAACCCAGCAGGAATCGATATACAGGTTATTTACCTGATTGGGAATAAGCGGCATGAAATAGCTGAAAACCGATTTTCCGGAAAAATTTTCCAAATCGGTTATGTTTCGTTGAAAATCTGAGATAAAATAGAGTGTTCCCGCAGCATCCTTTTCATGTAAGCTCTTTTGCATTTCAAACCGGTTATGAATTGCTGAAAGCGTTGTCATGGCTGCTGAAGGTCGTATGTCGGAAACCATGCGAATAAACTCTTCCCTGTTGAACAGATGCTGCTGTTTCGGGCTCAGGTCATTTGTAAAAAGTTTGAATCGCGTTCCGGCAGGATAGGACCGGGCAATTTCAGCAGCTTTATTCCTCGAAAGCTCAAGTAGCTGCCCTTGCTCTGAAAGAGCATTCATGCTGAACGAGTTGTCTATATAAATTCCAATAATCTCACCCGATGCAGCAATCCCGCTGTTTTCGGAAGAAATATAGGGTTGTGCAAATGCAAATACTAAAAACACAATGGTGAGAATGCGCGCTATCAGCATGAGTAACTGTTTTAGTCGCGATTTTTTCTGAGACTCTTTTTTAATATCTTTTAAAAATCCGACATGACTGAAATAAACGGTTTTGTGTCGCCTGAAGCTGAACAGATGTATGATAACAGGTATGGCGATGGTGAAAAGAGCAAATAAAAAACTGGGATTCAGAAACTTCATTTCAGTCAGACGCTTTTAAATAAATTTCCGGCAAATATCGGAAAATTTTTATCAATGTTTTTTATTATCCAAGGCTGTATAATATGGAGAAAAAGTGCAGAACTGTTCCACCCATAACAAACAGGTGCCAGATTCCGTGTCCGTATTTCAGGTTTCTCCATGCATAAAAGATAACACCTATTGAATAGCAGATGCCACCGGATAAAAGAAAGATGATACTGCGGTCAGGCAGATTTTTCACAATAGGCACTATGGCAAATAAAATCATCCATCCCATAGCCATATAGAGCCACATCATCAGTTTGCGGAAACGTGTCAGATAAATGGAGCGGATAACAATGCCGGCAATGGCAAATGTCCAGATAATGCCAAACATTAACCAGCCCAAAGGGCCGCGAATTGTTGTCAGTAAAAACGGAGTATAGGTTCCGGCAATGAGCAAAAAGATAGCTGAATGATCGATACGTGCAAACAGATTTTTAATATTTTCTTTGTTGAAACTGTGATAAAGCGTTGACGCAAGGTAGAGTAAAACCATTGATGATCCGAAAATTGAGAAGCTCACAACGTGCCATACATCCCCCTTTTTAATAGCAAAAACAGTGAGGATAACCAACCCCACAATGCTCAGCAAAACACCTATTCCGTGTGTGATGCTGTTGAAAATCTCTTCTCCAAGTGTAAGTGCTCTGTAATGTTTTTCTCTTTTGTATTTCATCTATTAAAAATTTCAAAGTTTTGTGATGCAGCCACTCTCATTCTTGATAAAAAATTCCATGAGAGAATAAATTGCACACATTTTCTTTCGTATATCAAAACGTTTTGAATGAAACTATAGTTTTCAAATTTAGATTTTTTATCCGGAACGAAGAAGGATTCAGCTTTTGTGAAATTCAGCTTTAGTTTATTTCACAGTTTTCTGCTCTTCCGAATGAAGAATCACGTGAGGAATTGCCATCTTAATGTTTTCTTTTTCAAATTCTTCTTTAATTCCTGTCATCAATGTGTTTTTGCCGGATCTAACATTGGCACGTTCAACCCAGATTCCCAAAGTAATTTCAATTCCGCTTTCTCCAAATTTCTGAAAGATAATAACCGACTCGGGTTCATCCAGGCAATAGGGGTTTTGCTTTGCCGATTTTTTCAGAATTTCCTTAACCTTTTCCAAATCATCCTTATAGGCAACTTTTACCGGAATATCTATCCGCCGGATTGGAAATCGAGTAAGGTTTGTGATTTCACTGCTGATGACCTTCTGGTTGGGAATGCGAATAAACAGGTTGTCATAAGTTCTGATTTTAATGGAGAGCAGGTCGATGCTGAGAACTGTTCCGGTATTGCCATCCACGCGAATTACATCACCAATCTCAAAAGATTTTTCAGAAACCAGAAAAAAACCACTGATTATGTTCCCGATGCTTGTCTGCGATGCCACACCAACCACCAGCCCGATTATTCCGGCTGCGCCGAAAATGGGAACCAGATTGATTTTTAATTCAGATATCACAATAAGTAAGAGAATGGTGAAACCGGTGTACTGAATTGTCCGGTTAATTATCATTTTCCGTTGTTCAGACCATTTCAGAGGTAATATTTTTTTTACAAAATATATCAGTGAATAAATTAATGTCGTACCAATCGTGATAATAAGTAATATCCGGATTGCCTTTTCAAGCGTTTCGATGTTGAAATATTGCTGCCATTCAAAATTCATGATTCTTGTCTGTAAAGGTTTTGGATAAAGTAAAAATTAATTTTCTTCAGATTACTTTCAGTAATTGTGCGTGGTTTTGCCACTATTTCCGGCTTTTCGCCGTGAAAAGTTTTCGAGTAGCTGTATTTTGCTGAACTGTTAATTGTTTTTCCTTTATATTCCACTGTCAGCAGGCTGGTAATCAGTTTACCGGCAACTTTGTAAAGAGTCATGTTTTCAACCCTGAGGATTAGTCTTTCTACTTTAAGCACTCCGGAAAAATTGTTAGATATTGTAACTGGGCAAATTGCTTCGAGAGGAGATAACAGAATCTCATCTTTTGATTGCCATGACCCTGAATCCAGCGCAAAAGCCGGCTCACCGTTGTGCGGCTCACCAAACCACGAGTCGGTGAGTTTGAAGGGTGAAATTTCTTTAATCAGATTCTCGGGTTGTGTTTTTGAAAAATAACCCTGAATATTCAGGGGGAGTTTAAGAAAGAAAATGAGCTTCTGTCCGGAAGAAATATGGAGGTTGTTTCCCTTAAAAATCAAAGGTTTTTCCGGTAGTGCCGGAACAAGACGCAACGTATCGGATTTTCCGGTTTTAAAATATTCGGCACCTGAAAAATCCGGTGTTAAATCCTTTGCAGATCTTTTATTGTCTGTTTGCAAAAAAAGCCAGCCTTCGTTTTCTCTTTTCACTGCCAATGAAAAGTTCCCGTGGGAGAAGATTATGTGTTCTCCGTCAGGAATCACATGTTTGCCAAAAATTGGAATGTCAGCCATTATATTTTATTCATAATTACGGCGTTAAAAATAGAAAAGATTTGCCAAAGCACGGAGTGGCAGTGTTAATAAGGTAACTAAATGATGTTTTTGTGAACTAATCCTGAGCAACCTTCCTGTTTGCTATTAAAACTGCTTTAAATCATATTGCATTTTGTCTGCAAATTAATTCAAAATAAAAAAAACCTGCCATCTTTGTATTAAACAAACAGATAGTAGATTTTTGATTTCGTAACATGTTATTCTGTTTGCTCTTTGTTGTTTAAACTCTGAAAAAATTAAATGAGTATGGATCAAAATTTAGGCAAGGCACTTGTACTATTGGCAGCGGGCATGATAACCGTATTTTCGATTCTGTGGTTATTGATAATTATTGGTAATCTGATTATTAGGTTTACCAACAAGTTTTTCCCCCTGCCTGAAGCAGTTGTCAAAAATGGAGGCGACATTAAATCTGTTCGGGGTGGAACACTGGCAGCAATTGTAGCTGCCGTTGATATTATTACCGGCGGAGAAGGCAAAGTTGAAAAAATAGAAAAGGAAAATAATTAAATAAAAAATTACCATGGCAAAAGAAATTAAGTTCAGTTTATTATATCGCGATATGTGGCAGTCATCAGGGAAATATGTTCCCCGTGTGGACCAGTTATTAAAGGTTGCCCCGGCAATTATTGATATGGGTTGTTTTTCAAGGGTTGAAACCAATGGTGGCGGATTTGAGCAGATAAACCTGTTGTTTGGGGAAAATCCCAACATTGCTACCCGCGAATGGACTCAGCCATTTAACGATGCCGGAATAGAAACCCATATGCTTGAAAGGGCGCTTAACGGAATTCGGATGAATCCGGTGCCCAAAGATGTGAGAAAACTGATGTACAAGGTTAAAAAGAAGCAGGGAACTGACATTGCCCGTTCGTTTTGCGGATTAAATGATGTACGCAACTTAGAGGGTTCAATCAAATATGCAAAGCAGGGGGGAATGATTTCTCAGGCTGCTTTAAGTCTAACCTTTTCGGAGGTACATACGGTTGAGTATTTCACTAAGATTGCTGATCAGGTTGTTGAAATGGGAACTGATGAGATATGCATAAAAGATATGGCCGGAATCGGGCGTCCCGCTTTTCTTGGAAAACTTGTGAAGAATATCAGGGAAAGACATCCAAAAATTCCGGTACAGTATCATGGTCATGCAGGTCCGGGTTTTCAGATGGCATCAATTCTGGAAGTTGCCCGCGCAGGCGCTGAATATATTGATGTTGGCATGGAGCCACTTTCCTGGGGAACAGGTCATGCGGATGTGCTTGCCGTGCAGGCTATGTTGAAGGATGCAGGTTTTAAAGTTCCAGAAATTAACATGAAAGCTTATATGCACACCCGTGCGCTCACTCAGAGCTTTATGGATGACTTCCTGGGATATTACATCAATCCCAAAAACCGAATGATGAATTCGCTGCTCATCGGTCCCGGATTGCCCGGAGGCATGATGGGCAGTCTGATGGCTGACCTTGACAATAATCTGGCAAGCCTGAATAAATGGTATGTGAATCATGGAAAACCCGAAATCACTCAGGATGACCTGCTGGTCAAACTGTTCGATGAAGTTGCACATATTTGGCCAATGTTAGGTTATCCGCCTTTAGTTACGCCATTTAGTCAGTATGTTAAGAATCTGGCACTTATGAATGTTCTTCAGCTCGAAAAAGGGAGAGAACGCTGGTCAATGATTGCCGAAAACATCTGGGATATGATTTTGGGCAAAGCAGGAAAACTCCCCGGCGAACTGCACCCTGATATTGTGAAACTGGCAGAAAAACAAGACAAAGAATTTTACACAGGGAATCCCCAGGACCTTTATCCCGATAAGCTGGATGAATTCGGTGCAGAAATGAAGAAGAACAATTGGGATTTTGGTCAGGATGATGAAGAACTGTTTGAACTGGCTATGCATCCGGAGCAGTATCGCGCTTATAAATCCGGTCAGGCAAAGGCAGCTTTTGAAGAAGATATTGCCAGACGAAAAGCAGAAGAGCAGCAGGCAGGCACACTTGTTCAGACGGTTGTTGCTGAGCAGGGAGCATTTGCACCAAAACAGCTGAATATTGATGTAAATGGTGAAAAATATGTGGTTAGAGTTTCCTACGGAGATACAAATTCGGAAGGAGAGAACAACGGAAGCCTGAATCCGGTGCCGGTTAAAACAGTCAAGCCCTCCGGAAAGTTAATTGAAATAGCGACACCGCTTGAAGGTACATTTTATCTCACAAAAGAGGTAGGTGAAAAAGCCTTGAAAGTTGGCGACAAAGTGAATGAAGGTGACACTGTGTTCTATATAGAATCCATGAAAACATATAACGCCATTGTTGCCGAAGAAGCGGGCGAGGTGGTTGAGATTTGCGTGAATAACGGCGACTCCGTAGATGAAGAGGACATAATTATAAAATTGCAATAACAGTATGCAGGATATTTTTTCAAATTTATTTAACATGACAGCTTTTGGAGCCATTGACTACCAAACTGTCATTATGTGGATAATTTCATTTGTCCTGCTCTACCTGGGCATCAAAAAGGGATACGAACCTTTGCTGCTCATTCCCATAGGATTTGGTGTTTTGTTAGCCAACTTTCCCGGTGCAGAAATGGGAATAGTTGATGCGTCTAATATCGATCTGGGAAACGGACGCTATAAAAACCTGTTTGAAATAGCAAATGAGTACGGGATTTTAAATTTCCTCTACTATTCCCTGATTAAAACCGGGTTTTTACCGCCCATTATTTTCATGGGCGTTGGTGCACTAACTGATTTTGGTCCGATGCTCAGGAACCTGCGTCTTGCCTTTTTTGGGGCAGCAGCACAAATCGGCATTTTTTCAGTTTTGATTGGCGCTGTTTTGCTCGGTTTCAGCTTAAATGAAGCAGCTTCCTTAGGTATTATCGGTGGCGCTGACGGACCAACTGCAATCTACACTACTATTAAGCTGGCGCCCCATCTTTTGGGTCCGATTGCCATTGCAGCCTATTCGTATATGGCGCTTGTGCCGGTCATTATTCCGCTGGTAGCCAATTTGCTGATGAGCAAGAAGGATTTTTCGATCAATATGCGTGAAATGGACAAAAAATTTCCGTCGAAACATGAAATCAAAAATCTGAAAGCGGTGAAAATCATTTTCCCTATCGTGCTGGGAACTGTTGTTGCTATTTTTGTCCCGTCGTCCGTGCCGTTGCTGGGGATGTTGTTGTTTGGCAATCTGGTGAAAGAGGTTGGCACATCAACCAGCCGGCTGGCAGATGCAGCAAGTGGTCCTATAATGAATACTGCTACTATTTTCTTAGGACTGACCGTTGGTGCAACTATGACAGCCGAAGTATTTTTATCTCCTAAAACCTTGGGAATCATTGTTGGCGGCTTTATAGCCTTTGCATTCTCAGTTGCCGGTGGCATAGTTGCAGTAAAAACTTACAACCTGTTTGTGCACAAGAAAATCAATCCGCTAATCGGGGCTACAGGCTTAAGCGCAGTGCCGATGGCATCGCGTGTTGCAAATGAGATGGCGCTGAAATACAATCCGGCAAATCATATTCTACAATATTGCATGGCAAGCAACATTTCAGGAGTTATAGGTTCTGCCGTTGCTGCCGGAGTATTAATATCTCTGGTATAGGCATTTATAAACTTTTTGCTCACACAAGAAAAAATCCCGGAAGGAAACGCTTTCGGGATTTTTTTCTTTATCTGTATCTTATCATTCAGGCAATATTAAATTTTAGTATTTTAACCGGAAATATTTATTGAACACCTTTTATAAAATTATGAGGAAAATCTTTTTACACCTTTTGTTTCTATCAATATCATGCTCCATTTTTGCAGAAGAGCGAAACTGGATAAATGTTAATGAAAACTGGTTGTTCACCAAGGGGAATCCAGGAAGAGCTCAGTTTCCTGATTTTGACGACTCTAAATGGGAAAAAATCAACATTCCGCACGACTGGGCTATCGCCGGTCCGTTTAATGAAGAAGAAACCGGACAAACCGGAAAACTTCCATGGAGAGGCGAAGGCTGGTACCGTAAAATATTCACCGTTGATGAGAGTGAAAAAGGGAAAGTTGTCTATTTCCTGTTTGACGGAATTATGGCAAATCCCAAAATATATATTAATGGAGAGCTTGCAGGGCAGTGGGACTACGGATACAACTCATTTTACATCAATGCCACTGAATTTGTGCGTTTCGGGCAGGAAAACACCATTGCGGTGTGTGCGGATACCCGAAACCACGGAAGCCGCTGGTATCCCGGTGCAGGAATCTATCGGAAAGTGAGGATGCTGACAACAAATCCGGTTCATGCTGAAATATGGGGTACGTATATCACCACGCCTGTTGTGGAAAAGTCTCATGCTGAAATGCGTACTTTGAATAACATATTGAATTTCAGTGAAACAGACAGGGAAATTACCGTTGAGGTAAAGGTTTTAAACTCTGAGTATGTTGAAATTACATCATCGGAAAACAAGAAAAAAATTGCAGCCGGAAGCTCACTGGAGTTTGACCACTGGCTGACGGTAACTTCTCCAACTTTGTGGGATGTGGATAATCCTGTAACCTACAGACTGAAAACCATAGTTAAGGAAAGAGATGAGATTTTGGATGAAAAAGAGACTTCATTTGGTTTTCGTACATTTCAGTTTACGGCAGATGATGGGTTTCACCTGAATGGAAGACGCCTGCAACTAAAAGGGGTTAACCTGCACCATGACCATGGTCCGTTGGGTGCTGCATTTAACTACCGCTCGCTGGAACGTAAGCTTGAAATGATGAAGGAGATGGGGGTGAATGCCATTCGGAACAGCCATAATGTTGAGGCTCCCGAATTTCTGGAACTTTGTGATAAAATGGGTTTTGTGGTGTTTAATGAAGCTTTTGATAAATGGAACAATACGGCAGATTTTGTTCGCGGAAACGATTTTTATGAGTTTGGCGAACGAAACATCCGGAACTTTGTGATGCGCGACAGAAATCATCCATCTGTAGTTATTTGGAGTGTCGGTAATGAAATGGGAGACCTCCAGACCAACTTTGATTATGGCTTGCGCAGATTGGCTGCTATGGTGGGCTTTGTTCGCAAATACGATATAACCCGCCCAGTGACAATGGCATGCCATCAGGAGAGCGATTCAAAATGGCGCCATTTTGATTACTATGATGTGCATTCATGGAATTATGATCAGCGATGGAGCCTTGCGCGCAAATTGGAACCTTCCAAATCTGTGATTATCAGTGAGTCTGCTTCTACTGTGAGCACACGTGGTTTTTATGAGCTGACTTTGCCGAAGAAAAAAGATGATTTCTCAACTTCAGGCTACGTAGCTTCCTGGGATTTAAATTCGGGCTTTTACTCTGAAATACCCGATGATGATTTTTTGTGGCAGGAGGAAGGAAAATACATCGCCGGAGAGTTTGTTTGGACAGGATTTGACTATCTGGGAGAGCCTTATCCTTTTGAAACTTCAAGAAGCTCCTATTTTGGGATTGTTGATCTGGTGGGTATTCCCAAAGACCGCTACTACCTTTATCAAAGTTACTGGCATCCGGAGAAAAACATGGTGCATCTTCTGCCTCATTGGAACTGGGAAGGAAATGAGGGAAAGCCGGTACCTGTGTTTGTTTACACCAACGGCGACAACGCAGAACTTTTTCTAAATGGAAAATCACTTGGGAAAAAATATAAAAACCCGACATCAAAAGTTTCAACAGAGCGATATCGGCTGATGTGGCACGATGTGATATACGAACCCGGCGAACTGAAAGCTATCGGATACAAAGAAGGGAAACCTGTTGGTGAAGCTGTGGTGAAAACTGCCGGAAAACCATACACGATTCAATTGATTCCCGACCGGAATACCATCAGTGCAACAGGTGAAGATTTGAGTTTTGTGCTTGTTGAAGCGTATGATAAAAATGGAAATCCATGCCCGCTGGCAGATAACCTCATCAATTTCAAAATTGACGGAGCAGGAGAAATAGCAGGTGTCGGAAATGGCGACCAGAAGTCTTATGAGCCGTTTCAGGCTGACTACAGGAAGCTGTTTTACGGGAAAGCGATGCTGATTGTCCGTTCAGAAAAAAACATTCCGGGGAAAATTAAAATCAGAGCATTTTCTGATGGCTTAAAACCTTCAGAAATTATTTTAATTAGCCAATAGCGAACACTTTTCAATAAAATATTTAAAAATTAAAACTTAATGATATGGATAGAAGATCATTTTTGCAAAAAGCTTCCGCAGGAACAGCCGGAGTGGTTACCTCATTTAGTTTGCCTGCTTTTATGCGCGAACCGAAAATTAAAGTCGGACTGATTGGATGCGGATGGTACGGAATGGTGATAGTCAATGCTGCGTTTAAAGTTGGTGGTGTAGAGATTGTTGCAGTTTGTGATGTGGATTCGGAGCATTTGGAAAACAGCGCCCGTGAAATTGAGAAACTACAGGGCAATCTTCCCAAAAAGTTTAAAGATTACAGGGAATTGCTCGAAATGAAAAATCTTGAAGCGGTAATTATTGGCACTCCGCCGCAATGGCACGCTTTGCAGTTTGTTGCCGCCTGTGAGAAAGGGCTGCATATTTATTGTGAAAAACCGCTCGCCTACGATGTGGAGGAAGGCAAAGCAATGGTGAAAGCGGCGGGAAAAGCTGGAAATATTGTTCAGATTGGTTTTCAAAGACGGCAGAGTGTGTCATTCCAAAAAACCAAAGAGTTGATTGAAAACGGGACAACCGGAAAAATTCATCAGATAGTTGCCCAGATTCATTACAACCCGGGACAGGAGGATACCACAATACAGGAACCGCCCGCTTCTCTAGATTGGGATGCCTGGTGCGGTCCGGCTCCAAAACTTCCATACAGACCCAGCATTGCACACAAGGCATGGAGACTGGAGAAAGAGTATGGAAACGGACATTTGGTCGATTGGGGAATTCATCATATCGACATTATCCGCACAATCATGGGCATGGAAATTCCGGATTCATTTCAGGCTAATGGTAGTTTGGATATTCTCAAAGGAAGAATTACTACTCCCGACACGTTGAATGTAACCATGAACTTTAAGGAATGTCCTGTCCTGTGGCAGCACCGTCTTTGGGGTACCGGTGATTTGAACACACAATTTAACAACGGGATTTTCTTTTATGGTGAAAAAGCTACACTGTTTGCCTCCAATGACGGATTGGTGCTGCAACCTGCCGGAAGAAACCAGCAACAGCAAATCATGGATGTTCCGACGCCCGATGTACAGGAAAAACATGTGTCTGATTTTATTCAGGCTGTGAAAGCAAACGATAAACGATTGCTCAGCTGCACCACGGAGGATGCCTGGAAATCCACCACAACTGTTCAGCTTGCAATGATTTCCTACTATAGCGGTTCCGGCGTGAAATGGGATAATACCCGGAAAACCATTGTTGAAAATGAAACGGCGGCGAAACAGCTTGCCAGAAAATACAGAGACGGATATATTCGCCCTGTATAGTGCTTGAAAATTGAGTGTTAAGTAAAATCAAAAACAAATTCAAAATGAGATTTTTTATTTTTTATTTCTTCTTGCTTTTTTCCCTTTTGGGCAATGCTCAAAAAGGTGAGATTATACAAAAAAATGCTGTAATCGAAAAAGCCGGAACCGGCTATTCCTTTACCGAAGGACCTGCAGAGGCTCCCGATGGCAAGGTCTATTTTACCGATCAGCCCAATGACCGGATTTATGTGTGGGACGAAAAGAGCGGGATCTCGCTTTGGCTGGAGGGAACGCGCCGTTCCAACGGCATGTATTTCAGCCGTGACGGTAATTTATATACTTGTGCAGATTTATACAACCAGTTGGGCTATTTTGATCAGAACAAAGAGTTTCACCTTGTCCATGAGAAATTTGACGGGAAACTGCTCAACGGTCCGAATGACGTTTGGGTTTCACCCGACGGCAAAATCTACATAACCGATTCCTATTATCACCGTAAATGGTGGGAAGAGGGACGCGGAGAAGAACAGGACGTGCGGGGAGTTTATTACATAAGTAGTGACAGAAAAATCACGCGCGTGATTGATGATTACAAACAGCCGAACGGGCTGGTTGGCACACCCGACGGGAAAACACTTTATGTGGCAGATATCAATGACCGGAAAATCTGGAAATATGATATTCAGCCGGATGGCTCACTGGCAAATAAAACTTTTTTTGCTCCCCACGGGTCTGACGGGATGACAATCGACAACAAAGGAAACATTTATTTGACGATGGGAAAAGTGTGGGTCTATTCACCTGATGGAGAGCTAATTAAAGAGATAGAAGTACCTGAGAGTCCTTCAAACATCTGTTTTGGCGGAAGAAAAAGAAATATTCTGTTTATTACGGCACGAACCTCAGTTTACACATTAAAAATGAAGGTGAAAGGAGTTAATTAATATGGTTAAAATTGTAGTTGTAGGGTTTGGGTTCATGGGGATGACCCACACCGGAAATATTTTGAAAAATCCCGCTGCACGCCTTTCAGCGATTGTAGATAAGAACACAAAGGATATTTATAAGAAACTTGAAGAACAAACAGGAAATTTTGCCACGGATTCTCTTGCTGCAAAAGACCTTGAAGAAGTGAAAGTTTATGACGATTTTGAGAAATGCCTTGAAGCTGAGAAACCCGATGCATGCATTATTTCGGTGCATACAAAGCTGCATTTCGAGATGGCACAGCTTGCACTTGAGTCCGGTGTTCACACTTTTGTGGAAAAGCCGTTTGTTCTGAACGTGGAGGAAGGCGAAAGGCTGATTCAGCTTGCACAGGAGAAAAACAGAGTTTTAATGGTTGGGCATGTGGTCAGATTCATGCCTGCATACACTTCCCTGAAAAACTGGATTGACAGTGCGACTTACGGAAAGTTGAAGTTTCTTTCGTTGTCGCGCTTTTCCGGAGTGCCGGCATGGGGACAGTGGATTGACAGGCAGAAAGAGTTTGGCTCATCGGGGGGAGCGCTGTTCGACCTGGTGATTCACGATATCGATTTTGCGCAATGGGTTTGTGGTGTTCCCGGTGAAATCAGTTCACACAACCTGCCCGGCAAACTGAGTGCGCATGACTATGTGGCTGCTTCATGGAGCTATCCGGGGAGGGAACTGCAAGTCAGGATTGAGGGTGGAAACATTTTTCACACGGAATATCCTTTTCAGGCGAGATTTTCGGCTCAGTTTGAAAATGCAAGTGTCTTTTATACTTCCGAAAATCCTGAAAATATTATTGTGGCAACCAATTCTCAAACTGCTCTTGTTTCGGCAGGTGATGCAAACGGCGGATTTTTTTCTGAAATCAACTATTTTATCTCATGTGTTGAGTCGGGTGAAAAACCTGTCAAATCCTCCCCGGAGTCGGCACTGGAAAGCATAAGGATTTGTTACAGGCATATTAGTACAGACTGAGACCTCTACTTCTTGTGTTCTACCTATAAAAATAGCTGGAAATATTTTTTTTTGTAACCTTATCAAGAGTTTAGCTATCAGCAAATCATACTTTTTGCTTAATTACTGTAGAATAAAAGAATAGAGTACAGAACTTTTAGTTAAAATAAATAAAAATGAAAAAACATCACTATCTTTTAATTATTTCAATGGTTTTCTTCACTGTTTCTTGCGATAACAAAAAATCAGGAATTATAGTCAAATTTCCAGTTATTAGCGAACCTGTCCAGTTATTAGACAGCGGTAAAGAACTCTTCTATGCCAGCTATTATGGTATCAACTCCTTCAGTAAAGATGAGAAATATGCAACAGTATTAGAAACAGATATAAAATATCGACTTCCAACAGAAGATGATCCTGCAACATTGGGATTAGTGGATTTAGAAACAAGAGAGTTTATTCCGCTCACAACTACGCGTGCATGGAATTTCCAGCAAGGATGTATGGCACATTGGTTGGCAACATCACCTGATTCGTTGATTATCTATAATGATTTACGCAATGGTAAGTTTGTATCAATAATCATGAATGTTCATTTAAAAGAAGAAATAAAAACAATTCCTTATCCAGTAAGTGCTGTCTCTCCTAATGGGAAAGAAGCTATCAGTATCAATTTTTCTCGCATAAGGAGTACCCGACCTGATTATGGTTATGGAGGTGAAGGACAGGATGATAAATTAGATAAGCAATTTCCAGATGATGATGGACTTTTTTTGGTCAACCTTGAAACAGGAGAAGCAGAATTAATTGTATCTATAGCACAAGTTAAAGAAATAGTACCTGATGTGCCGGAAGAGGGAATTGAATACTTTAATCATACACTGTTTAGTCGTGAAGGCAGTAAGGTGTTTTGGTTAGCAAGAGCTACTCCTAACAGAAACACGACTTCTTTGACCGTAAACAAAGATGGCTCAAACCTGCAAAGATGTTTTCCCGATAACTGGGATGGTTCACATTTCGATTGGCTAAATGATAATGAGTTAATGGTTACTGCAGCCTATGAAGGTAAACAATATGGACACGTTCTATTTACAATTGGCAAACAAGATTATAAACGCTTAGGAAATGGTTTGCTTGATTTTGATGGTCATGGTACTTTTTCACCTAATAGAAAATGGATGGTAACAGACACCTATCCAAAAGCTGGTATGCGTGAACAAAGTATTTACTTGATGGATATGGAAACAGAAGCAACTTTACCATTAGGACGGTTCGTTCAACCAAATGAGTTTACTGGTCACTGGCGATGTGATATCCACTGTCGTTGGAGTCCGAGCGGGAAAATAATAGGTTTTAACTCTACCCATACCGGCAGCAGACAAGCTTATGTTATGTATTTAGAATAAGGGGAAACTTAATTTCATCTACCTGATTAATTTATTTCAATGAAAATTTCCAATATAACTGCACTCTGTATTTTTTTTAGTTGGATAAATATTACAATCGCTCAACAAAAAATTATTTTTGATACTGATATGGGTTCGGATTGCGACGACGCCGGAGCCTTGGCAGTGCTACATAAATTAGCAGACAAAGAAGAAGTTGAAATCTTAGGTGTGATTTTTAGTTCCAACGCCAATCATTATGGCATTGGTGTTTGTGCGGCGATTAATCAATACTACGGAAGACCTAATATCCCTTTGGGGCAATATCAGGGAATAGCACTTATTGGCGATCCCAACGATTCTTATTCTCTCACCATTGCTTTAGCCCAGACTCAATATGGTCACCAGATTAGTAATAAAGCGTCTGAGCTGATAAGCACATACAAAAAAATATTGGAGGTCGAGCCGGATGGAAGTGTGGCAATAATAACTGTTGGGCATCCGGTAGGATTATTTTATTTGATGAATGATTCGGAAGGAAAACTTCTTGTGGGAAAGAAAGTCAAGAAATGGATTGCCATGACACATACCGATACAACACCTCAAAATGATTGGAATTTTGGAAAAAACGGGACTGCTCCTTATATAGCGGGACTATTAAAAATTTGGCCAACAGAGGTCTATTTTAGTGGAGCAGGAAAAGATATAATTACAGGTAATATAAAGCTACCAAAAACTTCCCCTCTTAATCCAGTAAAAAAAGCTTATGAACTATGGGGTAATAATGCATTAAAAAACGGCAGATCCAGTTGGGATCAAATCGCTGTATTATTTGCTGTCCGGCCTCAATATTTCAATATTCATCCGGGAAAATTAATACAGAATAATTCTCTTGAAACTTATTGGAACCCTGCAAGCGATAAAGCAAGTAGTTCCTATTCTCATTTCAAGGTGGTTCCTTCTATAAGCAATGAAGATATGGAAGCAGTAATAGAAGAATTGATGAGTGAAAAACCATTGATTTCAATTAATCAAAAATAAATTATATTTCTAAAAAGATCAAAGAGTTGAGGAATTGGAATTAACCAATAAATTTCAGACTAATATAAGTCTAATAAGTAAACTTTATAAGTATCACATTATAAGAGATATATAAATATTATAAGTATCTTTGCAAGTGCCTGACAGTCAGATATAGATGAATAAATCTATTGAGTTAGGCACTTAATAAATCAAAAAAAATGAAGAATGTCAAACAGTAAAATTCTTGTAATAGGGAGTTCCAATACCGATATGGTAGTTAAGACAAGTAGATTTCCTGCTTCTGGGGAAACAATACTTGGAGGAGATTTTTTCATGAATCCGGGAGGAAAAGGTGCTAACCAGGCTTTGGCTGCAAAACGGTTGGGAGGGAACGTTTCTTTTTTGGGAAAAATTGGAAATGATATTTTTGGGAGACAAGCAATGCAGTCATTGAAAGAGGGAGGAGTAAATGTTGATTCTGTGCGCATCGATCCAGAAAAACCAAGTGGAATTGCTTTAATTACGGTAGATTCAAAAGGAGAAAATTCCATTGTTGTTGCCCCGGGCTCAAATGACACCCTTTTACCAAACGATATTAATGAAACTTTTCCTGAATTTGAATCTTCAGATATCATTTTACTTCAGCTGGAAATCCCACTGGAAACTATTAATTACGTTGCAGAAATTGCCCATAAAAAAAAGAAGAAGGTTGTACTTAATCCTGCCCCAGCCACTCATTTGTCAGATAAATTGTTAAAGAATCTATACATGTTAATTCCCAATGAAACAGAAGCAGCATTGCTGACGGGAATAAGCATAGCTGATGAGGAGTCTGCTAAGCAGGCGGCGCTTGTGTTGAAAAGTAAAGGTGTCGAAGTGATAATTATTACCATGGGAGCGGCAGGAGCATTTGTTATGACCGATGAATTTGCGAAAATGATAAAAACACCTAAAGTAGTTGCAATTGATACTACAGCAGCTGGCGATACCTTTTGTGGGGCTTTGGTTGCTAAACTTAGCAGGAACAGTAAATTGGAAGATGCCCTTAATTTTGCTACTGCTGCAGCAGCCATTTGTGTTACACGCATGGGAGCTCAACCTTCAATACCCTCTGAAGAAGAAGTGGATGAATTTTTAAAACAACCAAAATAATCAACATTAAAAATTAAAAATCATGTTTATAGTAAACAGTTATCCATTAGCCATTATTTTCACTTTTATCACTATGCTATGTTGGGGTTCCTGGGGAAACACCCAAAAGTTGGCCGGGAAAACCTGGCGTTATGAATTATTCTATTGGGACTATGTTATCGGTGTGCTTTTGCTCTCCCTGATTTTTGCATTCACGTTGGGAAGTTTTGGTGAAAACGGAAGGAGTTTTCTATCAGATTTGAGTCAGGCCAACTGGGACAACATTGGCAGCGCTTTTCTTGGTGGCGTTATTTTTAATGCAGCCAATATCCTCCTTTCCACTGCAATTGCCATTGCCGGAATGGCTGTCGCTTTCCCTGTTGGGATTGGCCTGGCGCTGGTGCTCGGGGTAATTATTAACTACCTTGGCTCGCAAAAAGGGGATCCGGTATTTTTGTTCCTTGGGGTTGGGCTCATTACTATTGCCATCGTTTTTAATGCGCTGGCGTACAAAAGAGCTTCCTCCGGAAATCAGAAAGTAAGTACCAAAGGAATACTTGTTTCTGTCCTTGCCGGGGTATTGATGTCGTTCTTCTACCGGTTTGTTGCCCGGTCAATGGATTTGGATAACTTCGTCAATCCGGCGCAGGGATTACTGACCCCTTATACGGCTGTTGTAATTTTTTCTCTTGGTGTTTTTATCAGTAATTTTCTTTTCAATACAGTTTTAATGAAAAAACCCATAAGTGGCGAACCCACAAATTATAAGGCCTATTTTAAAGGAAAATTATCCATTCACCTCGTGGGTGTTTTGGGTGGAATTATCTGGGCTATTGGGAATTCGCTTAATCTGATTGCGGCAGGTAAAGCAGGCGCGGCTATTTCTTACGGTCTGGGTCAGGGGGCTACCCTCGTTGCAGCTTTGTGGGGTGTGTTTATCTGGAAAGAATTTAAAAATTCACCCAAAGGAACCAATGGAATGCTTGCCGTGATGTTCGCCCTTTTTGTTGCCGGTATAGTTTTGATCATATATGCCGGGCAGTGAGGTTTTCTTGAACATTATTAATTTCTTATAAGATATTAATTGTATTTTTATAGTCAAATCAAACTCTATGATGAATATGAAAGGATTACTAACGGGAATAACATTATTACTCTTAGCTCTTATTGGTTGCAATACCAATATAGTACAAGAAAAATCAGTAGAATTTACTGACGGTCAGCGGATTGTAATTTCCAAAACCGAATTGCAGGATAAAATCAAGGGCGGCTGGGCCGGGCAGGTGATTGGATGCACTTATGGCGGACCCACTGAATTTCAGTGGAACGGCACCATGATTGGCGACCATGTTCCCATTCCGTGGGACGATACTCGAATGTTGAGGTATTACGAAAACGCACCGGGTTTATATGATGATGTATATATGGATCTCACTTTTGTGGAAGTGTTTGAAAAACTGGGGCTTGATGCCCCTGATTCTCTTCATGCGCTGGCTTTTGCACATGCAGAATACCCGCTTTGGCATGCCAATCAGTCTGCGCGCTATAATATTTTGAACGGAATAATGCCTCCCGCTTCCGGGCACTGGAAAAACAATCCTCATGCAGATGACATCGATTTTCAGATTGAAGCCGACTTTGCAGGGTTGATGTCACCGGGAATGATTAATTCTGCTGCCGAAACTGCCAATCGTATCGGACATATAATGAATTACGGCGATGGTGTTTACGGTGGAATCTATGTGGCATCAATGTATGCACTTGCTTTTGTGAGTGATGACATAGAATTTATTGTGGAGGAAGCGCTGAAAACCATTCCGTCCGAAAGTGAATTTTACCAGTGCATTGCTGATGTTATCAAATGGTACAAACAAAATCCTGACGACTGGAAATCCGCCTGGTTTGAAGCCCAAAAGAAATGGACATTTGACAAGGGCTGTCCCGATGGTGTGTTCCGGCCGTTTAATATTGATGCAAAAATCAATGCTGCATACATTGTTATTGGATTGCTCTACGGGAAAGGCGATTTTGGAGCAACCGTTGATATCAGCACCCGATGCGGATATGATTCGGACTGCAATCCCGCAAATTCAGGCGGTATTTTGGGAACAATGCTTGGCTATAATCAAATTCCGGATTACTGGAAACAGGGAATTGACAAGGTTGAAGATATGGATTTTCAATATACCGATATGTCGCTGAACAAAGTTTATGAAATTGGCTTCCGGCATGCAGCGGAAATGATTAAAAGAAATGGCGGAAGTGAAGAAGACGATGATTTTGTGGTGAAATATCAGGTTCCAAAAACAGTTCCGCTGGAAATTGGTTTCGAAGGATTATTCCCTACCGAACGAAGAAGGGTTGGAGAACGCCTTTCAAATCAAAATCCTGAAATATCATTGGAAATAGAAGGTTGCGGGTTTGTGGTTGGCGGGCGTGCTGCCAAAGATGGCAATTTGCCCGAAGCTGTTTTGGAAGTGGATGTGTTTGCTGACGGGCGGTTGCTGGAGACAGCAAAGTTGCCCACTCTTTCGCGAATTCGCCGCAACGAGGTAACCTGGAATTACGATCTTCCCGAAGGGAAACATACCATTACGCTTAAAACCCGTAATATTCCTGATGGTTACCGGGTTGAAACTGGTGATTTGCTGGTTTATTCAATGTCTGACCCCGGAACAAGAGTTTATTTTGAGTAATAGTGAATCAATGCAAATTTTAAAAGAAAATAATTTTCCCGCAGACAGCGCAGATTTGCGCAGAATACATCTGAAAATAAGTGTTATGAAACGACCATGTAGAAATGCTTCACAAACAAACTTAATTAAAATGAGGGAGTTACATCCAATACCTTTGAAAACTTTTAATTTTAATTGGATGAATAAAAGTTTAAAAATTAGCAGAATACTCCGGTTGAGAATGTTTTCGATGTTTTTACTGATTGTTGTTTCGTTCATTTCTTGCAATTTAACCGAAACCTCCAAAATCCCGGTGATTTTTGATACCGATGCCAACAACGAGGTGGACGACCAGCACGCGCTGGCTTACCTGCTTTTCAGCGGCGACCATTTTAAGGTGGAGGGAGTTACCGTAAATTCCACAAGTACGCCCGAGAGCATTATGGATAAGTCGGATGTTAAAGACCACTATAATGAAGCCAAGAGGGTAATGCAGCTTTGCGGAAATCTTTTCGGTAAAATACCGTTAAAAATTGGAGCTCAGGACTCTTTTGATGAGATTAAAAACTACATCGGGCAGCCTGAGTTTGACGGGTTTGAAGCAGTGAACTTTATTATTGAGCAGGCGATGAAGAAGCGCAACAAAAAACTGGTGCTTCTTCCGGTGGGGAAGCTCACCAACATTGCTCTGGCGTTGATGAAGGAGCCGGCAATTGCCGAAAAAGTGAGAATAGTCTGGCTTGGTTCCAATTATCCTGAGCCGGGAGAGCACAATCAGGATTGGGATATCGAATCCATGAACTACATTCTGGATGTGGATGTGCCGTTTGAAATTGTTACCGTTCGCGGCGGAAAACCCTCGGGAACAGCTGCGGTGATGGTTTCAAAAGATCAGATTCTGCATCGCATGCCGGGGAAAGGGCCAAAAATGAAAACTCCGGTTACCGGTCGGCATGGCGGGCAATTTACTTGTTTTGGCGATTACTCGGTGAGCTTGTTTGAACAATACGGTATGTGGGGAAATCCTTCCGGCAGAGCGCTGTTTGACATGGCTGCCGTTGCGGTGGTAAAAGATCCGGGCTTTGCGGAAAAAAAAGAGATTCCGGCGCCGGTATATGTAAACGAAAAATGGGTGGAACGCCCCAATAATCCGCGTAAAATAACCATTTGGGAATGGTTTGATATTTATGGTATTCCAAGCGATTTTTTTAAAACGATGGATGATTATAAATTGGTGAAAACAAAATAGCTTTTACTCAAAGCTCACTTTTCCGAAAAATTCAGGACGATGGTAATCGGGACTCTCTGTTTTAACCGGATTCCATGTAACAAAATGAGGAACTGCCGTTTCGTCGCCGCATTTATAGAAGTTGGCAGCAGCTTTTAGTTCGTTAAAGGATTCTAAATTGCTGTAGGCAAAACTTTCAATGGGAATGCGAATCATCATTTCCCATTCATAATGTCCTGATTTGGCTTCAAAAGGTTTGTTGCCCAAGGTTGATTTGATTTCAATCTTTTCCACGGTGGCAGGCTCAACAAATTTCCGGTTGCCTCTGCCAGACCCAAAAGCCAGATGAATTGTGCCGATACAGCTAAATTCAAAATTGTAGTAGTTTTCACCATCGGGAGAGATGAAAAACTCAACGCAGCTGTCTTTGTAAACTTCGCCGTTGGTGCGGGTTTCCACTGCTCGGATGTGTTTCTCTTCCACATAATATTTCAACCAGATTTCATTGCTGATATGCCCGATTCTGAAATAGACTTTTGGCTGATAGCTGAATTCTTCCCAGTTTAAAACCTGCACGGGGTTGGTTATGGTTTGTTTTTCCAGAAGACTTTCTGCTTCTGCAAATGAAACTGACTTTTTTGCATTGATTTTTTTAACAAACAAATGGTTCATGACGATAAATTTGAGTTTTTGTAAAGATAACCAATATTTATTCTTTCATTTCCCAATCTGTAAATATATTTGAGGTTCATTTGATGCCTTTTTGATGATGAGTAAAAGTGAGTTTATAATTGTTTTAACGGAACATCTGCATATAGGAAAGGTTTTTCAGCCTTTTCTGATTCACCGGCAGGATAAGTTTTATACAACTGAAAAGATTATTAAGCCTTATAATTCAAACAGTATTGGCTATGAATTTAAACCTTATGAAGCAAAATTTTTAGCGGAAATTGATAAATACAGCGATTCGCGATTGATGAAACGGTTTTCGCGGGCAAAAAACATAAATGAATTTTATGCTGCGCTTGAACCGGAATTTTTTGAAAGGCACATCTCTCCCTTTATCGGGCAATGTATGTATGAAATAGTGCGGATTTTAATGGTTAGTCCCGTGCGTTTGATGGTAAAAGATGTGAAATATGCCAACATTCACGACGAAGATGAAATTGAAGTGTCGCCGTTATTTTCCCGTCCGGTTTTTCATTTTGAACGCACCGAAACCGATACCCGTTACCGGTTGAAGATTTTTTCGGGAGAAAAAGAAATCCCTTTGCTAAACATGGATGTCAGAATAGTAACCGAGAAACCATGCGCTTTTATTATCGCTAACAAAATGTATGTTTTTGAAACTTTAGACGCAAAAAAACTCACTCCGTTTTTTAGTAAAGAATATATTTCAGTTCCACGAACCATTGAAGATAAATACTATTCCGGTTTCATTAAAAATACAATTCGTGATTTTGACGTGGAAGTTAGCGGCTTTCAGTTGGATAAAACTGAAGCAGACAAGGTTGCTGTGTTGTCTTTGGAGAATAATATGAGATATGAACCCTGTTTTGTATTGTCTTACAAATACAATAATGAATCCTTTTTGGTTGATTCCAACAGGCAGTCGGTGGTGAAATTCCGGAAAGCAAACGATAAATTTTCGTTTCAAAAAATTGATCGGAACAAAAACTGGGAAGCCTCTGTGTTAAAGGTGCTTTCAGGAATAGGATTACAAAAAAAAGAGGGTTTTTTCTCATTAAAAAACAGCGAATTGTTTGCGCGGGAAGATGCACTATATTTTTATGTTGACTGGCTGAATGAAAATAAGTCGAAACTGGAGAAGGAAGGTATTCTCATCAAACAGGGGAAATTAGAGAAAAATTATTTTATAGGCGAACAGAAAATTGAAGCAAAAGCCAATTTAAAAGATGATTGGTTTGATGTTTATGCAACGGTTGTGTTTGGCAACTTTCGCTTTCCTTTTTATAAGCTGAAGCAGTTTATTCTCAATGATATCCGAGAGTTTGAACTGCCTAATGGCGAAGTGGCAATAATTCCTGATGAGTGGTTTGCCCGCTACAAGACTTTATTGCCGCTTGCACGAATCAGAAAGGATAAAATGCAATTCGGCAAATACCATTATGCATTGTTTAAGGATATTTTACAACCGGAAGATGGCTCCTTTTTAAAAAGAATTGAAGAATTATCCGGTATTCGTGAAAAAATTCTTTTGCCCGACGGATTGAATGCACAGATGAGAAATTATCAGAAAGCTGGTTTCCGGTGGATGCAGGGGTTGCATAAAAATGGTTTTGGTGGCTGCCTGGCTGATGATATGGGATTAGGAAAAACTTTGCAAACACTTGCTTTACTGTTAAAAAATAAGCGCAGGGAAATTCATACGGCTCCGAACGGTATAGCACATGATGGGCAGCTGAGTCTTTTCGATTCATTTGAAACTCAGGTTAAGAAGCAGTATGCCAGCCTGATAGTTTTACCCACTTCGCTGGTGCATAACTGGGAAGCCGAAATTCAAAAGTTTACACCTTCGCTCAGCACATACAAACATGTGGGACAGCAGCGCAGAAGCGACGAACAATTGGCGGAGGCTGTTTCTGCTTACGATGTTATTTTGACTACTTACGGAACAGTGCGCAATGATGTCGAAAAGCTGTCGAAGTTTAAGTTTTTTTATCTCATTTTGGATGAAAGCCAGTACATAAAAAATCCTCAGTCGAAAACTTACAAGGCGATTATGAAATTAACGAGCGAACATCGCCTGACTTTGACCGGCACTCCCATTGAAAATTCACTTTCCGATTTGTGGTCGCAATTGAATTTTTTAAATAAGGGAATGTTGGGCAATCTGGCATTTTTCAGGCGATTTTTCATCAATCCGATAGAAAAGGGAAACGATGTTAAACAGCAGGAAAAGCTGATGATATTGATAAATCCGTTTGTGCTCCGCCGCACAAAGGAGGAGGTTGCCAAAGACCTACCGCCACTCATGGAGCAGGTAATCATTTGCGAAATGGAGGAAAAACAGCAACGCACCTATGAGTCGGAAAAGTCGGTTATCCGCAATTCAATTTTAGTCGGAATTGACAAAGATGGAATAAAAAATTCGGCAATGATTATTTTGCGTGGATTTACTCGGCTCCGTCAATTGGCTAATCATCCCGGAATGCTTGAAGACCTTGAAGAGAGCGGATCCGGCAAGTTTGAAGAAATTTTCAGAATGTTGGAGAATGTGGTTGCCGAAAAACATAAAGTGCTGATATTTTCTTCTTTTGTCAAACATCTGGAACTGATCAGGGAACGGATTGAAAGTGAAAAGTGGAAATACAGCATGTTAACCGGACAAACTGCAAACCGCAGTGAAGTAATCAGCCGGTTTCAGGAAGATGCTGAAAATCATATTTTTCTGATTTCAATGAAAGCTGGCGGAGTGGGACTAAACCTCACCAGTGCCGGTTATGTGTTTATCATTGATCCGTGGTGGAATCCTGCTGTTGAAAATCAGGCAATAAGCCGTGCTCACCGGATTGGGCAAAACAAACCGGTGTTTGTTTACCGGTTTATCACTCAGGGTTCGATTGAAGAGAAAATTCAGCAGCTTCAGAAACGAAAAAGCTCATTGGCTGAAAAGTTTATCAACTCCAACAACCCGTTGCAGGAAATTTCAAGAGAAGAAATTATGAATCTGTTTGAATAGGTTTGCAACAATCAGAGTGAAATAATTTTGCTGAGCTCTACCCAGTCCGGGTTTATATGTTTGTGCTTTGTGATAGCTTCTTCCAAAGGAGTATATGCAATTTTATCATGAATCATTCCAACCATTACCCCTTGTTTCCCTTCCAGTAGAGCGTTAACCGCTGCGTGTCCCAGAATGCTTGCCATAACCCTGTCGTTGCAGGAGGGAGTTCCCCCGCGTTGCAGGTGTCCGAGAATGGTTACCCGCGTTTCATATCCGGGGAGCTTCCTTTTCACTTTTCGTGCTATTTCCAGGGCGCCCCCTTCTTCGTCGCCTTCGGCTACGATAACAATTCCTGATGTTTTGTTTTTACGCCGCTCCTGCGCCATGTAGCTGCAAATTTTATCAATATTGGTCTCTATTTCGGGCAGAAGCGCTGCTTCTGCGCCGGTGGCAATAGCGGTGTGAAGCGCAATAAACCCGGAGTGGCGACCCATCACCTCAACAAAAAAGAGCATATTGTGTGATTCTGCAGTATCCCTGATTTTATCAACTGCCCTGACTGCGGTGTTGATTGCTGTGTCGAAGCCAATGGTGTAGTCAGTGCCGAAAATGTCGTTGTCAATAGTGCATGGAATTCCGATAACCGGGAGGCCAAATTCTTTCACCAGGCAATCGGCACCACGAAATGAGCCGTTGCCGCCATTCACAATCAAGGCATCTATCCCAATCTCTCTGAGGTTTTCATATGCCTTTTTCCTCACTTCTTTTTGCTCAAAATCTGAACAGCGCGCCGATCTCAGGATGGTTCCTCCACGCGCGATTATTTTGGAAACTGAGTGTGAATGCATTTCAACAAATTCTTTGTTCAGCAAACCGGCAAAGCCGTGTTTAATTCCCACTACCTCAACTTTTCTGTATATGCCGGTGCGCACAATGGCACGGATGGCGGCATTCATTCCGGGGGCATCACCGCCTGACGTGAGAAGTGCAATTTTTTTAATAGCAGATTTATTCATATTCGATTTTTCATTTATCGCTTTTTGTTCCTCACATAAATCAGTTTAAATTTTCCTTTGTAGCTGTCGCGCTGGTCAATTTCAAACTTTCCGATGGAATCAATGAGAGGCGTCAGTTTTTCAAAGCCATAGTTACGGGAGTCGAAGTTGGGCTGCTTTTTTTGCAGCAGGCTTCCCACATCGCCCATAAATGCCCAGCCGTCTTCGTCAGCCAAGTCGGAAATCGTGGTAGTGATGAGGCGTATAACTTTCGGAGTAATTTTATCAACCTGGGTTTTCTTTTCCTGCTTTTGGGAGGTTGTAGTGCTTTCACTCTCTTTGGCCAGATTTTGCAGGATTTCGACATAGATAAATTTGTCGCAGGCAACAATAAAGGGTTCGGGGGTTTTCTTCTCGCCAATTCCGTAAACTTTCATGCCGGCTTCCCGCAGGCGGATTGCCAGACGGGTGAAATCGCTGTCGCTGGAAACCAGACAGAAACCATTGACTTTTCCACTGTAAAGTATGTCCATGGCATCGATAATCATTGCCGAATCCGTGGCATTTTTCCCTGATGTGTAGCTGTATTGCTGCATTGGCGTTATCGCATTTTCAAGCAGCAGGTTTTTCCATTTGGCCAATAAAGGCTTAGTCCAGTCGCCGTATATTCGTTTAATGGTCGGGTTGCCATATTTTGCAATCTCTTCCATCATCTCCTTCACATAAGCGCTGGGAATATTGTCGCCATCAATAAGGACGGCAAGCCGGGATTCATTTTCCATAATATTTAATTTAAATTTTTAGGGTTTTGCCTTCAGTAGCCTGCTTGCGGCTTTTCTCAATCTGGTTCACAAACTCCGGTGCGCAAGGTGTTGCGGCTTCAAACTTTATTTTCAAGGCTTTGAGGAAGGCTTTTATTACACTCATTTCCTGTTCGTTCGATGGACGAACGATAATACTTTGTGTTTTCATTATGCTACTGTTTATGGTCTGCAAATATACATACTTTGAAAAGTAAACAAAATTACAAAATTTACACGGGAAGAATTTTACAAATGCAAAATTGTTTAGGGGAAAAAATAAAGCTGTTTTCCGGACTATTAATCTAACCGGGTCAGTTTTGTTTCAATACGATACACTCCCGAATTGAATTTTAACTTGATTTTTCCACTCGTTTCATCTCTTTGAATCCTGAAACTTTCCGGTTTTTTCCCGTCAATTTTTATGGTGTTTAACTTACAGTCGGGAAGAAACAGGGTTGCTGAGGTGTTGTGCGGTATTTCCACTTCAATTTGAAAATCACTACTGTTTCTCTTCCATTCCGAACGAATTTTTCCATAAGGTGAATTGAAGCCTGATTTAACAAATGTAAGATCCCCTGCCACTTCAGGCCTGAGTTCAATATCTTTGTATGCCACCGAGTGGTGCGCTTGTCCGATACCTCCCAAGCCTGCATAAAACCACTCCATAACATGACCTAACATCAGATGGTTATTGGAAACGTTTTCCAGTGCCGCCCAGGATTCAGTGAGTGCGGTAGCTCCTTTTTTAAGTTGAAATCCGTATCCGGGAACATCATCGCGGTTAATCATTTCATACATCAGCTGAGCAGCGCCGCCTTTGGTGAGCGCTTCCACAAGGTAGTGAAATCCCACATCGCCGGCAGTCAGGGCTTTGTTGCCGGCGGTGATTGAATCCACAAGGTTTGCAAATACTTTTTCCCTGTTTGCCTCTTCCACGATTTCCATGCAATAGGGCATGGACATTGCCGTTTGGCTGCCTGTGGAATAGACATTGGTTTCGGCATTGAAAAATTTGGAATTGAAAGCCTGCCGGATTTCATCTGCCCACTGCTGCAATTCTTGCTTTTCCGGTTTGTTGAGCAGTTGAGCCATTTCAGCCATCACTTTTAAATTGTAGAAATAAGTGGCTGTTGCTGTCAGAGAAACCGGAGTGAGCTGTGACACTCCCGGCTGGCGCGGGCCTAAATCAAACCAGTCGCCCAGCCCGTGATTGAGAATATGGCTTTCCGATTTGCTTTTCAGGTAGTTCACATAACGATTCATCATGGGCCACGCCTGCTCGATAATTTCCCTGTCGCCATACCATTTATAAAGCAGATAGGGTAGAATGACCGCTGCGCTTCCCCATTCGGGCGAATCGCGGAAACCGCCTAAAAATTCCACATATTCAGGTGCAATGTCGGGCACAAGTCCGTCTTCTGTCTGTGAATCTATCATGTCAAAAACCAGCTTTCGGTAAAGGTGATAAATATCATAGCGAAAGTGAACGCCCTGTCCCATCAGGTGGGTTTGCTCCAGCCACCCAAGCTTTTCCCGGTGGGGGCAATCGGTGAGCACACTCTGAAAATTGCTTCGGATAGCCCAGTCGATTAACGTGTGAATCTGATTCAGCAGGGGATTGCTGCACTCAAATGTTCCGTTTTCGGGTGAAGAGTTGCGGGTGTGTAAAAAGGTCAGCTTTTCAATTTCAGGCAATCCATCCGGATTGCTTTTCCCTGCCGGAACGGCGCCGCTTATCTGAACATAACGAAACCCATAGTAGGTAAACTGTGGCTTCCAGTTTTCTAAACCGTTGCCGCTCAGTGTATAGGAAAAATAAAACGGATAACCGGATGCGCGCTGATTGACAGTTTTGTTCGGATTTAAAAGCTCTGCCGGCCACAGTTTTATTTCCTGTTCCGCTTTCCCTCTGACGGTAAGCTCGATTATTCCTGAGGCATTCTGACCAAAATCGTAGAGCCACGAGCTGTCGCCCAACGAAATTATCTCTTTCACCTCGATTTTTTCCATCACTTTTAGCGGATAGTCATTTTCGGCAGCAAGTTTTCCCGTCGGGGCAGCAACAACCAGTGCATTTTGCCAGTGTGAATCGTTGAAGCCGGGTGAATTCCAGTCATTTCCCGCTAACGTGGCGTTGTAATCCTCGCCTCCGAAAATACTGGTGTAGGTGATGGGCGAGGGGGTTGTTTTCCAGGTTCCGTCGGTAGGGATGGTTTCCGATGTTCCATCGGGATAACGAATATGGAGCAGTGAAATCATTTTGGGCATACCGTAGGCAATAACCAGTTTTCGGTACCGCTCGCGGTTTACATTGTAAAAGCCGTTTCCCACAACGGTGCTCAGCACATTTTCGCCGGTTGCCAACAGGGAAGTCACTTCGTAGGTATTGTACAGAATCGTTTTGTCGTATTGTGTCCAGCCGGGGGAAAGAAAGGAATTTCCGATTTTTTTTTCATTCAGAAAAGCTTCGTAATGCCCAAGTCCGGAGATAAACAGAGTTGCAGATTCCGGTTTTTGGGAGAGGGAAAACGATTTTCTGAATTTCGGCACAATTGGGCGCTGAACAGCCTTGTCGCCCAGATGATCGCCTGACCCGTGAATGCCGGGAACCAGGCGCAGGGCAGGGTCAAGCTCCTCAATAGCAATCCATTGCGCATCTTTCCATGATAAATCCGAAAACATGCCAGTCTGCCACCAGCTTGTTTTGCTCCATGCAGTTTCATTTCCGTTTGCATCCCAGATTTTCACTTTCCAGAAATATTTTTTCCCTGAATCAAACTGTTCCCCCTCGTAAATTGTATTGAAAGATTGTTCCGATTCGATTTTTCCCGAATCCCAGAGCGTTCCTTTTTCTTTTATGAGATCATCCGGATTTTCAGCCACAATTATCCGGTATGCCGACTGCATTACCTCTTTTTGCGATGAATTGATTTTCCATCCGAGTAGCGGCGCAGGAGTATCCACACCAACAGGTTCACTTTTGAAATTGCAGGTTAGCTCTGTTACAGTCAGCTCAAGCTGCCGGGAACAAGCCATCATCAGAAAAATTGAAACCACAATACCGGTTAAAAGATTTATCTGCTTCATTTGATTTATTATAAAAGTTGTAAAATGTAAAGTTGGTAAAATATTTTGAATTTATTGTCCCGGCGGGTAGTTTTATACTGACAATCTCAGAGCTTTCAGACTTTATACAGAACCTGTATTGTCGAATATAAGCTGAATATAAAAGACTCCTATATTGAAGGTATGGAGAGTTTTGCTAAAAAAACGGCTGAGTAAGGTAAAAACACAGCTTTTTAGAGACGGAAAGTTTTGGAAATGACAAAAGTGAGCCCTACACCAGCGCCCAATTGTGTGCCTTTAAAGTTTTGATACACCGGAATATCCATCATGCCGGAAAGGTACCACTCCTCTTTAAGCACAAAGTTGAGCTGCGGTGCAATAAAAAACAAAGTGCTTCCCGATGATTTCTTTACTTCCCCTTTCACTTTGTCTGTGTTCGAATTTCATTGCGCAGTTGCAAAATGGCAGTCCAGTTGTCTTTCAACCACGGCTGCATCAGGTGTTTCGAAATGTACAGCGAATTGTAAACCGATGTGCCCAGCCGGTAATCTTCCCTGTTGGGAGATTGCGTTTCAGCCCGGCTGGTAAAAAAGTAGCGAATATTTCAAATCATCAGTTATCTCTTCTTCCTCTTTGCTGCAACTGCCGGCAAACAGGATGAGAGATGTAAAGAATAAAATGTATGTTATTTTCCAATTCATTTTTAATATTTTATTTTTAATCGTCTTTCACACAACGTATTGAAAAGCCATAACTTTTAGGGAAAGTATCCCATCTTCCAACCTCACTTGAATAGATATCGAGGCAGCGTCGCCAAGCCAGGGAATTTCCAGATTCGGTGGAGGTCCATACGTATTCCATTCTTCCCTTCAGACTGAAAGCTCCGCCTGAAGAGCGCCTCCCTCCCAATTGGGCATTGTAGCCCGAGCTGCCGCCGGCTATCAACATGGTACCCGCCGGGGAGCCACGCCAGGTATTAGCCATATCGGCTTCGGCGGAAGTCATGCCTAACGCCATTTCCAGCTGCTTCCATTCATCATCTGAAGGGATATGCCACCCTACGGGACAAATACCCTGTGCCCCCTCATTTTTAGACCCATTCATGGATACATCCCAGGTATAAAGCAGTCCATACTTTTTAATGGATTCGGGATTGTTGATATACGCATACCCGACATTTGCAGCTGTGGACATGGATTTACAAAAGAAGAATTGGAACTGGCAGAAAGGGATATCAGACCGGCAAAGGTCAAACAAAAAATATCAAATTGCTTCTGTCTTTCAAAGGCGCCGAAATATATGCAAGGATTGAAGGGTTCATATCTACTGTCAGAAAAAATTAGCGTAACGTATTTTCAGAATTATGTACTATTTTTGAAGAAAACTGTTTTATGGATTGAAGTTGTCAAAAGTTTAATATAAATGAAGAAAATACTTATCGCTATTGGAATTGTTGTGGCTTTGCTGATTGCAGCAATGGCTGCTGTCCCGCTGTTTTTTAAGCAAGCGCTGCTTGAAAAGACAAAAATTACCATTAATAAGCATATAAACGCCGAAGTAGAGTTTTCCGATCTGAAACTATCGCTTTTCAGGAGCTTTCCTAAGGTTTCGCTTGAACTTGTTGATATTCAGGTTGTCGGGAAAGGAGAGTTTGCAAACGATACCTTGTTTGCAGCGCCGTCCATTCGCACAAAAACTGCATTGCGTCAGTTGTTTGGAAAAGGGAATGTCGGTATTGAGGAGATACTTCTCAAACGTCCGGTACTCAAATTGGTGGTTGGTGCTTCCGGGAATGTAAATTGGGATTTGCTTGCTGATTCGGAGAGCAAAGAGGAGGCTGCAGCAGTTTCTGATTCGGATGAAGAGGGCATTGTGTTTCAGTTGGATAAAATTGGTATTTCCAATGCTGATTTTATTTATGAAGACCGTGAGGCAGATATACTTTTTCGGCTGAACGATATAAATATTGGCGTTTCAGGGGAAATGTACGGTACAGAGGCACAGCTACTTGCAGAAGGAACTGCAGCTCAGCTTTTTCTGAGCTATGCCGGAGTAAATTATATTACCAACACATCGGTTGAAACCCGCACAAAGCTGAATGTGGACTACGATATCATGGATATTGAAATTCAGGAAAATGAATTGTTGATCAATCGGTTGCCGCTGGAAGTTTTGGGGATGATCCAAATGCCCGATGATACCATGTATTTTGACCTGCATATTAAAACTAAAGAATCGGGCTTTGATAATTTTCTGGCGCTCATTCCTCCGGATTATGAGGATTATCTGAATGAAATCACGGCAAATGGCACAGCAACAATTTCGGGAACAGTAAAAGGTAAATACTTCGATGAAGATTATCCGGCATTTGACCTGAAAATTGATGTGAGTAACGGCAATATCCGGTATGCCGACCTTCCCGAAGAGATTAAAAATATTTCGGCTGATCTCTCTATTACAAAACCACAGGGAGTACTTGATTTCACTGAAGTTAACATCAGAAAAGCTCACGCAGAAGTGAAAAATAGTCCTGTGGACTTCAGGCTTGCCCTGAAAAATTTGATGACCGACCTCCATTTTGACGGGGCATTGACCGGGAATGTGAATTTCAATGAACTGAAAGCTGCACTGCCTCTCGACAGTGTCAATATTTCAGGAATTATTGATGCGGATCTAATGGTGAAGGGCAATTATTCAGCCATAGAAAAAGAGCAGTATGACAAAATTCAGACAGAAGGAACGGTTAATCTGACCAATTTTCTGTACGAAAGTCCTGGGCTAACCCAACAGGTGAAGATTCCGGAGGGTAAGATGACTTTCAGTCCGCAGGCAGTGAACCTGAGCGGATTGAGCATCAACATTGGGCAGAGCGATTTCCGGTTGTCGGGAAATGTTACCAATTATTTGAATTACCTTTTCAAAGAGGGCACTTTGGCAGGAACCCTTCAGCTTAATTCTACGCAAGTTAATATGAATGAACTCCTCCGCCTGCAAGTGGCAAAGGAAGATCAGCAGCCTCAAAAAACAGACGCCACAAAGAAATCGGGGGAAGAGCAGGAGGAAATTCTTGTTTTTGATGTGCCTGCAAATGTTGACTTTACCTTTCAGTCTGATATTCAGCGTGTGATTTTTGAACGGATGCCAATTACTGATGTGAAAGGACTTATCACAGCAAGAAAAGGAAAACTGGTTTTGGACGGATTGAATATGCGAATGCTGGATGGCGGACTGAAACTTAGCGGCTCCTATGAGAATACCGCTGAAAACAAACCCCTTTTTGATTTTTCTTTTGACTTGTCCGACATCGACATTCCCAAAGCTTATCAAACGCTGCTGAGTGTGCAGCGAATGATTCCCATTGCCGGAAACAGTCAGGGGAAATTCAACATTAGTTTGAATGTGAACGGACAGCTAACTCCCGGATTCGGCATACTGGCGTCTTCTGTTGATGGAAGCGGATTGTTCAACACGGTAAATTTACAGATTATTGAATCGCCGTTGTTCAAACAGTTGAAAGGATTGTTGAAATCGGAGAAGCTTAACAATGTGAAAATCGACGATTTTCGTGCTTTTGTTGAAGTGGAGAAAGGAGCAATTAAACTTAAACCGTTCAGCACAAAAGTGGCAGGACAGGAAACAACCATTTCGGGCAATTTGAACTTAGAAAATCTTATTGATATGCGGCTCGATTTCAATGTTCAGCGTGATGCCTTTGGTGATGATATTCAAAAAATATTAGGTGTTTTGCCCGGTCAGGAACGCATTCAGCTTATTCCGGCTTCAGTGCTTCTTAAAGGGCCGGTTGGCAAGCCTGAAGTGAAAATTGATTTGGAAGAAGCCCGGAAAATGATTACGAACGAGGTGAAAAAATCTGCACAGGAAAACCTTCAGGAAAATATCAATAAAATAAGCGAAGGGCTGAAGAAGCTGATAAAATAATTTCCCCTTTTTCACTGGAATTTTTGTTTGTCCAAAATATATACCTATTTTCGTGTCCGTACACGGAAAGCAAATTCAAATAATTTAATAACTTTAAATACTTAAAAATGATATTGGGAAAGTATAGTTTTGGAGTGGGCGACCGCTTTAGTCATCAGGGAGAAGCACAACTGCGTGCATTAATGAAAGCCAATCAGAAAGGGATAGAAGTTCTTCCTGTCTGGAACAAATCAAACCGCGAACACAATACCATTCATTCAAATCCGGAAGATACTCGCAGGGAGGCAGATGCTGCCGTAAAAAATCTGGGGTGGAATAAAGCTTATTTTGTGGATGCTGACCACATCAACCTGGCGAATGTGGACCGGTTTATTGAATATTCCGATTTTTTTACCCTTGATGTGGCTATGTATATTGGCAATAGCTCATCTGCCGAAAAGATTGCCGCTTTTAAGAAGTCATGCGAATCACTGGGTTCTGTTGTGAATATTCCAGGAATTCCGGAGCCTATTCTTATTTCTGGCGGGCTACTGGATGAAGTAGCAGGAAAATACCTGGCAGCTATTGAGGAAGCCGGTAAGATCTATCGTTATATAAAAACCAAAAAGGGAGAGGGGAGTTTTGTTACAGAGGTTTCCATGGACGAGGTGGAAGCTCCGCAAACTCCTGTAGATATGTTTTTTATTCTGAAAATGATTGCCGATGAACAAATCCCTGCGCAAACTATAGCTCCGAAATTTACCGGAAGATTCAATAAAGGCGTGGATTATGTCGGCGATGTTAATCAGTTTGCCAAAGAGTTTGAGCAGGATGTGCTGGTTATCGACTATGCCGTAAAAACGTTTGGTCTTCCTGAAAATCTGAAACTGAGTGTCCATTCCGGTTCCGATAAATTTAGCATTTATCCCGTTATGGCTGAAATTATTGAGAAATACGATAAGGGACTTCACGTTAAAACTGCCGGAACAACATGGCTTGAAGAGGTGATCGGTTTAGCGGTTTCAGGGAATGAAGGACTTGCAGTTGCTAAGGATATTTATGTGCAGGCACTTGGGCGAAAAGAGGAAATGTGTGAGCCATACGCAGACGTAATAGATATTGACGATTCGCAGCTTCCATCTCCCGAAACCGTATCCGGATGGAGCGGTGAGAAGTTTGCCAATACGCTGCGTCACATTCCGGATCATCACGACTATAACCCCAATTTCAGGCAGCTTATCCATGTTGGCTATAAAGTAGCAGCCGAGATGGGTGACAAATATACCGGATTACTGAAAAAACATGCCGATGTGGTTGGGCAATGTGTTGAGGAAAATATATATGAACGCCACTTGAAAAGATTGTTCAAACTATAGAAGAGATAGAGTTATGAAGAAATTTATGGATGAAAATTTCTTGTTGCAAACTGAAACAGCCCAGAAGCTCTATCACGAACATGCAGCAAAAATGCCCATTTTCGATTATCATTGCCATGTTCCACCAAAGGAAATTGCTGAGGATAAGCAGTTTGAAAATATAACTCAGATATGGCTTTACGGCGACCACTATAAATGGCGGGCGATGCGTGCCAACGGAGTGAACGAGCGTTTTTGCACCGGTGATGCTTCCGATTGGGAAAAGTTTGAAAAATGGGCAGAAACAGTGCCCAATACCCTTCGCAATCCTTTGTATCATTGGACTCACCTGGAATTGAAGCTGTTTTTTGGAATTGATAAATTATTGAATCCATCCACCGCAAAGGAAATCTGGGACGAATGCAATGCCAAACTGCAAACGTATGAATATTCCGTTCGGAATATCATCCGTAAAGCGAATGTGCACACCATCTGCACTACCGACGACCCAGTGGATTCATTGGAATATCACCGCCAAATCAAAGCCGATAATTTTGAGGTTGCCGTATTGCCGGCATGGAGGCCCGATAAAGCGATGGCAGTAGAAAACACATCAGCCTTTAACAGGTATGCCGATCAGCTTGCTGAGGTTTCCGGAATTTCTACCGGGAACTTTTCAGATTTTATGGATGCACTTGAAAAACGGCATCAATTTTTTCACAAAAATGGCTGCCGTCTTTCCGACCACGGTTTAGAAACAATTGTAGCAGAAGAATTTACCGAAGAAGAAATCGGGGAAATTTTTCAGAAAATACGCAGCGGTACCGATTTAGAGAAAATGGAAATTGCAAAATTTAAGTCCTACATGTTAATTGAGTTTGGTCTCATGGACCATTCACGCGGCTGGACACAGCAATTTCATCTGGGTGCACTGCGCAACAACAACACCCGTCTCTTCAAGGCTTTGGGGCCGGATACCGGTTTTGATTCTATTGGAGATTTTGAAATTGGCCGTCCGCTTTCCCGTTTTTTGGATAAGCTGGATATGGAAAATAAATTGACCAAAACAATACTCTACAATTTGAACCCGCGGGATAATGAGTTGTTTGCAACCATGATTGGAAATTTTCAGGACGGTTCCGTACCCGGAAAAATGCAGTTCGGCTCCGGATGGTGGTTTCTCGACCAGAAAGACGGAATGGAAAAACAGATAAATGCCTTGTCGAATATGGGGCTTTTGAGCCGGTTTGTGGGTATGCTCACCGATTCCAGAAGTTTTTTATCCTATTCGCGCCATGAATATTTCCGCAGAACTCTTTGCAACTTAATCGGAAACGATGTTGAAAACGGCGAAATTCCCAACGATATGGAACTGTTAGGACAAATGGTGGAAAATATCTGTTTCAACAATGCGAAGGAATATTTTAATTTTTAAATTAAACTAATGAAGAAAAAAGTAATAACATTTGGAGAAATAATGTTGCGCCTTGCAACTCCCGGTTATCTCCAACTGAAGAAAATCTTAAGGAGTGGTTTGATGCTGGTGTTTTCTGTGTTGGAATCGGGTCTAAGTTGTTTCCCAAGGAGATACTAACAAGTGAAAATTACTCATTTATTACACAAAAATGTGAGGAAACTTTGAATTTCATTAGCAAGTATAAAAGGTAACAAACAAAAAATTAGAATGAACAATAAAAAATCAATTCCGGTTGTTGCAGCGCTTTTCCTTTTACTAAGCATTTCATGCACCGGACCTCTCGATTCAACTCGCCTGAAACTTGCACATGGACTACCTGTGGACCATCCGGTGCACAATGCCATGATGTTCATGGCAGAAAGATGCAAAGAGCTTTCTGATGGGAAACTTATGATAGATGTTTATCCGGCAGAGCAGTTAGGCTCTGAAAAACAATGTGTTGAACTGTTGCAAATCGGGAGCTTAGCCATAACAAAAGTTTCAGCTGCTGTGATGGAGAGCTTTGCCGAAGATTATAAAGTTTTTGGACTGCCTTATATTTTTCGTTCAAAAGAGCATGCCTTTCAGGTTTTGGATGGTGAAATTGGTCGCGATTTACTATTAAGTACCGAAAGTAAATGGATTCGCGGGTTGTGTTATTACGATGCAGGTTCCCGCAGTTTTTACACCAAATCTAAACCGATTAATCATCCCGATGATCTATCTGGATTAAAAATGAGAGTGCAGCCAAGCATTACGGCTGTTGAAATGGTTCGTGCATTGGGTGGTTCTGCAACTCCGATTTCCTGGGGTGAATTATATACAGCGCTTCAGAGCGGTGTGGTTGACGGAGCCGAGAATAATCCGCCAAGCCTTTATACTTCACGTCATTACGAAGTTTGTAAGTACTATTCACTGGATGAACATACTACTGTGCCCGATGTGTTGATTATTAGCAAGGTTATTTGGGATAAATTATCGGATCAGGAAAGGGCATGGTTGCAGCAGGCTGCTGATGAATCAGCAGTGCTGGAACGAAAGCTTTGGGAGGAATCGGAGAAGAAATCGTTGGAAGCTATTCAGAAAGCCGGAGTGAAAATCAATTATCCTGACAAACAACCTTTTATTGACAAGGTAAAACCTTTGCTGGAAAGTTACGGTAGTAACAAAACCATCTATTCCTATATTAAACGTATTCAGGAAGTTGAATAAAAAAAATAATTATGACGATACGAGAAACCATTGACAAAATTCTTGAGTGGCTGCTCATAACCTTGATGAGTATTCTGGTAATTGATGTGTTTTGGCAGGTTACAAGCAGATATGTGATGAATTCACCCAGTAGTTTTACTGATGAGTTAGCCGGTTTTTTACTAATCTGGGTTGGTTTGCTTGGCGCCGCATATGTGGCAGGTAAGCGTGAGCATTTAGCCATTGATTTGCTCATTCAGAAAAGTTCTCCCCAAAGAAAATATATTCTGGAATTGATAATCAGCGCAATTGTTGTTCTTTTTGCAGTTACAGTATTGATAATTGGAGGGAGCTGGCTGGTTTATACCCGGTTTTACCTTTCCGTTAGATCAGCTGCTTTGGGGATGCCGGTGGGAATTGTGTATCTGGTGCTTCCCATCAGCGGTATATTGATTGTCTATTTTGATATTGATAATATAATTAAAATGGTTAAAGACAACCGGAAAAACTAATCATTATGGAATTTTTAGAAGTATTTATTCTTGTTTTCAGTTTTCTTGTTCTCCTGACAATTGGAGTACCCATCGCTTTCAGTATTGGAATTTCCGGAATTTTAACCATGCTGGTGAGTATAGATGTCATTCCCGCACTCACAACTTTTTCACAGCGAATGGCCACCGGATTGGACAGTTTTGCGTTGTTGGCAATACCCTTCTTTATCCTTGCGGGGAATATTATGAACAGGGGGGGGATTGCCATCCGGCTGATCGATTTTGCCCGGGTGCTGGTTGGAGGAATAACAGGCGGAGTGGCAATGGTTAATGTGATTGCAAACATGCTTTTTGGAGCTATTTCAGGTTCAGCAGCCGCTTCAGCTTCTGCCATCGGCAGCATTATGCAGCCTGAAATGAAGAAAGAAGGTTATCCTGAAAACTTCAGTGCTGCGGTGAATATCACTTCTGCAACCACCGGATTATCTATTCCGCCCAGCAATGTGCTGATTGTATATTCCCTTGCAAGTGGTGGTGTTTCTATCACAGCGCTTTTCCTTGCCGGCTATTTGCCGGGCTTTCTCACCGGAATTGCCATTATGATTACTGCAATTACAATGCTTGTATATCGTGACAAAGGGATAGGCGCTGCATTGAAGACTCTTGGAATAGTATTTTTGATTACTATTGGGCTGTTTCTTGTTTATCAGGGAGTTAGCTTTTCTAAAAGTAATTTTTCTCCACTTGTTAACCGGGTTTTACTATATTTGCTTTTAGCGGGATTTGCTGCTTTTGCAATTGTGAAAACCATACGGAACAAGGAGAAAGCCTTGCAGGGAACAAAAAAATTTCTGGATGCTATTCCCAGTTTGCTCATGCTGGTGATTGTGATTGGTGGAATTGTAGCCGGTTTTTTTACTGCAACCGAAGCCTCGGCAATTGCAGTGCTCTATTCGCTGATTCTTGCATTCATCTACCGGGAAATGACTGTAAAACATTTGCCTGACATTATTTTACGTTCGGTAAAAACCACGGGAATTGTGATGCTGCTGGTTGCAACCTGTTTGGGATTATCCTGGATTATGGCGTATCAGAATATTCCACAGAACGTGAGTGAGGGATTGCTTGCGCTTTCCAGTAATCCGTTTGTGATATTGATTATAATCAATATGCTTTTGCTTTTTGTGGGTACTTTCATGGATATGACACCTGCAATTCTGATTTTCACACCAATCTTTTTGCCTATCGTAACTGCGATGGGTGTTGACCCGATTCATTTTGGAATTATCATGGTGCTTAACCTGAGTGTTGGCCTTTGCACACCTCCGGTGGGCTCGGTTTTGTTCATCGGTTGCAGTGTGGCAGGTCTCAGTATCGATAAAGTTATAAAACCGCTGATTCCCATGTTTGTTGCCATGATTGTTGTGTTGATATTAGTAACATATCTTCCTCAGATTAGCTTGTGGCTGCCAACAAAATTTGGTTTTTGATTTTCGCTAAAAGCATTTAATTTAATAGCTTTCAATGGCCTTCAATTATGATAAGATAAAAGCTCTATTGGCCATTTTCCTGACGACGCTTATAGTAGGTTTATCCTTTGTGTTTGTCAAAATGGGGTTAAAATACAGCACTCCGGTAGACTTATTAGCCGACAGGCTGCTTGTTGCTTTTGTAGTTATCTGTTTGCTACGCTCATTTGGGGCAGTCAAAATCGGAAAAATTGCAAAAAGACAAAAAATTGGATTGTTAGGGCTTTCATTTCTTTATCCGACCGGCTTTTTTGCATTGCAGATTTCAGGTATCGAAATTATTCCTGCCACCGAAGCATCAATTATTTATGCACTGCTGCCTATTTTTACATTGATTGGCTCTGCAATTTTGCTTAAGGAAAAAACATCCTTGCTGCAAAAATCCGGAGCGCTTCTTTCTGTTTTGGGTGTACTTTACATCACGTTTCAATCTTCAATAAATATTTCCATGAATTATTGGGGATACTTTTTGATTTTCAGCTCGTTGTTTGCTATTGTGCTCTATTTTATTCTCCTGAAAAAGACGGTGCAAAACCTTTCCATAATTACCGTCACTTTTTATATTCTGATGTATGGGATGCTTCTTGTGAATCTGCTGAATCTGTTTTTAACTATTCTGACAGGAAGTGTGAGTGGTTTTATGGAAAGATTTTACCATGCTGAATACTTGTATGTTGTAGCTTATTTAGGCGTTTTGTCCACGTTTTTGTCTTCATTTCTAACCAATTTCAGCTTAAAATACCTGCCTGCAAGTGTAGTTGGGGTTTTCAACAATTTCAGTCCCGTAATCGGATTGTTCGCAGGAGTGATAATTTTGAAAGAGACCTTGTTCAGTTACTATATTTATGGTGGAGTGATTGTTTTGATAGGCTTGTTTATGAGCTCCGTCAAAAAGGAAAATGGAGCATAAATTGATTTGTTAATTCTGTTCCACGATAAAAATCACTCCTGAACTGCTCTCCTTTTTTGCACCGGTAACTGAAGCATAGCAGTTGATTTCATTCCGAAAGCGCAACAAGCCCAAAAAAGCAAAAATGATTGCTTCTTTGAAATTGATGATTTGTGCAGACGGAAGTTCTATGCTGCATTTTGCATGTGTCCTCACCCTTTCAATCAGAAACGAATTGAACGCACCCCCGCCTGTAACAAGCATTTTGCCGGATTCAGGTGCTGTGCCTCCTATCTGCATCGAAATGTGTTCATATATTGTTCGCAGTTTGTCTTCAACAGAAATCCTGAAACTTTCTGTGAGCGGGAGGAATGAGTTTTCAACCCACTCACGCCCCAATGATTTCGGTGGATTTTTTTCATAAAAACCCAGTTGATTTAGTTTACCCAGCAGCTCGTCGTTCACCTTTCCTCTCTTTCCCAAATCTCCGTCTGCATCAAATATAAAACCCAGCTTTCCTGCATAATAATTCAGAACAATATTCACCGGGCAAATGTCAAAGGCAATACGCTTTTTGTTTTGTTCAAATGAGATATTGGCAAATCCCCCCAGGTTGAGACACGATTCATATTTCAAAAAAAGCAGCCGGTCGCCAACGGGCACCAATGGAGCGCCCTGCCCGCCCAGTGCCACATCGGTTGTGCGAAAGTCGGAAATAGTGGTTATTCCGGTTTCGGCAGCGATGGAAGCGCCATTTCCTGCCTGAAACGTGAATCCGTTTTCCGGCTGGTGGAAGATGGTGTGCCCGTGTGATGCAATCAATTTGGGCGAAAGTTTATGTTTTTTAATAAACCGGTTGGCTTGCTGTCCGATGAACCTGCCATAATCACTATGCAGTTTCATCAGGTGTTCGCCCGGCAGATTGTGCGCCGACCTGAGTTTTTCTTCCCATTCTTTCGGATATTTCAGTGTTTCTGCCTTAATAACAGAGAATTTCCATTTGTTGTTAGAAAGAGAAAACTCCACAGCTGCCAGGTCAAGACCATCTAACGAGGTGCCGGACATGGCGCCAATCACAAAAAAGCTATTTCCAGAATGAAGTTTCATGAATATTTTCGTTTCCTTTATTATCGCTAACTTTTACCGTGAGTTGATGACGTTTTTTCAGCTCAAAGCGCTCGCTATCAAAATAATGCACAATCATATTTGTTTTGGCATCATACTCGAAAAGCGCCCACTTGCCGTCTAAAATTCCTGTGTATTCTTTAATTCCCGATAAGTCATCCGTAATCCGGAATCGGATTCGATTAGATTCGGTCAGTGCCGATTTATCGTTCAAGCTGAGTGGTATAATACGTGGCGCAATCGTGTCCAACGCAATGGCATAATTCCCAAAGGAGCGGATATTGGCAGTGACAAATCCTTTATTGTAACTGCCTCCGGCAGAACTGATTTTTCCGGTCAGGGTATCCACCGTTACAAGCAGTGCCTTTTCATGCAACTCTTTTTCCAGCTTGTCGGCTTTTATTGAAAGTTTTGCGCTGTTATGCAACGGAACTGTATTTTGATGAATCACATGGATATCCGAAAATAAATTTTCGGAAGCGGGTTTCTGTTTCCACATAAACTCCACATCGTTGTAAAAAGTATTCTCCGGAAAATCAATTGTAATATTTTCTTCACTAAAGCGGTTTGCCTTGTCATATCTCAGGAGCTGAGTATATTCGGTTCTGATTGGTACTATACGGTGCGACTTGCTTTCTACCCTAAATTCAAGAATAGACAAATTTCCATGTAAATCACTCAGCTCTATTCTCACAATATGAATATTTCCGTCGGTTACGCGGAGCAGTCCGCTGTCCCGGACGTAATCATAAATACTCAGCCGGTTGCCCGGGTCTTGCCAGACTTTGTGGAACCATTGCTTTGTGTTGATGAGCTCTTCATAATCAATATGACTGTTGATGTACCGGCTCTCATCAAAAGAAAAACGGTCCATTCGGAAGGAAAAATATAATTCGCCGTCCCAAAACATCCGCATGGAGTATATGCCGCAGCGGTTGTGCGAACCGTCATAAAAATCGTTTGCCTGAACTGCAAAACCAACCACTCCGTAAACCGGAACTACCGGATTGTTTTTTAACCGAAATTTTCCTTCCGAAAATTCAACCGGGAATATGGCTTTTTGCGCCTGATAATTTACATGTGCAAACTCATTCATTGGTGTAATCATCAATGAATAGATGTGTGGCGCTATTTTATCTGCGACTGGGAAGGGGTAGAACAACGGATTGACCGGCTCTTCCGTTTTTGTGTCCCGAATTTCAAAATGAAGGTGCGGACCACCAGTACTGCCCGTGTTTCCGCTTTTGGCAATGAATTCACCCTGCTTCACCGGGAATAAACTTTTGGAAACCGGCAAATCAACACGGAATGACTCCTGCTCATACTGCTTGCTTTTTACATATCGGGCAATATCATCGCGAAAACTTTCCAGATGTCCGTAAACCGATGTGGTACCGTTTGGATGTTCAATATATAGAGCAAGCCCGTAACCGGTGGGTGAAACCACAATACGGGAGATGAATCCGGATGCGGCAGAATATATTGGTATCCCAGTGATTCCCTGAGTTTTAATATCAATGCCGGAATGAAAATGGTTACTGCGAAGCTCGGCAAAATTTCCGCTCAAAAAAACAGGTATTTTCACCGGACTTACATATTCCGGAGTTTGACCTGAAAGGGAAAATGACAGATGTAAAATTAAAATCGGAATAAAATATTTGATTTGCATTGAATGAAGCACCTTTAGACCAAGGGTCTGTAAGTTCTTCTTAATCATTATTTTGTGATTTTGTAAAATCATGTTTGTCTCCGGTAAATGGTTCTTATACCAAATTGATTTATGAAATAGTTCAACAATTTGTGGCATAATGCCGATGTGCTATCAGTATTAAGTCTTCAAAAATATAAAAATCCTTGAGAAACTTACAGACAGGGTTAGCCAGAATTATTTACATAATTTTATAAACATTTTTTCAATAAATGAAAAGTATTAACTTTGCGATTGAATTGAAATAAAAAATGACAGAAGAAGATCGTTTTCTTTTGAGTGAGCTGAGAGCCAATACCCAACGCTTTTTTCAGGAATATGAAAAACTGAAAGCGGAGAAGAATGTACTCAAAGAGAGCATTTTAGTATTAACTCAGGAAATTGCAAGGCTTGAACAGGAGAAAGCGGATTTAAGTCAGAAAAATGAAAAAGTAAGGCTTGCCAACCGGATTCTTGGCGGCAAAGACAAGGATGGGGAAGCAAGCAAAAAAATAAATAGTTTAGTACGGGAAATTGATAAATGTATTGCATTACTCAACAAGTAAGTAGTGTATTGTGAATAATAGACAGCAGAGAATTAATATCCGAATTGGTGGCAGGGCATACCCGCTCACCGTTGATCGCGATGATGAAGAGAGGCACCGGATAGCAGAAAAGAGAGTGAATGAAACAGTGGTTAAATACAGGGAGCTGTTTCACGACAAAGATTGGCAGGACATACTGGCAATGGCTGCTTTTCAGATTGCATTGGACCACACCGGGCTTTTGAAGCGCGCAGACAGGTCTCTTTTTATTGAAGGATTGAAGGATTTAAATGATGATATTTCAGATTTTTTGAAAGAGAATATAGAAAAATAGGGAATTAAAATAAATATTTATCAGGTACCCGTATTGAATTGCTTTGTTTATCAGAGTGATTTTTTACGGGTTTTTTTATAATTAATTAATTAAAATAAATACAATGGATTGGATTCAAATACTGATAGGTTTCGCTGTCGGGTTTCTTGGCGGTGGAACACTGGCTTATTATATCTGGAATAAGGCTTTAATAGGTAGAAGCCGGAAAATTATTGATGAAGCCAGAGCCGAAGGAGAAGTAATAAAGAAAGACCAGATGCTTCAGGCAAAAGAGAAAATCTTGCAGCTTAAGGCGGAACATGAAAAATTTGTTCAGGAAAAGAACAACAAAATCAATCAGCAGGAAAATAAGCTGAACCAGCGTGAGACAAGTATAAACCAACGTCGTGAAGAATTGCAGAAAAATACCCGTGATTTTGAAATTATCAAAAAAGAGACCGAGGTAATTCGTGAAAATCTCAACCATCAGTTGCAGCGGGTTGAACAAAAAAGTGAAGAGCTGGATAAACTGTTTCGCCGGAAGCTGGAAAAATTGGAACAGCTTTCCGGATTGTCGGCAGAGGAGGCAAAAGCTCAGCTGGTGGAGTCACTGAAAGATGAGGCAAAATCGGAGGCAATGGGCTATATTTCCGAAATTATTGAAGAAGCACGGCAAACAGCCAATAAGGAAGCCAAAAAAATAGTGGTAAGATCCATTCAGCGTGTGGCTACCGAAACTGCTGTTGAAAATGCGGTAACCATTTTTCATATTGAGAGTGATGAAATTAAAGGACGGATTATTGGTCGTGAAGGACGAAATATCAGAGCGCTTGAAGCGGCAACCGGCGTTGAGATTATTGTGGATGACACACCGGAGGCTATTGTGCTCTCCGCTTTTGATCCTGTGCGAAGAGAGATTGCCCGTCTGGCACTGCATCAGTTAGTTACCGATGGGCGTATCCACCCGGCGCGCATTGAAGAGGTGGTGGAAAAAGTGAAAAAACAGATAGAAGAAGAGGTGATTGAGACCGGAAAGCGCACAGCTATTGATTTGGGAATTCATGGTTTGCATCCCGAACTGGTGCGTTTGATTGGCAAGATGAAGTACCGCTCTTCCTATGGGCAAAACCTGTTGCAGCACTCCCGTGAAGTTGCCAACCTGAGCGCTATCATGGCTGCCGAACTCGGACTGAATCCCCACCGGGCAAAACGTGCCGGACTGCTCCACGACATCGGCAAAGTGCCCGATGATGAACCGGAATTGCCCCATGCAGTTTACGGGATGAAATTAGCCGAAAGATATAAGGAAAAACCGGATATCTGCAATGCAATCGGTGCACATCATGATGAGGTGGAGATGGAAACTTTGCTGGCACCGATTGTGCAGGCGTGCGATGCCATTTCGGGCGCCCGCCCGGGTGCACGCCGCGAAGTGGTGGAATCTTATATCAAGCGGTTGAAAGACCTGGAAGATCTGGCACTCTCATATCCGGGAGTTACTAAAACATACGCAATTCAGGCCGGACGCGAACTTCGCGTAATAGTTGGTTCCGATAAAATGAGCGACCAGGATGCCGAACAACTGTCATACGATATTTCAAAACGAATTCAGGACGAGATGACCTACCCGGGGCAGATTAAAATCACCGTTATACGTGAAACGCGGGTGGTGAGTTATGCAAAATAGATTTCTGAAAATTCCGGGCAATGCCCGAAGATTATGAATATACGTATCCGCAATCTTTTACCGGATTGAACAAAAGTATTTATACAATAAAGAAGAAAGCCTTCCATTTGGAAGGCTTTCCTGCGCTAAAAAGAGCGCTTTTTATCAGCTTTCATTTAAGTTAATTCCTACCTGACTGAGCTTTTCATCCAGAATTGCTGTAGATATAGGCTTCCCGTTTTTTGTGATGACAACTGTGATTCGTGCGTCTGTCATCAGTTTGTTGTCTGTCTTGCGAATAATCTGCTGATCGAAAATAAGACGCAGCCGTCCCTTTTTTGATATTCTCAGGCGGACCAAAAAAAGATCGCCGGGTTTGAGCGGGAATTTGAAGTCCAGCTCGGCACGAATTACAACTGCATCAACTCCTTCATAGTGCATTTGAGTAAAATCAAGCCCGGCATTTTGTGAAAATTTGTGCCGGCAATGCTCAAAATAATTGAGATAGACTGAATTGTTTACAATTCCCTGAATATCACATTCATAGTCCCGCACCTCCATTTCTGTTTCAAAATGATATTCCTTCATAGTCATGTTGCTATCTTATCCTGAAATCGAACATTTTTTCATCCTCCAGATACCCCTCCAGCCGGTCGCCGATTTTCACGGGTCCAACGCCTGCGGGTGTTCCGGTATAAATCAGGTCTCCAATTTTCAGTGTCATAAACTTTGAAATGTGTGAAATGATTTCGTCAAATCCAAAAATCATCAGTTCAGATGTTGCCTGCTGAACGGTCTGGTTGTTTACATCCAATCTGAAACGAATTTTCTGAAGCTTGGGGAAGCTGTTAAGAGGAAAGAACTTGCTGCTGATTGCTGCCGAATAATCAAAAGCTTTTGCTTTTTCCCATGGAAGTCCTTTTTTCATCAGTTCGCTTTGAACATCTCGTGCCGTGAAATCTATCCCAAGGCTGATGGCATCATAGTAACGATGAGCAAATTTCATTTCAATATTTTTCCCAAGCCTGCATATGCGAAGCACCAGCTCAACTTCATGGTGGAGATTGCCGGTCCACTCAGGAATATAAAACGGGTCATTGTTGCGCAGAAGCGCTGTGTCGGGTTTCAGAAAAAAAATGGGTTCTTCGGGAATTTTTCCCTCCATTTCCCGGATGTGTTCCAGATAATTTTTCCCGATGCAAATTATTTTCATTAGATGTCGATATTCTGTTATTTGTCAAACAGTTTTTTGAAGATGAAAAGTGATCATAACGTTTACTTTTCCAGCATACGCAGCTTAATTTGCGTTAAAACTTTCTTTGTATATAACGGGAAGTCGCTGTTAATCATCCAGCCATAGTAGCCGGGTTGTTCTTCCAAAACCTTTTCCACAGGAACTCCTTTGTTCTTTCCAAAATTAAAAATTTCCACACCATTATCATCATAAACTATCCTGCCAACGTAATCCACATTGCGGTCATAGGATGAAAACTCACTGAGTTTTTCTATGTCGTTGACAATGGGAACAGAAATTTTTCCGTGGCTGTCTTCATACTCCTTGTCTTGATATGTGTCAAGCTGCGCTTTCAGGACTTCGTAGGTGGCTTTGGTATCTGCCAATGCGCTATGAGCATCAACAAGCGCTTTGTTGCAGTAGAACTGATAAGCGGCGGCTAATGTCCGTTTTTCCATTTTGTGAAAAATTGCCTGTACGTCAATGAATTTCCGCTTTTTTAAATCGATATCCACATCTGCGCGCAAAAACTCTTCGGCCAAAAGCGGAATGTCAAAACGGTTGGAGTTGAAGCCTGCCAGGTCACAGCCCTCAATAAACTTTGCAAGATTTTTTGCCACCTCCTTAAATGTGGGCTTATCGGCAACATCTTCATTTGTAATACCATGTATCCGCATTGCTTCTGCAGAAATGGGTATTTCGGGATTTATCCGCAAAAGCATCTCCTCTTCGCTGTTGTCCAGATGTATTTTGAGCAGGGCTATTTCCACAATCCGGTCTTTGGCGATGTCAATTCCGGTAGTTTCGAGATCAAGGAAAACTATCGGATTTTTTAAATTTAATTGCATGATTTTGTGTTAAATAAAAAAATTAGCTGAAAAACCCCTTTTGGTTAGTGGTTGTTTCACTCTTTTTGTATAAGATTTCAGCAAAAGCCGGCGATTTTGTATTCAGAGTTATTCCATGAACAGGAATCTCAAAATCAATTATGCATTGACCATCATTGGCATTAGCAGCATCAGCAAATCTTCTGCGTCATCAATGACATCGGCAGGCAACAGCAGTCCGGCACGTGACGGATCGCTCAGTTCCATACGGATATTTGCCGATGAAATATTTGCAAGTATTTCCAACAGGAAAGTAGATTTGAAACCAATTTCAATTTCTTCTCCGTCATACTCACAGTTTAGCTTTTCAACTGCCGAAATGGAAAAATCTATGTCCTGTGCTGAAATTATTACCTGGTTGTCGCTGATATTCAGTTTTATGAGATTGCTTGCCTGGCTGGAGAAAATTGCAACACGCTTCAATGTATTGTAAAAGGTAAGCCTGTCAATGACCATCAGAAAGGGATTGTTTTTGGGAATAACTGAGTTGTAGCTTGGGTAATTCCCTTCAACCAATCTGCAGATGATTGTGTAGTCAGAAAGCGTGAATTTGGCATTCTTGTTATCAAAATCAAGTTTTATCTGAAACTCTTCCCTGGGTAACAGATTATGCAGCAGGCTAGCCGGTTTTTTTGGAAAAATAAACGATGAATCAAATTCTGCCTTGGCATCAGAACGGCGGTAACGCACCAGTTTATGGGCATCGGAAGCAACGAAAGTGATATTGTCAGGCGATATTTCCACAAAAATTCCGTTCATAACCGGGCGAAGCTCATCGTCGGCAGTTGCAAAAATGGTTTTTTCAATTCCTTTCTGAAAAATTTTTGGGGCTACCGTTACTGAAACCGCTTTTTCTTCATCAATTTTGGGAATTTCCGGATACTCCTCGCCACTTTGCCCCACAACACTATATTTGCCATTGTCGGAGAAAATTTCTATGCCAAAAGTGTCTTCATCAATTTTGAAAGTCAGTGGTTGTTCGGGAAATTCTTTAAGGGTATCAATTAGCAACTTTGCCGGAACGGCAATTATACCCTTGCCTTCGGTGTTGTCAAGCTCTATCCGGGTAATTAATGTTGATTCAAGATCAGATGCTGTAATTGTCAGATTGGTTTCGCTCAAATCAAATAAGAAGTTATCCAGAATGGGAATTGTGTTTTTGCTGCTGATAACCTTGCTGATAGCTGAGAGATGGCTAAGTAATTCAGAACTCGATACTACAAATTTCATGATAATTATTTTTTAATGTTTTTCTCATTTTATCAGGAGTGATTCAAGTTGAACCTGCTTCTGCTGTTTAATTCAGTTGTTTTTTCCCGAATAATAAATCAGGAAACGAATATACAAACTTTAATCTTTCTAACGATAATGAACGATTTGATTTTTATAAGTTTTTATGAACGGGCAAATTTTCGCTTGCGTATCAGGTTGTATAATATGCCCCAGAGTCCTGTCAGAAGCAGAGGCGCCAAAACGTTTAGCCATTGCCAGAATAGTTTTTCTTCGCGCACCCTCACTTTATCCAAAAGCCTGAGTTTTTGAGTGCGGCTGCGCAGGTGCATAATTCCGGTGTCGTCGTTCAAATAATAGATGGTGTTTAAAAGAAACTCCCTATTGCCGAAAGTTTGCCCGGAAACCCGGTCAAATCCCAGTTTGTGAGCCCTGGGAGGATTGGTTGAGTAATCAACCTGATTTGTGATTATTCCGCCGCTGGCAATCACTGCCATTTTTGTCGGTCTGCTTTCTTCAATTGCATCTACTGAAGAGATACCAAGCGGTTCAAGCATCCGGTTTTTGAAAACTGAAGTAAAATTACCCTCCAGCAGAACGCCTGCCGCAATGAATGACCGGTTGAAAAGCGCGCGCGCGGGCGGATTGTCAATGTTTCTGAGACTGACGGTTGACGGGGATTTTACAGTTCTTGCATAGGGAGAGGTGCTTAAAATAATCTCTTTTTTGACAAGTGGGTTCCCGCCTATTGTGTCGATGGATGAAGCAAATTCCGTAAAGATGCGGTTGAGGTTTCTGCTGAGCGGATGATTGTCGGAAGGAATCAAAAGTGGTGAATAGTACCACGGGTGCAGGGTAAACTGCGGTGGAGCGCCGGGCGGGGCAGTGTTGACGCGAAGATGGGCGCATTCCACATCCTGAATCAAATCGTAATTGAGCCGCACACCATATCTGAAAAGCTGATCATTCAGATTTAAGTCCCGTGGGAATGCCATGGTCTGATGCCCTTTGGACAAACTGTCGGCACTCACCTGAACAGGACTGATGAGCCATAATGCTTTGCCACCCCGCATGATAAACTGGTCGATTTGAAATTTATCCTTTTCAGAGAAAGGCTCAGCCGGATCGGCAATAATCAGAATATCTACTAATTTATGAGATGTTTCTAAAGAGTCGGCAGGAATTCTTCCAACCAAAAAGTTTTCCGGCAAAGCTGATGCAAAATCATAAACCCTGTAGCGGTCTGCTTCGCCGTGTCCTTCCAGAAAAGCAACTTTTGCCCGTTCAGTGCGCAGAAGCTTCTGGAAAGCATTAACCAGTTCAAATTCAACGCTTTCGTAGGAGTGATTAAAGTTGGCTTCATGGGAAAAGTCGGGGTTGTATTTTAAGAAATTCACCGCTATTTCCCTGCCGTCATAGTGCACAATTCCTCCCGGGAAAATCAACCGCGTGCTCACGCCCTGCTCGGTTTGCTGCCTGAAGCTTGTTGGCTGAATTCCTTTGTCAATCAGTTTTTCAATAAACTCTTCTCTTTTGTCGGTATTAACAATTGCGTGAGGATCAATGATTTTGATTCTGATGTTTTTAGAAGCATAAATATTCAGAACAGCAATTTTTTCAAGTACCTCCTGCTGAAGTTTTCTCAGTCCGGGTTCCAGCTTTCCAGCCAAATAAAATTCAATTTCTGTGGGATTTTCAAGCTCCGATGCTATTTGGGCGCTAACTCCTGAAAGCGAATATCTTTTGTCCGATGTGAGGTCAATGCGGTAGAGAAAATTTTCGGAAACAATGAAAATAGCAAAAAGCAGTAAAAGAGTACCACTGAACCTTCTTCTGAACCTTTTTTGCCTCCATGTGCCTTTGCGAAGGAAACCGCGTGTGTGCAGCAAGAATAAAAATGTCATTCCGGTAAAATAGACAACATCGCGCAAATCAATTACTCCGCGCGAAGCTGAAAGATAGTGGCTGTCGATGCTCAGCCATTCAAGGATTTTTTCAAGAAAGTAGAAAATACCCGAACTGGCAATAAAGTCAAATCCGGTATAAAAAACGAACGAAAGCGCCAGTGCTAAAATGAATGAAACGATTTGACTGTCAGTAACTGATGATGCAAAAATGCCAATTGCTACATAGATTGCCGCCAGGAAAAAAAGTCCGAAAAAAGAACCCCATGTTGCTCCTGTGTCGATACTGCCGATTGGATTGCCAAGAAGATAGACTGAAAGAAAATAGAGCAGGGTGGGGAGGAGCGAAAAGGCAACAAGTGCCATGCCAGCAAAGAATTTTGCCATTATAATTCTGAAATCGGAGAGAGGTTGTGTTAGCAGAATTTCAATGGTGCCCGAGCGTTTTTCATCGGCAAACAGGCGCATGGTGATTGCCGGAATCAGAAAAAGATATAGCCACGGGGCTAATGAAAACAATCCCTCTAATGTGGCGTAACCGCTATCCGGAATATTATAAGGGCCCGGGAAAACCCAGAGAAACAGCCCGGTAACCAAAAGAAAAATAAGAATAGCCATATAGCCAATCAGAGAGCCGAAAAATATTTTTATCTCCTTTTTAAATAAACTATACATGCGTTTTCAATATTTCAGTTTTGCTTTTTATGAAAAAAACCGTTTAGCGAACATTTTAATTTATTTGGATTCCAGTAGTTCAACCATTCTTTTTGCTGCACGCTGCGAACTGCCCGGTTCTCCCATTATCTCCTTTAAACGGCTGTAGTCAGCCATTATTTTATCCCTGTATTCCTGTTCAAAAAGCAAACACCGAAGTTCGTTTTTTACATTTCTCAAGGTCATATTCACCTGAATATACTCTTTGAGTGCTTCTTTGTTCAATATAAGGTTTGGAAGGGATGCCCATTTCACTTTCAGAAAAAAAGTTTTCATAATGAACTGAAGAATCCGCCCGCCGGCAAAACGGTACAATACGGTTTGAGGTACTCCAAACAATGCGGTTTCCAACGTGGCTGTTCCGGAAGTCACTAATGCGGTATGCGCATGATTCAGCAAGTCATACGTCTGATTGTAAATGACTGTTATTGAATGCTCTCCGATAATGTTTTTATAAATGTCCGCACTGATGGAAGTGATGCCTGCCACAACAAACTGAAAATCAGAAAAACCTTCGGCAGCCTGAACCATAACAGGCAGCATTTTTTTTATTTCCTGTATTCTGCTTCCGCATAGCAACGCTACAACCGGCTTGCTATCCAGATTGTTTTTTGTTAAAAATTCCTGTTTTGTCAGTGCATTTTTCTGAAAAGCAGCAACCGAATCCATAAGCGGATTGCCCACATAATTTACTTTGAAATTATGTTTTTCATAAAACGCAGTTTCAAACGGCAGAATCGTAAACATCTCATCCACAGAAGTTTTGATTTTTTTGACACGGTATTCCTTCCATGCCCAAACTTTGGGAGATATATAGTAAAATACGGGAATATCATGTTTTTTTGCAAATTTAGCCATGCGGAGATTAAATCCGGGATAATCAATCAAAATGAGCACGTCGGGTTTATATTTCCGGATGTCCTGCTTACAGAACTTCATATTCCAAGCAATGGTTTTCAGGTTTAATATGACGTTCAGGAAACCCATAAATGCCATTTCGCGGTAATGTTTTACCAGTGTTCCGCCCGCCTCTTGCATCAGGTCGCCGCCAAAATATCGAAATTCAGCTTTTGTGTCAAATTTCTTTAGTGCGTACATCAGGTTTGAGCCATGCAAATCGCCCGATGCTTCCCCGGCAATTAAATAATACTTCATGCTAAAAAACTCTTGAAATGAGAACAGCGAAAGCATATAAAATGGTGGCGCCAAGTACTCCTCTTGCCGAACGGTCGTATTTTAAGCGGATAAATCCCATAAAAACCAGCAGATTAGCAAAGACACACAAGCTGCCAAGTTTTATCAGTGCCTGTAAATGCCACAAATTTCTGACGTAATTTTTGAAGGTAACCCCGCTCTCCCCAAACCAATACACCATAAAAAATATCACTACTGGAAGCAAAAAGCCAATTGCAAATCCAATTCCCGGTGAGTCAAGCGGCTTGCGTTTTCGTCGTTGCATCAGAATGTCCAGTTTTTAAGTTTTTCGAGAGTAGAGTAGCAGGTCATGTCCGTTGAAACAGGAACTATTGCAACGAAATTATTTTTAAGCGCTTCGATATCGGTGTCTGGTGAATTTTCTTCAAAATTTTTAAAATACCCCGACAGCCAATGGTACTCCCTGCCTTGCGGATCTGTTCTTTTTTCAAACTCTTCAACCCATTTGCCTTGTGTTTGCCGGCATATTTTTATCCCTTTGGGCTTTCCTTTGGGAATGTTTACGTTGAGGCAGGTGAAAGGTGGAAGTCCGTTGTCAATAACACTTTGGAAAACTCGTGCAACAATGATTTTTGCTTTTGAAAAATCTGCATCGGGATTAAAATCGGTGAGTGAAAATCCGATTGACGGAATGCCGTGCAGGCTTCCTTCGATGGCAGCACCCATTGTTCCGCTGTAAATAACGCTGATGGATGAATTGGCTCCATGATTGATGCCCGAAACTACATAGTCGGGGGTGCGGCTGAGTAAAGTATTAAAACTGAGCTTTACGCTGTCAACCGGTGTTCCGTTGCATTTCCAGGTGGGAGCACCATGAATTTTCTCAACCGGAACGGCACGCAATGGCTGATCAATGGTAATGGCACTGGACTTCCCCGACATAGGAATTTCGGAGGAAATTACGGCTACTTCACCAAAAAAATTCATCACCTCCACCAGCTCGCGAAGTCCCTTTGCGTGAATGCCATCATCGTTTGTAACTAATATTAATGGTCTTTCTTTCATGCTTTTTCTAAAAAAACAAAGATAACGCAAAATGCGATAAAAAATAAATTTGTTTTATTGGTGTATCTAACACTGGCAACTACAACTCCATTGAAGAAAGCAAAGTGGATATTCCGGGGTTGTGGTGCGTGTATTATTTAAACGAAATGGGCGAAAAACAACTGAAGTTTTAGGATTAAATTGTTTAACATTTTATTAACAACCTATTTCGTCCATTTTTTGTTTTAATGGTCGCATGAAAACCATCAGAAACATATCGGCTTTTATTCTAAGCGCCCTATTTCTGGCTTCGTCATCGGGCATTATAATCTTTTATGCACACTGTGTTTGTTCGGGAGAAAAACAGGTGTCGGTTTTTGTAATGACTGATCCGTATGAAGTTAATTTCGATATTCACCATACAGAAGATCAGGGTTGCGGAGCGGTTTGCACAATCGGTAACGATTGCAACCAACCTCCATTGGCAGATGCCGGAAACTGCGGGTGCAGCACCCCCGATGTTAGGTATCTGAAGCTGGAGAGCCAGGTGGTGAATGAAAAAGTGAGAACGGAAAAATGGCTGCCCGCCCGGGCGCAATTGTTGCTGGCAGATGTCGGTATCCTGTTCTCTTTCAACCCTGAACCTGAAAAATCCATTATAGATTTTACCGGCTCGCCACCACGCTTTGTGATTTCCTCAATAGATTTTCTGATTCAGATTCACCGTCTAAAAATTCCTGCTCAGGCTTAAGACTTCCGGGTTACCCCCCGCAATTCATTTTAGTTTGATTTTTAAATAAGTTTTAAGTATGAAACAAACAGGAATTTTAGTTTTGTTGCTTCTTCCGTTGTATGTGTTTACGCAGGTTCTGGAAGGAGTTCTTTATGCCGACGATGAAAATGGAAAACACCCCCTGCCTGGTGTAAATATTTACTGGAAAGGCACAAACCAGGGAGTTGCCACAAACGAGACCGGGCGGTTTCGGATTAGTGTAAACCCTGAAAATCATATTCTGGTTGCGAGCTTTGTTGGGTACGAAACCAAAGAAATTCATATCCATAGTCTTGACCCATTGGAAATTGTGCTTGAACCTAATCTGGAGCTGGGCGAGGTTAAAGTGGTGCACAAAAACCGGGGAACCTATCTTTCTACCATCAACCCCATACAAACTGAGCGGATTAACGGTGCTGAGCTGCACAAGGCAGCCTGCTGCAATCTGGCAGAAAGTTTTGAAACAAATCCTTCGGTTGACGTTAGTTACAGCGATGCAGTTACCGGCGCAAAACAAATCAGGTTGCTTGGGCTGGAGGGTACCTATTCTTTGCTTCAAGTTGAAAATATGCCCAACCTGCGTGGTTTGGCCACCAACTTTGGTCTTACTTATGTGCCGGGCCCCTGGATGGAATCCATTCAGGTTTCCAAGGGAGCCGCCTCGGTTATGAACGGATATGAATCTATTGCCGGGCAAATTAACGTCGAATACAAAAAGCCCGATTCTGAAGAAAAATTATTTTTAAATGCGTTTCTGGGAGCCAGTGGGCGCATGGAGTTGAACGGGAATGGGAACATCAGGGTGTACAAAGATAAAGTAACAACAGGAATTTTTGTGCATGCATCCGAACAATTCAGGAAAAATGACCACAATGGCGATGGCTTTTTCGATGAACCGCTTTCCCGCCAAATTCAGGTTTTTAATCGTTGGAAATTCAATAACCACAACGGCTATATGGCTCAGGCCGGTTTCAGCCTGTTAACGGAAGACCGGCTGGGTGGTCAAACGGATTTTGAGCGAGGAATGCAGCCGCTGATCACAAATCCATACGGCATTAATATTGAAAACAATCGTTTAGAGGGATTTTTCAAAACAGGGTATGTGTGGCCAAGCCAGCGAACAGCAATTGCCTGGCTATCAAATTTTTCAAAGCACGAAACCCGTTCGTTATACGGGTTAAACCATTACAATGCTGATGAAACGCGGTTTTACGGAAGTGCCATTCTGACTCGCGAATTAGATGTGGCTGCAAAACATTCGGTAAATACCGGCTTTAGTTTTATTTTCGGTGAATTCAGCGAGAACCTGTATGACCGGCAAATGGAACGCACCGAAAAGGTTCCCGGTGTTTTTGCTGAATACACTTATAAACCCCATGAAAACTTGACAGTAATGGCCGGAATCCGGAGTGACTTTCATAACCGGTTTGGAACGTTTTTTACACCTCGGGTGCATCTCAGGTATAAGGCGGGTAAGCACGTAACTTTGCGTGGTAGCGCAGGGAAAGGGGCTCGAACAGCCAATGTGCTTTCGGAAAATAATTACCTGATAGCCAGTGCCCGTCCGCTGCAATGGACTGCGGATGTTTTTCAGGAGAAAGCATGGAATTACGGTATTGCTCTGGTGCAAAATTATTTGCTCTGGAATCGTGAACTTCAGCTGAATGCTGAATATTTCCGCACTGATTTTCAAACCCAGGTGGTTGTGGATCGCGAAACTTCGGCATCCAACATTATTTTGGCCCCCCTCAACGGCAAATCGTTTTCCAACAGCCTGCAATTTGATGTGCGCTACCAACCCATTGAACGCTTCGACGTGCTGCTGGCTTACCGGCATAACGATGTGAAACAGACCATTGGCGGAGAGTTGTTGGAAAAACCACTGACCAGCCGGTACAAAGGGCTGATAACTTTTAATTATACCAGTAACCTGAAAAAGTGGATGTTCGATTACACCATCCAGTTTAACGGAGGGGGAAGAATTCCACGAGTTCACGAAGAGTGGATGGATAGAATAGATATTCCCGGAGATTTTTTTGAATTTTCACCCTATACTGTTATGAATGCTCAGATAACCAAATATTTCCGATACTGGAATGTGTATCTGGGAGCTGAAAATTTTACCGATTTCCGGCAAAAAAATCCGGTTGCCGGTGCTGATGATCCCTTCGGGCAGCACTTTGATGCGACCAACGTTTGGGGTCCGGTTAAAGGGCGCCGTGTGTACATGGGCTTGCGTTTTACATTAAATTACGAATAAATGATTAACCAAAAAATGATTAGTTATGAAACAGTTAGTAGTTTTTTTATTGATTTTGATGCTGGGAGGATTTACCAGCGAGATTTCGGCACAGAAAAAGGGGAGGACAGTAGTGTGCTTTCAAAGCAATATGGACTGTGCCGATTGCGAAAAGACTCTGCATGAATACCTTAGATTTGAGAAAGGCGTAAAATATCTGAAAATCGATCACGTTTCAAATACTATCTACATTGAGTATTTGGAAAAGAAAAATAGCGATAAGGGATTTGCCGCCGCTATAGAAAAAAAGGGGTATAAAGCCGAAAAAATAACAAAGGAAAAATATGAGGAACTGGTAGCGGCTACAGAAGAGCATAAGAACAGCAACGACGCTGCCCGGGAACATGATTAGTGTTTGTGGTTAAGCTTGTTATGCTGATTTGTTGGGTAATCCGGTTAGTAAATGCAGAAATTTATATCGTTTTAGTATAGTTGTAACATATCTATGTGCTCTAATGTGCCTATGTGGTTCAAAAAGAATTCACCACAGAGAAACACAGAGAATAAGGAAAACCTATGTGCTATAATTTATAAGTCAAATAATTCCTACCTTTGAAGAAATTCATCAGAAACCGAAATGTTCTGATTCTTAAGTAAGAAGTATTGTATGAAGTCACCGGATACTGAAAAATTTTGGTTCACCCTTGACAATGCCGCAAAAATTTATCCTGCGGTTATTTCAAAGGAGGTCACTTCTGTTTTTAGGCTAACGGCTGTTTTGAAACATCCCGTTAAAATTAAATTCTTACAAAAGGCTCTTATTTTGGCAGAAGAAAGGTTCCCCTTTTACAGAGTCCGGCTCAGACAGGGATTTTTCTGGTTTTATTTGGAACATTTTCCCCGTAATATTCCCCTAAATGTTGATAATGATGTTTTCTGCCAAAAATTTCCATTGGACAGCCTGCTGATTCGTTTTTTAGTGCGTGATAATCGCATAAGCGCCGAATTTTCTCATGTTTTGACCGATGGGAGCGGGGGATTAAAGTTTTTCAAAACCGTTATTGCCAATTACTTAATCGCATGCGTTGCGAGAATATCTTCTGATTGCCAAAATTCGGAAATTGTGGAACCGTTCACAGAGGAAGAGTATGAAGATGCCTATAACCGTTATTTTAAGGCAGAAATTCCTCCGATTATTAAGCGCTCTGTAGCGTTTCATTTGCCTTTTCCGCTAAAGCCTTTTCCTCGTTTTTCAAGACTATATGCAATTGTGTCGCTGAATCAGCTAAAATCGGCTGCACAGGAGAAAAAAGTGAGTATAACCGTTTATCTGGTAGCTATTTACATGTTTGTCTTGCAGGAGATTTTTGAAGAACAGATCAGAAAGAAAAAAATTTGGAGAAGAAAAAAGCTCCGGATTCAAGTTCCTGTGAATTTAAGGAATATTTTTCCGTCCAAGTCCATGCGGAATTTTACACTGTTTGTATTGCCGGAAATTGATGTGCGACTTGGACATTATACATTTGATGAGATTGTCAAATCAGTTTATCACCAAATGCAACTGGAAACCGACATGAAATTAATTCATAAAAATATTTCGAGAAATGTGAGGAGTGAAAAAAAAATCTACATAAGAGGAATCCCCCTATTTTTAAAAAGTTTGATTTTGCGTTTAAAATATTATTCCTTGGGAACAAAACAGTATAGCGGGGTACTCACTAACTTAGGAAACATTGACCTGCCGGATGAAAGCTGCAAGATGGTTGACTATTTTATCCTAACGCCGCCTCCGCCAAATAAGATGCTGAAACTCAACTGTGGTGTAGCTGGTTTTGGAGATAAACTGGTACTAAGTTTTGGCAATGTGACAAAATCTATGGAATTTGAGAAGAAATTCTTGCAGTTTTTGAGCGAGCAAAACATTGATTTTGAACGGAAAACAAATGAATAAAAGGCTATGAAGCGATGTCCGGCTTGTGGAGTGGAGTTGGAAGAGAATTCCAATTATTGTTCGTTGTGTGGAGAACCACAGCAGAATGAAGTTCAAGAGGATGGGACGTACATAAGGTCAGGACGGATTTATAAAAAAGAGAAGCTGCTGACTGATTACCAGCGTCTCACCGGGTTTCAGAAAAGAAAAATTTTCTGGGCAATCTCTGGTTTCATCCTGATTTCAGGAATGGTTTTCACTTTATTTATTAATCTTATTGGAAAACAGGAGATTACCTGGTCACAATATCCTGCATCCGTGTGTTTGATACTGTTTGTCAATATTACGCTCAATACATTTCTGCGTAAAAATCCCGTGTTGATGTTGTTACTGAGCTTTTTATCAGTTTTCGCACTTTTTGTGCTGTTTGGTATCATTAAAGGAGATGCTATTTTAGTTGTCAAGCTGGGAGTTCCCCTGATTTTGGCTTTTTATGCTACTTTCATTTTGTTGGTTTTTTTTATTCGGAATTCCAGACAAAAGGGATTGAATGTTATTGCCTATTCTTTATTGGCTTCCGGCTTTGCATCTGTTTCAATCGAAGGTATGATTTCAGTTTTCGCTCTCAATGCCGTACATTTGCGATGGAGCGTCATTGTCTTGATTTCCGTACTATTTATCGCTTTGCTTTTATTATATATCCATTATCGCCTGAAAAAGGTAACCGATTTGAAACGGTTTTTTCATATTTGAAACTTTAGAAGATTTTCCAAAGCTCATTCCACAAGTCGCGTCCCATCACTAAGAACAGAAGCAGACTGGCCACCCAACCGTGATACAATCCCAAAGCCCACAAGTTTCGCCATTTTAAATATGCTACAAGGAACAGCAGTTCCATGAAAAATGTAAAAATCATCAGCAATGTGCTGGGGTAGTGGATAAATGAAAACGCAAGGGAGGTGAAAAGTAAGACTTGTGTATTGCCGAGTTTTATGTTCTTGATTGACTGTAAGTTGCCGGCAATCAGTGCGGCAGTCAAAAACTGTTGAATGACTCCCCATGCGGGATAAAACAGAAAAACAGGAATTATATGCCAGTTAAAAAAAATTGTATTGAATTGAGTGCCATACCACACAATGACTGCAACCATAATCATAGAAAAAGGCAGCAAAAAAAGGAAAGTTTGCTTGAAATTATGATTTCGAAAACCCCACTCCTGCATGATGAGCTTGTTTTGCCGGTAGCGTAAAAAAATATAAACCGACCAGAAAATACAAGCAGTTGCAATATAAAATGCACGAAAATCCAGCAAGCCCATGAAAATATATTTCATAAAACCTGTTAGTAAAACTGCTGATATTTCAAGCCATCTTCGTTTATCTGATGTAATTACCATACAAAGAAATAATTGAATAAAAGTAGGTGAATAAAAAATAGGAAACGATAGAATGTAAAAATAAGAGACAAATTGTTCTGAATATTTTACTTAAATGCTCATAGACTAAAGGATAATTGGCTAACTCCTTCCGGGAATGAACTGAAGTTGATCCTGATTTATTATTTACTAAAATAAAAAAAGCCCTGTAATCTATTAAATCACAAGGCTTTTAAATTTGTGCCCAGAACAAGACTTGAACTTGCACGGCCTAAAACGGCCACCAGGCCCTCAACCTGGCGTGTCTACCAATTCCACCACCTGGGCAAATGTTTGTTTTAAAAAACGCGTTGCAAAATTATAAAATTTCTTCAAATCAAAAATGCTTTTCAAGGAAATGTTAATTTGTTAACGTCTGTATTCTTCTTCGAGCCGCGCTTTGACAACCGAACCATTCTTAACATTAAAATAAAACCGTTTGGTTTTGGTCACTTTGGGGGTTATAATCGGGTCGAGCGTCAGTCGTCCCTGGCTTATTTCAGTGCTTTGCAGCTTTTCAGTTTGTTCAAAAACATATACCGAATCACCGGAAGCTTCGGTGATGGCAACCGGCTCGCCAAATTGCCTCTTAACTCCCGATACCGGTTTTCCAACCCAAGTCCTGGTTAGTTTTCGCTGAATTCCGCAGGAAGTGAACATTAAGAATATCAGAATTATGTATAAGTGTCGTAACATTTCATTTTTATTGTAAAATAACTTTAATTTTCTGAAAGTGCAGCCTTTTGATGGTTTTTTATTTTTTTGTTAAAAACATGAATACCTGCAACTTTGATTATTTTCTATCTTTGCGCATTGTCGCACAACAAGTTCATTACCAAAATTAAACTGTAAAATGATTCATTTTTTTAAAACTGAAAACCATTCAGTTATTGCGGTCGATTCTTCACTTCCGCTTAATCAAAGCGATTTGGAAAAGTTGGTTTGGCTGTTTTCCGGTGCACCCTGTTTGAAACAGGAAAGCATTGAAGGCTGGTTTGTTGGTTCACGGCGCGAAATGCTCAGTCCGTGGAGTACCAATGCTGTAGAAATTACGCAGATTGTCAATATTGAGGGCATTTTGCGAATCGAGGAGTTTTTTCAGGTTGAAGGCGCTCATGCGCCCTACGATCCCTTATTGCAGCAGATTTATCAAAATTTGAATCAGGAAATTTTTAAAATCAGAAGACCGGTTGAGCCGGTCCTTCACATTGAAGATATAGCAGCCTATAACGAGCAGGAGAGCCTGGCATTGAGCGAAGATGAAATTCAATACCTGAACCGGGTTTCAAAAGAGATGGGACGCCCGCTAACCGACAGTGAGGTTTATGGTTTTGCTCAGGTAAACTCTGAACATTGCAGGCACAAGATATTTAACGGAACTTTTATTATTGATGGGATAGAGATGGAATCGTCTCTGTTTCAGATGATAAAAAAGACATCAAGAGAAAATCCCAATAAAATCTTATCTGCTTATAAAGATAACTGTTCGTTTGTGGAAGGACCCACCGTTCAGCAGTTTTCTCCCGAATTTATGGATAAATCAGGTTTTTTCAAGGAGAAAACCATAGATACGGCTCTTTCATTAAAGGCAGAAACGCATAATTTTCCCACAACTGTTGAGCCATTTAACGGTGCTTCCACCGGCAGCGGGGGAGAAATACGCGACCGAATGGCAGGTGGAAAGGGAAGTATTCCAATTGCCGGAATGGCTGTTTACATGACGTCGTATCCACGCATGGAGCCTGGACGCTCCTGGGAGCAGGCAACAGAAGCGCGCGACTGGCTCTATCAGTCGCCTGAGGAGATATTGATTAAAGCATCCGATGGTGCTGCCAATTTTGGAAATAAGTTCGGACAACCGCTCATAACCGGCTCCCTGCTTACTTTTGAGCATTTTGAAAACTTCAAAAAATATGGTTACGATAAAGTAATTATGCAGGGTGGCGGCATCGGCTTCACCAATAAAAATTACAGTTTGAAAGGTACGCCTGAAAAAGGCGATAAAATTGTGATGCTTGGCGGAGACAACTACCGTATCGGGATGGGCGGCGGAGCCGTCTCCTCGGTGGCAACCGGAGAATTTGAAGACCACGTTGAATTGAACGCAGTGCAGCGTGCCAATCCCGAATTGCAAAAGCGGGTGTTCAACGCCATTCGTGCGCTGACCGAATCAAATGAAAACCCGATAATCTCCATTCACGATCACGGGGCAGGCGGGCATTTAAATTGTCTTTCAGAGCTGGTTGAATCCACCGGCGGAAAGATTGATACTGCGAAGCTGCCCGTTGGCGACCCCACGTTGTCGCAAAAAGAAGTTATCGGGAATGAGTCGCAGGAGCGAATGGGTCTGGTGGTAAAACCTGCGGACATGGAATTGCTTAATAGAGTTGCAGAGCGCGAACGCGCTCCAATTTATGAAATCGGAGAAGCTACAGGCGATATGCAGTTCACTTTTGAAAACTCAGAAACCGGAGAAAAGCCCATTGACTGGCAATTGGGATATATGTTTGGCAGCACGCCAAAAACAGTTTTGGAAGACACTACTTTTAAAACTGATTTCGCTGATTTGGATTATTCTCAGGAAAACCCGGAATTCCTTCTGGAGGTTGTCCTGCAGCTTGAATCTGTGGCTTGCAAAGACTGGATAACCAACAAAGTTGACCGCTCGGCAAGCGGACTTGTTGCCAAACAGCAGTGTGCCGGCGAGTTGCAGCTGCCTTTGAACAATGTCGGAGTGATGGCGCTGGATTATAAGGGGGAGGCTGGAGTTGCCGCATCCATCGGTCATGCGCCGGTAGCTGCACTGATTGATTCCCAAAAAGGATCGGTGTTGGCTATTGCCGAAGCGCTGACAAATATCATTTGGGCACCGCTGACAGATAAAATCAGAAGTGTGTCTCTGAGCGCAAACTGGATGTGGCCGGCAAAAAATCCCGGTGAAAATGTGCGTCTATATCATGCCGTGAAAGCGGCAAGTGATTTTGCATCTGCTTTGGGAATCAATATTCCCACAGGGAAAGATTCACTGTCAATGACCCAGAAATATAAAGACGACGTGGTTTATGCTCCCGGAACGGTGATTATTTCAGCTTCAGGCGAAGTTTCAGATGTTCGCAGAGTTGTGGAGCCCGTTTTGGTAAATGATGATTCGAAAGAGATACTATTTATTGATTTTTCATTCTCCGAAAGAGCGCTTGGAGGAAGTGCGCTTGCCCAATCGCTGAACCGGGTTGGAAAATTCGCTCCAACAGTTGCAGACACCGAAAAATTTGTGAAGGCATTTAATGCAGTTCAGGAGCTCATCAAGCAGGAAATGATTCTTGCAGGCCACGATATTGGCTCCGGAGGTCTGATTGTTACTTTGCTTGAAATGTGTTTCAGCAACAAAAATGGCGGACTGAAAGCCGACCTTACCGGTATTGGCGAAAAAGAGCTTATGAAGGTACTATTCAGTGAAAATCCCGGAATTGTTATCCAGTGTGCCGATAATGATAAGGTTAAAAAACAGTTAAATGAAAACGGTGTTGAATACGTTTCGCTTGGTTTCCCTGCTGCTGAACGGAAAGTGTTCATTAAAAACTTTGAAAAAACGGTTGATTTCGATATTGATTCCTTGAGGGATTTGTGGTTCAAAACTTCATATCTTTTTGAACGAAAGCAAAATGATGAAGGGCTTGCATTGCAACGCTACAATAGCTATAAAAAATTTGGACTGGATTACGATTTCGGCAATTTTTCCGGGAAGGCTGCTGATTATGGTATTGACCCTGAACAGCGAAAATTTTCCGGAATAAAAGCAGCAATTGTTCGTGAAAAAGGAAGTAACGGTGATCGTGAAATGGCTTTTGCTCTCTATTTAGCCGGCATGGGAGTTAGGGATGTTCACATGACCGACCTGATTTCGGGGCGTGAAACCCTTGAAGATGTGAATATGATTGTTTTTGTCGGAGGATCAACCAATTCTGATGTACTTGGCGCTGCCAGAGGTTGGGCGGGAGCATTCCGGTACAACGAAAAGGCACGGATTGCCCTTGAGAATTTTTATAGGAGAAAAGATACGCTGAGCTTCGGTGTCGGTAATGGCTGCCAGTTGATGATGGAACTGAACCTGATTTATCCCGAACACAGCGCTCAGCCCAAAATGAGTAGAAATGATTCATGGAAATTTGAATCTGCATTTCTGAACGTGGACATTCTTGATAACCAGTCGGTGATGCTGAAAAACATGTCGGGTATGAAGTTGGGTGGATGGATAGCTTATGGCGAAGGGAAGTTTAATTTTCCGTTGAACGAGCAGGAGTATGAAATTCCTGTAAAATATAGCCATGCTGAATATCCCGCAAATCCCGGCGGTTCAGATTTTTCTGCTGCTGCGGTATGCTCCGCTGATGGTCGCCATCTGGCAATGATGGTGCATCCTGAAAGGGGTTTTGCACCGTGGCAATGGGCAAATTATCCGGCAGAAAGAAGGGACGATGAACTTTCTCCCTGGATTCAGGCGTTTGTAAATGCGCATAACTGGATTGCAAAGCAGATTCAGGAATAAGATATTACCTTTGTTGAAATTTGAATATTTCACAGGTTTTTTACAGAATTTATAAAAATGAAGAAAGCAAAAATTTTTGCCGTGATTCCGGCACTGGTAATGTTGATGCTCAATCATCAGGTTTCCAATGGTTGTACAAATTTTTTAATAACCAGGGGCGCATCGGTTGACGGTTCAACAATGATTACTTATTCTGCTGACTCCCATAGTTTATATGGTGAACTCTATTATCAGCCGGCTCAGGATTATCCTGAAGGCGCCATGCGCGATATTTATGAATGGGATTCGGGCAGGTACCTTGGGAAAATTCCACAACCGCGTCACACTTACAGTGTTGTCGGAAACATGAATGAATTTCAGCTTGCAATTGGCGAAACCACTTTTGGTGGCAGGGAAGAACTTGCAAAGCAAACGGGTGCAATCATGGACTACGGAAGTCTGATTTATGTCACATTGCAACGGGCAAAAACTGCTCGTGAAGCCATTCAGGTTATAGGTAATCTGGTTGAGAAATACGGTTATTGCAGCTCTGGGGAATCATTTTCCATTGCTGATCCCAACGAAGTTTGGATTATGGAGCTGATCGGTAAAGGAGAAGATGAGAAAGGTGCTGTTTGGGTGGCGCTCAAAATTCCCGAAGGTTACATTAGCGGGCATGCCAATCAGGCACGCATTACGACTTTCCCGAAAAATGACCCGGAAAACTGCATCTATACTCCCGATGTCATCTCCTTTGCAAGAAAAAAAGGATGGTTCAGCGGCAAAGATGAAGAGTTCAGTTTTTCAGATGTGTATGCACCGGTTGATTTTGGCGGGGCACGTTTTTGCGAAGCGCGCGTTTGGTCAGGTTTCAATAAGGTAGCATCGGGAATGGAGAAATATATTGATTATGCAAAAGGATTTATTCAGCATGATGAAAAAACAAATTTTGCCACCAACCGGATGCCTTTGTGGGTGAAGCCCGACAAAAAACTGAGCGTCCGCGATGTGCAGAATATGATGCGCGATCATTATGAGGGCACTGAACTGGATATGACAAAAGGTTTTGGTGCAGGTCCCTTTGAACTGCCCTACCGTTTCGGAAAATTGACCTGGCAGGTGGATTCTGTGGAATATTGTAATGAAAGACCTATTTCTACCCGGCAGACAGGCTTTTCTTTTGTGAGCCAGAGCCGCAACTGGCTTCCCGACCCGGTTGGCGGAATTCTCTGGTTTGGCGTCGATGACACGTACGTTACCTGCTATGTGCCAATGTATTGCGGTATAACTGAAATTCCCGAATGTTTTGCCGAAGGGAACGGCGACTTGCTCACCTACAGTCCGACATCCGCTTTCTGGACATTCAACAAGGTTTCAAACTTTGCATATTTGCGTTATAATGAAATGATTCACGATATTCAGGCGGTTCAGAAAGAGTTGGAAGACAGCTTTGAAGAATTTGTTCCCCTTATTGATGAATCTGCCCGGAAACTATACAATTCAAGCGGGGCAGAAGAGGCACGCAGATTCTTAACCAAATATTCGGTAAATGAAGCCGGTCATGTGACTAAACGCTGGGAAAAACTTTGGGAATATTTGTTTGTTAAGTTCTTAGATGGAAATATTAAACGTGAAAAAGAGGGAAAGTTTGAACGCACTGAAACCGGTGTGCCTCCCTATCCGCATTTCCCGGAATACCCGGAATGGTGGTACAAGTCGCTTGTTGAGCAGACAGGAGACCATTTTAAAGTTATTGAATAATCTATGAAGATTAGAGTCAGGGAATCAGAAACAGGGGATTTGGATTTTCTTGAGGGGCTTGAAAAAAGCTGTTTCCCGGATTTTCAACAGAGCACCCGCCGCGCTATCCGCTATAGCATGACAAGTCCGCTGCAAAAAGTCGTTATTGCAGAAATTCAAAACGGAAGAGGAAAAATTGCTGTAGGCTCAGCTACTTTATATGTATATGCCAAGACATTACGGATTTTTTCCATAGCAGTTATTCCTCAATATCAGGGAAAAGGAATAGGCAATCAATTGCTGGAATATATTCTGAATTTTGCACGTTCCAGAAAAATTATCCGCATTTCTCTTGAGGCTTTGAAATCGGATGAGAAGTTAATCCGCTTTTACACTAAGGCAGGGTTTAGTATCACAGATGAACTGCCGGACTACTATAAAAATGGCGAACATGGATTACGAATGGTTTTGCATGTTGATGAACCCGGCGATAAGCAGAGCATTACGAACATCATCATTGTGAGAAATCCAAAAAGCTGGGGTCTTGATATTGAGGGAGTCAGGGTTGCGTCGTCTCGCCAATATATTACCGACCCGGAATTTCAGTCTTTAAAAAATGTGCGGATTTTTAATCTGAGCAACTCCTATCAATATCAGAAAATGGGATACTATGTATCTCTTTTAGCTTCTGCCCGCGACCATCGTGTGATTCCCAATGTAACAACATTGCGCGATTTCAGCCGCCAGTCGCTGGTGCGTTCTCTTTCCAGTTATATTGATGATGATATTCAGAAAACGTTGAAGCATGTTGATGGAAACAAGGTGAGTATTTCAGTTTATTTCGGCAAATCGGTGAATCCTAAGTATATGTATCTTGCCCAAAAGCTCTACCATTTGTTTGAAGCGCCCATGCTGCAAATTGATTTTGTGAAAACAGAAAAGTGGCTGATTCAGAAAGTTACTCCGCTAAGCCTCAGGAAGGTGATGCCGGAAGATTTGGAAAAAGTTCAAGAATTTGCAAGAGATTATTTTTCAAAAAAGAGATTCACAAGACCCCGGTTCAAAAACTACAAGTATGATCTGGCAATTTTGATCAATCCAAAGGAGGAAAACTCGCCATCCTGCCCCGATGCTTTGCAGAATTTCAAAAAAGCAGCAGAAAAGATTGGTTTTTCCACAGAGTTTATTACAAAAGACGATTTCAGTCAGCTCTCCGAGTATGATGCTCTTTTTATTCGCGAAACCACAAGTGTCAACAATCACACCTATCACTTTTCGCGTGCAGCATATGCCGATGGGTTGGTGGTAATTGATGATCCGTGGTCGATTTTGCGCTGCTCTAATAAAATTTTCCAAAATGAACGGCTGAAGCAAAACAGGATTAAAACTCCCGAAACTGTTGTTTTATCCAAGTCCAACTACCGTAAACTTCAAATCTCACACCTCAATTTTCCAATGGTACTCAAGCAGCCCGACAGCGCTTTTTCTTTAGGTGTTGAAAAGGTGGACACTACTGAAGAGCTTGAAAATTCGCTGGAGAAATTGTTCAAATTGTCTGATTTGGTGATTGTTCAGGAGTTTATGCCGTCACAATACGACTGGCGGATTGGTGTGCTTGACCAGGCGGCGCTTTTCGCATGCAAATATTATATGGTCAAGGGGCATTGGCAGATTTACGACTGGAAAAGTGGTAACAGCAACAATTGGGGAAAAGTGGAAACCGTAGCATTAGATGAAGTTCCGCCGGCAGTAATAAAAACCGCAGTGAAAGCGGCTTCGCTCATTGGTGACGGACTTTATGGCGTTGACCTGAAAATTGTGAATGGTGAGGTGTTTGTCATTGAAATCAATGACAATCCGAATATTGATGCCGGAGTTGAGGATCAGGTGTTGAAAGATGAACTTTACAACAAAGTAGTGCGCTCCCTGTTCAACCGGATAGAAATTAATCGTAATATTGCACAGTTTGTAACAGTCTGACAGTTAGCTTAAAACAGATAGTTTAACCCAATGTAAAGACCGGAGTCTCCGTCGCGCTTGTCGGCTGCCATACCATAATCTACAGCTATCACAAAGTTCTGGTTCATGACAATCCGCAAGCCTGCCCCGTAGGAAATGTGCATTTTTTCTGCATTTTTTTCAAAAAAGTCTGTCTCGGGTGTGAACCCGCTATGCGGCTCAATGGCAATCTTTTTGGTTACCTGCCCAAAATCCATAAATCCGTTCAGCCCTAAATAGAAGTTATTGTTTATAAACTGAAAGCGTGCAAATTTCCAGCGTGCTTCAACGTTTCCGAAAAAAAATCCATCTCCCACAATCCGGTTCCGGAGAATGCCGCGCATGGTTTTGGCACCACCAAGCCCTTCGGATGCAGCCCCCTTCAGCTCGGAAACAATAACCTGAGTTTGATAATAGAATGGGGCATGACCGGATAAAGTTGTTTGGTATGCCATTCTGTATGCTAAAGATAAGTCGTTGGGAATGAGCGTGAAATATTGGCGGTGGGTGAGGCTGAGTTTTGTGAAGCCGCTTTCGGCGCCCAAAAATGAGGGCGCACCAACCAGAACGGCTTCAGTCCAGATTCCTTTCATCGGATTGGGGCGGTTGTCCCGCGTGTCAAAAACCAGCCCGGCTTTCAGTTCCGGAACAAAACCCCCGTCAGCTTCTTCGGTAGAAATAATTCCCCACTCCTGATACTTCTCAAAAAGTCCGTCCACAGACGGTAAAATATCATCCCCTTTTTTCCCTTTGTTCAGCTTTTCCAGATTTACCGGGCTCAGCTTGAAGTTCAGCAGATTTACTCCCGTAGCCCATTTGAGTTTTTCACCGGATAATTTTCCTTGTAAATCAACTTTAAACCGAAACATGTTGCGGTCGTATTTATAGAACATCCGGGTGATATAATCATTGCTTGTATCATCAAACCAATTTTTGTTAATCACTGCATCAAAACCGTTGAAACCGTAAAAATCATAAGCCTGATCAGAAAGATAACTTATATCGAGTGAAGTTTGCAATCCTTTAATCAACTGGTCTGAATCGTAGTAAAACCGGTTAATCCCGCTTCCTTTGGTAAAGCGTGACACTTCAAAATAAAGCGAGTGATTGTAATTCGGATAGCGGCTTCCATCGCCGTAGTTGTAGAGATTAACCAGTGCACCGTACTGAAAACCTAAGTCGGTATCAAAAGTAATAGTGGGCAATGCGCCGAAATTCCAGCCTGTTTTGGTAACTTCATCCTGTGCTGAAAGCAATAGAACAGAAAAAGAGATAAAAATAAATGAGAAAAGTTTTTTCATTGCTGTAAAGTTTAGCGGAACATTTTGGCTCCGGTTTTTGAGAACTAAGATAGATAAAAAAGTGAACACAAAAATTTTTTCCAAAAAAAATGGAGATTACCTGATTAATTTATATTTTTAAACTTTTCAACTTAAGATATAGTACTTCTTTAAAAAATTAAAATCATAATCCATATTTAAAATGAAAACAAACAGAAGGAGATTTTTTCAAATTGCCGGAGTTGCCGGAGCAGGTGTACTTTCAGGCGGCTTAACATCATGTGCCCGGCAAGGAGGAGTTAATGAAGAATCAGCATTGGCTGTTATTAAGAAAGCTGCTTCAGCAAAGCATCCGCAGCAGTTTAATATGAGCGGCTATGCGGCGCCCAAAATTGAAACCGTGCGTGTTGGTTTTATCGGATTAGGAAGTCGTGGACCGGGAGCTGTTTCACGAATTTCAAATATTGATGGCGTAGAAATCGTAGCACTGTGTGATAAAAATCCGGCAGGAGTTGCACGCGGGCAAAAAATCCTTGAAAGACAAGGGTTGCCCAAAGCCAAAGAGTACAGCGGCAGCGAAGATGCATGGAAAGAGTTGTGTGAAAGCCCGGATATTGATCTGGTTTATATTTGTACGCCATGGAAATTGCACACACCTATGTGCGTTTATGCGATGGAAAACGGAAAACATGCAGCAACAGAAGTTCCGGCAGCAGTTACCGTAGATGAAGCCTGGCAGCTGGTTGAAACATCAGAGCGGACAAAAAAGCACTGCATGATGCTTGAAAATTGCTGTTATGACTTTTTTGAACTGCTTACCCTAAATATGGCAAGGCAAGGCTTTTTTGGAGAAATAGTGCATGTGGAAGGAGCTTATATTCACGATCTGCTCAACAGTAATTTTGGAAAAGATTCCTATTCGGATATGTGGCGCCTTCGGGAAAACATGACCCGCAACGGAGACCTTTACCCTACTCACGGCTTAGGTCCGGTTTGTCAGATTCTGAATGTAAATCGCGGTGACAAAATGGATTACCTCACATCCATGTCAACCAATGACTTTCAAATGGGTAAAAGAGCAGCAGAACTGGCTGCCGAAGATGGATTTTTTGAGCAGTTTGCCACCGACAGTTACAGGGGAAACATGAATTCCACCCTGATTCGTACCCATAAAGGCAAAACTATTATGATTCAGCATGATGTGACCAGCCCGCGTCCCTATTCACGCATTCATCTGGTGAGCGGCACCGAAGGTTTTGCAAGAAAATATCCGCTGCCCGGGAAAATTGCTAAGGGACACAGCTTTTTCGATGCTGATGAGATGAAAGTTCTGGAAGAGCAATACACTCCGCCAATAGTGAAACTGGTGGGAGAGATGGCAAAAAAGATTGGCGGACATGGCGGCATGGATTTTATGATGGACTGGCGTCTGATTGACTGTTTGCGCAATGGTATTCCTCTGGACCAGGATGTTTACGATGCAGCACTGTGGAGTGTGATTGGCCCGCTGAGTGAATGGTCGGTGGCCAACCGTTCCAACTCCATTGATGTGCCCGACTTTACAAATGGCGCATGGCAGACCAATGCTCCGGTTGACGTTACCCTGTCGCAGGGCGGAACAACGGGCGTGAAGGTGAAAGCAGAATCTGAGAGCCAGCTAAGCGTTTCTTAGAGTAAAAAACATTTAACCAGAAATTACTAACTAATGAAGAAGCTGATTTTTAATTATACAATTTTTTTAGCGTTATTCTCAATTTCTCTTTTCTCCTGCGGACCGGGACAAAAAGCAAAGCAAAAAAGTGAGAAATCTGCTGTTGCAGATGTGGAAGAGATTTGGATTCAGTTGTTCAATGGTAAAGATTTAAACGATTGGCAGGTCAAATTTGCCGGTTATGAGCTTGGTTATAACCTGAATAATACTTTCAGGGTTGAAGACGGATTGTTGCGTGTGAGCTATGAAGAATGGGAAGATTGGGGTAACCAGTACGGTCATCTGTTCTATAATGGCGATTTTTCCCATTATCGCCTGCGGGCAGAATACCGCTTTGTGGGCAATCAGGTGAAAGGTGGCCCCGGCTGGGCATACCGTAATAACGGACTGATGATTCACGGGCAAAGCGCTGAATCTATGGAGATTGACCAGGATTTTCCGGTTTCTATTGAAGTGCAGTTATTAGGTGGAAATGGAAGGGATGAGCGTTCAACTGCAAACATGTGTTCGCCGGGAACCAACATTGTGATGGATGGCTTGCTGATTGAGCAGCATTGTGTGAACTCTCACTCCGAAACCTTTCATGGCGACCAGTGGGTTACGGTTGAGGTGGAGGTTCGCGGAGGTGAAACTATTCGTCATTTTGTTAACGGTGTTGAGGTGATGAGCTACGAAAAACCCCAGCTTGATCCGCGTGAACCTTATTATGAAAAGCTGCTTGAAGAGTATGGAGACATTATAATTACCGGAGGAACAATCTCCATTCAGGCAGAAAGCCATCCAACCGATTTTAGAAAAATCGAACTGCTGCTGCTTGATAATGAGAAGTCGGAGTAGTATTTGAAATTTTTCTGTAGCTTTTTTTTAGTTGAGAATCACCTGATTGTCAGCGTTTTTTCCTGGAAATTTCCGGGTGCTTTACAGCTTTCCTGTTTGCAAAGTTTAGTGCAACCAGTGATATGGCAATCACTATCATTCCAATGATTGACGGAGCATCCGGATTTTCATTTTCGAGAATAATCCAGCTTAATATTGCTCCCGAAACCGGAATCAGAAATTTCCATACGTTGAGAAATGACACTTTCACTCTTGGGCGTTTCAGTAGAGTAAACCAAATGGAGATGGCAGCGGCTGATAAGAAGCTGAGCCAGCCCAATGCAGCATAATACTTCGCAGGAAAAGGTCCAGTGCTCAAACCTTCAAAGGGAATGGAAACGATGAAAAGTAAGAATCCGCCAAAAATCAGGGTGAAAGAGCTGAGCGCAAGTGGGGAAACATTATCCGGAGATTTGGAAACCAAAACATTGGCATAACCGGAGAAAAGGTTATTTGCCAAAAGCAACAGAATTCCGATCCATTCTGCATCACCCCGCATTTCAACCTTGGTTCGCCCCACAGTGATAATGGCAATTCCTGCCACGCCTATCGAAATGCTCAGTAGTTTGGGGAAAGTCATTTTGTCATTCTGAAGTGTAAAATGTGCTACAATGGCAATGAACAGAGGAGAGGAGCCGATAATCATTGCCCCAAGTGCACCGGGAATGAGGTTAAGACCACTGTAGAACAGGGCATATTGGAAAAATACCTGAACCAGTGCAACTTTAATAAACAGTTTTGAGTGGGTCTTTATTTCTGAGAAAAACCTACTGAACTTGCCAAACAGAAGAAGGATAATGATTCCGGAAATGAAAAAACGAATGCCTGCAAACTGAAGGGGGGTGTGAAACTCCAATCCAATTTTTACGGCAACAAAGGCGGTTGACCATAACCAGGAAGCGAAAATTGCCAAAAATGTTGTGCTTTTTAAAATGTTTTTCATTCTGAAAAATATGTTTGCAAAAATGATAAATTAATTGCGACTTCTTCATACTTTGTAAAATTAGAACATCAAGTATTAATTTTCGGTGTAAAAATGAAAACTTATCTTTTTTTCTTCAGAAATAATCTTTTTTTACTTCAGTAGTAGCTTTAAATAGCGTTATTTGTTCTGCAAAACTTTAGCTTAATATGAACAAAAGAGTCATTTACAATTACGATGAGTTTGCCTCTCTTCTGGGAAAGGAAATCGGAACTTCAGATTTTATTCAGATAACTCAGGAAAAAATAAATCAATTTGCGGAAGCCACCTTAGATCACCAATGGATTCATACCGATCCACAACGGGCTGAAAAGGAGTCTCCTTTTAAAAGTACTATAGCCCATGGTTATCATACCGTTTCGATGCTCACTTACCTCTGGTTTTCCATCACAGATTTCAGAAATGTGAAGATGGTGGTGAATTACGGCATTGAAAAATTGCGATTTCAGGAACCGGTGCTGGTGAACGATAAAATTAGGGCTAAAGTGTATCTAAATGATATCCGCAATCTGAGAGGAATTACAAAAGCACAGGTGAAAATTATTGTTGAAATTGAGGGAAAAGAAAAACCAGCCTATGAAGCGCTGGTTACTTTCCTCTATCATTTTGAAAATTGAAATTTTATAAAACCACCAAATTGCACAAAGAGCTGCTAATCAGCACTGTTTCCCGGTTAGTTTTCTCCCGACGGCATTGTGAATGACCCAAGGTTGGTGAGCTGGTATTCTTTGAGATTAAAACGTGTGTTGAGGTTTCTTTCCACCCGTTTAACCTGCATCACAGATTTTTCCCCCGACTGTTTGTCAATGGTAGTTGCCTCCATCATGTATCCCCATGGAATACCTTGTGAGTAAAGATTAACTTTAAACAGATTGCTGAAAAAGTCCTGAGAGTTCATTTTAACATCTTGTGTAATCCAGACTTCCGAAGATGAATTTTCATCGTCATATTTATATTCCTCGCATTTGAAACCGGCTATAGTCTTGGTGCGTCCTGTTTTTTTGACATTTGGATTGGCTAAATAAGCCTCCTGTGTTTCAGGAATATTCTCTTCTTCGATGCTTTTTCCCAATGAGGAGAAAAGCGCTCCCATCCCGTAAACAATTCCTGTTTTTTCTCCTTTTTCATCATTCAGGATAATGGCGGCGCCATTACTTGAATCAATAATGAACATCCCCTGACCGGGATTCCCCATATCGCCTGAAACCACCTGATAGGCTAAACTTTTTGAATCAGAGCTCAGATAAGTGATAAAATCGCCTTCGCTCTCTTTTTTTCCTTTTTTGTCAAAAGATTCCACATGCATTTCAATCAGCTGATTGAAACTGTAGCTGTCGGCAACAGAAACCGGTTCACCGGATACTCCTAATCCTTTCAGAAGATTCTGCACGCGTTGCTCACTGCTTCTTCCCTCTTGTCGTGAGTTTGCTTCAGAGCCGGGTTCGGCATCTTTTTCAAGAGAATCTTCAATTTCGTCTAACTTCTTGTCGAGGGTTTCATCTACTTTATTATCAATCCGTTCATTCACTTTTTGCTCTACTTTATTTTGCAATGTTTTTAAGAACCGTTGTCCGTTTGCAGTGTGAGCTGTTAGTGAAACAACAAAAGTGAAGATCAAAAATTTAAATACTGTTTTCATTTGACTCAAATTGTTTTTGTTAAATTTTAAATAAAGACTTTTCAGCATCTCCCCTATAACACAACAGATAGTTAAATGTTTAGGGAATCCCGGCTTAATCTGAATAATACGAATCCTCACAATCCAATGTACCACGATGCTATTGTAAAATAGATCAATACACCGCAAATGTCGGATATGGATGTAATCAATGGTGCACTTGCAGTTGCCGGGTCAAGTTTAAATTTTGTGAACACGAAAGGCAGCAGAAGTCCGATTAGACTCCCCACAATAACATTTAACAACATTGATAATGCAACTACAACCATAATTTCCGGAGCTCTGTAGCTTGCAACAACAGATACTGCGGCTGCCATGGTGATTCCCAGCAATATGGAAACAACAAGTTCTCTCCCGATGAGCTTGTACCAGTCAGAAACTTTTACGTCGCCAATCGCAAGGGAGCGTATCATCAGTGTTGCCGATTGAGAACCGGCGTTGCCCCCGCTGTCAATCAGCAAGGGTAGAAAAAATACCAGTGAGACCATAGATTGAATTACAGCTTCAAAACTGGAAATTGCCGCACCGGAAAAGACATTTACAAATACCAGTATAACCAGCCAGACAATTCTGTTTTTATAAAGATTAAAGATTCCTTCCTTTAGCGGATTGAAAATTGCCGACTGAAACGATCCAAATTTATGAAAGTCTTCCGTAGCTTCCTCTTCCTGAACATCCATCACGTCGTCGAATGTCACAATTCCCAGCAAAATACCTTCTGTGTTGATAACCGGAAGCGCTACCCGGTCATAATCGTTAAAAACACTAATGACAGTCTCCTGATCATCAAGTACGTTGAGAGCAACAAACCGGTAGTCCATCAGGTCGCTTATGGTTTGATCGGGGTGGGCAAGCAAAATTTCACGAAGACGTATTTCATCTATCAATTTCCATGTTTTATCAACAACATAGACCACATTCAGCGTTTCCGAATCCTTTCCAAAGTTTCTGATGTGGTCAAGTGCCTGTGCAATTGTCATTTCGGGTTTAACGGCTACATAGTCGGGTGTCATTAAGCGTCCGATACTGTCTTCGGGGTAGCCTAACAACTGGATGGAAATTTTCCGTTCTTCTGGAGACAAAAGCTGGATGAGGCGCTGGGTTACCGGTCCGGGTAACTCTTCAAACAGCGCTGTCCGGTCGTCGGGCGCCAAATCATTGAGCAGTTCCGACAGGAAATGCTTCCGGTCGGCAAGTCCTTCTACAAGTTCTTCCTGATTGTGGTATTCAAGCCTGAAAAAAGTTTCACGGGCAGTTTCCCGTGGCAATAATCTGAAAATAATTACACTGTCACCCTCTCTGTCCAACTCTTCAATCAATTCCGCAATTTCTGCAGGGTCAAGCTTTTCAAGTTCCTCACGCAATTTTTTCCATTGGCGGAGATCAATCAGTTCCTCAAATTCCTGAACAAGGGTTGTTACTTCTTCCATAGCTATACCTCCTCTGTTATTACTTCGGGAGGCATTGGGGAGGCGCCTCCTAAAGCAGGTTTAAAATTTTTCTCTGTTTACAACACGGGCCATCGTCCATGACTTGTTCCTTTTTAAGTTTTGTTGCGCAAATGTACGACTTTCATTTTTATATCCATAACAATCTTCATTTCAAGTTTCATAAAATAATATTATAAACACTGCTATTCGGAGATACATTAAAAATAATGGATGAAGTCTCTGAATACATTGAACTCAAAAATTATTTATGAACTCTTTCAGGTGAGATTGGTTGATGAAAATTTAAACAGTTCCATTGTTTTGTTAAATTTGTGTGTTGAAAAAAAGCCGAATGTCCAGAATTAAAAAAATATTCAATAAGAGGTATTTGCGAACCTGGCTGCAAAGATTGGTTATCTGGCGGATTGACCGTCTCCCGGATCGCCAGTTTTTATATTTGCTGAGTTTAATTGTGGGTATAGCAAGCGGTTTGGCGGCATTAATTCTGAAGAGCCTGGTACATTTTGTTGCAGTTAAGCTTGTCGGTTGGTCCGGAGCAGATTTCGCCGGCTATACTTACCTTATTTATCCGTTAATTGGCATATTCGTAACCGTACTGTTTGTCCGGTATGTAGTAAAGGATAATATTGGGCATGGCGTTTCTAAAATACTTCATTCAATTTCCCAAAAAAACAGCAGGCTCAAAACGCACAATACGTGGTCGTCAATGGTTGCCAGTTCGCTCACAATTGGTTTTGGTGGTTCTGTGGGGGCAGAAGCACCCATTGTACTTACCGGAGCTTCAATCGGTTCAAATCTGGCAAGGCTGTTTCGGTTGAACGATAATTTTATTAATCTGATGCTCGGCTGCGGAGCGGCAGGCGCAATAGCGGGAATTTTTAATGCACCCATTGCAGGCATTGTTTTTACGCTTGAAGTGCTTATGCTGGACCTTTCCATGGTTTATCTCATCCCGCTGCTTATATCAACCGTCACTGCAACCTTAATTTCTTACTTTTTTATGGGAGAAGATGTGCTTTTGCATTTCACACAAGTGCACTCTTTTGAAGGCAACACATTTTGGCAATATATCTTGTTGGGAGTATTCACAGGACTGCTGGCAATTTATTTTACACGTATGTCAATTTATGTTGAAGAAAAATTCAAAGCCATAAATTCCTGGGTTGTCAAAATAGCGATTGGCGGTTTAATAATGGGAGCGATGGTGCTCCTGTTTCCATCGCTTTGGGGTGAGGGGTATCGCGAGATAGCCATGATTTTTAAAGGGCACGGTACAGATTTATTACACCATTCGCTCTTTTTTAAGTGGCGCGAGAATCCCTATCTGCTGCTGCTGTTCCTTGGCTTACTTTTGTTTTTAAAGGTGATTGCAATGGCATCCACCATGGGCGCCGGGGGTGTGGGTGGAATTTTTGCACCCACTTTGTTTATGGGCGCTGTTGCCGGAGTTTTCTTTGCAACATTTATGAATACATTTGGAAATTTTGGATTGCATGAAGATCTTTTTGTATTGACCGGCATGGCAGGGATGATGGCTGCCGTGATGCATGCCCCGTTAACTGCTATTTTTCTGACAGCAGAAATGACAAGGGGTTATGAATTGATTGTTCCGTTAATTATTTCGTCCACAACAGCATACCTTACAATTATAAACTTTGAATCCTATTCGCTGTATGCCAGGCGATTGGCACATGACGGCTATTTGCTGACACATCATAAAGACCAAACCGTCCTGCGAATGATGAACGTCCGGCAGCTTGTGGAAACTGATTTTGAAATTTTGTCTCCCGATGCCTCACTTGGCGATCTGGTGAAGGCAATTTCCGTATCCCACCGCAATCTCTATCCTGTTGTGGACGAAAATGGAATTCTGAAAGGGATGGTGAAGCTTTCCGATGTGCGTTCGCAGATTTTCAAACATGAACTTTATGACAAAGTGATGGTGAAAGATTTGATGTATATGCCCGAATGGTTCATATCGCCCGAGGATAGCATGGAAAAAGTGGCTGAAAAATTTGAAACTTCCGGCAGGTATAACCTTGCGGTTATTGAAGATGGTAAGTATCTCGGTTTTTTATCCCGCGCAGTGGTTTTTTCCAAATATCGCAAAACGTTGCAGAAGTTTTCTAATGAATAGATTTGAAACCTGTGAAATTTTCTTTATAAATTCCGAAAAAATTAAAGGTTATGCAACCCGACAAAAAACAGTTGGAGGTTTTGTTAATACAATATTTTAAGGATTGTTATCCCGATTTTCCCAAAGGGAAAATAATTCCTTCGGAATCTCCCGACTTTATTTTAACACTTAAAAGTAAAAACAGTCTGGGAATTGAACTTACAAGACTCAATCCGTTAAATGCCAGGGAACCTGATGAAGAAGAGGTTTCAAAAATTAAATTACGAAAGGAAATAATAGAATTGACTAAATCCCTTTTTGAAAGCACATCATCCTTGAAACTTTTTGTGAAATTTCTTTTTTCTGAACAAAATCCTGTACAGATCGAAAATAGTGTATCAGTAGCTGCACAACTTGCAAATCTCATTCGTCAGAATGTGAAAGGCAAAAAAAATACCTCGTTTTTCAGACACTCGCTCTCATCAGAAAATTTACCTGAAGGAGTCGAGTCTCTTTTGGTTATTCATCACACAGAGCTGAAGAGTTCCATTTGGGAGCGTTCCAACAATCTTGGGATATCTGAAAATGTTGTCACCGATATAGAAAGAGCTATTTATAAAAAAGATGAAAAGCTGAGGCATTATCAGAGGCAACGCCTAAATTATTACTGGTTGCTGATTATTACCGATCGGCTGAGGGGCGTGAAAAGCTATAACCTTTCTGAGAGAATTATGAACCATGCATTTCAATCGCGCTTTCAGCAAGTATTTCTCTTTGACTTGATAAGGTCCTCGATTTTCCAGCTTGTATGATTTTTTTCAGTGCGGACTCATATTTTATTTTGAAAAGGACTGAACGGAATAGTATAATATTTGTTCTTACTCTATGGTTCAAATTTTTTAAAAATAATTTATATGAGTTATCATTTCAATACGACAATAAAAGATAAAAGTTTTGAAGAAGTCATTGAGACGGTCAAAAACGAATTGGGTAAGGAAGGCTTTGGCGTTCCGGCCGAAGTGGATATGCAGGGCACATTCAAAATGAAACTTGGGATTGATTTTAGGAAATATAAGATTTTGTGTGCCTGTAATCCGGTTTATGCAAAACAGGCAGTTGACAGTGAAAAAAATATTGGGGTGATGCTTCCATGCAGTGTGGCAGTTCAGGAACATGAAAACGGCGATGTGGAAGTTGCAGCAGTTGATTCGGTCGCTTCAATGCTTGCAGTTAAAAGCCCGGTTGTTCAGGAGGTGGCTGCCGAAGTTGCCCGCAGGCTCGAAAGGGTGATTCAGCAAATTGGATGAACACAGAATTTCACGGTAAATTCCCATACGAAAATAAAAATAAAAGCCGCTCAAAAAACCCCTTGAGGTTTAGAGCGGCTTTGCCCAACTTAATCTTTAAACTGTTTAATTGTTTTTGTTGTAGTGATATACACCTTTATATTCAAAGGGTTTTCCCATCATAGTTTTGCTGACAACTTTCCTATTGAACTGAGTCCAGCCCCTTTAGTTGAATCTGAATTTCATTCAGTCTGAACGAAACGAAAGAGGCAAAAGGTATATCCCTTTGGTCGCCGTTGGCATTGTGGCGAAGCTCCAGCTCAATGGGCATATCCTCTTCGGTTAATTCTCCAGGATTTTTAACCAGATTGATATAATGGATTTCATAGCGCCCCCAGTATTTTATCTCAAAATTCAGCAAACTGTCAGTTTGCCAGATTTCTTTAACAATTATCGGGTCGTTCCCAATGCTGTCCCGGTTTTCCTCGGTAATGTCAAGAATATCTTTCAGTAAGATTTTTTTTACCTCATTTATCTTGATGTTAAAATCCTTTTTTATTGCACTGCTTTCCGATATTTCACCCAAAATTGTATAATTCAATAAAATACGGTCGCCGGTTTTCAGTCTCGATTTTGGGTCGTTGGTTCCGTGATAATACCATGGCAGCTGATAGCCCGACACAACTGGAAAAAGCCTTTGTCCGTTGTCCATGTGAATAACATAGCTTATGGGGTCTGAACTTACCTGTTCAATCATCCCAAAGCCAACCCAGAATTTTCCAAGTGAATACCCGTCGTCATCTTTCATACAACCGGTAAAACCGAAAACTAAAATTAATAGAATAATTAGAACATTTTTTTTCATAATTTTTTCTCCTTTTTAAATAACATAGGATAGATGAAAAAAATGAAGAAAGGTTGCGTCGGGCGAACAATTTTTTCAAAAAAGTTTAAAACTGACAAAATGTTCATTAAACCAAATGGCATAACAATTGTGAAAAGTATAAATGCATATATCTAAATAGGTCTATATATTGAAAAAAGTTCTTTACTTTGCATTTTAATATTAATTTTGAAACATTAAAATTTCGATTATGAAACGACCATGTAGAAATGCTTCACAAACAAGCATAATTAAAATGAGGGAGTTACATCCAATACCTTTGAAAACTTTTAATTTTAATTGGATGAAAAAGACATATCTATTTATTTTGATGATAGTTGCATTCTCTGTCAGTTGTGCTTCAAACCAGAGCAAAAATGCCCAAAACAATGATGAAGTTCAGGCTCAGCAACCATTGACTCAGGCAGAAAGTACTGCTCATGCTGTATCGGAGAGTATGGATGCTGCAGGCGGTTCAATTAATCTGACAAAATCTGTTTTTTTGCAAAAAGTGTGGGACTATGAAAATACTCCGCAGGAGTGGGTTTATAAAGGGGATAAGCCGGCGCTGATTGACTTTTATGCCGACTGGTGCGGTCCATGCAAAATTGCTTCACCCATTTTGGAGGAAATTTCCAATGATTACGCCGGCAAAATATACGTGTATAAAATTGATACCGAAAAAGAGCGTGAACTGGCTTCAGTTTTTGGTATTCGCGGAATACCTGCATTTTTATACATTCCGGTAAAAGGTCAGCCGGTGATGATGTCGGGTATTGCACGCACAAAAGAAGATACGAAAAAAATGTTTGCGGAAAACATTGATAAATATCTGTTAACCTTATAGTAAGTAGTTTGCAACTCCTGTTAGATGAGCTTCCGGGGGTAAAATCAGAAACGGGCGACAGTATTTATAAGTTCTTCAAGGGTAACTTTTCGCTGTTCGCCCGTTTTCATATCTTTCAGGGTGAATTTTTCTTCCTGCATTTCCCTATCACCCGCTAAAACAACAAAAGGAATTTCTTTCCTGTTGGCATAATTTAGCTGTTTCTTCATTTTGGCGCTTTCGGGATAAATTTCAGAATTGATGCCTGCTTTGCGCAATTTTGCCAGTGCTTTCAAACAGTAGGCTTCTTCCGATTTGCCGAAATTGACAAAGAAAAGACGCGTTGTGTCCGGTGACTCCTGTGGAAAAAGTTTTAAATATTCCAGAACATCAAAAATACGTTCAGCGCCAAAGGAGATTCCGACACCCGAAATATCGGGCAATCCGAAAATACCTGTAAGATTGTCGTAGCGTCCGCCGCCGCAAATACTTCCCATTTCCATATCGGTAGTTTTCACCTCGATGATTGTCCCCGTATAGTAGTTCAGTCCGCGGGCGAGAGTCAGGTCAAGTTCAGTGCAGCTTTCCAGCTCCATTTGACTGAGATAACCAAAAAGTGTTTCCATTTCATCAACTCCTTTCATTCCTGTTTCCGAAGAGGAAAGAATGGTTTTTAGCCGGTTGATTTTTTCGGAAGTGCTGCCGGTTAACGCAAGAATAGGCTGCAGCTTTTGAATGGCTTCCCCCGATACGCCCTTTTCCGTCAGCTCCTGAATCACTTTTTCATAGCCAATTTTCTCCAGCTTGTCAATGGCTGTTGTAATTTCTGTCAGCAGCTCCTTTTCACCGATAATCTCCGAAATACCTGCCAGGATTTTCCGGTTGTTCAGTTTTACGACCACATTAATTTTCAGTTTTGTGAAAACATCATCTATAATCTGGACCAGCTCGGCTTCATTCAGCAAGCTGTCGCTCCCGATCATGTCGGCATCACATTGAAAAAATTCGCGGTAGCGCCCTTTTTGCGGACGGTCAGCGCGCCAGACCGGCTGAATCTGATATCGCCGGAAAGGAAAAACAACATCGTTGCGGTATTGTGCCACAAACCGTGCAAAAGGAACTGTCAAGTCGTATCGCAATCCCTTTTCAGAAATTTTTGAAGTGATTTTTCCTGAATCTCTTCCCATGAGCATTTCATCCTCAACTTTCGAAATAAAATCACCTGAATTGAGAATTTTGAAAAGCAGCCTGTCCCCTTCTTCTCCGTATTTTCCCATCAAAGTGGAGAGGTTTTCCATTGCCGGCGTTTCAATGGGTTGAAAACCATAGCGTTTAAACACCTCTTTAATCGTGTCGAAAATATAGTTTCTCTTCACCACTTCCGCAGGCAGAAAATCCCGGGTTCCTTTCGGTATGGATGGTTTTTGCGACATGTTTCCTTTTTCTTAATACAGGGCAAAAATAATGAATAAAAGTGATTTTGATGTGAAGCTGATAAAATGTCAGCTTTTGGAGCGTTAAAGTGTTGTTCTTTTGTTCTATTGTTTATAATTATCATAAATTATCATCTAAAGTTGAAAACAAATTTTTTAATTACAGCAAATTCCAAATTGAAGAGCTATTTTTGACACTTTTTAATCATCTAATTTTCAAATTACATAAATATGACAGAACAGAATAACGCCATTAAATTTTACAGTGGCGAGCAAATTCCCGTGGAACTACACAAGGTGCGTATTGTTCAAAAGCTTTTTCTTAAACCAATTGATGAGCGCAAAGCAGCGATGGAAGAGGCTGGATTTAACACTTTCCTGCTGAACACAAAAGATGTTTTTTTGGATATGCTTACTGATTCCGGAACGAATGCCATGAGTGATAACCAGGTAGCCTCTATGATGCAGGCAGATGATGCCTATGCCGGTTCACAAAGTTTTTATCGCATGGAAAAAGCACTGCGTGATGTGTTTGGGAAGCATTATGTTTTGCCTGCTCATCAAGGTCGTGCAGCTGAGAATATTGTTTCTCAGGCTTTTATCAAAAAAGGGGATGTTATTCCGATGAACTACCATTTTACCACAACCAAAGAGCATATGGAATTGAATGGCGGCAAAGTTCTGGAAATTTATGGTGAAGATGCTCTGGAAATTAAAAGTGATAAACCCTTCAAGGGAAATATTGATATTGAAAAGCTGAAAGCGGTTTTTAAGGAGTATGGGAAGGAGCGCGTAGCCTTTGTACGCATGGAAGCTTCAACTAATCTGATTGGCGGTCAGCCTTTTTCAATGCAGAATATGCGCGACGTTAAAAAAATCTGTCAGGAAAACGATACCATGATGGTACTGGATGCCAGTTTGATTGGCGAAAATGCCTATTTCATAAAGCATCGCGAGGAGGAATTCAAAAATACCGAAATAAAAGATATTCTTCGGGAAATGTGCAGTTATGCCGATTTAATCTATTTTTCCAGTCGCAAAGTTAGCTCAACACGCGGAGGCGGCATTGTAACCGATAGTAAAGAGTATTATCTGAAAATGCGTAATCTGCTTGTTTTGTATGAAGGATTTTTGACCTATGGCGGTATGTCCGTCAGGGAGATTGAAGCGATGGCTGTTGGTATCAACGAAACCTGCGATGAAACGGTAATCAGTCAGTCGCCCGCCTTTATTGCCTATGCTGTAAATCAGCTTGATTCAGCCGGAATACCGGTTATTACACCTCCGGGAGCACTTGGAGTCCACTTGGATGCCAAAGGCTTTTTACCCCATGTTCCGCAAAATGACTATCCGGCAGGCGCTTTAGCTTCTGCTCTGTTTATCATTTCGGGAGTTCGCGGCATGGAGCGTGGCAGTATTTCCAGTGTCCGTGATGAAAACGGAAATGATATTTTAGCCGATGTTGAATTGCTCAGGCTCGCTTTCCCACGCCGTGTGTTCACCCTTTCGCAAACAAAATTCATGATTGACCGGGTGAAATGGCTCTTTGAAAACCGTCATCTGGTGGGTGGACTTGAATGGGTAGAAGAACCACCGATGCTGCGTTTCTTCATGGGTCGCCTGAAAGCTAAAGGGGACTGGACAGAAAAGCTCGTAGCCAAATTTAAAGAGGATTTTGGCGATTCATTGTAATTCGCATCGCGTGAATTTTTGGCTTGCCTGTCCCTTTTTAATCGGAGATTTTTCGTTATAAGCTTTTTAGCGAAAAGCTTTCTTAGCCTTTTTCATTCTGTCGGTCTGAATTGCATCAACTCCCCATTTTTGCGCTTTTTTGTAATTGCTCCGGCGATCATTGATGAATAGCAGGTCAGTATAAATTTTTACGTTTTTTGCGTGAATCTGTTTTACGGTCAGCCCGTTCAATATTTTCCATTTTGTGTCGAATCCGTAAGGGGAGAGGTCTTCCAGTTTTTTCTCCAGTTCATCCATACTCTTCAGCGCGGGTATTATCCGGGAATTGGGCATAACTTCTCTCAGTTTTTTAAGATAGGAGTCGCTTCCGTAAAAAACTGCTTCATTTTTCAAGTCATATTTTTCTAAAATATTAATCAGCTTGACCGGATCTGCATCTTTGCAGTCCACATAGAGATTTACCGGTTTGTTATTGGAGTGATTATGCGCTGATATCAGTTTGCAAACTTGTTCCAGTGTTGGTATTTTTTCATTTTTGTTTCCGCGAAATTTTCTTTTCAAAGTTACCTGCTGCAATTCACGGAATGATAAATCTTTGATTTGTCCTTTTGACCTGGTTGTGCGGTTCAGTCTCCCGTCGTGTAAAATCACAAGGATTCCGTCTGAAGTGGTGCGGACATCAATTTCAATGTAATCCACCCCGTTTCTCAAAACCTGTTTGAAACCGCTTAGCGAACTTTCAGGATAGCCGCAGGCTTTTCCACGATGCGCCACAATTTTTGGATTGTTTTCAGATTGCATTGTGGAAGAGCAGCTTGTAATGCTGCTGATAAGAATGAAAAAGGTGATAAAAACAATTTTTCTCGAAAACATAATTTTGAATTTTGAATGAAAATATATTCAACAGGTGAGTAAACATTTGTTAATAAGCTTATTTACAGCCAATTTGCCATTTTACTGGTGATTATTTTTTCTTTAGTCAATTTGCTGTCGTATAAATAGAGGATTAATAAAGAAATTATCAGTGCAGTGAAGCCGGCTAATCCTGTCAGTCCTGTGGTCAGATCGTTACCGCCTGAAATTACGAGTATTGAAATTCCTGCCGTTCCATTCAGCGTTCCGTGGATTATTGCTGCCGCAATGACTGATTTTGATTTAATCCCTAACTCCGCCTAATTCCCCGCTTATTTTCAAAAAAAGTGTTATCCACGCTTGTATATCACTTTTTTATTACTATTTTTGAGCTACCTAATTATGTTGCTTATGTATTTACCGGAATGGGTTCAAGAATTCAAGGAGCCGAGAACAGAAATCAAGAAAGTAGGCGGGCATTTCTACAAATACCAGGTAGAATACCGCTATAACAAGCAGAAAAAACGTACCGACAAGGTCACCGTCGGGCTGCTTGGTAAAATAACGCGTGAAGAGGGTTTCGTGCCCTCTGAGAAAAACATGTTGAAACAGCAGGCGAAGCGAAGCGTCGACCCCTCGAAAGTCGACATCAAGATGTTCGGGGTGTTCGGCCTGTTCAGCGAGCTCCTGGAGGAGGAGATCAAGGGATTGTCGTCCGTTTTCGACCCGGGGGAACTGGAAGTCCTTCTCACCGTGGCCATGATGCGCTTCGCGCACCAGGCACCCATAAAACGGATGCAGCGCCTGCACCACCACGACTACTGTTCGCTCCACTGGCACAAGGGTGCCCTGACGGACAAGACGATAACCGCCACGCTAAGGTATGTCGGTGAGAACCGGCAACTGATCCTAGACTGGATGAAAACCCGCCTCGCGGGTGGGGGGAGAGGCACGCTCGATGAATACGTGATGATAGACTCGACGCACGTCACCACCACTTCTAACCTGCTGGACATAAATGCCCCCGGTTACAATCCCGCCCGGAACTACGACGAACAGGTCAGGCTGATGTACATGTTCGCCTCCGAATTGAAACAGCCGGTCTATTACCGCCTGATCAACGGGAACATCACCGATGTGAGTTCCATGAAACTTTGCATGGAGGAGATGAAGACCGACAAAGTGATTTTCATCGCTGACAAGGGGTTCTACAGCAAGTCGAACATAAAAACCTTGAACGACAATAAGTTAAAATACATCATCCCGCTTTACCGGAACAACACCCTGATTGATTTCACCCCGCTGGAGCAGCCGGGGTTCAAGAAAGGACTGCAGTTCTTCATCCACGAGAACCGGGTGATCTGGTACTACTCCTACCTGAAGGAAGGACAGAAGTTCGTCACGTACCTGGACGAGAAGCTACGTACGGAAGAGGAGCGGGACTATATCCTACGGATGGGAACCTTCCCGGAAAAATACACGAAGAAGGGTTTCGATAAGAAACTGCACACCTTCGGCACACTCACCCTGACAAGCAACACGGATGTCGAGCCTCAGGAACTGTACGAAAAGTACAAGCAACGCAACGAGATAGAAGTGATGTTCGACTCCTACAAGAACTTCATGAAGGCCGACCGGATGTACATGCAGAACAGGATGGTGCTCGAGGGATGGCTCATGGCCAATTTCCTGGCCATGATCGCTTATTACAAACTGTACCGGAAGCTGAGGGAGGCAAAGAAATTGAATAACTACTCGCCCAAGGACATTGTAGAAATCTCCAAATCCATTTCAAAGATCAATATCAACGGCCAATGGTACACTACTGAAACAACCAAAAAGACTAAGGACCTTTTTAAGAAATTGGAAATAGACTACCTAACGGAGCGGAGTTAGGGATTAAAGCCTACCTATTCCTGCGATTTCGGACACTTAGTCCTGAGTTATCCGGACACTTTTTTTATCACTAAATTTTCATTTCTTTCTTCTTTGTTAAATATTTAAAGGCAAAAATGTCTTTTTATTGCAGAAATGTATGTTTATTCATAGAAAAGTTATAAACTTGCATCGAAAATCAGTTTGTTTTTATAATTAATTGAAATTGACAATGAAAAGTTTCTTAACCCATATCGCCATTTTTACTGGAATTCATGTAGTTCGTGTTAATGGACACCTCTGCCGGGTTAATTTCCTCAGGCGGTTTTTCAGGCGCTTCAGAGCCTGATTTGCAGATGCTTACTTTGTGCGTTTGCAAATCAAGGTCATTTCTTAAATGACCTTTTTTACTTTTCAATAAAAATTCATTTTTCACCCTTTTATTTTAAAACACCTTGAAATATCAAATTCCATATATTGTCAAAATTGCTTCTGTAGAAGATTATAAATTTTCCGAAGCGATTGTTAATTCGATAAATGAGTCGGCACAAAAACGCGGTGTTGATGTGCCTCAGCGGTCTGCAAGTTATATTAATGAGAAGATGAGAAACGGACTGGCTGTTATTGCCGTCACTCCTGGACATAATGACTGGCTGGGCTTTTCCTATATTGAAGTTTGGGAACACCGGCAATATGTTGCAAATTCCGGATTGATAGTTAAAGAAGAGTTCAGAGGAATCGGCATTTCCAAAGATATTAAACTGAAGATTTTTAATCTCAGCCAGGAAAAATTCCCTTTTGCCACCTTGTTCAGCCTGAGTTCCAACTCTACCGTAATTCGTGCAAATTTTGAATTGGGATTCCGGATTGTATCCTTTGAAGATATGCTTTGTGATGAGCGCTTTCTAACAGGATTCAACTGTCTGGTGGATTATATCGGAATGATGAAAAACGGGATGGGGACTTCTCATCATGTGGCAATGGTTTACAAACCATTGAGTCTGGCTGGTGAGGCTGAGCTGATTCATTCATATTCCGGACATGCAATTTGATTGAGCAGATTTGGTAATCTTTTTTGATAAAACAGTTTTCCTAACATTTGCCGGAAATTGTATTTTTAAACTGAAAGTTTTCGTAAATACTGAACGAATTGTTATCTTTGCACCCGCAAAATAGACACGGGTGTAGCTCAGTTGGCAGAGCACTGGTCTCCAAAACCAGGTGTCGGGAGTTCGAGTCTCTCCTCCCGTGCAGAGAAAAGACAGACAAATCGAGGGTTGCAACAAATTGTTGCAGCCCTTTTTTAGGTGCTAAAAGTTGTTGATTAGCTGTTTGGTAATATTCATAAGGTTTGCCTCCCAATCGGGATTGAGCGGCCACATCTCTTCAATTTTGCCATTAATCTCTTCGGCAAACACGCGCGCCTGTTCGCGGTCAAGGTCGCTCTGAATGTAGATTACCGGGATTGACTCTCTTTTTGCAAGTTCTATCAGCTGGCGCATCCGTTGCGGCGTGGGCTCTTTCCCTCCCGGTTCAAGCGAGTGCTCAGTTAATCCGTAGTCGCGGGCAAAGTAGGCAAGGCTGGGATGAAACATAATGAATGAACGCCCCCGGTATGGCTCAAGCAAAGTTCTCACTTTTTTATCCAGTTCGTCAATTTCACGGGCAAATGTCAGGTAGTTATTGTGATAAAATTCTTTTCTTTCAGGATTGATCAGAGAGAGCTCATCAGCAATCCGCCCCGCCATTTTTTTTACGAGCATGGGCGACATCCACGTGTGTGGATTAATTCCGGCAGACAAGCCCTGTTTCTCTGATTCAAAGACTTTTGCGTGGATTAGTTCCAGTTCTTCCGACAGATTCACAACTTTCATTTTTTTGTTGATCTCACGGATTTTTTCATCCCACGAATATTCAAATGCCACATGCCCCATCTTCAGCCAGAGGACTGACTTTGTAATGTCAACCAGTTGTGAGGGCAGGAGCGTAAATGTTACGGGGCTTTCTCCGGGCGGCAGCAGAAGATTGATTTTGAAATCATCTCCGGCAATTTTTTCCACAAAAGTTTTTTCCGGTAAAATACTGACTGTTAACACCTGTTTTCCATAGGATTCCTTTTTTCGCTTTTGTGGATTGCAGGATAGAGTGGAAAGGGCTAAAACAAGAATCAAAATGTGAAGCGTCAGCGAATGTTTAAAAAACAGGCTATATATTTTTTTTAGCATTACTTTTAGGTTAAAAAGTTATTCAGAACATCTGCATATCGTGCAATTTCCGGTATCGCCCGCCTGCTTCAAGAAGTTCTTTGTGGGTTCCCCGTTCGATAATTTTGCCTTTGTGCAAAACAATGATGAAGTCGGCATTTTTTATTGTTGACAAACGGTGCGCAATCACTAAAGATGTGCGGTTTTTCGTCAGTTTGACCAGCGCATCCTGCACGAGTCGCTCAGATTCGGTGTCCAATGATGATGTTGCTTCGTCTAAAATGAGAATTGGCGGATTTTTCAGCACTGCCCTTGCAATGGAAAGCCGTTGTTTCTGCCCGCCGGAGAGTTTATCGCCACGGTCGCCGATGCTGGTTTGATATCCTTGCTCGGTTGCCATGATAAACTCATGGGCATTGGCTATTTTTGCCGCCCGGATTACCTCTTCTTCCGGTACGTTATCCATTCCGAAGGCGATATTGTTGTGGAAAGAGTCGTTGAACAGAATGGGTTCCTGATTGACATAGCCGATGATATTACGCAGACTTTTCAGTTGCAGGTCGCGCAAATCTTTTCCGTCAACCATAATTCTGCCCTTTGAAACGTCATAGAAACGGGGCAGCAAATCGGCTAAGGTGGTTTTTCCGCTTCCCGACTGACCAACTAAAGCAATGGTTTGTCCCTTTTCAATTTTAAGGTTGATATTTTTTAGAACAGGAGCAGTATTGTAGGCAAATGAGACATTTTCATAAACGATTGTTGAGTGGAAATCATCAATGGCAATCGCATTGGGTTTATCTGTAATCGTCTCTTTAGTTTGCAGAATTTTATCGATTCGCTCCATGGAAGCCAGTCCTTTTTCAATGCTGTATAGCGCTGTGGAGAAAGCCTTTGCCGGATTTATTATGTTGTAGAAAAAAACCAGATAACCGATAAATGCCGCAGCGTCAAGCGAGCTTTGCTGTTTGAGAATTAACTGTCCGCCATACCATAGAACAATAATTATAACGACGGTTCCTAAAAATTCGCTCACAGGGTGGGCGAGAAACCTGCGCCACATCAGCTGGTTCATAATACGAAAGTAGCTTGTGTTTTCATTTTCAAAACGTTCGATAGCCTTGTCTTCAGCATTGAACGCCTTGATAATTCGTAAACCCGACAGGTCTTCTTCAATGACTGAAAGAATTTCACCCATTTTTTTTTGTCCCTTCCGGCTCTCTTTTTTCAGGCTTTTGCCAATATAACCGATAATTGTACCGGCAATGGGAAACATAAACAGAATAAAAAGTGTCAGACTCCAACTCATGTAAACCATAACGATGATTGATATCAGAATGAGAATCGGGTTTTTGATCATCATATCCAGTGAGTTCATGATTGAGTTTTCCACTTCGGTGACATCTCCGGTCATGCGTGCCATAATGTCTCCTTTGCGTTCGTCAGAAAAGAAACCAAGCTGCAATTTCAGAACTTTTCTGTAAACGATGGAACGGATATCGCGAACAACTCCGTTGCGAATGAACACAATCATGTAATTTGCAAGGTAGTAAAAGCCGGTCTTGAGGAATACGGTGATAATGATAAAAATTCCGATAAATATCAGCGCTTTTTCGTGGCTATATTGCACAATCACCAGACTGATAAGATAATTGACATATTCGGAAATGGCTGAAATACTGTAGCTTAGTTCAGGTTTAACTAAAGTGAGCTCCTGAGTTCCGAACAGTATCTGCAACGACGGAATGAGGAGTAAAAAGGAAAATGCACCAAAAATGGCACTCAGAAAGTTAAATAAAACATTCCATGCGAGCTTCCACTTATAGGGGGGGATGAATCTTTTTAATATTTGGAGAAAACCTTTCATGCAATCTATTCAATAACATTATTAAAATGGGATTTTCAGGTAAAATGCCGGCTAAAAAATCCCTGTGTAATTATGTGGCGTTATTTCTTTTAGCTCCTTTTTCACCTTTTCACTAATGTTCAGTTGATCAATAAATTGGTGAATTATCTGTTTGTTAATCACTTCATTTTTGCGAGTTAAATCTTTCAGTGCTTCATAAGGATTTGGAAAAAACTCTCTTCTCAGAATGGTTTGTATCGCTTCAGACACTACTGTCCAGTTTTCATTCAGATCCTTATCTATTACCTGCCGGTTCAGCAGTAGTTTTCGAAGTCCTTGCAGCGTTGCTTTCAGCGCAACAACACTGTGTCCGAATGGAACTCCGATAAACCGTGTAACCGTTGAATCAGTCAGGTCGCGCTGCAACCGTGAAACCGGCAGCTTGGACGAAAGTTGCTCAAAACCGGCATTGGCTATGCCAATGTTGCCCTCGGAATTTTCAAAATCGATAGGGTTCACTTTGTGCGGCATGGTGGATGAACCCACTTCGCCCTTTTTAATTTTCTGCCTGAAATAATTCATGGAAATATAGCTCCACATGTCGCGGTTAAGGTCTAAAACGATATTGTTAATGCGTTTCATAGCGTCAAAAATTGCGGCATAGTTGTCATAATGAGCTATTTGTGTGGTGTATTGCGAACGTTCCAGCCCCAGTTTTTTCTTGCAGAAATCATTTGCAAACTGTTGCCAGTCCACATCGGGATAGGCAACCTTGTGGGCATTGAAATTTCCTGTGGCACCACCAAACTTTGCAAAGCAGGGGATAGCGCGCAGCTGTTCCAGCTGAACCTGAATTCGCTCGGTGAAAACCCGCATTTCCTTACCCAATTTGGTGGGTGATGCAGGCTGTCCGTGAGTTTTTGCCAGCATGGGTATCTCCTGCCACTGACCGGCCAGCTCTTCGAGCTTGTCTGTCAGTTGCTGAATCAGAGGATAATACTCTTCATTTAAGGCGTGATGAATCGACAGCGGCAAGGCGGTATTGTTGGCATCCTGTGAGGTGAGCCCAAAATGGATGAACTCTTTGAACTTGCCTAATCCGATGGCGTCAAACTTTTCTTTCAGGAAATATTCCACAGCTTTAACATCGTGATTGGTTGTGCGCTCAATCTCTTTTACCCGAAGAGCGCTCTCTTCAGAAAAATCTTTATGAATTTCTCGCAGCTGTTCTATTTGAGCTTCAGTCACTTCACTGAGCTGTGGAAGAGGAAGTTCACACAGCGCCACGAAATATTCGGTTTCCACAAAAACCCGGTATTTTATCAGGGCGTATTCACTGAAATATTGCCAAAGGTTTTCTACTTTGTTTCGATACCTTCCGTCAATCGGCGAAATGGCAGTTAAAGAATCCAGATTCATTTTTGTTGTGTTAAAAAACATGGTAAAGGTAGTAAAAACGGTGAATTAGGACTTTTCTTCGTTAGCGAAAAACAATGTGCCGAATTTATTTGTAATTTCGGGAAGTGGAGTAAGGGGTTTGTTTATGGTTGGAAATAAAAGGATTTTAATTATGAAAAAGTTGAATTCTCTGTTTTTGCTTCTTCTGTTGCCGGTTTTTCTATCTTCAGCCGAGGAGAAAAATGAAAAACTTATCTATAAGTTTAATATTAAAGAGGACATTACCCGCGCAACCTGGCGGCAGACGCAACAAGCATTTGCTGCCGCTGACTCACTGAATGCCGATATATTTCTGATTCACATGAATACTTATGGTGGAACAGTGCTTGATGCAGATTCTATAAGAACCAAAATTTTGCAAAGTTCCATCCCGGTTTATGTGTTTATTGACAACAATGCCGCCTCAGCTGGAGCGCTGATTTCCATTGCTTGCGACAGCATTTATATGCGCCCGAGCGGAAGCATCGGTGCAGCAACAGTGGTAAGCCAAACGGGCGATGCCATGCCCGACAAATACCAGAGCTATATGCGTTCAACCATGCGCGCCACGGCTGAAGCAAAAGGGAAAAAAACGGTTATTTCGGGCAATGATACTATTATGCAATGGCGGCGAAATCCCAAAATTGCAGAGGCAATGGTTGACCCGGCAGTATCTATAGAAGGAATAATCGACACCGGCAAAGTGCTCACCTTCACTCCTGTTGAAGCTATCGAACATGGCTTTTGCGAGGGAATTGCCGAAACAGTTCCGGAAGTCATCCGGCTGTTGGGGATTGAAGAATACCGGATTGAGGAGTATCAGCCATCATTTATTGAGCGGATTATCGGGTTTCTGGTGCATCCGGTTATCTCCGGACTGCTCATCATGGCAATTATCGGGGGAATTTATTTTGAGATGCAAACACCGGGTGTAGGATTTCCGCTGTTTGTTGCCATTTTGGCGGCAGTGCTCTATTTTGCACCGTTGTATCTGGAAGGTATGGCTGAGCACTGGGAGATTCTGCTGTTTTTTACTGGATTAATTCTGATTGCAGTGGAAATATTTCTCATTCCGGGTTTTGGAATCACCGGAATATTGGGAATTATTCTGGCTTTCACTGGTCTGGTTCTGAGCCTGATAGAGAATGTTATTTTTGACTTTGCACCGGTAAATGCTCAAAAACTCGGAGTTGCGCTGATGACGGTTACCCTTGGAATTTTTGGCGGATTTGTTCTCTCACTTTATCTTGGGAATAAACTTTTTTCAGCCCGTTCAGGTCCTTTTAGAAATCTGGCGCTGAAAACGGTTCAGAATGTGGATGAGGGCTATCTGAATGTGGAATCTTCATTTCTTGCATTGAAAGGAAAAACCGGTATTGCACAGACAGTTTTGCGGCCCGGGGGTAAGGTGTTGATTGATGGCGAAGTCTATGATGCAGTTACCGAAGGTGGCTTTATTGCCAAGGATGAGAAAGTAACCGTTATTAGAGTGAGCGCTGCTCAGCTCTATGTAGAGCGTACCGAATCAGCCTGAAGTAGAAGGGGTGTTTGTGCAGGTTTTTATTTATTTTTGTCAGGACACTGTTAATTTTGACGTATAAAAAATCATTAATAAAATTTTAATCACATGAAGAAAATGAAAAATATCTTTTTACTGCTTGTGTTTGCATTGTTTGCACAAGGATATGCTTCTGCACAATCTCCGGTTGAGGGTTCGGAAGTGATTGGCCGCTGGGATTTGACCTTTGCCATAGAAGACAATGCGATGAAAGAGCTCGGTTTATTCCGCCACGGATTGATGGATTCTGAGGGTTTCCCCGGATGGTTAGAGGTAAAACTCTCAGGGTTTTCAACCTTTGTGGGCTCTTATGTTGGTTATGAAGGAAGCGCACGTCCCATTTCACAGGTTCATTATTCCCCGAAGGAGGGAAAATATCATTTTACCATTCCGCCGCAGTGGATGAATGTTGATGATATCTATTTTGAGTTTTCATTGAAGGATAATAAGCTGAGCGGTTATAAAATTCTTGACGGACATAAGCTTCAGTGGACAGGTGTTCGCGCTCCGGATTTGAAGAGGGAAAAACCACCGGTGTGGGGAAATCCGAAAAATCTGTTAGATGATAATATGTCGCGCTGGATTATTCCGGCAAACAACAAATTCCGCATGGAAAAGGGCGTGCTTGTCAATCCCGAAGCCGGAGGAAATCTGGTTACCAAAGAGAAGTTCAATGATTTTAAACTCAGCATGGAGTTCAGGTATCCCGAAGGGAGCAACAGCGGAGTTTATCTTCGCGGGCGCTACGAAGTGCAGATTGAAGACAGCTACGGGCTGGATATCGGAAGTATGATTACCGGCGGAGTTTACGGTTTTGTTGAGCCTGCGGTGAATGTTACTAAAAAAGCCGGCGAATGGCAAACCTTTGAAATTACGCTTGTTGGGCGGCACGTAACCATTGTGCACAACGGTGTTGAAATTATTTCCAACCGGCCCATTCCCGGAATAACCGGCGGCTCATTGGATAGTAGGGAAGGAGCTCCCGGACCCATTATGTTGCAAGGCGACCACGGGGCGGTAGAATTCAGCAAAATTGTGATTACGCCTGCTATTGATTAGCTTTCGCTAATTTGTTGAGGCTTGTTTGAATTTGCAGATTCGCGAGCACTTTAATTTGGCATTACTCATCCATCGCGTCAATTGCAATCATCGAATGAGCAGATGCACCACCGGCTCTCATCTCAGCTGCCACCCAAATGGCTTCCATGATCTCTTCCTGTGTTGCCCCTTTTTTCAATGCCAGAGGAACATGACCTCTGATGCAATAAGGGCATTGCGTTACGTGTGCAACGGCAACCGCAATCAGCTGCTTGGTCTTTTCATCAAGCGCCCCTGCCTGAAAAACTGTTTTGCTGAAGTTTTCCCATGCCTCAGCTTGCTTAGGGGCAAGTTTATTTCTTTTATTTTTTCTTTCGTTGGTATAAGCGGGATATAAACTCTTTTCACTCATGTCTCTGATATTTTTAAATTATTAATGTAATAAGTTTACTATTAGGGTTATAGCTCTTTTGTGTCATTTTGTGCCAATGCTGCCTTTTCTTTAATTGCATTTAGTAAAGCTGTGAACGATTTGTTGAATTTCTCAACACCCTCTGTCTCCAGCTGTTCACTGATTGCATTAAGGTTAAACCCCTTTTCTTCTAATAGTTTCAGGCTCTCAGCTGCTTTGTTCAGGTCTTTTTGAATGGTGAGCTCCGCTCTGCCATGATCCCGAAAAGCATCAATCGTTTTCAGTGGTAGCGTATTGATAGTGTTATGCCCGATCAATGGCTCCACATATTTCACATCACTGTAAGCAGGATTTTTGGTTCCTGTGCTTGCCCATAGCAATTTCTGCGGGGTTGCACCTTTCTCTTCCAGCTTTTTATATCTGTCAGTTCCAAAAAGCTCGAGATATATCTGATAAGCAGTTTTTGCGCTGGCAACGGCTATTTCACCTGCCAGACTATTCAATCCCTGTTTTATCAGTAGAGGATCTAACAGAACATCAATCCGGCTCAGGAAAAAGCTGGCAACCGAACGGATTTTATTAATCGGTTTACCTGCTTTCAACCGATCTTCCAAACCGCTCAGATAGGCATTCAAAACCTCTCTGTATCGCTCAAGCCCAAACAGCAAAGTAACATTCACATTGATACCTTCGGCTGTAGCTCTTTTGATTGCCTGAACCCCCTCTTTCGTAGCCGGAATTTTAATCATCACATTATCGCGATTGACTTTTCCCCATAGCTCAACTGCCTGTTTCACAGTTTCCTCTTCATCATTTGCCAAAAAAGGGGACACTTCAATACTAACAAAACCGTCATTGCCGGATGCAGCTTCGTAAACAGGTTTTAAAAAATCTGCAGCACGCCGGATGTCCTGAATTGCAAGCTTAAAAAATATGGTTTCAGCATTGGAATTTTCTCTGGCTAACGCCTTTATGTCTTCATCATAATCTGAACCACTTAAAATTGCTTTTTCAAAAATTGAAGGATTGCTGGTGATACCGGCAAGTTTGTCGTTATCTATTAACTTTTGCAATTCTCCGCTATTCATGATTTCACGGTCAAAAAAATCTAACCAAATACTTTGACCCATTTTATTGAGGCTAACTAATGGATTCATTTTCTTTAAAAATAAAATTGGATTCTATGTTAGCTTAACAATATTTCGCTGAAAATGTTGATAGATATTTGAGAATGAGCAAAGTTGGTTTTTACTCCACAGGTTTATATCCTTCGGGAATTAGCGAATCAGCCGGATTATATGGAAAAACATCCACAATAGTGCTTACAGCCAATGAGGAAACTACATAAGGAACTACCAGAAATGAGAGACTTTCATCAAGGCGTGTCAGTGCCTCCTGAATATCGTCAGCCATAACCAGGTAGTTTGAGCGGATTTTCTTCTCTTTTCCTGCCTCTTCGTCAATGGTTACCAGATTGATAGTTGCCCTGAACCACCACTCTCCCTTTTCATAGGGAAAAGTTTCTGCAATTCTTGATTTTTTAATGTCGGTTATGCTGAATTCCCCTTTGACCATTTCCCGCATCTGGCGGGTAATCCGGGCTTCGGCATCGGTAAACGAAACGGCGTCCAGAAGATAATTCTCGGTTACGTTTTGTTCTCTTCCGCTTTCCAGAGTTTTGGTATATTTCACTTTACATTCAAACCACGTTTGCATTTTACTGTTTTTTTTAATTTGGGCACAAAAGTAGCCCTTTGTCCGGGATAACAGCGGCGCAATCATTATGAAACGACCATGTAGAAATGCTTCACAAACAAGCATAATTAAAATGAGGGAGTTACATCCAATACCTTTGAAAACTTTTAATTTTAATTGGATGAAATTGTCAATTAAATAATTTGTTTCCCAATTATAAATTTGCACCAACCTGAGAAGCGAATTTGCGCATTTGCAAACTTGCAACCTCTCCGCGATATTTTTCCTTTGTGCGTGTATAAAAAACCAGCGGATATTTGGTGTCCACTTTACGGATAGGAATGTTTATGTTAAGCAGCAGTGTGTCGCCGGGATTGAGAGCCGGATTGCCGGAAACACCGGCAAGGGGAGTTGACCTGAGTTCTATCTTATTTTGCATAACAGCCAGCACCGGTTTTGAAACGTGCGCCATTGATACGGTTCGCGATGAATTGTTTTGCAGTTTTACTTCAAACTGATAAAAATCACCGGTTTTTTCAGCTTTCACTATTTCAATCTCAATACCTTTCAGCGACTGAAATTTTTCAATTATCAAATATCCCCTATATTGTCCGGTTGCCATTATGCCCAGATTGGGAGGATTCAGGTCTTTGGATTTTATGGCAAAAACCGGCTCACCTTCAGCATACTTCTCTTCATCCCACAGATCGAACTGGTTGAACCGGTAATCGGGTGTGGATAGTAGCACAGCCGAATCGCCCGAATAGAAAATATAGTTACTGATGGCTGCATAATTGTTAAAAAACCCCACTTTTTTACCATTCGCCAACTCTTTAATCTCCTGCGCATGTACATTTCGGTTGTAGAAAGCAATTTTGGAGTGTCCGACATTTGGAATAACATCTAGCGCAAGATAGAGCCTGAACAGAAACATCAGTACGACTGTCGGAACAGCCAACCTTTTAAACCAGAGTTTAACTTTGGAATCTCCCTTGATAATCGGATAAATAGCAAACATCAGCATGGGAATTGCCGCAGCCGACCAGTGCGCTTCAATGCGGTTCTTGAAACTCACTAAAAAAAGCACAATGTAAAAGCCGAGAATATTGAAAATCAGCGCCCGGTCAAAATCGCTCTTTATTTTGAAACGTGCCAGTGCCCAAAAGACCAAAACTCCGGTTAGCGGCCCCGCCATGGCATACTGACTCAGCAGGTTGTTGACAATGTGTTTCATCCGGAATGGCTTGGCACGATCCACCAGATGGTATTTGAACGTGGGAAATTCATTGTCAAATTGCCACCATGCATGTGGAACGAGTAAAATTATCGTGAAAGCCACAGTAAGCCAGAAATATTTATTGCGCATCAGTTTCAGATTTGAAAACACAGTGAAGCCAATCACCAGAAAAGCATGATACTTACTGTAGATCATGGCAGCAGTGGAAACGGCAAGCAATGCAGAAATGATGAGAGACGGCTTCTCCAGAAACTTACGGTAAAGAATTAAAAAACAGAGAGTGAAAAAGAGAAGCGGCACATCGGGAATTGCCAGGAACCCCGCTATATGGGTGTGAATCAGTGGAAAAGAGAGTATAAAAAGAATCAGAAAAGGGATATCTTTCTTTTCGTTAAGCTCGTTGACAATGAGCGCAAAGGTTGCAGTTGATAGTAGCACAATGAAAAGCCGCACTCCCGTTTCGCCTGAGAAAAGTAGGTATCCCGGGCGAATCAGAAAAGCGATCATTGGTGGATGGTCAAAATAGCCCCAGGCAAGGTTCTGTGAATACATCCAGTAATAGGATTCATCGGAATGCAGTCCGGTGAAAACAGCCTGCAGCAGGCTAATCACAAACCACGCCCCGATTAAGTACCAGTGTTTTTTATTCAGATTATACATGCCGCTCTATTTTGGTTTTGCAATATAGTATTTTGTTCCGCTATCTTTAATTTTTTTCACTGCCGGTTGCAATAAGCCGGGGAACCTTTCAGCGGGTAAACGCTTCCACTCTTCTGAGCCAGGTGAAACTAAATAATCATCCAAATCAAGAAACGGTTGCTCTTTCGGACTAAAAACCACCAGATGATGCTCTACGTCCGGGAGCGTGTAAATTGTATCCATGCTCACCACATTCATTTTGTGATGGCTGTGGATTCGGATATTTGACGCAGTACGGATATTTCCGTAAACATAGATGGTTTCTGATCCCGTTGTCTGTTCTGCTCTTATGTTATCCACAAGCTGCCTGCCCGGATTGGGCATCAGCAGCGGATAGAGCAAAATATGCACGCTGAAATAGAGCAATAAAATAAAGTTCGCCAGAATGATTTCGTCCGCGATTTTTTTAAATCTGATTAATTTTAAAAGAATAAATATGACAATTCCGGCTACAGTACCTGTAATCAAAATTTTATCGGGCAAAATGAACAGCGCATAAAGTGTGTTTATAAATAGAACAAGCAGAACCGTTCCGGCAAACAGGTGCATGAAAAACCGGGTGAAACGGCTTGGTGTTCGTTCCAGAATCACAGCCAGGGCAATTGAAAAAAGTGGAATGACCGGGAGCATGTAGCGTTCATAAAACTTGAAAACGGCGGCTGACATTAAAATTGCCATGATTACCCAAACTGCAATAAAACCCATAGTTGCCTTTGTCTTATTTCCGGAGGCAGAAAAGTATTTTTTCAGAGACTTTGGTTTAGAAAAAGCAAGAACAGTCCACGGAATGGAAAAAACCAGGAGACTGGCAAAACCCAAAAATAAATTTTTAACGGCGGTCAGGGATTTGGTTGAAATCCGGTCGCCCACCTGGTCGGCAAAAAAGGAGCTGAGGTATTCGGTGCCATGCTGATAATACATGATGACAAACCAGCCAAAAGCTATGATAATGGCAGTAATCAGCGAAAGGGGCTCTGTGATTTGCTTTATCGTTTTTCGCTGCCACGGATTGAGCAGCAAATAGAGAAAACTAATCCCTGTAAAAGCGGCTGCCGGCAAACCTTTGGTTTCAAATGCAATGGCGGCTCCAAGATAAGCCATCCAGAAAAACTTTTTTTCGGGATTTTCCCTGCGCATCAGTTCCAGAAAACCCCATGCGCTGACAGTCAGGAACAAAACCAGCAAAATATCCGGGATTGAGCGGGCAGACCCCATCAGCACCAGCGGGTTTGCCGCTGTAATAAATCCGGCAACAAAAGCGGTTTTCCGGTTATTTGTAATGGATTTTGCCATAAAAAAAGTTATGCTAACCAAGCCAGCTCCGGCTAACCAGAAAAAAAGGCGGGATGAAAAAACGCTTACACCAAATAGTTTATAGCTGAAAATGATCAGCCAGTAGGTTACGATAGGTTTCAAAAACCTGTAGGAACCGCCGGCACTGTATGGTGTAAAATAGTCTTTGTTATCCATCATTTGCAAAACGGCATCGGTATAATATTTTTCGTCGGGATAATGGAAAACATAATCCAGCGCACTTGGTGCAGAATAGATGAGAAACAGAATGGGAATGAATATCAGGATATGTTTTTTTTGCACACTTTGCATGGGTCAGTATTTAATCAAATACATGGGATAGAGCACATTTTTCCGGTTTTTTGGAGGGATAAACTCAATGCCCTTGTTCAAATACAGATGGCGATATTCAATAATGGTATCTGTTTTCAGATTCAATTCAGCAATTTTTTCAAAACCTTCCGAATCGGTAAAAATCCAGTTTCCCGAATTTCCGGCAACCGATTTCATCTCCTCATCGCTTGAGAGTTGCTTTGCCTGTGGCTCACTGTAAAAAAACAGTTCATATTGCGAATAATTGTAATTGAAAAGGGTTTCCCCCGGTTTTGCATTTTCTGTGAAATACCGGGCTGCCTTTGGCGGCGCCTGATGGCTGAAAATATAGGGAAAAACATCATTATTCAGCTGCCATGCCAGGGAAATGAAAGCTATGGCAGAGGGTAAAATCAACTTTGGAATATAACTTTTGCAGTTGGTGAAAATGTAAATTGTGCTCCCAATTCCGAAGAGGGAAATGACAATCATTTGCCATCCGGAAACTGGGAAAAGATAAAAAGCAATAAAGCCGATGGCAAGCCAAAGGATTGCCGTAATAATGTTTTGGATTGAGTAGTAAACTTTCAGGAGTTTTTGTTTCTGAGTGAGTGCAATATCGGTCCATTTTGCAGTGAGTACGGCAATCAGCGGCATGATTCCGAAAATGTAATTGGGCAACTGATTTTTGGATGCATTCAGAATAAAGAAAAAAATCCAGATTCCGGTGAATGTGAAATACTCGGGTGATTTGAATTTGTTGCGGATCAGCGTTTTAAACTCCATGAATGCTGACACAAAAAACAGCAGACACCATGGAAGGAAAAGATATATCAGACTGTGCACATAAAAGAGAGGGTCATTTGTTGCCTGAATATAAGAACCGGTGAATCTGCCCACATTGTTGTCCCAAAAAAAGAAAATGAGACCATCCCTGCCAAACTGATTATAAAGGCCTGCCAAAGCCGGGCTTAAAATAACAAACGAGAGCAGGATTCCCAGATACCAGCGGTAGTTGAGCAATAGGCGAAAATCTTTTTTCATCAGGATGTGCCCCGCAACGGCAAGGGCTGGAATGACAGCGCCCACAGGTCCTTTGCTCAGCATGGCAAACCCGACGCCGGCAAAGCCCAGAATCCAGTGTTTGTCTTTTTTCGTTTGGATGAACTCAGCAAACTGCCACAATGCAAAAGCGATAAAAGCCTGCATTGGGGTATCGGCATGAATATCCATACTGTAGAGCGTACTGATGAGCGAAAAGGCTAACATAAAGGCTGTTAGCAGCCCTACACGCCGGTTGTAAAGACTCCTTCCCAAACCGTATGCAGAATAAAAACCAAAGAGAGTGAGCAGAAAAACCGGAAACTTAAACCAGAAATTGGAGATTTTGCCAATGGAGAAGCCCAATGCCCCCAACCAGAACAGCATGGGCGGTTTCTGGTCATAGGGTTCACCGTGGACGGTGATATTAATATAGTTTTTGTTATGAAATATCTCTTTTGACACCGTGGCATATTTCCCTGCATCGCGTGTCACATCAATAGACAGCCCTGAGATATAAGCCGCAATGGCTAATCCTGTTAATGCAATAAATAATATCCGGATGATCCTGTTTTCGAGCATGAGTTTAAATGCCTTGCTTGTCAAATCTGTAATTTCAGTGCAAAAATGGCATTTTTTTCAGAAATTAAGAAACGGACACGAAAGATTAAAACAGAGGATGATGTTCTGCGAAAGTGATTGTTGTCACAAAGCAGACACATGACTGTTAGTTCAACATTGTAAATTTGTAAATTCGCAACAACGACAGCAGGATACCAAATAATTATTGAGGTAAATTTCTGCTATTTTTGAGACTAAAGGGCTCAGAGCCATTAGCATAGGGCAACGCCCTATGTTATAATGCGTGCTTGTTTCTAAAGCCCTGAAGGGGCGTAAGATTCTTTCAACTTTTTAGGCTTCATCAGCGCTCGTCCTCCTTGGCGAAGGGGGATTCAGGGGGATTTATTTCCGGCAAACAGAAAGTCGGGGGTTAACGCTGTCAGGTCTGGCGACGCTGACAGGTTTACGGATGTAGCAACGACAGCAGACTTGTCAGCGTGCTAAGCTCCTGACAACGTCGGATAAGAAATGAAGAAGAAGCCCCTCTGTCCTGCGGACATCTTTCCAAAGGGGAGAGAGAGGAAAGAAGTTAGAG
>JAXGYA010000006.1:0-183430 GCA_040772505.1 Mariniphaga sp. | reverse complement strand
CGGAATTGAATATAAAAGTATATTGTTAAGTAAGTTACAAGTATTTGAGTTTAGTGAATTTGACATAAACACTTTACCTTCAAGCTGCATAATTAAAGATGAAGACTTTTCTTTTGGTTTATCGAAATGGGTATCACCCAAAAGAACTCGCTCATACCCATATGAAAGAGTTTACAATACGCTCGGTAATTCAAAAAAAATAACAGTTATACCAATAATAAAAGATGAAGGAAAAGAAGGAGACAGAGATTTTATACAATGGGACACAGTATCATTAATGAGTTTGTTGGATATTTTTGTAATTTTCACTTATTATGAAAATGCACAAAAAAACAAAAGAAGAAAAAACAAAATAACCAAACAGTCCTATGATAATTTACAAGTTGTGCAAAAAATTGAAGAAATTAAAGCTTTCCACAGTTCTGCTTTACACTGGAATCTAAAAGAAATAGAAGTCTCATTCCCAAAGTTAATTCAAAAAGTAAAATCAACGTATAAACAAATTGAATATAGACTTGGAGTTGAATTCCACTCAGAAAAAGGGATTGATAATTTTGCAAACCAATTTAATAAAGGTGTGAAAAATTTCATGGAAACTTCACGGGAAAAAGCAAAAGAAGCACAAAACAGAGAAATACAAACAGTCCAACCTAAAGAGGCATTATCCACATTAACTAAAGCTTCTATTACTATAGAAAATTATCTGGGTGGCGAATACTATTTTGTAACTGATGAAATCAAAGTTGAGAAAAACAAACTGTATTTAATTGAGGGTAAGCATTCCAGAAACTCTTATTTACCAAGTAATGGAGATATTAAAGATGGTTTGCTTAAAATGATTCTTTACACAAATTTACAAACTGTAACTGTAAATAATTTTCCTGTTCATTCTATTCCTGTTTTAAAGTTAACTTCAACAAAAATTAAAGGAAGAATACTATCTACTGATAGTGAAAGTAAGTTTAATAGCTTTGTCACATCTCAGAAATTTTCAAAAAAACAAATTGAAACAATCAATAAACTGTTTTTGGAAGCAAAAACAAATAATTTTTTGGTTCAAATAGAAAGTGCAGAATAATGATAAAAAGCCCATTAAGATATCCTGGTGGAAAAAGCAGAGCAATAAAGACAATTGCACCAATAATCCCTGACTTTAAAGAGTATAGAGAACCTTTCCTTGGCGGAGGATCTGTTTTTATATATGTTAAGCAAAAATTTCCAAATAAGAAATTCTGGATTAATGACCTATATTCTAATTTGTTTTATTTTTGGGAACATACCCAAAATAATGTTGAAGAGCTAATTAAGCAAATTTATTTTTGGAAAAATAATTTTAAAAATGGAAGAGATTTACATAGATATTTGATTGAAAATATTGAAAACTTTGATCCATTAAAAAAAGCTGCAGCTTTTTTTATTTTTAACCGAATTACTTTCTCTGGAACAAGTGAGAGTGGAGGTTTTTCAAAAGCAGCTTATGAAAAGAGATTTACCAGATCAAGTATTGAAAGAGTTGTACTGCTTTCAACTATCCTTAATAATGCATTAATAACAAATCAAGATTATCAAAAGGTAATTGAAAAGGAAGGTGATAGTGTGTTTATTTTCCTTGATCCTCCATATTATTCTGCAACAAAATCTGCATTATATGGTAAGAACGGGAACTTACATAAAGTCTTTGATCACAAGAGATTAGCAGATACTTTAAAAAAATCTAATCACAAATGGCTTATAACGTACGATGATAGTGATTATATAAAAGAACTTTATTCTTTTGCTAATATAACCCAATGGAATTTAACTTATGGGATGAGAAATGTGGATAAAAGTGGAAATCAAATTGGAAAAGAATTGTTCATAAGTAATTATAATTTAAACAAAAATAAAGTAAAACAAATGAATTTATTTGATGAATTATTCTCAACATAAAAGATTTTTGACAGCTATACTTTTACACTCATATTCCAGTTAAATCTGTTTTAAGAACAGACACACGCTATATGACCGGATACCCCATTAAAATCTAAGTTTTTTGTGAATACAATGATTCTATTTTATATCTTTGCAAAGACATTAACATTCAGCATATTAGATTAATCACAGTAACTAATTAAACATTTATTTAGTTTAACTATCAGATTATCAATGTGTAATTGTAGTAAAACCAGTTTCAACAGATTAAATAGTCAACTTACTTAAAATCAATGGTATGTTCAAAATGAAATATTTCATTCTACTAATGGCATTATTTATTCAGGGCAACATCTCCCTATTGTGGGGTCAGACATCGCTTCCTAAGGTTTTTGAAGGTGAACCAGCGGATTTGATTGGTCTTTCGTTGGAACTGGAAGCAGCTAAGGCTTTTAGTACTCTACAAATACCGGGAAGCAAAAAAAGCTGGATAAGCTACAGGGAGGAATTGAAGTCCACAATTATTGAAAAAATAGGAGTTGATTTTTTTCCTGATCTTCCATTGGATTATCATGAAACCAGATCGCATGTTTTGCCAGGATTGACTGTTAAAAACATTTATTTTCAAACCCGACCGGAAGTTTATGCAACAGCCAACTTGTATATCCCTGAAGGGGAAGGCCCTTTCCCCGGAGTAGTCACCATGATGGGGCATTCGAGCAATGGCAAAATGTATGATGTGTATCAGGCAATCGGACACTCTTTAGCACTAAATGGCTATGTTTCACTTCATATAGACCCATGGGGTGCAGGAGAACGAACAACAGCCCATGGGGAGTTTGAGTACCACGGTGCAAACCTCGGCTCATCCCTCATGAACATTGGCGAATCGTTAATGGGAATGCAGATTACGGACAATATAAGAGCTGTAGATTTGCTTTGTTCGCTGCCGTTTATCGATCCGGAAAAAATTGGGGCTACCGGGGCAAGCGGCGGAGGTAACCAAACCATGTGGCTTGCCGCGATGGATGAGCGGATAAAAGCGGCAGTTCCAGTGGTAAGTGTGGGCACATTCCAGTCATATGTCTTGAACAGCAACTGCATCTGCGAAACATTAATCGATGGATTAACCTTTACCGAAGAAGCTGCCGTTTTAGGTCTGATTGCGCCAAGAGCCTTGAAATTGTGCAATGGTGCCAAAGACTCCAATAAAGCTTTTCTCCCCGCTGAAATGTTGAAAAGTTTTGAACGGGCAAAACCAATTTATGGCTATTATGATGCGGAAGAAAAATTTTCGCATCAAGTTTTTGATACACCACATGGCTATTTTCCGGAGATAAGGGAAGCCATGCTTGGCTGGTTTGATTTGCATCTGAAGAACAAAGGAGATGGTACTCCCAAAAAGGAAAAACCCTTTACGCTTTTGACGGAAAGTGACCTAATGGTGTTTCCGAAAGGAGAACGAAACTTGGGTGTAATCAGTACACCTCAATTTTGCACAAGTCAGGGGGCTTCTCTCCGAAAAACGATGTTGTCAAATAAAAATATCAACAGCAAGGATAAAAAAGAAGAACTGAAGGAATTATTAAAAATCCCAGCGGCTGCTAACACCATAAAAGAAATCCATTTATATACTGGCACAACGGATTGGGAACGGGTGGTTATTGAAACTACTTGCGGAGACCTGATTCCAGTGTTGTTACATGTCGCTAACAGAGAAAGTGTGGAGTGTGTTATTTTTTCCAATCCGGAAGGGAAAAACAATATTCCGGAAAACCTGATTAATAAGGCTCTGACAGAAAGGAAGAGCGTTTGTATTGTTGACCTGTGGGGGACGGGTGAAAATAGTTCAGCCAATGCAAAACGAATTGATGGCACCCTGTCTGACTTTCACACCTTGGCCCGTTCGGCTCTTTGGCTGGGTAAAACAACTCCTGGGATATGGGTTAACCAATTGAATATTGTTGCAGAATGGCTCCTTCATTCCCATAAAATGAAGCGTATAACGATTGATGCAGCCAAAGAAGCATCAGTAGCTGCTCTGTTTTTATCAGCATTGGAGACGAAAGCAAGCAAGCTTATTCTGAGAGATGCTCCGTTAAGCTATCTTTTTGATGAATCGGGAGATGCCAACAATTTTTCCATGGCTATTCATTTGCCGGGTATTCTGAAATGGGGAGATATTTCGCTGGCAGCTGGAATTAGTGAATCTGAAATAACTTTTGTGGGTCCTGTAAGCATTTCAGGAAGAAAACTCACTGTAAAAGAAGTTGAAAAGTATAAAAAAGAATTCAGTTCCCTGAATAATCTTTTTGGCAATCAGGCACAAATCATTTTTGCAGAAAAAAACTATTAAAAAATAAAACATGAAAAGTAATCGCAGAGATTTTTTAAGACTGACAGGTTTGACCAGTATAGGTCTCCTGGGAGGATGTAATTTAAAAGGCACGCACTTAGCTGGCGAGGAATCAAAATCTAGCACATTAGACCATATTAAAAAGGAATCTGAAAAAAGTTATTCTCAACTTTTTAACATGTCGGGGTATGCTGCTCCAAAGTTGGACACCGTACGGGTAGGCTTTGTTGGTTTAGGCGGCAGGGGTTCGGCTGCAGTCTCCAGACTTAGTTATATCGAAGGAGTAAAAATAAATGGCTTGTGTGATGTTGTCCCCGAGCAGGCCGAAGCAGCCAAACAAAGAATAAAAACACCGGGACATTCGCCTGTTGTTTTTTCAGGCGATGAGGAATCCTGGATGGAGATGTGCCGGCGGGATGACCTTGACCTGATCTATATCGCCACACCATGGCCATTGCATGCACCCATCGCTATTTATGCCATGGAACACGGCAAACATGTAGCTACGGAAATACCTGCCGCCACTACTGTTGAAGATTGCTGGAAACTTGTGCAAACTTCCGAAAGAACAAAAAAACATTGCGTTATACTGGAAAACTGTTGCTATGACTTTTTTGAGCTGCTCACTTTAAACCTGGCTAGAAACGGTTTCTTTGGAGACATTATCCATTGCGAAGGTGCCTATATTCATGATATCGGTGAAAGCTTATTTTTTAGAGGTAAACCTAACCGAAGTTGGCGCTTAAAGGAAAATATGACCCGGAACGGATGCCTTTATCCGACTCACGGACTTGGTCCCGTTGCTCAAATAATGAACATTAACAGGGGGAATCAGATGGATTATCTTGTATCTACCTCAACGGATGATTTTTTAATGAATAATATAGCTAAGAAACTGACCGAATCAGAAGACTACTTCCAACAGTTTGTGGATGCGCCGTTCCGTGGAAATATGAACACCACTACAATTAAGACAGTTTCCGGGCAAACGATTATGATTCAGCATGATGTTACCACCCCCAGACCTTATTCCAGGATTCATTTGGTTAGTGGAACCAAGGCAACCGCCCAGAAATATCCGCTTCCACCCCGCATTGCTACCGGACATAAGGGCTGGATATCAGAGGAAGAATTCAAAAAGTTAGAAAAAGAATTTACCCCACCCATAGTTCAAAAACTGGGCGAAATGGCGAAAAAAATTGGCGGACATGGTGGTATGGATTTTTTAATGGATTGGCGCTTAATTGATTGTCTGAGAAATGGACTGCCTGTTGACATGGATGTGTACGATGCCGCAGCATGGAGCGTAATAGGTCCATTGAGCGAATGGTCCGTTGCAAACAGGTCAACTCCTATTAATATCCCTGATTTTACTTCAGGAGAATGGAAGAACAACAAACCACATGACATATCTCTAAAAAACGGAGGAACCACAGGAGTGCAGATTTGAAAAAAATCAATTCAATGGATAATTAATTTGTAATTGTTTAAAAACAATAAACAGACAACTCCAGTGCTTCTATCCAGTTACAATAAAGATAAGCTTGAAGCCGGCTGCGACGAAGCCGGACGCGGTTGCCTTGCCGGGCCGGTTGTTGCAGCAGCGGTTATTTTGCCGCCCGGATTTGAGTGCGGAGAGCTGAACGATTCCAAACAGCTCACCGGAAAGCAGCGGGAATATTTGAGGCCGATAATCGAAAAAGAGGCTTTGGCTTGGGCTGTTGAAATGGTTTCAAATACTGAAATTGATGAGGTAAATATCCTGAATGCTTCATTTCTGGCTATGAACCGTGCGGTGAAACAGCTAAAGGTGAAACCCGGGCATTTACTTATTGACGGCAACCGTTTTCGCCCCCAAAACAACATTCCGTTCACCTGTTTTGTGAAAGGCGATGCACGTTTTTATGCAATAGCGGCTGCTTCAGTACTGGCAAAAACCTGGCGGGATGAGTATATGGAAAAAATTCACCATGAATTCCCCATGTATAGCTGGAAACAGAATAAAGGTTATCCCACGAAAAAGCACCGCGAAGCGATTGCTGAGTTTGGAGTTACAAAATACCACCGACTCTCATTCAAGTTGGTAAATAAGCAGCTAAAATTGCACTTTTAGACTTTTATTCAATCCTTTTAACCAGTTTTACTCCCACCGGGCAGTTTAAGCACCGTTTTTGGGCGCAATGTCGGGTTTTTAATTGAAGCAGTGCCTGACTGTCAAAAGCAGATTTTGGTTCAACGCCAAGTTTTTTCCATTTATCGGTAATCGAATTGTTTTCCGGTGGCAGCTTTTCCAGAAAATCAAGTGCCCGGTCTTTGAGGTAGTGTTGATTCTGATTTTCTCCATAAACAAACAGAAAAGGCACAACAACATTGATGATAAGTGTATTGATGGCACTCACGCCTAACCTTTTCGGATAAACTTTAGCGGAAGGCTTATTGAAACGGTAATGGGAGTCCCAATATTCAGAAGCTTTCACATTGAATAGATTTCTTATCTCTTCAACAGACTCAGTTTTAAGAATCTTTGAAAACAGGCTGCTTGATCGGTAAATGAGTGCAGCAAATTGTGAAATGCGAATTGCCGGAAAATTTCCCGGCCTCATTCTCATGTGTTTCCATAGGTGGGGTTCTACGATATTTAGTTTATACTTTTTTTGTAAAAAATCAAATTCATTACGTAAACCGGTAAAGTATGAATCACCAAAAAGCTCCTCACTTAAAAGACCTGAAGAGCCAAACAGCAGTGATTCCAATTGGTGAAGGCTATTTTTGTGCTTCCCTAATATTTTTAAGGGTATTGCCTTTGCTAAAAGTTCGAAAGGGATTGCATTCACCTTAAATCCAAACATTCGCGCCAGTATCTGGTAAAAGGTTTCATTCCAGTTTTGCTGATTTTTCTCAAGTATCCCGATAATTTCGTCGGTTTTTTCTTCCAGACGCTCAACCATGAGCCGGTGAAATCCCAATTGAAGCATGGTCGGGTTAACAAGGTGAAACTGCTCCTGACAGGCAATCCAGGTTTTTGCATCAAGCAGTTTCTGGTAATTTTTTGAAAGTTGCTCAGGCCACTTCATTTCCAGGGTGGCAATTTTTGTCCCGTTTTCGCGTCGAATTTGCCTGTCTGCCTGTTCCACAACATGCAGGATAACATTCTCATAGGCTCTATCACCCGAATGGTTATGCCTCTCCCAGTCTGATGCTTTTTTATGAATCTCAATATTTCCAGCCCAGAGAGTTTCTCCAATTTTTATCTTAGCATTAAAGAAATCGGGCCCTGAGTGGGAATTTCGTCTGCCGGCATGGACGACTTCAATAGACTCATTGTCAATTGTTTTCAGTTTATCTGTGGAAAACAAGCGGTTTTCCCAGATAAAACAGAGAAATTCTTCCGGAACTGTTTTGGGGATGTTCATATTTTTTCCTGTTTATACCAAATGTATTTATGAAAAAGACCACCAATTTATGGAATAATGCCGATGCAACGGTCGTTTAGACCAACTTCACTGGTCTGTCACGAAAGTACTGTCGGTATTAGTTCAGGAATAAAGATAATTATTTTTTCAATTTTTGAAAAATATCCCACAAAACGATTCCGGCACTAACTGACACATTGAATGAATGTTTTGTTCCAAATTGCGGTATTTCAACAGCTCCGTCGCACAGGTCAATTACGCTTTGCTGCACCCCTTTTACTTCATTTCCGAACACGAGGGCGACTTTTCCGTTTTCGGGCGGTTGAAAATCGGGCAGCAAAATACTTTTGTCCACCTGCTCCACAGCATAAACTTTGTATCCGTTTTTTTTCAGTTTTTCAACAGCATCCCCGGTTTTCTTAAAGTATTCCCATGCAACGCTCTTTTCTGCATCCAAGGCAGTTTTATGAATTTCCTTATTGGGCGGGGTAGCAGTGATTCCGCACAGGTAAATTTCTTTAATCAGCAGCGCATCGGAGGTGCGAAAAACCGAACCGGTATTGTTGCAGCTTCTGATATTGTCAAGCACTACAACTATAGAGGTTTTTTCAGCCTTTTCATACTCCTCAAGCGAGAGTCGCTCCAATTCATTTATTTTTAGTTTCCGCATTTTTGGATTTTTCTTCATGCTAATTGGTCAATTGGCAGAATTTGTACAGAAAAGCATTTGAATACTGTTGTTGGTTTTCAATAGTTTACCGGCGCCCTTCGCACCGGCATAGTCATGCAGCGTGCGCCTCCGCCACCCCGCGCAAGCTCAGAACCGGGTATGGTAACCACACATTTCGCATAATCGCCAATTTTCACTCTGCCTTCCGTAACATCCGTTGACCGAATAATTTCATAACCATCATTGTTCAACTCTTCCAGTGTATTGACATTTCTTTCATAGCCAACTATTTTTCCCGGCTCAAACGCTAAAAAGTTTGCCCCGCTGTGCCACTGCTCGCGCTCCTGAATCCATAGATCTTTTTTCCCGCCGCAGGCAATGGGCTTCATATGGATACCAAGCTTCTTCAGCGCCTCAGGGACGTTGGACTGTTCACTAATTTTCACTTTGCCGTTATCAATGCAAATGGAAATAGTCCGGTATCCGCTCATTCCAAAAATCATCGGCTCATAAACCATGCAGGCGTCAGTGTTCAGACAGGTAAAAACCATATCGAGATGAATAAAGGACTCAGGAGCATGGGGCACTTCCTGAACGATAATATGTTGAAGTTTTTTGCTTCTTTTCTTCATATGTTCAATAATAAAATCGATTCCCTGTACACTTGTGCGCGCACTTGCCCCAATTAGAAAGACATCTTCTCTTATGACCTGAAAGTCACCACCTTCGAGAGTCGTTTTTGCATCAGCAGATAGAGAAGAATGTGGCTTTGAAGGAATTAGAGTGGAGGTTTCAAATAATGGATGATGGGTAAATATTGCCTCCATTATCAGTGTTTCCCGTTCGCGTACCGGATTGGCCATGCGTCCAATAAGCATATTGTTATTCATCCCCATGGCTGAATCTCTGGTGAAAAAAAGGTTATGCAGCGGGCGCAGTAAAAATTTTTCCCGGCTCAGATAGCTGGTCAGATTGTTGCGCTCCAAAAGCATACCTTCAATGAGAAAGGAGCCCAACTTCATTGCTGATTTTTCTGCCAGCTTAGATTCTAATCCGGGCAATCCTTCATGTTTGCAAATATTATGGAGCAGGTTCTGTTTTACTTCCGGTTTTTCGAGCACATCTGCCAACATCTCCTTGACTTCAAAAACCTGAGTGATTTTTCGCAATAAATCTGCAAAGTGAACATACTCCTCAGAAGCAATGGAGAGGTTCAGAATGTCGCTGTATAATGCCCTTTCAACGGTTTCGGGAGTCATGCTTTCAACCTCCGCCCCGGGAGTGTGAATTAATACGCCTTCCAGTTTGCCAATTTCTGAATTGATGCTGATTTTCATTTTTCAAATTGTTCGTTTATATAGAATAGAAGGATTTGCTCCTTCATAAATAGTGTGAAAGTTGAATATTTTCACCAAAACTTTTCTGTTTTTCAAGAAACCATGTTTATCCACCGTAAAGATATAAACTTTGCACAAGCAATAATCTAAAAAGGATATCTTCGTTTTTTTAATAAGGAAATGATTTTTATTTTAAAATCAGAGAATAGCATGATTGACATATTAACACGCTACATGTGATATCTTTAAAAATGTTTAATTTAATCACATGAGAAGAATAATTCAAATAGGAATAGTTGTTTTGTTTTTTGTTTCTGCTCTTGCCCACTGCGCAAATGCTCAAAAAGCAGATTCGTCTTTTATGTTGGGAATAATTAAAGACGGTGATACCATTATTCACAAAAAAATTCCTGAAATTGTGGTTATCCCTCAGCACGATTTTAAAAATCCACGGCAGGAGAGAAAATACAACCGGTATATTTTAAAGGTAAAAAAGGTATATCCATATGCAAAACTGGCAGGCGAGCTGCTGAGAAAATATGAACCTGAATATCTTGCTCTCGACAACGACCGCGACCGGCGCAAAATGATGAAAAATCTGGAAAAACAGCTTTTGGATGAATACAAGGATGACCTTAAACGAATGACTATCAGTGAGGGATATATTCTAATTAAACTTATTGACAGGGAAACCTTGAAAACTTCCTATTCGCTGATTAAAGACTTCAGGGGCAGTGTTCCCGCTGTGTTCTGGCAGGGAATTGCCCGGATATTTCGCAATAATCTCAAAACGGAATATGACCCCTACGGAGAAGACCGCTTGCTTGAGGAGATTGTTACTTTGATTGAAATCGGCTACCTGTAAGATTTGAGTTATGTCCGGAATGCTTCGTACATTTATTGGTTTCAAAATTAAGCCATCCTCCCAGTTTCTTCAGTCGATGGCAAATTTGAAAGAAGAGCTCTGTGAAGAGCCGTTGAATTGGACTGAACCGGACAAACTGCATCTGACGTTGAAATTCATTGGAAACACACTCCCGGGGCAGTTGCAGGCAATTGATTATGAACTGAACCGGATAGCAGAAAATTTTCCGGGTTTCAGCTTTCAGCTTGAGGGGTTGGGGTTTTTTAAAGATAAAGGGACGCCACGGGTTTTATTTGTGAAAATAAAAAGTAGCATAACTTTGAAATTATTGGCTTCTGAAATTGAAGAGCAGTTGAAAAAACTGGGCTTTGAACCTGAAAACCGGCCATTTAATGCACATCTGACTTTAGCAAGGATAAAATTTTTGAAAAGCAAACCTCGTTTTTACGAGACTATAGAGAAGTTTCAGAATTCATTCAGCCAACCGGTAGCAGTAAGCGAATTTATTTTCTATCAATCTGTTTTGAGTCCGTCAGGTTCTCAGTACACATCTCTCGGAAATTACAGGCTGCTTTGATTTTGCAGCTCCCGGAGGTGATTAATACCGACAGCACAAATAGCCGAACTGTTTCATAATTCAATTTGGTAAAAAAGAAAAGCCTTGTCAGAATTGACAGGGCTTTTCTGAAAAAGAAGATTTATATCTTAGTCTAACTGCGGACCGGCAGCAACAAGCGCCTTACCTTCGTCATTATCGGTATATTTCTCAAAGTTTTTGATGAAACGGCTACCCAAATCCCTTGCTTTTTCTTCCCACTCCTGACTGTTTGCATAGGTGTCGCGCGGGTCGAGAATACCGGAGTCAACATTTGGCAATGCTGTGGGTACTTCAAGGTTGAAAATCGGAATCATTTTCGTTTCGGCTTTTTCAATTGATCCGTCCAGAACAGCATCAATAATAGCGCGTGTATCTTTGATGGAAATACGTTTCCCGGTTCCGTTCCATCCGGTATTTACCAGATAGGCAACTGCACCGTGTTCATCCATTTTTTTCACTAATTCTTCACCATATTTGGTTGGGTGCAGTGATAGGAAAGCCGCTCCAAAACATGCGGAAAAAGTGGGCTGAGGAGTGGTTACACCACGCTCGGTTCCTGCCAATTTGGCAGTAAATCCTGAAAGAAAATGATATTTGGTCTGTTCGGGAGTTAACTTGGAAACCGGTGGCATTACGCCAAACGCATCAGCAGTCAGGAAAATAACTTTTTGGGCATGTCCTGCTTTGGAAACAGGTTTAACAATATTTTCAATGTGATAAATCGGATAGGAAACACGGGTGTTCTGAGTCACAGAGCCATCATTGAAGTCAATTTTTCCGTTTTCGTCAACCGTAACATTTTCGAGCAGTGCATCGCGTTTGATGGCATTGTAAATATCCGGTTCAGCTGCGGGGTCCAGATTGATGGTTTTGGCATAACATCCCCCTTCAAAATTAAATACACCGTCATCGTCCCAGCCATGTTCGTCGTCTCCGATGAGTTTGCGTTTCGGATCGGTTGAAAGGGTTGTTTTTCCTGTTCCTGAAAGACCAAAGAAAATAGCCACATCACCTTTTTCTCCAACGTTTGCAGAGCAGTGCATTGATGCAATGCCCTTGAGTGGCAAATAGTAGTTCATCATGGCAAACATTCCTTTTTTCATTTCGCCGCCATACCATGAACCACCAATTACCTGCATTTTTTCAGTCAGATTGAAAACGGTGAAGATTTTAGAATTCAGCCCGTGCTCTTTCCATTTTGGGTTGGTAATTTTTGAGCCGTTTAATACAACAAAATCCGGTTCTCCAAAATTTTTGAGCTCCTCTTCAGTTGGGCGGAGAAACATATTTTTAATGAAATGAGCCTGCCATGCAACTTCCATGATAAACCGGACTTTCAGGCGTGAGCTTTCGTTTGCACCTAAAAAAGAGTCAACAACAAACAACCTTTTTCCTGATAACTGATTGGTAACAAGAGCTTTTAAGTCTGCCCATACTTCAGGAGTTGTTGGTTTGTTGTCATTTGGGGAGTGGGGAGTTGTCCACCAGAAAGAATCTTTTGTTGTTTCATCTTTAACAATGAATTTATCCTTTGGTGATCGCCCGGTATATATCCCTGTCATCACATTAACAGCACCCAATTCCGTCAACTGAGCCTTCTCAAAACCTTCAAGTCCCGGACGCATTTCTTCTTCAAAGAGCTGTTCATAAGAGGGGTTATAAACAATCTCCTGAACATTATGAATTCCGTACTTTGCTAAATTTAAATCTTTCATAACTACCTAATAATTAACTTTATATAATTAAAATTATTTCGAAAATCTATTCACAAAAATAGGATATTTTCAAAGTTTACTTTGTTTACACCCTGTTTTACCAGTGTTTTAGCCTCCGATTAAACGTTATCTTAACAAAATTTGAAATCGGGCACAAAAAAGGGCAGGTGAACTGCCCTTTCTGTGCCTTATGTTAATCAGATTATGATCTTGGGTGAAACAGATTGATGGTATCTTTGAGATAGTCGCGGTTTAGATGAATGTAAATTTCTGTAGTCAGGATGGACTCATGACCAAGCATTTCCTGAACAGCACGCAGGTCGGCACCACCATTGATTAGATGCGTTGCAAAAGAGTGCCGGAAAGTGTGAGGACTGATTTTCTTTTTCAGATTAACTTTTTCGGCAAGATTTTTTATGATGGTGAAGATCATCACTCTGCTCAATTTATTTCCTCTCCGGTTCAGAAATACTATATTTTCGCTTTCAGGCTGAATCTTTAGTGTATTCCGGAAATTTCCCATATACGTATTGATTTCATCTATTGCACGGCGGCTGATAGGCACAAGTCTCTCTTTTCCGGCTTTTCCTTCAATTTTTACATAGCCTTCGTTAAAAAACAGATTTGTAATTTTTAGATTAACCAGCTCCGAAACCCTGAGCCCGCAGCTGTACAGGGTTTCCAGCATAGCCTTGTTGCGCTGCCCCTCGGGAGTAGAAACGTCAATGGCATCAATCAGCAAATCAATCTCTTCTATCGTTAAAATATCGGGAAGCTTTCTGCCGATTTTTGGAGATTCAAGCAATGCCGTCGGGTCATTGGTAATCTGCCCTTCAATGAGCATATATTTATAAAAAGATTTTAGTCCTGAAATTGAACGCGCCTGGGTGCGCGGACTTACTCCCCGCTCATTCAGCCATTCAACAAATTTTTTCAGATGCGAAAGCTTTACTTTTGCCGGAGTTATATGCTTGTAATTGTTATCTTCCAGAAATCTGACAAATTTGTTAACATCATTAATGTAGGCTATAACAGAATTTGGTGACAACGACTTTTCCAACTTCAGATAATCTTCATAACCTTTTATACTTTCACTCCATTTCATAGCTCACACGAATTTTTTTAACCAATCATTTTAAATACTTTTGACAATATATTTCTCGCAAAAAATGAGTTCAATGCCCATAAAGTTACTATAAATATAATTAAAATCAAAATAAAATGAAATTGCTGATTATCAATGGCCCCAATCTTAATCTTTTAGGGAAAAGAGAACAAAACATATACGGACATGAAAGATTTGAAGATTATTTGGAAAAGTTGAAAGCAACTTTTCCGCTGATAGATTTTGATTTTTTTCAAACGAATATTGAAGGAGAACTGGTGGATAAAATTCAAGAATACGGTTTCACGGCTGACGGAATAATAGTGAATGCCGGAGCTTATACGCACACATCGGTCGCCATTCGCGATGCAATTGCAGGGGTTACTGCTCCCGTTGTTGAAGTTCACATCTCCAACACATTGTCAAGGGAAGATTTCAGACACAAATCAATTATCGGTCCGGTGTGCAGGGGTTGCATCATGGGATTTGGACTGGATTCCTACCGGCTGGCAGTGTTAAGTTTCCTGCCTACCTGAAGTCAATGATTTCAACATCTTTATAATCTGCCGGGTTGAATACGAAAAAGGAATCCGGAAGATCGCTGCCTGTTTCCATCTTCTTTATTTCGATGCCGTAGGTATTGCCATCGGTACCGGATAATTTTGCGGATTTGATCATTTTATCTGCTTTTCCGATAAGAAGCTGAATTTTAGTTACTTCAAATTCATTGCTGTCCGGGTAGAGCTCAATTTCATAATTCACTCCGCTTGCCGATTTATTTTCGCCTATGAATTTTGACCGGAAACCCTGTTCATAAATTGTGAAAACAGCTGAAGGATCCATCAGGTTGCTTCCGCCATCCTCAATATTGGAAATGGTTACCTGATTTCCGTTTCCCATATAATTCCACAATGTTTTTCCGTCAGAATAAATTTTTATATCAATTTCCGGAAGATTTACAACATATTTCTGTCCTTTCAGCTTAATTGAGCCTTCGCTTTTCTCGTTAATAGCCATCATTTTATTTTCCATAGAGAAAATAAAATCAGCAGAAATTGATTTATGTGCTCGTGTCTTTTGGCTCACTTCATCCAGAATCTGTTTAGCCTTATCATCTTGCCGGACAAATGAAAATCCAAGGGAAACAAGGAGTAAACAGGATAAGAAAATTGACTTCATTTTTTAAAAAATTAATTGTAAAACTTGGAAAGCACCGGATAAAAAGCTTAGCGATTTTTTGCTCAGGTGATTCTTTTTTAAATTTCAGTTCAGCCCACTCAATAATTGTTCCAAAGTATATTCGTTTTGAACAAGCACCTGTCTTGGCTTGCTGCCTTCGCTTGGCCCAACAATTCCTGCTGCTTCCAGTTGGTCCATGATGCGGCCTGCCCGGTTGTAGCCAATGGAAAATCGGCGCTGAATGAGGGAAGTGGAGCCCATTTGGTTCATTACCAATATCCTGGCGGCGTCATCAAAAAGTTCATCACGGGAACTCAGGTCCACTTCTCCGGGGGCAGGCTCTTCTTCCCCAGTGTATTCGGGAAGCAGATAGGCGCTTGGATATGACCGTTGTTCCGAAATAAATGCACACAACCTTTCCACCTCCGGTGTGTCAATAAAGGCGCATTGTACCCGTGTCATATTACCACCCTGTGAAATAAGCATATCTCCCTTGCCGATAAGCTGATTTGCACCCGGGGTGTCTAAAATAGTTCTTGAGTCAATCATCGAGGCAACCTTAAAGGCAATCCGCGCCGGGAAATTGGCTTTGATTACACCCGTAATGATATTTGTTGACGGACGCTGAGTGGCGATAATCATGTGTATTCCAACTGCTCTGGCAAGTTGGGCAATGCGGGCAATCGGGAGTTCAATTTCCTTTCCTGCCGTCATGATTAAATCTGCAAATTCATCAATAACTACCACAATATAGGGCAAATAGCGGTGTCCCTTTTCAGGATTCAGACGGCGGCTTAAAAATTTCCTGTTGTATTCTTTCACATTTCGTGCATGTGCCTTTTTTAGTAAATCATACCGGTTGTCCATTTCGATATTCAGCGAATTTAGGGTGTATTTTACTTTCTGAATATCGGTAATTACCGGTTCGTCTTCGTTTGGAAGTTTTGCCAAATAGTGTTTTTCAATGGTTGAGTAAAGATTCAACTCAACCTTTTTGGGGTCAATAAACACGAACTTTAGTTGCGACGGATGTTTTTTATATAGCAGAGAAGCAATGATTACGTTGATTCCCACGGACTTCCCCTGCCCGGTTGCTCCTGAAACTAAAATATGCGGCATTTTTGTGAGGTCGAACATGTAGGTTTCGTTGGAGATGGTTTTCCCAAGCGCAATTGGCAAATCCACATTACTTTCCTGAAATTTACGGGAGCTCAGGATGGAGCGCATGGAGACAATTTCCGGATTCTGGTTGGGAACTTCAATTCCGATGGTGCCCCTTCCCGGTATGGGAGCAATGATTCGAATTCCAAGAGCAGCAAGGCTCAGAGCAATGTCGTCTTCCAGATTTTTAATTTTGGCAATGCGAATGCCGGGCGCAGGTATAATTTCATATAGAGTGATTGTGGAACCGATGGTTGCCCTGATTTTGGTGATTTCAATCTTATAATTACGCAGTGTTTCCACAATTTTATTTTTGTTTGCAATCAGCTCTTCATTGCTCACTTCGGCATTGCCCGAGCTGTGGTCTTCCAGAAGTTCGAGTGTGGGAAACTTAAAGCCTGACAGCTCAAGAGTAGGGTCATAATCCTCCATGCCGTCATCGCTAAAGTCATCGTCACCTTCCTCTTCCTCCTTTCTTTGCTGAACCGTCAGTTCCAGTTCTTTTTCAGCTTCTTTATTATCTGATTTTTTAATAGTTTTTGGCACTTCACGTGCTAATTTTATATCCTCCTCATCATCCGGTTCAAAAATGGCTTTAACAACATCATCTTCTTCAATGATTTTGCTGAAAGTATTGTCGTCAATCAATATTCCATCAGATTCAGTGATCTTTTCTTCTTTAATGAGATTCGGTCTTTTTGCAGATTTCTTTCTAAACAGATTTTTAAAAACAATATATGCCTTTTCAAATCTTACAACCAAAATCGTTAAAAGCGATACGAGAAGCAGCAAAACAAGACCAACCTTGCCCACAAGCGATGACAGCCAAGCACTCAGAACAAATCCGTAATAGCCTCCGGGATAGATAAATGATGCGGTATTTGTTTTCGGAAAAAGAAATCCTAATGTAACTGATAACCAGACAATTGTTATCAGACTCAGAACAAGTGCCTTTCTGAATTTCACGAGATTTCTGCCCAAAATTTTAAATCCGCCTACAAAAAGCAGATAAACGAATAGAAAAGAGGCAATTCCAAATCCGCGGTTTACAAATTTTTCAGCCAGAAAAGCACCAGTTTTTCCCGCCGTATTTCCTACTTTAATATCACTTTCAAAAATTAGTTGCTTCCACGATAAATCCAACTTGCTCTGGTCTGCTGCACCATAAAACAGATAGGAAATAAACGCAACAAGCAGATAGGCAGAGAGTAGTAAAATGAAAATGCCGGCAATAAACCTGAATTTTTCATTCAGAAAAAAAGGTTGAGAAGCTTTTTTCTTTTTCTTGCTTCCTGACTTTTTTGTTTTTAATGCCATATTGTTTTTTCTTTTTAATAACAGCAAAAGTACATAAAAAGTATGACTGAATAAATCATTATTTCTAAATCGAGGAAAATTGGATCGAAATCCTGTAAAATTTGATTTAACTTTATCGCTTCAATTTTAAACATCTTAAATTCACCACAATATGACTAAGATTATGATACTCATTGCAGACGGGGGATCAACCCAAACAAACTGGTGTTTTTTGGAGCACGGGAAAGAACCTGAGTTTTTCGTCACCCGGGGTATCAATCCGCTTTTCAGTTCCTCTGAAAAAATAGTGGAAGAGTGGCGTGAAACTCGCCTCGCTTCCCTTCCGGGAGAAGTGAAGCAAATATACTTTTATGGTGCTGGCATTGTGAATGAGGAGGTTGCAGGCGTGATAAAAAAAGCGCTTGCCGATTTTTTTCCCGGTGCAGAAATGGAAGCACACAGCGATTTGCTTGCAGCGGCACACGCAACATTGGGAAAGGTGAGCGGTATTGCCTGCATTCTGGGAACCGGTTCAAATTCCTGTTTTTACGACGGGGAAAAGATAATTCAGCATGTTCCGCCGCTGGGATTTATTTTGGGTGATGAAGGCAGCGGGGCGGTTTTGGGAAAAATGCTTGTGGGAGATTATTTAAAAAAAACAATGCCTCCCGAGCTGATTCAAAAATTTCAGGAGAGATATCCAATAAGCTATTTCGGGTTTTTAGACGGCGTTTACCGGCAGGATAAACCAAACAGGTTTTTGGCCGGATTTGTTCCGTTTTTAAAGGAAAACATTGAACATGAATATTGCAGAAAGTTGGTGGAGAACGCATTTGATTTGTTCATCAAGCGAAATGTTGCTCAATACGCCGGTTATGAAAACTACTCTGTAAACTTTGTGGGTTCAGTGGCACACTATTTTGAGGATCAATTAAAAGCCGTATTTTTGCAGCATAATTTAATATTGGGTGTTATTGTTAAGGAACCGTTGATAAAACTGGTGGAATATCATTCACAATTATAAGAAAATGAGCGCTATAACCGAATCGAGCTCCGCATACGACAATCTGGAGAAGATGAGCATCCGTGAATTGCTGGAGAGTATTCACAATGAGGATAAAAAAGTGTTGCCGGCGGTGGAAAAAGCTATCCCGCAAATTGAAAAGCTGGTTTCAGAGATCGTTCCCCGGATTAAAAAGGGGGGCAGGCTTTTCTACATTGGTGCCGGCACCAGCGGCAGGCTTGGTATTTTAGATGCCTCTGAAATACCGCCAACTTTCGGAGTGGGTTACGATTTGGTCATCGGACTTATTGCCGGAGGCGATCAAGCCATCCGCAAGGCAGTGGAGGCGGCAGAGGACGATGAAAATCTGTCGTGGCTGGAGCTGCAGAAATACAATATTAATGAACTGGATACAGTGGTGGGGATTGCTGCATCGGGAAGGACGCCTTTTGTGATTGGTGCTGTTAAAAATGCGCGTGCCCATGGTATTCTGACTGCCTGTATCACAAGCAATCCAAAGTCTGTGCTGGCAAAGCATGTGGATATACCCATTGAAGCGGTCACCGGCCCTGAGTTTGTCACCGGCAGCACCCGAATGAAAGCAGGAACTGCCCAGAAACTCATTCTCAACATGATAACCACTTCCCTGATGATTCAGATGGGAAGGGTGAAAGGGAACAAGATGGTAAACATGCAGCTAACCAACAAAAAGCTGGTGGAGCGCGGCACCCGGATGATTATGGACGAACTGGGTTACTCTCATCAAAAGGCACAAAGGTTGTTACTTTTGCACGGCTCGGTTCAAAAGGTGCTTGAAGAGGCAGAAAACCAGCAATAATTTGCCGGTTTATTTTTTTGCGATTCTATACAATCTGCCACCATCCGTCACGGCATACAGAGCACCGTCCATTCCTTCGCCCACATCACGCATGCGCTGATCTTCAGATTCCAGCAGCCACTCTTCAGCAACAACTTTATTGTCAATGATAACGAGTCTCGCAATGTGTCTGCTGTTCAGCCCGCCGATAAACAGATTGTTTTTCCACTCGGGGAAAACATCGGAGCTGTAAAATGTCATTCCGCTTGGTGAAAGCACGGGGTCCCAGTAATATACCGGTTGTTCCAGTCCTTCTTTTTGAGTTATTCCCTCGCCAATTTTTTTGCCGTTGTATTCAATGCCGTAGGTGATGGTAGCCCACCCGTAATTTTTCCCGGGCTTGATCAGGTTTAACTCATCGCCTCCGCGCGGTCCCATTTCACTGAGCCATAAATCGCCAGTTTCAGGATGAATATCCAGTCCCTGAGCGTTTCGGTGTCCGTAGCTGTATATTTCCGGAAGCGCTCCCGGAGTGCTGATAAACGGATTCCCGGGAACAGGCTCTCCTTCGGTGGTGATGTGAATAACTTTGCCGTAGCCGTTGTCAAGCAGTTGAGCTTTGGGGCGCGTTGCCAAATCGGAGCGCTCGCCGGTGGAGACAAAAATATTTCCATGTTTGTCGAAAACTATGCGGCTCCCGAAGTGCATACTGTTGTCATAATAGGGTATTGCCCTGAAAATAATCTGAAAGTTTTCAATTTTGGTTTCATCTGCTGAAAGTTTTCCTTTTCCCACGGCAGTGAGCGACCCCTGCGAAGTTCTCTCAGCCAGTGTAAAATAGAGCATCCGGCTTGTTTCAAAGTCGGGCGCCGGCGCCACATCCAATAAACCGCCCTGGTTTCTGTCGTCAACTTCAGGGAAGCCGGTTATAGGCGCGCTCACTTCGCCGCCGGTTGTGGCAATGCGCAAGGTTCCACCTTTTTCGGTGATAACCAGCCTGCCGTCAGGAAGGGAAGTTACAGCCCACGGCTTGTTTAATTCACTGGAAATTACCTTAAACTCATAGGGAGTTTCGGTTTTTGTGCCCGCAATGCGGGTTTGACCAACAAATGCAGGTTTATAATCGGAATTTGGTTTTTTTGTTTCCACAGGAGCCAGGGTGCCCGGTTTTGGTCCCTGTGGTTCCTGCTCTTTTTGTTTTTGCGCCGGTTCATTGCCCTTGCAGGTTATAAAAAACACAACAAACAGAATTTGTATAAAGAGTCTGACAATATGACTGTTCTTTTTCATTTTTTTGTATTTGAATTATTAACATGTAGATAACACACTTAGCAGTCAAATAGTTTAGGTTTTTTTAAAATCGTCACCTATCTTAATAATTCCTGAAAAGAGCCTTCTTTCAGATGCTCAAAGTTTTAAATAAGCTAAATTTGTCATTTGAATTTAAACAGTTATCAATATGGCAAGTGAAGATCAAAAGCTTTTTGCCGACTTTCCTCCTGTTTCAGACGAGACGTGGGAGGCGGCAATTCATGCTGACCTGAAAGGGAGAGACTACGAAAGAGCTCTGGTTTGGAAAACTTATGAGGGGATAAATGTACTTCCTTATTATCGCCGTCAGAAACATGATTCAACAGGATATTCCGAGTCGCTTCCCGGAGAGTTTCCGTTTGTTCGTGGCAATAAAAGAAGCGGAAACGACTGGCTAATCCGCCAGGATATCTTCGTGAAAGATTTTGGTGAAGCCAACAAAAAGGCGTTGGACATTTTAAATAAAGGCGTTAATTCGCTGGGATTTGTCTGGAGTTGCAAAACTAAAATTACAAAAGCCGACTTGGAGCTTCTTCTGAAGGATATTTATATCGAATCTGTTGAAATCAACTTCTCCTGTGAATGCAGTTCGTGCAACGGTGCGCTTCTCTTTGCTGAACTTGTTGAGGAGCAGAAAAAGGATTTTGAAAAAATCAATGGTTCTTCTTCGATGGACCCGATTGGGTCACTGGTGCTTAAAGGGAAGTTGCCAGCCGATGCTTTCAGTAAGCTGAAAGAAGCTATTGAAAAAACCGCTTCTCTCAAAAATTTCAGAGTAATCTCTATAAACGGAAAATATTTTGCAGGCAGTGGCGCTTCCATTGTTCAGGAACTGGCATTTTCGCTTGCACAGGGTGTGGAGTATCTTTCGGAACTTGTTAACGCCGGGCTCAAGATAGATGAGGTTGCCCGAAACATTAAGTTTAATTTTGGGATTGGCAACAACTATTTCATGGAAATTGCAAAATTGAGGGCTGCGCGTTTGTTGTGGGCACAAATTGTTAAGGCATATAATCCGGAGTGCGAAAAATCTGCCAAGCTGATTGCCCACAGCGAAACCAATGCTTTTAACAAAACGATTTATGATCCTTACGTGAACATGCTGCGCACCCAGACCGAAGCCATGTCTGCCGCATTGGGAGGCGCCGATTCCATTACCGTATTGCCGTTTAATGCGATTTATGAAGATACCACCGATTTTTCGGAACGCATTGCCCGGAATCAGCAAATTTTGCTCAAGGAAGAAGCTCACCTCGATAAAGTGTCCGATCCGGGTGCAGGCTCATATTATATTGAAAGCCTGACTACATCGCTTGCAGAACACGCATGGAACCTGTTTCTGAAAGTACAGGATTCGGGTGGTTTTGTGAAGGCATTCAAAGAGGGATTCATTCAAAATGAAATTAAGGAGGTGGCAGCAAAACGCAATGCCAATGTTGCGCTTCGCCGTGAAAGTTTGCTGGGAGTGAATCAATTCCCAAATTTTTCAGAGATATCTAATGAGGATTTTCCGCAATCTGTTTTTCAGGCTGCCGACATGACGGAAAAGGATGCAGAAGCTGAAACCCTCAAGCCATATCGTGCCGCTCAGCCGTTTGAAGCGCTTCGCTACAAAACAGACAGGTTCACTCAGACGAAAAAACGCCCGGTGGCGTTTATGCTAACACTTGGTAATCTGACAATGCGCAAAGCGAGAGCACAGTTTAGCTGTAACTTTTTTGCGGTGGCAGGCTTTGAAGTCATTGACAATAACGGATTTCAGTCTGTAGAGGAAGGCGTGGATGCTGCGCGTGAAAAACAAGCCGACATCATTGTGTTGTGCAGCTCCGATGAAGAATACTCACAATATGCCCCACAAGCAGCCGCGCTGCTGGATAAAGAAATTCTGGTCATTGCCGGAAACCCCCAGTGCAAATCAGAACTGGAAGCAAAAGGAATAAAAAACTTCATCCATGTGAAAAGCAATGCACTGGAAGAATTAAAAATGTATCAAAAACAACTGAAAATATAAAATTAAATGCGAAATTGTTAGATACAAGATTATAAGACGAAAGATTATAAGATAGAAGATAATTAGAATGCAAGAAATAAGATAAGGGAAATAAGATATGCACAATTTTAAAGAATTGAAAAAATGGCAGAAAGGGAGAGCTCTTGTTAAGGAGATTTTCCTTTTGACTCAAAATTTTCCCAAGGAAGAACAATTTATTTTAGTCGATCAAATGAGGCGGGATTCTGTTTCAATTCCTGCCAACATTGTCGAAGGTTCTGGAAGAGGAAGTAATAAAGACTTTTCCAGATTTATTGATATTGCCATGGGCTCTGCCTTTGAATTGGAATCTTTGATCTATATCGGGTATGATTTAGATTATTATGATGAAAAAGTATTGAATCTTACTGTTGGAAAAATTCAGGAAATCCAGAAGATGCTGTTTCATTTCAAAAATCATATCAACTCTTAAATTCCGTCTTGATACTTGATACTAAAAGTCTTGATACTAAAAAATTGTAAATATGAATCCGAATTTCAAAAGCATAGATATCAAAACAATCCTTCAGCAAGAGAGCGCTGAAAAACGGATAGAAAAAAATGATAGCGAAAACCAGTGGATCACTGCCGAGCAAATTCCGGTAAAACCACTCTATACAAAAGCGGACCTGGAAAGTCTGGATCATCTTGATTTTGCTGCGGGATTACCACCGTTTCTACGTGGACCATACAGCACCATGTATGTGATGAGACCATGGACTATTCGTCAGTATGCCGGATTCTCCACTGCCGAAGAATCCAACGCCTTTTATCGCAGGAATCTTGCAGCTGGACAAAAAGGATTATCGGTTGCATTTGACCTTGCCACACACCGTGGCTACGATTCCGACCATCCGCGCGTGGTAGGCGATGTGGGTAAAGCCGGTGTTGCCATCGACTCTATTTTGGATATGAAAATTCTGTTCGATGAAATTCCGCTTGATAAAATGTCGGTTTCGATGACGATGAATGGCGCTGTGCTGCCCATTATGGCATTTTACATTGTTACCGGACTTGAACAGGGAGCAACCCTGGAGCAACTTGCCGGCACTATTCAGAACGATATTCTGAAAGAGTTCATGGTGCGGAACACTTATATCTATCCGCCGGAGTTTTCCATGAAAATCATTGCCGATATTTTTGAGTTCACTTCCAGATATATGCCGAAGTTCAACTCAATCTCCATTTCCGGCTATCACATGCAGGAGGCAGGTGCCACTGCCGATATTGAGATGGCTTACACTCTGGCAGACGGACTGGACTATCTTCGTACCGGAATCAGGGCAGGTCTTGATATTGACGCATTTGCACCACGGCTGTCATTCTTTTGGGCGATTGGAATGAACCATTTTATGGAAATTGCAAAAATGCGTGCTGCCCGTATGCTTTGGGCAAAGATTGTGAAAGAATTTCACCCGAAGAATCCAAAATCGATGGCGCTGCGCACCCATTCTCAAACTTCAGGATGGTCACTCACCGAGCAAGATCCATTTAATAATGTTGGCAGAACTGCTATTGAAGCGATGGCTGCCGTATTGGGGCACACACAAAGTTTGCACACCAATGCACTGGATGAAGCGATTGCTTTGCCTACTGATTCTTCAGCCCGCATTGCACGAAACACACAGCTGCATCTGCAAATGGAAACAGAGATTTGCCGTTCGCTGGATCCCTGGGCCGGCTCCTATTATGTGGAGTCATTGACCCATGAACTGGCACAAAAAGGGTGGAAACTCATTCAGGAGGTGGAAAAATTGGGCGGAATGGCAAAGGCTATTGAAACCGGTGTTCCAAAAATGCGTATAGAAGAGGCGGCAGCACGTACGCAGGGGAAAATTGACAGCGGTACGCAGACCATTGTGGGACTGAATAAATACCGACTTAAAAAAGAAGACCCCATTGACATTCTGGACATCGACAACACGGTGGTGAGGCTGGGGCAGATTGAACGGTTGAAAAAACTGCGTGCAGAGCGCAATGAAAGCGAAGTGCAGGCAGCCCTTGCAGCGATCACCAAAGCCGCTGAAACCGGAAAAGGGAATTTGCTGGAACTTTCCATTGAAGCAGCCAAAAAACGGGCTTCACTTGGTGAGATTTCAGATGCCTGCGAGAAAGTGGCAGGAAGATATAAAGCAGTAATCAGAACAATAGAAGGCGTGTATAAATCAGAAGCAAAAGACAAATCGGAGTTTCGGGAAGCGCAGGAACTGGCAAAGCAGTTTGCTGAAATGGAAGGGCGTCAGCCGCGTATCATGGTTGCAAAAATGGGCCAGGATGGGCACGACCGCGGCGCCAAAGTGGTGGCTACCGGTTATGCTGACATCGGTTTTGACGTGGACGTGGGTCCATTGTTCCAGACCCCGGAAGAGGCTGCAAAGCAAGCCGTTGAAAATGATGTGCATGTGTTGGGCGTTTCGTCACTGGCAGCCGGGCACAAAACTCTTGTGCCGGCAGTGATTGAAGAGCTGAAAAAATTGGGACGCGATGACATTATGGTTATCGTGGGAGGAGTAATCCCGGCACAGGACTATCAGTTTCTGTATGATGCAGGCGCAGTGGCAGTTTATGGCCCCGGAACCAGCGTTGCCGCAGCCGGTAAGAAAATACTTGAAATTTTGATTCAGGCGTATAAGTAAGTTAGACATAAGACTTTTAGTATCAGGCATTAAGATAAAAGAAGTCCTTTAACTTCCTCAAAGCTTGTCTATCTTTGGTAGAAAGGGAAAATAGGGAAATCTCTAAATTTATACTTGCGTCAACCAGTCTTGTATCTTACAATCTTGTGTCCTGTGTCTATAACAGAATCTATTTCATTTTCAGGAACTGAACTTCCTTTTCTGAAAGGAATCTCCATTTTCCACGGGAAACATTTTTCTTGGTGATTCCGGCAAAAAAGACCCGGTCGAGTCTTTTCACCCTGTAGCCCAAATGTTCAAAAATCCGGCGTACAATACGATTTCGGCCCGAATGAATTTCTAAGCCGATTTCCGATTTATTACCTTCAACATAGTTTATTGCATCTGCTGCAATTAATCCATCTTCGAGCTCAATCCCTTCGGCAATTCTGAGCATATCGTTTTTGGTAAGGGGCTTGTCAAGGCTTACCTGATAAATCTTTTTCACTCTGTGGCTGGGATGAGTCAGCTTGTCGGACAGCTCGCCATCGTTAGTGAAAAGCAAAACTCCGGTAGTTGACTTGTCGAGTCGTCCTACAGGATAAATACGCTCGGGGCATGCATTTTTCACCAAATCTATCACCATATGCTCTGCATACGGGTCATCGGTAGTGGTAACATAGTCTTTGGGTTTGTTCAGCACGAGATAAACCTTTTTCTCAGGAATCAGTCTTCTGCCATCGAAACGAACATCGTCGGTCGTTTTCACCTTCACGCCCAACTCAGAGACTACTTTTCCATTTACTGTTACCAGTCCGGCAGAGATATATTTGTCAGCATCCCTGCGCGAGCAGATGCCGGCATTGGCAATAAACCTGTTCAGGCGCATTTCAGTATCAGCAGCCCTTTTTTGGGTGCTTCTTCGGATAACCGGCTTCTCTCTCTGAGAAGAGGGCTTCTCCCTCTTTTTGAGGACAATTACTTTTTTTCGGGCTGCCTGACGTCCATGCGCCGGTTTACCAGCGCCTCCGCTACGCCGTTTTCCTGTTCTGCCCTTATTGTAATTCCTGTTCATAATGATGATATTCCATTTTTTACAAATGTCGGAAAAATTAACTCCAATTTCTTTAACAAGTGAAAATATAGGCAAAGAAATTCATTATCTGCCGATATATCAGAAACCTGTAAAAGATTGAATGACATTTAATGAAATGGTGCTATTTTCAGGCAGTAATTTTAAATATGTAAAAAAATAGTAATTGCTCAAAATTGTTTGCTTATTTTGAAGTCTAATTATTTAAAAAAAATACTTCAATGATGAAAAAATCAAGAGCTGTTTTAGGTGTTATCTCCTTTTTATTGTCAGTCAATTTTTTGAGCGCACAAACATTAGAGCAGGTTTTAGAGAGTCATTTTCAGGCAGTCGGGCAGAAAGAATTGGTGAAAAAGCAAACTTTTCACATTAAAGCAGCTGTTCAGCAAATGGGAATGGAAATTCCTATGGAAATGAAAATTAAGCGTCCCAATAAATTCCGGATGGAGATGGAGTTGCAAGGTAAAAAAATGATTCAGACCTACGACGGTGAAAAGGGATGGATGATTGCACCCTGGGTAAGCCCTGAGCCGCAGGATTTGTCAGGTGCGGAGCTTGATCAGGCAATGGAGCAGGCAAATATTGACGGGGAGTTGTATAGCTACAAAGAAAAAGGATTTACTGCCACTTTGCTCGGAAAAGTCAATCTTGACGGATCACCTGCGTTCAACATCAAACTCACAGGGAAAGATGGAAATGCAAAAAATCTTTATATTGACGCTGACAGTTTTATGCTGAAAAAAGTGAAGGCAAAAATTGAGGCGCAGGGACAGGAGTTTGACATTGAACAAAACTTCGGAGATTATAAAAACTTTGACGGAGTAATTATGCCGATGAAGATTGAAACAGTATCGCCAATGGGAAAAGCAACCATCTCTTTTGAGGATATAAAATTTGACGAAAAATTTGATGAATCCATCTTCTCGAAACCGTAAACAATTTCATCAATTATGACAACAAAAATCAATCAAAGCCGGCGAAAATTTCTGAAAACAACCGGAATTGGGTTGTTGGGATTTCCCGCTATTTCTCATGCATTCTCAGGAGTTGCACCCAGTGATAAAATCAGGGTTGCACATGTTGGCACCGGAAACATGGGAGGTTCCCATATACGCTGGTTTGCCGCTTTCCCTGATGTGGAAACCGTTGCGCTTTGCGACGTGGACAAACTTCATCTGGAAGGTGCAGGAAAATTACTTCAGTCGCTTAAATCATCGGCAAAACCTGATTTATATTCCGATTTCCGGCGGATTATTGACCGGAAAGATATTGATGTTGTAACCTGCGCAACACCCGACCACTGGCATGCTTTGGTGGCAATCATGGCTTTTGAATCGGGGAAAGATGTGTATGGAGAAAAACCTTTATCCTACTCTGCCAGAGAAGGACAGGCTATGTTGGGTGCTTTGACCAAACACAATAGGATTTTCCAGTTGGGCACACAAATTCATGCAGGCGAGAACTATCACCGGGTAGCTGAAATTATTCAGTCAGGCGTTTTGGGAAAAATTCACACGGTTCGTTTGTGGAAAACAGGCGGTACAACTGGAATGGGATTTCCGCCCAATGAAGCACCCCCGGAGCATTTGGACTGGGACATGTGGCTTGGACCCGCCCCTTACTCGGAATATACACCGGTGAAATGCCACCGGACCTACCGGAGCTTTTTTGATTATTCAGGCGGAGTGTTTGCCGATTTTTGGTGTCATATTGCCGACATTATGTTTATGTCAGTCAGTCCTGATAACCTGACTTCAGTTGATGCACGCGGAGAAATCCCCACTGACGGCATTGCCGACACCCCAAAATGGATTGACGTGGATTTCAAGTTTAAGGATCTGGACGTTTTTTGGACTACGGCACCACCCGACACTCCCGGTGCTGAAAAGATGCACATCGGTGCTCACTTTGAAGGAGAAAACGGCACTTTAACCTGCGATTATGAAACACGTACCATTAGGATTGGAAATGAAACATTTGCCGACTTGCCGGAAGTTCCAAAAACATTAATCCGCTCTCCCGGGCATCAGCGTAATTTCCTTGATGCTGTAAAATCACGCATCCAACCGGAAAGCAATCTGGAATATGCACGAAAAATGACGCTCCCCATGCACCTGGCGCTTATCTCATTCCGTCTTAAACGAAAACTCAACTGGGACAGCACCGGAGAAAAGTTTGTTGGAGACCCGGCAGCAAACTTTTTGCTGTCGCGAAAATATCGTTTACCCTGGAAATTACCGGATTATTCAATTTAAAAAAACAAAATGAAAAGAAACTTTATGCCAACCTTTTTGGCACTTACAATTCTTCTTTTAGCTTCTTGTGTCTCTTCAGACTTGGAAACGATAACTGGTCAGCGGGATCCGGTTGATTATGTAAATCCCTATATCGGAAATATCAGTCATTTGCTGGTGCCTACCTTCCCGACTATTCATCTGCCCAACAGCATGCTGCGCGTTTGCCCGGGAAGACGTGAGTTTTCTGAAATACAACTCAACGGTTTGCCTTTAATTTTAACTGCTCACAGGGGAGTATCGGCATTTAACCTGAGTCCCTTTCAGGGAGAGGAGAGTCAGCTCAAACCGGTGATTCAATACCGTTATGATCAGGAACAGCTGACCCCTTACTCCTATTCGGTCTATTTGGATGAACAAAATATTCAGGTTGATTTTGGCCTTTCGCACCAATCGGCAGCTTATGAAATTCAATTTGAAAATGATGCTCCTGCCTGGTTAATCCTCAATTCGGCTGACGGAGAAATGAACTGGAACGGAGAATTCATCAGCGGATATCAGCATTTGGGAAATAACACCAAAGTTTACCTACATCTGACTCCCGATCTGTTGCCACAGCAAGTTTCCAAGCTTGAAGCGGACGGATTAACCGGCGGCAGCCGGGCAGAAGGCAAAAATGCCTGTCTGGTTTTAGACTATCCACAGGGAACAAAAAAACTTAAACTGCATTACGGCGTCTCTTTTATCAGTGAAGCACAGGCAAAAGCCAACATGGGGCGCGAAGTGGCAGGCAAAACTGTTGCAGAACTCCAGTTGGCAGCCCGTGAGATTTGGAACAGGGAGCTTGGGAAAATCCGCGTAAACGGAGACTCGGAAGATGAGTTGAAAGTTTTCTATACAGCTCTCTACCGCTGCCTCGAGCGTCCGGTAAATATTTCTGAAGACGGAAAATATTTCAGCGCTTTTCAAGGAAAGGTTATAGAAGATCAGGGGCGGGCATATTACACCGATGACTGGATTTGGGACACTTACCTGGCGCATCATCCCTTGCGCATTTTACTCAATTCCGAACAGGAAGAGGATATTCTCCACTCTTTTATGCTGATGTCTGAGCAGATGGAAAATCCATGGTGGCCAAATTTCCCTGAAATTACAGGCGACGGACGGCGGATGAATTCCAACCACGGAGTGGCATGCGTGCTGGATGCCCATCGCAAAGGGCTTAAGAATTTTGATGTGGAAAAGGCGTATGAATATTGCAAGGCTGCCATTACCGAAAAAACATTAGCCCCCTGGTCAGGAAAACCTGCCGGTGAATTAGACCGGTTTTATAAAGAGCATGGTTTTATTCCTGCACTGTATGAAGGCGAAAAGGAAACCGTTCCGGAAGTGCACTCCTTCGAGGGGCGCCAAACTGTTGCAGTAACTTTGGGAACTGCCTATGATGAGTGGTGCCTGTCCCAAATTGCAGAAGAATTGGGAAAAACCGGTGAAGCAGAGTATTTTAAAAAGCGGTCGTTTAACTACCGGAACCTGTTCAATGAAGAAACGAAGTTTTTTCATCCCAAAGATAAAAATGGGAAATTTATTGAGCCTTTTGATTACAGATTTTCAGGCGGAATGGGAGCCCGCGCCTATTATGACGAGAACAATGGTTGGACCTACCGCTGGGGTGTGCAGCACAACATTCCGGATTTAATTGATTTAATGGGAGGAAATGAGGAGTTCGCCAAAAATCTGGATGCTACATTCACCGAGCCTCTGGGGCGTTCAAAATATGCATTTTATGCCCAACTGCCCGACCAGACAGGAAATGTGGGGCAATTCACCATGGGAAACGAGCCATCGCTGCATATCCCTTACCTGTACAATTATGCAGGATATCCGTGGAAAACCCAGAAACGAATTCGTAAACTGCTGCACGACTGGTTTCGCAATGACCTGATGGGCATTCCCGGAGATGAAGACGGTGGCGGTTTGTCATCCTTTGTGGTTTTCTCCTCCATGGGATTCTACCCGGTGACACCCGGATTGCCCGAATACTCCATCGGTAGCCCGGTGTTTGAGCATGTTTCGGTTAGCCTGAGCAATGGCAATACTTTCGAAATTGTGGCCAAAAACGTCTCTTCGACCAATAAATATATCCAGTCGGCAACATTAAACGGCAAAAAATTGAACACCCACCGCATTAGCCACGAAGATGTTGCCAACGGCGGGAAGCTGGTTTTGGAAATGGGAGCAAAGGCAAATAAATCATGGGGACTTGAGTAGATGTAATGATAAGAACTTTTGGAGAGAAGCTCAGCACGAACCGAAGTAAGAATATTGCTACATTTGAACTTCCAGATCGAAGGACAAAAACCTGTCCCTTCCCAAATTTCCTTCCCTGGAAAGCCAGTCCTGATAATTCAGCGCCATGGTGATTTTTCGAATTGGTCTGAACTGAATTCCTGCTACAAAGGCTTCGCCGTCTTTTGCTATTTGCCAGGGCAATGTTTCACCTTTGAGTGTGTTAGAGTCAATTTTGTCGAAACGTGCAAAAAGTTGATATTTTGCTGAGAGATTGTATTTCCCGTAAAACGACCAGGCATAAATATCCCTGCCGGCAAGCCAGCCGTGGTTTTGCCGCAGGACAAACTCGGCGGCAAGATTCCATTTTGTCCGAAAATCGTAGGAAGCAAACATCAGCAGGGTGGTTTTGGAAATTTTGTTGTGCATAATGTCGTAAACTATGCGTGAGGTAAAATTCCGGGGAGCCCTGAGCGTTGAGCCAAAGCTGTACTTGAATATGTCGTTTCTTTGCAAGCTTTGATAACCTTCTCCATTCATCATGGTGAAATCGGCATCAACAAATTCATTGAATCTATAATGAAAATTGACGCCCAAATCTGCTGACGAACCTAAGTTATGTTCATCAGCAATAGTTTTCATCAAATACCGCCTTTCCCAGATAATCTCCTGCAATTTAAACTGCTTTAAACTAATCATCCCGAACTCAATAGCAAATTTTTGCTGTGAATAACTCAGGTAAGCATTTTTAAAGAAAGCATATCTTTTCAAATCCGGGTTTTGAGGGGTATCATCTGCACTGCCAATGTCCAGATTGATTCGTCCAAAAAACTGCGGGGAAAAAGTGTATTCGTATCCCAAATATCCGCGTACTAACTCAAAAGCCGCCTGGTTAGCAGCATTCCCGGCAAAGCCGCGATAAGCCCTTGCATAAATAGTCGCAAACGGTTTCCCCGATGGCTCAGATTCATCCTGTGAAAATCCATGGAAAGGAGAGAGCAGGAAGAGCAAAAAGAGCAGCTTCAATCGCATTAAGTTTATTTTTTTTGGTTAAAAACGCAAACATATATAAATATTGCGACACCATTAACATATAGAATTTTAGTAAACTTCACCCAACAAAAAAGCTTGAAATCATTGATTTCAAGCTTTTTATTAAACTTTGTCGCCTCTTTGAGTTGACCCGCCAGGGCTCGAACCTGGACTCTTCTGAACCAAAATCAGACGTGTTGCCAGTTACACCACGGGTCAATCAAATCTTGTCTTTTTGTTAAAGACGCTGCAAAAATATAAAATTTTTCCAGATTGGCGTTTTTACTGCACCTTTTTTACAAAGTAAGCCATTTATTATACCAAATTGATTTACAAAACTAATTTATTCCGGCTTTTTCATCCAATTAAAATTAAAAGTTTTCAAAGGTATTGGATGTAACTCCCTCATTTTAATTATGCTTGTTTGTGAAGCATTTCTACATGGTCGTTTCATACGAAATGCCCAGAGCATCTGCTACGCCTCTGCCATAGGCAGGATCAACTTTGTAGCAGTTGTTTATGTGGCGTATTTTAATTTTGTCTTCGCTGCAACCCATGTTTCGGGAAGTATTTTCAAACAGCCTCTGTTTTTCGCCGTCATTCATCAGTTGGAAAAGTTTACGCGGCTGCTCATAGTAGTTGTTGTCATCTTCGTGAAAACTCCATCGGTTGACATCACCGTAAATTTTTTCCACCGGGTCTGCATATTCCGGCTGGTCTTTCAGCACGCCATAGCTGTTGGGTTCATAGTGAATGGAGGCTCCCTGGTTTCCGTCAACCCGCATTTGTCCGTCGCGGTGGTAGGGATTGAGGGTAGCCCCTGCAGCTTTCGGATGATTTACCGGAATTTGGTGATGATTCACTCCCAGACGGTAACGCTGTGCATCGCCATAGGAGAACAGGCGTCCCTGCAACATTTTATCCGGCGAGAAGCTAATTCCCGGGATTACGCTTGCCGGATTGAAGGCAGCTTGCTCCACATCCTGGAAATAGTTTTCCGGGTTTCGGTTCAGCTCAAATTCGCCAACCGGTATTAGGGGAAATTCAGATTTGTACCACACTTTTGTCAAATCAAAAGGGTTGTAGGGCATATTGTTCGCCTGCTCTTCGGTCATCACCTGAATATACATTTTCCATTTTGGAAAATTGCCGTTGCCAATTGCTTCAAACAGGTCGCGTCCGTGGCTTTCGCGGTCTTTACCAACCAGTTCTTCTGCCTCCTGGTCAGTTAAGTTCTCAATACCCTGCTGGGTTACAAAATGAAATTTCACCCAGTGACGTTCGTTTTGAGCATTAATCATACTGAATGTGTGGCTACCGAAGCCGTTCATGTGGCGGTAGGATTTTGGAATTCCGCGGTCGCTCATTGTGATGGTTACCTGATGGATAGCTTCGGGTAAACTTGTCCAGAAATCCCAGTTGTTGTTTGGACTGCGAAGGTTAGTGTGCGGATCACGTTTTACGGCACGGTTTAAATCGGGAAATTTCAGCGGGTCGCGCATAAAGAATACGGGGGTGTTGTTCCCTACCAAATCCCAGTTTCCTTCTTCAGTATAGAATTTCATGGCAAACCCGCGAATGTCGCGCTCTGCGTCAGCAGCGCCGCGCTCGCCGGCAACAGTGGAAAACCGCACAAACATTTCCGTTTTTTTGCCAATTTCAGCAAACATTTTTGCCTTGGTGTACCGGGTGATGTCGTGTGTTACAGTGAAAGTACCAAATGCACCTGAACCTTTGGCGTGCATTCTTCTCTCCGGAATCACCTCTCTGTCAAAATGAGCAAGTTTCTCTAAAAACCATACATCCTGCAGCATCATCGGTCCGCGCGGGCCGGCAGTCATCGAATCCTGGCTGTTGGCAACCGGTGCACCAGCTGCGGTGGTCATCTTTTTTTGATTCTCTTTGTCGCGTAATCTTTTAATCTCTTCAGCATTCATACTTTTACTTTTTAAATGTTTACATATTCAGTTATTTTTATTTAAACATACCCTGAACCGGGTTAGAATAATTCTTTTTAAAAAACAACACAAAGGCAGTAATTAGGTTTTTGAAAACAATTTCAATTTTATTTAACTCAGTTCGATAAAATCAATATTTCTGCCCAAAATTGTTTTCAGATAATCAGATAAAGAGAGCCATAGCTACGGCGAGGTTTTTTAACGCAGTTGGCGTGCAAAAGAACAAGCGTGAATGATTAAGTTATTTAGTAACAAACCCTTAACGCAGTCCGGTCAGCTTTTTAATGTCGTTTAGTTTGTTCAGTGCTTCTATGGGGGTGAGGTTATTGATATCGATATTTGATATTTCATCACGTATCTGTTTCAGGACAGGGTCGTCCAGTTGAAAAATGCTGAGTTGCATTCCTTCCCGTTTGGAGCCAATTTCCTCAAGTGGTTTTGTCAGTTTCTCCCCGCCTTTGCTGCCTTCCAGTTTTTTTAGAATTTCCCCTGCGCGTTTAGTAACCGATTTGGGCATTCCTGCCATATTTGCCACATGGATGCCAAAACTGTGGTTGCTGCCGCCGGGAACCAGTTTTCGCAGAAAAATCACCTTGTTGCCCACTTCCTTCACAGAAACGTTGAAATTTTTCACGCGCGGAAAAGCGCCCTCCATTTCATTCAGTTCGTGGTAATGAGTAGCAAAAAGAGTTTTGGCTTTTGAGCGCGGGTGCTCGTGCAAATACTCCACCACCGACCATGCAATGGAAATACCATCGTATGTGGAGGTGCCGCGCCCCAGTTCGTCAAAAAGAATGAGGCTCCGATCTGAAACGTTGTTCAGAATACTTGCCGCTTCATTCATCTCCACCATGAATGTGGATTCTCCCAATGAGATGTTGTCGGAAGCTCCCACACGGGTAAATATTTTATCTACCAGACCAATTTTTGCCACCTGTGCCGGCACAAAACTACCCATTTGCGCCAGCAGGGTTATCAATGCAGTTTGCCGGAGAAGCGCTGATTTTCCGGACATGTTAGGACCGGTGATAATGATAATTTGCTGCTCTTCCTGGTTTAGCAGCACATCGTTTGCAACATACGATTCGCCAATGGGCAACTGGTGTTCAATAACAGGGTGCCTCCCTTCCTGAATTTCAATTTCTGTGCTTTCATTTACATCCGGACGGAAATATCCATAGCTCTCAGCACAATTGGCAAACGACAACAGGCAGTCGGTTTGTGCAATGATGAATGAATTCAGCTGAATTGCAGATATATATTCGGCAAGCGCAAAAACCAGATCATTGAAAAGTTTTGTTTCAAGAGCTAAAATTTTCTCTTCAGCACCTAAAATTTTTGATTCATACTCTTTCAGCTCCTCAGTGATATATCGCTCTGCACTCACCAGGGTCTGTTTCCGAATCCAATCGGAAGGTACTTTGTTTTTGTGAGTATTGCGTACTTCAATGTAGTATCCGAAAACATTGTTGAATCCCACTTTCAGGGATGGGATTTTATGCTCCTCGCTCTCTCTCTTCTGTATTTGCAGAAGATAATCTTTCCCTGAGAATGCAATTTCCCGTAAATCGTCAAGTTCTTGCGAAACACCTTCGGCAATCACTTTACCTTTATTTACCGCAGTTGGAGGGTCATTTACCAATTCATTCTGTATCCTGTTCCTGATCAGTTCACAGGAGTTCAGCTGTTCGCCGAAACGGTTGAGCATTTTGTTTCCCGCTTCGGCGCATGTCTGTTTGATGGGCACAATGGCATTTAGTGCATTTTTCACCTGTGCCATTTCGCGCGGGTTGATTCGTCCCACAGCCACTTTTGAAATCAGCCGTTCCAAATCACCGATTAGCCGCAGATGGTCTTCAAGATTTTCCCTTGCTTCAGGATGCTTCAGGAAAAACTCAACAGTGTCAAGCCTTTCACTGATAGGTCCGATATCTTTCAGCGGCAAAGCCATCCATCGTTTCAGAAGTCGCGAACCCATGGGGGTGATGGTTTTGTCAATAACCTGAATCAGTGATTTTCCGCTCTCGTGCAATGGCGTGAAAAGTTCCAGATTGCGGATGGTGAACCGGTCTAACCAAACGTAATGCTCCTCTTCGATCCGGCTCAGTCCTGTAATATGCTTTATCTGATGATGTTGTGTCAGGTCTAAATAGTGAAGAACAGCTCCCGAGGCGATAATTGCCAGTAGCATATTTTGAATGCCGTATCCTTTCAGAGATGTCGTTTCAAAATGACGGATCAGCCGGTCGGAGGCGGCTGTTTCGGTATAAACCCAGTCGTCCAGATTGTAGGTGTAGTACTTACTTCCGAAGATTTCAGTGAATTCCTGACTTCTTCCTCGCTGAAACAGCACTTCCTTGGGCTGAAATGAACTTAGCAGCTTGTCAATATATTCGTAGTTTCCTTCGGCAGTTAAAAACTCGCCGGTAGAAATATCCATAAAGGCAACGCCTGCCATTTTTTTGTCGAAATGAACCGAAGCCAAAAAATTGTTCTCACGGTTTTCCAGAATATTTTCATTAATGGAAACGCCTGGAGTAACCAGCTCAGTAATACCGCGTTTTACGATTTTTTTGGCAAGTTTCGGATCTTCAAGCTGTTCGCAAATCGCTACCCGTTGTCCGGCACGCACCAGCTTAGGGAGATAAGTGTCTAATGCATGATGCGGAAAACCGGCTAATTCCACATAGCTGGCAGCGCCATTTGCCCGGCGAGTGAGGGTAATACCCAATATATCAGCTGCCTTTATCGCATCTTCACCGAAAGTTTCATAAAAATCACCTACCCTGAACAGCAAAACCGCATCAGGATGCTGGCTTTTGATTTTGTAATATTGCCGCATCAAAGGCGTTTCCGCATATTTACCCTTTCCTGTCATGGTTAGCAAAGATAATAGTTTGGTTTGCCTGAAAAAATATCAGCCACATAGTTTGCAAAATATTTTCTGTTTTTTCATGGCTCAGCTCATTTTTGTTAAACTGCCGGCTACATTAGTTTTTTAAAATTTAACAGAATAATTAAGGACAATTAAATCTTTTTTTCAATCTTTGCAAAAGAATTCTATAAAGAACAGGAGTTATGAGTTGTGCAGGATGTGCGTTCAATACTATAGAAACTGATGATAGAACCAGTATATATAACTGGCGGAATGATTTACCGGACACATCGGATCAAACAGATATAGTTGAAGTTAGGTTTAAAACAACACGAAAAGAGTTTTTCAGAAATACAGATGGAATACCTTTAAGGAGAGGAGATAAAGTAGTAGTGGCAATGGCACCCGGGCATGACGTGGGTGAAGTTTCATTAACGGGTTACTATGCGGAGAAGCAATTTGAACGAAAAGTGAAAAACCCGAAGCGCTACACTTTAAATACCATTTACCGAAAAGCCACCCCTAACGATTTGCTTACGCTGAACGAAGCAAGAAAGAGGGAAAAACCCACCTTAATCAGGGCAAGACAGCTGGCTTCAGAGCTGGGGCTCAAAATGAAAATTGGCGAAGTTGAATATCACGGAGACGGCAAAAAAGCCATTTTCTATTATGTCGCCGATGAGCGTGTGGATTTCCGCGAACTGATAAAGCATTATGCCCGGGAGTTTAAGATTAAAGTGGAAATGAAGCAGATCGGCGCAAGGCAGGAAGCGGGACTTGTGGGTGGAATTGGCTCTTGCGGCAGGGAATTGTGCTGTTCCAGCTGGCGAACGGATTTCTCCAGCATCTCTTCGGATGCAGCCCAAAAGCAAGGCTTGTCGCCAGCTGCCCAAAAAATGGTGGGCGCCTGCGGAAAGCTGAAATGCTGCCTGCTGTATGAACTGGATGTGTATATGGAAGCACGCCAGGAGTTTCCCGAAGAGCTGATTAGTCTAGAGATGGCGAAAGGAATTGCAAAACCGCTAAAAACAGATTATCTGAAAAAGGAAATTTGGTTTACCATTGAAGGTGATGCAATCCCCGGGGCTTTTGTACTTTCGTTAAAAGAGGTTAAAGAGATTATTCAGCTCAATAAGCGCGGGAAAAAACCCGAAATACCCAAAAAAGAAGTTTTGGCAAGTGCAGAAATGAACTGGCAAACAACAAATAATGAGAAGATTGACCGGTATGAAGCAGAAAAACCGGTTAAAAAACCAAAAAAAAGGAGAAGAAAAAAGAAGTTTCAGCACGCTTTGAAACGTTAAATCGGAATTCACATACGCCACTTTTGCCTGATTCCTGATAATACAAGTCATCATTATTGATATTTTTGTGAAAAATCTCAGGAAATTTTGAACCCTGTACATTTTCTAAAATATTTTAAGGGGCAAAAGCAGTTTGCCAGGCTGACAAAGAAACTTGCTGCCCCCCCCGGTGAAAAAATTCACCTGAAGGGGCTTATTGGCTCTTCCAAAACAATTTTGGCTGCCAACCTTTCGGAAATTCTTCAAAATAGTATGCTCTTTTTGTTAGCCGACAGGGAAGAAGCTGCCTATCTGTATGACGACTTAAATAATTTGGGTTTGGGTCAATCTGTAATTTTCTTCTCTTCATCCTACAAACGTTCCATTCAGTATGACCAGCCCGATCAGGAATTCATTGTTCAAAGAACCGAAGCGTTAAACACTATTCAGAACAGCGAAAATCCCTACCTGATTATAACCTTCCCCGAAGCGATAGTGGAAAAGGTGATTTCACCGGAAAATTTTAAAAAAAACACGCTTCAAATAAATGCTGGTGATAAAATTTCAATTCGCTTCATCAACGAGTTTTTGTTTGAATATGGTTTTGAACGGGTAGATTTCGTCTATGAACCCGGTCAGTTTGCCGTGCGCGGAAGTATCGTGGATATATTTTCCTACTCGAATGAAGACCCCTACCGCATCGACTTTTTTGGCGATGAAGTGGAATCGTTGCGCAGTTTCAATATTGACACCCAAATTTCAAAGGAAAACCTGAAGCGCATAACTGTCATTCCAGACATTCATACCCGTGAAGATGAAGAAAACCGGATTTCTCTACTTGAGTTTTTGCCCGGCAACACAATTATTTTTGGAGATAGTCTGAACAGTTTTTTTTATCAGGTAAATGAAATTCACCGGCAAACTATCATTGCCAGGGCTGATGACGAAAATCTTTTCAACTGGATTGTTTCAGGAGAAACCCTGAAAAATCAATTGAAAAGCAAAACAGTTTGCGACTGGGGTATTGAGCCCGGTTTTCAGCCCGTAACAGTTTTTAAATTTTCCAATGCCCCACAGCCGGTATTCAATAAAAAATTTGATTTGTTAGGTGAAAATCTGGAAGAGTATCTAAGCCTGGGGTATAAAGTCCTTATTCTTTCCAATCAGGAGAAACAGATTGAGCGGTTGCAGGCAATTTTTCGTGATGTTAAATCAACGGTGAATTTTATACCAGTTAACTTCACTTTATCCCAGGGATTTGTTGACCACGATTTGAAAATATGCTGTTATACTGATCATCAGATATTTGAGCGCTATCACCGGTTTAAGCTGAAAACCAGAAAAGACCAGCGCGAGGCAGTGATGCTGAAGGAATTGAACACACTGCATCCCGGGGATTATGTTGTTCATATTGATCATGGTATCGGAAAATTTGCAGGTCTGGTAAATACTGACATTAATGGAAAGATTCAGGAAGCTGTCCGGTTGATATATAGAAATAACGATTCATTGCTGGTTAATATTCATTCGCTGCACCGTATCTCAAAATACAAAGGGAAGGACGGCACGGAACCTTCGCTGAACAAGCTGGGTACCGGTGCATGGCAAAATCTGAAAAACCGCACCAAAGCCAGGGTAAAGGATATTGCCAAAGAGTTGATTGCCCTTTATGCTGAACGTTTGACGGAAAAGGGATTCTCATTTTCGCCCGACTCTTATCTGCAAAATGAGTTGGAAGCTTCCTTTATTTATGAAGACACTCCCGATCAGGAAAAAGCAACTGCCGCTGTTAAAGAAGATATGGAAAAACAGATTCCCATGGACAGGCTGATTTGTGGCGATGTGGGATTTGGCAAAACGGAAATTGCCATCCGGGCTGCATTTAAGGCAGTAACCGACAGTAAACAGGTTGCTGTGCTGGTGCCTACCACTATTCTGGCTTTGCAGCATTATAATACTTTTTCCGACAGGCTGAAAGACTTCCCGGCGCGGGTTGAATACATCAGCAGGTTTAAATCAGCCTCAGAAACTCGAAGAATAGTTGCGGAGCTTGCCGCCGGCAAAGTGGATATTCTCATCGGAACCCACCGGCTGGTGAGCAAGGATGTTCAGTTCAAAGACCTTGGGTTGCTCGTTATTGATGAGGAACAGAAATTCGGAGTTTCGGTGAAGGAAAAGCTGAAGAGGTTAAAAGTGAATGTGGATACACTCACCCTGACTGCGACGCCCATACCACGCACACTCCAGTTCTCGCTGATGGGTGCACGCGACCTTTCCATAATCCGTACTCCCCCACCCAACCGCTATCCCATTATTACCGAAGTTCACGGATTTAATGAGCAAATCATTCGCGAAGCCATTCTGTATGAGGTGGCAAGAAACGGGCAGGTCTTTTTCCTGCATAACCGGATACAGAATATTTATGAAGTGGAAGATACCATAAAGCGGATTGTTCCGGGAATTTCCACCGTGGTTGCACATGGCCGGATAGAAGGACAAAAACTGGAAAAGGTAATGCTGGATTTTATTCAGGGCAATTATGATGTGCTGGTGGCTACCACCATTATTGAATCGGGGCTCGATATTCCCAATGCAAATACAATTATAATCAATCATGCTGAAAATTACGGTTTGAGCGATTTGCATCAACTGCGCGGTCGCGTGGGACGCTCCAATAAAAAAGCATTTTGCTATCTTCTCACTCCGCCGCTTGCAACTCTAAGCCCTGAGTCAAGGCGCAGGCTGAAAGCTATCGAAGAATTTTCAGACCTGGGAAGCGGGTTTAACATTGCCATGCAAGACCTTGATATCAGAGGTGCCGGAAACCTGCTGGGCGCAGAGCAGAGCGGCTTTATTGCAGATATCGGATTTGAAACCTATCACCGGATTCTCAACGAAGCGATACTGGAACTTCGTCAGGAAGAGTTCAGCACTGTTTTCCCGAAAGATAAACAAGCAAAAGAAGAGACTTTCACCACTGTGAGATTTACTCAGGATTGCCAGATTGATACAGACATGGAGCTGTTATTTCAACAGGAATATATTCCGGGAACCACAGAGCGGATGCTACTCTACCGCGAATTGGACAACATTGAGAATCAAAAACAACTGGATCAGTTTCGTAAAGGGTTGGAAGATCGCTTTGGAAAACTGCCTTTGCAATCGCGCGAACTTCTTGATGTGGTTAAGCTCCGGTGGAAGGCTCTGGAGCTGGGCATAGAAAAGATAATTCTGAAAGAAAACAAGATGATTTGCTATTTTGTATCAGACCAGCAGTCGCCGTTTTATCGGTCAGCGCTGTTCTTAAAAATTGTACAATTTGTGCAGAAAAATGATTCAAAAGCAAATATGCGTGAGACAAATCATAAACTGACGCTCTCCTTCACCCATGTCCCCAATGTGGAAACTGCCGGACACATTTTAGAGGAGATGATGGTAGCAACAAAAGACCCGGCAGTGCAAAAAGAAAAACTTTTTTAAATTTGTGGGCTTCCCTAATTTAACCTTTTCAGAATTTGCAAGTCAAACCATCTTAGAGAAAATTGCAATTAGAAAATCATTTTAAGAGATAATAGCGTGGCTAAGAAAAACATTTTTAGGTTATCAGTTACAGTAATCATGGTTCTGCTGCTGGCAGCAATCATTCTGTATCCGAAATTAAGACCCCTTTGGGAATCCCGCGATTCGGCAAATCCACAAATGATGGCAGGGGCGATGGGTGGAGGAAAACCACTTTATGCCAGTGGATTTGTTTTGGTTCCCACAAAAATGCATGAGTTCATAAACAGTACAGGGTCATTATTGCCCGATGAGGAGGTTGATCTTGCGTTTGAAACCGCCGGGAAAGTTGTTGGTATCTATTTCGATGAAGGAAGATCAGTGAAAAAAGGCGAATTGATGGCAAAAATCAACGACAGACCATTGCAGGCGCAGTTGCTGAAACTACAAGCTCAGAAGAAGCTGGTTGGGGAACGTGAATTCAGGCAGCGCCAATTGCTTGATCGGGATGCCATCAGCCGCGAGAGTTATGACCAGGTGGCAACTGAACTGCAATCTATTGATGCCGATATTATGTTACTTGAGGCGCGTATTGCCGAAACCGAGTTGCGTGCTCCCTTCGATGGAATAGTCGGGCTGCGGATGATCAGTGAAGGAGCTTATGCCACAACGCAAACCAAAATTGTGCGGCTTGTGAAATCAAGCCCGCTAAAGATTGAATTTTCAATACCGGAGCGATATGCCGGACAGATAACTCCCGGATTTCCTGTTAGCTTTAGAATTGACGGTTTTCCGAACCCTTTTGAAGCTAAGGTTTATGCAATTGACCCAAAGGTGGATATCAACACTCGCACTATTGTTGCGCGGGCACTCTATCCCAACACCAATGAGGAATTGAGACCGGGAAGATTTACCAGCGTCAGGGCACAGCTCTCCCAGATTGAAAATGCTGTCTCCATACCCACAGAAGCTTTAATTCCTGAAATGGAAGGCGAAAAAGTGTATATCCTGAGCAATGGAAAAGCCAAAGAAAAAAAGGTAAAAACAGGATTGCGGACAGAGTCGCGGATTCAGATTACAAGCGGACTGAATTTTGGCGATACCCTGCTGACAACGGCAATACTTCAGCTTAGAGAAGGGCTTCCGGTGCATTTGGATACACTGGTAACCAATCATCACTTATTAAGCGAATCGAAATGAGTCTTTCATCTATAAGTATAAAACGGCCGGTACTTGCCACTGTTCTCTCATTGATTATTATACTCTTTGGAGCAATTGGGTTAACTTTTCTGGGAGTGAGGGAATTTCCCAGTGTTGACCCGCCGATTATTTCGGTTTCCACATCTTATCCCGGAGCAAACAGTGATGTCATTGAAACACAGATAACCGAGCCATTAGAGCAGTCCATTAACGGAATTCCGGGAATCCGCTCACTGACAAGCAGAAGCAGCCAGGGAAGAAGCTGGATTACAGTGGAATTCCAGTTGTCTGTCGATTTGGAAACTGCAGCAAACGACGTACGCGATAAAGTTTCACAGGCACAGCGGTTTCTGCCCCGGGATTGCGACCCCCCCACGGTTTCAAAAGCGGATGCTGATGCGGAACCAATTTTAAATGTGGCAGTAAAAAGCCCCAAACGTTCCTTGCTGGAGCTCTCTGAAATAGCTGAGCTCACATTAAAAGAGCAGCTGCAAACCATTTCAGGCGTTAGTGCAGTCAGTATCTGGGGTGAAAAAAGATACGCCATGCGAATCTGGTTAGACCCGGTAAAACTTGCAGGTTATCAAATGACACCGCTGGATGTGAGGAATGCAATTGAGCGGGAAAATGTTGAGCTTCCGGCAGGAAGTATTGAAGGGAACACCACCGAGCTGACTATCCGGACATTAGGACTGATGACAACTCCCGAAGAGTTTAACAATCTGATTCTTAAACAATCCGGAGACCAGCTTATCCGGGTGCGCGACATTGGACGCGCGGAGCTCGGAGCGGAGGATTTGCGGGGAATAATGAAAATCAACGGAGTGCCAATGGTTTCAACTGTAATAATCCCCCAGCCGGGTGCAAATCATATCGACATTGTTGATGATGTATATGAGCGTCTCGAATTTATCAAAAAAGACCTTCCGGATGATGTGGAAATAGAGATAGGATTTGACAGCACAGAGTATATCCGCTCATCCATTGATGAAGTGAAGACCACAATTTATGTGGCATTTTTACTGGTTGTGGTTATCATTTTCTTCTTCCTGCGCGACTGGCGTACAACATTAATCCCAATTCTGGTGATCCCCATTTCGCTGATTGGCTCGTTCTTCATCATGTATATTGCAGGCTTTACAATCAATGTTCTCACCTTGCTGGCTATTGTTCTTTCAATCGGTCTGGTGGTGGATGATGCCATTGTGATGATGGAGAATATTTATGTGAAAATAGAGCAGGGTATGTCGCCGATGGAAGCAGGATTTAAAGGTGCAAATGAAATATTCTTTGCTATTGTTGCCACTACCATCACTCTGGTGGCTGTGTTTTTCCCCATTGTTTTTCTTGAAGGAATGACCGGAAGGCTTTTTCGCGAATTCAGCATTGTGATTGCCGGGGCAGTTGCCATTTCTTCGTTTGTGGCTCTCACCTTTACGCCCATGCTTTCAACCAAGCTGCTGAGAACAAGAAAAAAACGCAGCAAGCTTTACAAATGGAGCGAGAAGTTTTTTGTGAAACTGAATACGACTTATCAGAATTCTCTTGAGAACTTTTTAAAGAGAAAATATGTTTCACTGCTTATTTTAATCGGATCTTTTATGCTGATCTTCATTTTGTGGAAGGTCATTCCCGGTGAAATGGCGCCAATGGAAGACCGCTCGCAGATGAATGCAAGAGTAGTTACAACAGAGGGCTCAACCTACGATTACACATTCGATTATGTTGAAGATATTGCTAAACTGGCAGAAGAGATTATTCCTGAAAGTGAAAAAATTACTACCATGGTCAGAGGAACGTTTGCCTTTGTACGGATAAATTTAGTTAAACCCTCTGAACGGAAACGTTCGCAGCAGGAAATTGCCAGCGCATTTTCAGAAGAACTAAGTAAGAAAACCCAAGCCAGAACAATTGTTGTGCAACAGTCAACTTTTGGAGGAAGACGCGCCCGCCCCCCGATCCAGTATGTATTGCAGGCTCCCACTATCGATAAGCTCAGGGAGGTTTTGCCGGAGTTCATGGCGGAAGTGAGCAGCAATCCCACTTTTGTTATGCCCGATGTGAACCTGAAATTTACAAAACCGGAACTTCAGATAGAGATTAATCGCGACAAAGCCAATTTGTTAGGTGTTTCAACGCGAAATATTGGACAAACACTGCAACTTGCATTGAGCGGACAGCGCTTTGGCTATTTCATAATGAATGGAAAGCAGTATCAGATTTTAGGAGAGCTGCCCAGACAAGAACGCAACAAGCCACTTGATTTGACCTCGCTCTATGTGAGGAATGACAAAGGACAAATGGTTCAGCTTGACAATTTCGTAACCCTGAGGGAATCAACGGCGCCGCCACAGCTGTACAGGTATAACCGTTTTGTTGCAGCTACTATATCTGCAAATCTTGCAGCCGGGAAAACCATCAGTGAAGGAATTGAGGAGATGGATAAAATTGCCGACAAATTGTTGGATGATAGCTTTCGCACAGCTCTTGACGGCGACTCAAAAGATTTTATGGAAAGCTCATCCAGTTTGATGTTTGCCTTTATTCTGGCAATTGTTCTCATTTTTTTAGTGCTGTCTGCTCAGTTTGAAAGTTTCAAAGACCCGGTTATTGTGATGATGACCGTGCCGCTGGCACTCACCGGAGCGCTGTTGTTCATGTGGTATTTTGGAGTAACCATGAATATTTTCAGCCAGATTGGCATAATAATGCTCATAGGGCTTGTGTCTAAAAACGGAATTTTGATTGTTGAATTTGCCAACCAAAGAAAGCTTGCGGGGATGAACAAACACGAAGCGATTAGATATGCTTCTGCCGCCCGGTTTCGCCCGATTCTTATGACCAACCTTTCTACTATTTTAGGTATTTTACCCCTCGCAATTGGACTGGGAGAAGGTGCACAAAGCCGTGTTGCCATGGGGATTGCCGTAGTTGGTGGTCTGTTGATTTCCACATTCCTGACACTATATGTGGTGCCCGGTATTTACCTCTTAATCTCAAGTGAATCGAAAAATGATGTTGAAAATACATTTATTGCAGAAAAAAATGAGTAACCTCTTCAGAATCAGCTTTTTTATCTCAGTTATATTAATCTCATTATTTTCGGAGAATGCTTATTCTCAGGAAATTTATGATTTGGGCAGATGCATTTTAACCGGACTGGAGCAAAATTTTTCGGTGAAAGTTGCCCGGAATCAGGAGGAAATTTCCAGTAACAATTATAGCCGTGGAAATGCGGGTTTTTTCCCTACCGTAACAACAACCAACAGATATGGGGGGAACGTAACATCAACAACCCAGAACATGAATGACGGCTCTCAAAGAAAATCAAGCGGAATACATAACACTACTGGCTCAGCAGCATTAAACCTTGATATGACTTTATTTCGCGGTTTCAATGTGCAAACAAGCTATCAAAAACTGCATGAACTGAAACAAATGGGAGAGCTTAGTACCCAGATGTACATGGAAAATCTTGTGGCTCAAATTGTTTCTGAATATTATTACCTAATTCAGCAATTGAATTATTTCAATAATATGAACTACGCAGTTTCTCTTTCGCGCGAAAGGGTGCGGATTGATGAAGAACGCTATTTGTTAGGCGCATCATCAAAGCTCGAACTGTTGCAATCCATTGTATATCTCAATGCCGACAGCTCCCGACTTGCAAGACAGAATGAAGCCATTCTGGAATCGCAGGTTCGATTGAAAAAATTGATGGCGCTGGATAATCTTGAAACCGAAATTGCACTCAGGGATACCTCCATAATCTTTAATTCGGAACTTTCTTATGATGAACTGATGGGGGCAATGATTACTTTCAACACCGGATTGCAGATAGCAAAGAAAAACCAGCAAATTTCTGAACTTGACTACAAAATAATTGCTTCACGTTCATATCCATATCTTACCTTTTCTTCGGGATACAATCATGCATATCGGGGATACGGCACAGGAACAATCAGTGATTATGGTGAATTGGCACTTGAAAACCAGTTAACCGGAACATTTAATTACGGGGTGACATTGGGCATGGATATTTTTAATGGTTTCAACCGCCGGCGCGAAAAAACGAATGCGCTAATTGAGGTTGAGAACCGTATGTTCCGATTTCAGGAGGTAGAGCAGGATATAAAAGCCCAGCTTCTGACCATCTATTATGCATACGAAAACAATCTCCGGCTTGTGCAGATGGAAGAGCAAAATCTGAATGTGGCACGTGAAAATCTTGAAATAGCATTGGAGCGCTACCGGCTGGGAGCACTCTCAGGGCTCGAATTGCGCGAAGTTCAGAAAAGCCTTCTGGATGCTGAGGAACGACTTATATCTGTGAAATTTCAGACCAAATTGGCTGAAATTTCCTTGCTTCAGATTGCGGGGAAAATTATGGATTACGTTTAAAACCAGCAGGAAAACAAAAGTTAGCGATGCCGGTAAGTTCAAAGTTTGAAACATCGTTTCCTCAATCTTATCTCTATCCTTATCTTCACTGAAAAAACAGAAAAATCATACAACTGCTTGAAAGAAATTATAACTTTGCTACGCTTTTACCGAAAATGATTCAATGCAAACAGTTGATTTCAAAACAGTTGTTATTGGTAGCGGATTGGCGGGACTGACTGCTGCTTTTTATTCATCCAATGATGGTTCGGTGGCAATGATTACCAAATCGAGGCTCGATACCAGCAACTCATACTTTGCGCAGGGTGGAATTGCAGCAGCAATTGCCGATGACGATTCAGCTGAACTGCACATACTTGATACAATCAAGGCAGGGCGCGGGCTTTGTGATGAAGATGCTGTCCGGATTCTTGTTAATGAAGGAAGGGAAAGGGTTTTAGAGCTGATTGATGCCGGGATGAACTTTGACCACATAAACGGTGAATTGGTTTTGGGACTGGAAGGAGCGCACAGCAGACGCCGGATTCTTCATGCAGGAGGAGACGAAACCGGTAAAATGCTCACAAACTTTGTATTGGGAGAAGTTAAAAAAAAGACAAATATCATCCCTTTTGAGCACACCACAGCCGTGAAATTGCTGGTTAACAACGGACGAATTGCCGGAGTTCAGGCTTTGAATTTTCAGACAGGGAAGAATATTATTTTCAGAACTAAGGCTGTAATTCTTGCAACCGGCGGACTTTCCCGAATTTTTTCACGATCAACCAATCCTTATACTGCAACCGGCGATGGAATTGCCCTCGCATGGGAAGCGGGAGCGCAGGTTGCCGACCTTGAATTTGTGCAGTTTCACCCTTCAGCACTATACATTCCGGGAGAAGAAGCATTTCTTATCAGTGAAGCGGTCAGAGGAGAAGGGGCATGGCTGCTTAACGATAAGGGTGAAAGATTTATGAAAAAAATTCATCCACTGGCAGAACTTGCTCCGCGGGATGTGGTGGCATATAATATTTACAGGCAAATTCAACTTTCTGGTCAAGATTTCGTCCATTTGTCCCTGAAACACCTTGATGGAGGAAAAATAAAATCGCGGTTTAAAAGTATCTATAAAAACCTTTTTGAACAGGGATTTGATTTAACAAAAGATTTAGTTCCGGTAGCACCGGCAGCGCACTATATGATTGGAGGCGTGCGCACAAACCTTAATGCTGAAACAAATATTCCCGGACTTTTTGTTTGCGGGGAAGCGGCATCAACCGGCGCAATGGGAGCCAACCGGCTTGCAAGCAATTCCCTGCTTGAATGTCTTGCTTTTGGAAAAAGAGCCAGTGATTCTGCCGGTAAACTGAACCACCCGCAGGAGGATATCCCGGAAACCGAACCGGTTTTATTGAATCCGGAAACCGAAAATCTTTTACTGAAAGTTCAAAATAAAATTGCCGGGCAAATGTCAAAAAATATTGGAATTGTCAGGAATAAACATGGACTTGAAGAGGCTTTAGATCAATTTGAGCAGATAAATGGGGATTTTAAAGATATCCAAAATGATTATAACCGATTGAAGATAAGGTACCATACGGCTGTTTGCACACTGGTTGCACGTTCCGCATTGATAAGGAATGAAACCAGGGGCAGCCACATACGTACTGATTTTCCGGATGAAAATCCGGCTTTTGAAAAACATATTATTCAACAAATAAATAAAGAAGTTAATTTTGAAGCTGTTAGGAGAGTAAAATGATGGATGCAAAAACATTGGAATCAGCAGAGATTTTGTTTAATTTGGCTTATGCCGAAGATGTTGGTGATGGAGATATTACCACTGATAATCTGGTACCCCCGGATATCATAAAAACAGCGATACTTGTGGCAAAGGAAGATGGAGTTATTGCCGGATTGCCGGTTGCTGAAATGGTATTCAGAAAATTTGACCGGGAAATCCAGTGGAAAGAAGTGAAGCCCGATGGGAGTAAAGTGAAGGCAGGAGATATTATTGTTGAGTTTAAAGGAAATTACAGAGCATTGCTCACAGGTGAACGTAAGGCGCTGAACTTCCTGCAGCGTTTATCGGGAATTGCCACCTACGCCAACAGATGTGTGCAGGAGCTCAACGGACACAATGTAGAAATCAAGGATACCCGAAAAACGTTGCCGGGATACAGATATCTCGACAAATATGCCGTTCGGATGGGTGGTGCCTCAAACCATCGTTTTGGTCTTTATGATATGGTAATGATTAAAGACAATCACATACAAACTGCCGGAGGGATTCAAAAGGCAGTGGATTCCATTCGCACCAAAATTCCTCACGAGATGAAAATTGAAGTGGAAACGAGGAGCCTGAATGAAGTTCAACAGGCTCTGGATGCGAAGGCAGATATTATTATGCTGGATAACATGAATTCAAGCATGATGAAGGATGCAGTCCGGCTGATTAATAATCAGGCGAAAATTGAAGCATCAGGAAACATGACATTGAAAAGAATTAGAAAAGTTGCTTCCCTCGGAGTAAATTACATCTCCATAGGTGCGCTGACTCATTCGGTCAAAGCTCTTGATATTGCGCAGCAGATTATTGATTGATGAATCTGATTGTTGACATAGGAAACACCCGAACAAAATTTTCAGTTTTTAATCAGAACAAGGAGATTTTCACAGACTCTGTGAGTGAATTTTTGCCTTCCCATGTTGATAATCTTCTAAATAGCTACCCGCCAATCAGCAAGGCAATTCTTTCTTCCGTCAGGGATTATTCTTTTGAACTGAAGGAATATCTGCGGAAAAAATTCAATCCTTTTATTGAGTTGGATGATACGACCCCGTTGCCAATTGAGATCTGCTATATCTCAAAGGACACATTAGGCAAAGACAGAGTTGCAGCTGCTGTGGGAGCTTTTTATCTTTTCCCTTATGCAAATACTTTGGTGATTGATGCAGGAACAGCAATCACATACGATATAGTAAATAAAAAAGGGCAATATGAAGGGGGAAATATTTCACCGGGTATTGATTTGCGGTTTAGAGCACTGCATCAATTCACCGGAAGGCTCCCGCTGGTAGAGAAAAGGAATTTTCAAAAGCTTTTTGGAAAAACCACCGTTGAAGCGATCCTGGCAGGGGTTCAGCATGGAGTTATTTATGAAGTTGAAGGAGCAATAGATCGGTTTAAAAACAGCTATAAAAATTTAAATGTAATTATTACAGGTGGTGATGCTTATTTTTTTGATAAGAAACTAAAAAATTCTTTCTTTGTACGTTCCAATTTAATTGCCATCGGTTTAAACCGCATATTAGAATATAATGGGGGGATTTAGAAGTTTTGTTTTATTCGCCGGACTGTCTTTTCTGCCGGCTTTATTGTTTGCACAATTCAATAACAATACCAGTTCACCGTATTCACGGTTCGGAATAGGTGATCTCCAACCCTACAGCTTTGGGAGGAGCGTAGCTATGGGAGGCGCTTCTCTTGCAAGCAGAAACGCTCAGCAGATTAATATTTCAAATCCGGCATCATATACAGCTCAGGACTCTTTGGTTTTTATGTTTGAGTTTGGTCTGAGCGGTAAATTTGCCAATTACAGCAACGACATTGCCAGCAAGAATGCCAATGATGTCAATTTCAGGTATTTTGCAATGAACTTTCAGATTACTAACTGGATGGCAACTTCATTAGGGCTCACTCCATATTCTGATGTGGGTTACGATGTGATTGTGAATGATAAAATAGAAAATGCAGGAGATGTTATTTACAGATATTCCGGAGAAGGTTCTCTCTCCAGAGCTTACATGGGGTTTGCCGTTGAGCCGGTAAAAAACTTCTCTGTGGGAGCAAATTTTAATTATCTTTTTGGCTTGTTAAATCGCAATTCTGAAACTTTTTTCCTTGAGTCATCAGATTTTTATAATAATTTTAAATATGAATCGATGCGGCTGCGCGATTTCAGCATAGGACTTGGCATTCAGGCTACATTACCGCTAAAAGAGAATCAAAAAATTAATTTTGCGGCTGTGCTGGATAATAAACCAAAATATACAGGCTTTTCTTCAAACTTAACGCAAAAAGTTCTTAGCATTCAAGTTGGAAATTCATCTCGCACGGATCAGGATACCATAAAATTTCAGAATCAGGAACAGAGTTCCATTAAATTCCCGATGTCGCTCGGTTTTGGTCTATCCTATGTGAATGAACACAAGCTGGAGGTCAATGCCGATTATTACATGCAAACCTGGTCAAAAGCCAAATTTTTTGGTGAAACCAACCCGATTTTGACTGATTTAAGTAAATTTGCCGTTGGCGCAGAATGGGTTCCCGATAAATTTTCTATCCGAAGCTTTATTAACAGAATAGCTTACCGTGCCGGAGCAAAATATGAGAATTCTTATCTGTTACTTGGGGATCAGCAGATTAAGGATTATGGCATAACTTTTGGAGTAGGTTTACCAATTTATCGTTCAAATTCCACTATTAATGTTTCGGCAGAGTTGGGAAGAAGGGGAACGAAAAAAAACAATTTAGTTCTTGAAAATTATGCAAAGTTAAATCTGAGCGTTAATTTATACGACTTGTGGTTTATTAAACGAAGATTTGATTAATAAGATATGAAATTTATAAAAAAGTATAGGACAATGAAAACTTTTGTACGCATATCACTCCTTTCAGCCTTTCTGGTTTTAGCAGCCGCTTCCACTCAGGCACAAAGAGTTGTGAAAGGCACTGTTTACCGCGAAGGAAAACCTGCTGCGGGAATTACCGTTGAATTACACCGTGGCGGCTCGATGATGACCAGCTTCGACGGAAAATATGAATTGACCGGTGATGCAAAATCAAAATGGATTCGTTTCACGTTTCTCAACGAATCAAAACGGGTTGATCTCCCCGAAGATACAAATGCCCCCTTTGATTATGCGTTTGACGGAACTCTCCCGGGAGAAGATGACAAAGAAGTTGCTTCCGGCGATGTAATTCTTAAGTCGGCAGAGGAACTAATCCGGGATCAAAACAGGGATTTCATGAATGAGTTGACGCTTTATAATGAGTTTTATAAGCAGAATAATTACAAAGCAGCACTCCCACACTGGAAAATAATTTATCGGAAATATCCAAAATCGACACTGAATATCTACATTCACGGTGCAAACATTTATGAGAAATTTATTGAAGAGGCTGCAACTCCCGAAGAGAAGAATAAATACATCGATGATTTAATGAAGATGTATGATCAACGGATAAAACATTTTGGCGATAAAGGATATGTTTTAGGCAGAAAAGCAAATCACTGGCTGAAATATAAAATGGAGATGGAGAAAGACCAGGGCAATGGCACCCTGACCGAAATTCTGAAAAAAGGGTATGACTGGCTCAATGAGTCATTGGCAGAACGGGGAAATGCTTCGGAACTGCCGGTAATTGTTCTGTTGATGCAAACATCAAGTTCACTTTTCAAACTTGGAGAATTGCCTAAGGAGACGGTTGTCAAAAATTATGATATTTGTAACAACGCATTAAATTCCAAGCTCGAAGGAAACACGGATGCAGAAGAAACCAAAAATATCGCTGAAATACAGGGTTATCTCGAAGATATTTTTGGAAAGTCGGGAGCAGCAGACTGCGAAGCACTTGTGAACATTTTTACTCCTCAGTATGAAGAAAATCAAAACGATATAGAATTTATTAAGAGCATGTTGCGCAGGTTAGGCAGTGCCAATTGTGATGAGACATCCTTGTTTTCAGATGCCACCGAAAAATTATATGAACTGGAACCATCTGCCGAAGCTGCATTTAATATGGCACGTCGTTTTCTAAGAAGAGATGATGCAGAAAGAGCCAAGAATTATTATCAGCAGGCAATTGAACAGGAGACAGATAAAGAACGTCTTTCAAAATATTATTATGAATATGCCCTGTTTATTTTTGCAAAGGAACATGCTTTACAGGAAGCACGCAACCTTGCAAAAAAAGCGCTGGAAGCAAAGTCCAATTTCTGTGAAGCATTAATGCTGGTCGGTGATATTTACGCTGCTTCAAGCAGGAACTTCGGGCAGGATGATTTTGAGAAATCCTCTGTTTTTTGGATAGCAGTTGATTATTATGAGCGCGCACGTTCAAATCCTGATTGTGCTGTTGAAGCATCAAGAAAGGCAAATGACTACCGTAAATATTTCCCCAGCAAGGAAGAAGCTTTTTTCCGTAGTCTGCAGGAAGGACAAACCTACAAAGTAGGAGGCTGGATTAATGAAAATACGAAAATCAGATTCTGATAATTTTAAAATATTTCGTTGGATAAGAGTTGCAGCCCTTCTCTCAGGGGCTGCATTTCTTTTTAATGCCTGCGAAAGCAATATCGAAAAGATTCAGGCTTTCATCTCACCGGAAGATCTCCCTACTGTTGAAGCCTATTCATTTGAAACCATGTTCACCGATAGCGGAGAGGTCAGGTTTTCCATAAAGGCGCCCAAGCTTCTCAGATATGAAGGCGAAGGTAAACCCTATGTGGAATTTCCACAGGGAATTGAGCTTGTTAAATACGACGCAAACCAAAAAATCATCTCAAGCATTACGGCAAATTATGCCAAACAATTTGAAAAAGAAGACAGGTGGGAGGCTAAAAATAATGTGATAGCAACCAATGCCCAGGGAGACACACTGAAAACTGAACACCTTATCTGGGAAGAGAAGGAAGAGAGAATTCACACAGAAGAATTTGTTCGTATTATACGTGCAGATCAGATTATCAGCGGTATCGGTTTCCAGTCTGATCAGTCTCTGCAAAACTGGCGGATAAAAAACCCGAAGGGAACCATATATATTACAGTGGAACCCAATCGGAACAATATGCCGTCAGATTCAATCGGGGAACCTGTGAGCAGAGAGCGTCAACCCATGGGCGAGCAGGGTGCGTTAGATATCGGAAACTGAAAACGGTCAGGCGCAATTCTTACCTAAATGTAAAAGAAAATAAATTTACACACTATAAAAAGCTGACAAACAGCATGTGTTTTGCATTTTATTGTGCAGACTAACAGCAAGTTGGCACAACAGGAGCAAAATAGTTCAAAAGGAATAAAATTTTATTGATTCCTTTGAAAATTACTATCTTCGTAGCTTCAAAAAAATAATTAAAAATTTGCAATAAAAGAACTGTAAATCAATGGCAACGTTAGAAACGATTCGTACAAAGGCAGGGGTGGTGGTAGCAATTGTTATCGGCATATCATTGGCTGCTTTCATCCTTGGTGATATGTTTCAGGGAGGAGGCTCATTTTTTCAGGGAAACCGGTTAAAAATTGGAGAGATAAACGGGGAAACAATACTCTACCCTGATTTTCATCAGCAGGTGGAAAAACTGGGCGATATCTACAGAATGAATACCCAGCAAAATCAACTGGATGAGGATACATGGGTGCAGATTCGCGAACAGACCTGGCAGAGCATGATCCGGGATATGGTGATGGACGAAGTGTATGAAAAATTGGGAGTTGCTGTTAGTGATGACGAATTTTTTGATATGCTTCAGGGAACAAACCTTCATCCCATTGTGCAGCAGCTCTTCCGCAATCCCAATACCGGGCAGGTTGACCGGGGTGCTGTTGTGGAATTTCTCAGAAACCTTGAAACCGGAGTGGCTCCGGAGCAGCGCCAATATTGGCTGTATATTGAAAAACAGATTGAAGAAGATCGTATTCAGAGTAAATATAACAATCTGGTCGCAAAAGGAATTTATGTCACCACACCCGAAGCAGAAAACAGCCTGAATTCAAAAAACAGACAGGTGAATTTCAACTATATTATGTTGAATCACAATACTGTTGCCGATAGTCAGGTGGTTGCAACGGAAAAGGAACTGAGAGATTACTACAACAGGAACCAGAATCTCTACAAACAGGAAAAACTGCGTCAGATTGAATATATCACTTTCCCGGTGGTTCCTTCAAAGCAAGATTTTGAACAATCGGAAAAATGGATCAACGATATCGTTTCCGATTTTGCTTCCGCCACGGACAATGTCAGTTTTGTAAATTCAAACTCTGATGTTGGTTTTGATGATACATGGTACAAACAGGCTGACCTGCCCGAAGATATTGCAATGTGGATTTACGAAACCAACGCCGAAGAAGGAAGTATATTTGGCCCCTATTTCGAAGATGACTCCTACAGACTGGCAAAACTTCATGCAATAAAAATGCTGCCCGACTCTGTTGAAGCACGACATATCCTTCTGCGGGTTGAGAGCCAGGAAGATTTGATTAATAACCAGGCATTGGCAGACAGTCTTAAAAAAGCAATTGAAGGGGGAAGCAATTTTGCCCAGCTGGCGATGCAGTACTCAACCGATCAGGGCTCAGCCATTCAGGGAGGTGAGTTAGGCTGGTTTGGACGCGGCATGATGGTAAAACCATTTGAAGAAGCTGCATTCAACAACAAAGTTAATGAAGTTACCATTGTGAATTCTCAGTTTGGTATTCACATTGTTCAAACAACCCGCAGAGGCAAAGAGACTAAGCAGGTGCAGGTGGCAACTCTCATCAGAAACGTTACGCCCGGCACGCAGACCTATCAAAAAATTTATGCCCAAGCAAGCGAATTTGCCGGAAAAAATCTGACTAAAGCAGATTTTGATGCTGCCGTGACAGAACAAAACCTGGAAAAAAAGACAGCCTCCCTAAGGGAAAACGACAGACGTGTTTCCAATCTGGATAACTCACGTTCACTTGTCAGAGCCGCTTTTACATCAAAAGTAAACACCGTTATTCAGGATATTCAAGGTTCTACAATTTTCGATTTTGGTGATAATTTTGTAATCGCCACACTTGTGTCGGCTACCGAAGAAGGAATTGCCAGTTTTGAAAGTGTTAAAGCTCGTGTTGAACTTGCTGTTTTAAAGGAAAAGAAATCACAGTTTCTCCTCGAAAAAGCTAAAAATGCAATGGAAGGAAAAACCGATCTGGATGCGATTGCTTCCGAATTGGGAACTACCGTGAAAAATGCTACAAACATAAATTTTACATCATTCCAGATACCGGGAGCAGGTATGGAGCCTAAAGTTGCCGGGATGGTTTCCGGCAGTGAGCCGGATAAAATCTCAAAACCTGTTGCCGGAAACAACGGAGTCTTTATCGTAAAGGTTACTTCCGTTAACAACGGTGACACTCAGAATGTTGCCGATGAAAAAATTAGGTTGACACAAAATTTGTTTTCACGTGCCGCATCTCAGGCTTACAACGCCTATCGTGAAAAGGCAAATATAAAAGATCAACGATCAAAATTCTATTAAAAAGTCTTAAAAATACAATGGCTGATTATAAAAAAGCATTGCTGATTATCCTCGACGGATGGGGAATTGGTGATGGAACAAAACGAGATATCGTAGCACAGGCGTCAACTCCATTTATGGATTCGCTGGTTGAAAAATACCCACATTCACAACTGCTTGCATCCGGAGAAAATGTCGGTCTTCCCGACGGGCAAATGGGTAATTCTGAAGTTGGCCATTTGAATATTGGTGCAGGGCGAGTGCTCTATCAGGACATGGTGAAAATTACCCGTTCAATTAAGGATAAATCTCTCTGGAAAAATCCTCAGGTTGTTAAAGCATACACCTACGCAAAGGAAAAGAATAAAAAAGTGCATCTGATCGGGCTTATCGGCCCCGGGGGAGTACATGCCCTTAGCTCTCACATGGTAGCATTGGCACGGATTGCCACCGACATGGGACTGAAAGATATTTTTGTTCATGGCTTAACCGACGGGCGGGATACAGACCCACATTCTGGATATGGATTTGTTAAAGCCGATTTGAATGCTTTAAAAGATACCAATGCTAAGTTTGCTTCGCTTATCGGGCGCTACTACGGCATGGATAGGGATAAAAACTATGACCGGCTGAAGCTGGCTTATGATCTCTACACCACCGGGAAAGGAGAAAAGGCAACAGACATATTGGCGGCAATTCAAAAATCTTACGATAATGGAGTAACCGACGAGTTTTTAAAGCCCATTGTTATGGTGGATGAAAACAATGAACCGCTGACAAAAATTGAAGAGGGAGATGTGGTGATTTGCTTTAATTTCCGCACCGACCGGCTTCGCCAGACTACCATTGCGTTTACGCAGCAGAATCTTCCGGAATATGGAATGAAAACCATGAATTTGCAATGGTACACCATGACCAATTATAAGTCTGAATTTAAGGGCGTTAACGTTATTTTCAATAAAGATAACGTAACGAATACCATGGGGGAGGTTGTGGCAAATGCCGGACTGAGGCAAATCCGGATTGCAGAAACCGAAAAGTATGCACACGTAACTTTCTTTTTCAGTGGCGGCCGCGAAGAGCCGTTTGAAGGGGAAGAACGCATTTTGATTCAGTCGCCAAGAGTACCAACATACGACCTTCAGCCTGAAATGTCTGCCCCTAAAATTAAGGATGCCATTGTGCCCAAGCTCAGGAATGGGGAAGCCGAATTTGTGTGCCTCAACTTTGCAAATGGCGATATGGTGGGACACACCGGCGTTTATGAAGCAATCTGGAAAGCCATTGAGGCAGTTGATAAGTGTGCGAAGGAAGTGGTTGAAGCAGCCCTTGAAGGAAACTATAATATTTTGGTTATTGCTGACCATGGAAATGCAGATAATGCGCTAAATGATGACGGTTCACCAAACACTGCCCACTCACTGAATCCCGTTCCATGCATTTTTGTGAGCAACGACAAAACTGATGTAAAAATTGAAAATGGCATTCTTGCAGATATTGCTCCTACACTTTTAAACTTAATGGGACTTGAAATTCCCGCTGAAATGACAGGAAAAAACCTTATTCATGATTGAAATTGGACGTGCAATTCTTAGCCGGGAAATATTTGAAGATCACTTTGTTTGCGATTTGCTGAAATGCAAAGGGGCTTGTTGTGTTGAGGGTCAATCCGGCGCTCCTATTACACCTGCTGAAGCAGAAATAATCGAAAAAGAATATGTGAATTTCCGGGAGTTTTTGCCGGAAGAGCATCAGAATGAGATTCAGAAGCAGGGATTTTCACTTATTGATCAAGATGGCGATTTGGTTACGCCACTTGTGGATAACCGGCAATGTGCCTACTCTTTTTATGACGAAAAGGGTATTGTGAAATGCGCAATTGAAAAGGCTTATTTAGAGAAGAAAACCGATTTCAGAAAACCGATTTCCTGCCATCTTTTTCCTATCCGGATTACAGAGCACAAAAATTTTGATGCGCTGAATTACCAGAAAATCAATATCTGTAAACCGGCACGCAGTTGCGGGAAATCACTAAATGTAAAACTTTACAAATTTTTGAAAGAACCATTAATCAGAAAATACGGAGAAGAGTGGTATGAGGAGGCAAAAGCTGCTGCAGAATATTTAGACACTACAACTCCCTGATTTTTATATTTCGAAACATACATAGCCCGCCGTGGTCCTGCAAGCCGATATGTCCCTTTTTGGCTGCACCGTAGTGGGGCATCTCTTTCCATTTGCTGTTTTCTTTCAATGCTTTCCAATCATCGCTCCACAGTTCATATTCAACAACTTTTCTGCCGTTGAGCCAATGTTCAACATGTGAGCTGTTAACTATCAGACGGGTTTTATTCCATTCACCCAGCGGTGCAACTTCTGCATTTTGAGGAGCGTGCATGTCATAATTGGCACCGGAATACTGGCTATCCTTAAGTTTTGTTGGCCAACCTTTGTCATCAATTAGCTGATACTCCGGGCCCGATTCATAAATAGCATTCACAATACCTTCCTGGGAGTGGAAAAAGATGCCTGAATTGCTTTCAGGTGCTACTTTCCATTCAAGGTAAAGCTCAAAATTCTGATATTCCTTTTTTGTGATAATATCTCCGCCATGATCCGAACCGACACCTGAATTATGTAAAATTCCATCTATTATTCTCCACCCGGTTACTTCACCTCCATTGAAGGTTTTCCAGTTATTCAGTGAAACACCATCAAACAACAGTTCCCACCCTTCGGCAATTTCCTTTTTTGTGAGAGTATTGATTGGTGAATCCTTTGGTGAACAGCCGGTTAAAACTGACAATATCCCAAGAAAAGCGAGATAAATAAGGTTTTTCATTTTGTTCTTTTGAGTTTAAATTTCTGGATAAAATTAATGAATTCCCTGATTTTTTCAAGCAGCGAATTTTTTATTTTAAGGCACAATAGGCCACTTAGGTTTTCTCAAACAAGACTTTTCTTTTGAGCACAAATTTTATAGTTAATCGCTAAAGAGAAATAATTATTCTATTTTTATTCAGTTTTCAAAAATAAGATCCAATGTCAACATTTAAAAAAATAAAAATGCAAACTATCCGTCAAAAAGAAACCTTACCACGCCCTGAGTTAATCTATTTTCTCGCTCTACTGCTTTTATTATCAGGATGCCACACCAAAAGCAGCCGCAATAATTATTTCGAGTTGAATGATAAAGGCACAGAAAAATGGATACTGGACAGCAAACCACTACCCGCAAGCGATTCACTTTTCTATCAGGATGATCCGGCTCCGCTTTTCAGAAAAGAGTTCAGAGTTGACAACAATTTGAAGTCAGCAAAACTTTTAATAACTGCAGCAGGATATTACAAAGCCTCAGTTAACGGCGAACGGGTAGGTGATAATTTCCTGGATCCGGCATGGACAGATTTCAGTAAACGGATTTATTATTCAGAATATGATATTTCGGAGATGGTAGAAACCGGGAAGAACAGTATCGGTGTCACGCTTGGAAATGGGTTTTACAATCCTTTGCCTTTGCGAATGTGGGGAAGCCGCAACATGAGAGATGCTTTGAATACCGGACGCCCCGCTTTTATTGCAAAAATTATTTTGGAATACCAAAACGGTAAGTTTGATGAAGTTGTAACTAACGAAGAATGGAGATACAATTACGGAGCGTTGTTAAAAAATAATGTCTATTTAGGTGAAGTTTATGATGCCCGGAAAGAGATTCCCGGATGGGATAAACCGGGATTTGATGACTCTTTATGGGCTTCATCCATTATTTCCTCAGGTCCCGGAGGCAATTTGCAGAAGGCTTTTTCCCCCGGAATTCAGATTCGGGAGATAATTCATCCTGCTAAAATCTATTCTCCGCGCACAGGCATTTACATTGCTGATATGGGTGTCAATTTCACAGGCATCTACAGGATTAAGCTGAAAGGAGAACCCGGAGATTCCGTCGTTTTCAGGTTTGGGGAGCGGGTCTATCCCGATGGGGAGCTAAACCCGATGACTGCTGTTTGCGGGCAAATTAAAAGAAAAGGAATGGGGGGACCGTTTGCGCCGGATACTGCCTGGCAAACCGACACTTATGTTTTTGGGGATATCAATGAAACCGTGTATCAGCCCGAATTCACTTTCCACACTTTTCGCTATATTGAAATTTCGGGTTTGAAGCAAAAACCGGAACTCCATGATATCGAAGGATTATTTCTGAGCACTAATGTTACTTCAAACAATGAATTTTCCAGTTCTAATCCGCTGTTAAACGCAATTCAGCATGCTACGCAACGCACTTTTCTGGCAAACCTGATTGGCGTGCAATCTGATTGTGCAGCGCGGGAAAAATTCGGCTATGGCGGAGACTTAAATGCTGTCAGTGAAGCATACATTTACAATTATGACATGAAAACGTTTTACCAAAAAACCATATACGACTGGTTAGACGCCATGAATGATAGCGGTTTTGTGGATACTGCACCATTTGTTGGGATTGAATATTGCGGACTGAGTTGGGAGTCTGCTTTCCTGATTACTCAGTATAATCTCTATCTATATTACAACGACTTTGATTTTGTAAAGGAGATGTATGCGATAAATAATAACTGGATGGATAAAGCTGCCCGGCTGCATCCTGACGGATGGGTAGATTTCGGTCTGGGCGACCATGAATCATTAGTTCCGGTTCCTTCAGAACTTACCGGAACAGCTCATTACCTGTTTTGTGCTGAAATTATGCAGCAATTTGCTTCGCTGATGAGCGATACTTCAAAAGAAAAGCAATATGCACACCTTGCCGAAAAAATCAAAAATCGCCTGAAAGCGGAGTTTTGGGATAAGCCATACACAAAGGAGATTAACCGGCAGACTCTTTTTTCAACCTTGCTCTATTACAACGTGATTCCGGAAGAAGAAATTCCGGCTGCTGTTGATTCGCTGTTGACTGCCATTCAAAAAGCACCTTCCGGACATTTTACCACAGGAATTTTCGGAACCAAACACATATTGGAAGCTTTGTCGAAATATGTATCACCGGCTAAAGTGTATGAAATTGTGAACAGCCGGGAGTTTCCAGGATGGGGATTCATGATTGACCGTGGCGCTACCACCATTTGGGAAACATGGAAAGAGAGTGAAAACACCTATTCAAACTGCCACCCGATGTTCGGCAGTGTTACCGAATGGTTCTACCGCTGGCTTGGCGGAATCCGCCCTGACAATGAAAATCCGGGATTCGAGAACTTTGTTTTAGCTCCTTTCGTTCCTGAAAACCTTGAATACATCAAAACATCTTACGAATCGCCTTTTGGAAAAATTGTGTCGAACTGGAAAAAGAACGGAGAGCAGGTAATCTATGAGTTTGAAATCCCACCGGGCTCTGCAGCGGAAATAATGTTAGAGAAAGAGCCGGCACAACAAATTCGGGTGAGTTGTGTTTCTGAACCTTCATTTAATCCCGAAAAAATCGAAGGACTCCAAAGCGGAAAATTTAGTTTGTCAGCCGGAAAATATGAGATTGCTGTTCGGTGAAATAGGATTAATATTGCTTTTGAAAGCAGGAATAATAAAATTTCTTTTTTACCAGCTAATAAATGAGGGAACTCATTTTTAGGTTGAATGAGCTTTTTTACAACCAGAGATAAGTTTTTATTTTGCTATTTTAGCTGATTAAATTATTTATCTTTGCCTTGATGGCATGTAAATCATGCATAAACCCATGAAAGGAAACAGCGTTTCATTACTTTGGAAAAGTTTTCTTGCAGGTGATAAAGAAGCTTTTGCACACTTTTACAATCTGCATGTAAATGCGCTTTATCGCTATGGTACCAAGTTATGCACTGATGATGACTTAGTGAAAGACGCCATTCAGGAAGTCTTTTTAGATTTGTATCTCAAGCGGAATAAAAACAAAGCAAATCCGGAAAACTTACGTTTCTATCTGGTTTTAGCCCTGAAGCGTAACCTTATTAAAAAACTAAAGCGAAACCGAAAATTGGTAAGCGCCGATGAGCGTGAATTAATTTTTAAAACTGAGTATAGCATTGAAACGACAATTATTGAGAATGAGAAAGAGGCGAAGTTGAATCAACGGGTGAATGAAATGTTGCAAATCCTTCCTCCCGGACAGAAGGAGGCACTCTATCTGCGCTATAATTTGTCTCTGGAATATGATGAAGTTGCGAGGTTGATGAATATTACTGTTGAATCGGCAAGGAAACAGGTGTATCGGGCGCTAAGAGCTATTCGTGATAAATACGGAAAACAGAGGATGCTGTGGTTTTTTATTTCTAAATCAGAGGAGTAAGAATGTTGGTATCAAGACTTTTCATGCTAAACCCGCTCAGAATTTAGCAAAGAACGCTTTAGGGCAATTCATTCTCAATCATCTCCCTAATCCTCCGGCTTCGTGCCTCAGCCAACTCCTTCAAAAAAGGAGGACTCTTTCTCATCAGCATCCTGCAATTATTTGTTTCCAACAGCGAGCAGACAAACTGCCTACTGCCAACTTTATGAACTTTTCTTTTAGCTCACAGTGTAGCACAGTGTTTTACACGGTGTAACTCAGTGAACTATCTCCGTGTAACACTGTGACCTTTTCTTCTTTTAGCTTTTAAAGACAAATATCCAACAACCAATAATGAACAATTACTGAGGTAAATTTCTGCTATTTTTGAGCCAGCAGGGCTCATCAGCGCTCGTCCCCCTTGGCGAAGGGGGATTCAGGGGGATTGATTTCAGGCAGGCAGGAAGATTTAAAAATTCAGAAAGTCACACATTTTCAGGCACTTCAAATCCTTCTCTGTAATCTCTTGCCAAGTACCGGTCTGCCTCGGGGTCATTTACGAATTTTTCTGCACGTGGATCAAACTGCAGAACTCTACCCGTCCGATAGGCAATATTTCCCAGATGCGCCAGTCCGGATGAGAGATGGGCAGTTTCTACAGGACCAGTGAGAATTGACCTGTCGCGTTTTCTCACCGCTTCAATGAAGTTGGCAAAATGACCATCTGTGCCTCCGGCGCCACGATCCATTTCCGTACCGGATTTACCACCATCTTCATCGGAAATCCCCGGCTCTCTCTTCTGACCCATATAGGTCTTGAACTTATCGTAGCCATCCACTACTAATATGCCCTTGTCACCATAAAAAATGTTCCCTACTGTAACCCCCTCTTCGGTATTTGTACACCACGGTCTCACTTCAAACTGAATGATTTTGTCCTCTTCGGGATAATTGTATATGGACGTCAGCACTTCAGGTGTTTCCTTGGCATCATCCCAGAGAAATTTGCCACCCATGGAAGTGATCTGAGTAGGCAGCCCCACATCCAGCCCCCACATGCATAAATCGGTCTCATGAATTCCCTGGTTCCCCACATCTCCATTGCCATAATCCCAATGCCAGTGCCAGTTGTAGTGCACAATATTCCGGGAAAACGGACGCATCTGAGCCGGTCCTGTCCAAAGGTCATAGTCCAACCCTTCAGGCACAGCCGACATCCCCTTGTCGCCTATGCTCGGTCGCCAGCGAAAAACAAGTCCGCGCGCCATATAGACCCGCCCGATATAACCTTCGCGCAACAATTGAATGGCTTTATTCACCGAGGGAGAACTTCTTAACTGAACCCCGTGCTGAACGATGCGATTGTATTTTTCCGCTGCTTCCACCATCTTTCGCCCTTCCCAGATATTATGACTTCCCGGCTTCTCTACATAAGAATCTTTTCCTGCCTGACAAGCCCAGATTACAGAAAGTGCGTGCCAGTGGTTGGGAGAAGCAATGCCCACTACGTCAATGTCTTTGTTTTCATATACCCGGCGAAGATCCTGCTCAAACTGAACCGTTTTATTATATTTCTTCTGAAAAGCATCTCCTGCATCTTTCCAAAGATTTTTATCCGGGTCACACAGGGTGGTCACCTGCACATCTTTTTGTGCCATAAAGCTTGATATATGGGATTTGCCACGTCCGTTAATCCCCAAAACTGCCGCATTAATCCGGTCATTTGCACCAATTATCGATGCATAAGATTTTGGAGAAAATCCTATCCCTCCAATAGCTAATCCAGCCGCCCCGGCAACACCTTTTTTAATAAAATCTCTTCTTTTTTCTTTCATGATTTTTTTAGTTTTTATAATATCAAATACATTCTGGTAAAAATATAAATTTTTCTGTGAAAAACTCTATTCGTTTTCCTATTCCGGTTTTGGAAATTCCCGTATCGGACTGTACCTCTCATAAGAATCGAACACTTCTTTATCAGCCCCTACTACTCTTGGGTCTTCTGTTTTTATCAACTCTGCCATCAGCGCTTCTTTAAGCTCTTTTTCAATTGCAGCAAATTCACTGTCCCCAGCCAGATTGGTCAGATTGTAAGGGTCTTTTTTTATATCGAATAGTTCAAATTCAGCCCTTTTGGTATGTGCCCAATCAAAATAGATCTTCATCTTTTCATCCTGCCAGTTTTCAATGATTTCCGATTTGCTCGGCGCTGCATCAATATCGGTAAATGCCCAGTCAGAATGGTGAACACCCTCTTCATCAATCCCGTACATCGGCAATAATTCATCTTTCGTTCCCGGCTTTATCCGTTGTGGCGCACCGGCGGGCCAACGCTCCGGTTTTATGTTCCAAATCAACAGATAATCGTGACTACGGATTGCACGCTGAGGATACCCCCAATTCATGTAGCGCGATGAAGAATGCCTTTCCCTTCCTGCAAACACATATTTTTTAGATTCATCAACAACTCCATTTTTCTTAGATTTCAAAATATGTAAAAAACTTTTTCCTGAAATGGGTAACATCCCTTCCGGACTTGTTCCGGTGATTTCTAAAATAGTAGGCGCCAGATCAGCAAAGCCAATCAAATCATCAACAATGCGTCCTCCCGGAAAAGCTTTTGGATAACGCACTGCAAATGGTTCATGTATTCCATATTCATAGCAATTGGCTTTGGCACGCGGGAAGGATAGTCCATTGTCTGAGGTTACCATTACTATTGTGTTTTCTAACTCTCCTGTTTTTTCAAGGTATTCAAGCATTCGCTGCAAATGGAGGTCAAACCAGTCAATTTCAACAGCATAATCAAGTAAATCCCCCCTCACTGTTTCATTGTCGGGCAAGAATCCGGGCACTTCAACATCATTCAGTTTTTTATCTGTTCGTTTCCATGAATCCTGTTCATAAGCACGATGAGGCTCCTGTGCACCATACCAAAAGAAAAAAGGCTTATCCCCACGAACATTTTCCATGAAATACCTGAAGTTTTCAAAGTAATTCACATTGCCGATAAACTCCGCCGGTCGCTCATCTTCGGGGGTGCCTTCTTTGTAACGAATGCTGTTATAGGTTTTACCGGCAGCATTTTCAGTTCGCCAAAGCGAATCTTTTTCATCTCGGGCATATTGAAACGGGGCAACTCCTTTTCCTGTCATTCCGGTTGCATAACCGTTATTGTCGAGTAAATCGACAAACGGGATATATTTTTTCATCCATGATGAGGCATGTTGCCCTGATTGTTCATTTTGCCAGTGATGGCGCCCGGTTACAATGCTGCTGCGCGATGGGGCACAGCCCGGCGAACCGGCAATGCAATTGGTAAAGTAAATTCCTTCACGTGCAACCCGGTCAAATGCAGGCGTGGTAACAATCTTAGAGCCCGCAAAACTGGTGTGAGCAAAAGACTGATCATCGCTGATAGCAAAAAGAATATTAGGAAGTTCCCTGACAAGTTTTTCATGATTTTTTTCCTTGCAGCTAAACAATAAAGTTGTTGGTAAAAATCCTAATATAAAAAGAGTTATGAATTTCATAAATGGTAAAAATTAAAAGTTTTATGAAGTAAAGCAACTACCAATTAAAGTTATAATCATTTGGATTCAAATTCCACTTTTCCATCAGCCATTTAGCCAACCGCAAGTCATAACTGTTCCGGTTCAGTTTTGGATGCTGCTTTATCATGTTAATCACTCCGCCAATAATTTCAGGACTGTTTTCTTCAATACAATCTATAACATTTAAAGCTTGGCATCGTGCAAATTCGTTTGGGTTTTCCAACACTTCCAGCAATGCTGCTTTTGCAGCTTCTGTTTCCCCTAAGTTATAAAGCGCCTCTGCAGCAACAGAAACCACATCAGGCGAAGAATCATTAAGGGAAATCAGCAGTTCTTTTTTGGCAGGTTCGGCTTTTTCATCTAAAATGAGCAGCCCTGTTGCGCCCCAATACCTTATGGAACTTTCCTCATTTTTCAAGTATGATTGGAATAATGTCAAATTTTCTACATTCCCAAAAGATGCTGTTTCAGCAGCCTTAATTACTGTTTCCAGATCAAAGCCAGACGTGCGTATATAATCATATACCGGCATTTCACCGGTTCGCCGGACACGGTCGGCTTCAGGAATAAATCCTGCATCCTTTACCCGAGTCATCCACTCCCGGTTTGCTGTTCTCATTCGATTCACAATATCGGCATAAGCCGGGTCTGTTGCCAGATTATTTACTTCCCATGGGTCATTTTCAGTGTCATAAAGCTCTTCTGCCGGTTTACTGTTCCAGAAAACACTTTGGGTTTCATTGCAATTGCCGCTTAAATAAGCTTGTTCCCATGAGCGGGTGGAGGGGGCTCTCCATAAATATTCGAGATGCTGGGCATAAATCCTGTGTGGCATATAATTGCGAATATATCGGTACTTTGAATCGCGCACCGCACGGCTCATGTCGTACCGTTCATCCATTCTCCCCCTGAACATGAAAGCATATTCCGGGTCTTCTGTTTTTTGGCTACCCAAAAATGCATTGCCCTGATAGTAGTCGGGAATATTTATTCCGGCAATGCTAAGTAATGTTGGTGCCAAATCAACAAAGCTGACAAGCCGGTTAATTTTGGAGCCTGACTTTTTTGCCGGGAACAGGTGCTTAAATTTTTCCGGAATACGAATGATAAGCGGCACTCTTGTTCCCGTTTCATAGACATACCTTTTACTTCGGGGCAACACGCCGCCATTGTCGCCGTAGTAAAAAACAATTGTACTTTCTGCCAGTCCGCTTTCTTCCAATTCCCGCAGCTTTTCGCCAACCCATGCATCCATGTCTTCAACTTTATCATAGTATTGTGCCCAATCATGCTTAATGGCTTGCGTTGCGGGGTGATAGGGCGGTATTGGCACTTCTTCCGGATTATGGCGAAGTTTTTCATCGGGAATGGAGTCATGAATACTGCTTTCGTGAGAAATAGTTGTGTTGAATACTGCAAAAAACGGCTGTCCGGGATTTCTGTTTTTGTAGTGGGCATCACGGCTGCATTCGTCCCAAATCAGTTGTGGCCCTATGGATTGGGTATTGTAGTCGGTTTTCACATTGTTTGTGCAGTAATAGCCGACTTCACGTAAAAATTCGGGATAGGTTTTTATAATTTCAGATTTGGAATAATTGCTGCGCATGTGTTCATTTCCGCCAGATGTTGCATAAATGCCGGTAATTATCGTGTTTCGTGCAGGAGCGCAAACTGGAGCATTTGCATAGGCGTGAGTATATAAAAAACCCTCAGACGCCAGTTTGTCCAGATTGGGTGTAGTTGCAAATTCGTCACCATAGCATCCTAAAAAAGGACAGTTGTCTTCACTGGTAAGCCAAAGTATGTTTGGCAATTCTACCGGAACTCTGTTTTGACATCCAAAAAATAATAACAGCGGGAGAAAACAGACGGATATCAGGAAGTTGAGAGAATTATAATAAAATTTCATTCAAATAAATTATGATTAATGCATTGTATTCCAACAAGATATAATATCAGAGATAAGACTTCATTTCATGGACCATGGAACTCCCATGATTATATTAATTTGCGTTTTTTTGAACGTTTTTCTCATGGTCGTTTCATTTATATCATTTTCTGAAGATAAAGGTGCAAAATACAAGTAATTAATGATTGCAGAAAATTATTTATTTCATCCAATTAAAATTAAAAGTTTTCAAAGGTATTGGATGTAACTCCCTCATTTTAATTATGCTTGTTTGTGAAGCATTTCTACATGGTCGTTTCATACTGCGAATTCATTTAAAATCGTGATGTCAACTGGCTTCTGGTTAAAGTCAGTTCATATAAAACTGTTCCACATTCATGAATCAGTCTGAAAGTTACCTCCGGATCGGGCAATGTTGTGTTAAAAGTAAATTCTCCAAAAGCGATTAAGTCTTTTCCATGATAGCCAAATAATTGATTGGTAGTGTCTTTTGCCATTGCATCAGGTCCGGGCACTCCCCCAAGTGAGGCTACTTCAAATTCATAAAATGCAAATCCTGATTGTCTGGGAATGGTAAACCCGCGTGTACCGTGCCTGTCACCACTTGTCAATAAAACACCGGAAATGTTTTCTGCTTCAATAAAATTAAAAAATTCCTCACGGGTTTGCGTATCCCAGGTGCCCCACGAATCCTTGCCCGGGGTTATATAATCACTCCACATAGTTCCACTGGAAATAACCTTAAACTCAGCCTCTGAATTTTTCAATGTTTCTTTTAGCCAGGAAAATTGTTCCATGCCCAAATATGAACCGTATTCCCCCCTTCGCTCGTTATCCCGGAATGAACGGGTATCCAGCATTATCACCTCCACCGGTCCTATACGTGTGTTGAAATAAATACCTGGATTTTCGTTCTCCGGATTGTTCCAGTTCTCGTGCCATACCGAACGAACAGCATCGCGGTCTTTAGCAGTGAAACCTTCAGGGATGCCACCAAGATCATTATTGAAATAATCGTGATCATCCCATGATGTATATAGAGGGACATTCGCTGCGAGTTGTTGCCATGACCTTGAAACATCGCGAAGAAGATAATCCGACCGGTGCATATTAATCCGGTTATCCCTGTCATCGGCCGCAATGTCGCCCAAAAGCATCATCGCTTGTGGTTCTCTTTTCAAAATTTGATTGATTAGGTTCGGATTATGCAGCCCTATTTTATGAAAGCATGACCCGAAGGCTATTCTGAATATACCCTTTTTGTGAGAAGCTGGCGCTGTAGAAAACTTACCTTCTGCAACCCTGCATTTTTTGGCATAAACCGCATATTTATATTCAGTGTCAGAAGATAAACCATCCAATACAATTCGTTGCTCCACACCTGGTTCAATGAAATTTATCCTATACGATTTTTTGTTACTACCATCCGATTTTGCAACTCTAACAACTAAGGGTTTTTTAGTAGATGCCCGCACCCATAGGGTTACTTCTTCTTCGCCCAAATTACCAAGCATAGGGCCTCCCATTAATGGCAGATTGTGTTTTCGGGCCGCTTCGATTATTTTGGGATGAGTAAAATCAGCATCCGGGTTTTCAGCAAAAACAGACCTTGCATCAAAGTAAAACTCCCTGATGTTTTCAGGCAAAAGCCCATAACTGTCAAGCAACCTGGTATCGACATCTAAATCCCCCACATGTGCTTCACGAAGGGTAACCTTATGACGCCGAGGAATGGTATCGGTGCTTGCGTAAAGACAATTGTTGCTGAAATGCATAAACACAAGAAAAACACAGCATTTAAAAAGAATAGCAAAGTTTTTCATTTTAGTTTTTTTCAAATGATAATAGAAGTTAAAAATAACAAAATTTGACGATGTGAAAAGTATCGAAGAAGTGGAAGAAAAAGAAGAAGTACCTTTTGCCGGTTTATCAGAAAGTTCTCTCGAAAAGGAGTGGAGCAGTGAAGAAGATAATGTTTGGGATTCATGGGCACAGGAAAAACTGAAAAATTAATAAAAGGTTTAGTGTCCCGCCTCAAACTCTCAAAACACATGGAATTTATTCAAAAAATTAACCATATTATTGAATATTTTAATTGCCCCGAAACCTCTTTGTCCCTTGCTCAATGACCTGTGACCAGTGATAAAATTTAAACCTCTATCTTTTGCCTTTCCCCGATTTTAAATATCTTTAGGGCAAACCAACAAAAAGGCTTATCAATGAAGCGAATAAATTTTATCAAAACCACTGGATTGGTGGCTGCTAGCGCTGGTCTTATAGGTTCATCAGCAGCCGGTTGCATTAAAAACAAACGACACATTGAAAACCAGTAAAAACATCATAAGAAGATGAGTTTTAAAGAGGAGTATTTGTTATTTTTAACGGAATATGAAATTGATTACGATGAAAGATATTTGTGGTCGGATTAAACCTAACCTGCCCTTTCAGGGCGATGTTGGGCGATATGTCGCCATTTTACCCGGGGCGGTGCCGCCGGGCTGAATTAAGTTGGGCTTTCAGCCCGAAGCAGAAATTGAAACAAATATTAAAATTGCTGAACCAGAAACACGCCCCAATAGGGGCAACTTAATAAATAAATAATAAACTTTTAATAATTAACATCATGAAAATCAATCACTTTTCCTTAATTATCCTCTTTGCATTTGCAGCAGCATCCTGCAAAAACCCTGCTCCAAAAACCATCAGCCTGTTCAACGGTACCGACCTCACCGGCTGGCATGTGGATGTGCCGGCAATGGACAACAATCCCGACGTCATCAACCCGTTTATTGTGCGCGATGGAATGCTGGTGAGCCTCGGCACACCCGGAGGCCACCTGATTACCGATTCGGTTTATCAAAACTACAGATTGGAAGCCGAATACCGCTTTGCCGGTGAGCCAGGAAATTGCGGAGTGCTGGTTCATGCTTCCACGCCGCGGGCGTTGTATGGTATGTTTCCCAAATCGCTGGAAGTACAAATGATGCATGAAAATGCCGGAGACTTCTGGTGCATTGTGGAAGACATTACCGTTCCAGATATGGAAGAACGCCGCGGCCCCAAAGAGGAATGGGGAATTACCGAAGGGAAAAAACGCCGTATCTTAAATCTGACCGATGGCTCAGAAAATCCGGTGGGTGAATGGAATACGATGGTAATTGAATGTGTAGGGGATGAGATAAAAGTATGGGTGAACGGCGACCTGGTCAATTACGGGTACGACTGCACCGCCACTAAAGGGCAGATTGCCGTGCAGGCTGAAGGTTCCGAGGTGGAGTTCAGAAAGCTTGAGCTGACACCAATATCTGAACTCACTGAGACAGAATAACTGAAATCAATACCTCCTGACCAAAGGCTGCCTTGCCGGTTCCAATCACGTTACCGTTTTCCAGTCAGACGAAATGGATTGAATGTTTTATTGAGCGCAACCATAAAAGAAAATCATTCGAATATTTGAATGTATAACGAAAATGAAATATTTGCACAAGGATTAAACAAAAGTAAATGAAAACAATAGCATTAATTGAAAAGGGAAAGGATGGAACGTTCGGTATTCATACACCAGACTTGGAACACACCATAATAGGAGAAGGCCGCAGCGTTGAAGAAGCAAAAAAGGATTTTCTGAATTCTTTGAAAGAGGTGGTGGAAAGTTACTCAAGAGAAACACTGCCCGAAGAATTGCAAAAATTGGATTTTCAATATAAATATGATTTATCCTCGTTATTCGATTATTACAAGTTTATGAATGTAACACAATTTGCAAAAACCGCCGGCATCAGCTCTTCACTAATGCGGCAATACAAGGCGGGGAATACCTACGTTTCCGAAAAACAGATTAGCAAAATTGAAACTGCTTTGCACAAAATTGGGAAAGAACTGTCGGCAATAAGATTGGTTTGAAAAATATTTGAAGAGTTTGAAACGACAAACTACCTGGATTCAATTAACTTTGCCATCCACAAGTTGTTTTTTCACATGAAGACCTAATAAAAATGAATAAACCGAATAATATAGATGAGCAGGCGATTCGTGCCACAGTAGCTGATTTCAGTCTATTCTGCAGCTATATTAATGAAAATAAACCGGTGTTATCGAAGCGAAAAGCACAACTGGGAAAGAAGGACCTTTTTGAAATAAATGCGTTGCTGCATTTTCGAAAAGATGTTGCCGCACCAAACTATCAGCAAGAATCTTATCCGGTTATTAATCTGCTGTTTAACCTGGCCACACAGAAAAAATTGTATGTAAAAACCACAGGACCGAAAGGAAATATCTTTCTGTCCGCCACCCCGGGAAAAAAGGAATTTGATCGATTGAACATTTTTGAACAATACGTTTTTCTTTTTGAGGCCTTTTGGTGTGCGTTTGATTTCGGGGAAACCCTGATATTTGGATTCAACCCGGTTGAAGAAGCATTTAAAACCTTTAGCCGTTCAACTGTGGGGAAAGAGTTAAAAAAAGGGGCATTTACAAAACGGCCTGATTATGATCCCCTCTTTTCGTATTCTGCTTCTATCATCCATTACTTCAATTATTTTGGTTTGTGCCATTTTGTTCCGGTTGCCGATACGGATAAAAAATTAACCCGTTATGACGATTCCATACAAACTGTGACACCAACTGAACTTGGGGTAAAATTAGGGAAAATACTTAAAGAACAGGAAATTGTCAGGTGGAATATCCCCGCCTTAAAAGAGGTTGGTTTTTACAAAGGAGATGTGAGGGAAGACCCTGGATTTGTGCCGCTTTATAAAATCATTGCACCGCTTTTTCCGGCAGGAAAAGTAAAAAACATTGTTTCGTACAATCCCGGAATAATAAAAGGCTGTTATCGGTTTAAAGTATCGCTTGCCGGTAATATATGGCGTAAAATTGAACTTTCGCACCAACACAGTTTACTTGACCTTCACAATGCCATTCAGGATGCTTTTGATTTTGACGACGACCATTTGTACTCGTTTTTCATGGATGGCAAAAAATACTCGCGGAATGCCTACAATTCACCTTTAATCGATGAAGGGCCGCATGTTGATGAAATCAGCATTGGCGAACTGGAACTCTATGAAGGACAGCAGGTTTTATACCTTTTTGATTATGGCGACGAGTGGGAATTTAATGTGCTCTTAGAGAAAATCGATAAGAATAAACCACTTCCACTGAAGCCCATAATTACCGATCGAAAAGGCAAAGCCCCGGAACAGTACAGAAGCTTTTGAATAGCTTGAGGTTTGCTTTTACAACTAACTATTTTAGATTCCTGCATCTTGATTTAAGATAATCTGAAATTAAGTTTAAGATATATTGAAGTATTACTTCAGATTATCTTAAATTTGCAAGAAAAATATTGCTATTATGTGGATAAATAGAAATAATACAGAAAAAATACTGGATGCGGTGAATACCCGGCCTGTTGTTTTGCTCACCGGAGTGCGACAAGCGGGAAAAAGCTCGCTGCTTCAAAAATTATTTAAGGATGCCGAGTATGTTACTTTAGATAAAGTCCTTATGGCAGAAGAAGCGAGCGTAAATCCTTCAAAATTTCTGAACCGCTTTAAAAAACAAGTTATTATTGACGAAATTCAATATGCCCCTTCAATTTTCAGAGAATTAAAAATAAGGATAGACGAAGAAAGGCATGTGAAAGGCAAATGGATTTTAACAGGTAGTCAGCAATTTACGCTTATGAAAGGAATAAGCGAGTCGCTTGCCGGACGGGCAAGGATTCTGAACCTGCATACCTTAAGTGCAAATGAAATCAACCAGGCCGGATTATTAAAAGACAGAAATGATCTTTTATGGAAAGGAGGATTTCCTGAAATATGGGCTGAAAATTTAGAAGCAAATGAATTTTTTGACGACTATATTCAAACCTATCTGGAGCGGGATCTAAAGCAAATTTTGGATGTAAGCAACCTCCGTGATTTCAGGCGTTTCCTGATGTTACTCTCCACGCGTGTTGGGCAGCTTGTCAACTATACCGAATTATCAAAAGGAATTGGGGTTACAGGTAACACCATCAAAGCATGGATAAGTTCACTGGAGGCTTCCGGCCTTATTTTTCTTCTTCCTCCTTATTATAATAATTTGGGAAAACGTTTAATTAAATCGCCCAAACTCTATTTTTGCGATAACGGGTTGGTTTCAGCATTACTAAACATAAGCTCTTTACAGGCTCTTGAAAACTCCCCGCATCTGGGTAGTATTTGGGAAAACTTCGTCTTCTCAGAATTTATAAAGGAAGGATTTTCACCCGGCAAAAACCTGTTTTTCTTCCGTGACCAAAATGCAGTTGAAATTGATTTTATTCTTGAAAAAGATGGCCAAATCTATTTAATAGAAGCCAAAAAAAATGAACGCCCCAGAGCGGAAAAATTGAACTTCAGTAAAATAGCCCCCTTGTTTAAAACAAGTGTCAAATCAATGGTTGCGTGCAACGCTGACGAACAAGGCGAAATCAGCTTGAAGGATTACTCATTGTATAATCCGCTATATGGTTTTAAGTTCATTGATTAAGCGCCTAAATTCAATTGATTTATTGGATTCAAATCCACTGGATTTGAATGTTTATAGAACTGTTTTACATGTCAGCTCAAATATTAAAGTCACTTTTTTACGAAAACAATTCCTTAATATCATTTTTATTAAGTTTTTTCAAAATATTTTCGTCGGTTTGGATGAGGTCTTCGGCAATTTTTTTCTTTTTGTTTTGAAGGGCGATGATTTTCTCTTCCACAGTATTTTTGCAGATCATGCGGTAGGCAAATACTTTTTTGTCTTGCCCAATCCGGTAACAACGGTCAATTGCCTGGTTTTCAACCGCCGGGTTCCACCATGGGTCAACAATGTAAACATAGTCGGCAGCAGTTAAATTCAGTCCAGTTCCACCCGCTCTTAAACTGATGAGAAATACGCGCAGGTTTTCGTTTTCCTGAAAGTTATTGACCGATTGTTCGCGCTGCTGGCTGCTGCACTGCCCGTCTAAGTATTCGTATTCGATGTTCAATTTTGCCAGCTCATCCTTTATCAACCCCAACATTTTTACAAACTGCGAGAATACCAAAATTTTGTGCTTACCCGTTTTATTGGTGATGTGCCGCACGATTTCTTTAATTTTCACCGACTGCGTTTCGCTCACCTCATCGGAATTCAATAACACGGGCGAATCGCAAATCTGGCGCAGACGGGTCAACGCTTCCAGCACCATCATTTTCGATTTTCCAATCCCTTCGGCTTCAATTTTATTGAGCAGTTGGTTGCGGTATTCGTTTCGGTAGGCATCGTAAACCCGGCGTTGCCCGCTTTCCATTTCACAATAAATGATGTCCTCGGTTTTATCGGGCAATTCCGAGGCTACTTTTTCCTTGGTGCGCCGCAAAATAAACGGATTGATTAATTTGTTGAGTTCGCCCGCAATCACCTCGTTACCATCTTTATCAATTGGGGTTGAGTAGTTTTCTTTGAACTTTTTAACGCCGCCAAAAAAACCGCGGTTGGCATAACTCATTTGTGCAAACAGATCGAAAGTACCGTTTTCGATGGGCGTTCCTGTTAATGCAATTTTATTTCGGGCTTTTATCAGGCAAGCCGCTTTGTAGCGGTTCGACACCGGATTTTTTATGGCTTGTGATTCGTCGAGCACCGCATAATTGAACTGAAATTTACTGAGCGTTTCAATGTCGCGGAGCAAAATTCCGTAGGTGGTAAAAACCAGGTCGTAGTTCTTAAAATCATGGGTATTTTTTTCCCTGTCGGTACCATAATAATAGTGTGCTTTTAGTTTTGGCGCGAATTTTTTCAGCTCGTTTTCCCAGTTGAAAAGTAAGGTGGTTGGCACCACTATAAGATTGGTGCCCGGTTTTTTATTGGCCTGAAGTTGCAAAAATGCCAGCACTTGCAGGGTTTTTCCCAAGCCCATGTCGTCGGCCAAAATACCGCCCCACTGCATCTCGTCCAAAAAGTTCAGCCAGTTTAAACCCTCTTTTTGGTAGTGCCGCAAATCGGCGGTTATTTGTTTCGGGACTTCTGTGTTTTCAATGTTGGTGAAGGTTTTCAAGCGTCGCCTTTTTTCGGCAATTTCCTGTAAAATACCGGTGTCGTCAAGGTTATCAAACAATTCGTCAATTACTGAAAACCGCAGTTTCGATATTTCCAGCTTGTCTTTTTTTATTTCGCCGTTCCTGAAGTATTTTTCCAGTTTATGGAACCATTCCGACGGCAACACGCCCACCGAGCCATCTTTTAACTGAATGTAGCGTTGCTGGTTCAACACCGCTTTTTTGATGTCGTTCAAGGTAACGCGGTTGTCTCCAAAACTCACGTTTATATCCACTTCAAACCAGTCTTGCCCCGATGAAACCGAGGTGCTTATTTTGCCTTTGTAGGGCGAATATTTGAAATTCTTCAATTCTTTCAACCCAAAAACTTCCACGTTGTTGACTTGCAATTGGTCAAAAAACCTGTAAAACCACATGTTTTTTGTGAAATCGGTGTAATGCAGGTAAAACAACTTTCTCTCCTTTTGCGCTTCAAAATCGGGGTGCAGTCCGGCAAGCGACTCCAGAAAATCGTTTTCCAACTCGAAGTTTCGCTGGTATTCAGTGATTAAACCGTTATTATTTACAAGGACATTCCCTGTAGAATTCAGCACAGCCGAAACTTGGTGGTTGTACTCTACGCGAGGCGTAAAAATCACATATTCGTTCTGTTCTGAAAGGAAAAGCTGCTTTTTGTTGAAATCCAGTTCCACCTTTTCATTTTTGAATGTCTCTTGTTTAAACTTAACTTCAAAATTTCTGGAAACCGGTTCCACCACATTTTTAAAGAACTCGTCCTGGTAGGAGGCAACCATTTTCACATTATCAGGAAATGTGGCAACCATTTGCGCCACCTTTTCACTTTTCACAAAATAATAAGTATTGCCCTGTGCATAAATATATTGCTCGGGGGTGTTTGTATCGGAAAATTCACGGGTAAGCAACTTGTCACCCACTTTTATTTTCAGTTCTATTGATAAAAATTCACTCTTTTTCGAAACTTCAAAAACCGCATCAACCGGCTCGGGCGAAAGGGTAATTGGCAGTAGGTCTTTTTTTCTGATTTGATATGCACCTTCCACCATACCATACACTATTTTTTCATTCTGCAAATGGTTAAAGGCACGTTTCATCAATTGGAAACCGGAGTTTCCGCTTTTATTCAATTCTTTGATTAAACGTAGAAGCTCTTTTGCATTTTCGCTTTTTTCGACATGATAGGTATCGTTGAGGTTTTCATCGTATTCTCTTATATGCGTGCCAAGAGAGGATGAATCGTTTTTACGGGTTTTGCCGGTAATGGGCACAATTTCGTAGCGTTCGTTTTCATCGTCCGGATAGAATTCGTTGTATCGGTTGCCGTAATCATAAAAATTCCGGTCGCTTTTTCTTATCACAAACCCCAACTCCCTGCACTCTTTTTTTTGAGGAATATCGTTTAATATCAGTTCGTTGCTGTTCAGTTTATCTAACCAAACGAAAAGACGGGTTCCGGCATTTTTATCCACCGGAAGCAACCCGGCCCCTTTATTTTCCGGATAGAATATCAACCCATCCTTTTCGGTGAAAACATAAGAGAAGTAATCGTTAAAATTGACATTTTCAGGCAATCCGAACCTGTTTAATTTTTCCTTTTCCGATTCCAGAATCCTTCCGCTAAAAACCTCGTCCAAAAATTTGGGCATTGAAGAATTTGCAATCATTGTAAGGCATTGTGCCTGGTCTGATGACAGCTGCCTTGATGGTTTTTTAGACTGGGGCGATTTAACATACACCTTTTCGTCTTCCATGTAAAACATTACGTTGGCTTCGGCATTGGGGGTAGTAAATGTTACGGTTTTTTCGGCGAATTCAACCGAATAGTAACGTGCATAGCTTTGCCTGTACCTCAGTAGTGACAGAATATGTGCAGAAGTATTGCGTTTCACAAAGTTGAAATCGATGTGCCGGTAATCAGGGATTTCAATTCCTAAATTCTTACTGTTTCTATTGTTTGTGGACAATGTTTCCTGAAAATGCTTTTGGTTCTGCAACACATATTCCTCCCCTAAATTGTCGGAAACAAAAAGAAGCGCCGCAACTGAGTGTTTGCAAATGCTGCCCCAGTCGAAAGGACAGGTACAACTGGTTTGGATGTCGCGATTTTTTACCCCTTTTACCAAAACCTGGTATTCCCGGGAACCCAAAACCATAAACTTCCAACTATCTGTTTTTTCTATGTAATCATCAAAATGCACCCTGCCCTTTTTATACAAATCCTTCCCGCGCTTAGCCACAGCGGAAGAAGTATAAAAATCGATGTGCTTTTTAATGTATTCTTCGGTAAAATGGTTGTCCCTTCTCATTTAAAAGTGTTTTAACCCTGCAAAATAAACTTCCAATATTAAGCTTTTCAGGGTTTTGTACAAAATAAACAACCGGTGTTTTATGAGGTTTTTGTTAACAGTCCGTTTTGCAGCATTTATATGCCGCGAAGATAGAATACAAAGGGAATTGAACAAGAGGAGGTTGGTAGGATGAATACTTTAAATTTAAAACAGTTTTTCCAAAAGTTCCTTTTTTGATAATTGAAAATGGTCGGCTATATCCGATAAAGACAATATTTTCTTCATGCCGCAAAAACTTCTTCTTTTGTAAAATGTACCCTGATAATCTTTGGGAAATCCTCTTCAAAATGGCAATGTATTGCGTCCCGGATATTTTCTTTTATCTCTTCGTAAGTATCTCTTTCTACAAAAATGGAAAACCCCAGTGCCCTTCCTTCATACTCCCCCTTCAGGTGATTCTTTTACAATAAATATGATCTCATTCATTTTCGTTCAATTTATCGGATGTAAATATAGGGATTAATTTTGTGTTTTAAAGACAGCTATTCCAACTGGCGCAAAAAGTGTGGATGACCTGTTCGCCGGAGGCATACCACATTCGCGACCAGTTGCTGCATGCATTCCGGTTTGCCTTCAGAAAAGATCCGGTGCTGCTAAGCTGGGTTGCTGTTATTGCCGACGGCACCGGCTATGCAGACATGATCCGCTAAATGACGCGACGGTTTTGGAAAAGACTAACAAGAAATCCTTATCAGCCATGGGTTAGACCATGCCCAACCGGATGCCGATCTCTCAGCCACCCACGAAATGTCCGACCTGTCGCCCACTGCCAACGTCAACAAAGGAGGCAATTTTTGAGTCATCCTTTGAATTTGTACCAAGCTGACTTGCATATTTCAAACATCGTGACAATTTTGAAGTGCTGTTCATCGGATGACTTTTTGGAATTAACCTGCACCTATCTGAAGGAACTGGTAAACAGGGCTTTGAATTATTAAGATGTGATTTTAGTCGAACCCCAATTGAAACTTAAGGGCTTCTATTATATCTTTTTGGAGTAATTTGTCAGACAAATGACCATAATGTTTTGACAATCTTTTTTTGTCTATCGTTCTTATTTGATGACAAATAGCTTATCTGAATACCGGAAGTCATTTTTTATTTCTTCTATGTCTGAATTAAAAAGAGGATCAGTTGAAGCTTTTTTGAGCAACCGGATTTTTTTACTTCTTTCGTTTTCAGCTTCTTCTACAATTACACGAACTTTTTTTACTGACCTGAATTTTTTGGGGAGTTTGATCGTTAATTCGTTATTTTTAATTACATATGTTTTTTCGAATGTCATCTTTTTAAATTTTCCCAAAGTTACAAAAAATACCAGAAAGAAATCAAGTAACTTTTTGTGGTCATGGTATAAGTTATTTTATCTTGAACAGGAACAATCCCACACAAATTGCACTATTTTGCCGGTGCTGGATCCAATTAATTGGGACTGTTTTGTCAGGTTGTACCGTTTCCCCAGCCTGTCCCGAACTTGATTCGGGAATGCTTCATCGGTAGGCACTCCGCCTGCTGGCGGATCATCTCTTTTATCCACACATGATTCCTTCAACCCGAAACCTTTTCTTTCCTCGCTTCACACATGCCGATAGATGTTTAATAATCAGAAATGAATGAAATGAAATTGATGATTAAAATTAAACACTAATCGGTATTATTTGCAGCTATGTAAAGAACGATTGCCTTTACTCACGGCACACCGCGCGGGAGCGGGGATGAATTCCTGAGGACCTTGTTGCGTGACATTATCACCCGGGATATTGCAGTTCGAAGAAAAATCATAAATAAAAATCAGTTAATCCGATTGGGAGTGCACCTGTTAAGCAATACCGGAAAAGAGTTCAGCTATAGCAATATCTCCAAAATCCTGGAAATAAAATCGGTAAGAACAGTTATCAATTATTGCGACTATTTGAGGGAAAGTTATCTTGTCGACTTTATCCCGCGTTATTCGTCTTCCATCAAAAAGCAAATCGTAAACCCCGAAAAAAATTACAGCATCGATCCAATATTTGCCAAAGCCAACAGCCTTTCGTTTAGTAAAGATTTGGGATACAGGCTGGAGGATTTTGTCTTTAATAAACTAAGAAGGAGTTTGAGTGAAATCTTTTATTTTAAAGACACCAGTTCAGAATGTGATTTTCTGATAAAATAAAATGAAAAATCGTTCAGGCGGTACAAGCTTGTTGGGAAATTAACAATGATAATATGGTAATAAATGGATTTGATGTTTTTGGTTTGAATTAATTTGTGCGTGTATCTGAAGCCCTGCCCCTATTTGATGTATTCAAATAAATTCCAGGCCTGAATATGTTTGATGCCATCTCTTAAAGGCAAAACAATCTCGTCAAGCGAAACCACAAGCTTCTCAAAGTTATCACCAATGGCTTCGAGGGCTGAATATTCTCGTTCGACAGTTGATTCATCGCCGAGCTGGTACGAGCTTTGCAAATAAATGACACGGTCTGCCTTTTTTGCTACAAAATCTACTTCCCTGTTTCGTAAAGCTCCAGTATAAACATCAAAGCCGGCACGGCAAAGTTCCAGATAAATCAGATTTTCAATCAGATAACCAAATCCATATCCATAACCGGGATACAGGTAATTTTTGTATGCCAAATCGTTGATATAGTATTTTGCGTTGCCCGACAAGGTGTCTTTTCCTTTAATATCATATCTGTCGCACCGGTGAATAAGGAATGCATCTTCAATGTAGCCGATGTAGTTTGATACGGCATCATAACTTGTTTTCCGGTTCTGTCCTTTAAAGTAGTTTACGATATTGGCAATTGAAATTAAGTTCGATGCGTTGTTTACCAAAAAGACAAAAATATCTTCCAGTAATTTAGGATCCCGGATATTATGTCGTTGAATAATATCACGCAACAGTACTGTATCTTTTATGGCTGACAAATAGTTGCGTTTAAATTCCGTCGTTGGCAGCATAAACAATTCCGGGAGTCCCCCGCTGCCCATATATTCCATATAGCTTTTCCGGCCTGTTTCCTGACCGGTGATTCCAAGGTACTCGATATAACTAAACGGGAAAATCTCGAAACATACGTATCTTCCCGATAACAAAGTAGCCAGTTCGCCCGACAACATTTTTGAGTTGGAACCACTGATGAACAACTCATAATTTTCCGAGAAATCCTGTGAATACGAATTGACCACCCGCTCCCAGCCTTCAATAAGCTGTACCTCATCAATAAAAATATACACCTTGCCCGCAGGTTTCAGCTCATTTTTGTACAACTTAATCAGTTCGTCGAGGTCCTTATACGTTTTTAGAAAATCGAAATCGGTAAATTCCCTGTTGATAAACAATGTATTTTCGGGTCTGACCCCATTGTCAATAAGTTGCTTGGCAACCTGCCTTAAAATATAACTTTTCCCCGAACGCCTCTGGCCCACAAGTACTTTAATAAGCCGGTTGCCAACAGCATCAGCTATTTTGCTGGTATATCCGTTCCGTAGATATCCAAAATCGAAGGTGTTTGAGCCCCATAAGTTGTATTTTTTCAGCAACTCAATATTTTCGTTCATAACCGAATATTTTGTATAAATATATGGAATTTTCGTTTACAGATGAGAATTTTATCATCATTATTTATGAGCCAATACCAAAAGAAACGCAACCGAAACAGTGGCAAAGAGGACGAAGTTGCTGAATAACAGCCTCGTATTTTACCGGCGTTGAAAGTTACCGGCTGATTTTGTGTGAAGTAAAAAACCATTAGTTACGTTAAAGTACTTGAGGATAGTCGGGAAGATGCTTCAAAATATGATCCCGACTTTGTTGATAAAATAAAAAAGAGGGAACAACAGGCTTCGGTTAAACTTGATGTGGATAATTTATGGAATTTGTATTTGCGGCTCATAGTCCTTCATTTTTTCTTTCAAAAATAATGTATTGTATCGAAACATTCCACGTTTCTATCCGGCCACCGATTGCCACGCAGTGATCCCTTAGGGACAAATCAGCGCCAGCGGTGTTATAAAATAGAAATTTAGTCAATCCCCAACTGAAACTTGAGTGTTTCAATCATCTCTTTTTGAAGTGATTTTTCAGATAAATGACCATAGTGTTTTGACAATCTTTTTTTGTCTATTGTTCTTATTTGATGACAAAGAGCTTATCTGAATACCGGAAGTCATTTTTTATTTCTTCTATGTCTGAATTAAAAAGAGGATCAGTTGAAGCTTTTTTGAGCAACGGATTTTTACTTCTTTCGTTTTCAGCTTCTTCTACAATTACACGAACTTTTTTTGACCTGAATTTTTTGGGGAGTTTAATTGTCAATTCGTTGTTCAACCATGCCCAAACGGATGCCGATGTTTCAGCCATCCACGAAATGGCATTAGCTGAATTGAAAAGTATGATTGACCGATAAATGGTCCACCTACCGCCCACAGCCAGTGGTTGGCATCCATTGCTGGTTTTTTTACAGTAACTACTATATAGAGTCTGTCTATAAACTAAATTGTTGATAACTAATGTCCGAGCTTCAATATTTTTCTTAGTAATTTTAAGAAAAAAGTACGATGGTTATTTGAAGATTTTAAGATAAAGTTTGAGAAGCCCGACTGGTCAAGAGTCGGAGTTGGGACTGAGAGATACCATACTTGAACAACACCCACCTTGTTGGGCTTTTGGAAGATTTCACTATCGGCAAGAAGCCAAGTGCATTTGGGCGGAAAGATACCTCAAGTATGGAACAGATAGTCAGGGCTGCAATCTACAAGGAACTGAAAGGACTTTGAACATGAGAATTGAATTTCACCAGACAGACTCGAGGATATGTGCGGCATTTTTAAAAATAGACGAACTGCGCCCTTACAGCTCAGGTGTACCAAAAATACATATCCTGATTAAAGCGGACAACTCAAAAACTTGTCGAACTGAACAAGATAGCGATAAGCGCGGGCATCGAGGACATCGAAAGGATAAGACAGACAGCACAGTAGTGGAAACCAACATACACCACCCGACCAATAATTCGATACTCTGGGATTGCATAAAGAGCCTATCGGCTGCTGGGACATTTGAGCGAAGAGTGAACGGCTAAAATACCGGACTACACGAAGCAGGGGAAGAAGACCTATTTCAAAATAAACCCAGGCAATGCAAAGACTTGTTCAGCAACCAGTTGGTATTGTTCTTGAAAATCAACCAGGTTTCCAACGTGATAAAAAACGTCCTTCGGCATTAAAGCCGATATTGCAATCCCAGTTAGAGGAGCATATCGAGGTGATGCAGCTGGTATACGATATGGCTTACCTCAAAGAGATAAAAGGGGAAGGTGCCCAACGAAGAAAATATATTCCATCTATGAGCGGCACACCATAGTGAAAGGTTCAGGACATAAAGTTTGGGCACAAAGTCGATTTCAGCAGCGGAAAAAGCAACCTGGTCTTAAATTGCCGGGTTTTGAGGGCAACCCTTCCGACAGCAAATGTTTGCCCACATTGATGCGGTGATTGAAAATTATGGCAAAGTACCGCGCGATTGCACCACCGACGGAGATATGCTTGGCAAACCAGTCCTATGCCAAAGGAAGGATAATCAACATCGTGTTCAATAAGATTGTCGGCAGCCTTGCGAACATCGCCACCAGCAAGAACATGGAGACAAGGCTGAAAAAAATGGCGCAGTGGCATGGAGGCTGTATTTCCAACATCAAGCGCGGCTTCAACCTGGACCGCTGTACGTGGAAAGGTGAACACTTCGCCAAAGTCTTATGGAGCGTCATTGCATATCAGGGTGATGACGCCATGTGGTGAAGTTGCTGTAGAGGAACCGGTGGCGATTTCCTTCATAAACCCCTTCAGATTCTTTTACAATAAATATGATCTCATTCATTTTCGTTCAATTTATCGAAAATAGGGATTAATTTGTGTTTAAAGAAGCTATTCCAACTGGCGCAAAAAGTGTGGATGACCTGTTCGCCGGAGGCATACCACATTCGCGACCAGTTGCTGCATGCATTCGGTTTGCCTTCAGAAAAGATCCGGTGCTGCTAAGCTGGGTTGCTGTTATTGCCGACGGCACCGGCTATGCAGACATGATCCTTGACGCGACGGTTTTGGAAAAGACTAACAAGAAATCCTTATCGCCATGGGAGACCATTAGCCCAACCGGATGCCGATCTTCAGCCACCCACGAAATGTCCGACCTGTCGCCCACTGCAACGTCAACAAAGGAGGCAATTTTTGGAGTCATCCTTTGAATTTGTACCAAGCTGACTTGCAGTATTTCAAACATCAGACAATTTTGAAGTGCTGTTCATCGGATGACTTTTGAATTAATCTGCACTACTTGAAGGAACGGTAAACAGGGTTTGAATTATTAAGATGTGATTTTAGTCGAACCGCTTTCTATAACAGCAGTTTTGCCATTATTTACCAATTGGCTATTCGGTTCGATTTGTGCCAGTGTTTTCGGAGTTGTTAGTGCCAGTGATTCCGGTCCAAACTGTGCCTTATTTAATTAAATGGTATAGATTTCCGGTTCGATTTGTGCCATTCATGTAGCCGGTCGGTTACATTAACGGTTCGTTTTGTGCCACTTTGAGAGATCAGGAAAATTTATCATCGCACAAAATTTTAGCGATATGGCAAATAAACTTGATTCGATGGTTGACAAAATTACACTGCACAAAGATGGCGTTGCAACCGACGATTGAGTTGCGGTATATCCCGTATAGTCAACAGTTATATCAAACAGGATGGGCAGCGATGGCCCGGAAGAACTGCTGGCAATGGACGTAAAGTCTGGAGGAGCTTTTCTCAGCCCACACAACGATTGTAAATGACCGCTACAACCAATTAATGGTTTACTTTGACCGTATAAACCAGCAGCAATCATCCGGTTTATTCAACACAGATTTTCACGGAACTAACCATGCGTAAATAAGCCTGTTAATTTCTCATTATAACACCTTTATAAATAGATAATCAGATAGTTATCTTATTTCCGATGTTTTTTGTTTACGTAATAACTACGTATTATTATTGCACTATGCTTTGCTTTTTCTCTACCTAAAATTAATCATACAATTTCTATATACCTCTGTAGAGTCCTTAAACAGGACATCTTGAATTTTTAACATAAAATGTGTTTGGTTTTGCCGAATTTATATTATCTTTATCACGGTAATAATAATACGTAATATAACAAATATGAAACCTATTGATTTTTTCAAAACCCACAAACAATCGCCCAAAAACAATATGAGGCGTTAAGAATGTTTTTTGTAGAAAAAAGGAGTGCTTCTGAGTAGCGCACAAGTTTGGATATACTTACAGAGGTTTTACAACCATTGTTTCCAACTTTAGGAAGGAGCTTAAAAGTGGAGACGTCAAAGAATTGTATTTTAATGAGTTAAAACCTGGAAGGAGGGAGATAGAACAAGAGAGCAGAGAGATTATTATCAATTTGCGCAAAAAGTATTATTCGGTTGAAGACATTAAAGTGGCTCTTGATAGCAAAGGATTCAAAATCTCCGAAAAATCCATCTACAACATTATACGTGAACAAGGGTTTGCACGTTTGCCCGAGCGCCAGAAACTAATAAAGCAAAGTTTAGTGGCAACAGGGCTTAAAGCTGAAAAAACAGTTACCCTAACTTTTGCTCCAGAAAGTTTTAAAAGTGCATCTGCCGGAATCCTTTGTTTGCTACCATACATCAAAAAATATGGAATTAGTGAAATTATCGAAGCATCAGATTTCCCGGAGACTTCTCAAATTAGTAAAATTTCTTCCATTCTCGCCTTTATAGCGCTAAAAGCTTCGAATGTTCGGCGTTACACTGCTGACGATTTGTGGTGTATGGACAGAGGACTCGGTCTTTTGCAGGGCTTAATGTGTTGCCCAAAGCTGCATGGTTTTCATCTTATTCACCGGGTTACAACAGATATGAACTTTGCGTTTTTGAAAGCTCTTCACGCTAATTGGCAGGAACTGGAACTTTTAGGAGATACATCTAATTTGGATTTTACAGCCATTCCATATTGGGAGAGAACGATCATTTAGAAAACAACTGGTCGGGTAAACGCTCAAAAGCATTGGCGAGCATGCTTGCCGTACTGGCACAAGATCCCGATAGTGGTATAATTGATTACGGGCATGCTAATGTGATGCACAAGACGGAAAGCAATGTCGTTCTGGAATTTATTGATTTTTATGGTAAAGATTTCAGAGGAAAAAGAGATTTGAAGTACTTAGTTTTTGATAGTAAATTCACCAATTATGAAAACTCTCTAAGATTGATGACGATAATGTTAAGTTTATAACAATACGCCGAAGAGGGAGTAACATGGTTGAGAGATTAAACTCACTACCTAAAAACAGGTGGAAAACCATGCACATAGAGAGAGCCGGTAATAAAAAAGCAACCGTAAAAGTCATTGATGAAGTCATATTCTTAAAAGGATATAATAAAGATATAAGGCAAATATGCATTACCGGACATGGTAAAATAAAGCCGGCAATCATTATTACCAACGATTTTGAGGTGTCAAAAAAGCAAATAGTCAGGAAGTATGCCAGACGTTGGATCGTAGAAAAATCCATTTCAGAACAGATATCCTTTTTTCATCTCAATTCGGTCTCATCCTCTATGGTAATAAAAGTAGATTTCGATTTAACAATGAGCATCGTTACCCACAATCTGTTTCGCTTATTTGCTTCCGATACAGATAGATATGCGCACAATTCAGACCAGACTATCTATGATAAGTTTTTGGAGAATTCAGGCGATATCAGTATCGAAGAAAATAAAATATCCGTACAACTAAAGAAAAAAGAACACTACCACTGATTTTAGAAATGACAAAAACGTATGCAAATCAAAAATATGAATGGCTAAACAATCTGAATATAGAGTTTACAGGAGCTGCAAATTCTTGATTTTTTTACGTATGGGAATTTACCGTGAAATTCTGTAATCATGGCAATTTTGAAGTGCTGTTCATCGGATGACTTTTTGGAATTAAGCCTGCACCTACCTGAAGGAACTGGTAAACAGGGCTTTGAATTATTAAGATGTGATTTTAGTCGAGCCCCAACTGTGGATATTTCGGTCTAAGCTGACCCCCTGGATTCGGAGTTAAAATTGGCTGTTTATCCGCATAAATTAAGCTGACATTTCGGCTGACCTGTCTACCGTCAGGCAGGTGTTGCCCCCTTTTTAGTGGTCTTTTAGTTTTTGGATGTGCCGCGCCGCGAAACATTTCGGAGCAAGTCGACCCCTTTGAAAACAATATTCAGGGTTAAATTAGTCCGGCGGCGGCGAAACATTTCGGAGCAAACTGACCCCTCTCGCAGTTTTGGTTTTTATTCGTGGTTATTATAAACCACAATAAAAAGATTACAGATGGCAGGAAAACCAAAACGTATGGGACAGATAAAACAATTACTCCGTTTACACGGGCAGGGCCATGGGAAAAAAACCATTGCCCGGCAATTGAGCATGAGCAAGAATACGGTAAAAGCTTACCTTCAGAAAATTGAAACAGGCGAGTTTACCGTCGATTCATTGTTATTGCTCGACGAACCGGTATTGGAAGGCAAGCTCTTTGCTGGAAACCCTTCATATAAGCAAGACAGGTACGAAGGCATAAAAGACGCCCTTGCCTATTTTTCCAAAGAGCTGGCAAAGGTTGGGGTAACAAGCAAATTACTTTGGGAAGAATATCGAGAGAAACATCCTGATGGTTACCGTTACACGCAGTTTTGCCACCACCTGAGGTAGCACATGATAAGCAAAAACCCGCCGATGGTTTTGCAGGAAAGAAATTATCGCATATCGACAGGGAAACGGGCGAGGTTATCGAATGCTAGGTTTTTGTGGCCTGCTTGCCCCACTCCGACTATAGTTTTGCGATGGCAGCTATCAAAATGTAACTCTAACTAATTTATCTGCTCCAGCAAAGTTAATCATTAGACTTCCTTTATAATAACAGCACTGTTCTTGCTCTGACTTCGTTATTATGGTAGGACTCCAATTTATATCAGTAAGAATTCTTTTCTTTTCATAATCAATTACTAATAGAGTAGATGTTGCCCCTTTAAATCCAGCACACACGTAAATCTTCCCATTCATTGCAAATCCAGCGTTGTAGAAATTAATATTGTCACTAACTGCACCTTTTAGCGTCCTTATATAAAACTCATCAATCTTTTTTTCATCTAGTAGATAAACCACTTCCCCCAAATCAAGAGTAGGCATATCAAAAACTTTCCAATACTTATATTTTTTACCGTTAGCATCTACTCCCCCCATTTTAAAAACAGCTTTATCATTTTCATTGTCAATAAACATAGCTTGAGCATCTAATAGGGTAAACTCATCATCTTTTTTTATCCCGTCTGTAATGTATATTGTTTGCACTAATTCAGCAGATGTTCTTGTCATTCTATATACATAGGTTTTTTTCTCTAGATAGGAGGATAAATAAAGAACAGGAAATTCATCTCCTACTGTATGAAATTCAGTGCCAAAATTAGCTTGTCCTGCGTGGTTTCGTGGATTTTGGGCATCTCCTGGTGATTCAAATACACTAATAGTTTTTTTGTTAATTAAATCTACTGTTCTACAAAATCCCTTATCATAAAATATAAAACCTACATCTCCATATATAGTGAAACCTTGAGCCGCATTACCATTATAGTTTCCTATGCCTGATTCAGTCATAAAAACTTCTGCTTTATAATTATATGTGTTCGCTTTATAGGGTTTTAATAATATTTTTTCCCCTGTATAGCTGTCTGAACTTTGAATAGAATTAATAGCCTTATGTTGTAATCCGTTTTGGGCTAAAATCTCATTCAAAGGCATGGAAGTATCTACATAATTAATAAAAGCTGTTGAGTCTTGCTTCTCAACAGCTTCAATCCTATCATCTACGTATTCTTTTAAAGGTTGATTTTTAGATGCTTCTAAAATCATATTATTGTCTATTGCTAGGAAAGTGTAAAGATATAAATAACAGTCCTGATTTGGCGTGTAATATATTTCTCCATCTTCATAAGGGTCAAAAACTCCATCAACTTTTTGGTAGTTAAATAGTGTATCCAAAGGTGATGATGTTTTACCCTGTTCTGAAAGAGTTTGAGCAATTATGTAATACCCTTTTTTTTCTTTTGTTGGATTGAGATCGCTAAGAGCTTTTAATGAAATTTTATACTCAGCATCTTTAAGCAATTTCATAATACCATATGCTCTTGTTATGCCATCATCAGTGCTTATTGCAGTAACTGTTTCTTGTTGTGTGCCCTTAATAATTACATTAACACCAATTAAAGCTTCTTTTTTTGAATCTGTAATTTTTCTGTTAACTGCTTTATTTTGTGCGTAGGTGTTAACACCATAAAATAATAGACATAAGATGCTAAGAAAAAGTATAATCGATTTACGCTTACTTCGACACATTGTTTTTTTCATTTTTTTGTCAATTTGTTTTTTGTTTTTTATCTCAAACATCAGTTTATTGTTTGCAAATTTATGGAATACATCGTTGCCCTAAGGGAGATGAGGACTATTTTAGAGGTGAGGACTACCCTTTAAAAAATTAAACTTATTGGGTTTTTACATGTTATTTTTCATTTTCTCCTTTAATCATCGGGATTGTGACAAAACCATCAATGACATCTAACCCGAAAAAATCATGATAAAGCTACAAACAATGGGCCTACATTATCTTTAAAATGATTAAAGACAAAAAGGGACACTTTAATCTACATTCATATATGAATCATAAAGATTATCTTATTGGCATACACGTCTTTTAGTGTTAAATGAACATACCTATTAAAAATAAACTAAAGTCGTCTGCCACCGGAGATCAAATGAATGAACTAATGGCCTTTGTAATATTTTGGGCTCAATCATCCTCTAATCTTGTTTTATAATTCCCCTATAAAATTACGTTTTCCCTTGGTTCCATGCTGGTATATTTTCTTCTTCACCGAGATATGCCCCGTTTAAAATCATTACTTTTCTTATTAAGGAAGGATCTATTTCTTCAGGTTTGTTGTTGTTCTTCATGCATAGAGAAGAAGCAACGCCCGCTGCTTCCCCCAACATCATACTAGTTGCCATTACTCGCAATGAAGCTTGAGCATGGAAACTGGCGGAAATTGCTCTGCCTGTTACAATTAGATTATCAATGCCTTCCGGAATCATTGTTTTATAAGGAACTTGATAATAATCACCACATGGCAGCCGTATTAATGTACTCGATCCTGAATTTTTTGTTTTAACATGTAAATCAATCGGGTGAACTCCATTGGTAATTCCCGTTTCCGGAAATTTACGGCATTGTAACACATCATCATCAGTTAACGTATAAAGACCTTTAATTCTTCGGCTGTCTCGTATTCCCAATTGAGGGGCAAAACTCTTTAATCTGATGTCAGAAAGAAAATCAATACTTTTCTTCATCCTGGTAAACAGATTTAATGCTCTGTTTGTAGCAAAAACCTGACCTTCAGATAATTTTGTTATATTTGTCGAATCAAAATCAGTCACTAATGAAGGTGAATTTACAGTATAGTCTCCCTTACCAGGCAGAGCCATTAGCCATGCATTAGACGTTTCACCTTGAATTTTTGGGAGATTTACTTTAATCCTGTCCTTAGTATGCTTTACCCCTGAAATTTGAAACATAAGGGAAGGAGGTTTAACAACACCATTATCCCCGATTTCATATTTTACACCTGCAAGGGCTGCAATATCTGCATCTCCTGTAGCATCAATTACAATTTTTGATTTAATCCATTGAAAGCCGGATTTGTTACTGATCAATACCTTGTTTACCAAATGGCCTTCCTTTTCTATTGCGATAACTGTTGAATGATAAATAGATTGGACCTTTGCAGCCTTCAACATATTTGCAATAACAACCCTTGCAATGTATGCGTCAACTGCACAAACGTTTGATACGCAATTAACAGGACAATCTTTTTCATCCCTTCCTGACACACACTCTCCGTCTTTCTTCCTTTTTGCAACGCAATCGTCCCTGTATCTGTGGCCTAAAGTTGCATTATCTATTTTTTTAAGTTCGTCAATAAATTCCTGTGCTATCCCTCTTACCACCTGTATATGTCGGGAAAAAAAGCCATAAACTGGCTGAACAAAACCTGCAGCCAGCATCCCTCCCGGAAATCCGTATCGTTCAATTAAGATCACCCTGGCTCCATTTCTGGCTGCGGAAATAGCAGATGTAAAACCGGAAGGGCCTCCTCCGCAAACCAAAACATCGCACTCAACTACTGATTTTTTATAAGTCAGGTTATCAATGCTCTGTTCTGCCGGAGCGTTACCGGAACAACCGCTTACAAACGGCAAAGCTAGTGCACCTGTACCCCATACAGTTGCGGTTTTTCCTATAAAATTACGCCTTGAAATTCGTGACTTATTATTCATTTTGCTTTTGATCATTTGAAATATTTATTTTATCGGTATAATAATCTCAATCTCAGTGTCCCCGGGAAATGAAAAAATTTTTTATTATCTGTATTTTAGATTTTGCAAATCAGTAATTGCACCAATTTGGGTACAAACAACTGCCGCGACTTCGGTCGCTTTTTTATGTATTTCAGCAAGAGATTCTTTTTGTAATAAGCCTGCTGTAAAAGTGGCTGTGAAAGCATCTCCGGCTCCAACCGTATCGCGAACCTTCACTTTGGGAGCTTCCATCACAGAATAGTCACCAGGCGTAATTATTATGCTGCCTTTACTTCCCATAGTGTACACAATATACTCAAGGTTAAACTTTTCAATTAAGAGATTTAATTGATCATCAACATTTCCGTTTAAATTAAAATAACCTGAAAGGACAGGTAATTCCTCGTCATTTAGTTTTAAAACATTTGCCAGTTGCAATGATTTATTTATGTTTTCTTTATTATAATATTGCTGACGAAGGTTTATATCAAAAACTTTCAGGCATGATGGCTTTACTGCTTCCAAAAAAGAATAAATAGTTTTAGCCGATACAGGATTTCTTTGCGCAAGGCTTCCGAAGCAAACAGCATCTAACTTTTCAGACAGCTCATTCATGTCATTATGCCAAATCATATAATCCCATGCCACATCTTCATGAATGGTGTACTCAGGATGGCCGTTTTTATCTAACCTAACGGTTACTGTACTTGTGGAATAGCTGTTTTCCTGAATATAACCACTGTAAATCCCGAGTTGATCAGTCTTTTGCAGAATTTCTGCTCCCGCTTCATCTTTGCCAATGGCGCTGATCACATAAGGCTCACATCCTAATTGTCCCGCATGATAAGCAAAATTAAACGGGGCACCACCGAGTTGTTTGCCGGAAGGCAAAACATCCCATAATAACTCGCCAATGCCCGCAACTTTAAATTTTCTTTCCATAACTTATAAATCGATGATTACTTTCATCGTTTTATCCTTTTGCTTTTCTATAAACTGATATGCCTCGTCATACTTTTCAAACGGAAAATGGTTGGTAACCAAGGGGGAAAGGTTTATCTTTTCCGAAGCAATCATATCTATAGCTTCCAGGTAATCTTCATGCAGGTACATCAAAGAACCAATTACCTTTAACTCATGTTCTCCGACATAGTACATATTAATCCTGGGATTTTCAGCATAAACACCTACAATTACTATTTCGCTCCCTTTTTCTATATACTGAAGCAAAACATCCAATGATTCCTGAACTCCTGCGGCTTCAATACCCGCCTGAAATCCTTCCTCCCCAAAAAATTCATTTACTTTTTCTTCGAATGAATCCTTTGCAACATTCAGGACACCATCAATACCACACTGCCTGGCAATATTTAACCTGTAATCACTAATATCGGTTATAAGTACTTTATTTGCGCCCCGGGCTTTTGCAAACTGGGCAATCAGGTTACCGATTGTACCTGCTCCTGTTACAACTACATTTTTCCCCTTTAATGAGGAAATCCTTCCTGTTGCATGAGACGCCACAGCAACCGGTTCGATCATAGCCCCGTGGTCAAAACTTACACTGTCAGGGAAGACAGCGACTCTGTCAACCTCTGTAACAAACAACTCCCGGGCAACTCCGGGTGCCTGAAAACCTTGTACTTTTAAATTCTGGCAAACATTATACTGTCCACGTTTACAAGGAGCACAAACTCCACAAACTAATTGTGGACGGGCAGTTGCTCTCATGCCCGGCACTATATTTTTTACATTCTTGCCGACAGCCTCCACAATGGCCGAGAATTCATGTCCCTGCACAACAGGGTAAGGAGTTGCCGGATGCTTTCCGTGGTATACATGAATATCGGAACCGCATACCCCGATTTTTTTTATACGTAGTAATACCTCGTTTTCTTTTAATTTTCCCGGAACAGGTACTTCCCGATATTCTATAACTCCGGGGGATGTCATTACTGCTTCTTTCATATGATTAAAATTAATTATTTTTAAAGGTATCATATGGAACTCGCATATGTATTAATCATTCTCTTGTATACCTTCGCACTGATGTGCTACGGCATACAGGTGTGAAGTTACAATCATGCTCGTTTCATAACTAATCTTTTTAAAATTTTTTTTCAGTATTTCTGTAGTTAATAATATCGACTATACGGCGGTAACTCGTTTTATTCAACTTATAATAAAATAAAACGACTGCTGTTAATATCCATAACAGACCCGGCACAGTGCTAAATGCATGTCGCATTATTGACAGTACCGATTCATTTTGCACAACATTGGACTGATAGCCTGCAATTCCCAGAACAAGAGCCAGTAACGAAGTTCCCATTGCCATTCCAACTTTATTTCCTAAAGATATAAAAGCATATTGAAATCCGTCGTTACGGACACCGGTTTTCCATTCGCCGTATTCAACACAGTCGGGAATAATTGCATAAATAGCAGTATTAAAACCCGAGAAGAAAAATTGGGATAAAGCGGCAAAGGTATAAAACGGTACGGGCGATGTATTAGGGCTGAAAAAATAAAGTGCAAACATCATGATCCCCGTTCCCAATGAAAATACAGAAGCTGCCCATCCCTTATTCGATGTTAACCTAAATACAAATGGAAAACATAATGCACCAATTACAGAGGGAAGGATAATGGCAATAGAGAAAAACGAAAACAAATTGGCATCCCCTTCTACATACTTAAAATAATAAAGCATATCGGCATTCCTGCCATAAAGAACAAATCCGAAAAGAATTTGTCCGGCCATAGCCAGCAGGTAAGGCTTGTTTTTAATAACCAATTTTATCTGCTTTGCATATGAAATGTTTTGTTTTTTGATTACCGTTATTGTCTCTTTTGTTTTGGCAAATGTTATTAAATGGCTCGACATAAAAATAACAGCATACAGTATAGCTACAGTCAGGTAACCTCTCTGTTCGCTCCCGTATCCCAGCTTTTCAATTAACGGAACTGTAATAATATTAATAATTCCGATGGCAATCATGGCGCTAACCGAACGTGATGTATTTATCCGGGCACGTTCATCCATATTTTGGGTCATTGCACCGCATAATGTACCATAAGGTATATTTACACTGGAATAACCGGTTACAAGAATGGCATATGTTATATACATATACACTATTTTACTAGTGTTACTCCATTCAGGATGAGCCCAAAAAGTAAAAATGAGTACAATACCGGTGAGGGGTGCCCCAATTAATAACCAGGGACGGTAACGGCCCCACCTGGTGCGGGTTTTATCTGTCAGGCTGCCAATGATGGGGTCATTCACCGCGTCCCAGATGCGGGTTACCAGCATTAATGTTGCTACAGCACTCATACTGATGCCAAATACATCAGTATAGAAAATCATCAGGAAGTTGCCGACAAACATCCAACTGAAATTATTGCCGACATCGCCCATGCCATAGGCAACTTTGCTTATAAAAGAGATCTCCCCTGCAGGGATTTTTTGTTTCATTTTTTCTGTTTTTTCCCAATGCAACAAACAATAAAACTAATACTCCCCCCAATAACACTCCACCAGGGCCAGGCAATATCTACAGAAGTTCCAAATAATCTTTCCGACCAGTGTGGCAGAAAATAGGGCTGAAGGGCAAGAACAACCAAACATCCTGTAATAAGGGCTGCAATAACACTGGTAACATTGCCACGTTTAGTCAGCACCGCACATAAAAAAACTCCAAGCATCCCTGCATATGAAAAACTCATTATGCCCAGTGCAAAATCAACAAGTGATTGTCCGCCGGCTCCCTGCATAATTGCTGCGACCACTGCAAATGCTGTTAAGACAGCACCCATAAAAACAACTAAAATACGTGATTCTTTCAGGCTTTCCTCTTTTTGTTGCATTTTCTTACCATACTTATCCTTTAACGGAAGATATATATCTGACACCAGGCTGCTGGTCATTGAATTTATTGCCGAGTTGAAACTGGATAGAGCGGCTGCCAGAAGTCCAACCATCATTAATCCGAGGATTCCGGCTGGCATATAGTTGAACATATACTGTGGAAATACCTGCCTGCTGTCATTTAAAGCATCTTCGGGGAATGAAGCCCCCATTAACTGCGGACTGGAATAAAATATATAAAGAAGCAAGCCAATTACCATAAAAATAAAAACAACAGGCAATGATAAAATTTGTGAATAAACCAATGACCTGGCAGCTTCTTTCACTGATTTGCAAGTAAGCTGGCGTTGCACAAACTCCTGGTCTGTACTATATTGGGCAAATTTAAAAATAGCACAAGCTACTAAAGCCCCTATAAGATTATAAGGTTCAGAAAAGGAAATTTTCGTATCTATTAATTGTAATTTATTGATTTCATCTCCATCTGATGTGGGGGCATGTCTTAAGGCATCTACAATTTCAGTCAGGGAGGCAGGGATAAAATTAAACAATAAAATAATAGCAATTATTCCCGTGCCAATTACAAGTAAAATCTGAATAGTATCAATATATATCAGTCCTTTAATGCCTCCTGCCATTGTGTAAATAGTACTGATGATACCGAGTATTATTATGGAAATTATAAGATTAGGCATATAAATATCATTATATAACATTACAGATACAGCAATTGCAGCAATGAAAAGCCTGGAGCCGGAAGTAAGCAACTGGCCTAAAAGAAACATTATACTGGTAGCTCCTTTTGCCCCATGGCCAAACCTGTTGCCTAAGTATCCGTATATAGTTATTGTATTGGCATTATAAAGTGCAGGCAGGATAATAAAGGCAGCAAGTAATCCGCCAAAAACAGCACCAACGCTCAGCATAAGGTATGTCATATTACTGTCATAAGATATTTGAGGTGCTCCGATAAAAGTACCTGCACTTATTGATGTACCCACTGCAGCAAAAGCAACGAGCCATGTCGGCATGCTTCTGCCACCCAAAAAGTAGTCATTAAGATTTTTATTTTTCCGGGAAAAAATTATCCCTATGGTCATTAATGTTCCAAAAAAAACTATAATAATACTCCAATCAATAATTGTCATTAGTATCTCTATTTTAAAATTTTTATTAGTTGAAAAATTTAATCACAGTCATATGGGCCGAACTTTGCTTTTATCTGAAAATTTTCATTTGAGTCATCCAAAACATAAACCATAAAATCATTTCCACCCGGATTTACACGAATAATTACGTGGCCCTGATCACCTTTAAGTTTGTCGACTGCCCAACCAACAACAACTTTCGTCTCTTCCATAATATTAGTTGTGAAAATATCACGAGGACCGGGGTATGTCTTGGTTGACAACATTCGCCTGAGAACGGACATGTCAGGTTGCTGTGCCAACCAGTTTTGAATAATTATTACTCTGGGGCGTAATGACTCGAGGAATGACTTTCCCATTGCATCAAAATTGGCATGATGGTTAGCTTTACAAACTTCAACAGGGCCGGTTACCCTTCCTACCGGCGATTCTATATCCTGCCAAGGTTCATTTGTAACAGAATAAATATCGCCCCCGTTAAAATAATCAAATTTTCCGTATGATAAGCGGAAAGCAATTGAACACATATTTTCATTTGGGTATTTCTCTTTTGGTAAATTTTGTATATCAGGAAAATAATTTCGTTCCACAGAGCCAACACCTGTCCATATATGTCCGTTTGCTGCTATATTCCGAATTTCAAAATCAGGGTATTTCTTTGCGTTATTAATTAAAACAATTTGGTCATTTGCCCCGACACAAAATTTTTCTGCCAGCATTTTTCTCCTTGCCACCTGCCATTTTACAAATTGAATATAATTTTTTGCCGATTCACCGGCGGGTGGAACAGGCCAGTCATAATCAGGCCATCCACGATCGATAATTTTTATAAAAGGAATTATTTCACCCACTTCACTAATTCCTGTAAGTTTATAATCCCCGTCTTTTGCAATACTTGTGCCGGGGGTTATGCCTCCAATATGGTCTTCATGAAAATGAGTCACAATAACATAATCCAATTTACTATCCGTCATATCTTGCGTGAAATGTTTAATATATCTTGCAATCCATTCTCCGGGAGTTCGTTTTCCGGAAGGTTTTGAATCTGTCACTCTTGGTTTAACAGCGGTTGTTACTCCGGCATCAACAAGCATTGTTGTTCCGTCAGGAAGTATTAAAAAAGAGGATTCTCCTTTACCTGTATTTATGTTATGAATGTCGAGATATCCCTCTGACCATAATGGCAAAGACTCTCCAATCTCAGGATTTTGAGAAAAAACTGGATTTTCTGTCAAAAGGAAAATTGAATAAAAAAGAATGTATCTGAGTCTTACAAAATTTGTCATATCGTTTTTTATTGGTTTTGGAAATTTACTCTTTGTTCAAACTAAACCAGCCAGGATTACTACTCAATTAGAGCATTCTGTTTTATTAATTCCTGCTTAATATATTCATATTGAAGGGTCTTGAGTGTATTTCCTGATTTAGCAGATAAAGCACCGGCAATCCCGGCTGCATGTCCAATGGCACCACAGGTTGCGCCTACTCTGACAGAACCCATTGCTTCGCGGTCTGTAGAAATACAACGGCCTGCAACTATGAGGTTATCATTATTCTTGGGCAATAACGCCCTGAATGGAATTTGGTATGGCAGAGGAACATACATTTCATGCATTCCGCTTTGGCCTTTTGGTGGATGTACATCGACAGGCCAGGTACCTAAAGCTACAGAATCAGAAAATTTACTATTAGAAACAATATCTTCTTTTGTAAGGGTATAAATTCCATCAAGCCTCCTGGTCTCACGGATGCCAATAGTGGAAGCTGTTTTCATCAGCCAACTATTTTCAAATCCTTTAAATTCCTTTTTATAGAATTCTACTATTTCATGAGTGTTTTTCCTTCCTTCAAGTTCTGCCGCTGTAAGTTCTGCCGCATTTACAGCAGAGCCATAAACTCTTGTTGTATTTACCCATGGATACCTCTTTCTCAGTCCACCAAACCACGGGCCGCCAAAATAAGGAAGGTCTCCTTTGCCGGCAGCCTCCTTCAATTTATTTTTATCAACCTGCACATCTCTTCTCCTTGAGGTATATTCTGACAGTAAAGGTTCTCTTAAAAAACCGGGTTCAGGACCAAAAGGTATAATAAGTTCCTCTTCAAATGGAATCTCCCCGGTTTTATCAACCTCAGCCAGGTAAAAAGGAAGCGTCATTGGTTGTAATTCGTCAGAAATAAAAAATGGTTCACCGGCACGGGCAAAAACATCGCCATTTCCGGTACAATCAACTATAACTTTCGCCAGGATTGCTTTTCTCCCATCCACATTTTCGATAATTACTCCTTTTAAAAACCCATCTCCCGGAATAACATCTGCCATCCAAGTGTGTAAAAGACATTTAACATTGTTCCCTATAAGCAAATTGTCAGCCACAAGTTTCATTATTTCCGGATCAGAATTCAATACCCAGCTCCGATTGTTTTCAGCTCCTCCTTTCTTTTCAGCCAGAGACAACCACTCACCCATAACACCATTTACACAACGTTGGTAAGGCCTGAGCCAGTTATTGAATCCTGCAAGGGTTATAACCATTCCGTTGGTCCACATTCCCCCGAAAGAGCCCATTGCCTCGATGATCATAACAGAAGCCCCTGCTCTTGCAGATCCGACAGCAGCGCCAATACCAGCCGGGCCTCCACCTACAACCAAAACATCCACTTCATCAATAATGTCAATTTCTCTTGCTTTTTCTTTATATTTTTGCATTTGTTGAAAAATTGGTTTAAAATTCAGCCAGTCTTAACCGGACGTTACTTATCTCACATTTATCTTTTGCAGCAATACTAAAAGGGGGTGTAGAATTATATAACAACAACTGATGCTTATAGCTTTCAGTTTCTGAGTTTTCTATTGTAAATTTTTGGTTTGCCAGAACAACTTCACAGTTGCCTTTAATTTCCAGCTCCAGATAAATTCCTCCGAAATAAACTTCAGGCAATTTCCCTTTAATGGTAAGGACGTCATCTGCTGAAAGCTGAATTGCTCCGTCAGCTAATTTCCCTGTATAGTCAAATTCTTCAAAACTTTTATAATCAATTAACAATAACGAATTATCTTTTAAATCAGGAGCCAGAAAATCGGTAGAGATATAATCTATTTCGGTATTATTGATCATTGCAAAGCGGTTGAAATTGTCTGCATGAGATTCAGTCCCGAACCCTGATTCCTTTGCTTTTTTTACAAAAAAATCATAATCTTTGGTTGTAAATTGAGAAGTACTAATTGCCATTATAATATTTCCTAAACTTTCGATTTCTTCAAAAGTTGTTTGATATAAAATTCCCATCAGTGGGACTTCATTCATGCCAAGCTTGCGGATCACAATATTTGCCCGGTTATTTGAAGTAATTACATAATTATTTTTACCCATCACCTCATCGGCCAATGCAATGATATTCTTATAATGCTCTCCTGTTTCATCAAAAATTTTAGGTTCAATAAAAGGTAAGATAACTTGCTTTTTACATTCCACAAGGAATTCCTTTAAGGTGGGTATATTCGTCCTTTTGTCCGGCTCTGTTGCTTTTAAAATATAATTTGTATTCAGATCTTCCATAGTTACCTCAGCAACAGAGACTTTCTCTGTTAACTCAGAACCGTCAATATTTAAGCAGGTTCTGTTAAGAGTATTGTCGTGCATAACAACCAGAACGCTGTCGGCCGTCAATCTAACATCGGTTTCAACACATTGAAATCCTGCTCTTTTTGCCAGTCTGACAGACTCGAGTGAATTTTCACCGGCAATTGTGCATCTCATATTTACACCTCTGTGTGCAATAAATAACCGGTCATTGACTTCCGGTTCAGCATCTGCGGCCTTTTGACAACCCCAGTTAATTAAAAATAATGCATATAAAAATGTTAAACCTATTGTTTTAATAAGTTTAACAGAACATAATCTGTTCATAATAATATTTTTTGGATTCAGTCCGTAACTGCTTCAATAAAATGATTTTCGGGCAATGAAAACCATTGCCCGAAAATTTAAAACAATCCTAATAACCAGGATTCTGAACCATATTATCATTAATTATTATTTCCTCATCAGGAATAGGCCAAAGATATTGACGATCATCCCAATTTCCCTGAGATAATACCTGTGCTTTATTATTAGTTACAAATTCTGAAAAATCAGCTATGCCATCTTCATCAATTTGTGGGGTATAAGCCCAGAACCAAAGTCCGGGTTCTACCACTTCAGTTTTTAACAAAGATGCCGGATGTAAAAGGCCACAAGCCAAATTATTCAGTGCTTTTCCGGCAATTCTCCAACGAATTAAATCATAATATCTTAATGATTCATAAGCAAATTCTGCCCTGCGCTCATACCTGAGCTTTTTTCTCAATTCACTTTGACTGGATGACTGAACAGCCGGATAATTGGAAACGTCATCAATATTAACACCATAAGCTCTGGAACGAACCATATTTATTGCATCAATAACAGATTCATCAATCTGATTTAATTCAATTTTTGCTTCTGCATATATCAATAATACATCTGCATACCTTATTGACACAAAATCATTACTCATTTGATAGCTGGTTGATGGCCCCCATGTCTCATCAATCCCTTTCTTCCAATTTAGTCCATTGAATGATGCATATGTGGCATTAGCCCTTGTATCATTATTTTTTACCATTTTTCCACTATTGTAATCCATAACTTGTTTTTTATCAGGATGCGGATCATATTCAACTCCCAAATGAACAGTACCAAACTCTATAATTGTTGCTGTACAACGAGGATCTCTGTTTTCAAAAGGATTACGGGGATTAAAAAGAGGAGATTCATCAATTGGAAGGCCATCGGTACATTCATAGCTGGCCAGCAAAGCCCAGGAAGGATTTTTAGCAGCCCATCCTCCATTACCGGTTCTTGGTATTGCATTTCTAACCTGCACAGTAATACCATCTGAAAGAGAACGAGGAATTAAAAAAATGGATTCTCCTGCATTCCTTGTCAGAAAAAGTTCTGCATAATCAGGATGTAATGAATATTTATCCAAATCAATACATGCTTTTGCAGCTTCAGCGGCAATTTGGTAGTCTCCAAAATACAGCGCATGACGAGCCTTTAAAGCTAAAGCAGCCCCTTTAGTTGCCCTCATTTTCTTTGAATACTCCAATGGTAAATTTTCTATTGCAAAATCAAAATTTGCATATATCTCTTCTATTACTTCTTCCTTAGGTGTCCGTGTCATAGTATACGCTTCATCAAGATCAATTAATCCTGTCACATAAGGAACATCCCCAAAAGCAAAAACGAGGTTTGCCCAGCGGTTAGCCAAAATAAACCTGGCTTCTGCTTCATATTGTTTTAAATGTGTTTCAGAAATTCCATTTTCTCTTCCTCTCTCCAGGTTATTAATAACAGTATTTGCTCTTCCAATTGCTTTGTATTGATTTTTCCAAAATGTGTTCACAAAGCCTGTCTCACTATTTAAAGTCCCTGCCACAATTTCTGACCTGTCAGTACGACTTGTAAAATCATCACACCATTGAACTGCATGTGGAGTAGGAGTTACATACCAAAAAGCCAATCTGTAAAAATCATTTATTGCCATTTCAAACTGGGTTTCAGAAGAGTACCAATTCTCGGATGAGCCCTGATCCAGCGGACTTAAGTCCAGTTCGTTACAAGAGTACAGGCTGAATATTGTTAACAATATAAATATAACATATTTTTTCATAATAATCTTTTTTAAAAATTTATATTAATCCCAAATAGTAAAGAAGAAGTAATTGGATAGGATGAGTCACCCCTTTCAGGATCCCAACCTGTTGGATATTTACTCAGGCAAAACAGATCGTTTCCGGAAATGTAGAATCGTAATCTGCTTATGTTTACTTTTTGAGTTAAAGTAACAGGCAATGTATATCCGAATGTTAAATTTTTCATTCGAAAGTACCGGCCGTTAAACATCCAATAATCAGACATTGAAAGATTACTGCTCCCATTAGTATTTGTCAAACGGGGATATTTTGCTTTTGCATTATCTTCCTCCGAATTAAATGAACTCCAGTAATTATCATCGAGTATTGCAGGAATATTGCCCCAATTACCTGGCATAGCTGTTGCCATTCCGGAAGTAATTCTCACATTTTGTTTTCCAACACCCTGGAAGGCCATGGATAGATCAAAATCTTTATAACCGCCTGTAATAGTTCCGCCAAACATAAACCGGGGCAAAGAACCTCCTAATAATACTCTGTCATATTCTGATGAAATTAAACCATCCGGTACTCCGTCAGGACCTGATATGTCTAAAAATTTTACATCTCCTACCTTTACATTACTATTCAGTTTAGCAGAGTTATCTAGATCTTCTTGGGAAAGAAATAATCCATCAGACAGGTAACCATACCACTCATTGAATTCACTGCCTTCAAATTTTACCTGGCTGCCTAAAAACTGTGTACCTCCCAAATCACCCATTTTTGAAACAAAGTCAGATAAATTTAGTGCAATACCATAGCTAAAATCTCCTATATTATCCTTCCATCCTGCTTCAAAATCAAAACCATTAGTGTACATCTTCCCTGTATTTTGTTCAGGGTTTTCGAACCCGACATATCCGGGAATTTTTAAATCCAATAACATATCTTTGGTTTCCTTGTAATAATAATCGGCAGTAATATTTAATCGATTGTCAAAAAACACTGCGTCAAAACCAATATCTAATGTTTGTGTTGTTTCCCAGGAAATATTCTGAATGGCATATTGAATTTGTGCCGCTCCATTATAGAATGTAGGATTAACAGAAGATGCATTATCATAAAAAAGAGAACGTGTAAAATCTATCAACGCCTGATACGGATAGTATCCAATCCTCTCGTTACCCAAAGTTCCAAATGAAGCCCGTAATTTCAAAAATGACAGATTATCTAATCCTGCATTTTTTACAAATTCCTCTTCACTCACAACCCAACCAGCTGATAAAGATGGGAATCCTCCCCATCGATAATCAGGATGAAAACGAGAAGAAGCATCATAACGATAATTTGCTTGAAATAAATATCTGTTTGCATAATTATATATAATGCGACCAAAAAATGAACGATAAGCAAATTCATGAGCTCCTCCACCATTGTTAATTAAACTAGTTGGGCCAATATCTAAGTACGGAAATTCTTTAAGTTCATATTGATCTCTTGATGCACTAAGCCTTTCATAAAAATAATAGTAATTTTCATTGCCAGCCATTAAATTAAAATTGTGGTTACCGATATTTTTATCGTAAGATGCAAGTAGCTGAGTAGTAATATCATTATTATCATTTCTTGCTTCATTCAAACTCGTTGATGAATGATCCTGAAAAAATCCAATTATTGTATTAGGATCATCAGGCCCTGTATATCCAGCTTGCATGTTAAATCTTTTTGTTTTTGATATAGAGTAATTTGGTGATGCTACAGCTGATAATTTAAATCCATCAATTGGTGTAAAATTTATTGCGATTCTTCCACCCAACTTGGTATACCAACCTTTCTGATCTCCACCTAACTTGATGCGACCATAAGGATTATTTCCTCCCTTAACATCAGCCAATCCGCCGTGAGACCAACGATAGGCGTAAGTATCTGGATATGCCCTAAACATGTACCAAAAATTCGCTGTTGAAGGATCTTTCGTTTCCGTACGTTTTATATTGAGATCAAGTGATGCACTTAAGTATTTATTGAAATCAAAATCATTATTTATGCTTACAAGATATCGTTCATAGTTGATATTATTAATTTTAAGCAATCCTTCAGTTTTATCATAGCTCATTGAAGCTCTGGTTTTAACCATTTTACTCCCTCCGGAAAGGTTAAGCGTATGAGTTTGTCTTGGAGCATAATCTCTTACAATTAAATCGTACCAATTGGAAATTGGATATTTATCCGGATCAATGGGATAACTTTTCACCCAATTTTCAACTTGTTCCTGCGTATATTCCTGGTATAATCCACCTTGCGGATTATCATTAAATCTCAACTCATTCGCCATCTCTAAATATCTCTGAACTCCAACATTTTGAGGCTGAGATGTTGGAATTTCCAAACCGTAACCAAAATCGTAACTCAAGCTTAATTCATTATCTTTAGCTCGCTTTGTAGTGATCAGGATAACACCCGCTGCCGCTCTTGCTCCGTAAATTGATGCTGATGCTGCATCTTTCAATACAGAAATACTTTCAATATTTTTTGGGTGAACCTGATTGATGTCTCCGGGAACTCCATCAACTATTATTAAAGGATCTGAATCACCAATTGTCGTGATTCCTCTGATTTTAATACTAGCCGTTGCTCCAGGTGCGCTGTTGCTTCGGGTTACCATTAATCCGGGAACTGTTCCCTGCAATGCTGTTGATATTTGGGTTGTATTACGCTCACCAATTAAATCACCCTGAATAGAACCAACTGCTCCTGTTAAATCACTTTTTTTCATTGTCCCATACCCAATGGCAACAACTTCTTCAATTCCTATTGTTTCCTCCTCCATTGCAATATTAATACTTGTCTGGCTCCCAACAACCACTTCCTGTGTCCGCATTCCCACAAAAGAAAACTGCAAAGTGGCATTTTCAGGCAAGTTGGCAAGGGTGTAATTCCCGTCGACATTTGTTGCTGTCCCCTGGGTAGTTCCTTTCACAACCACGGTTACTCCTGGTAACGGCTGCCCGGATTCGTCGGTTACTTTTCCGGAGACGGTACGTTGCTGCGCTCCCGTGGCATGTGAAACTAAGGGTTCGGCGTCCGGGCTCATGCTTTCGGGGTAGAGCAGAATGTGACGATCGTAAACACTGTACTCAACCTGAGTACCGGCAAAAATCTCTTTCAATGACTCGTCAATAGTTTTGTCGCGGATTTTTACCGTAACTTTTCGATCGAGGTCAATAAGTCCCGGGCTGTAAGCAAACCGAAACTCCGATTGATTCTCAATCGCATCCAATACTTCAGCCACTTTGGCATCTCGCATTTCCAGCGAAAGCTTTGTGGTCTGGCTGTAAACACTTGCTGACAACTGCAACAGCCCTGCTAATAAGAACAAAAATGTCAGTTTCATAATCCTTAAACTTTTGTTCCAAAATAAGGGTCTTTTAACCCCCGTAATTCGGATTTTCTTCATAACTTTGCAATGATTTAATTAAACAATTTATTTACCTCTTGCCGGAGGTAAGAATTGGCCGGAGGTGTTGCCGCACCTCCGGTTTATTTTATCCGCCGGCTTTTATCATTCTTCTTTTATCAATATCAATTTTTATAATTTCCTCCTTTTGTCGAACTCTTATCGGTGTGATTCCCTCCATCAATTTCAAAATATCTTCCAAAGGTTCGTTCTCAATGGTAAAAGTATAACGCAGATGCTTTGTTCCCGGAGCCACTTCAAACTGTTGGTTGTATCGTTTTTCAAGCCGCTTGATTAAGTCGTCAATGGAAAGATCATAAATATTGATAATCCCGTCTTTCCATGAAGTGTAGCGGTGAATATTTACCATGCCTGTACGGAACTGGTTATTTTTTGTGTTGAGTCTCGCTATTTCGCCGGGTTTCATCCTGTAAAAAACCTGATCATTTGCGGTATTAATAAGTTCTACAGAGCCATTTTCCAGAGCCACATAAATGGAATTTTCCGGCTCATAGGCGTTGACATTGAATTGTGTTCCCAAAACTTTTACCTGAAGCCCGTTACAATTGACCAACAAGGGGAGGGTTTCGTTCTTTTGAACATCGAAATAGGCTTCGCCCAAAAGCGTAACCTCACGGTTTTTGGATGAGAAAAAATTGTTGTAGGAGAGTGTTGAACCGGAATTGAGCCAAACCAATGACCCGTCGGGCAATTCAACTTTTGAAATCTGCCCGTTATCTGTAATAACCCGGGTATAGGTTTCCGGAATATCAACTGGCTGATTTGAAAAGTACCACAGCAGGCTGCCAACGGTAAAAATAAAAAAGAAGATGGCAGCCACCCGGTAAAATTTCATTATCCTACGGGATTTCTGCCATCTGAGATAACTTTTTTGTTCGAGAGTTGCCTGAAAATGCTGCCAGCTTCCCACACTACCACCGGGAAATTCGCCGGGCTTCAGACTCTTTCTCCAGTCTAATCTAAATTTATGAAAAATTAAGCGATTTTCTTTCTTTCTCAACCAATTGAGCAGTTCTTCCAACTCGTGATCGGTTGCTTTGCCTTCAAAATATTTAAATGCTGTTTCTTTCATATACTTTCTTCTATAAGGAGTACAAACCTGTTGCTAAAAACCCTACCTTTTGTTTGAAGAAAGTGAGAGATGAGAGATGAGAGGAGAGAGAAGTAAACGGTAAACGGTGAACGGTAAACAGTAAGGAGTGAGAGATGAGAAGTTAGAGATTAGAACGGGTTTTACTTGAACAAGTTGCAGTATTACAGATATTTAGCTGTTATTTTTATGTTTTTGTAGCAACTAAAAAGCTAAGTACTAAATGGCTGATATTTAGCGTATTAAAGAAATATTAAGAAATTCTATGAATACATCGATTTTATTTTGTATCTTTACAAAGACGCTAATAGTCAATACGTTAAGTCAAATGTAGCAACTAATTCAAAATTTATTTGGCTTAACTGGCAGATTATCAATACTTTCCTGTAGTAAGACCCGTTAGAAATTAGAGAGGAGAATTTGTTGATGTGTTGATGTGCTGATGTGTTGATGTGCTGATAGCTGATTGCTGAGAAGTGAAACTTTGCGACTTGGCGTCTTTGCGTGAAATTTTTGAGAGGTGAGAGGTGAGAGAAGTAAACGGTAAACGGTGAACAGTGAAAAGTAAAAAGTAACAAGTTTGCTCCTGACCATCGGCGCCTAATCACCACCAATCTCCATCAATCTCCACCAATCTCCACCAATCTCCATCAATCTCCACCAATCTCCACCAATCTCCACCATTCACTCACTCCTTCTCCCCTTCAGCTTTTCCACTCATCCCAGCAGCATTGCAATAACTAATACCAACGCCGGATACTTCTTCAGGAGTTGCGCGCGAATCCGCTCTTTGGCTTTTGCAATATGCTTTTCCACCATTTTGATGCTTATGCCCAGCTCTTCTGCAACATCTGCCTGCTTTTTCCCTTCCAGTTTTGATTTTACAAATACATTTTTCATTTTGGGCGGCAATTCCCTGACTGCTTCCTGCAATGTTTCCAACAGCATCTCTTCAAGGCTTTTTTCTTCCCTGTTATACAAATCAAGTTGATAGAGATACTGTAGTTCATTCACGTTCAGGTTTTCCACATCAATATGGTTTGTTGCCAGCTTTTTGCTTTTTAAGTAATTCAAGCATCTATTTCTGACCATTACAAACATCAGGCTTTCCAGTCGTTTTTCAATATTGATACTTTCATGCTTTTCCCAAAGAACAACAAAACACTCCTGAATAATATCCTCAGCTTCATTATCATCGGACACAAAAAGAGCACAATATCCCTTCATCCGAGGATAGAGCAGTCTGAATACCTCTTTAAAAGCATCAGGATTTCCTTTTTTTAGTTCTATTTTGGTTCTCTTGTCGAACATTACTTAAAAGATTCAAATATTAATCTTTTTTGAAATTGAAAGATACAAGTATTTACTTTTAGAAACAAAACATTGTAATTTTTATTGATTTGAATTTTTTCATAGGGCAGAAATAATTTGTTCCCGTCACTCCAAATACCAGGCATCAAGAATTTCAGATATTCCTGCAGGGTGAAATGCCCCAATTCTCAGCTGCCCGCCGGCATTTTTAGCCTTATAAGCATTTTCTGTTATTTTCAGGTATTTTTCAATTTCCTGTGCATCATCCTGTTGTCCGTTGCAGTCGGTAGTGCCGGCAATAAACAGTTTACGCGGAGCCAAAGCTGCTGAAAGGTCAGGCAGATCATAAGATGTGAGTGCACCCGGCACAAGACTGTACACAAAATCAGGTTTGTAGAATCGGTTTTCAACAAATGACTGATAGGAAGAATAGGGATTCAAAAGCGCTACTTGCGAAATGACTGAATCAAATGCTGCTGCATGCAGCAAAACTGGAGACATTTCCGAAAAAGCAAAACCATAGACAACAGTTAAGTTGCTCTGTTTTTTCAGAACATGTGATAATTTTACTGCATCGGCAGCCTGTGTGCCAACGATGCTTTTCCCTGTAAGCATGGCAGTAAACAGCAAATTGTAGGAAATATTATTGATGTATGCATCCCCTTTCAATGCGCCACTACCGAGCTCTCCGGTTCCCGGAAGATCGGGCACAAGCAGGGTAAAACCTTTATTTACAAACCACTCAATCCCTTCCTTCTCCAAATGGTTCTTACCTTTCGGGTGCAGAAAAATTACCCCTTTGCCGTTTTGCCTGTCAGGAACAAAGAGAAGATAGGGAAGTACATATTTCCCCTCACCCTGAATAAAATATTTTTCAATTACATAATTCTCTGCTGCAACCCTGCCTGTAAATACCGGCTCATCTGTTAAAGAGGGCTCTTCATAGCCCGAAAGATTTTTTGCCGAAGCAATGACTTTCTGAATATGCAATTCAGGTACTTTTCGCGATTGCTCCAGACTTTTAATGTACTTCCCGGATTCCTTCAGATTCAGAGAAAAAATGGTTTCACTATCCAATGAAGTAGCTAATTGTCCGGTTGAAGTTTTCTGCAGCTCCTCTTCAGTGAGGAAGTCAACCTCTTCTTCCTGACTGGTACCGGGCAGATTCAAATGCTTTTGGAAAAAGCCGTACATGGCTTCGCGGTTCTTTTTTGTGTAACCGTGGATATAATCATCTTCCGTTAAACTTATATTTTCAGGCTGCCCAAAGATGTTATACACATTTTCTATTTCCGAAAAAGTTTCATAAACTCCCTGAATATTAAAAAAATCGTTAGTGGTTGCCATGATTAAGGTAGGCTTTGGGGCACGAGCTTCGATAAAATCGGCATGATCAATCCCCCGTAAAATTCCATGATAAAAGTTTTGCTCTCCGTCCTGTACTCCTATGGATTCCATGAGCCTTCTGAAACTGGTTATGTAACAGGCAGGTGCAGAAGCTGCCACCCGCTCATCAAGAGCTGAGATATAGGCAGTTTGTGTTCCGCCTCCGGAAAGCCCGTGAACCCCGATTCTGTTGGGATCAACCTCTTTTCTGCCGGTAAGGTAATCGATTCCCCGAATGCCGTCCCAGATAAAATAGCGGGCAACTGACTGCCCCAAAAGAGCTGTTTGCACCGACGGATAGGAATGCTCCTTTGTGGAACTTCCGATATCTGACTTTCCTGTTGAAGAGTTGAAATATTGCAGTCGCTCGCCTTGTCCGGGCGGATCAAATGCCAAAACGATAAACCCTTTTTTCACAAGGTTTAGCAGAGGGAGCTGATATACATCTCTTCGGAATGCCTGGCTACTGTGTCCCGAACAGAAAAGTATGGCAGGAGCAGGTTTTTGTATGTTGTCAGGTATAAAAAGAGAAGCGGTTACATGAAATCCGGGAAGCGATTCATAAATAAGATTTTCTACGATGTATCCCTCTTTTTTGATTTTGCCTGTGATTTTTGCGTTTAATGGTGTCTTTTCAGGAAATTCCCCGATCACCTCCCACATGGCACGCTTTATCTTTTGTTGCCGCTGAAGCCAGTCGCCGGTAGTTTTGAGTTGCGCAATTTCCTTTTCCCTCTCATCAAGCAGCCGGTAGGCTCTATCTGTCAAATGATGATAGAGTGAATTTGGCGCATCGGAATATTGAAGCCAGTTTAAAATTTTAAAATTGTCCTGAGCAGATACTTTGTGGATAAAGTTTGAAAAGAGAAATAAGGGCAGTATAAAAATGAGATGTTTTAATTTGATTTTCATGGTGATTTGATTTTTATCAGAAAACAGCACTCTTTATTGCAACAGAAGGGACAGAATGAGTTAAATCTGTCCCTTCCGTTTTTTGAATATTCTTTAGTTTATCTATCCGCCTAATTCACAATTGCGGCAATTCCTGCCCCTATCAGGCTGGAGTTGGGTACTTCCACAATTTCGTAGTAACGGCGGTTTTCACCTGACAGAAAGCCTTGCAGAAATGCCTCGAACATCACCTGGAAGTTTTTCATTTTATAGAAAGTGGTTCCTTCTATGGTCATCAGAACCGGCTTGTCGGCTGTTTTTGCCTTTCCTGTTTTCAGAATCACAGCGGCAAGACTTGCAGCAGTGAGTTTTGCAGCACGCTGAATCAAAGTGTTGATGATTTCACAGGCAGCTATTTTATCTTCTTCTGTTACCAGAACGGTTGAAAGAACATTTGCCGGTAATTCGATACCGCAAACATATTTATTCACCTCCTCAGAAGTAAGTTCACCCATATTTTTCATTTTTACCTTGGTTTCGGCGCTGAAAACTCCCTCTTCGGCAGCCATTTTTAGTGCAGTAGTGCACAGTCCGCCAAAGTATCCGCCGGCAATCATTTTCTCGTATGTATAGCGCCCGGGTAGTTTTGTGGTGTTATCAAAAGCTATGTCAATGTCGCTGCGGGGCATGAGATTGAAATTCCCGGTTTCAATATTGATGATCTGGGCTTCATTTAAGTTGAGATTGGGTGTTTTAGTAATGTTTTTATTTTGCTCGATATAGCAGGCATTTGTTCCTGTTCCCAAAATAAAACCGATATAGGTGTCAAATTCCCGTTCGGCAGTTGCGGCCTTACCGGCAAGCAGCGTGGAGACGGTGTCGTTCATCAGCACAATTTTTTTGTTGGGAGTTCCCATTGCCTCAAGCAGATTTTTACCTACCATTTGTCCGATAACTTCCGGTGCCTTAACCTCCTTGCTCCATTCGAGAAGTTTGCCGTCTTTATCAGGATAAATTTCCACTGCATAGGAAAAACAGAAGCCGATTTTGTCGGAAACATCCACATAGCTGGTGAGATAAGCTGCCAGTGTGGCAAAAAACTCCTTATTGGACAACTCCTCATCGATGGCAGGCATTTTCCGTTGCTGCAAGTTCTCGGTAACCAACTGCATGTCGTTGTCGAAATACATTTTTACCGCTCTGAAATTGGTGCCTCCCGCATCAATCGCCACAACCGGCTCGTTGGGAGTAATTTTCCCTTCGGCACCAATATAGGTCGGAATCATTTGCAGAGAGCCCGGTTTTCCTTCGAGTCCCAAATTCATTTCAGAAATGAAATCGTCGGCAATCGACTTAATATCAATTTCGGATGCTGCAAATTTGTGTTTTTTAATGAATTCTTGTGTCTTACTCATACTCATAACTACTTTAACTTTTTTAAATGAATTTTTACTTTATTTCTCTTGTTGAATTTTTTGCTGCAAATTATAAAAAATCCCGTAAGCTTTTACAAAACATTCTCAATTTTAAAAACCCATGCATAGGGCGAGGGATTTGAAATTACTGTCAGCGCCGGTGGCACAATGACAAATGAATTTCCTGATCTTCTTGATTTGACAGCTCCTTCGAAACCAAGCAGAGACGCTTTCCCGGCTTTGTTTATCCCTTTTATTTCAATTGCTTTCTCAGGGAATGTAGTGCAAAGCACATACAGGTCTCTCCCCTTTTTTGTGAAAAACACATTTTGGATATTGTTGTCTGCTGCGCCTTCCCACCTTCGTGTTTCATATATAGCTTCGCCGTTTATTTGCAGCCACTCGCCAATATCCAGCAAGCGTTGCTGCTGGATCACCGGAATGCGTCCATCGGCTGTGGGGCCTACATTGAGCAAAAGATTGCCTCCATCGGAAACTTTTGCAATAAGCATATCAATCAGTGCATCTGACGTCATATAGTGATTCAGGTTTTCCATCTGGTTGTAGCCGAAAGAATTTCCAATGCCGCGGCACTCTTCGGTTGGCCGGATTATTTTGTCTTCTCCCTGCGGCCCGTGCTTCGAGTCGTACTCTGTTGTGAAGTATCCTCCGTGAACTCCGCGGGTCTCTTTTCCCCAGCGGTCATTCACGCAAACATATTCTTTTACGGGCGATTCATTATAAAGCCACGCCAAAAACTCAGTACTTTTCCATTTTTCACTGGGATATGCCCATTCACCATCGGGCCAAACGATATCAGGCTCATACCGGTTCACCAGATCTTTCATCTGCGGAATCATGTGCTGCTCCACATATTTGTCGGGGTAGCTGAGGTACAGAGGGTTGTACCATTCGTAAAGCGAGTAGTAAAAACCCATGCGCAGTCCGGCATCCCTGACAGCTTTGGTCAGTTCGCCGCAAATGTCGCGGTGGGGACCAATGTCCATGCTGTTCCAGTTCCAGCTGTGCTCGCTCGGCCAGAGCGCAAAACCTTCGTGATGCTTTGATGTGAGCACCACATATTTTGCACCCGCCTTTTTGAAGAGAGATGCCCACTGAGCGGGATTGAAATGCTGTGCTTTCCATAAAGGCGCAAAATCCTGGTACTGAAAATCAGCGCCATACATATTGTCGTGATACTCACGAAAAAGCCTGCCTGCTTTACTGTCATCGTTGATGCGCCACCAGTACCATTCTGAAAATTTTGAAGAGGTGCTGACATCAGCATCTGCAGGAGCCCATGCCGGTACGGCATATACCCCCCAGTGAATGAAAATACCAAATTTCACATCTTCAAACCAGCCCGGCACCGGACGGCTGTCAATGGATTCCCATGTGGGCTGATATTTTTGAGCAGTTGCAAAAATTGTCGCAAACAGGAAGAAAAGCGGAATGAAAATTTTTTTCATCTGAAATGGTTTTTTAAAATTTATACTCTAATATTGCCTGATTACTAATGATTTATATTTAATTTCCATTAAATTCCCGGACAGCTTTCAGCATAGCCACAATATTTTCCACAGGGGTAGTGGCAGAAATATTATGACTGGCGCTGAATACAAATCCGCCGTTTTTAATATAGACTTCGCTGTTACGCAATACCTCTTCGCGCACCTGTTCAGGTGTTCCAAACTGAAGCGTTTTGCGGGCATCCACTCCGCCGCCCCAAAAAACCACGCTCAGCCCATATTTTTTCTTCAAGTCCTTAGGATTTAGCCCTGATTCTTCGCCTTGAACAGGATTGATGATGTCAAATCCTGCCTTAATAAATTGTTCGGGAAAGCCTTCGGTTGTTCCGTATGAGTGTTTAAATGTTTTCCATTGGGTGTTTTCATGAATCCAGTCGTTCATTCTTTTGTAGTATGGCAACCAGATTTCCTCAAATTGCTCAGGAGAATAAGCAAAGTCAGGCGAACCAAAGTCAGTGCCACAGAGGAATATTGCATCAATTTTATTTCCGGACACTGCAGAAATCCGATTCAGGTTCTCAATGGCAATTTCACTCTGGCGGTCAAATATTTTTTTGATGAATGCCGGCTTGCTTACGATATACTTATACCACAGATTAATGTCGCGTATTCCTTTGGGGCGGCGAAGCTTCATGCCGGGAATCAGCATGGGATTACCCAGTGTAGTGCCGCTCACAGTTGCAATCACAGCTTTTCCCGAAGCATGCGCTTTATTGCAGGCTGTGCGCCAGTGTTCCAGTTCCTTTTCATCTAACAGTCCGAACTCTTCAACATTGTCTTCAGGATTCATCTCCCCTTTGCTGGCAGATTCCTGCCTGATGACGGGCTCAAATGCAAAACCTGCCGCCGACATTTTTGCAGAAGGTGGAAAGGCGGAATCGCCTTCGGGATAAATCAGAATATCGCCATTTTCATCAGTGGTAACATTAAATCCCATGGGAACCATAACGCGCTGCCGCCATGGGGTTTTCCACTCCCTGAACGGCGCCTGGTTAGGAAAACCAAAAATGTTTTTCCTGCAACATACCCCAACCACGTCAATACCAACCGGGTCAATAAGCTCCCAGTCCACATCGCCCAGCATCTGAAAGGGGTCAATAACACGAAGGGGCTTTCTCTGCAGTCCAAAATGCCTTCTCAATTTTGAGAGTGCTTTGATATGAATGCCCGTTACACCGGTTGAGCCTAAATCCAGTACAATCCGGCCGGGCTGCTGATGGTTCAGGGTTTTTAAAAACTGTTCTCTCGCGTTCATATGTGCATATTTTTTTTGGTTTGAGATGGCTAAACTACTTTAAAATACCGATTTTAACAATTCTGAATACAAATATACAGAAATGGAAAATAAAATCTAAATGGAAAAAGAGCCCGACAAAACCACAAAAAAACTTAACCTAAATCCCTGTGGAATGTGTTGAAATATCGAATCTGAATAATTATTGAAATAAATTTCTACCACTTTTGAGCCTGTGTGCTCATCAGCGCTCGTCCCCCTTGGCGAAGGCGTTAACGCTGTCAGGTCTGGCGACGCTGATAGGTTGTGGAAAGACAACGACAGCAGACTTGTCAGCGTGCGAAGCTCCTGACAACGTCGGATAAGAAATGAAGAAAAAGCCCCTCTGTCCTGCGGACATCTCCCCTTTGGGGCATGCTTTTGATATGCGCAACCGGTGGAATAAAAAATCTGCCTTTTCGTGGCGTCATTAAGTTATATCCAAGGCGTTGCCTTTGGGCTGAAATTAATTGCGCTTTTAGGGCAAATTTGCAGATTTGCAAATTCGCAAATTCGCGTTTTTGAGCCTGTAGGCTCATCAGCGCTCGTCCCCCTTGGCGAAAGGGGGATTTAGGGGGATTGGTTTCCAGGCAAGTGCTAATTCACGAATTTATAAATTTACGAATTCACGATTAATTCAACATAACCTTATTGGCTTATTGATAAACAATGATTTAGACTCCTATCTGCAGGCAGGCAGGTGCGATTTCCCGCCTCTCTTTTTATGCAGGCAAAATTTTTTTTGAAAAAAGTTAAAAAAACTGTCCATATTTCAAATGTTAAAGTCCTTTTATAGCAGAACAGTAAGTTTAATGAAAAAAATAAGCAAATATTTAGAAGATTCTCAATTCATTCAATGGGTGTTCAGCCCGGAAGAAGAGCTTAATGAATGGTGGAACTCGTTTCAGACAGATAATCCGCGCGAAAAGGAAAATATTCTATTGGCGCGCAGAATTATTCATAAACTTCATACAACAGATAGAGAGCTTTCAGAAAATGAAAAGATAATTCTCTTTGCTCAAATTCTGAAACAGATTGAAGTCAGGCAGAAAAGTAGGAAATCCCGTAGAATTGTTACGGATTTTTTGAAGTATGCCGCAGTTGCCATTCTCTTTTTTACCATTGGAGCCCTCCTGTTTTATCAGAAAAGCAGTTTTAATCCACAGTTTTACGCACAGGAAGTTTCTGAACCCACACAAACCGATGAGGCAGTACTCATTCGCTCAGGCAGAGAGAATATTATGCTCAGTGAAGCCAAATCAAAAATTGAGCACCGCACGAATGGGCAGGTGGTTGTAAATGACAAAATCATAGAGCCGTCAGGCTCACAGCATAAGGGAACACCCGAAATGAACCAGTTGGTTATTCCCTATGGGAAAACCTCCGAAATTACTCTTCCCGACGGAACTCATGTATTTCTGAATGCCGGTAGCCGGTTGATTTATCCCGATTTCTTTGCTGATAAGAGCCGCGAAGTTTTTTTGGCAGGTGAAGCATTTTTTGATGTGAAGCAAGATGAAAAACAACCTTTTGTGGTGCAGACCACAGATATTCGCGTGCGAGTACTCGGAACACAGTTCAATATTTCGGCCTATCCTTCAGAAAATATTATTGAAACAATGCTTACGAGCGGAAAAATCAGACTGGAACAGAACAATTCCGGGATTTTTTCTGAAACCACCGAGTTAAGTCCCGGACAACTGGCTGCGTTCAATAAAACTGAACACACAACCCGGCTGGAAGAGGTGGATTATGAATATTATACCCTTTGGAAAGAGGGTTTACTCAAATTTGAAAGCACTGACCTGAGCAGGATAGTTAAGCGGTTGGAGCGCTATTACAATATCCGCTTTAAGTATGATAATCCGTTTTTAGGCGGTGTGAAAATTTCCGGTAAGCTTGACCTTAACGGAACCCGTGAAGATGTGCTTGAAAACCTGGCTGATGCAGCAACAATTGAAATTTCAGAAATTGGGATGGAGTATTTTACGATAAAAGATAGATAAAAACCGGCTGGCGCTGCAACGCCATGCCGGTTTATTGCGTTAAATTTTAATATTGTTTAACTTAACAGTTCAAAAGTATGAGAAAAGTTCGAGATTGGATTCTCCCGGATAGGAGAAAATGGAAAATTAACTTATGTTTTAAAAAAATGAAACTGACACTGATTTTTTCCATGCTGGTTTTTTTCACTTTCGGGAACAGCTATTCCCAAACCAAAGTGACGTTGCATTTTGAAAAGGCAACTATCCAGCAAGTACTGAAAACACTTGAAGACCAAACCGGTCATGTTTTTCTTTATAAGGATGAAATTTTTGATGCAGCCAAAAAGTATTCGGTTGATTTTACCGAAGAACCCTTTGAAGAGGTGCTAAAATCGGTTTGCGGAACCGCCGGAGTGGATTATGAAGTCCGCAGTAACCGGCAGATTATTTTAACTGAGAAAGTAAGGGAAAAGGAAAGGGAAAGAGGAACGGTAACAACCATCACCCTTCAGCAACGAACGGTTACCGGTGTGGTAACAGATTCGAGAGGAGAACCCTTACCCGGAGTAACCATCATAATACCAGGCACAACCACCGGCACGGTTACCAATGCCGATGGAAATTTCACCTTAGCCGTGCCCCCTTCTGCCCAAACCCTGCAGTTTTCATTCGTAGGGATGAGGACACAGGAAGTACCGATTGATGGAAGAACGACTTTTACGGTGGTGATGGAGGAGGAGACGATAGGAATTGAAGAGGTGGTGGCGATTGGGTATGGAGTGCAGAAAAAGGTAAATTTAACTGGAGCGGTTGAGCAGGTTACTAGCGATGTATTTGAGAACAGGCCCATTACGAATGCAACTCAGGGATTGGTTGGAGTTATTCCAAATTTGAATATTCAAATGTCAGATGGAAAACCAACTAATTCTCCTTCGTACAATATTAGAGGCACTACTTCAATAGGACAGGGCGGCAGTGCTTTAGTATTAATTGATGGCGTTGAGGGTGATCCGCGAATGTTAAACCCGAACGATATTGAAAGTGTATCTGTTTTAAAAGATGCTGCCTCTTCTGCGATTTATGGAGCAAGGGCTGTTTTTGGTGTAGTTCTTATTACCACCAAATCTGCTTCAAAAGGCCGGACTTCATTTAATTACACAACTAATCTTTCATCCAAAAGGCCAACTACAGTTCCTGACAATATTGTGGATTCTTATCCATGGGCGAAATCATTCAGCGATCAGTGGTCAAGTTGGAGAGATACTGGTGAAACACCAACAGCAGTCAATAAAACAATGTCCTTTTCTCCCGCATATTTAGCCGAGATCAAGCGACGCTGGGAAGACCCGTCGCTACCGAGAATAGAAATAAATCCTAATACGGGTGCTTATGAGTATTATTATAGCACAGATTGGTATAAGGAGTTATATAAAGAAAGCTTTTTTGCTCAGGATCATAATTTAACAATCTCAGGTGGAAGTGATGTTGCATCTTTTTACTTAAGTGGCCGATATAATGGAGAAGATGGACTATTTCGCTATAACACTGATGATTATACGATGTATAATTTAAGAGCCAAGGGAGATATACAAGTATTTAATTGGCTGCAAGTTGATAATAATGTTGAATATTCTTCGATGGGTTATCATCAACCAATAAATGTAGGTGAAGGAAGTAATATTTGGAGAAATATTGCAGATGAAGGGAATCCTTTAGCTCCTTTAACCAATCCTGACGGAACCCTTTCATTTCCATCTGCATATACGGTAGGCGACAGATATATAGGGAAAAATGGTGCAGATTTGAATCAAAAAATTTTTCAAAATAAAATAGCTTTAAAATCTGAATTTTTTGACAAAACTCTAACTGTACGAGCTGATTTTACATATCAAAACAAAGAATATTCACATCAGCGAAAACGTGTTCCGGTTCCTTACAGCAGATATGAAGGAGTTATTGGTTATACTGGCGTAAACACAAATGATTTAGAAGAACAACGCAGCACGACTGAATATATACCATTTAACATTTATGCAAACTATATCAAGTCATTTAATGAAATTCATAATTTTGATTTTTTAGTTGGATATAATTATGAACAATCTGTTTATAAAAATGTAACTGCCACAAGAAATGGAGTTGTTTATGAGGATGCAAGTGATATAAATCTTGCCCTAGGAGACAATATCACAGTTGCAGGAGGATACAACAAATGGAGGGTTGCTGGAACGTTCTTCCGCATAAATTATAATTATATTGAACGGTATTTACTGGAAGTTAACGGACGGTATGATGGTTCATCAAAATTTCCAGGCGACCAGCAATGGGCTTTTTTCCCTTCTATCTCTGCTGGTTGGCGTATTTCGCAAGAACCATTTTGGACAATAGATCAGGATGCTATTTCCAATTTGAAGTTGAGAGTCTCGTATGGTTCTTTAGGAAACGGAGCCATAGCACCATATACTTTTGTAGAAAACTTTGGAATTAGCCAGTCAGGCAGGATTTTAGGCGGAATTCGACCCCAGCGAACTGCTCAACCTAATGTAATTCCCAAAGGTTTAACATGGGAAACAGCTACTGTGGGAAATTTAGGGTTGGATATTACTGCCTTAAGTAATAAACTTAACTTTTCAGGAGATATATATCGGCGCTGGACAAAAGATATGTACACGGTTGGACCAAGTGTACCTGCAATTTTTGGTACAGGCGTTCCAAAAGGAAATTATGCCTCCATGGAAACCACTGGTTGGGAAATTTCAGTGAACTGGAATGATAGATTTAATTTAGCAGATAAACCTTTTATTTATAATGCTCGGATTACCTTATCCGATTATAAATCTATTATAACAGACTATTATAATCCAGAAAAAAATCTGACTGATTACTATATTGGTCAAAGACTTGGTGAAATTTGGGGATATCAGGTTGAAGGATTATTTAAATCTCAGGAAGAAATTAATAATTCTCCATCCCAGTCCAATATTTTAGCTCATTCAACAAGAGTAAATCATGTAGGTGATTTAAAATTTAAAAATTTAGATGGAGACAATATCATTTACCATGGATTAAATCGAGTGGATAATTCCGGAGATAAAACCATTATTGGGAATAACCAACCACGTTACATTTATGGTTTTAATTTAGGTGGAAACTGGAATAGCTTCTTTTTAACAGCTTTTTTTCAGGGAGTTGGGAAACAACAATGGTATCCATCAAACGAATCTCCTTTTTGGGGCCAATATAATCGGCCATACAACGATTTTCCAAGATGGCAGGAGAATCGCAGGTTTCTTCCTGAGTTGCAAAATTTTGACGCTTACCTGCCATTAGCATCTGGTTATGCAGCTCAGAATGCAAATGGGCAGTTGCGTCTTCCTAACGACAGATATTTGCAAAATGTGGCATATATTCGCTTAAGGACCTTAAATTTTGGTTACAGTCTACCTAAAAGTTTTTCGTCAAAAATTCATGCATCTGATTTGAAAATTTATTTTTCTGCAGAAAATTTGTGGACATGGTCACCGTTATACAAATTAACGAAAGACTTGGATGTTACAAGCATTTGGAGAGCGGGAACTCAATTGACAGGATTAAACAGCGATGATACTAGAGGCGACGGGGATGGATTTAAATATCCTGCATTAAAGGCACTTACATTAGGTTTATCTATCAGTTTTTAATTTAATTACTATGAAAATGAAAAAAATAATACAATATGTTTTAGGGGGTTTGTTTTTGGCAGCTATTTTAGGCAGTTGCGATTTAGATGAATTTCCTAAGGCTACAGGTTCAAGTTTGGCTATTTTTGAATCAGCCAATGGTTTAGCATTGTATTCTAATTCTTTTTATGAATTATTGCCGACACCTTATGATGGTGTTTTTATGGAAGATGACCATTCTGATTTGATAGCACGTGTTGGAGTTGGTACCTTGCTCGTGCCTAATGCATTGAGTCCAATAACTAGTTCTGGATGGTCATGGACTAATTTGCGCAATATTAACTATTTTATTGAAAATTGTGAAAAAAGCTCAGTTCCTGAGAAAGAACACTATCTCGGACTTGCCCGCTTTTTTCGTGCATATTTTTACTTTGAAATGGTAAAACGATTTGGAGATGTGCCATGGATTGATCGTACAATTGAAGTTGATGATGACGCTACACTATACGGCAACCGCGATGATCGGTTTTATGTAATGGAAAGAGTATTGGAAGATTTAAATTATGCAATAGAGAATATTACAATGACTTCAGATCCATTTAGTACGAGAATAACCAAAAACGTAGCCAGAGCTTTCAAAACCAGAGTTTGTTTATATGAAGCTTCAATAAGAAAATACCATACACAGTATGGAAAACAAAATACAGCAGACATTTGGTTTGAAGAAGTTGTAAAAACATCTGACGATATTCACGGTTTTTCCTTACGCCAGGGTGCAAATGCTTATCGCGAAATATTTCTTCAGAAATCACCTTTTACTGAAGAAACAATTTTAGCTATAACTCTCGATGCTGATTTGCAAATTTTCAGTTCAAGAAATCGAAAAACAATCAGTCCAACTTATGCAAATCGCCCAGCGTTTACGCGTCATTTTGTCAATACTTATTTAAAATTAGACGGCACTCCATTCACAAATGATCCGAATTATAAAACTACCCCATTTACTGAGGAAGTAAAAAACAGAGATCTTCGGTTAAAACAATCGATTCGTTTAGGTGACTATCATCGAACAGAAAATGGTGTACCTGTTATTGCACCACCAAACCTGGAACAAAGTTATACTGGTTATCAAATCATTAAAGGTTGTTACGATGAGCGTTTTCCTTTTGATGATGAAAGTCGGAATGAGAATGCGCATCTTATATTTAGATATGCAGAAGTTCTGCTTAATAAAGCTGAGGCATTAGCGGAACTTGGCAGGATGACTGATTCTGATTGGGCCTCAACAATTGGAGCACTTAGGGCACGGGCAGGTATAACAGGTTCGACTTTATCACAAAAACCCACCGTGGCTGATCCTTATTTGGTTGAATTTTATAAATATAAATTCTCTGATCCGGTTATGCTGGAGGTTCTTCGTGAAAGAGCAGTGGAAATGATAACAGAAGGCTTGCGAATTGATGATTTAATTCGATGGCGTTTAGGAGACCTTTTGGCAGAAGCACCGATGAACGGAATGTATGTGCCCGGGCTGGGAGAATTTGATTTAAATGGGGATGGTATTATGGATGTTTGTTTTTATAAAGGAACAAAACCTACCAATGCAACAGCCAAAGTTTTTGTTGATGTAACTACTGAAGGTGTTGGAAAACGTTACTTGTCAAACGGTGATTCAGGTGAGATTATCTGGAACCCGGGACAACGGGAATGGCTCGATAAAAAATATTTATATCCTATTCCGGAAGCAGATAGAATAAAAAATCCAAGTTTAGGACAAAATCCTGGTTGGAATTAATAGATTTGAGTTTAAATTATGTTAGTTTATTTCTTATCATAGCATTAAATATTGGAGGCTATTTCTTTGGTATGCAATAATCTAACTAGGACATACTAAGGAGATAGCTTCCTGAAAAGTATTTATTTACTGTAAAAACAATAATATTATGAAGAATAATATAGCTTTCGTTTCCTCAATTTTTATGTTATGTTTTGCTTTTGCATGTTCTCAAAATCTGCCGTATCATATTAACATTGCTACCTATAATTTAAGAATGGATACCCCACATGATAGCTTAGATTCATGGGAATATAGAAAAGAAAATGTTAACGGATTGATTCGCTTTCACGACTTTGATATTATGGGAACTCAGGAAGGATTTTATCATCAATTACAAGATATTGTAGAACCTGGGGACTACTCCTATGTTGGTGTTGGACGCGATGATGGTGAAAATGAGGGTGAGCATTCTGCTATTGTATATAAAAACAAGCGTTTTGATGTACTGGATAGTGGTGATTTCTGGTTCTCTTTAACTCCCAAAGAACCTTCTTTCGGATGGGATGCTAATATACGCAGGATATGTTCATGGGCTAAATTTAGGGATAAAAATGCAAATAAAACCTTTTTCTTTTTTAGCTTACATTATGATCATCGCGGAAGAGAAGCACGGAGAAATTCTTCGTTGTTACTTCTAAATAAAATAAAAGAAATAGCAGGCGATAACTCTGTATTTTGTGTTGGTGATTTTAATGCAAGACCAGACGATGAGCCAATTCAAATTATTTATAATGCAGATATTCTGAAAGATTCATACAAAATTACACAGACAAAGCCGTATGGTACTGAAGGTACATTTAATAGCTTCAAATTAAATTCTCCGATGAGGCAGAGGATAGATTATATTTGGGTCTCACCAGACATCACTATTAATAAATATGGAGTACTTAATGATGTACATTATGGGCATTTCCCTTCTGACCATTTCCCTGTTATGGTTAATGCTAGTTTTTAAAAATAACTCTACCAAGTAAGTGTCTAATTGTCACTTGAGTTCAATACTAAGGGTTTGTAACGGAAGTTTTTTCCAAAAAATGACTTAACCTACTGTTTTACAGAAATATAAATCATATTTGGCATATTATTTGTGCGCACTAATATTTTCACATAACTATTGCATTTACTGATTTAATGTTGTATATTGCACGCACTATGTATATAGATGACTTGACATATTCACGAAAAGGTAAAACCTACAGGCGTGTTTTGCTCAGGCACAGTTACCGCGAAGGCGGCAAGACCAGACAACGCAATCTTGCCAACCTTTCCCATTGCAGCGAAGAAGAGATACTGGCTGTAAAATTTGCATTAAAAAACAAAAATAATATTGATTTTCTCCGTCAAATCTCCCATGCAAAAACCCAAAACTGGAAAATAGCAGGGCCATCGGTTTTGCTCCACCAAGTTACAAACCATCTGGGCATAAACAAGGCATTGGGGCGGGAAGCAGAAAGCAATTATATCCTCTGGCAGGTATTCGCCCGGCTGATACATCCCGGCAGTCGGCTGGGGAACATTCGCCTAGCCCGGTCCCATTGTGGCTGTGAGCTTCTGGGGATAAGCAGTATAACAGAAAACGATTTGTATAAGTCGCTGGTATGGTTGCACGACAGGAAAGGGCATGTGGAAGATAGGCTTTTCAGGCAAACCATTGGCAACAAGCCCGGGATGCCTACCCTGTTTTTGTATGATGTAAGCTCAAGCTACTTTGAGGGGCAACACAACGAACTTGCCAGCTATGGTTACAACAGGGACAAGAAGAAAGGCAAAAAGCAACTGGTTTGCGGGCTGTTGACCGATGACAACGGCGAACCCTTGTCAATTGAAGCATTTCGTGGAAACACGCGCGATCCCGATACCTTGAAAACACAAATTGAAAAAATAAAAGATAAATATGATTGCCAGAGTGTTGCCATAGTAGGCGATAAAGGAATGATAAAGAGCACCCAGATAAAAGACATACAACAATCGGGGCTGAATTACATTACAACCATCACTAAACCACAAATAGAAGCCTTGATAAATAAAGGCATCTTTCAGTTAGAGCTTTTTACCGACGAGTTGGCAGAGGTAACCGACCAGGCTGAAAGGGTACGCTATATTTTACGCCGTAATCCTTTGAGGGCAGAAGAGATAAAACTCAGCCGGCAAAGCAAGTTCCAGTCCATTGAGCACAAACTGGAACAAAGCAACAGGTACCTTGCAGAGCATCCCAGGGCAAAAGCCGAAGTGCAGAAAAAGGTTGTAACAAACTATATCAAAAAGCTCAAAATGGATAAGCTGGCAGAGGTGAGGACAGTTAAAGATAAAAGAGAACTTGAAATATATAAAAACGAGTCTGCCTTGGAAGAAGCGGCTATGCTGGATGGGTGCTATGTCATAAAAACCGATTTAGTGCACAGCCCCGGGGATAAAAAAGAAGAGGTACATTCCAGATACAAATCTCTGGCATTAGTTGAATGGGCTTTTCGCACAGAGAAAAGCCAGCTTGGAATACGACCTATTTTTTTGAGAAAAGAACACCGCACCAAAGCACATTTAATGGTATGCATGCTGGCTTATAAAATAGAAAAATATTTGCGCGAATGCTGGAAAGACATGGATGTAACAGTGGAAGAAGGGATAGAAAAGCTATGTTCCATTGTTGGGATGAAAACTGAACTTGCCCCCGGCAAGCAAGTAATATGGCTGCCAGAACCCGACGAATTAAACAGGCAGTTGTTAAGCAGGGCAAACGTTACTTTGCCCACTTATCTGCCAGCCAATGAAACTATTGTCATGTCAATATAATAATGTCGGATAAAGTCTTTTGAGTTTTATCCTAGCTTGATCATTTGTAAATCTCCAATTAATTTTTGCAACTTTACCATTCCTATCCCGCTGCCATGCCTTTATTTCCTTTGACATGGTATCCAAATCTCCAATTCTTCTGTTAAGACACTGTTTGCTCAAAACATGTAATTCTATTTCTGCCATATTCAACCAACTTCCATGTTTTGGTGTATATATAAATTCAAACCTGTCCCATAATCTCTTTGCTTCCTCTGGTGGAAATGCTTCGTAAAGTGAAGATGGTTTATGTGTATTGAGGTTATCCATAACTAATCTTATTTTCTCTCTACATAAGGATAGTGTTTATCAGCAACCTCTTTTATCAATTGAGCCCAGTCAGTTTTCGTTTTCCGTTCCGTTACTTTTACGTATCGCTTACCTCGCAATGGTTCATTCACCATAAATATATTTGCAACGCCACATCTCTCATATTCATAATCCTGTTTCTCATCACTGCCAGGTTTGCGCTTCAAAGATAAACGAGTTTCTTTTATTAATTGCCTCGGTGATTCATCCATACAAACAACAGGGCGAAGAGGATCATAGGGCTCTTTATAAACATCAAGAACACGTTCCATGCAAGATACGAATTCCCCATTGTGTAAAGGAGGAATTATCCAGCCTTGCACTCTCCACGGTTTAATTTCGTTTTTTTTAAAGTCTGACGCACTGTTTCATGCGAAATACTGTCTACATACTTCAATTCAACCATTTTATCAGCAAGTAATCTCAACGTCCAACGGGCATATCCCTGTGGGGCATCGCTACAGCTTAAAGCTATTAAGTGAGCCTCAAAATCACCGTCTGCTTTAATATTCTTGACTACGGGATATGGTTTTCTTTTTATACATGCATCAAATCCTTCATTCACAAAACGTTGCTTTAAACGCTCCACAGTTTTGGTATTAATATGAAGTATCTGCGCAATAGATTCATTGCTTTGCTTAGGACCAAACTCTCCTTCATCACTATTAAGCAAAATGCACGCATTCCTAAATTCTAATGAGCTATGTTTCCCTCTTTTCAAAATATCTTCTAATGTATTACGCTCATCTTCTGTTAATGTAACTTTGTATCGTATCATAATTTTTTTTGATACAAAGATATAAACAATAGCAGACATAATAAAGTTGACATGACACTGAGGTAATTGTATCATACAGTAATTAGCAAATGTTTTCTATTTAAAATATTTTTTATATTTGTGGAATTATACAAAATTTAAAAAATCAAAAGATAAAAAAAATAATACTATCTACTTTGATACTACTTGTATCAAGCTACTCATTTTCTCAACTAAATTGTTTAAATGACACTATCCATCATTATAAATTTATTAGTGGCACACAAGTAAAAGAGCTAATAGGAAGAACCATATTCCAATATGATGCTAATAATAATGAAACTGAAAAGCTTTATCAAAAATGGAACTCAGGAAGCAATACATGGGAGAGTGACTATAAATACAATTACACTTACGATGCCAACAATAATCTTTCAGAAGAGCTTTATCAAAAATGGAACACAAGAAGCAATACATGGAAGAATTCCTCTAAATACAATTACGCTTACGATGCCAACAATAATCTTTCAGAAGAGCTTTATCGAAATTGGAACACAGGAAGCAATACATGGGAGAGTGACTATAAATACAATTACATTTACGATGCCAACAATAATAAAACTGAACGGCTAAGACAGGATTGGGACACAGGAAGCAATACATGGGTGAATGACAGTAAAACCACTTCCACTTACGATGCCAACAATAATCTTTCAGAAGAGCTTTATCAAAATTGGGACACAGGAAGCAATACATGGAAGAGTTACTTCAAATACAATTATACTTACGATGCCAACAATAATCTAACTGAATTTATAACAGATAGATGGGACACAGGAACTAATGCATGGGTGGAAGACCGTAAAACCAGTTACACTTACGATACCAATAATAATCGAATAGAAGAGCTTAATCAATATTTGGACACAGGAAGCAATACATGGAAGATTTCCTATAAAGTCAATTACACTTACGATGCCAACAATAATCGAATTACATTGGATTTGTATATGTCTTGGAACAGTGCAGGAAACTATTTTGAAAACCACGAAAGAAGTGAATATCATTATGATTGTACTACAGGTATAAAGGAAGTTGAACAACAAGCTTTTTTTAAGGTTTATCCTAATCCAGCAACAGATCAAATTACGATTCAAACAAAAGTAAATGCAAGATTTATTGTTTATGATTATTCAGGGAGAACGGTAATTAACTCATTTGATGTAAAGAATGAAGAGCAATTATCCATAGGCGACTTAAAAGCTGGTATATACTTCTTAAAAGCAGAAGGATATCCAGGTGTTAAAAAGTTTATTAAGCAATAAAAAAATTAAGCTTTAGAGGTGGTGCTAACAATAATAAAACAGCGCGGCCAAGACAAAATTTGGACACAGGAGACCAAGAGGTTATTAGCAATCAGAGTCCTAAAAATTCTCTAATAGTTCACCTTCATATATGTTTAGGACTTTTATTCATTATTTTTGCAATTTCAGATATGATTATGATTAAACGTACAAATCATTAATCTTTAAGTAAACTGCGAATATCTTTATTATTACCGTATAAAACCATAATATCTCCTTCATTCAAAATAGTCTCAGCTTTAGCAATTCCTTGAATTTGAAGTTTTGGCGCATTTATGAAAACCCCGATTTTATTTTTCTCTCTTACACTTTTCATAATTGTGAGGACAAGAACATTGTAGTTTTTGTTGAATCCAACTTCCTCTATAGTTTTCCCTGCAAATTTTCCGCGAACTACCACCTCAACTACGCTATATTGATCCGTTATTTCAAAGGAGTCAACTAAACCAGATGTTGATAGTTTTTTTGCCCATCTTTCAGCCGTTTCTACTTCTGGGCGCACAATATCTGTAATCTTCATGGATTCTAAAATCGTTTCGTGAATAGTTGAAATCGAACGGCTTATCAATCTCGGAACATTCACTTTTTTAATCAGGGCGGTAGTCAACAAATTGGCACCTACATCTTCTCCTATTGCAACAACTACCACATCTGTGTTTTTTAACGGTAAGCTGTTTACAGCAGTCTGATGGCTACAATCTAAGCATATAGCGTGCGTGATTTTATCTTTAATTTCCTCAACTTTTTCAATGTTTTTATCAACACCTATTACCTCATGCCCCAATTGAGCCAGCTTTTCAGCTATGGCGAATCCGAAATTTCCTAGTCCAATAATTGTGAATTTCATTGTTTTTTTATTTTAGTTGATTAAAATACTTTCTGAAGGATACCGATAAATTCCCGGGCGTGCCTTTTTGATTATGGCTATTAACAGAGTGAGCGTACTTACGCGTCCTATAAACATAGTAAAAATCAAAATCAATTTGCTTGCAAAGCTCAGATCTGCTGTAATTCCTCTGCTAAGTCCAACGGTACTATATGCAGACACACATTCAAAGGAGATGTTCAACAAGTTCTTATCCTGTTCAAATAATGAAATACTAAGAATAGATATAGAAATTACGAATACAGAAAGGACAATTATTGCAAAAGCTTTATTGACAGTTGTTGAGGATATCTCCCGGTTATATACTTCGAGTCGTGACTTTCCTCTGGCTATACTTAAAATATTGAGCAACGCTATTGCAAAAGAGCTGGTTTTAATACCTCCACCAGTTGAATTGGGAGAAGCTCCTACCCACATCAGAAAAATAACAATAAATAGAGTTGGAATGCTTAATGCTGCGGTATCAACTGTGTTAAAACCGGCGGTTCTTGTTGTAACTGAACCAAAAAAGGCAGTCGCTATTTTTCCACCAAAGCTATGCCCTGATAAGGTGTTGTTGTACTCAAACAGATAAAATAGAAGTGTTCCGCCAGCAATCAGAACTAAGGTAGTAATCAAAACAATCCGGGTGTTGATATTTATCAATCCCGGAATATATTGCTGCCGTTTTTTGTTATAAAAGCCAAGCAGAAAATAAACAATCTTTGCTTTTATAAATTTCAATAAATTAAATACTATCGGGAAGCCTAATCCTCCTAAAATAATCAATGAGGCTATTATTAAATGCATAGGATAATTAAACTGATAGGGACCTTCAAAAAAGCTGTTCCGTAATGTTGAAAACCCGGCATTGCAGAAGCCGGATATTGAATGAAAGACAGAGAAAAAAATGCGTTTATTCAAATATGGAATAACTGTGCTGTCAATACTTTGAAATATGAATAGAGCTCCAAGTCCTTCAATCAAAAAAGTTATCAGAATTATTTTTTTCAGTACAGTAAAAACTTCCGCTATCTTTTCGGTATTTGTTATTTGACCAAGAACTAACTGGTTTTCGTAGGATGAAACACCTTTGAAAAAGTAGCTGAAATAACTGGTGAAAGTCATAATCCCTATACCACCTGCTTGTATTAACATAAGGATAATAATTTGTCCGAATTGAGTGAAAAAACTCCCGGTATCAACCACAATTAAGCCTGTAACACAAACCGCACTTGTAGAAGTAAACATTGCATCAATTAGTGTTATCCCTGAGTGAGTTGCATTGGGAAGCATTAACAGCATACTTCCTGTAACAATTAGGGTTAAAAAGCTTATTAAAAATAATTGAGCCGGGTTAAAAACAGCTTTTTTAAAATTCATCTTGAGAGCAGACAGCTCACGGATAAAAACAAGAATAATTGCTATATATAACCAATATGGGTGTTTGAATAAACTAAATGATTGCAAAAAATGAAGTTGGAAATATTGTAAAATCAGAATTGATAAAAAACAGAAGAGGATAATATCGAATGCCAGGCTGTTTAATTTTGGCCGTGTTTTACGATGTAAATATCGTGCTATTATTGAAATTGCTCCTATAAATACAGTGAAAAAGTAAATATTTTGGAACAAATCGGTATTATCAGATTGAGAAAAAAAACCTATATCATATATCAAGAAAAACATTGTCAATGTACTGACAATAATAGGTAGCCTGCTGATTTGCCTGAATAATCTATTTTTTCTCAGATTCCTATAGCTCACTTCATTTTACGTTGAAAATAAATTCAGTGCTCTGTCCTTATCTTTTGGAGATGAGTTAGCCTCCCCAAGGGGAGGCTAATTTCTATTTCAAACCTTTCATTATCAGGTAAGGTTCGATGGACGGCTCTTTGCCTCTGAAATTTTTATAAACCACCATTCCATCGTCGGCACCGCATTTTTCAAGCAGCGTACGGAACCTGGCAGCCACCTCCGGATTGAAAATATCTCCGGTTTCCTTAAAGGCATAAAAAGCGTCGGTGTCGAGTACGCCTGCCCAATAATAAACGTAATAGCCGGCAGAGTATCCGCCGCTGAAAATATGCGAGAAATAGGTACTGCGGTATCTTGGTAAAATCTCATCTATTAAACCGATTATTTTCATGGATTCTTGTTCAAAAGCACGAACATCGGCAATTACCGGATTTTTTGCTGTATGAAAATCCATATCCAACAGGGCAGCTGCCACAAACTCTACGGTTGCAAATCCCTGATTGAAAGTGCTGCTTTTTTCCAGTTTTTCAATGAGTTCGTCCGGAATTGGTTCGCTGGTCTGATAATGTAATGCATACACTTTCAGCACTTCAGGCTCGCCTGCCCAATGCTCCATCACCTGAGAGGGTAGCTCCACAAAATCACGGGGTACGTTTCCGGCCGTCCGGTCATAAGGTCCGTCGGAAAACAATCCGTGCAACGCATGTCCAAATTCATGGAATAGTGTGGTGACTTCCTCGAAGCTCAGGAGCGCCGGGGTGTCTCCTGACGGACGGGTGAAATTCATCACAATGGAGCCTATGCGGGGAATACGCTCACCATCACGCCAAGTGGCACTTCGGAATCCGGTTGACCACGCTCCCACCCTTTTGCCGTCGCGCGGATGAAAATCAAAATACATGACACCTAAATTGGAACCATCTGCTTCCAATACTTCATACACTTCTGCCTCTTCGTGATAAGTAGGCCAGTCGCGCCGTACAAGCTTCAGTCCATACAGCTTTTCTACCACATGAAACAATCCTTTTTTAGCATTTTCAAGACTAAAATAGGGCTTAAGTGCTTCTTCATCCAGATCAAACTTTTGTTTACGAAGTTTCTCGCTGTAATACCACCAGTCCCATGAGGCAAGCTTGAAATCAGCACCTTCGCTGTCGGCTATAGCCTGCATCTCTTTTAAGTCCTTCTTAGCCATCTCCATAGCCGGATTCCACAGCTGCATCAAAAACCCATAAACAGCATCAGGTGTTTTGGCCATGTTTATGTCAATAATGAACTCTGCATGGTTGGCAAATCCCAAAAGTTTAGCCTTTTCATCGCGGAGTTTAACTATTTTTTTAATGACCTCTTTATTGTCGAAGGCATTGTCATTATCGCCCCGCATAAAGTAACCCCGATAGAGCTTTTCGCGCAAATCGCGGTTTTTTGCATACTGCAAAAAGGGAAGCATACTGGGTTTAGCCAGCGTAAAAACCCATTTCCCTTCCTCACCAAATGCTTTAGCATCATCTGCTGCACGGGCAATCACATCCTCTGGTAGCCCTTCCAGACCGGTCTTGTCATCAATCACCAGTTTGAAATTACGGTTGGTTTCTGCCAGCAGGTTTTCGCCAAACTGAAGACTCAGTTTAGAGAGCTCTTCATTGAGTGCTCTGAGTTTTTCCTGATTTTCCTTTGATAGATTGGCGCCGCCGCGAACAAAATCTTCATAATACTTTTCGGTGGCGCGCATCTGCTCCTTGTCCAGCCCCAGTTCATTTCGACGCTCATAGATACTTTTTATTCTTTCAAAAAGCAGAGGGTTTAATGAAATATTATCATAATGCCTTGTCATCAGGGGAGCAACTTCCCGTGCAAGTTCCTGCATCTTGTCGTTTGTGTTGGCTGAATTTAGAGGATAAAATGTGCCTGTAACCTTGCTCAATAATTTGCCTGACTTGTCAAACGTCAGGATGGTATTTTCAAAGGTTGGCTCATCTTTGTTGGCAAGAATGGCATCAATTTCTGCCTCGTGCTGTTCAATACCCTCTTTCAGCGCCGGAAGGTAATGCTCAATTTTGATTTCATCAAACGGAGGTACGCCGTAAGGTGTTGTCCATTCTTTAAAAAAAGGATTTTCCATGTCAACTTGTGATTCTTTTTTCTGATTTTGGCATGAGGTTAAAAATATACCTGCCACATAGAAAAAAATTAAAACTCTGTTCATTTTTTTTAATTTTTAATTTTTTTAAAAGTACAAAAATAATCAGTTTGAGCTATAATTTAAAGCAATTATGGCAAAGAAAAAACGAAGAGCGTAAAATATTTCAATTCATACCATTACGAATGTATGTTAAATTCAGGTTCTGTCAATTTTGCACCTCACTTTTCCCTTTTTTACTATTTTTGCTCTCTAAATGCAACATTATTAATGGACATTAAAATTCTACATGCATTTCTGCTCACCACATTTGCCGGACTCTCTACCGGGATTGGTAGCGCTATAGCGCTTCTTGCCCGGCGGACAAATGCAAAACTGCTGTCCGTTTCTCTTGGTTTTTCAGCAGGAGTGATGATTTATATCTCTTTTGTGGAAATTCTTGCCGAAGCTGAAAACATTTTCTGCAGCCGGTTTGGTGAATTCTCCGGATCAATTTACACGGCAATCGCCTTTTTCGGAGGCATCTTTCTTATCGCCATCATTGATAAGTTTATCCCTTCCTTTGAAAATCCGCATGAAGTTCGTTCGGTGGAGGATATGTCCCAAAAAATAACTAAGAAGAACAACAGACTCTACCGGACAGGTATTTTTACAGCTCTTGTTGTTGCCATCCACAACTTTCCCGAAGGAATTGCCACTTTTATGACAGCCCTGCACGACCCTTCCATCGGAATTGCCATTGCCATTGCGATTGCTATCCACAACATCCCGGAGGGGATTGCCGTTTCAGTGCCCATTTATTATGCAACGGGAAATCGCCGAAAAGCATTCTGGTACTCTTTCCTTTCGGGAGTTGCCGAGCCGGCAGGTGCAATTTTGGCTTACCTGATTCTATTTCAATTTATTGAATCGGGCGATTCTGAGGTATTTTTTGCATCAATCATGGCAGCGGTTGCCGGCATCATGGTGTTCATTTCACTTGATGAGTTACTTCCTTCAGCCAAGGAATTTGGTGAGCACCACTGGGCTGTTTACGGGCTGATTGCCGGCATGGCCTTCATGGCTGTGAGTTTAATTGCCTTTATCTAACTCCTTGTAATATTTGCAGACCGGGCGGAGTCCGCAAATTTCGCACTTGGGTTTTCGTGCCACACAAACATATCTGCCATGCAGAATCAGCCAGTGATGTGCGATGGAAACCAAATCTTCGGGAATATATTTCAACAGTTGCTTCTCTGCAGCCAATGGCGTTTTGGCATTGGTAGTCAACCCAATGCGGGCAGATACCCTGAACACGTGGGTGTCAACAGCTAATGCAGGCTTGTGATAAACAACCGAAGCAATCACGTTTGCCGTTTTACGGCCAACTCCAGGAAGCTTTTGCAAGTCGCTCACATCTTCAGGAACCTTTCCGTCGAAAAGTTCCAATAGTTTTTGAGCCATACCCACAAGATGCTTTGACTTATTATTTGGATAGGAGCAGCTTTTAATGTACTCGAAAACTTCGGCAGGTTCAGCTTCTGCCATTTTTTCAGGGGTTGGATAGCGTTTTAAAAGCTCCGGAGTAATCAGGTTTACCCGTTTGTCGGTACACTGCGCCGAAAGTATTACAGCAACAATCAGTTGGAATGGATTTTCATATTCCAGCTCCGTTTCAGCTACGGGCATAGTCTTCTGAAAGTAACGGATAACATATTCAAAAAGCTCTTTTTTTCGCATCTCTCACATTTTTGGTCAAAATAAATAATTTTTTTGGAATCCGGCATTTCCCAAAAACAGGTTCTCGCGGAATGAATTACCAATTAAGAGTGATAATGAGGATGGTTTAAAGTTGTTGAATTAATGGAAAACAGAAAATTCTGAAGAAATTAAATTCACACAGCATTTACAATTTACCACTGCAAAGGTTAGAGCAACACACTTGTTGTATGTAAATGTAAATTAAATATAATTTACTGTGATGCTATAACTCATTTTCCGGCATTTTTTTATCTGGCTCCATTGCGGCTATCGGCTCTTCTCCTTCAGATATTTCCGGTTGATTTTTGCGAATAAATCGAATTACCTCTTCCAGGGTTTCAGAGAATTTATCAAAATCTTCACCGTACAAAAACAGTTTGTGCTTTTCATACCTGAAATTTCCGGGTTCGATAAATTTTCTTTTACTCTCGGTGATGGTCAGGTAATATTCATTATTACGCGTGTTTTTCACATCGAAAAAATAGGTGCGCTTACCTGCCCTGATGGTTCTGGAGAAGATTTCCTCATGGACGACGTATTCCTGTTCCTTTTTTTCTCTCCTTTCGTCAGCTCTTTCCATGCTATCAATTTTCGGTTTTTGTTTTCAAGACCAAAAATAGAAAAATATTCATGGAAAAGTAAATTCAACCGGATAAATTGCGAATGTTATTTTTAGATCGGACAGAAGTGCCTATATATCAGCCTTTTGCTCAGCCACTGATTTTTTTACTTCGTTCAATGGACTGAAGTGCCAGATAATTATCTCCAAACCTGCCCAGGTTTTCAATCTCATCGTCAAACTGATCAAAATGCCTCTCCTCATCTCCCACTAAAGATTCAAAAAGTTGCTTGGACACCGCATCGGCATTTTTTGCACATTCGTTTGCCCAGTTGTTATAGTCCTTTGCACTGGATTCCTCCATTTGTGCCGCAATTTTCAACATCTCCTTAACATCCTGAATCTGTTTCACCTTACCGGAAAGTTTCATGTCCACATCGCCTTTGAGAAAAATGATGCGTTCAGCCAGTTTTTCCACATGAACCATCTCTTCAATGGATGTGCGTCTAAATAAATTTGCCAGCAGATTGTATCCCTGATCATCGCAATGAAAATGGAAATACATATACTGGTGAACTGCCAGAAGTTCGTCGGCAACTGCCGCATTTAATAATTCGATACTCTTTTCTTTCATTTCAGTTGAATTTTTTAAAATTTATATAAAGGCAAATGTAATAAAACTTCATATTTTATCTCATACAGAAAAATAGTTTCAGCAGTTTTAAATAATCTGTTGTTCTGTTACGGAGGGATGTTCCAACCTTTTACTTTCTGAGGCTTAAGCTCGTAGTAGTAGTATAGTTATTTAGTTATTTTATTGATCACAAGTGCGATGGCGCCATCTCCCGTAACATTGCAGGCTGTTCCAAAGCTATCCATAGCAATATAAAGTGCTATCATTAAGCCTATCATCTCTTCATTAAATCCCAACATAGATTGCAAGATACCTATGGCGGCCATAATCGCACCACCCGGAACACCAGGTGCAGCAACCATCGCTATTCCCAACATAAAAATAAAACCTGCAAAAAGGGTGAAACTAAAGGGCACCCCTTCTAAAATCATTATCGCCATTGCGCATGCTGTAATTTTCATAACACTCCCCGATAGGTGAATGGTCGCACATAGCGGAATCACAAAACCTGCAACTTTTTCAGAGACGCCATTTTTCAGCGTTTGCTTTAAAGTCACCGGAATAGTGGCAGCGGAGGACTGCGTCCCCAAAGCTGTAAAATAAGCAGGCATCATGGTAGCTAATAAGCGTAACGGGTTCTTTTTTACAAGGATTCCCGTAACCGTATATTGCAGCAGCAACAGGATGATGTGCAAGGCAAAAATAACACCGATGATGTTTACAAATACAGAGAGTATTGAGTACACTTTCCCGGTAAAAGACATATTTGCAAATATGCCAAATATAAATAACGGCAATAGTGGCACAATAACCTTCTCAATGAGCTGCATTATAATTATTTGAAAATCTTTAACTACTAATTTTAAGGTTGATTTTTCCTGATAAGCCAGTCCTAACCCAATTACAAACGCCAATACCAGAGCTGTCATTACATCTAAAACTACCGGGATAGTGATTGTAAAATAGGGCGCTAATTCTTTTGCGGTTTCAGCTATTTGGGCCGTTTTATCGGCATGAGATGCCAGGAGTGATGAGAAAATACCCAAAGTGGTAAAATAGGTCATAAAACCTGAAAAAAGCGTGGAGCCGTAAGCAATAGCAGTAGTCAGTAAGAGTAGTTTTCCTGCCCCTCCTCCCAAATCTGATATGGCTGGCATAATCAACCCCATTATGATTAGGGGAATTGCAAAGTTTAAAAACTGACTAAAGAGAGCGTTAAAAGTGGCAAAAATTCTATTTACAGATTCAGGGAAATAAAGGCCAAAAACAATTCCCAAAACAATGGCTAAGAAAACCTTAAACAGTAAATTGGAAAATAAACGCTTCATAACTGCATATTTAATAAAAAAGAGTGGTTTGCTCCTTATGATTTAATGAGTCAGCTAAGATAGAGGGAATCGCTTTATGAACGAATTTTTGAAGCTTATTTATTTACTGCTTATAAAAACTAACAGGAGATTAAGAAGATTTAAAAGTGTTGTTATAAATTAACAGTGGTGCAAAATTATTCTTTTACCCAGTCCACAATTCTTTTGTCATCAGGTTTCACCCTGGACTCAACCATATCGACCAGCTTTCCGTTCTCATCAATGAGATATTTTTGAAAATTCCAGTGCACTTCTGAATCCATCACTCCATTTTCTGATTTGGAGGTCAGCCATTTATAGAGTGGATGCATGTCATCTCCCTTCACCGAAATCTTTGACATCATGGGGAAAGAAACACCATAATTCATTTGGCAAAACTGTGCGATTTCTGAATTTGTGCCGGGCTCCTGGCTTTTAAAATTATTTGCAGGAAAACCGATAATAACAAACTTATCTCCACCCCAATTTTCATATAATTGCTGAAGCTGCTCATACTGTGGCGTAAATCCACATTTAGATGCAGTGTTGACTATCAGCACCTTTTTTCCTTTCAATGTTGAAAAATCAAAAGGTTTTCCTTCAATGTCGTTTACAACAAAATCGTAAAACGATTTTTGGGCCGAAATTCCACCTGAAACGGTTATCATACTTAGAATCAAAATTATTTTTTTCATCACTAAATGTTTTTCTCAGTCAAAAAAACAAATAGAGAGAGATAATGTTTATTAAAATTTCAATTTCAGCGGGTTGATTTCCAAACAGAAACGACCTTTTCCAGTTTCTCTTTGAATTCGGGCTGTGAGTCATAAAACACTTGATTATCAACTTTTTGAATATCTTCTGCATTAGTGGCATTATACTGAATGGGAAGTGTATTCTCCTTACAAAAAAGGTAGTTTTCTTTCACGAGATTGGTTGTTGCCTGATGAAAGCGAAGCGGCGATTTGGCAATATTATAAATGATATTGTTAGCCACAACCACATCAGTTGTCCCTTCATCGAGAAACATTCCGTTACTTTCAGCTCTGCCTGCATTCAGGCTGACATCATGAATCAAATTGTCGATAATTTTACTTCCTGGCTGCAGTCCAAGCATATACACTCCTCCGCCATCGCTGAGTTTCTGCATAATGTGGTGGATGTGATTACCGTCAATTGTATTTTCGCGGCATGGCGTCGGAGTTGGATTCCACATCCAGCCGATGGAAATTCCGGTATAGGGCAGATTAAAAATCTCGTTGTCTCTGATTTTGGTTCCGGCAGTGAACCCGCACCAAACACCAACAGCACCATAGAACTGTTTACCACATTCTGTTATCGTGCAGCGCCCAATGACATTTTCCGATGCAACCTGATCCTGTACTGATTTCCACCACTCTTCGCCATTCACCAGCCGGTCTCTCCCTTCGCCAATCATTATGCCGTTTCCGGAAATATCTTCAAACCGGGAACCGGAAATGGTGCAATTCCTGCAACCATCAGCCAGCCAAATACCGCTTCCGCCAAGGTTCTCAAAAACACAATTTTTGAATGAGCAATCCTTCAGCCATTTCCCCATAACAGCGGGCGGCACCACGTTCCAGGCACCATTCCCGGGACGTGGATCAAAATGGCAGGCTTGTATGCCACAATAACCTTTTTGTGGAATATTCCAGGCTGAATATCGGAAGGCAATGCCTTCAAAATGAATATTCTTCAACGGCTTTTCTTCCGAGCCGGAGAGTAGCACCAATCCGTGCGATAGGGGAACGATAATTTCCAAATCTTTTGGATTGAATTGTGCGGGCAGTTTCAGTAAAACAGTTCTATCCTCCGGGTTGATAAACCATTCATAATCGGCATCCAGAAATTCCATTGCATTTTCCATGAAATAGCGCGGGTTGGGTTCCCATCCATCAATATTAAAAAAAGCAAGTCCTCTGGTGCCGATAGTATCTATCGCAGTAAGTCTATTTTGCTCATAATCAATATCTTTTACTCCAATTCTTGTGATTGACCAGTCATGCAGAAAAACCAATTCTATGCTTTCTGTGTTTTCCATTTGCGGAAAACTCCCAGTTTCAAAATAAAAATTGGTTCGCCGGTCTTCCCCACTCTTTTTAATACGTAAAAAACCGTCGTTTGGAAACCTTGCTCTCACCGCCCGCCGGGTTCCTACAAACAACTCACGGGGAAGCTGCTCTTTATCAAAAAATTTGGGTAGCTCTGCTCTCCACAAGTCATCTTCTTCACTTTGCCAATTTTCAATTTTCACACCGCCTGATATTTCAGGCTCTGCTCCCGGCATTGCTTTGAAAATCAATTTTCCTAATGAATTCTTTAGATTTTTAGATTCTATTTCAATCGGTTTATCAATGAAATAGGTTCCATCGCCGAGCCAGATCCGGCAATCTCTTTGAGATTTTTTGCCAAATGAAGTTTCCGCTGATTCGATTGCCTTTTGAATCGTAGCAAACGGTTTCCGAAATGAACCCGGATTGGAATCGTTTCCTTCAGGCGACACATAAATATCGGCACTGCACCCCGTGAAGAACCACAATAGCATATAAGCTAAGAGTGCTAACAGATTGGTTTTCATTATATAATTTTAAATATTTTGAGTAACAGATATTCGGCCAGTTCATTTTTTTTGGGAGTCGCTTTTGCCTGCATTGCAAATATAATCAAAAAAGCAAACCTGTTTTAGCGTATCACTCTTCACTTCTTTGAGAAAAGTATTTAAAGCTCTGTCCGTGCAAAGGGCACAACATCCTGACCGGCAAATTCATTGTTCAGAAATTTATAATATCCCGTAATTGCAATCATCGCGGCATTATCCATCGTATATTCAAATTTTGGGATAAAAAGATTCCATTTATGTTTTCCGGCATATTCCTTCAAAGTGTTTTGTAGTCCGGAATTTGCTGAAACACCCCCCGCAAGGGCAATTTCCCTGATTCCGGTCTGCTTGGCTGCTTTCTTTAGTTTGTTGAGCAGAATATCAACGATAGTATATTGCAGTGAAGCACACAGATCGTTTAAATTTTCCCGGATAAAGTTTTCGTTATCCTTTAAATTATCGCGCAAAAAGTAGAGGAAACTGGTTTTCAATCCACTGAAACTATAATCAAGACCTGCAACTCTTGGTTTAGAGAATGTGAAGCGGTCAGGATTTCCGTCTTGCGCCAGCCGGTCAACATGTGGGCCGCCCGGATAGGGCAATCCCATAACTTTTGCACATTTGTCGAATGCCTCGCCGGCAGCATCATCAATAGTTTGTCCAATAACCTTCATATTCAGATAGTCGCGCACCAGAATAATTTGCGAATTTCCACCGGACACAAGAAGGCATAAAAACGGAAATTTCGGAGGATTGTATGCACCTTCCCGCTCGCGGATAAAAAGCGCCAGCACGTGCCCCTGAAGGTGATTAACATCTATGAGCGGAATGCCGGCAGCCAGCGAAAACCCTTTTGCAAAGGAAGCTCCCACCAGAAGTGAACCCAGCAATCCGGGTCCCCGGGTAAATGCCACCGCCGAGATTTCATTTTTGGAGATTCCGGCGCGGACAATTGCACGGTCAACCACCGGCACAATATTTTGCTGGTGTGCGCGAGAAGCCAGTTCCGGCACAACACCTCCATACTCTTCATGCACTTTTTGCCCGGCAATCACATTGGATAAAATTACTCCATCGCGAATCACTGCCGCAGAAGTATCATCGCATGAAGATTCTATCCCCAAAATAGTAACCGTGGCATTTTTTTTGTCAGTTAATTCAACTTCACCTATTTTTGTTTTATACATTTTTTAAACTGATTTTATGCTTACCCTTGTAAAAGTTATTAAACGCTGCCAGTTCATAAATCAACAGATTTTATGTTAATTTTATATCTGGAAAAAGTTAAGTTCGCTCACAATTTATAAAAAACAAAATTATTAAAAATAGCTGGAAAATATTACTTGTAGTTTTGGCAGCCTTCATTTGTATTTTGGGAGGTGCGTATTTCGCATTGCAAAACAGTGCAGTTCAAACCTATCTCACACGGGTTGCAGCAACGCATATTTCAAAAAAAATCGGAGCTCAGATTTCAATTGGCAAGGTTGATATTGCCTTTTTCAAAAAAATTATTCTAAAAGAAGTTTTGATAGAAGACCAACAGGCTGACACTCTGCTTTTTGTGGAATCAATTTCTGCAAGTATTGATATGCTGAAATTCAGAAGGCATCGGATTTCTTTAAGCAAACTGGAATTTAACAACACAAAATTCAATGCCCGCCGCGATTCATCAAGCACCTTTAATTTCAACTACATTATTGATGCGCTGAAAAGTGAGAAAAAAGAGCCCGGCGACTGGAGTTACCGGTGTCGTAATTTTGTTTTCACCAATGCCGATTTTTCATTTACTGACTTTGCAGAAACCGAACCGTTGACTTTTAACATAGCTGACATCCAGCTGCACTCATCCGGTTTTTATCTAAAAAATGATTCCGCAACTTTACAAATAGACCAGCTTACCCTGAACGACGGCAAACAGTTTATCATTAAGGAATTTAATGTACTTGCCGCTATGTCAGGAAATAGGATCATGCTGGACGATTTAAATCTGACAACCGGTTTTTCTCAGATAACCGAAAGTAATTTCAGCATCGAATTGCCCGCTGCCGGAGAAAACTTCATCGAATCGGTGCAGTTTGATCTCGAATTTTTACACTCCAAAATCAACTTTTCCGACATTTCCATGTTTGTTCCTTCGCTTAAAGGAATGGAACACACCATTGACTTTTCGGGACGGATAAGCGGTAACTCCGGCAATGTGAGGGGAAAAGACATTGAACTTTTTGTAGGCAAAAATACTTTTGCATCGCTTGATTTCTCCGTAAACGATATCTCCAACACGGAAACAATGTATCTTTTTTTTGATTTAAAAAACGCACAAGCATCATTTTATGAGCTGAGCCGGATAAAACTTCCTGATGGTGGAAAAAACAGATATTTAAAGTTCCCCGAAGGGCTTTATCAGGCGGGACTGGTTTCTTACCGTGGAAACTTCACCGGCTTTTTAACCGATTTTGTAACTTATGGTACGCTTTCCAGCAAAATGGGAAGAATCACCACCGACCTGTCGGTGCTGCCCGGCGACAGAAAGCGGATTACCTACCGGGGGAAAATTGCCACTGAAAATTTCAATTTGGGAGAGCTGATTAAAAATGACAATATCGGCGACATCACCTTCAATGGCAGTGTGGACGGGAAATATACACTGGCAACCAATGTAGCCACCGGGAAATTTGTAGGGGATGTTTCTCATGTTGAAATAAACAATTATCTCTACAAAAACATCAGGCTTGATGGAATTCTTGATAACAAAATGTTTGACGGGATGGCTGTTATGAATGACTCCAATCTGCAATTTGATTTCCTTGGAAAAGTAAATTTCAATCCCGAGCTGCCGATCTTTGACTTTCGCCTCGATTTGCAAAAAGCGCAGCTTGACAGTCTCAACTTCAGTAGTAAATATCCCGATGCTCAACTTTCATTTTTAATGGATGCGAATTTTTCGGGAAATCGCATTGACAACCTCATCGGTTCCATCGTTGTGCAAAGTGGTACCTATAAAAATCGCAACGGCGAAATTGACTTGTCCGGTATTCAGCTTAAATCTATTTCGAGCGGACTGAACGATTATCTCACTTTCAGCTCTCCCATGGTGGATGTGGAAATCAACGGACATTTCCATGTTCAAAATATCAAGGATGCTTTAGGGAGAAGCATGCAGCAATACCTTCCTGCCATTGGATATAAAGCTTCCAAGCAATCCATGGACAATAAATTCGGATATCAGATAAATGTGAAAAATCTGGACAATGTTACAGCGAGTTTCCTGCCGGGAATTAAAATCGACACTCCGTTTTTACTGTACGGACAAATGGATTCAGATAATTCGGTCTTTGAGCTGAAAGGCAGCATCCCGGCAATCCGTTCCGAAAAAATAATGATACGAAATATTTTCATCGGAAATAATCCCCATGAAAAAATTTATGTTTCCCGCTTCATGTTTGGTGAAATTCTGCTAAAAAACGGTATTGCGATAAACAACCTGACCATTGATTCCAAAATAGCCAACAATACCGTTTCCAACCATATTGCGTGGGGAAAAGAGGGAAAAAACAAATACAGTGGCGAGATTTCGGGCAAAGCAACCATTAGTCAGCCCAAAAGCTCTCCATATCTTCACTTTGACATTGAGGGGTCGGATTCGCATATTTCCATTGCAGACTCCACATGGCGAATCAATCCGTTTACCGCAAGTATCGACAGTTCATGCGTGAAAGTCAGCAATCTGAAAATCCACAGCAGTAATCAGCAGATTATTATCGACGGAATCGTTGCTGAGAATGATTCGAGCACGATTTTAGCCCTGTTTGACAATATCAAGCTAAGCAATCTGGAAGCCTACCTTGAGACGGATTTACCTCTCAGGGGAACGCTCAACGGCTTGGTTCAGCTTAATGACTATTATGGTCAGCGGCTGCTCCTTTCAAACTTAAAAATTGACGACTTGATATTCAGGGAGCACGACATTGGAAACATGTCGGTATATAACGTTTGGGAACCTGAAAAGCAACTTTTGAAATCAGATGTAAAAATTGAGAAAAACCAAAGGCAGAGCCTTCGCGCGAGCGGCAGCTACAATCCGGCAACTCGTGAAATATCCTACGATGTCAATGCCGACCAACTTTCATTGGTGGTTCTGGAGACCGTTATACGCAACACAATTTCCAACTTCCACGGAGATGGCACAGGCAGGGTAAAAATCCACGGAACACCGGACAATATTCTTCTCACCGGTGCTATTGAAGCATCAAACGCCGGATTGACCATCGATTTTACGCAGGTGAACTACAATTTTAGTGATTCTGTTTACTTTCGTGGCGATTCCATTCAGTTCAGAAAAATTTCCATAACCGACTTTGTCGGGAATAAAGGAACATTTGATGGTTCCATTGTGCACAAGAATTTTTCAGAAATGCAATATAACCTTTCAGTAGTAACTCCGCGAATAATTGCTATCAACACCACTTCGCGAGACAATTCCCAATTTTACGGGCATGTTGTCGCTAATGGGAGAATATATATTACCGGATACCGGAGCGATGTGAAGCTTTCCGGTTCGGGTACTACTTTGGCAGGAACAAATGTCAATATCTCCCTTGAAGATGAAAGTGAGCTGGAGAGATTTGATTTCATTCAGTTTGTTTCCACCGAAGACACAGTGAGGCAGCAGTTTCTGTTTCCGCGCAAAGAAAATGGCGCTTTCACCATGGACCTGACCATCACCGCAACTCCTGAAGCGAAAGTTCAGTTGATTTACAACTCCTACATCGGTGATGTTATCCGCGCACAGGGAGAAGGAATTTTAAGGTTTGGAATAAACAACGACGGCGACATTACCCTTTCAGGAGCCTATACGGTTGAAAAGGGCGATTATCTGTTTACCCTGCAAAACGTCATAAACAAACGATTTACAATCGAACAGGGCGGAACTATAACCTGGTCAGAAAATCCGTACAATGCAATCATCGACATTAGTGCAGTTTATAAGCTGAAAGCTTCGCTTTACGATTTGCTGGTGAACACCTATGAAAACGTATATCAGCATCAGCGCATACCGGTTGAGTGCAAGATTATTCTCACCGAAGAGTTGTCCAATCCAAACATCAGTTTTGCAATTGATTTTCCTTCAGTAGAAGATCGGCTGGTAGAGGAGGTGAAGCAGTTTTTTAATACCCCGGAGGAGATGAACAAGCAAATTTTGTCGCTCGTAGTTTTGGGAAAGTTCTATACACCGGAATACCTGCGGGGAACTTATGATGCACAAAACCCCAACCTTTTCGGTACCACAGCAAGTGAACTGCTATCCAACCAGCTAAGTAACTGGCTTTCACAAATCAGCAGTAATCTGGACATCGGACTGAACTATCGCCCCGGCAGCCAGATAACCAATAACGAAATTGAATTGGCGCTGAGTACTCAAATGTTCAACGACCGCGTTACCATCAACGGAAACATCGGAAACAACAACAATCCCAACTCAAGCAACAACAGCCAGCTGGTGGGTGATTTCGACATTAACGTAAAACTCACTCCTAACGGAAAACTCCGTTTCAAAGCATACAACCGCTCCAACAATAATCTGATTTATGAAACATCCCCTTACACACAGGGAGTCGGCTTTTCTTTTACGGAAGAGTACAACACCATAGAAGATCTCTTTGAAAAAATAAAAGCAATTTTTAACCGAAAAGAGGATCAGTGAAGAAAAAAATTTTAGATTTGCTTTAAAACATATTCAAGTAAAATTAAAGATTAAAATTTAAAAAGCAGTTTATGAAATATGCAGAAACCCTCAATGGAATTGCGATTGACGTTCAGGCAACCGACTATGAGATAGAAGATGCAGTAAAAGAACGAATCAGAAAATTGGTTACCCGCTTGTCAAGACGGTTTCAGGGAATAACCTACGTAGATATCTTTTTAGAAAACAAAGAATCCAAATCAACCAACCAGAAGCAGGTGAGCATTCGCCTCGGCATACCCGGTAACGATCCGTTTGCTTCCGAATATGGTGACAGCTTCATGGCACTTTTGGCCAGCATTGAAGAAAAACTGCGCCGGCAACTGGAAAAACGTCAAAATAATCCATAATGCCGCAAATTGTTATTGTTGCACTCAGCACCGGTTTGAATGTTCGGCGGATACTCCAAGGGATAGACAGTATTCTGGATCACTGCCCACTTTCTGAATGCTACTGCACGTTTTGAAGAAATGGATGTTGAACCGTGAAAATCATCTTCACTGTATGCCTACTTCACCGTCCTGAATAAAGTGTAATTCAACCGAAAAGAAACCTGAGATAATTCAGAATTCCGTTTGTAAATGCATAATATTAATCTAATGAAAAAACTCAAGGAGCCTGTTGTTTCTAAAAAGGTATTAATACCATTCGTACTGATAACCAGCCTTTTTGCCTTGTGGGGATTTGCAAATGACATTACCAATCCCTTGGTGGCTGCATTCCAAACCGTAATGGAGATATCCAACGTCCGGGCTGCCTTGGTTCAGTTTGCATTTTATGGCGGCTATGCCACAATGGCTCTTCCTGCCGCTTTGTTTGTGAAAAAATACAGCTACAAAAAAGGGATTTTAATGGGTCTGTCACTCTATGCTGTAGGCGCACTTCTATTTTTTCCTGCTGCACAATACGAAATCTTTGAATTCTTTCTGATTTCACTCTACATTTTAACCTTCGGGCTGGCTTTTCTGGAAACAACAGCAAACCCATATATCTTATCAATGGGAGCACCGGAAACAGCTACAAGAAGGTTGAACCTTGCACAATCATTTAATCCTATGGGTTCGCTTCTGGGTATGTTTGTGGCATCCAACTATATTCTTTCTGCGCTTGAATCCGATAAACGTAATGCGGCAGGCGATCTGATTTTCACAACACTTGGCGAGGCTGAAAAAGCAGCAATTCGTACACATGACCTGTCAATTATTCGCGACCCCTACATTGTACTTGGACTTGTGGTAATTCTTATGTTCATAATCATTTCAACATCAAAGATGCCCAAATATATAAGAACAGATACTTCAGCAAAAACATCAGATACATTTAAACGGCTTTTAAAAAATGTTCGTTACCGGGAAGGTGTAATTGCACAGGTTTTTTATGTTGGAGCACAAATTATGTGCTGGACATTTATTATACATTATGCCGGAAATTTGGGTATTTCAAAAGCTAATGCCCAGTATTACAACATAGTGGCAATGTCTATTTTTCTTTCAAGCCGGTTTATCAGTACCATGTTGATGAAATATCTTAATTCCCGCCTGCTACTTACCATTTTTGCCATTGGCGGCATGATAACCACCACCGGAGTCATAATAATTCAAGGCATGGCAGGACTTTATTTGCTCGTTGCAACTTCGGCTTTTATGTCTTTAATGTTTCCCACAATTTATGGAATTGCACTTGAAGGGCTGGGCGATGATGCTACCATTGGTGCAGCGGGGCTTGTTATGGCAATTGTAGGCGGAGCCTTAATGCCACCGCTGCAAGGCGCAATAATTGATTTTGGAACAGTAGGTTCAATACCGGCAGTGAATTTTTCATTCATTTTACCTTTTATCTGTTTTGTAGTCATTGCCACTTATGGCTATCGCACATGGAAAGTACATCCCAAAATGGAATTCAGATAAAATGATTTCAAAACAGATAAGAAATTTAAATTACTGAGTTCAAAAGGAGTTGATGATTCCTCCGTTATTTGTCTCTTTTTTTACAATTTCAGATAAAGGATGGTAGAGGATTTCGCCGCGTTCAGAGACTGTGGCTTCAAGTTCTTTTCCAACTGAAACAACTATTTTACTGCGGGAGCCGGCATCGGCAATCACACGGTTTGCATGTAGTTTTTCGCCTGTAAATCTTGCCGACTCTTTGGTAATAATTTCAACATTTTCTGAAACTCCTCCTATCTCAGCAATGGCTGCACCTTTCAAATTTACTTTCATTTTTTGGGATTCTACCCAACCCGTAAAGCTAGAAGCCGAATTTCCAATCAGATTAAATTCCTGAGTGTTTACATCACATTTTACATTTCCCGCATGCGCAACCTGAACATCCAGATGGGGTGTAAAAAGCAAATCTCTGACTGTTATGCGTCCTGTTTGCTCAGCATTGAGTCCAAAAATTGGATGATTAATATATAATACGAATTTATGTTCCAGCTTGTGAAAACCGCTTTCTGCCCCGGTCTTGGGAAAATCATAAAATAAATACAACTCATCCTTAAATCTTAAAACCTTCAGATACTGTATATTGTTACTGCTGACCTCCAGTTCCGATTTGTGAGATTTCATAATTTCCAGGTGAACTCCTTTTACCCTGACTCTTCCAATGTCGCGTGCATTAAAATAGACAATCCCGCCACGCTCCCGGTTTACAGGCAAAGGCTTATAAGATGACTCATCCGGTTGATATTGACCTGCCGGATTATTTATAATTATGCAGGAGGGAAAAATCAGCTGCAAACAAAAAAACGACAACCAAAAACAAACTTTTTTCATCCAATTAAAATTAAAAGTTTTCAAAGGTATTGGATGCCTGCCTGTCCGGTAGGCAGGTAACTCCCTCATTTTAATTATGCTTGTTTGTGAAGCATTTCTACATGGTCGTTTCATCACAAAATATCTATTATTGAATTTCCTCAAAGAAGTAGAAGTTGTAAAAACTCCTAAATCTCAAATCATGACGACGCTGATTTTCAGAAATAAAGCACATTTGATCAGATATTAAACAAAAATTCAATTATTCATTCAGATGACTAAATTTTGGCAAATCAAGGGATTTTACAAACTTCCGAATTGCTGTTTCTTCTGCTGCCTCATCCCCTCCCCTCTTTTCATGAAATAATTCCAATTTCGGGAATTCACTCATCACTTCTTCGTTTTTTAAGCCCAATTGCGCTTTGGTCAGCATTAGAAATTGAATTTCTTTTTCCGTGATTTCACCATCAGCTCTGATAAGGCTGTCTGCTATGCCAAATAAAGAAATTTTCTCCTCTTTTGAGAGTGGGTTTTCTTCCAAAGCATTGAAGTAGCCTTCCATAAAAGCATCGGGATCTGCATTGACTGCATCAATGTAATAGTTTGCCATTTTGGCATAATGCGTCTCCTCTGCAGCAGGGGATTCTCTGAAAATTACCTCATTAAAATCTACTTCTCTTTTATCAATATTTCCATCAACAATCATTGCACAGAAGCTTACCAACATTATAGCCTGATAAATTAAACTGGAGGTTTCAAACATAATGATTATAATTTAATAGTTTTAAAATAGCTGTCCCATATTTGTCATTAAATTTTAAATAGAAACTTTCTATATGCCACAATGTTCAGTTCAGGCTCCATTTATTAACAAAATGTGTTTTTAAATAATAACTTAACATTACAAAAAATCTTAATCTTTTTCAATTTTCACAATAGATATCACATTGATTAACAACAGAAAAGATAATTTCACATCTCAGCTGTGTGAATATTATTTTCTAACTAAATGTCAACTTATAATTTAATTTTGTAAGAAAAAACAGAGATTTAATTACCAATCGCTTTGTTTTTTGAATTTAGTTCTTAGATTTGTCGCTTATAAAATTGAAATTTATTATATGAAACTGTTTTCTGCATATATTCTTGTCGTCCTCGTGGTCATTTTCGGAAACACCGGGAAGAGGTAGAATTGTATGTAGCTATAAAGAATATAAGCAAGCCTTTCCCGGAACCGGGAAAGGCTTTTTTAATAAAAAAACTGAAATTAAAGAGTAAAAAGTATGCAAATTCCATTACGAAGCAACACGACAACACAAGGCCGCAGAATGGCAGGTGCACGGAGCCTGTGGCGTGCCAACGGGATGAAGGAAGAACATTTTGGGCGTCCGGTTATTGCCATTGTCAACTCATTTACGCAATTTGTACCCGGGCATGCACACCTTCACGAAATCGGGCAATACCTGAAAGGGTTAATCGAAAAACAGGGTTATTTCGCAGCCGAATTCAACACCATCGCCGTTGACGATGGCATTGCAATGGGGCACGACGGTATGCTCTATTCCCTGCCTTCGCGCGAAGTGATTGCCGACAGTGTGGAATATATGTGCAACGGACACATGGTGGATGCGATGATTTGCATCTCAAACTGCGACAAAATAACCCCCGGAATGATGATGGCTGCCATGCGCCTGAATATTCCCTCAATTTTTGTTTCGGGAGGACCAATGGAAGCAGGCGTAATTGGAGGTGAACATTTCGACCTGGTGGACGCTATGGTGATGGCAGCCGATCAGTCGGTTTCAGACCAGGAGCTGCTGATTATTGAACAGAATGCCTGCCCAACCTGCGGGTCGTGTTCGGGAATGTTCACAGCCAACTCCATGAACTGCCTTGCCGAGGCAATTGGACTTGCCCTCCCCGGAAACGGCACCATTGTGGCAACCCACGCCAATCGTAGAAAACTTTTTGAAGAAGCAGTGGAAAAAATCATTTCCGCTGTAAAATCCTATTATACTGATGGTGATGATTCAGTTCTTCCAAGAAGTATTGCTTCACGCGAAAGCTTTTTGAATGCAATGAAACTGGATATTGCCATGGGTGGCTCCACCAACACGGTACTGCACCTCTTGGCTATAGCTCACGAAGCTGGTGTAGATTTCACAATGAATGATATCGACCGGCTTTCACGCATTACGCCCAACCTGTGCAAAGTATCGCCCAGTTCACGTTATCATGTTCAGGATGTGAACCGAGCAGGCGGAATCCTTTCCATCATGGCAGAACTGGATCGCGGTAATCTTATTGAAACTGCCGTAAGCCGGATAGACGGACGAACACTGAAAGAGGCTATTGAATCTTATGATGTGACCAACACAAATCTTTCTGAAGATGCCAAAATGCGTTTCCTCTCTGCTCCCGGCGATGGAAGAAGAAATCTGAAGATGGCATCACAGGAGAACTATTACACTGAACTGGATACCGACCGCACCAACGGATGTATCCGAAATATTGAAAATGCATACAGCAAAGATGGTGGATTGGCAATACTATACGGCAACATTGCCGAAAACGGCTGCATTGTAAAAACTGCAGGTGTTGACTCTTCCATTTTCAAATTCAGCGGAAAAGCTAAGGTGTTTGATTCACAAGACGATGCCGTAAACGGCATACTTGGCGATATTGTAAAAAAAGGAGATGTGGTTGTAATTCGATATGAAGGGCCCAAAGGCGGACCTGGAATGCAGGAGATGCTCTACCCCACTTCCTATCTTAAGGCGATGCAGCTTGATAAAGAGTGTGCGCTAATTACTGACGGACGCTTTTCCGGAGGAACATCCGGACTGTCCATTGGGCACGCCTCCCCCGAAGCTGCCTCAGCTGGCGCTATCGGGTTGATTCAAAACAATGACATTATTGAAATTGACATTTTAAACCGTTCCATCAATCTGGTGATTTCGGATGATGAACTGGAAAAACGAAGAAAAAACGAAGAAGCCAAAGGAGAGAGCGCTTTTCAGCCTCCCAAACGGAAACGCAGGGTTACCAAAGCATTAAAGGCTTATGCCAGCCTGGTTTCTTCGGCAGACAGAGGTGCAATTCGTTTGATTGATTAAGTAAATTATTAACTCCAAAAAATAGTGATATGACAAAAAAGAAAGTTTCAGGTTCCCAGGCTCTCATCCTTTCGCTAATGGAAGAGGGCGTTGATACCATTTTCGGGTATCCGGGCGGGGCAATTATGCCCGTTTATGATGCATTGTACGATTTTAACTCACAGATAAAGCATATTCTAACACGCCATGAACAGGGAGCTGTTCATGCTGCTGAAGGTTATGCACGCATAACCGGAAAAGCAGGAGTCTGCTTTGTTACCTCAGGTCCTGGCGGCACAAATCTGATTACAGGAATTGCAAATGCCATGATGGACTCTTCACCGCTGGTTTGCATTACCGGGCAGGTGCCTTCACCACTGCTGGGCACTGATGCTTTCCAGGAATCAGACATTATGGGACTCACCATGCCCGTTACCAAATGGAATTTTCAGGTTACAACCCCCGAAGAAATACCGGAAGCAATTGCCAAGGCTTTCTATATTGCCCAATCCGGCCGTCCCGGTCCGGTGGTTATCGACCTGACCAAAGATGCACAGTTTGGGAAACTGGAGTTTGAATATAAAAAATGCACAAAAATCAGAAGCTATGTTCCTGAGCCTCAAATCGACCCGTTTAAGGTTAAAGAAGCAGTCGAAATCATTGATCAGGCAAAGCGCCCGCTATTGCTATTGGGTCAGGGCGTTATTATTTCCCGGGCAGAAGAAGAGCTGAAGAGATTCGTTGAAAAGACAGGAATTCCTGTTGCATGGACACTCCTGGGGCTCTCTGCACTGCCAACAGACCATCCGCTGAATGTTGGCATGCTGGGTATGCACGGAAATTACGGTCCAAATCTACTCACCAACGAAGCTGATGTTATTATAGCCGTGGGAATGCGTTTCGATGATCGTGTAACCGGAAAAGTATCTGCGTATGCCACCGATGCCAAAATTATCCATCTTGAAATTGATCAGGCAGAGATAAATAAAATTATTAAAGCTGATGTACCAATCTTAGGAAATGCCAAAAAGGCGCTGAAAATGCTGACTGATAATGTAAAACAGAACAGTCACGAAAAGTGGTTGAATAGATTTAAAGAGTGCTACGATATAGAATTTAATAAAATTATCGAAAAGGAACTGTACCCCGAAAAGCCCGGATTGACAATGGGAGAAACGGTTCGTATCGTTGGAGAGAAAACCAATAACGAAGCCATTCTTGTTACGGATGTCGGGCAACATCAAATGATTGCCTCGCGCTATTTTAAATTCAGACAACCGCGTAGCAACGTTACCTCCGGCGGATTGGGAACCATGGGCTTTGGTTTGCCAGCCAGCATTGGAGCTCAGCTCGCTGCTCCCGACCGTACAGTCATTACATTCATCGGTGATGGCGGTTTCCAGATGAGCATTCAGGAATTAGGCACTATTTCACAGGATAATATTCCAGTGAAAATGATAATACTTAACAATAATTTTCTCGGTATGGTGCGCCAGTGGCAGCAGCTTTTTTTCGAAAAGAGATACTCATTCACCGGTTTGAAAAATCCTGATTTTATTACTATTGCAAAAGGGTACGGCATTGAGGGACACAAGGTTGAATCTCGTGATGACCTGGAGGGATCAATTCAGAAAATGATTGACTACAAAGGTCCGTATCTGCTTGAAGTGATGATTGAAAAGGAGGATAATGTATTCCCGATGGTACCTTCCGGAGCTTCAGTTTCTGAGGTGATTTTGGAACCTGAATTGAAATAATGTTAATAAATTAATATCAGAAATTATGAAACAAGAGTATATAATAACGGTTTATTCAGAAAACCACATTGGCCTGCTGGCACGTATAACCAACGTTTTTACCCGCAGAAAAGTAAATATTGACAGTCTGACTGTTTCTGAGTCTGCAATTCAGAGTATATATAAATTCACTATCGTGATAAGTACTACCGAAGAACTGGTGACCAAAATAGTCGGGCAGATTGAGAAGCAAATTGATGTTCTGAAAGCTTTTTATCACACCAACGATGAAATGATTTACCAGGAAATTGCGCTTTATAAAGTACCTACGGAAGCATTGTATGAAAACAGCACAATTGAAAATATTGTCCGGAATTCAGGTGCAAGGATTCTTGAAGTTACAAGAGAATATACGGTTATTGAAAAAACAGGGCACAAAGAAGAGACTCAGGCTTTGTTTGACGAATTGAACAATTTCAAGGTCATGCAGTTTATACGTTCGGGAAGAATTGCAATTACACGCGATCCCATTGAACGTCTTTCAGAATTTTTAAAAGAGAGAGATGCTTTGCTTGAGAGTATAGATTAAATTCCGATTTTAACAGAATAAATACTGAAATATTATTTAAACAAAAAATTACAACAATTAAAAATTATGGCACAAATTAACTTTGGCGGAGTAGTTGAAAATGTAGTCCTCCGTGAAGAATTTCCGGTAGAGAAAGCAAAAGAAGTATTAAAAGATGAAGTCATTGCAATCATTGGCTATGGTGTTCAGGGGCCTGCACAGGCACTAAACATGAAGGACAACGGGTTAAAAGTGATTATCGGGCAGGCTCCCGAGTTCAAGGAAGACTGGGATAAGGCAGTGCGTGATGGTTTTGTTCCCGGCGAAACGCTTTTTCCTGTTGAAGAAGCAGCAGAAAAGGGCACAATCATTCAATACCTTGTATCGGATGCAGCACAGCGCATCCTTTGGCCAAAACTTAAACCTTGTCTAAAAGAAGGCGATGCGCTCTATTTTTCACACGGTTTTTCAATAACCTATAAAGAGCAAACCGGAGTTATACCACCCGAGAACGTAGATGTTATTTTAGTTGCCCCAAAAGGTTCCGGTGCCAGTGTACGCACCAACTTTCTTGCAGGAAACGGAATTAACTCCAGCTATGCAATCTTTCAGGATTACACCGGTAGAGCTGAAGAACGTGCATTGGCTCTCGGCATAGCCATAGGTTCGGGCTACCTGTTCCCCACCACCTTTGAAAATGAAGTGTATTCTGACCTCACCGGTGAACGCGGTGTGTTGATGGGTGCACTTGCAGGAATCATTGAAGCTCAGTATGATGTCTTGCGCAAAAATGGACACAGTCCGTCAGAAGCTTTCAATGAAACGGTTGAAGAGCTCACACAAAGCCTCATCCGCCTGGTGGACCAGAACGGAATGGACTGGATGTACGCAAATTGCAGCGCAACTGCGCAACGCGGCGCTTTGGACTGGAGACATAAATTCCGCGAAGCTACTCTTCCGGTGTTTAATGAACTTTATGAAAGTGTGAAGTCGGGTATTGAAACAAAACGCGTACTTGATTCAACAAGCAGTGTTGATTACAAAACCAGCCTGAATGCTGAACTCAAAGAGATGCGCGATTCAGAACTTTGGCAGGCGGGTGCAGCCGTAAGAAAACTGCGTCCCGGACAATAATATGCAAAAAACCCACTGATAATAAGAAAAAGCCTGTTTCAAAATTGGAGCAGGTTTTTTTAATCAACAAAGAATTCGCTATATTTGTTACACCATTTCAATGTTAAGATTGTGAAAAAAGTTTTAACCATATTCATTTTGCTTCTTTTAACCGGAGCTGTTGTTCAGGCTCAGGAATAGCAAATTGTTCCTTATACGCTTGCTGACAGAGACCGCTTTATAAGGCTTGAAGCAGAAATGGGTTCGCTGCGAAATGAAATGAATTCGCTACGAAATGAAATGAATGCAAGATTGGACTCCCAGCAAAAACAGATTGACGACCTTAAAACACTTTTTTTCTGGGGATTCAGTATTACAATTACCCTCATTATTTTTTTACTCGGATATACAATCTGGGACCGGCGCACAGCATTAAAACTTGCCCTTACACAAGCAGAAGAAGCCAACAATAAAGTAAGAAATCTAACCACAATTTTAAGGGAATATGCAAGAACACATCCTGATCTGGCTGAAATACTAAAGACCTACGGGTTACTCTGATTTTAAAGCAACTCCTTCATATTTTCATTTTTCAAAGTACAAAACGGGCATTGCAAATCACGACAGCTATCCTGAATTAACTGGAAACAATCAAAAAAGCAGGTTTTCAGCCTGCTTTTCTCTATTTCTAATTTTATTAAAACATTAATACTCATCTTCGTTAAAGAAGAAGTCATCCTTGCTTGGGTAATCAGGCCAAATGTCTTCAATACTTTCATAAATTTCGCCTTCGTCTTCAATTTCCTGTAAATTTTCAATTACCTCAAGCGGTGCTCCCGAGCGAATGGCGTAGTCAATCAACTCGTCTTTCGTTGCTGGCCAGGGTGCATCCTCCAGTTTCGAAGCTAATTCAAGAGTCCAGTACATTTCAATGAATTTTTGTGGTTAAACTCGTTTTTACAATGCCGCGAATATAATAAAAATAAATACGAAAAAAACCAAAAAAAATCTTTTCAATAATGTCTCCATGGCTCTTCGTGAACTCCGCTGATGGCAGCCATTTTACGAGCTAATACAAACAAAAAATCAGAAAGCCGGTTAATGTATTTGACAATTTCGGGCTGAATAGTGCCTCTATCTGCGAACGCGAGAATACGCCTCTCGGCTCTCCGGCAAACCGTTCGCGCCACATGACAATAAGCAGATGCCAAATCACCACCGGGCAAAATAAATTGCCTCAGCTTTGGCAAATCCTTATCCATTTCATCAATGGCTTTTTCCAGAAAGGCAATGTGAGCTTCAGTAATTGACAATTTTTCTGTGATTTTGTCTCCTTTTTTATCAGAAGCCAATCGGGAACCAATGTTAAACAGCCGGTTTTGAATTTCAATGAGCACACTCGAAATAGTATCAGGGATATCACATGAGCGAATTACTCCGACGGCGGCATTCAACTCATCAATTGTGCCATATGCTTCAAGGCGGGCATCAAATTTTTTAACCCTGGTTCCGCCAACCAGACCGGTTGTGCCGTCATCACCGGTTTTAGTATAAATTTTTCCCATATTCCAAAATGTTAATAAACAGGATTTTGATTGATTTCGTCGGACTCAACCTCTCCGTCTTTCAGCCTGATTATCCGGTGTGCATGCATTGCAATGTCCAATTCATGGGTCACCATAATCAGCGTATTTCCCATTTTGTGTATATCTGAAAAAAGTCTCATGATTTCAGTTGAAATAACTGAGTCAAGATTCCCGGTGGGTTCGTCTGCCAATAAAATGGAGGGTTTGTTAACCAGCGCGCGGGCAATTGCTACGCGCTGGCGCTGTCCACCGGAAAGTTCGTTGGGCTTGTGATTCATCCTGTCGGCAAGTCCCACATCTGCGAGGGTGCTGATTGCCCTGCTCTTCCTCTCATGCTTCCTCATTCCGGCATAAACCAGAGGCAACATCACATTTTCCAGAGCAGAATTTCTCGGCAGCAAATTAAAAACCTGAAAGACAAAGCCGATTTCTGAGTTTCGTATCTCAGCCAGCTCATTATCGGAGAGACGACTGACATCACGTTCGTTCAGAATATAAGTTCCCGTGGAAGGTGTATCCAGGCAGCCGATAATATTCATCAATGTGGATTTTCCTGAGCCCGATGCTCCCATGACAGCCACATATTCACCTCTGTAAATGTCAAGTGAAACCGACCGCAATGCCCGTACAATCTGAGTGCCTACCTTATAATTTTTAGAAATATTTTCCAGATGGATTACTTTATTATTCATACAATTAAAATTATTTACTTTCAAAATTATGGAATAAAACCAACATCTTTAAATCCTCCTTTCTAATACAATGTTACATGATGTTGGTGTAAACTGCCTGAACATCATCATCTTCTTCAAGCTTGTCTAACATTTTTTCAATCTCCTCCAGCTGCTCTTCCGAAAACTCAACCGGATCGTTGGCAAAGCGTTTCAGCGATGCCTTTTTCACGTCTATTTCCAGTTTTTCCAATGCAATGCTTAAATCGCCAAAGTTGGTGTAATCAGCGTAAACATAAACGATGTTATCGTTTTCTTCAATCTCTTCCAATCCGTCATCAATAAGCTCCAACTCAATCTCTTCCAGATCCATATCCTGCAACTTCTCAAACTCAAAAACAGCTTTTCTGGAGAACAGGAATTCCAGAGAGCCGTTAGGAACCAGGCTGCCACCGGCTCTATGAAAATAACTTTTCAAATTTGCCACAGTGCGGGTGGAATTATCAGTTGCACACTCCACAAAAACCAAAACACCATGCGGACCCTTTCCTTCGTAGTTTATTTCGGAAAAATCTGCAGCATCTTTGCCTGTAGCGCGCTTAATTGCTGCATCAATATTTGCTTTCGGCATATTTTGAGCTTTGGCATTCAGAATTGCAGTGCGAAGCGCAGCATTTAAATCAGGGTCTGCCCCCCCTTCTTTGGCTGCAATTGTGATTTGTTTTGCCAGTTTTGGAAAAATTCGCGACATCTTGTCCCAGCGTTTTTCCTTTGCCGCCCTGCGGTATTCAAATGCTCTTCCCATAACTAAATGATTCTTATATTGTTAATATGTATCTAAAACTTCTCATCAAAACTATGCTCCGTAAACATCAAATCTTCAATCAAAATTGATATTTCAAAATTACAATTCCTGGTGAACAAGGACTACGTTAACCGGAAAATTTCTCAGGTGTGCAGCCAGACTTTCAGCGGCATACACTGAGCGATGCTGTCCGCCGGTGCAGCCAAAATTTACAGAAAGATGTGTGAAGCCGCGTTCAAGATAATTTTTCACCGACTGTTCCACAAGGGTTATAACCGGTTTCAAAAACAGCTTCATTTCCGAATTCTGCTCAATGAACTGCTGCACTTTCAAATCTTTTCCGGTGAGATTATTATATTCAGCATGCCTTCCCGGGTTATTCAGCGCCCGGCAGTCAAAAACAAACCCACCGCCATTCCCGGAGGGATCGGACGGGATTCCTTTTTTGAAGGAAAAACTTGTGATTCGCACCGTCAGGCTACTGCGCGACTGACCGATTTCCCTTAAAATTTCAGATTTCGTAAGAAGATGCAAAACATTTACCAGCTCCGGCAGCTCCACCGGAAGAGTTAAGCCTGCAAGCAAATTCTTCAGGTTTTCAATGGCATAGGGAATACTTTTCAGAAAATGTTCCTTACCTTCATAAAATCCCCTGAACCCATAGGTTCCCATCGCCTGAATAATGCGAACAAGTACAAATCCGATGAAATAGGATGTAAACTCTTTTTCATTTACCGGAATATAATTTTTAAGCTCATCCAAATAAAACTCAAGCAGATGTGAGCGAATTTCCTGCGGAATATCAGCTTTTCCGTCATACAGCAACGAAGCCAAATCGTATTGCAATGCGCCAAGCCGCCCTCCCTGATAGTCGATAAACCAGACACCATCATCTTTCAGCATCACATTTCGCGACTGAAAATCGCGATAGAGAAAAAAGTCGGAAGGCGCCGAAAGCAGGTAATTACTGAATGCCTGAAAATCATCTTCAAGAGCTTGTTCGTCAAACGGAATTTTGGCTAATTTGAGGAAATAATACTTGAAATAGTTCATGTCCCACATCATCGACTGCATATCAAAAGCCTGTCGTGGATAGCACACCGAATAATCCAGATCTCTGCCAGCCTCAATCTGAAATTTTGGCAAATACTTTAATACCTTTCGGTACTCGGCAACAATTGTTTCAGAGAAACCTTCAGTTTCGCGAACTTCAGACATGAAATCAAATAAAGTGACATTCCCCAAATCTTCGAGAAGATATTTTTTTAAATCGGAACTCACTAAATATATTTCAGGAACAGGTAATCCCTTCTGTATGAAATGGCTGGAAAAAGAGAGAAAAGCCGTATTTTCCTTAATATCGGCGTTGAATGCACCAATGACCGAACGGGTGCCATTACCCATACGGCAGTATTCCCGGTAGGAACCTGAAGGGGGTAACATCGAAAATGTTTCCACTTTTTCCTGAAAATGGTTTTCAAACAGTTGAATTAATTCGTTTTTTACTTCGTTATTCAAAGCGATGGTAGTTTAAAGATTAAACGTATTTTTATGCATTATTTAAATTGAATATGATTCAATCAAAATCCAAAAATACCGTTTTTTTAAAGATACTCCGAATTTTTATCCAACTCACGGGTATATTTTTTATTGCATCCCTAATTCTTGCTTTCACCGCGCTGCCTTTTTGGGGGATTCACTGGCTTGGCACCAGTAAAACTGTTTTAGACCAAAAACCTGCCACAATCATCCTGCTTGGAGGCGGAGGCATGCCCAGCGAAACCAACCTGATGCGAAGCTGGTTTACGGCAAAAGCTGCAGAAAACTTTCCTCTGGCGAAAGTCATTATTGCCATGCCCGGCAATGTTTCCGACAGCCTGAGCACTCCGCAGCGCATTAAAAAAGAGCTGACATTGCGCGGAGTTAATCCCGGAAAAATTCTGTTTGAAAGCAAGGGAAAAAATACACGCACTCAGGCATTGAATTGCACTGATATTACTGATATTTCCCAGCCTATTTTGCTGATAACCTCCCCGGAACATACCCGCCGGGCTGTGCTCTGTTTTCAAAAGGTAGGATTTGAAAAAGTCAGTGCACTACCAGCTTTTGAACATGTTTCCGAAGCTGAATTAAAATTCATAGACAGTGAGTTGGGCGGACGAGACATTATTCTTCCTGATGTTGGGCAAAATATTCAGATGCGCTATCAGGTTTGGAATCATCTGAAATATGAAGTCAATTTCACACGGGAAATAATAGCATTAACTTACTACCGGCTGAGGGGCTGGATTTGATAATTTTACTTAAATTTACGGAACAAAATAAATGAATTCTTATGCAATCTGCTTTCAATCAGCTTAAAACCCAATTGGACGGAGATTTATTCAACGATAATGTCCAGCGAGTTCTCTATTCCACCGACGCATCACAATACCGGGAGATACCATTGGCTGTAACCCGTCCTAAAAACAAGGAAGACATCAAAAAAATCATAGCTTTTGCCCGTGAAAACGGCACTTCTGTTATTCCGCGCGGCGGCGGAACTTCACTGGCAGGACAGGTTGTTGGGCCCGGAATCGTGGTTGACATATCGAAGTACATGAATAAAATTTTAGAGCTGAACGCAGAAGAGCGCTATGTCATTGTTGAACCCGGCGTTGTACTTGCCGAGCTGAACCTGATGCTTGCGCCCCACGGGCTTCAGTTCGGACCGGAAACCTCCACAGCCAACCGCTGTGTCATTGGAGGCATGTTGGGAAACAACTCCTGCGGACTCCATTCCCTTATTTATGGCAGTGTGCGCGAGCATGTACTTGAAGTGGACGCCATCCTATCAGATGGCTCTGAAACCAAATTTAAATCCCTTTCAAAAGAGGAGTTCCACCAAAAGCTAAACGGAAATACCAATGCACTGGAACGCTCCATTTATGAAAATATTTTTGAAACCCTCTCCAACCCTGAAAATCAGCAGGAAATTCGCAAAAACTTCCCCGACCCCAGAATCACACGCCGCAACATGGGCTATGCCATTGATGCACTGCTGGATTCGGAGATTTTCACCCAAGGCGGCGAACCGTTCAACTTCTGCAAGCTGCTTGCAGGCTCAGAAGGGACCCTTGCTTTTTCTCACCGCATCAAACTGAATCTCATTCCACTTCCTCCCAAACATATAGGCTTGCTTTGCGCTCACTTTGAAACACTGGAAGAATCACTGCAAGGCAATCTCATCGCTTTGAAGCATAATCCGGGAGCCATTGAACTCATGGACGATATTATCCTGCAATGCACCAAAGAAAATATTGAGCAAAACAAAAACCGCTTTTTTGTAAAAGGCGACCCCGGCGCCATGCTGATGATTGAATTTGCCTGCGAAACGGAGGCAGAGCTCAGGCAGAAAGCAACCGCCCTGGAAAAGGAGCTAAGGGCAGCCGGACTGGGCTACCATTATCCGCTGATTACAGGCGATGAGAACATCAAGCGGGTGTGGTCGCTACGTACAGCCGGATTGGGATTATTGTCTAACATTCCGGGCGACCGAAAGGGTGTTCCCGGAATTGAAGATACCGCAGTTGCTCCCCAAAACCTGCCGGATTATATAGCCGATTTAAAAAAAATCCTGAAGAAACTCGGTCTTACCAGTGTTTACTATGCACACATTGCCACTGGCGAAATTCATTTCAGACCTTTGATCAATTTCAAGGATCCGGACGATGTCAAACTGTTCGACACCCTGATGAACGAAGTGGCGTCATTAGTAAAAAAATACCGGGGCTCCATGAGCGGAGAGCATGGCGACGGCAGAGTACGCGGAAAATTTATTCCCTACATGCTGGGCGAACACAACTACAAACTGCTGAAAAAACTCAAGAAAACGTGGGATCCGGACAATATTCTGAATCCGGGAAAAATTACGGACACACCTTCCATCACCGAGAGTTTGCGCGTAATTCCCGGAAAACCAACTCCGGAATATGACACAGTCTTTGATTTTTCAAGATATAAAGGTTACTTCCGAAGCATTGAAAAATGCAATGGTTCAGGCGATTGCCGTAAAAGCGAAATCATTGGCGGCACAATGTGTCCAACCTTCATGGCCACCCGCGATGAAGACAAAAGCACCCGCGGACGGGCAAACATCCTTCGTGAATTTCTATACTCACCAAAAAAGGAAAAACCTTTTGACCAGAAGGAAATCTATCAGATTCTCGACCTGTGCATTTCCTGTAAAGCCTGCAAGGCAGAATGCCCTTCAAATGTGGACATGACCAAGCTGAAAGCCGAATTCATGCAGCAATACTATGATATTCATGGCATTCCGCTGCGCTCCCGGTTAATTGCCTATTTGCCGCAACTCAACCGCATGGCAATGTGGGTTCGCCCTGTAGCCAACTTTATGATGCGTACTTCCCTGTTTAAAAAGGCTATTGGCATTGCAGCCCCGCGAAATTTGCCTTCTTTGTCCAAAAAAACACTGTTAAGCCAAACCGGAAAAAACATTCCGGGACCTGAAGCAGAACCCAAAAAAAGAGTTTATCTCTATAATGATGAATTCACCAATTTCAATGAGAGCGATATCGGGATTAAGGCTATCCTTTTGCTCACTAAATTGGGTTATGAAGTAAAGATTCCAAAGCACAGAGAGAGCGGAAGAACTTTCCTTTCCAAAGGATTGGTTCGCACAGCCAAAAAAATTGCAACAAAAAATGTGAATCTGTTAAGGGATATTATTTCGGAAGAAACGCCGCTGGTGGGCATTGAGCCTTCAACCATCCTAACCTTCCGGGATGAATATCCTGAACTGGTAGATGAGGAGTTGCAACCAGCCGCAAGAAAACTCGGAAAGAATGCTCTGCTTTTTGAAGAGTTTTTCTCGGCAGAAATTGAAAAGGGAAACATCTCTCCGGAACGGTTTACTGCCGAAAAAAGAGAAATTCTGTTACAGGGGCACTGTCAGCAAAAGGCGATTGCCAGCACTGCGCCCACCATAAAGATGCTTTCGCTCCCGAAAAACTATGCTGTGAAGGAGATTCCATCGGGTTGCTGCGGTATGGCGGGCTCATTCGGATATGAAAAAGAGCACTATGAGCTTTCCATGAAAATCGGTGAAATGGTGTTGTTTCCTGCTGTCCGCAAAGCTGCTGAAAATTGCATCATTGCAGCCCCCGGAACTTCATGCCGCCACCAGATTAAAGACGGCGCCGGAAAAAATGCCAAACATCCGTTGGAAATCCTGTATGAAGCGCTGAACTAAGCTTATTGTGCCTAATGTGGTTCGAGAAAATTAAAACTCGTAATACAAACCGGTGTAAATTCCAACTCTGTATGGTCTGAAATCGACATCCCGGCTTTGATTTATTGAGTTTAAATAGTAATTCAAACGGGGCTCAACAGCTATGGAGATATTTTCACTCAGCGCATAGTTCACTCCTACCCCAATGGTACTCAGCACATTCAGTTTTGAAATATCACGGGTTTTTCCAACATTCTGAATACCGAATTCATTGTCGAAATAGGCATTGTTGCCAACCACAACCCCGGCGTTAACCCCGCCTATCAGCTCAACCCCAATTTTCCGGTCAAAAATCAAATACCGGAGATAGAGAGGAATTTCTACAAATTCAAACACTTGTGAAAGTTCTCCCTCAGTAACCAAGGTTGTTTCAGACTTCATCATGGTTTCCATTTCTGCCGCAACTTCAGCTCCTCTTGGAAGGTTCTTAAACTCAACAACCCCGGCAATACTGTTCATCATCAATTCATTTTCCTCAAGATTAAGCGGAGTATTAAAAAATAAATCTCCGGAAGCAAAGAACATTTCACTCTGCGGTTTCATTGGATTCAACATTGCAGAAAAACCCGAGTGTTTCCCGTTTTGTGCATAATAAATCCCGCTTTCGAGCCGTACTTTCTTCCCTGTTTTATATTGCACTGAAATTCCTCCGCTCACATTAGTATTTCCCTCATTTGCCTGATGAGTCATATTTCTGGCATAAGAGGCATCGTGTTTCGATGAATATGAAGAGTATCCCGGTGAAACATTCACACCTAACTTCCAGCCGGTATTCTCCTTTTTTGCTGATACTGAATGCCCGTGTGCATTTTCTGCAATTAAATCCCTCTCCCACTCTCCCGGAATAACTTCCGTTTCTTCTTCTTTAATCTTGATTGTTTCAGCAATTTTATCCCTTTCTGAAATTTCCGGCTCTAACAATGCAATCTCTTTTAGCTCAGGCGATTCTGTCAAATCTGCATATCCGGGCAAAATCTTGTTTTCTGCAACAATCTGAGGTTCATCAATTTTCTCTACCTTTTCAGCAACCATTCCTGCCGGTTCCGCATCTGCCAGTAGTTGCCCGGAAATTTGGCTCTCATCGACTTCGGGTGAATCATCAGGAGCTGCTTCAGTGGCTGCAATTTCCTTGGTTTCCGGTAAAACTTCTGTTTTCACCGGTTTCATTTCGGCTATTTGGGGCTTTGTTGTCTGGATCGTATCATAAAAATACCAGCCGGCAACAAATGCCAGCGCCAGCAAAACAGCCGCCACTGCCCTGCCATACAGGATAACCCTTTTTCTGCGGCGCTTTCCGGCAAGTTCTGCCCGGATGCTGTTCCACAAAAAAGCGGGCGGCTCTTCCGAAAAACCCTCAAGCTTTTCCCGAAAAATTTTATCCATATTTAACTCATCTCTCATTGTGCAATTCAATTTGCTTTTGATTCCACTTTACCGTAAAGCTCATTGACTTTACGCTTTAAAATATCCCTTGCCCGCGCAAGGTTCGACTTGGATGTTCCTACCGACAATCCCAAGGTTTCGCTAATCTCTTTATGGCTCATATCTTCAATAACATAGAGATTAAACACCGCTCGATAGCCCGGCGGAAGTTCCTCTATCAGCTTGAGCAATTCATTTGCCTCCAGCTGTTCCAAAATATTATTGGTATCCGGGGCAGTGTCATACTCCCCGATATCTTCAACCGTATAAAGAACTTGTTTTTCACGTAGTCTTCCCAACGATACATTCACCATAATTTTTCTCATCCAGCCTTCAAAAGATCCTTCGTGTCTGAAACTCTTAATATTTGAAAAAACCTTTATAAATCCATCATGCAGATTATCTTCTGCTTCGCTGCGGTCTTTTGCATAGCGCAAACAGACCCCGAACATTTTCGGTGCAAACATCCGGTAAAGCTTTTCCTGTGCGCGTGCATTACCCGAGGCACATTCGTTTATAATTTGTTTCAGATCTTCCAAATCAAGTTTGCGAATATTTTCTGCAAAAGTAAGGATAAATTTTGCTATGCTTTTCGCATATACCTCCTGACTTTTTTATTTAGTTTATTGACCTTGAACAATTTCTTTTTATTTTAAATTCAATATACAAATTGCCACAAAACACCGGATAGATACAATAACACCCAAAAAGGTTGCGTTGAAAAAAAACTTAATGATTCACGCAACCTTTTTATGCTAAAAAGTATCATGTAATTGTTATCTTCAAAAAAATAAAAAACAGAATACTATGAAAATAATGATTTCACTCTTTATGGCGTTTTTACTGGTCACGGTTAGTTCATGCCAGAAAGACGACATGGAACCGTATGAAAACAAAGTCATCGAACTGGATGAAAAGTCGGCACAACTGATTGAGGCTGAAAATGAGTTTGGCTTTGAGCTTTACCAGCATGTATTTTCTTCGGAAACCAAGCATGATAATATCATGGTTTCGCCGCTCAGTGTGAGCCTGGCGCTTGCCATGACCTACAACGGCGCCAACGGCGAGACCAAAACAGCCATGGAGAAGACACTGAAAGTTTACGGGTTAACTCCCGTTGAAATAAATAAATCATATCAAACACTGGTAAAGGCACTGAAGAATCTCGACAAAAAAGTTATCCTTGAAATTGCCAACGCCATTTTCTATCGCGAAGGTTTTCAGGTGGAAAAAGATTTTGTTTCCATCAATAATAATTATTACGATGCCAAAGTTTCGGCTCTCGATTTTGGTTCACCGAATGCTGTGAAAACCATTAACAACTGGGTAGCCGGTAAAACAAATGACAAGATTAAAACCATTTTGGATAACATTACCAGCGAACAGGTAATGTTTCTTTTGAATGCTATTTACTTTAAAGGGCCATGGAAGTCGAAATTCGAGAAAAAAAATACGGTGAAAAATGATTTTTATCTCGAAAATGGTTCCACTGTTCAAGCCGATTTTATGCAACAAACCAATACAGCATTATTTGCTTCAAATGAACTGTTCAGCGCCATTAGACTTCCATACGGGCAAGGGAACTTTAATATGTATGTTTTTTTGCCTCACACAGATAAAACGTTGCAAGACATTACAGATAACCTGAATAAAGAGAACTGGGAAACCTGGATGGAAAATTTTTCAGAACAAAACGTAAACATTCAGTTCCCAAAATTTAAATATGAATACGAAATAAAATTAAATGATGTATTGTCTGAAATGGGCATGGAATTGGCTTTTTCTCCCTATAACGCCGATTTTACAGGAATCAACAGGAATGGGCATCTGTACATCGACTATGTGAAACACAAATCATTCATTGAAGTGGATGAAGAAGGCACTGAAGCTGCTGCAGTTACCGTAGTGGCAATCGACTATACGTCAGTAGGTCCCGGTGGCAACATTCCATTTATTGTGAACCGTCCGTTTATGTATGCAATAACCGAAAAAAGCACCGGCGCTGTGTTGTTTATGGGAACGGTGAAAAATCCGGTATAATTGAATTCTGTTAAAAATTTCCGCTAAACCTCAGGCTGAAATTCCGGTGAGGCTGAATATCTCCCGGGCGTCCCATATATTCGGTGTTTGTTGCATTTTTCACAACAAAGGAGATATCGTATCTTGAGTTTATTGAATACTTTAAACTGACATCTGTAAGCCAGTATCCTTTATTCTTATGAATCCAGTAATCGTAAAATCCGGGCAGCAGGTTTTCCCGGGTCAGTTCATTTAGAAAAACATCATCGATGTTTAATAATTTCGATTTTGCATAAATACCGATTCCCAATTCGGTTTTTCCACAGGCTGTTGAAAAATTGAGTACGGCAGAATGTTTTCGCCTGTATTTCAGCATCACATCGCTGTTTTTGCCTGTAACCTGATTAAATTCAACGGGGTACATAAATGTGTATCCTCCGCTGAAGTTGTGTGTAAATTTGCCTGTTACGCCAGTCAATGCAAACTGTATTTCACTTCCGTAAACCCTTGAGGCTTCCTGGTTTTCCGCTCTGAAGCCAAAACTGAACGTTTCTGCGCCGGGGTCGGGATATATTCCGAAAATATACTCAATCATGTTGATGTTTTGCAGATAAAAAAGGGCTGCATCAAAAAACCCGTTGAAATTTTCGATGATGATACCCTGTTTTATTCCGACTTCTGTGTTCCATCCCTCTTCCGGTTTAATAAACGGGTTGGGAAAAATTTTAACGGAACCGAGTGCAGTTGCGGCATATTTTTCGGCTATTGAAGGGAAACGGTAGCCCTGCCCATAGGAAGCTCTGATAAAAGTGTAGTCCAGCACCCTGAAATTCAGACCCGCTCTGAACAAGGGTATCAGTTTGTCGTAGTCGCCATCCAGCCGGTTCTGCTCCATTCTGATGCCGGAGGTAATCCGTAACCGGCGGGAAGCGGCATAATCCAGCTGACTGAATATTCCGGCATTCCATCCGTTATGATTGCCGTAGAATCTGGAATGTACACGGGAAAGGTTTTGAGACAAACCTGAATTCAGACTAAGCTTATTGCTGAATCTGAAAAAAAACCGGTATTCTGAAAAAAAGCTGAATGTTTCACTGTCATTTTGTTCAGAATGAGGATATTTATTATCGGAAAACTGAAAACGCCCCCTGAAATCGTGTTCGTTTCTATCTCCTTTTTTTAATGAAACGAACGGGTCTAAGGCAAAGAAATTCCCGCGCAGTTCAATAGCTGTTGCCTCTTGCTGTTTTAGCGCGCCGTCGGTTGCATTTTCCCACAAAATAAAATCTGTTTTTTCATTGGCTCCGCCATTTAATGACAATCCATATGTCAAACCGTCCACTTGCCGGTTCCGGTGTTTCAGCTTCAGGTTCAGCCGCATAAGCCTGTCGCTGTTCAGCTTCCGATATCCGTTATCATTCAGTAGATACGCACCGATTGCCAGATCGGTGTTTCCCAGTTTTCGCAAATGCGAAAACGATGAGCTCATAAAAGTCCGCGGTGTAGTCCACCACTTCCACTCTTTGTTTGACGGGGTTCCGAAAATTCCGGTTTCAACAAAAAACCGGGTTGACGGGGTTTCCTGTGCATCTGCAGTTCTGAAATTAATAACGCCGTTAAGTGCCGATGACCCGTAAATTACAGAAGAAGCTCCCTTGATAATTTCAATCTGGGAAATATTTTCCATGGGCAGAAATTGCCAGCGAATATTCCCGGCATCGGCAGAAATCACCGGCAGTCCGTCAATGAGGGCAAGCACTCTGCTTCCGGCACCGTAACTGAATCCGCTCCCCCCGCGAACAGAAGCCTGACCATCCATCACCTCAATTCCCGAAGTCTTGGTAATCAGCTCTCTGGTGTCGAATATATGATTTTCTGAAAGAAACCCGGGCTTTATCACATTCATGGAGACAGAGAGTTCCGAAATACGCTGTTCCACGCGTCCAGCGCTGACTACTACCTGCTCAATATTTGTCACTTCCTGCTCAAGTCCAATATTTAGAAAAATCGTGTCGTTTTCGGTCAAATAGATATCACGTTTTACGGTTTTATATCCGACATATCGAAATGTAAGCGTAATTCTTCCGGGAGAAGCATCAATATAAAAAGCTCCATCCTTGCCGGTTAATGTTCCCTGATTTTTTCCATATAAAATATCCACCTCTTCCAGACCGATTCCGGTGGTCACATCAAATACTCTGCCCCGGACTGTTCCATCCGGTGCCGCTACTGCCACCAGGGAAGTGAAAAGACAAATTATACAGAAAACAGCTCGCATTATTTCGGGACAAATGTCATTCTGATATTTACTTGAGTTGAAATATCTGCCGGATTGGGAACAGCAGCCGTAATTTTAAACGATGTGGGAATAAGTTCCACAATCTTGCAGGTCAAAGGGACTAGTAAAGAGTCACTTTTAATTGTAATCTGGGTGTTATTGCTTGAGAGCCACCAGGTTCCGATATACTTTCCAAAAGTACCGGTGTAATCCTTATTAAATTTGGCTTCGCCCTTGAATTTTTCCAGCAACTGTCCGAAACCACTTGCATCCACGCCGTTGGCAAGCAAGGAATCGGCTTTCCATACGGGAGTGGTAAGAATGATTTCAACCTCATTTTCCGTTTCCGTCTCCTTGCTGCAGTTTGCAAATGCAAGAGAGAAAATCAGACCGCCAAGAATTAATATTTTTTTCATTTTGATTAAACTAAAAATTTGAAAGTTAAATTTCTTAAAAATTGAGCCACTCCGAAAAGTGTTTTTTGCCACTAAAAACTGCCGGTTACAGTCATTTAAAGGAAAACCCATTTTCTGAAATACAAAAGGCGCCAAACAGTTCATTTCCAATAAATTTAGTTTTTATTGCTATCGTTTAAAAACTGTCAGACGCCTTTTCCCGAAAGCTGCCAGCTTCAATTTGTTATCTAAAACAGACTGTAAGAGAGGCCTACTACAATGCTTTGGGTTGTTTTTTTCAGATGTTCCTTATAGTTTCCAACATCAGGATCGGTGAACGAAACTGTTGCATCCTGGTAGAAAGTGTTTGAAAACCCGGCATCCAGAGTTAGTGCATCGGTAATTTTCCATGCAAACCCAATTCCGCCGGTAACCGATGGATTGGTGTAGCTGAAATCGCTCTGGTAGCTGTCGGCTACGCCCATATCGCCATAAAGGCCTCCTAAACTCAATGCAAATTTTTCATGCACATCAAATTGCAGCCCCAGCCCCACTTCCACTCCATTGCGGGTGATTTCACGTTGCCTTACAGGATCATGTCCGGCAGAATAGTCGCGGATATTCACACCCCAGTTTACGTCTTTGTTGAAATACATGTTATAGGAGAGCTGAGCTTCAACTATTCCGGTTTTGTACCCCACTCCGGCGCCAAGAATTGCCGGGATATCACTGTCCACCTGACTGCCAAACAGGGTGTTGCTGTAATTATCACCCTCTTTCGGCTCATTTTTCAATGAAAGTGCAGTTTTCATCTCATATTTTAGGGCTATATTCAGGTTTTCAACCGGTGAAATATTGAGTCCCACCATAGGAGTGAATCCGTTTCCGCTCTGAACGGTGTTTACATTTTTATCTCCCAACATTCCGGCTGTTTCCGCAAGGCTTCCGGAAACACCGTTAAGCTGAACTGCGGTTGCACGAAATGTCGGGCTGGCTTCCTGAAAAGCGCCCTGAATCATTCCTAAGTTCATTGCGTTGATTTGCTCAGGAGGAAGTTTCATCATTTGCAAACCGGTTTCAATTCCGACACGCTCCATACTCGTTATATATCCAGCTGATTCAAGCTGAGCAAGCGTAAAACTGGCTGCACCTCCGTCAATAAGCGGTTGCAGGGTTTGCGGCATATCTGCTGCTGCATTTGCAAGCCCCGCGAGTGTGGCAGTTTGTCCTGATTTTTCGGTCATCCAGGGTGCTGCGGAAACATAGTCGTCATTAACTTTCAGTTGAATATTTTTAATTGCGCCTTCATATGTGTTTTTAGAAGGGAGGTAACGAACCCCTCCGTAAACCGAGAAAATATCGTTTACGCGATAGGTCGCTCCCAACTGGATTCCCCAGAAAACAGAACTTCCGTCGAAAAAGATATCTGCATTGTAGCCATTGACCTTCCACGACGGGTCAATCTGAGTTAATCCGGCAAGTCCGGGAACAACTTTTGTAATCGGAATTTCAAATGAGGGCAATCCACGGTCATATTCGGCAGAGCCACCACCGGCATTAGGACCAAAACCAAGCGAAAAAGCCCAGTTGTCCATTTTGTAAACTGCAAATCCTGTCGGAAAAACCGGCACATTAACTATCCCTTCATAATTTCCGTCATTCAGCAGCGGAAACTCTGATTCTACCGGTTTGGTTTGAAAAATAGTCTGACTGGAAACTGAAAAGTGCCAGCCATTTTCCAGTTTTATCAAACCTGCCGGGTTAAAATAGACGGCATCTATTCCCGTTGAGGCATTGCGCGACATCATGCGGATAAACTGTGCACTCTGGTTGGTGTTTGTTAACAAACCACCTGCAAAAACCATATTTGCTAATACGATAAATGCTGCTAATAAATAAATTCTCTTCATCAGGTAAATTTTTAAATGAAAACTTTTAAACTCATCTTTTACAGGAAATTTCCGGTCAAAAGTTGATTTTTATTAAACAAAAGTATGATTATTTTTGAAATAAAAAAATTATTACTTCTGAGTTTCAGGGAGTTATGAAATTTTGGAACAATATGTACGTAAGTTCAATTAAATATGAATCACTTCGCCGTATGCTGCTGCAGCAGCTTCCATCACAGCTTCACTCATGGTTGGATGCGGATGGATTGATTTAATCAGCTCATGTCCGGTGATTTCAAGTTTCCGGGCAACCACCAGCTCTGCAATTATTTCTGTTACGTTTTCACCAATCAGATGTGCTCCTAACAGTTCTCCATACTTTGCATCAAAAATCAGTTTGACAAAACCGTCTCTTTGTCCTGCTGCGTTAGCCTTTCCGCTTGCAGAATAGGGAAATTTACCCACTTTGAGCTCATAACCTGCCTCTTTGGCTTTGGCTTCAGTGAAACCCACCGACGCAATTTCGGGCCCGGTGTAGGTACATGCCGGAATGTTGTTGTAATCAATTGGGGCAGGATTTTTCCCGGCAATTTTTTCAACACAGGCAATTCCTTCTGCAGAAGCCACATGCGCCAGGGCGGGTCCGTGAACAATGTCTCCAATGGCATATACTCCCTCCACATTGGTTCGATAGAAATCATCAACGATTATCTTTCCTTTTTCCGTTTTCACTCCCATCTCTTCCAGTCCGATGCTTTCCAGATTGGAGGTTATGCCAACGGCAGAAAGCACGATATCTGCATCAACAGTCTCTTCGCCCTTCTTGGTTTTGATGGTAACTTTGCATTTCGCGCCCGAAGTATCCACTTTCTCAACAGTTGAAGCGGTCATCACCGTCATTTTCATTTTTTTGAATGAGCGCTCAAGCTGCTTAGCAACTTCTTCATCTTCGTTAGGAACAAGGGTTGGCATAAATTCAACCAGCGTCACTTTTGTGCCGATTGACTGATAGAAATAGGCAAACTCGCTGCCGATAGCGCCTGAACCCACAACCACCATACTCCCGGGCTGTTTAGCCAAATTCAAAGCCTCACGGTATCCGATTATTTTTTTCCCGTCTATGGGCAGGTTTGGCAATTCGCGCGAGCGTGCTCCTGTGGCAACAATAATGTGTTTCGCTGTGTAATTTTTTTTCTTCCCTGAATCATCGGTTACTTCCACCGTGTTTTTTCCGGCAAGTTTTCCAAATCCGACAATGGATTTCACTTTGTTTTTATTGAGCAGATAATTTACACCCTTGCTCATTCCGTCGGCTACATCGCGACTGCGTTTAACCATTGCCAAAAAATCGGCTTTCACCTCCCCTTTTACCACCACGCCGTAATCAACAGCCTGCTTGGCATATTCAAAAACCTGAGCGCTTTTCATCAGCGATTTTGTTGGGATGCATCCCCAGTTCAGGCAAATTCCCCCAACACTCTCTTTTTCCACAACAGCTGTCTTCAGCCCTAACTGAGACGCCCTGATTGCGGCGACATAACCACCGGGGCCGCTCCCTATAACCAATACATCGTAATCCATTTTTTCTGATTTTAATATTAAACTAATAGAACAGGACTCTTTCTGAAAAGTTCTGTTTTTGCGTGCTTCAACTCTTTGTTTATAAACGTTCCGTTTTGAAAGTCAAAATTAATAAAACTTTTTATTTCAGCACTTTGTATATTTCCAACAACTGTCCTGCTGCCACAAAAGAACTTACCTCATTGTTGAGTACCTGCTTTTCAAATTGCTTAATTTTGTTTTTCATTTCAGGATGAGCATAAAACATTTGCTTTATCTGTTCCTGAATGGTTTCGTGCATCCAGAAGGCAGCCTGGGCGTTTCGCTTCTGATGGAAAGATCCGTTCTCATTGGTCTGTTTCCGGAAGGTCTCAATTTCATCCCATATTTCCGTAATCCCCGTATTTTCAAGTGACGAACAGGTTAATGCTTTAGGCTCCCAGCCCGACTCTTTTTGGGGAAAAAGGTGAAGTGCACTGCTATATTGCATTTGTGCAATACCGGCTTTATCAAGGTTGTTTCCGTCGGCTTTGTTGATGGCAATCAGGTCTGCCATCTCCATAATACCCCGCTTGATTCCCTGAAGTTCGTCGCCGGCACCGGCAAGCATCAGCAGCAAAAAAAAGTCGGTCATGGAATGAACAGCTATTTCACTTTGCCCTACGCCTACCGTTTCAATAAAAATATGATTGAAGCCTGCGGCTTCACACAGCACAATGGTCTCCCGGGTTTTTCGCGCCACGCCACCCAACGACCCCTCAGAAGGACTTGGCCGTATATACGCATTTTTGTCGCGCGCAAGTTTTTGCATACGGGTTTTATCACCAAGAATACTGCCTTTTGAACGTTCGCTGCTGGGGTCAATTGCTAAAACGGCAAGCTTGCTGCCACGCCCGGTGATGTAGCTTCCCAAAGCTTCAATAAACGTACTTTTACCTGCTCCTGGAACGCCTGTTATACCTATGCGGATGGAATTTCCACTGTAGGGAAGACAACGGGAGATTATCTCCTGCGCTATCTCCTGATGCATGGGTCTGGAGCTTTCAATAAGCGTAACTGCTTTGCTCAACAATGTGATATTTCCGGATAAAATTCCCTCAAGATATTCATCCACAGACAACAATCCCCTTTCTTTACTCAGAAACCGCTGAATGGAATCATTACTGTATGACCCCGGATGTATTACACCGTCATTTACTTTCAATCCCCTAAACTCAGGACTGTTTTCAAAATGTTTCTCTTTTTTCGGCATCTAAATATTTTTTCCTGAACGATTAGGCAAAAATACCATTTTAATCCGGTCGGGTAATTTTGAAGAAGAATATTTTTCTCTGAAAAAAATATACTCGTTAAAACAAACGCCGCGGATTTTTCCTGCGGCGTCTGAATTATTGTAAGTTATGAAAATTTTAGGTTTCAGAAACAATGTTGCACGAGATACGCAGCATGTTTGTGGGTGTTTTGGGGTCGTTTGTGATTACTGTAACAGTTTTGCTCTGACGCCCGCGTTTCCCACGCGAATCAAAAGTCACCGTTATGGGTGCAGACTCACCAGGTGCAATCACTTTTTTGGATGGCGCTACTGCGGTGCATCCGCAGGATGAGCGAACATTGCGAATAATCAGTTCCGACTTGCCATCGTTGGTGAGTGTAAAAACATGATCCTTTTTGTCTCCGTGTTTCATTTCGCCAAAATCGTAGGACATTTCGGAAAATTTAGCTACCGGTGCATTTTGGAGCTGCTGGGCGGTAAGATTTGAAAAATCTTCCTGAATTGTTGCACTAACCCCGATGGAAGCGCTGTAATCATTGCTGCCATTCAGCGAAAGATAAATCCGGTGTGATGCAAAACCGTAGGTGTTTGCATCTTTGGCATTATAGGTGACCTTCAGATTTCCTTTTCCGTGAGCAGGAATAGTTTCCGGCTCAGCTACTGCGGTAATATGTTTCGGCACTGTCCGGAATCCAACCTTAACAGGTTTGTCGGTATCATTTATCAGTTCAAGATCCTGAGATTTCACTTCATTTTGGCTGATCTCTGCAAATGAAAGGTGGTTTGTTTTTGCCCTGAGTACACCAATCTGACGTGGATACAGTTCTGCAAGCGTTTTTTCCCGCTCGTTGACACGACCGGTAACTCGCAGCACCGTTGTTCCGTTTTCGGCATTTGAGCTCACCATAACCGTTTTGTTAAAAGAACCCGGCCTGTTTCTTGGGTCATAGCTCACCTGGATCTCACCCGTTCCTTCGGGAGCCACAGGTTCTCTTGTCCATTTTGGCGTTGTGCATCCGCAGGAAGCACGTACACTACTAATTACAAGCGGAACCGAACCTTTATTGGTAAATTTAAAAGTTGTGGTTTGCGGTCCGTCGGACTCTTTGAAAGAGCCCATGTCCTGTTCAAGTTTTTCAAACACTATCTGAGGCTTCTGAGCTTTCAAACCTGTAGCAAACAGTAGGAAGCTGCCTAAAAAAAATAATCGGATTAACTGTTTCATTCTTATATGTTTTAAAATCATGGATTTTATATCCATTTTGCAGTTGCAAAATTACAAATGGAATCCGATATAGGTTGTTAATCAGAAACAATATTTTGTTAACAATTTGTTAATCAGACAAATCATACCTACTTCAAGTTTTTAATTCGGATACCGGATCTTGCGAATACGATTCAAATGTTTCGAATATTCTAATTTTTTTATCCTTAATGTCTCAAATTGGGAATTTTATGAGTGTACGAAGTGCCTTTTTATTGAAAAACACATAATTTCACCTAATCTTTGTCCGTAGGACAACATGTGATTAACCGTAAGATTTATCTTAGGGTTAAAGAGATAAGTAAAACACCCGCCCGTAGGGCGGCATAAAAACATATACTATGAGCTACATACAGTCATTACACCACATCATCATTCGGACAAAATACAGTGAAAGTGTTCTTCCCGATGAGCATTCAGAAGAGTTGTACCGCTACATGTGGGGCTATATCAAAAACAAAAAATCATTTTTGTATAGAATCAACGGAATGACCGACCACATACACATTTTGGTTAGCATTCATTCTACCATAGCGCTGTCTGATTTTGTGAAAAATCTTAAAACTTCTGCGAATACCTGGCTCAAGAACAATAAAGATAAGTTTCCCGATTTCAAGTTTTGGGGTGAAAAATATGCAGCTTTTACTATTCGATATCAGGAAAAAGAATCAGTAATTGAATACATTAAGAACCAACGGGAACATCATAAAAGTGAAAGTTTCAAGGATGAATACCGCAGATTGATTGTCGAGAACGGAATTGAAATTGACAAACGGTATTTCCTGACTGATTGAATAGTGCTGCCCTACGGGCAGCTGATTGTGTAACTGCACCATAACCACAGGCTGAAGCCTGCGGTTAATCACATATTGTCCTACGGACAAGGCACTGATTTTCAATCATCCCGGTCTTTGCTTGGTCAAAGCGTATGATTCATGGACCAATTCAACACTTTGGTTTTAGATTTAGTAATGTCGCCTTTAGAATTTTAAAAATGCTGAAACCAACTAAATTGAATACCTTTAAAAATTGCAATTTTGTAAAGTCATTGTCCGTAGGACAACATGTGATTAACCGTAAGATTTATCTTGCGGCCAAAGAGATAAGTAAAACACCCGCCCGCAGGGCGGCACAAAAACATATACTTAATCAAGATCATTTAATCAGGAATGAAAACCATTCTCACCACAATTAATGCAAAATATATCCACACTTCGCTGGGGCTTCGCTGGCTGTATGTGGTCAACAAGGGGCGTTTTGATATCTCTTTCAGGGAATACACCCTGAGAGAGGATGTGAAAACCATTTCCGGTGAAATCATTGAAACCGGCTGCGATGTTGTGGGAATCAGCGTTTCGATATGGAATGCGGAAAAGAGCCGACTTTTGTCTTTACTGCTGAAAAAGCAGAATCCCAAAATCATTATCATTGCCGGAGGTCCAGAGGTAAGTTACGAACCCGGTTATTTTCTAAAAAACTGGGAAATTGATTATGTGGTCAGTGGCGAAGGAGAATTTGTTTTGGGTGAGCTTCTGGATGCCTTGAAAAATGAAAAGGAAGTTGAAATTGCCGGTGTTTCCTCGAAAACAAAAATCAGCAAAATTACGGTTAAGGCTGACATTGAAAAGCTTCTCTCCTACCCTTCGCCCTATCAGCTGGAGGAAGACCGAAAAGAGGTGAAAAACCGCCTGATCTATTTTGAAACTTCCCGGGGTTGCCCCTACCGGTGCCAGTATTGTTTATCCTCTCTGGAAAAGGGAGTTCGCTATTTTCCGCAGGAATACATTGCCGAAAACCTGAAGTATATCATTGAAAGCGATGTCAGGCAGGTTAAGTTTTTAGACAGAACCTTTAATCTGAATAAACGGCACACTGCTTTTGTTTTCAATTTTCTGCTTAAAAATTACCGTCCCAATCTGAGCTTTCAATTTGAAATTTATGCAGATTTACTGAATGAGGCGATGATTGATTTCCTCAATGACAATGTTCCGGAAAATTATTTCCGGTTTGAAATCGGCGTTCAATCCACACACGAACCAACCAACATTTCGGTAATGCGTAAACAGGATTTCCCGCTATTGGCACACAATATCCGCCGGCTGATGGATGGCGGTAAAATTGATTTGCATCTCGATTTGATCGCCGGATTGCCGCATGAAAATTACGAGCGTTTTGTGAAATCGTTTAACGATGTTTTCGGGCTTGGCGCAAAAGAGGTTCAGCTGGGCTTTCTGAAGCTTCTTCGTGGCACGGCGCTGAGGAAAAGGGCATCGGCGTTTGGTTATGTTTATGATGAAAAACCGCCTTACGAGGTAATCAGCAATAACAATATTTCAAAGCTGGAGCTTGACCGGATTCGCGATGCCGAGCGCGCACTGGAAAAATTCTGGAACAGCGGACGGTTTACACGCACAATGAACAGGTTGGTTTCCGGTGAATATAAAGAGCGATATTTTGAGCTTTTCGATGAAATAGGGCAGTTCTACAATACCAGAAAGCTACCCCATTCTGCCTATCAGCTTGAAGACCTGTTTCGTTACCTGAATCAGTTTCTGCAATCAAAAAACATTGATGCGTCTGCTACACTTCGCGACGATTATTACTCAAATTTTACAATTCGCCCAACGGGATATTGGACGGACAGAATTGATAAAAAATCGCGCCGAAAGCTGCTCCACGCCATTGCTCAAAATGAGGAGTTTTTGCAGGAAAACGGACTAACCGGAAGAGTCATTGAAAAACAGACCGCAATTGACCGTCTGGAAAATGGAAAATATTTACTGACTGTTTACCTGGAAAATGAAAGAAAGCAGTTGGAGTATCAAATGGATAAAATGGATCTGAAATAATATATAATGTAAAACATAGGGCACATAAAACAAAATCAACACACCCCCACTTCTGAACCAGCGGCATCGTCCAACAATATTTTATCCATCATTTTTATTTAGAATAAATTTGGATTTGCTATGACTATAAAATCCCAGAGTATTGTTGTATATTGCAAAAACGATGGATAAAATACTATTACGATACAACCACTAATAAGAGAATAATTCTTGAAGAAGGAACAGAAACCGGAGAGTATGAACTTTAAAAAAAAAGGAGGAGAGAATGTCTAAAGAGCCTAATTATCTAATGGCATTAGAAAAAGGAGATCTATTAAAAAAAGTAGAAGAAGCAAAAAAACATATTACTAATTGTAATCTATGCCCTCATAAATGTGGAGTAAATCGGATTGAAGAAGTTGGTATATGTAAAGCAAATCACAAGGCTATAGTATCAAGCTATGGCCCTCATTTAGGTGAAGAGAGTGTTCTTGTGGGGCAAAGAGGTTCCGGGACACTGTTTTTTGGATATTGTAATTTGAGCTGTGTCTATTGTCAAAACTATAAACTAAGTGTACATGGTGAAGGGGATATAGTTTCCAATGAAAGATTGGCTCAAATGATGCTGGCGTTACAAAACGATTATGGATGTCATAATATAAACTTAGTCACTCCTACTCATTTTGTACCTAATATACTGGAAGCTATTTACCTGGCTGCTCAGAATGGATTAAAGCTTCCCATTGTGTATAATTCCGGAGGTTACGAGAGTCTGGAGACTCTGAGACTTTTAGAAGGAGTAATAGATATTTATATGCCGGATTTCAAATATTCTTCTACCGAATACGGAAAAAGGTATTCTAAAGTTCCGGATTACTCAAAAAGAGCGAAAGAAGCTTTAGAAGAGATGGACAGACAAGTAGGCGCCCTTAAAGTAGATTCCGGGAATATAGCCTATAGAGGCTTATTGATCAGACATTTAATGCTGCCCGGTGGATTAGAAGACACTAAAGGGGTTTTGGAATTTATAAAAAAGAAATTATCTCCAAATGTTTTGGTAAATCTGATGAATCAATACTATCCTTCTCATAAAGCCTTTGAATATGAGGACCTAAGAGAGAGACTCAGTTTTATGGAATATAAAGAAGCCTATGATTATGGTATAAAATTAGGATTAAGATTAGCAAAGTAGTTCATCGAAAACAACTGAAACAGATCCTCATGTAAGTAAAAGCCTTAAAAATATTAAAAATCTGTTCGGTGATGCGGAAATATGAAATAAGAAGGGTTGACGTGATTTCCTTTATGAAGAAATATTGTATAATTTTGGTATTCAAATAACGTTGTACAACATTAGGAAAAACCAGTATATTTTCGGATATTTAGAACAAATTTTAAACGAAATGGCAACAGTAGATAATATACGGAACGTATTGATAGACAAAATTATGTCCATTAAAAATAAAGATTTTTTAGTAGCTCTTGACAAACTAATTACATCAAGCTCTTCGGAGTCTGAAATAGTCGAATTGACTAAAGAGCAGAAAATAATGTTGAAAATGAGTGAAGAGGATATCAAAAATGGGCAGTTGATTTCTCAAGAAAGAATGGACAAACGAAACCTCGAATGGCTAAACGAAATGTAAAATGGACACGAACAGCAGATATTCAGTACGTTGGAATATTAGAATATTGGGTTAAGCGTAGTAAATCAGCGAGTTACTCAAAGAAACTGATTAAAATTGTAGCGGAACGAACGAAACAAATAGCAGATACGCCATTCATTTATAAAAAAACCGATTTTAAAGATATTCGAGTAGCATCACTTGGAAATTTTAGTATTTATTACAAGATATCGGAAGAGGAAATATTAATTACTGCTTTTTGGGACAATAGACAAGACCCGAAAAAATTATTACAGGTTCTAACGAACAAAAAATAACGTTTTACAACAATTTAGGCTTAACCCTTGCAGCACAGCGGGAAAGCATAAGGGGATTTAATGCGCCCCTTGTTTTCAGTGCTTGTCTTTTACGGACATTTCCCATCGGATCATTTTCCGGTGATGGTGAGGGCTGTTTTTTGAAATCTGAATGGGAAAAAGAGAGGAATGGTTTTTTTGAAAATCAAAAGTTGTTGAATAGTTGAATAAGTTTAAAATCTTTGACAATTCTTCTTTGACAATTCTTTTGCCCGTTTTAGCTAAACAGGCAGCATTTGCAAAAAAACAGGTAGATAGTTTTCCTGGAGAGACGTTCCACATAAAATACTATAACGAATCGAGAGGACTTTTTATTTTTGATTTTGATATATTGGTGATATGGGTGTATATTTCGGTTGTTTTTATGGAGTTATGACCCAGCAGCTCCTGAATGAATCGAACATCGGTTCCCGATTCCAGCAAATGGGTGGCAAAACTGTGTCTCAATGTATGGGGTGTTACCTGTTTCTTTATTCCTGCTTTTGATGCCGCTTTCTTTACAACCATTTGTACAGATTTTGCAGAGTAAATACCACCTGTCTGACCTTTAAATAAAAAATCATTCGGTTTGTACTTTTTAAAGTAAATTGTATGCGGATACGTAGCTGCGTTTTATCTGTGTGGCAGTACCAACCACTAACAAGGGTTTTGCGTCAGGCGGGGCGACGGTGGGTATTTTGTAAGTTCGTATTTATTTATATCTTTGGTGGTAGGTTGAGAGTTTTGCGTTTCAAAAACGCCTGAACGCAAAGCCCCAAAACGTTATAGCGCATGAAACAAAAAAAACACATTTGACAAAGACTTCTTTAACTAATCAGATTTTCATATATTTACTTAAAATAAACTGATATGGAATCCATAAGAATTGAAATAGTAAATCCTAAAGCAAAAAATATTATTAAAAATCTTGCAGACATGGATTTAATTAGGATTAAGAAAGAAAAAGTAAAATCTGAGTTTACAGAATTATTGACGAAACTAAGAAAGCATTCCGACCAAGCACCTTCTTTAGAAGAAATTACAAAAGAAGTTGAATCGGTTAGAAAAGCTCGATATGAAAAGTAAGAAAGTAATTCTAGACACAAATATTTGGATTAGTTTCCTAATTTCAAAAGACTTCAGTTTCCTGGATAACTACATAGAAAAAGGAAAAGTAAAACTGATTTTTTCTGAAGAATTATTCGCTGAATTTATAAGTGTAGCTGATAGACCCAAATTCCAAAAATACTTCTCGATAAATGACATAAAAAACCTAATCAATTTTATCGACAAATTTAGTATTCTTTATAGTGTAACTTCGGATATCAAACAATGCCGAGACATAAAAGACAACTTTTTATTAAATCTGGCGATTGACAGTAATGCCGACTATTTAGTGTCTGTCCATAAAGTCGGTAATTTTTTCATTATTTTTCTCTTCGATTATTTTTTATGGGCTTTTGTTCATAATCAGTTGTAAAATTATTCATCATTACGTTGCATTTTATTATTTTTCCGCTTTTCCTTCTTTTTCTGCCCCATTTCTTGATTTTTGGGCATAATTTTCCCCTGGTTCCTATTTTTTGCCGGTTAAACCCTCTACAGCAACTTCACCACATGGCCCGTCATCACCCTGATATTATAGGCAATGACGCTCCATAAGACTTTGGCCTCGAAGTGTTCAAAACCTTTCCACGTACAGCGGTCCAGGTTGAAGCCGCGCTTGATGTTGGAAATTACAGCCTCCATGCCACTGCGCCATTTTTTCAGCCTTGTCTCCATGTTCTTGCTGGTGGCGATGTTCGCAAGGCTGCCGACAATCTTATTGAACACGATGTTGATTATCCCTTTTCCTTTGGCATAGGACTGGTTTGCCAAAGAAGCATATCCTCCGTCGGTGGTGCAATCGCGCGGTACTTTGCCATAATTTTCAATCACCGCATCAATGGCCGGGGCAAACAATTTGCTGTCGGAAGGGTTGCCCCTCAAAACCTGGCAATTTAAGACCAGGTTGCTTTTTCCGCTGCTGAAATCGACTTTGTGCCCAAACTTTATGTCCCTGGAACCTTTCACTATTATGTCGGTGTGCCGCTCATAGATGGAATATATTTTCTCTTCGTTGGGCACCTTTTCCCCTTTTATCTCTTTGAGGTAAGCCATATCGTATACCAGCTGCATCACCTCGATATGCTCCTCTAACTGGGTTGCCAATATCGTTGCTTTAATGCCGAAGGACGGCTTTTTTTTTATCACGTTGGAAACCTGGTTGATTGTTTTCAAGAACAATACCAACTGGTTGCTGAACAAGTCTTTGCGCTTGTCCCCTTTGGTGTTGTTTATTTTGAAATAGGTCTTCTTCCCCTGCTTCGTGTAGTCCTGGTATTTTAGCCCGTTCACTTCTTCGCTCAAATGTCCCAGCAGCCGATAGGCTTCTTTTATGCAATCCCAGAGTATCGAATTATTGGTCGGGTGGTGTATGTTGGTTTCCACTACTGTGCTGTCCTGTCTTATCCTTTCGATGTCCTCGATGCCCGCGCTTATCGCTATCTTGTTCAGTTCGACAAGCAGTTTTTGCAGGTTGTCCGCTTTAATCCTGGATATGTATTTTTGGTACACCTGGAAGCTGTAAGGGCGCAGTTCGTCTATTTTTAAAAATGCCGCACATATCCTCGAGTCTGTCTGGTGAAATTCCAATTCTCTGTATTCAAGTCCTTTCAGTTCCTTGTAGATTGCAGCCCTGACTATCTGTTCCATACTTGGGGTATCTTTCCGCCCAAATGCACTTGGCTTCTTGCCGATAGTGAAATCTTCGGACAAAAGCCCAACAAGGTGTGGGTGTTGTTCAAGTATGGTATCTATCAGTCCCAACTCCGGACTCCTTGACCAGTCGGGCTTCCCAAACTTTATCTTAAAATCTTCAAATAACCTCATCGTACTTTTTTTCTTAAAATTACTAAGAAAAATAATAACCCCAAAGCTCGAGGGACATTAGTTATCAGCAATTTATAGTTTATAGACAGACTCTAAATACGCTGGTCTTCAAATTAGACTTTTAGCGTTTTGGGACAAAACAGACGGCAATGAAACCTTGGTTTTTGCGACTCACGGTTTTATTAAAAAGGTTGACAAAGTGCCAAAAAAGGAAATTGACCGGGCAGTAAAAATTAAAAATGAATATTTCGACAATAAATAAAAAGTAAACAAAATGGCAACAAAAAAAATAAAAAGTTATTCCCTTGCCGAAATGAAAGATAAATACATTGGTAAAGTCGGAACAACCGAACGTGACGAATACGAGTACGAACTTCGCATGGATGTTTTGGGGAAAATGATTAAATCCGCAAGGCAAGAACGAAATTTAACTCAAGAAGAACTTGGAAAACTTGTTGGAGTTCAAAAGGCTCAAATCTCAAAACTTGAAAGTAGTGCTAACAGTGCGACAATTGACACTATTTTAAAAGTGTTTAAGGCACTCAATGCTGAAATAAATTTTAACGTGAAACTTGAAGATAACTTTGTTAAACTCGCCTGACAAAAAGGAAAGCCGACCGCACAACATTTAGTTTCTTGCTTCGTATCTGGTTTTTAGCGGCTGTAAAGTTTTAAGTTCCTTTCGCCGCCCGAAA